>NZ_JQGC01000113.1 GCF_000743575.1 Devosia riboflavina | reverse complement strand
GGATCGTGATGCCGCGCTCGCGCTCGATATCGTTGGAGTCCATGACGCGTTCTTCGACGCGCTGGTTCTCGCGGAATGAGCCGGACTGCTTGAGCAGCACGTCAATGAGGGTCGTCTTGCCATGGTCGACGTGGGCGATGATGGCGATATTGCGCAGGGACATCGAAAGGGTCACCAGTCTTGGCACGATTCCCAAAGGAAACGGTATTCCGGTCGGCTCGTGCTGGAACAACAAAGCGCCAAGGTCCCCCGGGACGCAGTGGCGCATTTTTCGCTGCTGGCCTTACCGAAAAGATGTGTCGGAAACAAGATATTTCGGCGCAGGGCAGCCCTGCGCCCCATATCAGGACGCCTTGCGCATGGCCCCGAGGCGCTCGGCTTCCGTGGCGAGAAGCTTGCGGATGGCGCTCGCTTCGATGGGCGGGCTGAAAAGGAAGCCCTGCACTTCGTTGCAACCCTGGTCGCGCACGGCCTTCAACTGCTCCTCGGTTTCGACCCCTTCGGCGGTGGTCGACATGCCGAGCGAATGCCCCAGCCCGATCACCGCCTTGATGATGGCTAGGCTATCGCTGCGCCCGTCGAGGTCGCGCATGAAGGAGCGGTCGATCTTGATCTTGTCGAAGGGGA
>NZ_JQGC01000112.1 GCF_000743575.1 Devosia riboflavina | reverse complement strand
CCCCGAGGACCTGTTTTGCGAACTCTACCGGGAACTCGTCGGGGCTTTCGAAATCGCCCCCGATGTGACAACGCTTGCTGATATTGTTGATCAATCCGACCAGGCCCGTTCAGCGTTTCGCAAAACGAAGGCCACCGCCTTCCGGGGCGCGCTTGCGCTCCTGGAGTTCATGGAGCGTGCGCATGGCATCGCTGCCGACCTTGGCGGCGATCCGCTTGCCAACCGCTACTTCCTACTGATCGATGCCTTTCTCGAAAAGTACAGCTTGCGCTACGACTTGCGCCGTCCTTTCAGTCTCAACCCGACGCTGAGCGGCGTGTTCGCTCGGTTGATCCGCGACCTGAAGGAAGCGACCTCCCGCGACGCGGATCTCCATCCGCTGATGGTCGAGTTTGAAGAGGCTGTCCGGGACCTCCGCGCTGATCGCTCTCCGGGGCGCATTAAAACCTGCATCCAGAAACAGGTGAACTTGTTGGAGGCCATTGGTCAGCGCTGCCCAGGTGTCAATGCCAATACGCTTGGCCAGATTTGTGACCAGGTTGGCACATGGCCTCACAACAAGGTCAAGGATGCGATGAAGGAGATGTATCGCTTTGCATCTGATTATCCTGGTATTCGGCATGGCGGAAATGCAAACAATCGTATTCGTGAAATAGAAATGCGTGATCTTGTAAGCGTTACCGTGTTGCTTGCTGGC
>NZ_JQGC01000111.1 GCF_000743575.1 Devosia riboflavina | reverse complement strand
GGTCGCGACGAAGTTGAACTTGAGCGAGATGGTATCTTCAGTGCCGCTCTGCGGGTGATCCAGCTGGTCGAGCAGGATGACGCGGAACGCGCCCTGCCCGTCATCGGAAAGGCTGACTTCCATGACGACCCGGTCGCCTGCCTTGCCGATAAGCACGGTACCATCTTCGTTCGCGGTGAAGACTAAGGCGACGCCGCCAGAGGTCAGCGTAGCGTTGAGAGTAACGGGATTGGCAGGATCGAAGGTGACGCTGCGGTCGCCCACGCCATCGGGCTTGTCCTGGACATAGCCGCCCGTGCCGGACGTACCGTCAGCACCGCTGTCGACGCCATCGGAGCCCCAGCTGATGTGGAGCGAGCCGCCGACGACTGCGAGCCCTGCATCATCGCCAACGCCACCCGGATTGCCGTTCTGGAGCGCATCTTCATCGAGGATGAAGGACTGGCTGAGCGAGATATTGGCGAGATAGGTGCCGTGGTGCCCTTCGGTGCCGGGGCCATCCACCGGATTGGTGCCGGAGGAACCGACTTCCTTGAAGGTCAGCTTGTCGAACTGCGCGTTGCCGGTCGCGGTCACGACGTAGGAATAGACCTGCATCGCGTTGGAGGGATCGATCGTGGCGATCAGCTGGTCGCCCCAATAGACTTCGAGCCGTGCCGTTT
>NZ_JQGC01000110.1 GCF_000743575.1 Devosia riboflavina | reverse complement strand
GTCGGTCGGCTTAATGGTATCGCCTTCCTTGGTGTACTGCTCGCCCTCGAAGCCCATGCGCTCGATGGCCTGCCCTTCCGGGCTCGCCACGAAATCGAGGAACTTCACGACTTCTTCCTTGTGCTGGGACGTCGTCGCGATGGCGAGGCCACGCGATTCCTTGGAGACGTCGAGCGCAATCAAGCCCTGACCGGCCGGGCCCTTGGGCGGAGCGAGAAGAGTCAGGCCCGGAACTTCCGGGTGAGCCTGCTTCATCTTGCCACCATAGATGTCGATGACTTCGGCGGACGAGCCGAAGATGACGCCGGCGCGGCCGGAATAGAACTTGTCTTCCTTCACGTCCCACTTGGTCGTGATGTATTCCGGATCGTAAAGGCCCTGCTCGCGCAGCGAAGCGTAGAAGGCGATCTTGTCCTTCTCGGCGTTCGAGACGCGGGCGGGAATCCATTCGCCGGCATCGTTCTTCATCCAGGTGCCGGTAACGCCGAACGCCTGGTTGAAGATGGCGTCGAGCTCGTTGGTGTTGTCGGCGGTGGTCACGCCATAGGTGTCGGCCTTGTCGTTGCCATCGAGATCGCCGTCTTTGATCGCCTTGAAGAGCGTGACGTAGTCGTCAACGGTCGCCGGAGCGGCAACGCCGGTCTTCTCGAGCCAATCCTGACGGATCACCGGCTGCGGAATGCGCGGCGGATAGACATAGAGCAGGTAGGGATAGTTCTTGAGGCGCTCGACATTGTGCGGGAACAGGGCGTCCTTGAGATAGGTCGTCTTCGGGAGCCAGTTGTTCCAGTCTTCGAGGATCCCCTGCTCGGCCATCTTGGCATCGCCGCCCTGGAAATAGATCAGGTCCGGGATATCGCCCGAGAGCAGCATGGCCGAGAGCTTGTCGGCATAGCCGGACGAGGGCAGGTCGACGAGCTGGATGTCGAGGTCGGTGCCCTGGGCCTTGAGAGCGGCCTCATAGGTCTCGATGAGCTTGACGTCATCCGGGTTGGTCGAGAGCAGGTCCTTGGAGACGATACGGATCGTCACCGGGTCGGCCAGCGCGGCGCTGAC
>NZ_JQGC01000109.1 GCF_000743575.1 Devosia riboflavina | reverse complement strand
TGCGATCAACAGGATGCATCGGGTTTTTTGCCCTTGAAATGGGGCCCGACCCTTCCTATCGCGGAGGGATAAAAGGGTGAGGAGACCCGAAAAATGACCGTTGCCGCCCCGCCTTCCACCGTCCAGCCGACCCCCAATTTCCGCCCGATCAGGCTGGAAACCCTGGTCTGGCTGCGCTGGCTGGCCGTCGGGGGCCAGATCGTGGCCGTGCTCTTCGTCGAATTCGTGCTCGGCTACCCCACCCCGCTCGCCCCTTGCCTGGCGCTGATCGGGCTTTCGGTGGTGATGAATCTCTTCTTCATCTTCCGCTACGGCGCCGGCGATCGCCTGCGCCCCGAAGTGGCGGCCTTCCAGCTCGCCTATGATTGCCTCCAGCTCGGCGCGCTCCTTGCCCTCACCGGCGGGTTGCAGAATCCCTTCTCGCTCCTCCTTCTCGCGCCCATCTCGGTCTCGGCCACCACGCTCCCGCAGCGCGCCACGGTCTATCTCGTCATCCTTGTCGCCGTCATCGCCTCCATCCTTTCGGTCTGGCACATGCCGCTTCCCTGGAAGCCGGGCACGCGCCTCGTCTTCGATCGGCTCTATGTGGTGGGCATCTGGGTGGCTTTGCTCTGCGGCATGGTCTTTATCGCCACCTATATCAACCGCGTCGCCCACGAAGCCCGCCAGCTCGCCGATGCCCTCAATGCCACCGAGCTGGCCCTTTCCCGCCACGAACAGCTCAACGCGCTCGATGGCCTCGCTGCCGCCGCCGCCCACGAGCTGGGTACCCCGCTCTCCACCA
>NZ_JQGC01000108.1 GCF_000743575.1 Devosia riboflavina | reverse complement strand
TTGCTGACGCGCTTGGAGGGGTTGAACGCGGTCGGGTCCAGCCCGGCCAGCTTCGCCAAGGCGGATACGCTCAGGCCGTGGCGCTTCG
The DNA here is from genome assembly GCF_000743575.1 of Devosia riboflavina. Taxonomy (GTDB): domain Bacteria; phylum Pseudomonadota; class Alphaproteobacteria; order Rhizobiales; family Devosiaceae; genus Devosia; species Devosia riboflavina. The sequence goes on along the minus strand of NZ_JQGC01000108.1, from coordinate 478 downwards.
CCACCCCGTCGATACCGTCCCATATTGCCCGGTGCGAGAGCATCTGGTTTGGAGCCTTGGCTAGGAGAAATATCCCATTTGGGAAGATAGTCCTATTTCTATACCCCCAGCTTCCGCCCTTTAAAGTCTGTCCGACAATCGCTCCACAGCCTTGCGATGGCGAGGCGGTTTGAATAGCTTCCGGCGCCATGACCTCCCCCGCGCTCATCTACAAGATTTCCACCCGCTCCGCCTACGAGGCCGCCGTGCCGACCGGGCAGTTCCAGGGCATGCCCATCGATTTTCAGGATGGCTACATCCACTTCTCGACCGCTGATCAGCTGGCCGAGACCCTTGCAAAGCACTTCGCCGGTCAGGGCGATCTCGTCCTCGTCGCGGTCCGCACCGCCGATGTGGCCGCCGCTCTCAAATGGGAGGTCTCGCGCGGTGGCGCGCTCTTCCCGCACCTCTACGCGCCCATGCCCGTCGCTGCCGTCGA
>NZ_JQGC01000107.1 GCF_000743575.1 Devosia riboflavina | reverse complement strand
TGTGGCACTGCTTTCCGAGGACTTCCCGGAGTGTCACAAGGGCAAGGTTCAGTGAGACTGTCGGACGCAACACCAACTCGCAACGCTAACGCTATCTCCACGATACCGTAGAGAAATCAAAGGCTTGCAATGAGAACGCGAATGACTCATAGACCTCCGTGGTATAGGGCGATGGCGAATGGACAGGCCCCCCACACCGGGGGAAAATCAGCCAAAGGCGCTATACGAATACGGAAACACAGATTTTGTAAAAAATAGTCGGGACCCATCCTCTGGGACTCCCGACCAATACCAAGGGAAATAGAAGACGATGGACCGCGCCAACTTCCGAATTGATTACACCGCCGCGTCCGGGGAGGTGATCTTGTCCACCCATGTTGAAGCTATGGATGACTTTGAGGCTTGCGATATTGGCTGGGCGCACCTCCCCGAGGGAGCCGAAGATTTCCAAGTCACCCTTGTGGACAGCTAAGAAGATCGTCCGAGGTTCAGCACAGGTACGCGAAAGGTGCCGTGTTCATTCGCATTCCTGTGCTACCCGGCTTACCGTTTGGTCATGTCGTTGATGGTGTTAAAGAGGTTGTCCTCATCGTCGTACGTCATTGTTGCCGCCAAGGCCCCGCCAAATAATCAGGCAGCCCCC
>NZ_JQGC01000106.1 GCF_000743575.1 Devosia riboflavina | reverse complement strand
GCAGGCGCTCCAGTTCCGGCTCGGCCGCGCCGCGCAGGTCGAAATCGTCCCAGACCTTATGCGCCCATTGGAAGAGGCGCGTGGCCAGCCGATAGGTCTGGTTACGCGGGTCGAACCCCAGCAGCCGCTCTTCGACCAGTGCCTGCAGCAGCCGATGCAGCGTGCCCTTGGGCATGCCGGTCTGATCGAGCAATTCGGTAAAGCGCAGTCCGGCCGGCGTTGACGCCACGATGTCGAGAATCTGGATGCCGCGCGTCAAAGCCTGCACGCCGGGGGTCGAAGGGCTCTCCACCTCGACCTCCTTGTCCGGCACGATCGTGCTCGACTGGGGCTTGCTCATACTCTCTCCCGCCGCCGGTATTGCCCGGCTGATCGACCCAGGGCTCGTTGGCCGTGTTGCCAATCGCATATCTTGGAACTAAGTTCCATGTCAACACGCCAGGCGCGAACGGTCTCGTGCAGGAGGAAAAGTGCGCATCACCAAAGTTGACCATTGGCTGGTCAGAATGCCGTTTACCGAGGACATCTTGTGGGGTTCGGGGCGGCGCATCGGCACCACGAGGCTGGTTTGCCGTATCGAGACCGATGCCGGAATCATCGGCTGGGGCGAGACCATTTCGCTCATCGCCAACGTGCCGGCGGTCTTTGCCGACATCGTCGCGCCGCTGGCCATCGGCTATCAGGTGTCCGATGTGGAGCGCCTGCACCGCCACGTCCTGGGCGCCGGCTTCTACCATCACAAGCGCGCCGCCGTAATGGCGATCGCTGCGCTGGAAATGGCCATGTGGGACGCGTTGGGTAAGCAGGCCAAACTGCCACTTTACGCGCTCTGGGGTGGCAAATGGCGGCAGGACGTGGAGGCCGCCGCCTATCTGTTCACCAA
>NZ_JQGC01000105.1 GCF_000743575.1 Devosia riboflavina | reverse complement strand
TCGCCCATCCCCTGGAAGTGGCGGCCATTCTCACCGATCTCAAGCTCGATGACGCGACGATCGCGGTGGGGCTTCTCCACGACACCATCGAGGACACCGACGCGACGCGCGCCGAGATTGACCAGCTCTTCGGCTCGGAAATCGGCGCGATCGTGGATGGCCTCACCAAGATCGAGCGGCTGAACCTCGTTTCGCGCGAGGAAGCGCAGGCGGAAAACCTGCGCAAGCTCCTGCTGGCGATTTCCGAAGACGTGCGGGTGCTGCTGGTCAAGCTGGCCGACCGCCTGCACAACATGCGCACGCTCGAATACATGCCGCCCGAAAAGCGGACGCGGATTGCGCAGGAAACGCTCGACATCTATGCGCCGCTGGCAGGCCGCATGGGTATGCAGGGCATCCGCTCGGAGCTCGAAGACCTTTCGTTCAAGGTGCAGCAGCCCGAGCAGTACAACGCCATCACGAGCCGCCTGCGCGAGATGCAGGCCGACCACCACGACACTATCGACCGGATCACGTCGGAGCTGAGCGAGAAGCTAGCGGCCGAGGGGATCGACGCGAAGGTGAGCGCGCGGGTGAAGTCGCCGTTCTCGATCTTCAACAAGATCGAGCGCAAGTCGATCGCGCTGGAGCAGCTCTCCGACATGATCGGCTTCCGCGTGATCGTGGAGAGCACCGGGGATTGCTACCGTACGCTGGGCATCGTGCACA
>NZ_JQGC01000104.1 GCF_000743575.1 Devosia riboflavina | reverse complement strand
GCGGATGGCAGAGGCCCTGAGGTAGCTCGAAGGGAGGGGTGGGTCGAAAATCAATCGCAATCACCCCGCGACCGGCCTGCCAACAGGGAAAAGGGCGGCGCGATATTTGGGCGATAATCTTTTTTTCCTGAGGAAACGAGGCGGTTATGGGACGTAGAAAGGACGATCCGCACCTGCAAGCCGCCAAGGGCTTCCCCGGGAGGCGCAAGAAGCAGGTCGAGGCGGAGATCGCTGCGGCGGTTACGAGCGCGGAAGAGCCGACGCTCACCCCACATGAATTGCCGAGCTTTTTTTCTCACGCTCCCGCGCACTGGAAAGTGGCCATTGCCCTTTGGAACGACCTGGTGGCCGTATTGCGCGCCAGCGGTCGCTGGCGCCCGGGTTACCGGACGGCACTCGCGCGGTATTGCGCGCTGACCCAGAAGTGGACCGAGGCCATGGAGCAGCTGCGCCGCGACCTGCCGAAGGGTGGGGTAACGGTCAAGGTGACCAAGGGCGACGGCAACGAGGTGTTTCGCACGCATCCGAGTGTCGAATACATGCAGAAGGTGGGCGTGGAGCTGCGGCTCATGGAGCAGGAGTTCGGCTTTACACCTCGCGCCGACATGGACATGACCCGCGTCGAGACCTTCAATGCCGCGCAGGGCAGATTACCGCTTCATGGCGGCGGACCGCGCAATCCCAACGAAGGGCGAACCCCGGACGGCGACGAAGGCGGCGACGATCCCCTGTCGCTGATGTCGGATGCCGACAGTCGGCCGCCAGGCGCGAGGCCGAACTGACTTCGACCGCCCTGCCGGTTGGCTATGAGGGGCTGCCGGCGTGGCTCAAACAGGTCGAGAACGATCCGCGCT
>NZ_JQGC01000103.1 GCF_000743575.1 Devosia riboflavina | reverse complement strand
ACCGGCTCGCAGGTCATCACGAAGTACCGTGCCCGTACCCACGAAGGCATGCTGCTCTATTGGGGTCCGGACTTCATGGACCCCGATTCCAACGCCAAGGCCTTCGCCTTCAACGAAAACAACGCCGACGACAATTACCAGTCGACGACTACCTGGCGTAACGGCTGGGCTGTCCCGGCCGAACTCAACGAAGAGACCAAGGCTGCCCGCGCCGAAGCCGACCCGGCCAAGCGCAACGAGATGTATATCGACCTTCAGAAGAAGGTTCAGGCCAATTCACCCATCGTCATCATGTTCCAGGCCGCGACCCAGGTTGCCATGGACAAGAAGGTCGATGGCTATGTGAACGGCGCCACCAGCGACTTCGTCTTCTACCGCCTGGTCAAGAAGAACTAAGTTTCGAAAGCCGCAAGCAACGAGCCGCCCCACGGGGCGGCTCAGTCGTTACAAACCGAATGGAAATCCGACATGTATGAAGAACGCCTGGCGCGTTTGCGCGAACAGATGGCAGCTACCGGGACGGACCTGGTCGTCGTGGGCCCCTCCTCTCACCTGGTTTGGCTGACCGGCATGTCGCCGCATGGCGACGAGCGCCCGGTGCTCCTCATCGTCAGCAAGGACCATGCTGGCTTCCTGATGCCGGCGCTCAATGCCGACAGCCAGCGCCCCTATACCAAGCTGCCCTTCTACACCTGGACCGATGCCGACGGCCCCAATGCCGCCCTCGCGTCCCTGCTCGGTGACCTCGGCGCCAATCGCGAGAACCTCACCATCGCGCTCGATGAAACCATGCGCGCCGATTTCGCGCTGCTGGTGATCGACGCCCTGCCCGGCGCCAAGCGCAAGTTCCTGACCGATACGGTCGGATACCTGCGCGCCCGTAAGGACGATGCCGAATACGCGGCGCTCAAGATGAATGCCGTACTCAATGACGGCGCCATGAAGGTCGGCTTTGCCGCCCTCAAGCCGGGCGTGACCGAACTCGAAGTCGGCCAGGCTATCCGTGACTATTACCTCGCCAACGGCGCC
>NZ_JQGC01000102.1 GCF_000743575.1 Devosia riboflavina | reverse complement strand
AGGACGCCGAGATCGCCAGCCAGGCGCTGGGCATCGTGCTGACCAAGCGCGGCAAGCATCTGGGCGAAGACATCCAGATGTGCGGCGTGCCGATCCATGCCGCGCAGGATTACCTCAAGAAGCTCATTGCGCTGGGCCACCGCGTCGCCGTTTGCGAGCAGGTGGAAGACCCGGCCGAGGCCAAGAAGCGCGGCTCCAAATCGGTGGTGAAGCGGGACGTGGTGCGCCTCGTGACGGCGGGCACGCTGACCGAAGACGACCTGCTGCCGGCGCGCGCCTCCAATTTCCTTGCCGCGCTTTCGATGGTGCGGCACGGGGAAGCGGATTTTGCACTGGCCTGGGCGGATGTATCGACCGGCGAGACGGCGGTGATCGACCTGCCGGCCAATGTCGTGGCGGACGAGTTGGCGCGCATCGATCCGGTCGAACTACTGGCGAGTGAAGCCACGCGCATGGCGCTGGCGGAAAACCATGTGATTTTGCCCGCGGGGCTGCTGGTCAAGGTCGACCCCGATCTCTTCGACAGCGAAAAGGCGGCCGAGCGGATCGTTGGCGCCTTTGGTGCGGAGGTGGTCGACCCTAGCGCCTATTCGCGACCGTCGCGAGCAGCGCTGGGCGCGCT
>NZ_JQGC01000101.1 GCF_000743575.1 Devosia riboflavina | reverse complement strand
TGAATGAGCTCGCCAGAGCGCTGTAGCGGATGCGGGCCGGGAAGAGCGCCGGCAAAGTGGCTGCCATCACCCCGATCATGCAATTGAGCGCCACTGCCAGGAACAACAACCCAAGAAAGATCAGCGCTGGACGATCGCTGATGATCATCAGGAAGGCAGGCACCGCGACCACGAAGAGGCCGACGCTGCCAATCAGAATGAAGGGTCGGCGACCAATCCGATCGCTGGTCAGGCCAATCAACGGTTGAACGAAAAGCATGCCGATCATCACTGCGATGATGATCATCACGCCATGGCTCTCTTCGTAGCCAAGGCTGCTCGACAGGTAGGTGGGCATATAAGTGAGGAGCATGTAGTAGGTGATGTTCGTCACCAGTACTAAGCCAATGCAGACCAGTAGCGCCTTGCGGTATTTCGTGAATATCTCGGCGAACGGTACTGCCGGACGATCTTGCAGCGCTGACTTGTCTTCCTGTTCCAGACGCTCCAGTTGTTGCGTGAAAGCCGGTGTTTCCTCGGCCGCATGGCGAAGATAGAGCCCAATCAGACCGAGCGGCGCGGCAACGAGAAATGGCAGGCGCCAACCCCAGCTCAGAAAATCCGCTTCGGTCAACACGGTCTGTAGCAACACCACGAAACCGGCGCCGAGAACAAAGCCGGCTATGGAGCCGAAATCGAGCCAGCTTCCGAGC
>NZ_JQGC01000100.1 GCF_000743575.1 Devosia riboflavina | reverse complement strand
TCCGCCGGCATTCTTCTGGTGGTGGTTTTCCTTCGACGCCTACGCGCCCGCGATCTTCGTCGAGGGCGGCATCATCGCGGTATCGGGCGGCTTCCTCGCCATCGCCGCCGCCATCCTCATGTCGATCATCCGGGCGCGCGAGGCGCGCAACGTCGCTACCTACGGATCGGCGCGATGGGCCGAGGACAAGGAAATCCGCGCGGCTGGATTGCTCGGCCCCGATGGCGTTCTGCTCGGCCGATACGACCGGGACTATCTGCGCCATGACGGTCCCGAGCATGTCTTATGCTTCGCCCCGACGCGCAGCGGCAAAGGTGTCGGGCTAGTGGTGCCGACGCTGCTGACATGGCCAGCATCCGCCATTGTCCACGACATAAAAGGGGAGAACTGGACGCTGACGGCGGGCTTCCGGGCGTAGCACGGCCGGGTGCTGCTGTTCGATCCCACGAACGCCAGATCGTCGGCCTACAACCCGCTGCTGGAGGTCAGGCACGGGGAATGGGAAGTCCGCGACGTGCAGAACATCGCGGATATTCTGGTCGATCCCGAAGGCAGTCTCGACAAGCGCAACCATTGGGAAAAGACCAGCCATTCGCTGCTGGTCGGCGCGATCCTGCATGTTCTCTATGCGGAGAAGGACAAAACGCTGGCGGGCGTTGCCAACTTCCTGTCCGACCCTCGCCGTCCCGTCGAGGCGACCTTGCGCGCCATGATGGACACGCCGCATCTCGGCGAGGCGGGCGT
>NZ_JQGC01000099.1 GCF_000743575.1 Devosia riboflavina | reverse complement strand
AGCGTCTTGCCGCCCGTTGGGCTCGTTATCGAACTCATCGGCTCGGCCAGATCCTCGCGATACCAGAATTTGCGTGACGTCCCGAGCGCCACCGAACGGCTATGGCCGAGCCGGCGGGCGACATTGTTGGCCAGCGGCAGGCCGAGCGTCGGCACCCCGATGATCACGTCCGGTGCATAGGGGAGTAGTAGCGCCGTCATGGCGGTCGCAAGCTCGTCCTCGACTGCGAAGCTCGCCTGGTTGACGATGAGCGAGCACACGGCCCTCGTGCCGTCTCCGGGCAGGACGCGGATCGGCAGCAGCAATTGCCGCCCGTCCGGCAACTGCGCCGGATAACCGTTGGCGAACCCGGCTTCGGGGTTCGTTTCATAGGTGCCGGCGGGCACGATCTCCTGCCAGAAGGTGTGCGGGAGGATGGGCACGGGGAAACTTCTCCTTGAAGCAGCCAGGCGAATGGCCGATGGATATTTCTCTCTTTACCCACGACGTGCAGGACCGCCAATGTTTTCCGGCGATAACGATCCCTTCGAAATCGAAAAGATGACGGCCCTGCGCCGTGACTTTCACGCCCACCCCG
>NZ_JQGC01000098.1 GCF_000743575.1 Devosia riboflavina | reverse complement strand
AGGAGGCCGATAGCCATCACCCACGATCTACGTACCAAAGATAACCTCTTGCGGTCGCCCCGGCGGCCGAAATCGAACGAGAAAAAAGCTCTAGGCTTTGAATTGGGAAAAGCTGTGTCATAAGGACGGCACACTCGCAAGGACCTAGACCATGACCGCCAAAGCCGACGTGCTCGATTATCTGCTCACCCGCCGTTCCGTGGGGCAGGCTTTCCTCAAGGAGCCGGGGCCCTCGGCAGAAGAGCTGCGTCAAATTCTCACGATCGGCACGCGCGTTCCCGACCATGGCAAGCTGGCGCCCTGGCGGCTGGTCATTATCGAGGGTGATGATCGCATCCGCGCCGGCGAGAAGCTGGCCGAGATCGCCAAGCGCAACAATTCCAATCTCGACGAAGCCGGCCTTGAGATCGAGCGGCGGCAATTCCTGCCAGCACCCTTGACGATCGGTGTGCTGTCGGCGCCCAAGCCCAGCCCCAAGATTCCGCATTTCGAACAGCTGATCTCGGCCGGCAACGTCGCCTTCAACCTCGAGCATGCTGCCTTCGCGCTGGGCTATGCCGCCCAATGGGTCACGCGCTGGTTCAGCTACGACACCGAGGCGGCCGCCATGCTGGGTGCCAAGGAAGGCGAGCGCTTCGTCGGCTTCATCATGATTGGCACGCCCTCGACCATCATCGAGGATCGGCCGCGTCCGGCGCTCGAAGAGGTCGTGAGCCGCTGGCAGGGTTAAGCTGGTATTAACCTCTGTTGAGGTTTCATTAACCCTGTTTCGGGGGTGATGATTCCGTATGGGTGTTCAGCCGATCTCGGTGCCGCAGCGTCTGGCCTACGTTCTTTCTTCCGCAGTGCACAAGAAC
>NZ_JQGC01000097.1 GCF_000743575.1 Devosia riboflavina | reverse complement strand
ATGGCTGCAAGCGCAACGCCTGCCAGCAGAAGCTTCTTCATCTGGTCCTCCCTAAGAACCTTGTCTCCGCTCCTCGTTTGCGCCGCCCATCCGGAGACGGTCACGGACGGCGATTGATTAACTCCCTTAGCTGCGCAGCGCCGCCTTGCGCCGCAGCACGTCGATATAGACGGCGACGATGATGACGAGGCCGATGAGGATCATCTGCCAGAAGGCCGAGACATTGTTGATGTTGAGCCCGTTGCGCAGGATTCCCATGATGAGCACGCCCGCCAGTACGCCCAAGACCGTACCGCGCCCGCCGAAGAATGAGGCGCCGCCGATGATGACCGCCGCGATGGCGTCGAGTTCGATGCCGATGCCGGCATTGGGGAAGCCGCTGTCGGTGCGGCCGGCCAGCAGCAGTCCGGCAAGGCCGGCGAAGAAGCCACAGAGCACATAGACCAGCACCAGGACGGCATCGACATTGATGCCCGAGACCCGCGCCGCATGCGGATTGCCACCGATGGCGAAGATGTGCCGGCCCGTCGAGGTCTTGGCCAGGAACCCCCAGAGCGCGATGGCGCAGACCAGCACCACGATGAGGCTGGCCGGAATGCCGGCGGGCGGGGCGAAGATGCCCAGGTCATAATAGGCCTGGCCGAGATAGCGCACTTCCGGCTGGAGGCCGGAAACCGGCGCGCCGTTGGTGACGAGATAGGT
>NZ_JQGC01000096.1 GCF_000743575.1 Devosia riboflavina | reverse complement strand
CCATCGGCGGCACGTGGCGGTCGCTGGCCAAGGTGTACCAGGTCCAGCGGCGCTATCCGCTGCATATGGTGCAGCACTACACGGTCAAGGGGCCGGACCTCGCCAAGCTCTGCGACGCGATCGTCGAGGCGGCGGAAACCAACAAGCCCTATCCGGGCATGGACACCACCAGCTCGTCCCGTCGCGACCTGATCCCCTTCGGTGCTGCGGTGCTCGGCGAAGTGGTCAAGGCAGGCAACTTCAAGAACGTGGTGTTCTCGGCGCTGGGCGTGCGCGAGGGCTACCTCTACGGGCTTCTCGATGCTGCCGAGCAGCAGGTTGACCCGTTGGTGCAGGCGGCAGAGGAAATCTCGGTGCTGCGCTCGCGCTCACCGCTTCATGCCCATGACCTCGTGGGTTTCACTGACAATTTCCTCTCGGCCATAGGCTTTGCCGAAACCGAGGAAGAGCGCCGGCTGCGGCGCGTGGCCTGCCTCATCTCCGACATCGGCTGGCGCGGTCATCCCGACTATCGCGGCGAGCAGAGCATCGACATGGTGGCTTATGGCTCGATGACGGGCGTTGACCACCCCGGTCGCGCCTTCCTCGCCGAAGTTCTGGCGGTTCGCTATATGGGCCTCAAGCAGAAGAGCG
>NZ_JQGC01000095.1 GCF_000743575.1 Devosia riboflavina | reverse complement strand
GCTCGAGAACCCGGTGCGCGAGCTCGACCGCATCGTGCTGCCGCCGCAGTCGATTACCATCCACGACCGTGACAAGATCGAGAAGCGCTGGCCCGCCGCGCTCCAGTTCATCAAGGACAAGAAGCTCAACGAGCATTTCGGCCCCGAGGAAGGCCCGGTGGGCATCATCCTCCAGGGCGGCATGTACAACAGCGTCATCCGTGGCCTGCAACTGCTCGGCCTTGCCGATTCCTACGGCAATTCCGCCATTCCCCTCTATGTCCTCAACGTCACCTACCCGTTGGTCGATGAGGAAGTGGTCGCCTTCTGCGCCGGCAAGAAGGCTGTGCTGATGGTCGAGGAAGGGCATCCCGAATATCTCGAGCAGGCCGTCGCCACCGCGCTCCGTCGCCGCGATATCCAGACCGTCCTTGCCGGCAAGGGCACGCTCCCCATCCGCGGCGACTACACCGCCGCCGTCCTCATGAAGGGCGTCGAAAAGTTCCTTGGCGAACACGCCCCGCAATATCTGGGGAACCGCCCGCCGCTCCCCAGCGCCGATGCCGTCCTCGCCGACCCCAAGGTCAAGGCACTGGCCGATGTCGTCCCCGCCCGCCCGGCTGGATTCTGCACCGGGTGCCCGGAGCGCCCGATCTTTGC
>NZ_JQGC01000094.1 GCF_000743575.1 Devosia riboflavina | reverse complement strand
GCCTTCCGACTCTCAGCAAGCTTGCCATATACTCGTTCGGCATATATACGGCCGCCATATACTTGGCGAGCATAGTGTTCGCCGGAGACCAGCCACATGAATGTCAGAACGGTCTGCCTTTCGATCCTCTATGAGGGCGAAGCGACGGGATACGAGATTCGCCGGATGACGGTGGAGGGCGAGTGCGCCTATTTCGTGGAAGCGAGCTTCGGCTCGATTTACCCTGCGCTCGCCAAGATGGAAGCCGAAGGCCTGGTCACCAGCCGTGTCGAGCCGCAGGACGGCAAGCCGGCCAAGAAAATCTACGCCATCACGGAAGCCGGCCGGCGCGCCTTCGTCGCGTCGCTGTTCGAGCCGCTTGGCGAAGATGTCTACCGTTCGCCCTTTCTCCTCTTCGCGCGCTACGCGCATCTGCTGCCTGCCAGCCTGGTCGAGACCCGGCTCAACGAGCAGCTGAACAAGATGGGTGAAGACAAGAAAAAGCTGGAGGACGTCCTCCAGTCTCACCAGCCGCTCAGCGCCGCAGACGCCTGGGTGGTTCGTTACGGATTATCGGTGATGGAGGTTGCGCAGCAGCATATGGCTTCCCATATGCGCGAGCTAATCGCGATGGCGCGCCCTGACACCGAGGCCGCAGAAGCGGCAGAATAGCGGGGGTTTTTTAGATTATGCGTGCATTTTTTTCTTACGGCGTAGCCTTCCTGATCATATTGGCGGCAGGCGCATGGCTCTCGACCGGGACGCTCATTCAGGGCGGCCAGGGTCCGGGCAATGGCGAACGCCATATCGTTGAACTCGTTGATGGCGGCAAGGAAGGCCCGGTCAAGACTGCGCTCGAAACTTCGGGCGTACTCTCCGAACCCGAGCACCATACCGACGTCGACCCTGCTCTGACCATTGCCCAGCGGCAGGAAAAGACCCAGGGTGAAACCGCGCCGGCCCGCTCGGTGCGCATCCAGACCTTCACCGCCAAGGACATGCCGATCGAAGTTCCGCTTCGCGGGCAGACCAAGGCCAAGGCCACCGTGACCGCTGCTGCCGAAACCACCGGCATCGTGGCCTCTGTTGTCGTGTCCAAGGGCCAGGCGGTCAAGACCGGCGATCTTCTCTGCACTCTCGACCAGGGCACCCGCCAGGCGGCCGTGGCGCAGGCAGAGGCCTCCTTCGCGCAGGCGCAG
>NZ_JQGC01000093.1 GCF_000743575.1 Devosia riboflavina | reverse complement strand
GACACCGTTGGCCCGGGCTATTGGGCTGGCGTGCCTGGCCTGGTTCGCTTTCTTCAAGACGCGCTGGCGACTGCTGGGGCCTGTCCTCGTAGCAGTGACGGTGCCGCTCTTCGCCATCGACCGTCCACCGGACGTGTTGATTGCCGACACGACGCAGGCATTGGCCTTCCGCGGCCCTGACGGCCTTGCGCTTGCCACCGGCAAGCCTGGCTCATTCGCAGTGCAGCTATGGGAGGACACTTATTCGGAGCCGATCGAGAAGGCTACGAGCGGCGTCGCCTGCGATTCCCTCGGCTGTATCGCTGAGGCGGCCGGTGGCTATCGGATTGCCGTCGTGCGCGATGCGGCCGCGTTCGGCGAGGATTGCGCGGCAGTTGATCTCGTCGTTACGCGTCTCTACGCGCCCGCCTATTGCCGGAGCGAGGCGACGGTGATCGACGCGGGTGATCTGCGTCGCGGCGGTGTGCATTGGCTGAAATGGCTGGGGGGCGGCTTTGAAATCCGCCCCGCCATTGTCGATCTCAACCGGCCTTGGCGAGTCGTGCCACGGTGACCCCGGCCGGGCCCATGCTTTCC
>NZ_JQGC01000092.1 GCF_000743575.1 Devosia riboflavina | reverse complement strand
GCCGCGCCCGCGACAAAGCTGGTCGCCGCGATGCCGAGGAAATAGTTCAGCAGCCGCCTGCCCCGTCCTTGGTTGTGCCGCCCGCCACCGATATGCACTTCATAGGCGCCGACCAGCGCGATAACTGCCGAGAATGAGAGTTGGAAGCTCGGGCGGAAGACGCTCGCTGGATCGCTCAGGATGACGATCAGGCCGGCAATGGCCACATTCCGCATGGTCAGCGCGCGCCGCCCGGCCACGATGGCGCCGAAGACCAGCAGAATCATGATCGTCGAGCGAAGGGCCGCGACGTTGCCGCCGGAGATCGAATAGTAGAGCACGGCCGAGGTCATGCCTCCGATGGCAGCTATCGCCTTCACCGACCGCATCCAGCCCACCGCCGCGAACAGCAATCTCAGGACGAAATAAACGCCACCAGCCACAAGCGTCAGGTGCAGCCCCGAAATCGAGAGCACGTGCGCCAGGCCGGCCGTCGACATCACCTCGCGCGCCTCGTCGGTGACGGCACTCTGGTCGCCATTGATCACGGCCCGGGCAATGCCCGCTGCCGGTTCAGCCAACACACCGTCGATCCGCGCGGCGATGCCTCGCCGCACATTCTCGATGATCCGCTCGGGCAGCGCATCGCTGCCTTGATTGACGATCACCGGCGACGCGTTGGTAGTGCCGTAAGCGCCGA
>NZ_JQGC01000091.1 GCF_000743575.1 Devosia riboflavina | reverse complement strand
GTCGTAATAGAGCCCGCCCTGGAGTTCGAGCCACTGGCTGGTGGCCAGATCCCAGTAGACGCCGGCCTTGACGCGCCAGTAATCCATCCACGGCAGCGGCACGGGTGCGCCGACCACCGCACCCACCTCATGCTGGTCGGCATCGACGCCGAGGGCAGGGTTGGCGCGCAGATACGCGTATTCGATATCGGCCGTGTAGCCGTAGTTCGAGAAGCCGAGCGCGGCAGCGGTACGGGTGACCTGGCCGGCCTGCGGATCGAACTGCACCTTGGCGCCGGCGCGATAGATGTTCCAGAGCGAACCGCGCACGCCGGCAACGAGGTAGGAGGCGTCAGTGCCGAGACCGGAACTGGCCGGGTTGCCGACCTGCGCCGGATCGGCCGACGCGAAGGCGTTGTCGCCTGCAAGGTGGAACGACTGGCCGCCGATGAGTTCGATCCAGCTATTGTCGCCGAAATCGGCCTGGTAGCGGGCGCCGATATTGGCGCGCAGGCCGGTCTCCTGGCGATCGTAACCCGAGAAACGGTTGAAGCTGAAGAGGTTGCCGTCATCGAAGACGAAGCTCTGGGCATCGTCATTGGTGATGCCGGCCAGCGTCGTGTTGGTGCCGCGATAGACGAGCTGCACGATGGGTTCGATGATGTGCGTGGACGAGCCGGCAGTGGCCAGCAGCGGCCAGCGGATATCGAGCGCAGCGATCG
>NZ_JQGC01000090.1 GCF_000743575.1 Devosia riboflavina | reverse complement strand
GGATATCGGCACCGGCACGGGCGTGCTTGCCATCGCCATCGCCAAGAAGACCGGCCTCAAGGTCCTGGCCACCGATATCGACCCCATCGCCGTGACGACGACTGTCGAGAATGCTCGCGACAACGACGTGGCCGAACTGATCGAAGGCGTGGTGGCCGAAGGGCTGGACAGCGACGTCATCACCGCCAAGGCGCCCTACGACCTGATCCTCGCCAATATCCTGGCCGGTCCGCTCATGGGCCTTGCGCCGGGCATGTCGCGCATCGCCCAGCCGGGCGCGTCGATCATTCTGTCGGGTATTCTCGAAACCCAGGCCCAGGCCGTGATCGCGGCCTATGCCGAAAACGGCATGCCCCTGCTCCAGCGCCTGCAGCGCAAGGAATGGACGACGCTCATCCTACACAAGCTCTGAGCCGGAATGCCCGGCCTGCGGGCCTGGCCATCCACATGCATACCCCAGAAAAGCAAAATCCCCGGATGGAGGTCCGGGGATAGGCTAGATCGGGCTGCATGGGACCCGACTGGAGGCAAACTGGTTGCGCTTACGGACGCTTCGCGAAGGACCCGATCAGCTGGTGCTGCATGCGGAAGCTGACCTGGCGCTTCGACTCACGCGAGCGCGCGTCGATAATGCCGTCCAGCGCTTTGTGGAAGTCGTTCTTGGTCTCTGTCATTTTATCTTTCATCCAAACATTTACCGGCACCCCTGTGCCGATGCCGCTCAAATAACCGTTGCAATCGCTTTCGGTTAGGGCCCATTTCGAAAGTCAGCCATGACGAAAA
>NZ_JQGC01000089.1 GCF_000743575.1 Devosia riboflavina | reverse complement strand
CGTATCGATGAAATTACCGCCCGCCTTGATGTAGTCCTCCATGATGAGATGCGACGTCGCTTCGTCCGTCTCCTGCCCGAACGTCATGGTCCCCAGGCAATAGGACGTGACGACCGTGCCGCTGTTGCCGAGTTTGCGGTACTCCATGGAAATCTCCCTCAAGCCGGCGCCATGCCGTCAGGCACCACCGGTCCATAGCTGTTCGTGAGTTGAGTCTGGCAGCGCAGGGAAGGCCTGCGGTATCTGCCATACTAGAAGCTTTTGCGCCGACGCGGAAGCGGTGACGGGAAGCAAGTCCCGCCCTTGTCGGCCATCCCCCTCTACGCTACCACCGAACCCGCATGCGAAAGAGGGGAGCAGCATGACCGCTTACGCCAATTATCCCAGCCTTGAGGGCCGGCCCGTCGTCATTTCCGGTGGCGCATCGGGGATCGGGGCTTCGCTTGTGCGTGAATTCGCCGGGCAGGGCGCCAAGGTGGGTTTCGTCGATATCGCCCGTGAGCAGGGCGAAGCCCTGGCGGCCGAGCTGGGCGCTGCGGGCGCCACAGTCAGCTTCGCCCATTGCGACGTCACCGACATCGCCGACTATCAGGCTGCCATTGCCG
>NZ_JQGC01000088.1 GCF_000743575.1 Devosia riboflavina | reverse complement strand
AGCCCGTTGATGGTTTCTCCATCCCATTTCTGGCAGTTTGCGTTTCTAAGCGCGATCTTGATCTATATCTTGATGAAGCGTTCGATCTAAACTACTTAATGGAATTTAAATCGAGCATACGAAGTTACGTATTCGATATATCAAAAGAAAAGAATGGGTACTTTCATTTAAAGTACGTGGACGAAATTCACGCCAAAAAAGATCATTACCTGCCAGATGCAGGATTTTTCGCTAGAAACCACACAAGACATTATAAGAAAAATGATCCAAAGTATGTAATTACCCATACTTATTACATTGACGGTCGCTGGACTACAGCTGATTTCTCACGGTTTTATGCGAAGTTGTCTGACCTCTACGCGATATACACAATCGCTGACGTAGTGGATGATAATGTAACAGCTGAAGAAAAACTCGAAGCGGCGATAACTTCCTATACAGTTCAGGGAGGTGGCTCTTATAGAGGCAGTTTCAGAGATCTTGGCGACGCAGCGAACGATAACTACCCACTCAAGGTATCTCGAATTCAATACGCATCACCGGGTCGAATTGATGTGAAGGGTATAGAGCGACCGCTGAGATTTGTTGACGGCATCATCGATGGATTTCTCGACAGAAAAGAGAATCTAAAGGAAAATGCAAGAAATTTATACATAATATTGCAACATGACGGTGCGCTTGGGAATAGAATGT
>NZ_JQGC01000087.1 GCF_000743575.1 Devosia riboflavina | reverse complement strand
GAGTGAAACCGTCCCACGACAATCATGTGACGTTTGCATATCAGCCATGTAACAATTGAATGAACACGTGATCATACCCAAAGGTCAAGTGGAGATTGGCGGACTGTCACAACGCCGATATGAAGGCAGGCAAGGATGTGCATCGATTGAACACGCTGCCAGGTCGGAGGAGCAATTGAGCGACGACAGCGCCGATACCGAACGCACGCGCGAGCACCCGGGGAGTTCCACCGCGCTCGACGTGGCGAAGGCCGCAAAGGTCTCGCGGATCATGGTTTCCCGGGCCTTCAACCCTGAGGCTTCGGTCAGGCCCGACAAGCGGCAGCACATTCTCGATGTGGCGGCGAGCCTGGGCTATCACCCGGATATGGCCGCCCGCGCCATGGTCACCCGCCGCTCGAACCTCGTGGCGGTGGTGGTCAGCACGTTGGCCAATCCGTGGGAAGCGCAGGAAATCGACGCGCTCACCGCCGTGTTGCAGGAGGATGGGCTGGCCGTGATGGTGTTCCGCATGGAGCACAAGAGCCGGCTGCAATTCAATTTCGCCCATATCCGCGCCTATCGACCTGCCGCCGTCATCGCCTACATGGACGATCTCAAGCCACACCAGCTGCGCCGTGCCTTCGGCAATTCCCCGGCCATCTACCCGGTCTATGGCGCCCATGCACCCACGGACCACGACGAGCACATGGTCGACCGCCTCCATGTCGAGCAGCACGAGGGAATCGCCAACGCCGTCCGGCTGCTTGCCGGCACCGGCCGCAAGCGACTGCTTTACGTGCGCGGGGAGGGGGCCGCTTCCGATCTCGACCGGGTCAACGCGCTCGAGGAGGCATTGGCCGAGCACAGCATCGTCTTCGAAGCCGCCATCGACGGCAATTTCGACTACGCCACGACTCGCGCCGCTGTCATCAATTACTGGCGCGGCGAAGGTCAG
>NZ_JQGC01000086.1 GCF_000743575.1 Devosia riboflavina | reverse complement strand
GGTCATTGACGCGGCGTTTGCCGCAGTGGGGCCACCGGCCAAGGCCGTAGCGACATCGGTCAAGGCTGAATCCCCCATTTAACCTGATCTGCCAAGACCTTACGGCCTTCGGCGCCATCGTATTGCGCTGCCGGTTAACCGGTGGAAGAAGGGGAAATAATGGATACTACCGAGGCGCGAGGAGGCTAATCGGCAAGTGGTATGCTTGCGGCCTTGCGTCAGTGATGGTTAGTAACGCCAAACACTAAACTGGGAGGAAGGCATGAGCGATCAACTCGTGTTCGAACCGAGCGCCGAGGCCAAGGCCCGTACCTGGGTCACCGAGGAACAGTACGAAGCAATGTATGCGCGGTCGGTCAACGATCCCGAGGGCTTCTGGGCCGAGCAGGCCAAGCGGATCGACTGGATCAAGCCGCCGACCAAGATCAAGAACACCTCGTTCGAATTTCCGAACGTGTCGATCAAATGGTTCGAGGACGGGGTGCTCAACATCTCGGCCAACTGCATCGACCGGCACCTGCCGCAGCGCGCCAACCAGGTTGCGCTGATCTGGGAGGGCGATACGCCCGGCACGCAGGACCACATCACCTACCAGCGCCTCTATGACGAAGTGAACCGCTTCGCCAACGTGCTCAAGGCACAGGGCGTCAAAAAGGGCGACCGCG
>NZ_JQGC01000085.1 GCF_000743575.1 Devosia riboflavina | reverse complement strand
ATGCACTTT
Organism: Devosia riboflavina; assembly: GCF_000743575.1. GTDB lineage: Bacteria > Pseudomonadota > Alphaproteobacteria > Rhizobiales > Devosiaceae > Devosia > Devosia riboflavina. Next base: position 582 of record NZ_JQGC01000085.1, on the reverse strand, counting down.
CGCGCCTTCCGTCTCGGCGAAAATGCGGTCGTGGCTGGCAACGGCAATGATTTCGGCACGCAGGAAAAGTTTTGGCGTACCCTTCCACGTCAGCATGGTGTCGTCGCCATCGATCATGGTCTCCCCGACCACGCCCGTTGCGTCGACCCAGACCAGCCTGTCCCCGTCTGCGCCGCGCACTTCCGCACGTGCCTCGATCTCGCCGGCCGACACTTCCCCGCCCATGGGCACCTCGCCAATGAAGATCGCCAGATGCGGCCCGGTCGGGCTTTCGGTGACATAGCCCCTGCCCGCCTTCATCGCCTTGAGGATTTCGTCCTCGGAAAGCTCGGGGAGGTAAAGCACCGTCGTCGGCCGTCCGACCACGAACGGCCCCTCCGGCAGCAGCCGGTCCGGCTGGTGGAAATCGCTGCCGCCGATGGCCGAGATACGCAGGCCGCGCGCCAGCCGTTCCTGATAGCGCGCCAGCGCGATCCAGTTATAGGCCAGCCACGCCGTCTGCCAGACCTCCTGCAGGTCGGCATCGGGTAGCTCGTAATCCCAGGGGATGGTCGGCTTGTCGTGGTTGATCGAGAGCAACCC
>NZ_JQGC01000084.1 GCF_000743575.1 Devosia riboflavina | reverse complement strand
CAAGAGGAATTTCATGAAATCCTCTTTCCAGAACTGGTGAATCGGGACCAGCTGAGTCTGTTCGGCGACATGTCGCACAGGCCTGGCAATACCATTCGTAAGGTTTATCTCTGCAGAGCGCCTGCGAATATCTCCCAGCCAGGTGCGTTGCTTTTCTTTTATAAGGGCAAATCTGAGACGCAGCCCTCTCAGGCAATCACGACCGTCGGCGTGTTTGAGGAGATGAAGCTTGCGCGATCCACGGAAGAGTTGCGCCAACTAGCGGGCGGCCGATCTGTCTACACAGACGCACAGTTAAGGCACTTAGCCGCAACGGCAACCAATCCCGTCAAAGTAATTAATTTCCTTCTCGCCGCGCATATGGAGCCTCCGCTGTCGCTTGCTGCTCTCACGAGCAGCAGTATCTTCACAGGTCGACCGCCTCAGTCCATCAAAGGTCTCCAACCAGCCCAACAGACATCTGTTTTAGGATTGGGCTCGTTCGGGTTCATCGTATGAACGAACAAGTGATTGGCTCCACAGTCTTCCCCCCAATGCCCTAGCCTCGCCCCCCAACTTCTTGTAGATCGAACCCCAATCACCAGATTACCGTTACCCGTCCACCCTTCGGAATCAGGAACGACATGGCCGATCTCAAGCTGCTGGCGCTTGATAGTGACGATCTCGCGGTAATCTCCGCCCACACCCAGGATGCGGTCGTGCGCGTTGGCGATATGGGCTATGCTCAGGCCGACAAGCGTTTCGCGATGCTCATGAACCGCTATGACTGGGAAGAGGGCACCGTGCGCAACAAGGGCGTGCGCA
>NZ_JQGC01000083.1 GCF_000743575.1 Devosia riboflavina | reverse complement strand
ACAGCCAGGCTTCGGTGCTGACGGGGCGGCTGTCCTCGAACGATCCGAACCTGCAGAACATTCCGGTGCGAACCGAGGATGGCCGCAAGATCCGCACGGCGTTCGTGGCGAGTCCCGGCAAGATCCTGATCTCGGCGGATTACAGCCAGATCGAGCTGCGCGTGCTCGCCCATATCGCCGATATCCAGGCGCTCAAGGATGCGTTCGAGGAAGGGCTCGACATTCACGCCATGACGGCTTCCGAAATGTTCGGGGTGCCGGTGGAGGGCATGCCGTCCGAAGTGCGGCGGCGGGCCAAGGCCATCAATTTCGGCATCATCTACGGCATTTCCGCCTTCGGGCTTTCCAACCAGCTCGGCATCGGGCGGGCGGAAGCGGGCGATTATATCGAGACCTATTTCAAACGCTTCCCGGGCATTCGCGACTACATGGACGAGATGCGCCGGCGCGTGAAGGCGGATGGGTTCGTGGAGACCATTTTCGGGCGCAAGGTGCAGTTCCCCAACGCCAATTCCAAGCACCCGGCCGAACGCGCCTTCGTCGAACGCGCCTCGATCAACGCCCCCATCCAGGGCTCGGCCGCCGACATCATCCGCCGCGCCATGGTCAAGATGGAGCCGGCGCTGAAAAAGGCCGGCATCCAGGCCGACATGCTGCTGCAGGTCCACGACGAACTGATTTTCGAAGTCGACAAGGGCGCTGAAGACAAGGCGATGCCGGTGATCGCGGGGATCATGGAAAGCTCAGCGGAACCGGCCGTGAGATTGTCAGTGCCGCTGAAGGTGGATGCGCATGCGGCGCATAATTGGGATGAGGCGCATTAGGGGAGATGAGCGACGCGTGGATCGGTGAGTACCGAAACGACC
>NZ_JQGC01000082.1 GCF_000743575.1 Devosia riboflavina | reverse complement strand
CGAGATGGTGGTGACGCGCATCTTCGATGCACCGGCCCGGATCGTATTCGAGGCCTGGACCAATCCGGAGCTGTTTGCGCGCTGGTGGGTGCCCAAATCCATTGGCATACCGCTGCGCTCGTGCGAGATGGACGTGCGCACCGGCGGTACCTACCGCCTCGAATTCGGCAAGGACGCCGAAAACACCTGGGCCTTCTTCGGCAGATATCTCGAAGTGGTGCCACCGTCGCGGATCGTCTGGACTAACGAGGAAGACGAGAACGGCGCCGTCTCGACGGTGATTTTCGTGGAAAAGGACGGCAAGACGCTGCTGACCTTCACCGAAGTCTACCCCACCAAGGAAGCGCTCGATGAATCCCTGGGTGGAATGGAAGGCACGCCCGAACAGTTCGAGCAGCTCGACGAACTCCTCGCCACCCTCAGCGCCGGCGGCGCGTAACTGGAGAGCCGTTGCAAAAGGCGCGGTTGCGAACACCGCGCCACTTTGGCGACGGGTTCTGAGTTATGTCGCCTGCTTCAACCCGCTACAGGCCGACGCGCCGCATATGCTCAGGTGGATAGCGATTGCCTTCCACCGGCATAGTAGTCTTGCTCTCGTTGAGCTCACGCAGATCGCTCTCCGAGAGGCGGACATTGAGCGAGCCAATGTTCTCGTCGAAGCGCTGAATACTGCGCGTGCCGAACAGCGGGACGATCCAAGGTTTTTGCGCCATCAACCAGGCAAGGGCGACCTGTGCCGGCGATGCGCCATGCGCCTCCCCGATGCGGCGCAGCATATCGACCAGGCGTTGGTTGGTTTCCCGGTTCTCTGGCTGAAACCGCGGAACCGTGTTGCGCATATCCTTGTCACCGAACTTGGTGCCGGCATCGATCGTGCCCGTCAGGAAGCCTTGCCGAGCGGGCTGAATGGCACCATGCCGATCCCCAGTTCCTCCAAGGTCGGAATGACCTCGTTCTCCGGCTCGCGGGTCCAGAGCGAATATTAGCGCTGCGACTGGCTGAACCGCATG
>NZ_JQGC01000081.1 GCF_000743575.1 Devosia riboflavina | reverse complement strand
GGTCACGCCGCACTTCGCCACCGACGAGGTGGAAAGCTGCGAGCTCAATGCACGCGGTGATCTGACGCTCTGGAAGCGCTTTAACGGTTCGGACGCCGTCCGCAACGCGCTGCAGGCCTGCTTCCTTGCTCAGGCCGGGGTGGAGGCTCCTGTCCGTCCGTTCACCGGCAGCAACGGCTTCATTGCCAAGCTCGCCAACAAGCACGATCCGGTTCCGGTGATCCTCGATCGGCTCCAGACCGGCAACAAGCTGACGCGCATCGCCTGGACCTATATGAAGCTCTGGCCGGTCGGCTCGATGGCCCAGAGCGCCATCCGCGCCGCCCTGGAAGCGCGCGCACAGGTCAAGGATCTCAGCCAGATCAAGGAAGTGCGGGTCTTCTCGGAAGAGGGCTCCTACCAGCATTTCATTGAAATGCGCCAGGACCCCTACCATCCGATCAGCCGCGAAACTGCGGACCACTCGATGCCCTATGTCGTGGCGGCCGCCATTCTCGAAGGCAATATCGGCATCGAGAGTTTTGACCTCGAGCGCGTGCTCGACGGCAAGCGCCAGAAATTCGTGGCCGAACAGGTCAAGTGCGTTGCCGACCCAACCTTGGGCGCGCTCAAGGACGGCAAGCTGGCCCGCGCCGGCGCCGGCTATCTCTCGCGCGTCGAGATCGAGCTTCAGGACGGCACGGTCGTGCATGGCGCTGCCAAGCCGTTCCCGGGCCACCCCAAGGCCCCG
>NZ_JQGC01000080.1 GCF_000743575.1 Devosia riboflavina | reverse complement strand
TCGGCTGCCCCGAGCCCAACCGCCAGCATTGCGCCATCAACGCCAAGTTTCTCACGTATCTGGCAGCGCGCATGAATCATCCTCGTTGCCGTTTCGAGGCTGATCGCCCCGGCCAGATAGGCCGCAGCAAGCTCGCCGAAGCTATGGCCAAGCACGAAATCCGGCTGCACATCGTAGGATTGCCAGAGCGCACCAAGGCCGATCTGGACGCCGAAGATCGCCGGCATGGCAAAGCGGGATTGGCCCATCCTGGACGCCGCTTCGTCACGCAGCAGTTCGGACTTCACCGACCAGCCCGACAAGGCCTCGAAGCCTCGGTCAAATTCCTGAAATGCCCGAGAAAATACCGGCTCTTCCAGCAAAAGCCGCCGGCCCATGCCCCACCACTGGCCGCCCTGGCCCGCGAAGGTGAATGCCAGTTTGCTTCGAGGTGATGGCATGCCAGATACGATCTTCGGCAACGCGCCGCGAACAAAAGCAGGTATGGAGCCCTCGGCCACATCAGCCAGCTGAGCCACCAGTTCCCCGGTCGTCGCGGCTATTATGGCCGTCCGAGACTGCAGGCCTTCGCGCAAGGTTCCCACAGAGGACGCAACGCTCGCCAGTTCGCGGTCGGCCAACCCACCCTCGACCAGCTCTGAACGCAGGCGAGCAGCTACTTCTCGCAGTGCCTCCGGAGTAGTGGCCGATAGTGGCACAGCAACAGCTCGCTCGCTTTGCTGTATCCGTCCCGAGACAGCCGGCCTGTCAAGCGGCATGGATTTGGGGGCGGCACGCTCCAGCAGTACGCCTGCGTTGGTGCCGCCAAAGCCAAAGGAATTGACCGCTATGAAGAGCGAGCGATCGTCACGCCCGAGTTCGGTCGGCACTTGTGGTACCGCCATATTATGCGCCTCGAACGCGATGGCAGGATTTGGCTCCTCGAAGTTGACGCTCGCCGGCGCGATCCGG
>NZ_JQGC01000079.1 GCF_000743575.1 Devosia riboflavina | reverse complement strand
GTGTAGCCACCATCGATCACCAGTTCCGAGCCGGTGACGAACTTGGACTCGTCCGAAGCGAGATAAACCACGCCCCAGGCGATATCATCCGGCTCACCCAGATGCCCCACGGGATGCAGGCCCACCAGATGCTGCCGCATCGCGTCGGGATCAGGTGCGGCGGCAATGGCGTTCTCCACCATCGGCGTCAGGATATAGCCGGGATGCACCGAATTGACCCGAATCCCGAGCCTGTTCTGCGCGCAATAGAGCGCGACCGATTTCGTATAGAGCCGCACTCCGCCCTTGGAAGCATTGTAGGCGCCGAGCGTCGGATCGCCGACCAACCCCTCGATCGAGGACATGTTGATGATCGAGCCGCCCGCACCTGCCGGCTTGGCCTTCTTCATCGCTCGGATGGCGTGCTTCGTGCCGAGGAAAACAGCATCCAGATTGACGCGCATCAGCTTGTGCCAATCGTCGAGCGTCTGGTCCTCCGGCGCACTGCCGAAGCCGACGCCGGCGTTGTTGACCAACACGTCGACATGGCCGAACCGGTCGAGCGCCTGGCCCATCACCGCTTCCCACTGCTCTTCCTGCGTTACGTCATGTCGCAGGAACATCGCCGAGCCGCCCAGCTCGGCCGCGAGGCTCATGCCCTCGCTTTCCTTAAGGTCGGTGAGGAGCACGGAAGCGCCCTCCTCCGCCAGCTTGCGTGCCACCGCTGCGCCAATGCCCAGCGCGGCGCCCGTAACCACAGCGACTTTGCCTTGCAGACGATTCATCTGTCGAACTCCCGGATCGGTGCTCCAGCGACGTTTCCATCGCTAAGCCAGCCTAGCACCAGGCGTCGT
>NZ_JQGC01000078.1 GCF_000743575.1 Devosia riboflavina | reverse complement strand
ACGAGCGCCGAACGTCGACGAGAGCCGCTCAGCCCGGTCATGAAGCCCTTGGTCTTCTGTCACCAGAAAATCGGCCACGCCGATCTCCAGGGCATGAAGCAATGTAGAGTCTACCAAGTCATTATGTCGTCGGATGCGACCGTACTTTGTCGCGAGCATCGCTTGATCAACCCCCGCCATTTTCTTCACAACCGGGAACTTGTTGATCTTGCTTAGTGAGACGCGGCGACGCGCTTCGTCTTTATCCCTTCTGATGTCGTCGATCGCAGCTTCATGAACGTAAATCTCGACACCGGAGCGCGCCGCAAGTTGTTGCAGTAACGCGAAATGCGGGGCCACCACCGCGTGATCTTCTAGGCCAATGAAAACATTAGTGTCGATCAGAAATCTGGGCGCGCTCATAGAGTAAGGCTTCTTGCATCTCGGGCGTCGCGTAGAGAAAAGACTGTGGAGGTTCGAAGCTAAATCGCTCTCGGAGCTCCTTCAGGCCCAGGGAGCGCGGTAGCGGTCGACCATGTTTCAACTCGATGGCAAAGGCACTCTCGGCGCCGCTAAAGTAGATGTCAAAGTCCTTACGGGCGATACAAGCACGATCGCCGAAGGCGCTCCACACATCGAGGGGCGTTAGCTTGTGGATACCGCCGATCTCGGCAACGCCAGATAGGGCGCGAGTAGGACTCGTTTCATAGATAAGAGCTGTAGTACCGGCGGGTACTGACATCG
>NZ_JQGC01000077.1 GCF_000743575.1 Devosia riboflavina | reverse complement strand
CGTGACTATTGCTGCCGTGGCCAACGATCCCAACCTCATGTCGCTAGCCATCACGCTCGGCAACGATCCTGGGCTGATCACCAGCCCCTATAACGGAACGGCATTGATCGCGGCCGCTCATCTCGGCCACGCCGAAATCGTCCGCCGCCTCATTGCCGCCGGCGCGCCTCTCGACCACGTCAACAATCTTGGCTGGACCGCTCTCATAGAAGCCGTGATCCTCGGTGACGGCGGCCCGGACCACCAGGAGGTTGTGCGTCTGCTGCTCGAAGCCGGCGCCGACCGCGAGTTGGCCGACCACGATGGCGTAACGCCCCTCGCTCATGCTCGTGCCCGAGGATTTGCGGAAATCGCGAGATTGCTGGAGCGCTAGGCTGCCTCCGATTGAAGCGCGTTTTGCATGGCGAAACGCGCGCCTTCGGCTGCATTTCGAGAAGGACTGCCTCCGCGCCAATATAGGTCTGGTCCCCACTTTCGGTACTTGACCATCAGGTTTCGGAAATCTGCATTTTTCACTGCCAACACGAACAGCGGGTGATGGAGGCGCTCGCACCCCGTTTGCAACGTGTTTCGGTATGCGAGATGTCCGTTTGTTGACTCGAAACTTGCTCGCCGATGAAATGTGCAGTCGGCTGCCGAGGGAATGCTTAGGGCTGTCGGTGCTGCA
>NZ_JQGC01000076.1 GCF_000743575.1 Devosia riboflavina | reverse complement strand
ATGTGCGGCCAGGGCAAGCACGCCTTCGCCTATACCAATGTGGCCCATGACCACCACCAGCGGGTGCTGACCTATTACGAGGGCGCGGTGGTGGCCGACAGCCAGGGGCATCGGCGCGGGCCGGACGGATTGTCGGTCGAGGATTTCGAGATGATCGACAACCTGATGCTGCATGGCGGGGTGGAGCGGCGCAACGGCACAGTGGTGGTGCACGACGCAGCCGAGGACGCGATCTATACCGACCTCACGGGCTTCGAGCGCGTGCTGGCCATCGCGGCGGCGAAGCTGCTCTAGGACTTATCCCCGCGTGGCCTTTCCGGGGGCGGAGGCTGGGAAACCGGCCTCGAACCCGGGGAGGATGGCAGGCACCCGAATCGGGAGAGCGTGAAACATTTTGGTGTTTCACGGTTTTGCAGCGATTTTTGGTAAGGTTTTGGGCGCAGTGCTGCCTGTAATGCCCTGATCTTGTTGTTGGTTACTGGTTGTAACTGGCTGCAAATCGTTAAATTTTGAAGGAATTTCGGGCAATCTTTTGCCGATTTTTCGCGGGTTTTGCGCGGTTTGGAGCCATCTCGCGATATGTGGTTTTGCTGGTGATTCTCCCGGGTGATGGGTGGGGCCGTCCTGGCTGCATCCATCATTGTGAGCGGGGTTTGGCGGGGGAGGATAAGTCTGGCGGTTGCGGGATGATCCCCCTTCTTCCAA
>NZ_JQGC01000075.1 GCF_000743575.1 Devosia riboflavina | reverse complement strand
GCCGACTGGAACGGTCGACTTGGTCACAACCACAGTGAAGCCATCGAGAGCCTCGGCGACGTCGCGAGCGGCGGCGTAAACGAACGAGAGATCGGCATGACCATCCCCGCGCCGCGACGGCGTGCCGACGGCGATGAAGACGATTTCGGCCTGCGAGACGGCAGCGGTCAGATCCGTCGTGAAAACCAGCCGACCGGCGGCAGTGTTGGCGGCGACGATGCTGCTCAAACCCGGCTCATAGATTGGAATCTCGCCCTGGCGCAGTGCCTCGACCTTGGCGATGTCCGTGTCGACGCAGACGACGTCGTGACCGAAATCGGCAAAACACGCGCCGCTCACCAGACCTACATATCCGGACCCAATCATCGCGATGCGCATTCTGGCACCCCTCCATCGCAGGAGTCGGCACGATAGAGCCGAATCGATGTCGAAGCGACGACGTTGTGATGCGGCTCTCCCTGGACACTGCACGCCTGCGGCATTGCGTCCGCGCATGCCTGATCCGCATGGCACGCACTGGACAGGTGGCGAGAGCCGACTATATCTAAGCACACATATATGTAGCCCCCTACATAGTGGATTCCTAACAAATGACCGACCTTACGCTGCGGCAGGGTCTCATCACGGCCCTGGCTGGGACCGCGCGAGCCCTGCAGACTCACTTCGATGCCCAATTGCGGGAAATGGGACTCACGGCCGCACGCGGTCGCGTGCTGCTGTTCCTTGCCAAGCGCGGTCCTGCGGGCGCGACGCAAACGGACGTGACCGAC
>NZ_JQGC01000074.1 GCF_000743575.1 Devosia riboflavina | reverse complement strand
CGAAAGCCAGGAGCGCATGCTCATGGTGCTGCATCCCGAAAAGGAAGCCGAAGCTCGCGCCGTCTTCGAGAAGTGGGAACTCGATTTCGCCACCGTCGGCATCACCACCAACGACCTGCGCTTCCGCGTTAAATGGCAGGGCCGCGAAGTCGCGAACCTGCCGATCAAGGACCTTGGCGACGAGGCACCGGAATACGATCGCCCCTGGATCGAGCCCAAGACTCCCGCCCCGCTCGCCGCCGACGACATCCCGGCCTATGACGTGGCGGACGCGCTCCTTAAGCTCATCGGTTCGCCGGCTCTCTCCTCGCGCCGCTGGGTCTACGAGCAATACGACACCCTCATCCAGGGCAACTCGCTCCAGCGCCCCGGTGGCGATGCCGGCGTGATCCGCGTCGAGGGCACCGAGAAGAAGGCCCTCGCCTTCACCTCGGACGTGACGCCCCGCTATTGCGAGGCCGACCCCTATGAGGGCGGCAAGCAGGCTGTGGCTGAAGCCTGGCGCAACCTGACCGCTACCGGCGCCGATCCGCTGGCCGCCACCGACAACCTCAATTTCGGCAATCCCGAGCGCCCCGAAATCATGGGCCAGCTCGTCAAGGCCATCGAGGGCATCGGCGAAGCCTGCCGCGCCCTCGACTTCCCGATCGTCTCCGGCAACGTCTCGCTCTACAACGAGACCAACGGCAAGGCCATCCTTCCGACCCCGACCATCGGCGGCGTCGGCCTGCTCCCCGATTGGGACAAGATGGCCCGCATCG
>NZ_JQGC01000073.1 GCF_000743575.1 Devosia riboflavina | reverse complement strand
ATGATAGCATCGACATAGCGCGACATGACGCGTGCTGTGTCGGCAAGGGTTTCCTCGCGCGAGAGCTGCATTTCCTGGCCGGTCAGCATCAGGGTTTCGCCGCCGAGCTGGCGCATGCCGACATCGAAGGAGACGCGGGTGCGGGTCGACTGGCGCTCGAAGATCATGGCCAGGACCTTGTCCTTGAGCAGGAGCGGTCGTTCACCCGCCTTGAGCAGCGCCTTGAGCTCGCTGGCCAGCGCCAGCATGGTGCGGAGCTCTTCGGGGGTGAAATCGAGGAGGTTCAGAAAATGCCTTGGGGTGCCGGTCATTTTATTGGTCCGGTTTCCTTTGTTGAGTGGCTTTGAGGGTGAACCGCCGATCAATCGATCGGCGGCACGTTGCCCGGTTCACTATCAAGGGCGGCGAAGGCATCGGCGATCTTGCCGACAGCTTCCTTGACGTCATCTTCGGTGATGACGAGCGGGGGGAGCAGGCGCAGCACGTTGTCCCCGGCTGCAACCGCCAGCAGGTGCTGGTCCTTGCGGAGGCGCTCGACGAAATCGCGCACCGGCGGGGTGATCTTGATGCCGGTGATGAGGCCCTTGCCGCGCAGCTCGACGACATATTGCGGGTATTTCTGCGCCAGCTGCTGGAGGTGCCAATGGAGCACCTGGCCAACCTGCTCGACATGCTCGAGGAAGCCCGGCGCCTGGATGCGGTCGAGCACGGCATTGCCGATGGCACAGGCCAAGGGATTGCCGCCATAGGTCGA
>NZ_JQGC01000072.1 GCF_000743575.1 Devosia riboflavina | reverse complement strand
TTCGGCAACCAGTTCGGCGATTCCAACCCGCAGGCTCCGCGCAAGTACCAGGCCGCCGGCTCGGGCTTCGTCATCTCCGCTGACGGCTACATCGTCACCAACAACCACGTCGTGAAAAATGCCGACAAGGTCACCGTCGTCTTCGACAACGGCGACGAGATGTCCGCCAAGGTGATCGGCACAGACGAGAAGACCGACGTTGCCGTGGTCAAGGTCGAAGGCAAGGACCTGCCGTTCGTGCAGTTCGCCGAAGACACCATCCGCGTCGGTGACTGGGTCGTCGCCGTCGGCAACCCGTTCGGCCTCGGTGGCACCGTGACGGCCGGTATCGTCTCGGCCCGTGGCCGTGACATCGGCGGCTCCTCCTACGGCGATTTCCTGCAGATCGATGCGGCCGTGAACACCGGTAACTCCGGTGGCCCGACCTTCGATACTTCGGGCAAGGTTGCCGGCATGAACACCGCGATCTTCTCGCCCAATGGCGGCAATGTCGGTATCGCCTTCGCGATCCCCGCTTCCACCATCAAGCCGATCGTGCAGCAGCTCATCGACAAGGGCACCGTCACCCGCGGTTTCCTGGGCGTCCAGATCCAGGACGTGACCCATGACATCGCCAACAGCGTCGGCCTCAAGACCGCCAAGGGCGCTCTCGTGACCCAGCCGAGCGAAGGTGGTCCTGCCCAGAAGGCCGGCATCAATTCCGGTG
>NZ_JQGC01000071.1 GCF_000743575.1 Devosia riboflavina | reverse complement strand
GTGTGCACGCGCCACATCGACAAGGTGCAATTGCCCGAGGCGCTGCAGGGCGCCCAGAAATTCTCGGATTTCGATACCGCGCTCAAGACGCTCGAGCCCGACGTGGTCTCGATCAATACGCTGCCCGATACACATGCGCCCTATGCCATCAAGGCGATGGAAGCGGGTGCGCATGTCTTCGTGGAAAAACCGATGGCGCTGACGGTGAAGGACGCCGAGGCGGTGGTGGCGACGGCGAAGCGCACGAACCGCAAGCTGGTGATCGGCTACATCCTTCGCCAGCACCCGAGCTGGATCAAGTTCATCGAGATCGCGCGCGAACTGGGCACGCCGCTGGTGTTCCGCATGAACCTCAACCAGCAGTCGAATGGAGAAACCTGGTCCTGGCACAAACGGCTGATGGACTCGTTTCCGCCCATCGTCGATTGCGGCGTGCACTACGTGGACGTGATGTGCCAGATGACGAGCGCCAAGCCGGTCAAGGTCCACGCCATCGGCGCCAAGCTCACCGACGAGGTGGCCAAGAACAATTACGGCATGCTGCAGGTGCAGTTCGATGACGGTTCGGTGGGCTGGTATGAAGCGGGCTGGGGCCCGATGGTGAGCGAGACGGCGTTCTTCGTGAAGGACGTGTTCGGCCC
>NZ_JQGC01000070.1 GCF_000743575.1 Devosia riboflavina | reverse complement strand
GACGAGGTGCTCGACCCGACCGAGTGGGACGAGGGCGACGATTTCCGCCCCGAGCGCGGGCACGACCACTAGCCGCTTTGGGAGCGGCGATGGCTGCTTCCCTCCGGCCCCTGCGCGGGTCTAGTCTTCGGCCACACAGCGAAAAGGCTCGGAGGCTAGAATGGAATACCGCTTGCTCGGGCGCTCGGGACTGAAGGTCTCGACCCTTACCATGGGCACGATGACGTTCGGGGGGAACCCGAAGGTCGGCAATACCAGCCTCAAGGACGCGCAGCGCCAGATCGACATGTGTCTGGAGGCGGGCATCAACATGCTCGACACGGCCAATGTCTATACGCGGGGCGTGTCGGAAAGCATTATCGGGGAGGCACTGACCGATGGGCGGCGCCAGCGGACGCTGCTGGCGACCAAGGTGCGCTTCCCGATGGACGACACCGACCCCAACGAGCGGGGACTGTCGCGCTACCACATCGTCAACCAGTGCGAGGCAAGCCTCAAGCGGCTCAAGACCGATGTGATCGACCTCTACCAGGTGCATGAATG
>NZ_JQGC01000069.1 GCF_000743575.1 Devosia riboflavina | reverse complement strand
TCATCAATGAAGATGGCGACGGCGGTGTCGAAAACGTCAAAGTCATGTGGAACGACTGGACTAGGGACACCGGGTACGGCACTCACACCGATCAAGCTCAAGCCTTCGCTTGGCTGTCAGCCTTGGCTACCCGCTACGCGCCCCAAAAGGTCGATGCTGTCCTAAACGCTTTTGCCAGCAACAGCGATGTCTCGATTGAGGGACCAGCCCACATTCTTCGCTATACCTACTGGAAAGGTCCCGCCATCGACGAGCGGCTGGTCACGATCACGGCGAAGTAGGTCACAGGTCAACTTGGTCAACTATCATTAACACGACCTACGAGACGGCTGATTTCAGGCTTGCTGGTTGTTGCCACCGCTCAATTTACCGCAATGATGTGATCCACAGTTCTGGACCCTGACCATGCCCGATACCAGATCCCCACGACTGGCCGTCCTGATTGATGCCGACAACGCGTCGGCCCGGATCGCTGATGGCCTTTTCGAGGAGATCGCGAAGATCGGCGAGGCCAGCGTCCGGCGCATCTATGGCGATTTCTCCAGCTCGCGGTCGAAGGCTTGGGCCGACGTGCTGGCCAAGCATGCCATCATCCCCCAGCAACAGTTCGCCTACACGACGGGCAAGAACGCCTCTGACATCACCTTGGTTATCGACGCCATGGATTTGCTGCACAGTGGCCGGTTCGATGGCTTCTGTCTGGTGTCATCGGACAGCGACTTTACCCGACTTGCTGCCCGTATTCGGGAACAGGGCATCGATGTGTTCGGGTTCGGTGAGCAGAAGACCC
>NZ_JQGC01000068.1 GCF_000743575.1 Devosia riboflavina | reverse complement strand
GCCGGCAGCTGGTTTCGGCAGCCAATTCCACGTCGCGCTGGAACCGTTTCGTCTATGCCTTGCGCATAGCCGTACGCGAGCCGACCACCATTATCGGCATCCTTGCCGCGCTGCTGTTCCTCTACCTCATCATCGTGCCGATCGTTTCGATGCTCTCGGACGCGGTGCTGGTGCAGTTCGGCGAGGAGCGCAGGGCGGGCGGTCCCGCCGGCACGTTCACCTCCTATTACCTGGCGCGCGCCTTCACCTCGCCGGTGGCGTCGGATCTTTTCTGGACGCCGCTGCTCAATACGCTCTCGGTGGCGTTGGGTTCGATCGTGCTCTCGGTGCTGATCGGCGGCAGTCTCGCCTGGCTGCTCAGCCGCACCGACATGTTCGCCCGCCGCTGGTTCGCCACAGCCCTCATCGTGCCCTATATGCTGCCGGCCTGGACCTTCGCGCTGGCCTGGACGACGCTCTTCAAGAACCGTACGACGGGCGGGCAGCTCGGCTGGTTCGAGGCCATGGGGCTGACCCCGCCCGACTGGCTGGCCTACGGGCAGTTCCCCATCACCATCATCCTCTCGCTGCACTACGCGCCTTTCGTCATCCTGCTCTTCGGCAATGCCCTGCGGCGTTTCGATTCCCAGCTCGAGGATTCCGCCCGCATCCTTGGCGCCAAGCCTTCGACCGTGGCGATGAAGATCGTGCTGCCGTTGATGCTGCCCTCGCTGCTCTCGGCCATCATCCTAATCTTCGCCAAATGCCTGGGTGAGTTCGGCGTTGCCTATGTCCTCGGGCTGCCGGTCAAGTTCGACGTGCTGGCGACCTCGCTCTACCGCAATATTTCCTCGCGCCATGTCGGGGTGGCGGCGGTGCTCGCCGGCTCGATTATGCTCATCGGCATCATCTCGCTCATGGTCGATGCCAAGCTGGTCAAGGAAGCGCGCCGCTTCGTCACCATCGGCGGCAAGGGCTCGATGAACCGCAAGGCGCAACTGGGTATCTTCCGCATGCCGGCCAGCGCCTTCGCCGCGCTGGTCTTCGCGCTCAGTGTCGGCCTGCCCATCCTCACGCTCGCGCTTTCGACCGTGATGAAGGCGCCGGCCCAGTTCACGCCTGAAAACTTCACCCTCGACTACTGGATCGGTACCGACCTCCATACCGTCGCCCTGCAGACCGGCATCCTCCTCAGCCCCGACCTCTGGAATGCGGCCTGGAACAGCCTCTCGATCGTGGGTGTCGCTTCGATCACCTCCGGGATCCTCGGCCTGCTGGTCGGCTATGTCGTGGTGCGCACGCCTATCCGTCCACTCGGCGTTTTCCTGCGGCAGGTGACGTTCCTGCCTTACCTCGTGCCCGGCATCGC
>NZ_JQGC01000067.1 GCF_000743575.1 Devosia riboflavina | reverse complement strand
CCTGCTGGGCGCAGCCTGGGCGGTATCGAGCGAAGGCATGCAGCAAGGGCCGGCCAGCGTCCCCAGCCTGCTGCCCGACCTGCAGTCGCAGGCAACCAACGTCGCTGGCGTCAAGGTACGCACCGCGGCCTACGAGATCGATATCCAGAAGCAGGGCGACAAATGGGTCGCCACCTCCCAGGAGGGCTACCCCGTCCGCGACGGCACGGCCCAGCAGCTCGTCTCGGCCGTTGTCGGGTTCAAGCCTGTCGAGGCCAAGACCCGGGATGCGGATTGGTACGCCCAGATCGGTGTCGATGATCCAGCGACCGCCGGCTCGTCCGCCAAGGCAGTGTCGCTGCTCGATAGCCAGGGCAAGCCGATCGAAGACATCATCATCGGCAACCTCAGCGAGCTTCCCCGTCCTGACGGCAGCATGGCGACCTATGTCCGCCTGCCTTCGAGCGACGAGGCCGTTCTGGTCCAGGGCACTGCGCTTCTGCCCATGAAACTCGCCGACTGGTTCGGCGAGCTCTTCAGCATTCCTGGCTCGCAGGTTGCCCGCGTCGCCATCGCGGAGCAGGGCAAGCCCGCGCTCTCCGCCAAGCGCGGGGAGGATGGCCGTTTCGTGCGCGAGACGGTCGATCCGCAATATGAGACCAACGGCACCTTCGTGAACGACGCCGCGATCAAGCGGGTCACCCAGGGCCTGGCCTCGGTCTCGATCATGTCGGTGCGCCCCGCCAAGGAAGGCATCAGCCCGATCCGCTCGATTGATTTTGACGTCGAGCCGGGCGTGACCATTCACGCGCAGATCGCCGACACTACCCAACCTCTCTGGGTACGCTTCAGCGCCGAGGCCACGAAGCCGGAGGGCAAGGACCTGGCCGACAAGATATCGGCTCGTGTCAACGGCTGGGAATTCCAGCTGGAAGGCGCCCGCGTCAATGCCTTCACGACCCCTGTCGCCAACCTGATGCAGAAGGACTCCGAACCCATCCAGTTCGAACCCGGCCAAAGCATCGACCTCCAATCGATCCCCGGCCTGATGCAGGGCGGCGCGCGATAGTCGCGCCGCGCTCCACCTCACGCCTCACCACTCACCACTACACCTTCTCTTCCCCGGCCGAAGAGCCGGGGCCCACGGATGGCACCCCACACACAGACGCCTCCTCAGCTCTCTAGCTACGCCAGGGGAGAGCGACCCCACTTATCCCCTGTCAC
>NZ_JQGC01000066.1 GCF_000743575.1 Devosia riboflavina | reverse complement strand
GAAGGTCGGCTTGATGAAACGCAGCTTGTCGTAGCCATACGAGAAGGCGTTGACGCAATTGGTGGCGACGAGGCCCAGGCCCGCCGAGAAGACGAAGGCGCCGGCGACAAGCCGTCTGCCGAACTGACCCTCTGTGGTCGCAAAAATATCGTCGGCGACATAGGGGTGCATGTCGGTGACGAGGGCGTTGAACGCCATCGACTCGCCCTCCGAAATGGTGCGCCGGAGCGAGCGGATCTTCTGGCCGACCGGCCAATCCTCGTAGAACCAGTTTTCGCTGTTCCACACCGGAATGTCGGCATGCTCTGCCGGCATAGTTTTGGGATGGGTGGAGGAAACGCCGATGGTGCTCATGGCTTGGCCTCGATGGGAGTGGCGGGCGCGGCAGCGGAGGCAAAGGCGGCTTCGGCAAGGGCCATCGTGTACCAGGCGTCTTCCACCGAAGTGACGAGCCTGTCGTCTTCGCCCGCGGCAAAGCGCTGGAGGTTGCTCATGGTGCCGCGGAAGGCATGGGGGAACCAGCCGCCTTCGAGCGGGACCTGCGTCCAATCCTCGCCGCGCCGCGTGATCCAGAGTTCGTCGGGCTCGCCCTTGGGGTAATCGAGGAGAACGCCGAGCTTGACCATGGCCGCGCCTTCGGTGCCCTCGATGCGGAAGGAGGCGACCTGGAATTTGCGGCCGAAATCGTGGTTGTGG
>NZ_JQGC01000065.1 GCF_000743575.1 Devosia riboflavina | reverse complement strand
CCGCGTAAAACTTCGCCCGAACGCGTTGGAGACGGTCTCGATCTCGTCGCGCACATTGCTGACCCCATGCGCCAGCAGCAGGCGCTGCACGAAGGGGCGGATGACGGAATCCGGCGTGGGCATGAGCGTCTGGTAGGGCTCGATCATCGAAAGCTCGAAACGGGGTTCGGCGAGCAGCGGGTGGCCCGGCCGGACGACGAACACGACTTTTTCCGAATAAAGGTGCTCGAAAGCCAGGCCAGTCATGGCATCCGGATCGGCCATGCGGCCGATGACCAGGTCCACGTCGCCCATCCGCAGCAGCGACAGCAGATAGGCGTTGGGTCCGGTGATGATCCGCGTGGTTGCCGGCAGGTGCTGGTCGCTGAAGCGCTTCACCGATGGCGGCAGGATGCGCGCCGAGACGGTGGGCAGGGCGCCGACCTTGACGATCTCCTGCGCCTGCGCGCTTCCCAGGCTGTCGATGCCCTGGCGAAGGGCGGTAAAGCTCGTGCTCGCGTAGCGCAGGAACACTTCGCCGGACGGGGTCAGGAAGAGATTGCGACGGCTGCGGTCGAAGAGGGGCACCCCCACGATCTCCTCGAGCTCCTGGATGGTCTTGGAGGCCGCGGGCTGGCTCATGTTGAGGGCATCGGCCGCCTTCACCACGCTCTTGAGCCGCGCCACCTCCAGGAAGCACGCGATGTGCCGCAGTTTTACACGCGAATCGATGGGACGTTTGGCCAAGGCAAAATCCTGCGGTTATGTTTC
>NZ_JQGC01000064.1 GCF_000743575.1 Devosia riboflavina | reverse complement strand
GAAAATAGCCCGAAAGAGGTGAAGGATAACGTTGAACTGTGGCTTTCTAGGCTTAGGCCGGATGCGGAGTTCAATGTGTCTGCATACGTAGATTGCTTCCTGTCTGAGAATCTTGTGCGATCTTATATTTCAGAGACTGGAAAAGGGCTTACAAATCCAGCCGCGACGGAAGCAAAGGAATGGATGCAGCGAGAACAGGATCGCAAAAAAGAAGCGAGCATTAGCTTTGACATTCGCAAGAAATCCGATGAGCTAAGCTATTTGGGTATGGATATGCTCGCCATATGTGCAGAAGGCGGAAAGCCGAGTGATGGGAACCCGTCTCTTTGGAAAGACGCGGTAAGCTTTCGCCCTGTTCGTAATGCCGTTGGGCATACTGGACTTCTTACACAGGTCGCCAAAAATCATCTCAATGTGACATTTGAAAACATTAGAGCACGTGTGAAGAATTTGCTTGCAAGCACAAAATAGTTGTGGCGCGGAACGTCGACGTACTAGCCGATGATGGCCGCAAACTCTGACACTCCGATCCATCGTTTCTCCCGAGCGATGACACGATGTATTAGCCGATGGCAGCTAGCACACAGCAGCGCTAGATCCTCAACCCGCGTTTTTCGCTCCCCCGCCAAATGCACCGGCACCACGTGATGCGCCTCGAAGACCGACGTGCGCAGATACTCGGGCACTTCCCCATATTCACGGCTACATGCGTCACAGCGCAA
>NZ_JQGC01000063.1 GCF_000743575.1 Devosia riboflavina | reverse complement strand
CGTGCTCAACCGCCGCGCGGAAAAGGCCGAAACGCTGGCGCTGTTGTCGTCGCTGACGACCCGGGAAAGCGAAGTGCTGGATCGCATCGCCGAGGGCTTCACCACGCGCCAGATCGCCGAAGGGCTTGGCCTCTCGCCCCGAACGGTCGAAAGCCACCGGGCCGCAATCGGCGCCAAGCTGGGCACGACATCACAGGCCGAAATGACCCGGCTCTGGCTCGAAGGGCGCGACGCTCCGTAGAACTACGGAGATGTGCGCCAGGCCTACGAATATCTGGCGGCGAGGGCGGGAACTAGGTTCCCTTCATCACCTGAAAGGAAACCGTGATGATCCGGAACCTCGTTATTGCCGCCGCTCTGCTGACCCCGTTCGCTGCCCAGGCGCAGGAACTGCCGACCGCTCCTTACCTTCCGCTCGCCTTGGCCACCCAGGCTGCCGATGCCGCCCTCCAGGCTTGCGTTGCCGAAGGCCATAATGTCAGCGTCGCCATCGTGGCGCGCGACGGTGCGACCAAGGTCCTGCTCAAGGCCGACAATTCGGGCCCGCATACCGGCTCCAGTGCCGAAGGCAAGGCCTTCACCTCCGCAGCCATGGGCCGAGATACGGCCGGACTCGCCGAATTCATCTCGACCGCCCCGGCCAATGCCGGCCTGCGCGACATGGATGCCCGCATG
>NZ_JQGC01000062.1 GCF_000743575.1 Devosia riboflavina | reverse complement strand
GAAGCTCGAGGGCATGAATTGCGGATGGCCCATGGCGCCGGCCCACGAACCGACCATCTTGCCCGGCTGGACATGCCCGGCCTGGAGGATTTCGAGCGAAGTGATGAGCTCGCTGCCGAAATAATCGGCGCGCCGACCGCCATAGGCGAGGGTGCCAAGGGCATGGACGGTGTTGTTGCCGCCCATATAGCCACCGTAATTGGTCTCGATGCCCCAGATGGCGAGGATAGCCTCGGCCTGCACGCCATAGCGGCCACCGATGGCGCCAAGGGTCTGTGCCCACTCGCCGCGCATGGCGCGGCCATTGCCGACCTGGCGGTCATTGACGCGCTTGCCGACATAGTCGGCAGCGGTGGTGGCGAATTCGGGCTGCTTGCCGCTGAGATCGAGCACCTTGGTAATGGGACGGAAATCGCCCATCGCAGCATCGAAAATCCGCCGCGAGACGCCACGCGCCTTGGCCTGCTGCCAGACGCGATCGACAAAGCCACCTACGCCCGCCGCGAAAGCCGGCGAAATGGCCGACGACGCCAGGAGCGTAATGGCGCCCGTCGCGAAGGCGCGACGCGACATGGAAAAGGGAACCTGTTTGGCGGTGCGGAACATGGCAGCCTCAAAAACTGGAAGGGGCCCATCTCGTGCA
>NZ_JQGC01000061.1 GCF_000743575.1 Devosia riboflavina | reverse complement strand
GGCGGTATAGACCACGCGCGTGTGGAAATAGCCGGCTTCGCCGGTGAGCGAGGTATTGATGGCATCCGAGTTGATGTGGGCGATGCGGCGCCAGCTATTGGCATCGGTCCCATAGGACTTGCCCACCACCTGCGCGCCCTGCTGCGTATCCCACACACGCACCGAGGACTGGATCTGGCCGCCACGCTCAACGGTGCCCATGACCAGGGCATCGGCCTGCGAGGCCTTCCAGCTCGGGAAGTCCGGCGTAGCCTGCACGTCGCCGACCTGGGCGGGAAGCGAGGCGGGATCGAGCGGGTTGAAGAGACCGGAACGGCGCAGGTTGGCACGCACGATGTCGGCAACGTCAGCGCCGAACTGCGGATCGGACGAGGAGAAATTGGGGATGGCGATCGGCAGCGGACGGAAATCGCCGCCGCCCACGGTGATCTGCACCAGAGCGGAAGCCGGGCGGGCAGCGATCATCGCTGCCGAACCGGCTATGCCAAGCTTAAGCGCATTGCGCCGGGTCAAGAGAGTCATGGGTCTTCTCCATTCTGGCCGCCTCCTTCTGGGGTGCAGCGCATCCTTTTTTTCTAGAACTGGCTCGGATCAAACGTCACGCCGATCTCGCGCCACTGGTCGTAATTGTCAGCCGACAGCATGGTGTAGGGACCGCAGGTCATGACAGCGCGCACGGCGGCATTCGCCAGCGCCTGTTCGATCTGGGTAGACGGCTGGCGCGCGATCTGCGCGCCCGAAACGCTGCCGTCGGCATTGAAGCTGATGGCAACCTGCGCCGTCGTCTGTGTGTCGACGGCACCAGGCGGCACATTGAGGCAACGCCGGATCTGCGCCACGAGGCCATCGAGCTCGGACTGGCTCAACCGAGCAGATGAGCCGGTCGGCTTGCCGAGAGTGGGCTCACCGCCCTGCCCGGTCGTGCCGCCGCGGGAATCGTTGTTGTTGATGATGTCCGAAATTCGGTCGGCGGCCTTTACCGCGGCCTGCTGCTGCTTTTTGGCATCAGCTTCC
>NZ_JQGC01000060.1 GCF_000743575.1 Devosia riboflavina | reverse complement strand
GGATGGCGGCAACGCTCCGCTCATCTACAAGGGCGTCGTCTTCAACGAGATGAAGGGCGTCTATTCCTCGCCCGAATCCGTGCTGCGCGATGTCTCGCAGCGCTCGATCTATCCGGACAACACCTATGGCGTGAGCTCCGGCGGCGATCCTAAGGCCATTCCCGATCTCACCTACCAGGACTTCAAGGCCTTCCACGAGCGCTTCTACCACCCCTCCAATACCCGCGCCTTCTTCTATGGGGACGACGATCCGGAGGAGCGGCTGAACATTCTGGACGCCGTGTTCTCCGAGTTCGACAAGGCGCCGGTGACCTCGCAGGTCTCCCCGCAGAAGCGCTTTGCCGAGCCGCGCCGCGTCGAGCGCACCTATGCCTCGGGTGAACCTGAACCGGGCAAGCGTACCGGCATGGTCACGGTCAACTGGATGCTCGACGAGATCGTCGATCCCAAGGCGCGCCTCGCGCTCGACGTGCTCGAAATGGTGCTCGTCGGCACGCCCGCCGCGCCGCTGCGCAAGGCCATGACCGATTCCGGCCTGGGCGAGAGCTTTGCCGGCGGCGGGTTCTCCGACGATTACCTCCAGCCCTTTGCCACCTTCGGGCTCAAGGGCATTGCCGATGCCGACCTTGCCAAGGTCGAGCCGATGATCCTCGACAACCTCAAGGCCCTTGCCGACAACGGCATCGACCCCAAGCAGATCGAAGCTTCGCTCAACACGCTCG
>NZ_JQGC01000059.1 GCF_000743575.1 Devosia riboflavina | reverse complement strand
GTAGTAGAAGAGCCGCACTAGGAAGCGGTTCCAGGCCGACAGATCGTAGTAGATGTAAGGTCCGCTCAGCGCCACGAGCTTGGGATTGCGCTCGAATTCGGTGAGAACGGTGGTGATCCAGCCCTCGGGGACCATGGTGTCGGAGTCGATATTGGCGACAAGCTCGGCGGTCGTCGCCTCGAAGCCGGCATGACGGGCGTGGACAAGGCCCTTCTTGGTCTCATCGACCACGGTCACGCCTTCATAGCTCTGCGCGATTTCCTTGGTGCGATCGGTCGAGGCATTGTTGACGACGACGATTTCGACATCGGCGCCCGAGCGCTTGACTTCCTTGAGCACGGATTCCACGCACTGACCGATCAGGGCCTGCTCGTTATAGGCGGGGATCACAAAAGCCAGCTTCGCCAAAACAACCTCCAGCCGCGTCCAAAAGCCGTGCGGCGCCGCTTCCAATGACACATGCCCGGGCTCGGAAGCAAACATGTCGTTGGGATCGCCTTCATTTCTCGTTCATATTTGTGGTGAAAACGGCCCGGAACAGGTGATAATCGCGCTCAAAGGAGCCCGACATGGCCGACGACACCAAGCTTACCCGCACCAAGCAGCTCTGGGCCCAATCCGGCAAGTTCCTCACCGGCCATACCAGCCGCCCCGAAACCGAGCGTCTGCCGCCCGGCCAGCACCTCGTCAACAACTGGCCGGTGCTCGACCTCGGCCAGACGCCGAATGTGCCGCGCGAACGCTGGCGGCTCGACGTGGGTGGCGTAGTCGACAACCCCTTCTCCTGGGACTGGGCAACGTTCGCGGCGCAGCCGCAGGTGGAGAAGACCACCGACATCCACTGCGTCACAACCTGGTCGCGCTACGACAACCGCTGGGAAGGCATCTCGACCCACCACCTCATCGAAATGGCGCAGCCGCGCTCCGAAGCGACGTTCGTGCTCTTCACG
>NZ_JQGC01000058.1 GCF_000743575.1 Devosia riboflavina | reverse complement strand
ACTCACGGCCGGGATCGCCAGGATGAGCAATGAGCGATCCACACGCGGCTGGACCGGCTTTGGCTGTGGTTCCCGTTTCATTGGCTCTCCCCTGCCTATCACTGGCCGGGAAGACCTGTCATCGTCCCTCGACCGTCATCATGAGTAACGGACTTTATCGTTAAAGTGAATGGGCAATTTTAACGTTAAAGTTGACGTGCAAAAGTGGGTCTGACCTGTGAAATCGCGCCCCGCGACGAGCATGCTTAGCGGCAAGTTGTGACAAGGATATTTCAGCCTGGAACTGATACCGCCATTGGCCTCCGGCGTGTGCGTGCCGATCCTCGCGCAGTGACATCCTTTCAGCTGGCGTCCGACAGGTGATGGACACGGGGTGCTTCCAGAAAACCAGAAACGCATGCCAATAAATCCAACTCCACTGGTGTGCAAAACCGAACGCTTGCTGTTCTATAGGCGCACCAATGCCTTGCGGCCGGCATGCCGCACGGGTTGACGAGGGAGGAAAGTTCATGCGGCTCGGTATTATCGGCACCGGCAATATTGCGCGACGGCATCTCGCCCTTCTGGCCGAGACGGATGGCGATGTCGCCGTCGTCGCCCACCTTTCGCGCCACGCCGATCGCGCCGCGGAAGCGGCAAGCCGATATGGCGGTACGCCGCATACGTCGCTCGACGAGTTCATCACCCAGGGCCGCCCGGATGCCGTGATCGTCACCGTGCCGCCAGACCAGCACGGGGAGATCGAGCATGCCCTTATCGA
>NZ_JQGC01000057.1 GCF_000743575.1 Devosia riboflavina | reverse complement strand
GGAGGCAAGAATGCATAGGGACCAAAAAAGTTCCATCGCCCGCGGAACGAGTTAGCGCCCTGACGCGTTCCATCGGACATCAAGGATAAAAGCGCGATCGGGGAGATCATTGCCATGACCCTTTCAACGCGGATTGCACCGCACCTACCCTACCTGCGGCGCTTCGCGAGAGCGACCACCGGGTCGCAAGCCTCAGGTGACGCCTATGTAGCAGCTACTCTGGAAGCCCTGATCGGCGACACGTCGCTCTTTCCCGAGGCGACGAACGACCGTATCGCTCTCTACAAGCTCTTTTCGGCGCTGTTTTCGTCTTCGGACGTTTCCATTCCCGACGCCGCCTCCTCTCCCATCTGGGAACAGACCGCAGCGATGAACCTGGCAGCCCTGGCGCCGGTTCCCCGGCAGGCCTTCCTGCTCGTCTCGGTCGAAGGCTTCAGCAATGCCGAAGCCGCAGAGGTATTGGGCGTCAGCATCGAGGAATTCCAGTCGCTGGTCGAGGAAGCCTCCATCGAGATTTCCCGGCAGGTGGCCACCGACATCCTCATCATCGAGGACGAGCCGCTCATCGCCATGGATATCGAGCAATTGGTCGAAAGCCTTGGACACAACGTGGTGGGCATTGCCCGCACGCACCGCGAGGCGGTGGCGCAGTTCGCCAAGACCCAGCCCAAGATGATCCTCGCCGACATCCAGCTGGCCGATGGCTCATCGGGCATCGATGCGGTCAACGAGATTCTCAACGCCTATTCGGTGCCGGTGATCTTCATCACCGCCTTCCCCGAACGGCTGCTGACCGGCGAACGGCCGGAACCGACCTTCCTCGTGACCAAGCCGTTCAACCCGGACATGGTCAAGGCCCTGACCAGCC
>NZ_JQGC01000056.1 GCF_000743575.1 Devosia riboflavina | reverse complement strand
TCGACCTGATGCTCCCGGACGGATTGGGCATTGCCTTTCTCAAAAAGCTTCGAGCCGAGGGCAGCGTGACGCCGGTCATCATCCTGACGGCGCTCGACCAGATCTCCGACCGCATCGCGGGCCTTGATGCCGGCGCCGACGACTACATGATCAAGCCGTTCGATCTGTCGGAACTCTCCTCGCGGCTGAATGCGGTGGCGCGGCGATACAGCGGCAACCCGAATCCTCTCATCGAGATCGGCGACCTGCGCATCGATCTCGCCGCCCGGACCGTGATGCACGGCGCGCGCCCTGTCGAGCTTACCGGGCGCGAATGGGCGCTGTTCGAAGCATTTCTGCAGCGGCCCGGCATCGCGATGACCAAGGCACAGCTCGAAGACCGGCTCTATGCGTTCGGCGCCGAGGTCGAGAGCAATACGATCGAGGTTCACGTTAGCAGACTGCGCAAGAAGCTCGGCCACGGCGTGATCGATACGGTGCGGGGCATCGGGTATCGCCTTGGAACGGCAAGATGAAGCGGCCCAGGAGCCTGCAATGGCGGCTCTCGCTATGGCTGGGGCTGGGGCTGACGGTGTTGTGGGCGCTTGCCGCTGTCGTGACCGCGCAGATGCTGCGCCATGAAATGGACGAGGTGTTCGACAGCGCCCTCGAAGAGACGGCGCAACGCATCCTGCCGCTTGCGGCGATCGAGATCATCGGCCGCGATGCCGACGACACCGAACAGCGCGTTGCCACGCTCCGCCAGCACGACGAGTATTTCACCTATGTCGTGCACGATGCCGCGGGCAAGGTTCTGCTGCGATCGCACAGCGCCGATCTCGCGGCATTCCCGCCGTTTTCCGGAATGGGCTTTGCCACGACACAGACACACCGTCTCTACTCCGACGCGACCCTCCAGCAGAA
>NZ_JQGC01000055.1 GCF_000743575.1 Devosia riboflavina | reverse complement strand
CATACGCTTTCCCGTTGGTGATGAGCATGGCGCTGCGGGTGAACCGCGTGCCCATGCCTGCACCCGCTAGGTCCTTGTCCAGGCCGAGGGCCCTGGCCAAGGCGGCGTTGCCGTCGGCGATAAAATCGATCTTGCCCAAGGCGCCCGAGGCTTCTGCCCAGGCCTTGACCACATGCTGGTCATTCACGGCCGCGCAGACGATCCTATCCACGCCGGCCGCGCGCAATTTATCGGCATTAGCAATAAAGCCAGGTAAATGATTGACGTGGCAGGTGGGGGTGAATGCGCCGGGGACGGCAAAGAACACGACCCGACCCTTGCCGAGCACCGCATCGCTGGTGGTGTCCGAAATGCCGTTTCCGTCGACCAGCTTCACTGGCACGGACGGGATGGCCTCCCCGCTCTCGATCATGCGCTCGCCCCTATGCGTTCACGGGCCGCGCCGACTTGACGGACCTTTGAACTAAACTTTACCGCGACGAGGCGGCCAGAGGCAACACTCGACGGGAGACTTCAAACGGTCCCATATCGGTCATGAACGTGAGCTGAACGGGCTGCCCCTCCAGGCCCTCAATCGTGTCCGTCCCCAAGGACGGCAGGAGCACTAGGCCGGGTTCGGGGCTTTTTTGCGGCACCCCGAAGAGCAGCGAGGCGTCGCCGAACGAGGCGATGAC
>NZ_JQGC01000054.1 GCF_000743575.1 Devosia riboflavina | reverse complement strand
TTCTCGCTCAGCTATGGCACGGGCACCCTCGGCTATAGCCGCGAAGAGTTCCTCATCCTGCAGATGGTCGGCGTCCTCGCCTTCGGCCTCTTCATCCCCGTCGCCGCCGTCCTCGCTGACCGCTTCGGCATGCGCAAGGTGATGGTCGGCGTCTCCATCGGCATCGCCCTTTTCGGCCTCATCCTCGCCCCGCTCCTGGGCTCGGGCAATGTCGTCGGCGTCCTCGGCTTCCTCTGCATCGGCTTTGCCCTGATGGGCATGACCTATGGCCCGCTGGGCACCGCGCTCGCCGCACCATTCCCCACCGCAGTCCGCTACACCGGCGCCTCGCTGACCTTCAATCTCGGCGGCATCTTCGGCGCCAGCTTCGCGCCCTATATCGCCACCTGGCTCGCCAGCACCTATGGCCTCCACACCGTCGGCTACTACATGATCATCGCCGCCGTGATCACGCTCCTGGCCTTCGGCTTCATCCGCCAGACTGCGGAGTAGGGCCCTAAAACCCTCCCACCCACCGCGCGTCATCCTCGGGCTCGACCCGAGGACATTTCACTT
>NZ_JQGC01000053.1 GCF_000743575.1 Devosia riboflavina | reverse complement strand
GGAGCGGGAACAGCAGGAAGATCGTGCAGGTGATGCTTTCGAAAACGAACGTCATGCCGATCGAGGACCAGCCGGCCTTGCGGATGCCTTCGCGCGAGCCGCCGCCATAGGCGAGCCCGACGCGGACGGTCGTGGCCATGGAGAGGCCAAGCGGCACCATGAAGGCCATCGAGGTGATCTGGAGCGCCACGGCGTGGGCAGCGACTTCGTCCGTGCCAAGGAGGCCCATAAGGATGGCGGCGGCCGAGAACAGGCCGACTTCAGCCATGACGGTAAGGCCGATCGGGGTGCCGATGCGGAAGATTTCGCGCAGGCGTGCCCAGTCGATGTTGAAGAAATTGCCGAACATGTTGTAGCGGCGATAGCGGCGGTGCCAGACGATGTAGCCCAGCATCATGAGGAACATGATGAGGTTGACCGTGGCCGTGACCGTTCCCGAGCCTTTGAGCTCGAGCCGGGGGAAGCCGAAATTGCCGAGCATGAAGCAGTAATTGAGGCCGGCATTGATGAAGACGCCGAAAATGGTGATGACCAGGATCGGGCGGGTGACGCCGTGCGCGGAGAGGAACGAGCGCAGCACGATAATGCCAAGCGCGGGCAGGAACAGCCAGGCGGCGTGATGGACGAAGTCCTGCGCGAGGTCGGTTGCTTCGGGATTCTGGCCGAGGGCCAGCAGGATCGGCTTTACCTGCCAGACGACGGGAATCAGGACGGCCGAAATAACGATGACGACCCAGAAGCCAGTGCGTAGGGTGCGCTGGACGCTGCGCAGGTCACGCGCGCCGAGGGCCTGGGCGACCATCGGAGCGACGACGCCGACGAGGCCGATCGAGCCGATGAGGAACATGTTGAGGAATGCGGTGGCGAGCGCGCCACCGGCCAGGTATTTCGGCCCAAGCCAACCCATCATGATGACGTCGGAGGTGAAAAGCGCGTTCTGGGCGAGCTGAGCCAGCACCAGCGGCCAGGCCAGCGCGAACAGCGCTTTGAA
>NZ_JQGC01000052.1 GCF_000743575.1 Devosia riboflavina | reverse complement strand
CTTGCATGTAGATCTGGGTGTCGCGGACGAGGATATCACTATCCATCTGCTCGATGAGATCGTCCGGCGTGTGCCACCACCAGCCGGTGCCGAAGCCGCCGGACTTGCCGGGCCGGAACATGGCGACAGGGCCGTTGGCGGCAGGTGCAGCGTCGACAGGATGAGTGCTCATATTGCCGAAGATCGCCGGCACGCCCATGCCCCAGAAAGACTGGTCGCCGGCTCGCGCCATGCGGGCATTGCCGAAAGTCTGACCGGACACTTCGCGGATGGCCTCGCTGGCCAGGCCGCGCAATTCGGCCGCTGCGGCGGTGTCGGCAACGACGGTGTTGTTCTTGCCGCCGGTGCTGTCGACATTGACATGCACGAGGGCGCGCCTCTGCAGCTCTTCCCAATTGTGGTCGGCATACCAGGAGGAGGAAGAATAGCGGCCCTGGCTGTGGCCGGACCAGAATACGACGCGCAGTGCGCGCTTCCACTGGTCGCGATGCAGCGCGGCGATACGGGCCACCTCGATCATGGTGGCGTTGGCGCCACCATTGTCCATCACGCCATAATACCAGGTGTCATGATGGCCGGTGTAGAAGACGAAGGGCTCCTCGTCGCCTCCTGCGCTGGAGGACATATCCGCGACCAGGATAGGCGTGGGGCGCCAACCCGTATCGACGTCGGCAACCAACACGCCGTCGTCTGCGCCGTTCTTTGCCAGTTCCTCGCGCAGCTTCGCCCCGTCACTTTCGCGCACGGTGCAGACCACGCTCGTGGGCAGGTTCTTCGCCTTGCGATCGTCGGGACTGCCCCAAACCGGCGAGATACACATTTCATGGCGCTGCTCGCTCGGGCTGACGTGGATCTGTCCGATAGCGCCCATTCGGCAGGCGATCATGGTCACCACCGGATTGGCGATGCCATCCATCAGCACGATCTTGCCGCGTACATCCTTGCCCTTGTAGTCGTCGGGCATGCCTTTGCCGACATCGACGACCTTGCCTTTAAGGCCACCGGCCGGAGCGGAGCGCGTGAAGGAATGGGTGATAGCGCCGACTTCGACGCCTCCCACCTTCACCGAGGCACCCGGCTTGGGCAGGCTGATATAGGCCTCGTGCGACAACAGCTCGGTGCGATAGCCGTAGGACCGCAT
>NZ_JQGC01000051.1 GCF_000743575.1 Devosia riboflavina | reverse complement strand
GCCCCCTGCGCTTCAACCAGATCCGCCGCATCGTCGAAGGCATTTCCCAGAAGATGCTGTCCCAGACCCTGAAACAGCTCGAGCGCGACGGCCTCGTCTCCCGCCGCGCCTTTGCCACAGTGCCGGTTACGGTAGAATATTCCGTCACGCCCCTTGGCCACAGCCTCGCCGAAAAAATGGCTGCCGTTTCCCTCTGGGCGCAGGACAATATCGATAGCGTACTCTCGGCCCAGGCGAAGTATGATGCCGGAGTCGGCGAGACCGCCTAGGAGCGTCAAATGGCAGAAATCATCTCCCTGTCGAAAGCCCGCAAGGCCAAGGCCCGCACCGAAAAAGAAGCGGCTGCCGAAGCCAACCGCCAAAAATTCGGCCGTACCAAGGGCGAAAAGCTCAAGGACGCCGCCGAAAAATCCACCGCCGAAAAACACCTCGACGGCCACAAACTCGAAGACTGAGCGAGGGAATCCCGCGCTCCTGTCCCCCCACACACCGGCCGTCATCCTCGGGCCTGACCCGAGGACACTACACTTGGCGATGCCAGGGTAAGTGCAAATTCCCCGGCTCAAGCCCGAGCGCAACGATCCAGGGGCAGGGGAGAGGCC
>NZ_JQGC01000050.1 GCF_000743575.1 Devosia riboflavina | reverse complement strand
CGAATCCATCGAGGTCACCAGCAACACCTCGCGCGACGAATATTTCGAGATGGTGGCGCGGGCGAAGGACTACATCGCGGCTGGCGACATTTTCCAGGTGGTGTTGAGCCAGCGGTTTTCGGCTGATTTCACCCTGCCGCCGACGGCGCTTTATCGGGCGCTGCGCCGGACCAACCCTTCGCCGTACATGTATTTCCTCGACTTTGGCGACTTTGCCGTGGCGGGGTCGAGCCCGGAAATCCTGGTGCGGGTGCAGAATGGCGAAGTGACCATTCGGCCGATCGCTGGGACGCGGAAACGTGGGGCGACGCCGACGCGGGATCAGGAACTGGCGGCGGAGCTGCTGAGCGATCCCAAGGAACTGGCCGAGCACCTGATGCTGCTCGATCTCGGGCGCAACGATGTGGGTCGCGTGGCGGAGACGGGTTCGGTGAAGGTCACCGACAAGTTTTTCCTCGAATATTATTCGCACGTGATGCACATCGTTTCGAATGTGGTGGGCAAGCTCGATCCGCAATATGATTTTGTGGATGCACTTTCGGCAGGCTTCCCGGCGGGGACGGTTTCGGGTGCGCCGAAGGTGCGGGCGATGGAGATCATCGACGAGCTCGAAAAGTCGCGGCGCGGGATTTATGGCGGTTGCGTGGGGTATTTCGGCGCCGACGGGACGATGGATACCTGTATCGTGCTGCGCACCGGGATCGTCAAAGACGGCAAGCTTTATGTGCAGTCGGGTGCGGGGATCGTTGCCGATAGCGTTCGGGAACTCGAACAGCTCGAATGCGAGAACAAGGCGCGTGCCCTTTTCAGCGCGGCCGAAGAAGCGCTACGCTATGCCGGCGAAGCGGGAGTGGGACAGTGAGTTTTTTTGGCGTTGATGATTGTGGGGACATACCCCCACCCTCATTCCCTCCCCACAAGGGGCAGGGAGGCGCTTGCCTCGATTTCACGGCTCCATCCTTTCCCTCCCCCTTGTGGGGAGGGACCAAGGGTGGGGGTAATCTAGCGGCTGCTCTACGATGGCGGGGCCGGTTCTGAAACAGAGGTTCCCGCTTTCGCGGGAATGACACAGTGGTTCAGGATAGGCTCCAAAAATGACCAAGACCCTCGTCATCGATAACTACGACAGTTTTACCTACAATCTCGTCCATTTTCTGGGCGAGCTCGGCGCCACGATGACCGTGCGCCGCAATGACAAGATTACGCTCGAAGAAATTGCCGCCATGGCGCCGGAAGCGATTGTGCTTTCGCCCGGGCCGTGTACGCCGACCGAGGCGGGCATTTGCCTTGCCGTGATCGACCGGTTCAAGGGGCAGATCCCGATGCTGGGCGTGTGCCTGGGGCATCAGGCCATGGGCCAGGCGCTGGGAGGCGATGTCATTCGCGCGCCGCATCTGGTGCATGGCAAGACCAGCAAGATCAATCATACCGGCAAGGGTATTTTCCGGGGGTTGAATGCTGGCTTTGAGGCGACGCGTTATCACTCGCTGATCGTGAAGGCCGAGACGCTGCCGGACGTGCTGGAAGTGACGGCGACGACGGATGACGGGCTGATCATGGGCATGCAGCACAAGACGCTGCCACTGCATGGGGTGCAGTTTCATCCGGAGAGCATTGCTAGCGAAAATGGCCATGCGCTGCTGCAGAACTTTTTGAATATTGCCCGTGACTTCAACGGGCAGAGGGCGGCGTGATGGATATCAAGCAGGCTCTGCACAAGATTTCCGAGGGTCGCGATCTCGCGGGCGAAGAGATGCGCTCGGTGATGCGGCTGATCATGGAAGGTCAGGCGACGCCGGCACAGACCGGTGCTTTCCTGATGGGCATGCGCATCAAGGGCGAGAGCGTGGGCGAAATTGCCGCTGCGGTTTCGATCATGCGCGAGAAAATGGTGCCGGTGGATGCACCTGAGGATGCCGTCGATATCGTTGGGACCGGTGGCGACGGCGTCGGGACGCTGAATATTTCTACGGCGGCTTCGTTTGTCGTGGCGGCGACCGGTGTGCCTGTCGCCAAACATGGCAATCGGGCGCTGTCGTCCAAGTCGGGTTCGTCGCAGGCGCTTGAGGCGCTGGGCGTAAAACTGGACCTGACGCCGGCGCAGATTGGCGAGTGTGTGCGGCAGGCCGGCATTGGGTTCATGTTTGCGCCTTCGCATCATCCGGCGATGAAATATGTAGGCCCTGCTCGCGCCGAGCTTGGCGTGCGGACCATGTTCAACCTTCTGGGGCCGCAGTCCAATCCGGCGAGCGTGCGGCGCTATGTGCTCGGGGTTTATTCCGAGCAGTGGGTGGAGCCAGTGGCGGCGGCGCTGTTGGCCAACCGGGCGATCAAGGCCTGGGTGATGCATGGCAGCGACGGGCTCGACGAGCTGACCGTGACCGGTCCGAGCTTTGTGGCGCAGATTGCCAATGGCGACTTGCGCAGTTTTGAAGTCACGCCGGAAGAAGCGGGGCTGAAGCGGCACGAATTGAAGGATATCCTTGGGGGGACGCCCGAGGAGAACGCGGCGGCGATCCATGCGCTGTTTGATGGCGCGGAGGGCGCTTATCGCGATATCGTGCTGCTCAATGCCGCTGCGGCGCTGATCGTGGCCGACAAGGCGGACGATCTCAAATCAGGCGTTGCCATGGCGAAGGAAGCCATCGACAGTGGCGCGGCGAAACAGACCCTGGCCAAGCTCGTGGCCGTTTCCAACGGACAGATTGCATGACCGATATTCTCAAACAAATCGAAGCCTATAAGCGCGAGGAAATCGCAGCGGCGAAGTCGATGCGGCCATGGGCCGAGGTTGTCGCCCAGGCGCATGATCAGCCGGCGCCGCGCGGATTTCTGAAGGCGCTGAAGGACAGGCGGGCGAAGGGGCAATATGGCCTGATCGCCGAAGTGAAGAAGGCGAGCCCTTCCAAGGGGCTCATTCGGGCCTTGTTCGAGACCTATCAGGTGGCGGAAGCGCGCTCCTGGGGGGCGGACTGCATTCTCATCATTCTGGCGGCGGTCGGCGACGACGTGGCGCGGTATCTGCTCGATGCGGCCGAAGAATGGGGCATGGATGCGCTGGTGGAGGTGCATGACCAGTTGGAGCTGGATCGAGCGCTGGCGCTGGATTCCAGGTTCATTGGCATCAACAACCGCAATCTCAGGACGTTCGAGACGACGCTGGAGACTTCGGTGAAGCTTGCCGCAGGCGTGCCGGGCAATGTGCTGCTGGTGAGTGAGAGCGGTATCGTCAATCATGACCATGTCCGCATGCTGGAGGAAAAAGCCAATATCGGCACTTTCCTCGTGGGCGAGAGCCTGATGCGGCAGGACGATGTGGTCGCGGCAACGCGGGCGCTGCTGCAGGGCGTGCCCGAGACGGTGCGCTGATGTCCGAGCGGCGCCTGACCCATCTCGATGCCAAGGGCGAGGCGCATATCGTCGATATTGGCGAGAAGGCGATCACGCGGCGGCGGGCGGTGGCGCAGGCGCGCTTGAGCGGCGAGGCCGAGACGATATCAACTATCCTGGGTGGCGGGCTCAAGAAGGGTGATGCGCTGGCTGTGGCGCGCGTCGCCGGGATCATGGGCGCCAAGAAGACGTC
>NZ_JQGC01000049.1 GCF_000743575.1 Devosia riboflavina | reverse complement strand
GTCCTTGAGGTAGGCCTTGACCACGTCGCGGTAGTGCGGGTGGAGGCCGCCCGAGAGCACCAGCTTCTTCTTGCGGGTGAGGCGGCGGGCCATGAGCACGGCCTCGGCGGTGCCGGTCGAGCCGTCATAGAGCGACGCGTTGGCCACGTCCATGCCGGTGAGCTTGGCTACCTGGGTCTGGAACTCGAAGAGCATCTGGAGCGTGCCCTGCGAGATTTCCGGCTGGTAGGGCGTATAGGCCGTGAGCCATTCGGAGCGCTGGATCAGGTGATCGACGGTCGCCGGCACATGGTGGCGATAGGCCCCTGCCCCCACGAAGAACGGGCCGTCGCCGGCGGCGCGGTTCTTGCCCGAGAGGGCGCGCATGTGCGCTTCGACCAGGAATTCGGGGGAATGGGCCGGCAGGTCGATGGCGCCGGTATTGTAGGCCGCCCGCGGGACGGCGCTGAACAGCGCGTCTTCCGAGGCAATACCGATGGTGGCGAGCATTTCTGCGCGCTCGGCATCGGAATGGGGGAGGTATCGCATGGGAGGTGCTTTCGGTCGGGTGCTGTGTCTGGGGCCTTCCCCCTCCCTAGCCCTCCCCACAAGGGGGAGGGTTGGGTTTGAGGCGAGATCATCCCCCATCACCACCCTCCCCCCTTGTGGGGAGGGCTAGGGAGGGGGGTGAGCCCCAAGCTCGCTATTTGATGAAGTCAGCGTAGGCGGCTTCGTCCATCAGGGCGTCGAGGTCGGCCAGGTTCTCGATGCGAATCTGATACATCCAGCCGGTGCCGAGCG
>NZ_JQGC01000048.1 GCF_000743575.1 Devosia riboflavina | reverse complement strand
AAGCTCAACCCTGAATCTGTGCCATGGGCGCTGACGGGGAACACCGGCGCCAGGGCGACGCTGTCGGCCGGTACACCCGGCGGAAGCGGATGTGTCGCAGATAGACCTGGCGCATCAGAGGATCGGCCTTGCCCATCATCCGCAGCAGGCCGACGACAACAATCCACATCGCGAATCCGAACACGGCCGAAATAGGCGTCAGGACCACAAAGATGAGGATGACGGCTGACAGTCCGGTCACGAGGACGAGTTCACGATCGGCACCGAAGAGCATGTTCGGTCGCGATAAAGCGCGGTGGAGCCGTATTCGCTGGAGGCGACTGCCGACCTCAGCCATAAATCTGGTCCTGAACAAAGAGTGAACTACTATTTGCAGTACCGCCGATCGACGCGCCGCTTGAGCCAAACAGAGCAACAATTTGGGTGGCGCCGAGCAGGATCCCGGCGACAAGCACCACATAGACAAGGCGTCGGGCAAAATCGTTCAGCTCGCCGCCGAAGATCAGCATGCCGCCGGCAATCGCGACGGCCGCCAACGCGATTGCGGCAGCGACCGGACCGGTGATGGACTCCTGTATCTGTTGCAGCGGCCCTTCCCAGGGCAGGCCCCCTCCCCCGCTGGCCAAGGCCGGCTGCGCGCACAGGCACGCAAGAACGACTGCGCCGGCTGCAAGCCGCAAAACTCTAGGCGACATTGAGCCGCTCCTTGTTCGATGAATGACTTTCGATTTGGTAGGCGCCGTTCCGGAACCCTTCGATGTGCAGGATGTCGGAAACGCGTCGTCCATTTGGCGTGCGCTCAATTGCCACGATGAGGTCGACCGCCTCGCCGATGACCTCACGCATCGGCATCTGGCTGACTTCAGCGACGAGCTGCTCCAGACGCGTCAGCGCAGAACGCGCGCTATTGGCGTGAATGGTGGCGACACCACCGGGATGGCCCGTATTCCAGGCTTTGAGCAGCGTTAGCGCCGCACCGTCGCGAACTTCCCCGACAATGATGCGATCAGGACGCAAACGCATAGTGGACTTCAAAAGCCGTGCCATGTCCGCGGCATCGGAGGTGTGGAGCAGCACGGCGTTCTGGGCTGAGCACTGGATTTCTGCAGTGTCCTCCAGGATCACCACACGATGCTCAGGCACGGCATTGACCACCTCGGTGATGATCGCGTTGGCGAGTGTAGTCTTGCCGCTACCAGTGCCACCGGCGATGACGATATTCATGCGGGCTTCCACCGCATTGCAGATAATTTCGGCCTGCTCTGCGGTCATGATTGCCTCGCGGACGTAGGCGGCGAGCGGGATCAACATCGACGCCCGCTTGCGGATCGAGAACGATGGCTCGGCGACGATCGGCGGTAACAAGCCTTCGAAGCGATGACCGCCAATCGGCAGTTCGCCTGAAATGATGGGACGATCCTGGTCTGCTTCGGTTTGGAGTGCGTGAGCGACGATACCGATAATGGTTTCTGCCGACTGCGCGTCCAGATCACCCGCCAGGGTGATCCCCTGCCCGATCCGCTCGATGAACAGCTTGCCGTCCGGATTGAGCATGATCTCGACGACACTTGGCTCATCCAGCGCGGTCCGAATGATCGGCCCAAGCGCGTCCTGAAGCTTGCGCACAAGGCGATCTGCTGATGAGTGACTTTGGCTCATGGGAAGACTAGGCCGCTTGATTGAGCTTGGTGAAGGTGGATTTGTATTGGCGCGGTCGGACCCGTTGAATGCTCTGGGCGTCCACGGCCACAATACCGGCCAGGGCAATCGTGTTTCCGATCCGCGAGGTCTCACCCAAGCGGCGCAACTGCAGACCGACCCGGCGCAAAATACGCTCCAGCCGCACATCGGTGACCGTCACAATCTCGGAATAACCACCGAGGGCTGCCCATTCTAGGATGCCGGCTATCAAAGTCATGGTAGCGAGATGGATGCCGTCGGGGGTCAAACGCGCTGTTGAGGTATCGACGCAGAACCGCGACGTTTCCAGCATTCGCGAGTGCGGGGCAAAGGCGCTGCTAGAAGTCAGAAAGCTGAAGGCTTCTGACAGCATTGTCGGACCCATCGCCGGCAAGACGCGGGTATGGCCAATGACCACACCGCGGTCGACGACTAGAATGCTGGTTGGGTTGAGCTCATCGAACTGATCGGATTCCTGCCCATCAACGACGGCAACATCCCACCCCATGCGTTCACGAAAGACGCGAGCGCGGAGACGGTGCATCTGTTCCACCAGCAAAGGGTTTTGGGAGCGGTCGTGTGGACCAATAGCGATGACTTCCATCGTCCTGCCTTGCGTTGTGTTCCTGTTCGCAAAGGCACCACAGCCCGTGTCCTCCCGCACCCTATCAAATCCGATAGGCGACAGGGGTGCGCTGATACGCATACCTTGACCAAACAAACGAGTCGGTGGTCGCTGCACTTGCGTTGCGGGCACGTGGGAAGTGAGGCAGCCGGCTCTCGCGGCGTCTTGTGGGGGCGGTCCGGGACGTCGGTTGCGTCTTTTGTAGCAACCACTAAGTCGGCATATAGCGTTAGGTCATGTAGTTGTCAGCTGACAATTAGAGAAAAGCACAATGAAATCATAGTTCTAGCCGTGCACTTCCAGTGCCTTAGGAATCCATTAACCCAATATTCCTTGACCGGCTCACAGGACTCGGGTCAATTTGCGGAAATTAATAAGAGTGGCACTATTTTGCGACTTTCACGATGAAGCCAGTTGTAGCTGCAAATTCCCGACCCCAGGGCGGGCCAGCGTTCGATGAAACGATCTGGGAAGATTCTCAGGCTTTGGGCTCGCAGCTCCAGGTCCTCCGGGAACGTCTGTTTCCGCCTGAGGCTCAAAAAGAGCTTCGAACCTTCTCAACCGCCGAAACCGCAAAACTGATCGGCGTGACTGAAAGCTATATCAGAAACCTGGCGACGGACGAAGCCGGCCCGATCCCTGAAAAGGCCACCACCGGGCGCCGCCGCTATTCCCTGGAACAGGTCCATGCCCTTCGGCAGCACCTTACCAAAGGCAAGACCTCATACCTTCCATGGCGCAGGCAGGGCGAGCACCTGCAGGTCATAGCCGTCACCAACTTCAAGGGTGGGTCCGGCAAGACCACGACGGCAACCCATCTGGCGCAATATCTAGCCCTGCACGGCCATCGTGTTCTCGCTGTCGATCTCGACCCTCAGGCATCGATGTCGGCCCTGTTCGGCTATCAGCCCGAATTCGACGTGGCCGATAACATGACGCTCTATGGCGCTATCCGATACGACGAACAGCGCCGACCGCTCTCCGAAATCGTTCGCAAGACCTATTTCGCTGGCCTCGACCTAGTGCCCGGTAATCTCGAATTGCACGAGTTCGAGCACGACACGCCTCGCGTCTTGTCGAGCGGCACGCATGACGACGATGGCCTGTTTTTCATGCGGGTCGCCAGTGCCCTACAAAGCGTGGCAGACGACTACGACGTCGTCGTCATCGACTGCCCGCCCCAGCTGGGTTTTTTGACCATGTCGGCGCTGTGCGCCGCAACGGCCGTCCTGATCACCGTTCACCCGCAAATGCTCGACGTCGCCTCGATGAATCAGTTCCTAGCCATGACTTCGCAATTGCTGGCAGTAGTGCGCGATAATGGTGGCAACCTAAATTATGACTGGATGCGATACCTTGTCACTCGGCATGAACCCAATGACGGCCCGCAGAACCAGATCGTGGCTTTCCTGCGCAATCTTTTCGGGGAGCGCGTGCTGACGCCGATGATGGTCAAGTCTACGGCCATTTCTGACGCTGGCCTTTCCAAACAGACCGTCTACGAAGCACCTCGTGAATCGATGAACCGCCAGACCTACGACCGGGCGCTTGAATCGATGGATGCTGTCAACGGCGATATTGAGAAGCTGGTCCATCAGGCATGGGGGAGGGCGCTCAAATGAAGAAGCCCGACGGTCGGGGCAGGGACATTCTGCAAAGTCTGGTCGCCGCCGGCAAGCCGGGACGTCCGGAGGATGGATCTCCGTCGCAGGCGCGGCCCTCGGGAGCCGTCAAGGCAATGAGCCTTGGCCTCGATCGCCTGTCGGCCGAGGCCGCACAGGCAAAGGTATTGCGTGAAGAGCTGGCCAGTCGAGAAACGACCCAGGAGCTTGATCCCGCGCTGTTCAGTGCCTCGATCGTTTCTGATCGCATTTCATCGGCAAGCGATGGACGGCTCCAACAGCTCAAGGCGGCGATCGCCGAGAACGGGCAGCAGATCCCAGTTATCGCCCGTCCGCACCCCACCGAAGAGGGGCGCTTCCAGATCGCCGCCGGCCACCGGCGCTGGCGCGTCGCTCAAGAGCTTGGGCTCAAGCTCAAGGCAATTGTCCGCAAGCTGTCCGACCAGGAAATGGTCATCCTGCAGGGGCAGGAGAATGGACCGCGCGAGGACTTGACCTTTGTCGAGCGCGCGCGCTTCGCGATGCAGATGGAAACACACGGTTTCGATCGCGACACGCTGTCGGCCGCCCTCAGCGTCGATAAGCCAGAGATTTCACGCCTGCTCACCGTCGCCCAGGCGCTCGGCGAGGACCTGATCGTTGCCATTGGCTCCGCGCCCAAGGTTGGTCGCCCTAGATGGCTCCAGCTCGTCAAAGGCCTCGAGCTCGCCGGCGCGCGCGAGGCGCTCGACGAAGTGTTGGGGTCATCTGACTTTCAAAGCGGCGACAGCGATCAGCGTTTCGCCATGGCGTTGCAGGCCGTCGGATCAAAGCAGCGCACGGCCAAGCGCCGGCTTGCCTCTCCCGACCGAATTGCGTGGGTTGAAAAGAAGGGGCGCCAAGTCCGCCTTGTCTCAGACAACCCTGCCTTCGCAAGCTTCATCCAACAACGCCTTCCCGCTCTCCTTGACGAGTTTGCGGGCAGCGCGGAAGCCAGAACAGAGAAACAGTCGAAAGGATCAAGTCACTGAATATCAAACGCTTTTGGTGAATTGTCAGCTGACAATTAGCACCGGAAGCACATGAAACCGGGCAAAGAAAAAGGCCCCCGAAACGACATTCCGGAAGCCCTTCTCAAGAGTGGTATCAAGAGAATCGCATTTCCAGGAATCACAGTCAAGGCCTTCGGGCACTGAGCGTCGGTTCGGCGAGCGTATTTCTGTTGCCTAGAGATAGGTGAAGAAGAATGCAGACCCATACTGTAACGACGCCCTTTGGGCGGCGGTCGATGACTCTTGGCATGATTGCCAGTCAAGTCACTGCCCAGACGGCGCCGGAAGGCGCCACCGTGCATAAATGGCACGTCTTTAGAGATATCAAGGAAGCCCGGATGGCCTTGGGCGCCACCGATCGGGCTCTGGCCATCCTTGATGCCCTGCTGTCCTTCCATCCGGAGACAGCGTTCTATGGTGACAGTGCGCTCATCGTCTGGCCGTCCAATGAGCAGCTCATTGGCAGGGCCAACGGGATGTCGCCAGCGACGCTGCGCCGGCATCTGGCGAACCTGGTCGATTGCGGGCTGGTCGTCCGACGGGATAGCCCCAATGGTAAGCGCTATGCCCGCAAGGGGCAGGGGGGCGAGATTGAGCAAGCCTATGGCTTTGACTTGTCACCGATCGTTGCCCGAGCTGTGGAGTTCAAGGAGCTTGCAGAGGCCGTCCGCGCCGAGAAGAAGGCCTACAAGGTCGTCAAAGAACGGCTGACCATATGTCGCCGCGATATCGCAAAGATGATCGAAACGGGCATCGAGGAAGGCGTTCCCGGCAACTGGGGGACCGTACATGTCGAGTATCAGGCGATCATCAGCCGGCTTCCAAGGACAGCCCCCCGCCAGGTACTCGAGGAGGTGGCGGCCGAGCTCGATGATCTTTGGACCCAGATCCGTGACGTATTGGAATCCTTCGTAAAATCACAGAATCTGAACGCCAATGAGTCTCAAACTGAGCGCCACATACAGAATTCAAATACCGAATCTAAAACTGAATCTGAACGCGGCTTAGGAATAAAAAGAGAAGCGAGCGGCAGCGCCGGCGAAACTGACAACCTGCGGAGCCTGCCGAAGCGTGAACTGCCCCTCGGCATCGTGCTGGATGCGTGCCCGAACCTGCTTTGGCTGGTGAAGGACGGCGGCGGCATCCGCAATTGGCGCGATTTCCTGGCCACCACGGACCTGGCCCGGCCGGTATTGGGGATCAGCCCAAGCGCCTGGGAAGATGCCAAAGTTGCGATGGGCGAACAGCAGGCCGCAATTACCCTCGCCGCCATTTACCAGAGGACGGACCAGATAAAGTCGCCGGGCGGCTACCTGCGAAATCTG
Organism: Devosia riboflavina; assembly: GCF_000743575.1. Classification (GTDB taxonomy): domain Bacteria; phylum Pseudomonadota; class Alphaproteobacteria; order Rhizobiales; family Devosiaceae; genus Devosia; species Devosia riboflavina. Next base: position 14,331 of record NZ_JQGC01000048.1, on the reverse strand, counting down.
ACCGAACGCGCCAAGGAAGGGAAATTCTCGACCTGGCCGATGATCATGGCGCTGCTCAGGGCCAAACTGGACGCTGCCAAGGCAGTCGGCGCCGGTGTTACCGAGGCCGAAGGCGAGTTGGGGGCCGCTCAACGCCTCGATCGTACCCAGAAGCGGCTCGAGGTCAGCGATAATTTGAGGAAGAGCATCGATAAGTGGGACCACAAAGCCTAATTGCAGGGCGGCCCACGTGAGGTTTCGACTTGAAGTGAGCATTGTTTGATCGCATATTGCGTGAAACGTGCTCAAAAAATGGATTGGAGTGCTTTTATGCAACCCCAGGGTCTCGAGATCGGTGCAGTTCGGTTTGGCGATGGCGGCTCGCCCTTTCTGTCGGCGCCACGGCTGTCCGAACAACTCGGCGTGACGCAATCCGAACTTGCAAAGTTAATCGGAATTGCCCGGAATACCCTTACCGCCAAAACGGCCACCCGGAGGGTAGACGCGGCACTGAGCCCCATCGTCCGCATTCTTGCTATGGCTGCGGAGATGGCTGGCGACGAAAATCGTGCAGTGATTTGGTTTAAGCACCAACCAATTCCTGGCTGGGCGGGCAAGACGGCTTACGATCTTGTAGGAGATGGTAAAGCCGATCAGGTCCTTGCCTATCTCGAGGCTGTGCGCTCGGGTGTCTATGCCTAGGCTGACGGACCCTAAGCCGATCATTTTGTGGCGAGCCTACGTTCCTCGCTGGTCACATCTACCGCTATCGGGGGAGGGCGCTGCTCGTTTTGGAGGCCGTTGGAATCCAGTGGGCGTCCCTACGATTTATGCCGCGCAGGAATTGTCGACCGCCTGGGCAGAATACAATCAAGGTTTCGTGCAGCATCCAGCATTGATCGCTCAGCTGGAGCTAACCGGTGCACGCCTCGTCGACACCACCGATCCCTCGATCCTCCGCGAATGGGGACTGGACGAGGACATTCACAAGACGGAGTGGCGGTCGGAACTGGACAAGGGGATCGTCGCTGCCACGCATGCCGCATATCAAATGCTTGTTGACGCGAAGGTTGATGGGGTCATCTATCCGTCTTTTATGTCTCCAGGTGGAAGCTGTGTCGCACTCTGGCGCTGGAACCAGTCGAATGGTCCGGTTCTTAGGGTAGTTGACCCTGACGGCCGGCTTCCGACAACCTCGGCGTCTTGGCGAAACCCATAACATGTCGTTCCCGTGAGGCGGGATAGGGCAGGGGACTTTGGTCCACGCCTAGAAGGGGTGGCTTGCCGACCGGCAGCTTATGGGCCAGCTGTTGGAAAGTAAGACATTCGGACGACTGGTCCGCGCCCGCCTGACCTTTATACGCGGATCGCGACGCCCTTTGGCGATATTCTCAGCCAAAGGATTGCCGCAGCAGCCATGCCCAGCCAAGGCAGAAGCCACATGTTGAGCGCCTGCCAACCCATGGTGTTCTGCAGCACACCGGCGCTCAGTGACGCCGCCAGCCCGACGATGAAGATGGTGAGGTCATTGGCAGCCTGTGCCTTGCCTTTCTCAGCGGTTGTATAGGTACGGGTTAGCAGGTTGGTGCCGCCGATATAGAGGAAGTTCCAGCCGACACCCAGGAGGATCAAGGCCGCTGTGAAGGAATAAAAGCCGGTGCCGGAGAGGCTAAAGAGCACGTGGCCTGTCAGCAGCGTGATGCCAGTCAGCATGACCTGCAGGACGCCGAAACGGGCGATGAGGGAACCGGTGAAGAACGAGGGGAGAAACATGCCCAGCACGTGCAGCTGGATCACGGTCGATGTGGCAGCCAGATCATGCTGATGATGCACCATGGCCAATGGTGTTGCCGTCATAGCGAGGATCATGATGCCATAGCCGGTGACGGCGCCGAAGAGCGCGACGAGATAGGTTGGCTGCAGCACGATTTCACGGAGGGGCCGTACCGCGGCCCGCTCATCGGCGGTGTCTACGCTCTGCGGGACGTTCACGCCAAGCAGCACGCCAACAGCCAGGGCCGAAGCGACCGACAGGAATAGGAAGGACGCCGTGTACGTCGGCTGCAAAAGTTCGCCGCCCCATCGCGCCAAAAGCGGCCCGACGAGTGCGGCCACCACCCCACCGGCAAGCACCAGCGAGATGGCACGCGGCCTGAAACCGTCATCGGAGACCTCACCGGCTGCGAAGCGATAGAACTGGGCGAAGCCTTGGTAGCATCCCGCAAGGAAGGTGCCCACGCAGAGCAGTGTGATGGACGAGGTCATCATCCCGCCTGCAGCCACCAGGCCGCCCAAGGTACCCAAGCTGGCTCCAGTGACGAAGCCGATCTTGCGGCCAACGCGTGTCATCCACATCGAAGCGGGAACCGTCGATACCGCGGTGCCAAGAAACATCGCCGCGATCGGTGCGGTCGCCCATTCCGGCGATGGGGCAAGAATGCTTCCGGCCAGGCCGCCAATGGTCATCACCAATACCGAAACGATCTGGAACAGCGCCTGTGCCGTCGCCAGCAGGAAGACTTGTCGGTGCATGGGCTGCATGGTTGCTTCTTCTCAGCTCAGAATGGTCATGATGCGACGGCGTTGCCCGCTGCCGCCCATTGGGGCATGCCGTCTTCCAGGCGGCGGGCCCTGAAGCCCTGTGCCCGAAGGCGCGACACCGCCTCGAAAGACATGACGCAATAGGCTCCACGGCAATAGGCGACGATGTCTTTTTCGGGGTCGAGCGTGGTCAGGCAGGCGTCGAGTTCGGCAAGCGGCACATTCAATGCACCGGGGACGTGGCCGAGAGCGAATTCGTCTGCCGGTCGCACGTCGAGCACCGTGACCATGCCGTCGCGCAGGCGGCCCGACAGTTCGTCGCGGGTGATCGGCTCGAGGCTATCCCGCTGCTCGAAATAGCCTCGGACGATCTTGTCGACTTCGGCGAGGTTATTCTCGGCCACCCGCTGGATCGCCTGCATAGCTGCCAGGACACTGGCGTCGGCCAGCCTATAAACGACGTACTTGCCCTGGCGCTCCGCTGCGACCAGCCCGGCGCGGCGCATGGTCTGCAGATGCTGCGAGACATTGGCGATGGGCGAGCCGAGCTTTTCTGCCAGCAGATCGACGCTGCGCGGCCCTTGGCCGAGTTGCTCGATCAGCTCCAGCCGTTGCGGGTGGCCCAGCGTCTTGGCGACCAGGGCGAACTGCTCGAACAGGGCCAGCTTGGGTGAAGGACTTGACATCAGCACATCGCTCGATCATTCAATGGAATTATTGACTATAACAAACTGGACCGCTCCGCAAGGATTGGTATTAGCGGAGTTCCATCATGATCCTGCGTCAGTTCCTGCATTTCGACCCCGTGGGGGCCTCGTACCTTTTGGGCTGCGGCGGCAAGGCGTCAGCGGCGGTGATCGACCCTATCGGGCCTGTTGAACCCTATCTCGAAGCTGCTGCTGCCACCGGTATGAAGATACTCTATGTGATCGACTCGCATATCCATGCCGACCACATCTCATCCGGGCGTGCCTTGGCCGCAGCGAGCGGCGGCAAGTACACCCTGTTCGCCGGCGCCAAAACGAATTTCGACTTTCATGGCGTGAGTGACGGCAGCGTTCTAGAGCCGGGCAATGTCCTGCTCTCCGTCATGCATACGCCGGGCCATACCCCTGAAACATGTCGCTACTGGTCACCGATCGTAGCCGCGCCGAGGAGCCGTGGTTCGTCCTGACGGGCCATACGTTGATGGTGGGCGACATGGGACGAACCGAACTTGCCAGCAGTGCCGAGGACGGTGCCCGGGCGCTGTTTGCCAGCGTGGAACGGCTCAAGGCACTGCCTGACCATATGGAGGTGTTGCCTGGTGCCTTTTCCGGCTCGGTATGCGGATGCAGCCTCAGCGGCAAGCCAACTTCGACCATCGGGTTCGAAAAGCGCTTCAACAAGGCATTCCGCATTGCTGACGAGAGTGAGTTCGTAGCGAAAATGGTCGCTGACATCCCGCCACCGCCGCTGGAGGCGGCCGCCAACCGTGCCCGCAATGCCGGGCTGGAAATCGTCGCATGAGCGAAGGTGAAGTGTTTTCGGGTGACAATGTAGGCCCGCTCACACGGGGCATTCGGGAGAACCTGACACAGTTCGTCCATCAGTTGCTCCAGGTCATGCTGGTGGGCTTTGCTCTGGGCATAATGCGGACAGTGGTGCCGGCGCTGGCCGAAGCCGAATTCGGTGTGGCCCGTGGCTCCTTCATCCTCCTGACCGCCTTTGTTGTCGCTTTCGGCATGGTCAAGGGTGTGCTGAACTTCGTTGCCGGTCGGCTGTCCGAGCGAATTGGACGGAAACGCGTGCTGCTGCTCGGCTGGATCGCGGCGTTGCCTGTCCCGTTCATGATCTATTTCGCGCCCGACTGGAACTGGATCGTCGCGGCAACCGTGCTCCTCGGCATCAATCAGGGTCTGGCCTGGTCGATGACCCAAACCTCCAAGCTCGACATCACCCGTGCTGACCAGCGCGGGCTGACGATCGGCCTCAATGAATTTGCGGGTTATGTCGGCGTGGCGGTAGCGGGCATTGTCACCGGCTACGCCGCGACGGCGCTCGGCGCCAGGCTGGGGCTGCTGATCTTCGGGCTTGCCGTCGTGATCACGGCGCTGGTACTGACCCTGGTCTGGGTTCGCGATACCTTGCCATGGGCCAAGGCAGAGGCTGCCACGCACGCCAATGCCAAAACCAGCGCCTATCGCCCGCGCTATCCCCGCAACATCTCCGACAGTCCCACGACTTGGGAGGTGTTCACGCTGATGTCCTGGCGAGACCGACGCATGGCCGCGATCAGCCAGGCCGGAATGGTCGAGAAGTTCGTCGATGCACTAGTCTGGGTCATCTTTCCGGTCTTCCTGTTCCAGAAGGGCATGGACCTCGCCTCAATCGGCTGGATCGTCGGCGCCTATGGCTTCGCCTGGGGCGGCTCACAGCTCTTCACCGGTCGACTTTCCGATCACGTTGGGCGTCATTGGCCCAATGTGCTCGGCATGTGGATTTCGGGCCTCGGGGTCGCCATGGTGGTGATAGGCAGCGGCGTTTGGTGGTGGGCCGCATCGGCCGCCATCGCCGGCTTCGGCATGGCCCTGCTTTATCCCAATCTGTCGGCAGCCGTGGCCGACATCGCCCCGCCCAGCTGGCGCGGCTCAGCCATTGGCATTTACCGGTTCTGGCGTGACCTTGGATATGGCATTGGTGCGCTCGGGCTCGGCCTGGTTGCCCATTTCAGCGGCGCTCTCGAGGCTACATTCTGGTTCGTGGCACTTTCGATGATGGTGTCGGGCTTGGTGTTGTGGGCATTCGGTGAGGAGACCCATCCGCGGATAAACCCGGAAGATTTGGCCTAGCTCATGCCTTGGCATCATGGTGGACGTTGACGTCGCTTGATGGCAGCTTTCAGGCATCCCAGCAGGGCAAGGGGCTATAGTCCCGCAGCCTTGGTAAGGTTTACGCGAAAGCGGTCCCGCCGGCGTTGATAGCGACGGGTCATCTCAGCCGAAACATGCCCTAGCTGCTTCTGGACGTAGCGTTCGTCGACCTCGGCCGATGAGGCGAGACCGGCCCGCAGAGAATGGCCGGCGAACAAGCCCCCCCGGGCATCTTCCGAAAGGTCGCCCCGTACCCCGGCCGCCAGTGCCGCTGTCTTGACCAGGCGGGCGACTTGTTTGTCGTTCAGTCGATCGGCGCCGACGCCCTTGCCCTGCCCAGTCACACGGCGAAACAGCGGGCCATGCGCGATCCGAGCGAGCTTAAGCCAGGTTTCCACTGCCACAACGGGGCAGGTGGCATCAGTGGATCCGCGACCGATTTCCACTTCACGCCATCCGGTCTTGCCCCGAATATTCAGGACCATCCCTTTGTCCAGGATCTCTATCCAACCACGGCCGTCCTCGCTCTGCCCTTCGCCGCCATCGAGGCCGACGATTTCCGAGCGCCGCAGGCCGCCGGCGAAACCCAGCAGCAGCATGGCGCGATCGCGGATGCCACGCAGGCTGCCGCGGTCGAAGGTTTCCAGCATCGCCAGGAGATCCTCGGGCAACAGGGCTTCCTTTTGCCGTGGTGGCTTGGCGTGGGTATTGCGGATGCCAGCCATCACTGTGGCGATGTGGCGATCCTTGCGATCTAGGACTTGCCCGAGCTGGGTGTAATTCCAGGAAAGCGACGAGAGCCGGCGTTCGATGGTGCTGACTGCATTTGGCGCAACCGTAGCCTGGCCTGTCGCACAGGCCGTAATGTAGAGGCCAACAATCTGTGGATCGGGCGGCTGCACTGCCAGTCCCTGCCGGCGACACCAACCAGAAAAATGCTTCCAGTCCGAGGCGTAGGCCAGCCTGGTGTTGGCCGAGCTGGCTGCCTCGACATAGTCCCGGGCGCGATCCGCCAGGCCGCGCAAATGGGCGCGATCGCCGCCCGGAATCGACACGGCGGAATTGCCGACGGGTGCCGCGGCTGCAGCACAGGGCAGGGGGGCGTTGCCGGCGTCGTTTTGCGTGGTTTCGTCGAGGTTTTGGGGCATTCTCTCTATAATGAGCAAAACGTCCGATAATGCAAGATTATTGGTCACTATGTATTGCCGACAGGTGGGGCGCATAACGTCGTAACCAGTGGCCATAAGCGCCGTTGGGTGTTAGCCTTCCGGCATGAAGTCACGTGCTGATTTGCTGGTTATTGATCCTCCGCTGGTGGCGAAAGTGCCGGCTTGGGCGCGACCGCGTGGTTTGGTTTTGCACGAGGTCGATGCGGCCTATCTGGCTGGCGCCGCCTTGAATTCATTGGATAATCTGGTGCGCAACGACTTTGTCTGGGCTGGCGTCTGGCGCCAGCGCCTGGCGCTGCAGTCCGCTGCGGCGGCGGTGAATTTGACCGGCCGGCGCGAGGACGAATCTTCACTGCGCGACACCCATTATTTGCGCGGCGCCGGCGACGATCCTGGCCCCTCCGGTCACCTTTTGATGGCCTGGCGTCAATTGGCCAGCCGCACGACCGGTTGCGATGAGGAAACAGTGCGCCCGTTGGCTGAAAAGCATTTCAGCCTGCACTGGGACGAGGGTCTTGCCGAGGTCGTCGCCAATGCTGAGGACATGGTTGCCTCGTCGCGGCCGGCGCCGGCGCTGGCGGCCGAGATTGCCGCCGCCGTCTATCGGGCCCGGCCTGATGCCGAGCTGCTGGCCATCTGGCTTGCCGACATGCTGCTCGCCCAGAAGTTCAGATGGCCCGTTCCGGTGCCGCTGCTGATAGGGCAGGTCTCTTCGCCGGTGTTCAAGTTTGGCGAGAACCGAAAGCGAATCCGGCCGGGAGGAGAAGGCTGGGGCAGGGCGGTGTTCTTGGCCTATGCGATCGCGGCGACGGAGGCGTGCGAGCTCGGCGCCGATTTGGCGCAACGAGCCGGAAGACTGGCGGGGGTGGCGCCAAAACTCCGCGCCAGGGGATCTGGCGACGTCATCAAACTGCTGCTGTCCGATGACGCGGTGCCGGGGTCCTGGTCGAGTCCAAAGCTGTCGGCGCGCGGCGCCAGGCGGCTGTTCGATCGGTTGGGGGAGCTGGGTGCGGTGCGGGAGCTCAGCGGCCGGCCGACGTTTCGGCTCTACGGGTTGTGAGGGCAAAACAGATGGTTAAGCGCAAAAGGACAGCTGCCGAACCGCCGATCTTCGATGCTGAGTTGGCCGATATGCCGGCCGACTTGCGCTGGCGCGAATGGATGAACCGCATCGAGGCGGTGTTGTTCGCGGCGCCCAAACCGGTTGATCGAGAGGCCTTGGCCCGCGTAGTGGGTCGCGACGCCAGCATCGACCCGCTGATCGATGACATCCGCGAAGCGCTGCGCGGCAAACCCTATGACGTGGTCAATATCGCCGGGGCCTGGGCGTTCCGCACCCGAACTGCCTATGCCGACGCGATTGCCACATCTGCTGCCGTGCCGGACCGTTCGGTCGATCTGACCCAGAACGAAGCCATGGTGCTGGTGTCGATTGCCTATCATCAGCCGGTGACGCGGGCAGGGGTATCGGAAATCCTGGGCCGTGAGGTGTCGCGCGACGTCATTGGCGCCCTGCGGGACAAGAACATGATCACGGCGGGGCCGCGCAGTCCGACAGCCGGAGCGCCGTTCACCTATGTGACCACCAAGGGGTTCTTGGAGAATTTCGGGCTCGACACGTTGAGGGACTTGCCCGATCTGGAAGCACTTGAGAATGCGGGCTTGCTAGATGAGCACGGTGATGAGGACACCCGCATGGCGGTCAAGGGGATGGCCGAACCGAACCCTGACGGGGATGATGAGGAAGACTTGGCAGTATAGCCTCAGCAGCTGTCTTTGGCGGAGAGAGCCGTGCACCCGATCCCAACACCCTAGGCCGGCGCCGAGGTCCCAACTTCCACCGGGAACATCATCTCGAAATGCACGATAGTCACTGGTGTCAAGTTTAACTGTGCCCGTTCGTGGCGAGAGCAGATCAAACGTATTGGGTCGGAGAGGTCCACCTGATCAGTGGCCATGGGGCGGGGCTCAAGCTGCTCAAGCGCCGTCCTGAGGCTCTCAAGATGCGAGTAGGGGGTTTCACCCAGCGAGTAGGACAACATGCCGGCGACCGGCTGGTGCGTGTAGACAGAGTCGGTGGCAAAGAAGCAGCCCAGTCCCTCCTCGGCTAAATAACGGCTGCGGATATCTGCTGATGAACGCAACGGCTTGGCCTCAATAGCGAACTCCGGCGCGTTCGTTCCCAACTGTGAGTATATAAAGAAGTCGACCTTTCGCGAATGGCGCCCGGTACGGTTCGCGCTCTGGATCAAATGCTCGGTCTCGAACACTACCTCCTGTAGGCGCAGTACATGATTTAGTGGCACTGCGGCTCGCAGGCGACGAGCGATGTGTCCCAACTCGGCTGTTAGGCCGTCCTCGATAGGTACGTGGATATGCGCCTTGCCTTTTCGTTTAGGCTGCGAAAGGGCGCCTCGTTTTTGAACGTAGGTATGCCAGGCGTCTGCGCCTCTGAGTTCACGACCGGCTTCGTCCAGCAGGCGAATGGCCTCTTCAACAAACCTGGCCCAAATTTCCGCCTTCACCTCAGTGAAGCCGAACCTCATTAGGACATCGAGAAGCGTTGGGCTTTCCACGGCCCTATTCATTCCCGCCCTCGCTGAACGCCTTCATGATTTGCTGGCTGTCAGAAAACGCGCTTTCAAGGGTCCAGCGGTAGTATTCGAGGGGTTTCACGGATGTGATCACGCCTGGATTTCGATGGTCGATAGATAACCCGTCCGTGAAGGAGTTAGCGCTCGACTTAGAATATTCGTCGATGGCGAGCTTCCCGACCCTCATGAGATCCAGCTTTGGGATCGTCGGATTGCGTGCGGACAGGTACCGAACTGAAATTGCCGCCAGACCGAGAGTTCGATCGGGAACGATTTCAACCTCGAATGAGCTGTCTCGTCCGATCAACCCGCACAGAGTGTCGGACATTGTCGTCCTATATGAGGCAAGATGCTCGACGTCAGGAGCAGACAATGCGTCTAACGGCACGTCCCCGTCGCGGAAACCGATCCGGAACGCCAGGAATTCTTTGATGGCCTCACGCATATCACCTTCGAGTCCGTAAAGATCGAACAGGGTGTCGGGAAGGCGAGGCGACTCGGCGGCAAGAATCTGATCGATCCTCGCATCATCCAGCCCCGTGATTGGTACATATAGCGCCTTAATATCCTCGGGCTCGATGTTCCGCCGATCCATGAGCCAGCGGCGTCCAGTGGTGGCCACCAAATAGAGACCGATATCGGAGCATAAGAACCGATTGACAGCCTTCAATAGCGCTAGCTCCCGCGACGTCACCTGCTCAGCGGGCTTATCGTAAGACATAGCCACTATGCTTGACGTAAATCCGTAAGGGTGCGCAACCACCGTCACGTTCTTGAGGTTGCGTGGAATCAAAAGGACGTTGCCGCCGAAGCGGTTCTTGTACGCCGGCCGCACAAGTTCCATCTGCTCGTGCGGCAACGAGCCATTTGGGGAGTTCTCATCTCCGTCGAACAAGGAAGCACCAATCTGGTCGCTGGCGTGCGGAGCGTTGTGAAGGAATTCACCGGCAACGCCCGTTTCTTCTGGATTGCCCCCACGGCTGATCCGCGCGCCGATAGTCGCGCACAGTTCCTCCAGCGTGGCGAACCGCCCGGTTATCGCTCCATCCTCGAGATACTTGCGAATGTATCGATCAACAGGCCGTAACATGAACATGTCGAACCACCCGCGCCTGTTCTTGGCGACGGTGTCGTGCCTTACCGTTTGTACCTCCGAACGGTCCAGCAAGATGGTCCACGGCCATTCCTTCCGAGCCAATGGCTGCCCCACCGAAAGTGGAGAATAAACCCAGACCAGATCGCGGCTCGTAGGTTCGCTGGCCCGCACAAATGCAGCAACGACCGCCTGTCTCGCGCTGGCAAAAAGGCGGTATCGCAGATGAGCGAAGTTCGCTGCACCCAAGATCGTGTGACGCCTCGCGAGGGACAATCGGAAGGTTTCGGAGGTCGGGTTGATGAAGCTTTTCGCTGGAAGCAGGAAACCGAGCAGTCCGTTTGGCTTCAAGTGATGGTCAAGCGCCTTCCACGCAAAAAGCTCTGCCGCCTGGTCATTACCGATCGGAGCATCATCTCGGTGGGCATCACGCCATTCGACAGCCGGCGCTGACTCCAGCTTGGATACGCTCTGCCACGGCGGATTTCCTACGATACAGTCCACCCGCTCCGGAAAGTCGGTCGTCGGCGATGTGGTGGCGAAAAAATCCCTTGCCTGAATGTTTGTTCCGACGAGCGCCGGGAATAACGTCTCCGCCTCCTGCCCGGCGGCAACACGTGTCAAATCCCGGGGGCTGACATAGTCGAGCATTGTCAGATAAAGGCTGAACGCTGCGACATGGCACGCATCCCGATTTCGTTCGATGCCAAAGATATTGCGTTTGAGGATGCCCCGCAGGCGATCGAGACTGACGTCGTCGACCCGGCTCGTCCAGCGGAACCTCTCGATCATCCGGCGATACGCACCCACTAGGAAAACACCCGAACCTGCCGCTGGATCGAGGACAGTTACACCGTCAGCCAGTGGCATCTGCTCTTCCGTGCGATCAAGAATAAAGTCCACCAGGAACGGGGGCGTGTAGAACGCACCCGAGACCCGACGTTCTCCAGCTCGCAGATTTTCCAGAAATTGTTCATAGACCGACGAGAGGGTCTCAGTTCGTAGGGTACCCAGATAGAAGTCGAGGAAACTCAACTGCTCGCCGCCAGACGGCAGCGGCTCAGAGCCGTGCTTCATCACGCGACGCACAAGGTTGATGTGCTCTGCCTGAATCTCAGCTCTCTCCACGTCGGATAACGGGAAGATGCTTCCGTTGAAAATTGTATCAAGATCCTTGAACAACGCCCAAGTGGCTTCGGGCGTCCACGCGCTGAACTTTTCCGAAAGGTCGATTAGGTGTCCGCGGGTATTCACCCATTCCTGGTCGATGATGCCCCGATCAAAAAGAAAGTACACGTAAAGGAAGCGTCCGATCAGCCCATTGGCGGCCCCAGGCGAAATTGGCGCCTCTTCTCCTACCCCCGTGATCAATCGCTCGCTGAGGGCTTCCAGACTTGATAGGAGGCGACGATCAACCCTCCCCCCTACGTCGATCGAATGATCACGCCAGAAAAGTGCGGTGCGCAACCGTACGGCCCTGAGGTCCCACAGTTCTGCAGCCGGCCCCAGTAGTGACCCAGGCATTTCTGGAGATTCCGGCAGTTTGTCGAGCACTGACCAGGCAAAGCGATGGACCAGATTCTCCCAGTCGGTGTGGCCGAAAGAAAAGCCTGGGCAAAGCACTATCTCGCCCGGGCAGGCCACGATCAGGAAAGGAACAAGTCCTTGGCTCCATATCCTTCGGTGTACTTCTCGGGCCTCCTCAAGATCTGCAGCCACGGCGACATAGACAAGGGGGGTGCTAATCGACACTCCCGCCTCACGGGTGCGCATCAGGCAAAAGGCGCCGAGCAAACCAACTTCTGAACTGGCTTGTTTGAGCGCAAACCGGTGGGCGGAAACCTCATCAAAGTGATCCGCGCGCACCCAACCGGACGCCTGAGTATATCCCAGGCGTCTGAGGAGCGCGGTGATGTCTGTATGATCAGCTGCCATTATCGTAGTCCGACAGCCCGGAAAAGGGGAAGTTGGACAAGGGGTTCCACCGCTCCCAGACCGCTTACGATCGTCATTAGGTAGGGGCGGAGCGCAACTATTATGGCGCTCGTGTCATGTGTGGCAGCGGCGGCGCTGATATCGCTCAATTGCGCGAGATGCTTTGGTGCAAATATCACGGCGCTTTCTCCCAATCCATGAAATGGCTGGCCGCGAAGTCTAGACTGGAGGTCAATGAGATGTTCTCGATAGGACTCCAGCTCGATATGAAAGTCTTCTTTGAGCGTCCGGGCGATCAGCAGCACAAGCAATGTCTGCCAGGAAAACCGCGCCTGGGTACCTTTCCCTTGGGCGGGTATGTCCGGACGGACAAGGCCCCTGCGTCCGGTCCATTCACGCAATTGATCTGCGGACAGTCCGGTGATGGCGAGTGCTTGCTTTGAGCCAACCAGCATGCTGGTACCCCATTAAATACGGGTTACCCCACGAAATGGGTATCATACCCATAGCGGAGCGTAAAGCGGCACTGCTGCTCTGCGTCGCGATTTCACGTGCGTTGCGAAACAGTCCTAAATCGTGCCATGCGTCTGATAACGTACATGCCACGCGTGCGAGGAACACGCGTATAGCTCGTTCAACAAGCAGGGAGATGCTTTCCGGTTAGGAGGCCCTGTTATGGTGACGGCAAAGGGGTCTTACTTGGTTGATTTTGCGGCTTTCATTTCCGGTTCCCTCTTCACGACTGACTATTTGGCGGAGGCTATCAAGGCTGATCCGGCATATTTGGCTGTCGATACTGCCAGCTTGCGCTCAGCATTGGAGGCAATTGCCGGGGCTTTCCCGCAAAGTCACAACACCAATGAGAGCCAGACAGAAGATGACTTTATATGGCCGGTGCTAAGCGCACTTGGCTGGACGGCATCGTTGCGTCAGCAGAATTTGAGTGTCGGCGGTCGCGAGGATGTTCCTGACGGTCTTCTCTTCGCCGATGCGGGGTCTAAAGCAGCGGCCAACGCTCAGGACGACCAATGGAAACGCTATTCACATGGATTGGCGGTAGTCGAAAGTAAGCGTTGGGCGCGCCCATTGGATCGTGCCTCCGGGCGAGGCGAGGCGACTGCACCATCGACGCAGATGCTGCGGTATCTCCGCAGGATCGACGACCTGACCGGCGGAGACCTCCGCTGGGGTATACTTACGAACGGCAAAAAGTGGCGCCTGTACTGGGCGGGCGCCCGTTCGGTTTCGGAAGAGTTCCTTGAAATCGATCTTAGCCGTGTCTTGGCGCTGGACGGAAGCGACGACTTATCCGCCGACGACGCCGTACGCGATCACTGGCTACGTGTTTTCGCAGCCATGTTCCGCCGAGATGCCTTCATGCGGACAGGTATGGAAAACCGTACTTTCCACGAACGATCGCGAGCGGCGGCGGAATTCTATGAGGAAAGAGTTGCGGCTAACCTGTCCAGGCTAGTGTTCGAGCGCGTCTTTCCTGATCTTGCCGGCGCCATTGCTCGGGCCGCACCGCAGGCCCCACTTGAAGACGTACGTCAAGCATCGCTTGTGTTGCTGTATCGACTGTTATTTCTGCTCTATGCTGAAGACCGCGATCTGCTACCCGTTGGTGAGAAGCGATATGACGACTATGCGCTGCGTCATCAGCGTAACGAAGTTGGCCAGCGCATTTCCGAGGGCGACGGTTTCTCCGCCAGTGCCGGCAAGATCTGGGCGCACGTTGCCGATCTAGCGCGGATTATTGATAAGGGTGATGCTTCAGTCGGCATTCCACCCTATAATGGCGGGCTCTTCGCTAGCGGAGCAACGCCACTTCTCGACACCATACGCATACCTGATAGTGTTATGGCTCCGGCGCTTGATGCTTTGTCCTACGAACGCTCGTCGGGCGAACCCCGCTATATCAATTACCGCGATCTGTCTGTGCAGCAGCTAGGGTCGATCTACGAACGGTTGCTTGAGTTTGAAATCGTTCGGGATGAGGCTGGCGCACTAGCCGTACGGCCCAACCAGTTCGCCCGCAAAAACAGTGGCAGCTACTATACACCTGACGATCTTGTCGGGCTGATTTTAGATCAAACTTTAGAGCCGTTGATTGCTGAAAGACTCTGTTCCCCGTCAGCGCCCATGGCACAGATTCAGGGTTGAGCTTT
>NZ_JQGC01000047.1 GCF_000743575.1 Devosia riboflavina | reverse complement strand
GCCGAACGGGAGCCCACCCATGGATAAGCCTGTAGCCAATATGGCGGGTGAACCAGTGCAAAAAATGCACGAGTTGGACCATATTCCTGATGTCGGCAATATGGTGCTGGTGCCGGCCAATGCCGTCGATCAGTTGGAGCGCTATGAACAGTTCGTTGACGGCTGGGGTGACGAGGTCTTGGGGCTGAAGCAGCACCCCAAGGGTGATTACGTGAAGTTCGAAGACGTTCTTGCTCTGCTCTCCGCCGCTCCTCAACCCTCCCTGGAAGGGGAAGTGGGGGAAGCCGTCAAGAACCTGCGTAGCGATGCGGCCCAGCTATTGCGCATGTCCGAAACGGCCTCTTTCGGGCACGATCTATCGGTGCGGGTTTCCGATCCGTCTCTGTTGATCCTCAGCATGACCACTGCAGCCGCCATCCTTCAATCCCTCTCCGCCGATAATGCGCGGCTGAGAGCCGACCTGTCTGAGGCGGTAGAGGTGCTGAAGCCGTTTGCAGAGGCCTCAGCCAATCTCGACGACAGCCATCCCAACGGCTCGCCCATCTGGGAAAGCCCGGCCGCTATGGGCATCGACGCCAAGCATCTTCGCGCCGCTCAGTCCTTCCTTGATACCCAGGGAGGCGGGAATGGGTGAGCTGCCACAGTCTCCTAGCAACGATCATTGCACATGCGCGGAAGTCGCGGGCGAGAACCCCGACTGCAAACTGCATGGCGTTGAAAGTGTGGTGCGCAGGCTTCGCGACCTTGTCACTGGGAAGCACTCTGACATTGGTGTCGCATGGGAATCAGCCGATCTCTTAGAAAGTCTCTGGGACGACTTAAACTCCGGCCGCCAAGCTCTTTCCGAAGGAGAGCAGACATGACGCTGTTCCGGCTTCATCGTGGCAGCCTGGCCGATTCCATGGCGACAGCCAGAACCATCAACACCAAGGCCGATCTCGTCAAAGCTCTGGACGAGGATGGCTGGCCCCATGGCGACATAGAGGTCAAGCCATATGGGCGCGATGATCGTATCGGCTGGAACACGCATATCGTCACCGTCGATGGCATGGCTGCGGGTTTCACGAGCGGACCATTCACGGGAGAGCAGCCGTGACGGTGACCAAGGAAATGATCGACCGCCTCACGCCTGAAAACCAACAGCGCCTCGAATGGCGCATGAGGCACTTGGAATGGCTGTTGCCGCGCATCATAGGCACCGAGGCCGACGTGGTGCAGTTCATGGCGATGTTCGATGCCGCGGTCGACCAGGGGTTCTATGAAGGTATGATCGAGGCGAAGGCCCTTGTCGAGCAGATCGCTGAAAAGATCAAGACGCCGGTTCCCTTGTCATTCATCGCCGGGAAGATCGGTGATCTGGCTGAGTTGAATCGCGCAACCGCCAAGGAGGGGAATTAGATGGGCGCACGCATCCTCGATGCCGGGATGACGCCCGCCCAGGTCGTTTCTGATCTTGCTGCCAAGGGACAGAAGATTTCAGAGCGCGCCCTTCGAGCCAAGGCCCGAGAGTTAGGGGCTTGCCGAATTTTCGGGAAAGCGATGATCTTGCTCCCCGAGCATGTGGATCTGATCTTCGGGGCGCCAGAATGCCAGACGACAAAGAATTCGGGCTCAGTATCTACCTTCGTGGATCGACTTGGTGGGTCAAAGGCCGGCTTGAAGGCGAGGAGCGATACTACCGCGAGAGCCTTGGAACTCGCGACGAGGCAGTCGCGCGTCGGAAAGTCCGCGACCTCGAAACGGAAGCTCGCAACCGTGCACTCCTTGGACGAGATGCGCCAAAGCCAGAAGACAACATAACCCTGGCGCAAGCGTTCCTCGATCACCCCATGTCGGGCAACGACGCGCGTTATATGGCTCGCATCTTGCCCGAGTGGGGCGACACCCGCTTGCGCGATATTACTCCACGCATGGTCAAGCAGCTCGCGAAGAAGCTCTATCCAATGGCGGCCGTCGATACATGGCACCGGCAAGTCGTCGTGCCGGTGCGCGCAATCATCAATGCGGCGCACGAGGACGGGCTTTGCCCGCCGATCCGTATCAAGGCTTACACCAAGAATGAACGGGTCGCGCAGGACCGCGCGCGCGGCAAGGATAGTGGCCAGAAGAAGCGGCCGGGCAGTTGGGATTGGGTTCTGCGTTTCAAGGAACATGCGGAGCCGCGGCTTGGCGCGATGGCTCTATTCATGTTCACGACCGGCGCGCGCGTAACGCAGACAATGGAGATGAAACGAAAGGGCGACCTGGACCTGTTTCGCAAGCGCGTGCGGTTGCCGGCGGCCAAAGGGCACCCGGCGCAGTGGATCGATATTCTTCCCGAGGTCGCTGCGGGGATCGGCGCACTGCCGAAGCCGACGGGCAAGCTGGATCAGGAGCGAGTGTTCTATTGGGCGAGCCAGCGCAGTGGCGACTTCTATCGGAAGTGGCGCCAGGCCTGCAAAGATGCCGGTATCGAATACCTGCCGCCTCATGCCGCCGGCCGCCATGGATTTGGCACCGAAATGATCGTCAGGCAGAAAATTGACCCGGCAACCGCAGCGCGCGACGGCCGATGGTCGAGCCCGAAAGTGCTGCTCGACACCTATGCTCACGCCGAAGAAGGTTCGCAGTCTGTTCAGCAGGCGTTCCGCGACGGCTTAAATGACGCTCGTACAAAACCCGTACAAGGCAAAACTGGAAAAGCTCGGAAAGTGGCGGAAAATAAGGGGCCTCGGAGTGCTTAGGCATTACCTTAGCAGGGGTGTGCCTTCGACCACTCGGCCACCTCTCCAACGCGGTCGGGTCTAGCGGGAGGGGCCTTTTATGGCAAGAGGTTTTTGGGTGGAGGCCGAGATTGTCGGGCAAATCAGCGTTCGGGCAGTTTCGGCTGGCTCCGTGGCGATTTGTTTGACCTCGGCGCGGAGGCAAAGATAGGTTTCTCGGCGGCGATCAGAGACGAATCGCGGCTCAAAGCGGCTGAGGCGGACATGACGATTTGTGGCAGAGCGATGAGCCTGGTGCAGTGGACCATGGCGTGCTGGCTGGGCGTTGCTGGCGTGGCGATGGCGCAGACCGAGGTGCCGCAATATCCGTTTCCGTCCTCGCCGGTGGAAGGCGTCTGGCGGGCCCAGCTTTTGTCCGAGGTGACGATCCAGGTTTGCGAGCTGGGCTATTGCGGTTTTCTGACTACGATCGTGGTGCCCTCCGAGGGCTTGAGCCCGGAGGAGGCCGCAGCGGCGGCTACGATGTCGCCCGACCAGTTCTTCGACTATCGCAATGAAGACCCGACGCTGCGGAACCGGCCGATGCAGGATCTTCATATGCTGACACTGCGCCCCGGGGACAAGCCGACGATCTTCGATGGGGAAATCTACAACCCGCAGGATGGCAAGACCTATTCGGGCTATGTGGAGCTGACCGGTCCGGACAGCATGCGGCTCAACGGATGTGTGCTCTACAATGTCATCTGCCGCGGCGAGGATTGGGTGCGCGTGCCGCAGGCCGAGCTTGAGGCGCGCCTGGCTGAAGATCAGCAGCCGGCCCAGTAGAGGCCCTTCCATCCATCTTGGGAAGGACCCCGGCTTTCGCCGGGGTGACATCCGTTGGCCAGACTAGCGGGCGCGCTGATTGAAGAGAATCTTCTGCGCTTCCTTGTCGTCGGCGAGGCTTTTGGCCTGCACGTCCTTGCCCCAATTGAGGCCAGCGGCGACGGCCGGGCGGGCCGCGAGGCGTTCGAGCCAGGCGTGGACGTGGGGGAATTCTTCCCTGGTGATGCCATAGCGCTCCCAAGCCTGAGCCCAGCCGATGGCGGCGATGTCGGCGACCGAATATTCGCCGGTGATGTATTCCTTGCCGGCAAGCTGCTTGTTGAGGACGCCGAAGAGACGGTGCGTTTCGTCATTGTAGCGCTTGATGGCGTAGGGAATCTTTTCGGGCGCATAGACCGAGAAGTGGTTGTTCTGGCCGAGCATGGGGCCGAAGCCACCGACCTGCCAGAAGAGCCATTCGTCGACCTTCACCTGCTGGCGCGGATCGGTCGGGTAGAGCTTGCCGAATTTCAGGCCGAGATACTTCAGAATAGCGCCGGATTCGAAGATCGAAATGGGTTCGCCGCCCGGACCCTCGGGGTCGACGATGGCAGGGATCTTGTTGTTGGGCGAAATGGCCAGGAATTCAGGGGTGAACTGCTCGCCCTTGCCGATGTCGATGCGGTGGTAATTCCACGGCACGCCAAGCTCTTCGAGCATGATGTGTACCTTTTGCCCATTGGGCGTGGGGAGGGAATAGGCTTCGATCGGCTTGGTCTGGGTGGTCATGAGCACCGTCCTCGGTTGGATGAAACAGGTATATCGGTGTTTTACGATGGAGAGCAAGGTCGGGCGCGAGGGGCATCGGCCGTTTGGGGTTGGGGGATAGGGGTTGGGGTTGGGGTTGGG
>NZ_JQGC01000046.1 GCF_000743575.1 Devosia riboflavina | reverse complement strand
GCACTTTCTCGGTGTGGTGTTGTAGGTCAGCAGGTGCAGACGCAGGCGTTGGGCGTCGATCTGGTCGAGATCTGTCTTGCGTGGCAGCGAGCGTCGCATGCGCCCGATGGCATTCTCGATGCCACCCTTTTGCCAGGGCGCATGCGTGTCGCAGAAGAAGGTGTCGATGCCGTGCCGATGCAGGAGGTTGTGGCGGGCGAACTCGGTGCCATTGTCGAAGGTGATGGTTTGGCGCATGTCCGGCGGTAGCGGCGCGAGCAAAGCCGTGATGGCATGAGCCACCGGCTCTGCATGCTTTGAGGACAACACGATCGCGAGCAGTATCCGGCTCCAGCGCTCGTGCAGCACGAGCAGGTTTTGGCCGTAGCGAGCAAAAGCCATCAGGTCGGCCTCCCAATGACCTGGGCTCTGGCGGGCTCCGACCTCCAAAGGCCTGTGGGCAATCGAGATCCGATCCTGGATCAGACGCGCCGAACTGCCCCCTGACTTGGGACGAATGCCGCGTTTGGCCTTGCCGCGCGGCAGGTAATGGCGCCAGCTATAGTCCTTGTGCCGGCGGATCTGGGCATGGATGAAGCGATAGATGCTCTCCACCCCGATAGGGGATGCGCTCGCCTCCATTCGGAACCGCCCCACGATCTGCTCGGGCGACCAGCCCTGGCGCAACTGGCTCAGAACCACCGCGCGCAAGGGCTCATTCCGGTCCAGCCGGCTCCCGTGCCAGCGGCGCGCTCGAGCCTGTTGGCGGGCATACTCGGCCCGGTAACTCGATCGACCGCCATTGCGCTCTATCTCGCGAGAGATCGATGATGCCGAGCGATCCAGAGTTGCAGCGATTTGCCGGATCGAGGTGCCAATGGACAATAGACGGGCAATCTCAAACCGCTCGCCTGTCCCAAGCTGGTTGTATCTCTGTCCCATGACAACACCTTACAAAGGTGTTGCACTTCGTTTGAGAACTCAGGGGA
>NZ_JQGC01000045.1 GCF_000743575.1 Devosia riboflavina | reverse complement strand
GAGACGGTGTCGTCGCCTTGCCCGGCGATGATGGTGTCATTGCCTTCGTCGCCCTGGATGGCGTCGTTGCCGGTGCCGCCGTCGATGATGTCGTCGCCCTCGCCACCGGAGATGGTGTCGTCGCCGTCGTCGCCATGGATGATGTCATTGCCGGCCTCGCCATAGAGGAGGTCATTGCCGGTGCCGCCGGAGATGAGGTCGTTGCCGGTGCCGCCGAAGATGATGTCGTTGCCGTCATTGCCGAAGAGCTGGTCGTCGCCGTCCCCGCCATTGATGTGGTCGTCGCCAAAACCGCCGGTGACGCTGTCATTGCCGGCGCGGGCGTCCACGATGTCGTCACCGGAGAGGGCATCGATGTCGTCATCCCAAGGGGTGCCGGCATAGATGTCGGCATTGGCGGTGAGCTGCACCTGGTTGCGGGTGATTTCGAGGGTCGCGGTCTGGACGATGTGGAGGAGACCGTCGCTGATCTCATAGGTGAAGGTGACGAGACCGAGCATGCC
>NZ_JQGC01000044.1 GCF_000743575.1 Devosia riboflavina | reverse complement strand
GATCATCGCCGGCGGCGAGACGTCCGGCGCAGTGGTTGCAGGGCTGGGGCTGGAAAGCCTCGATATTGGACCGGAGATCGATCCGGGCGTGCCATGGATGTATTCGAAAGCCGGTGAGACGCCGATAGCCATAGCGCTCAAGTCCGGCAATTTCGGCGCCGACAACATGTTCATCAAGGCCTGGGATCTGTTGCGATGACGGCAGTATTGAGCGAGGCGACCCGGGTTCGCGACGAGATCGTTCGCGTGGGCAGATCCATTTTCGACCGAGGCCTCACCGCAGGCTCAACGGGCAATATCAGCGTCAAGCTGACCGACGGCAGCATGCTGATGACGCCGACCAATGCCAGCCTGGGGAGCCTCGATCCTGCCACGCTCTCGCATCTGGATGCCCAAGGCACGCTCATCTCGGGTGACAAGCCGACCAAGGAAGCATTCCTCCACACCTGCATGTATTGCGCCCGCCAGGGCGACAACGTCGTCGTGCATCTTCACTCGCCCCACGCCGTTGCCGTTTCCATCCTTGACGGCCTAGATCCGGGCAATCTGTTGCCGCCGCTGACGGCCTATTACGTCATGCGCGTGGGGCGGCTGCCCCTCATCCCCTACTTTGCACCCGGCGACAAAGCGCTGGCTGAGGCGGTCGGCGAAAAGGCTAATGATCACCACGCGGTCTTG
>NZ_JQGC01000043.1:2500-5603 GCF_000743575.1 Devosia riboflavina | reverse complement strand
GCAAAAAGCCTCCGCTTTTGGCGGAGGCTTTTAGTTTTGTATCGTATTGAGACCTGTGTTTTTAGCAGACCTTGCAGTGACCTACTCTCCCAAGTCTTGAGACTTAGTACCATTGGCGCGGAGGGATTTGACGTTCGAGTTCGGGATGGGATCGGGTCCTGGGCCCCTCGCAAGAACCACAAGGTCAGCGAAAAACACGTTGCGTGATTTTGGTTTTTTGAACTGATTTCGCTGAAGCGTTTGCTTCGGCAAGGATTGTCCGGTTACGGACATTGATTAATGAGAACGATCAAGCCGATCGAGCTATTAGTACCGGTAAGCTTCAAGCATTGCTGCTCTTCCACACCCGGCCTATCAACGTGGTGGTCTTCCACGGCTCTGATAGGGAATACTCGTTTTGAGGGGGGCTTCCTGCTTAGATGCTTTCAGCAGTTATCCCTTCCGAACTTAGCTACCCTGCAATGCGGCTGGCGCCACAACAGGTCCACCAGAGGTTCGTCCATCCCGGTCCTCTCGTACTAGGGACAGCTCCTCTCAATATTCCAACACCCACGGCAGATAGGGACCGAACTGTCTCACGACGTTCTGAACCCAGCTCACGTACCACTTTAAATGGCGAACAGCCATACCCTTGGGACCTGCTCCAGCCCCAGGATGTGATGAGCCGACATCGAGGTGCCAAACAATGCCGTCGCTATGGACGCTTGGGCATTATCAGCCTGTTATCCCCAGAGTACCTTTTATTCGTTGAGCGATGGCCCTTCCACACGGGACCACCGGATCACTATGACCGACTTTCGTCTCTGCTCGACTTGTCAGTCTCGCAGTCAGGCAGGCTTATGCCATTGCACTCAGCGGACGATTTCCGACCGTCCTGAGCCCACCATCGCGCGCCTCCGTTACTCTTTGGGAGGCGACCGCCCCAGTCAAACTACCCACCATGCGCTGTCCCGGACACTGTTATGCCGCGGTTAGACACCTATGACGATAAGGGTGGTATCTCATCTTGCGGCTCCACCAAGGCTGGCGCCCTGGCTTCAAAGCCTACCACCTATCCTGCACATGCCGACACAAGTGCCAGCGCAAAGCTATAGTAAAGGTTCATGGGGTCTTTCCGTCTGACCGCAGGAACCCCGCATCTTCACGGGGAATTCAATTTCGCTGAGTCTATACTGGAGACAGTGGGGAAGTCGTTACGCCATTCGTGCAGGTCGGAACTTACCCGACAAGGAATTTCGCTACCTTAGGACCGTTATAGTTACGGCCGCCGTTTACCGGGGCTTCAATTCAAGGCGTTAACCTCTCCTTTTAACCTTCCGGCACCGGGCAGGCGTCAGACCCTATACGTCGATTTGCATCTTCGCAGAGCCCTGTGTTTTTGATAAACAGTCGCCACCCCCTCTTTTGTGACACCCCATACTGGTTGCCCAATATGAGGTCACGCTTATCCCGAAGTTACGCGTGCAATTTGCCGAGTTCCTTCAGTATAGTTCTCTCAAGCGCCTTGGTATACTCTACCAGTCCACCTGTGTCGGTTTAGGGTACGGTCTATGTTGGTGGAGCTATTTCCTGGAACCGGCTCACTACACCCCCAATCCGATAAGGGGATATAGCTCTGCGCGATCCGTCACTACCACCAGGCCCACGAATATTAACGTGGTTCCCATCGTCTACGCATTTCTGCCTCGACTTAGGGGCCGGCTAACCCTGCGCTGATTAGCATTGCGCAGGAACCCTTGGACTTTCGGCGAAAGTGTCTCTCACACTTTTTGTCGCTACTCATGTCATCATTCGCACTTCCGATACCTCCACGGCCCCTCACAGGTACCGCTTCGCAGGCTTACGGAACGCTCCGCTACCGCTTACACATAAGTGTAAACCCTAAGCTTCGGTGCATAGTTTTAGACCCGGTACATCTTCGCCGCAGGATCACTTGACCAGTGAGCTGTTACGCTATCTTTAAAGGATGGCTGCTTCTAAGCCAACCTCCTGGTTGTCTAAGTAATCCCACATGCTTTCCCACTTAACTATGACTTGGGGACCTTAGCTGTAGGTTAGGGTTGTTTCCCTTTTGACGATGGACGTTAGCACCCACCGTCTGTCTCCCAGATAGTACTCTCGGGTATTCGGAGTTTGGTTAGGTTTGGTAAGTCGGTGAGACCCCCTAGCCCATCCAGTGCTCTACCCCCCGAGGTATTCGTCTGAGGCGATACCTAAATATCTTTCGCGGAGAACCAGCTATTTCCAAGTTTGATTGGCCTTTCACCCCTAGGAACAAGTCATCCCCGTCTTTTTCAACAGACGTGGGTTCGGCCCTCCAGTAAGTGTTACCTTACCTTCAGCCTGCTCATACCTAGATCACTTGGTTTCGGGTCTAATCCGTCTAACTTAACGCCCTATTCAGACTCGCTTTCGCTGCGCCTACACCTAACGGCTTAAGCTTGCTAGACAGACTAAGTCGATGACCCATTATACAAGAGGTACGCCGTCACCCTTGCGGGCTCCGACTGTTTGTATGCATCCAGTTTCAGGTACTATTTCACTCCCCTCGTCGGGGTGCTTTTCACCTTTCCCTCACGGTACTGGTTCGCTATCGGTCGTGTGCGAGTACTTAGGCTTGGATAGTGGTCTACCCATGTTCAGACAGAATTTCACGTGTTCCGCCTTACTCGAGGACCTATGAGCTTTCTACCGGTACGGGGCTATCACCCACTATGGCGGACTTTTCCAAGTCCTTCCCGTTCTTACCCACAGGCCACTGGCCTGGTCCGCGTTCGCTCGCCACTACTAACGGAGTCTCGTTTGATGTCCTTTCCTCCAGGTACTTAGATGTTTCAGTTCCCTGGGTTAGCTCCCTTTCGGGTGACCTAAATGGTCGGGTTTCCCCATTCGGAAATCCCCGGATCAAAGCTTATTCGCAGCTCCCCGAGGCTTATCGCAGCGTATTACGTCCTTCATCGCCTGCACACGCCAAGGCATCCACTAGATGCACTTAAGACGCTTGATCGTTCTCATTACCAATGTCCGCAACATCATCAGCAGTCAGCGCTCTTGTACGCCAACTTGCCTCCGTCGTCGGATTGGTTTCCTTGCAAAGGCCTGA
>NZ_JQGC01000042.1 GCF_000743575.1 Devosia riboflavina | reverse complement strand
GAACATGATGTAATCGTGGGAGCAGTGGCCACCAACGATGTGGCGGTCGTGTTCGACCTTTTGCCGGCTGGCTGTCCCCCGATAGGATGAAGAACGGGCTCACGATCGCAACCGGGCCCAAGCATCGAACGGAGGACAGCCATGAACCAGTATATTGGTCTCGACGTTTCCATGAAAGAGACAGCGATATCGATCCGGCAGGACGGCAAGAGGATTTGGCGGGGCAAGTGCGCGTCTGACCCGCAGCTGCTCGCGGCGGTGATCCGCAAACGGGCGCCCGATGCCCAGCGGGTGGTGTTCGAGACGGGGCCGCTGTCGGTATGGTTCTACCATGCGCTGACGGCAGAGGGCCTGCCGGCAATCTGCATCGATGCGCGGCATGCCAAGGCCGCGCTCGACATGGCCGCAAACAAGACCGATGCGAACGATGCCGATGGACTCGCTCATCTGGCCGAGGTCGGCTTTTACAGAGAGGTTCGGGTCAAAGGTTTCGACAGCATGCTGATCCGCACGCTGATCACTGCGCGGAACCAGCTTCTCAAGATGAGCTTGCAGATGTCCAACCAGATCCGCGGGTTGATGAAGACGTTTGGCCTGGTCGTGCCCAAGGGCGCCGGCAGCGTGTTCGAGCGCAACGTTCGCGACCTCCTGCAGGGCGAAGAGAAGCTGGCACACATCATTATGCCAATGCTTCAGGCATGGCGCGATATCCGCCACCAAACAGCAAAGCTGAGCAAGGAGCTGGTCGCGATGGCGCGAGAAGACCAGCGCTGCCGTCTACTCATGTCAGTGCCCGGTGTCGGCACCGTCACGGCTACCGCTTTTGCTGCTGCGGTTGAAGATCCGGCGAACTTCAGGAACTCTCGCGCCGTGGGCGCATGGGTGGGTCTCACGCCGAGGCGCTACCAGTCCGGGGAGGTAGATCGTGACGGACACATCTCACGCCGTGGCGACAATCAGTTGCGCGGCCTCTTATATGAAGCGGCCGCGGTCATTCTCAACCGGTCGAGGGATACCAGTAACCTGCGAGCTTGGGCGTTGGAGCTGAAAGAGCGGCTCGGCTTCAAGCGAACGGCGGTGGCCCTGGCGCGCAAGCTGGCCGTGATCATGCATGCCATGCTCCGGACGGGCGAACTCTTCGATCCGCACGCAGGAGCACCCGCCGTTGCCTGATCCGGCGGTCGCCTGCCTGCGACGATTCATTTAGGCCATTCAACCGATAGCGTCTTACAGGACGCACCGAGTCGTCCCTGCCGGGACGTGGTTGTGGTCATTCCGCGAAGCGGGAAGCAACTGCCTCTTAGCAGATTGCGTCACGAACATAGGAAGACCTCACCAGCGAAACTCATCCTGCGGCGATCAGTTGTGCATCGACCGCGTAGACGACCCTGTGCCCGGCATACGAGCAAGCATCGGCGATAAGGCAAGAAAAGGAAGACTGGCTTGCACATACCTCTTGACGGCCAGGCGATTAGACGACCCGCT
>NZ_JQGC01000041.1 GCF_000743575.1 Devosia riboflavina | reverse complement strand
CCTGCGGCCGATCGCGTCGTCGCCGCCATGCGCCACGGTGCGCTCGAAGGCGGCAAGCGCCTGCGTCCCCTGCTGGTGCGCCAGGCCGCCGCCATCTTCTCATTGCCGCCTTCCGCCTCGCTCCTCACCGGCCTCGCCGTCGAAATGGTGCATTGCTATTCGCTGATCCACGACGATCTGCCGGCGATGGACGACGACGACCTGCGCCGCGGTCGGCCGACCGTCCACAAGGCCTTTGACGAAGCCTCGGCCATTCTCGCCGGCGACGCCCTTCTCACCCACGCCTTTGCCGTGCTCGGCGATACCTCGTGCCACCCCGATCCCGCCGTGCGCATCCGCCTCGTCACCGAACTGGCTCTCGGCAGCGGTGCCGGTGGCATGGTCGGCGGCCAGATGCGCGATATCGAGGGCGAAAAGGGCGGCTTCTCCGAAGGCGAAATCTCCATCATGCAGGCGATGAAAACCGGTGCCCTGATCCGCGCCAGCGTCCGCATGGGCGCCATTTTGGGCGGCGCCGATCCGCGCGCCCTATCGGCCATGACCGCCTATGCCGAAGCCGCCGGTCGCGCCTTCCAACTCGCCGACGACATTCTCGATGTCACCGCCACGCCCGAAGCCATGGGCAAGGCCACCGGCAAGGACGCTGAAGCCGGCAAGCAGACCCTCGTCTCAAAGCTCGGCATCGATGGCGCGAGAAAAGTGCTCAACGACACGGTCAACGAGGCCATTCTGGCGCTGCGCACCTTCGGCCCCAAGGCCGATGGCCTGCGGGCCACAGCGAAATATTTCGCGAGCCGGGAGAAGTAGCATGGCAAAGCTCCTCGCCGTTTGTACCGGCAAGGCGGAACACATTGCAGGCTACAACCCGCTCACGGGCATCAACAAGCAGCCCGTCATGGGCCTCATCGCCATCGGCCCGCAGGGGATAGAGGACGACGCCATTCTTGACCGCCAGCACCACGGCGGCTCCGACCAGGCCATCTACGTCTATTTCCAGGGCGACTATGACTGGTGGACCCAAGAAGACGTCGAATCCACGCCGGGCCTCTTCGGCGAAAACCTCGTCATTGAGGGTCCGATCAGCGCCGATACCGCCATCGGCGACCGCTACCAGATCGGCGATTGCCTGCTTGAGGTCACCTACCACCGCACACCCTGCATGACTTTCGCCGCCAAGATGAACGACAAGTTCTGGGTCAGGCGCTTCCACCGCGCCAACCGCCCCGGCGCCTATTGCCGCGTGCTGAGCCCCGGCACGATCGAAGCCGGCATGGACATAACCGTGATGCCCTATGCCGGCGAGCGGGTGACGGTGTCCGAGCTGATGGCCTTCGACACCGTCAAGGACATCCCGCTCGATTTTCTACGCCGCGCGGTGACGACACCGATCCGCGAAAAGACCCGCTTCAAATACGAAACCCGCCTCGCCGATCTCTTCTGAGTTGTTTTGCCGATGAGCCTCGAATCCGTCCGCACCGACCTCGCCGCCCGCGCGCCTGATCTCGCCGTTGAAGTCACCGACAATTCCACCGCCACGGTCCAGCTTGCCGCCGAAGTGCATGGCGTCGAACCCGGCCAGATCGCAAAAACCCTCTGCATCCGCATCCGCGACGAGGAAGTCTTGCTGGTCACCCGCGGCGATGCCCGCCTCGACAACCAGAAATCCAAAACCGCCTTCGGTGGCCGCCCCCGCATGCTTGGCGCCGAAGATGTCCTGCGGCTGACAAGCCATCAGGTCGGCGGCGTCTGCCCCTTCGGCCTCCCCGCTCCCCTGCCGATCTTTCTCGACGCTTCGCTGAAAATCTACGACCTCGTCATCCCCGCCGGCGGCGACACGCACGCCTCGGTAAAACTGAGCGTCGACCGCCTCGCCGAACTCTGCGGCAACCAATGGGTGGATGCTTGCCAGCTTCCGGAGTGAGCCTGACCCCGGAAGAGTACATCCGCCAGTGTTTCACCCTGGCGCCGCTCCCCTTCCGCCCGGACATTTCGCTCTACCGCCCCACGCCGCAAAGCGGCTTGATCGGCTGGTTGGCCCCGCAGGGCCGCGCCGACGATCCGCCCTATTGGGCCTATGCCTGGGCTGGCGGCGCTGTTCTGGCGCTCTATCTGCAAGACCATCCGGAAATCGTCGCCGGCAAAACCGTGCTCGATTTCGGCGCCGGTTCCGGCCTCGTCGGCATCGCCACCGCGCGGGCGGGCGCGACGAAAATCTGGGCCATCGAACCCGATCCCAATGCCCGCGCAGCCATGGTGCTCAATGCCGAGGCCAATGGCATTACCATCGCCTCATGGACCGAGCCCAATCTGCCCGATGTGGACATCATCCTCGCGGGCGACGTCTTCTACGACACCTCAGTCACCCGCCACACCCTGCCAATCCTCGCTGCCGCCGCGGAAAAAACAAAAATCCTCGTCGGCGATCCCTTCCGCCGCGACCTGCCGCTCGATCATCTCTATCTCCTCGCCAAATACAACGTGCCCGACATGGGCGGCGGCGCTCCGGTGCGGGCCGGTGTCTTCGCCCTGCGTCCGGGGAATATCGGAAATGCCCCATAGCGCTTGCCCGAAAATCGGGAAAATCCTATATCCCTCCTCAAGCGAGGACGACCTCCCCCATCAAGGGTTCAGCGCACGGGACGGCCCGGAACCCCAGGGGATTTCCCATGCGGACCACCGCCGACCGTATCCGTCACGCCGTCAGTTTCGAAGTCATCGGCATCATCATCGCAACGCCGCTCGCGGCCTTCGCCTTCCATCTGCCTGGGGGCGACTCTGCCGTGATCGTCGTCGCCAGCGCCACCGTCGCCATGCTCTGGAACTATGTCTACAACCTCGGCTTCGACCACCTGATGCAGCGCCTCGTCGGCGGCACAGCCAAGACGACGCGCATCCGCGTGGCTCACGCCGTACTGTTCGAGCTTGGCCTTCTCATGATCATGCTGCCGCTGGTCGCCTGGTATCTGCAGATTTCCATCTGGCAGGCCCTGGTCATGGATATCGCGCTGGCCCTCTTCTACATGGGCTACGCTTTCGTCTTTAACTGGGCCTATGACCGCGTCTTCCCGCTGCCCGAGTGGAAAAACGAAGCCGCCTGAACCACGGATCTGGCAGGCTCAGACCAGCAGACCACCCCAGCGCAGGCAGAGCAAAGCCAACCCCAGGACCATAAGACTGGTGAAGAACCAGAACGTGTGCCGCATGATGCTTTCAGGAAAATAGGTATCGAAGGCATAGCCGCGGACGGCGCCATAGCGAACAGCCAGCGCCGTCAGCGGACATTTGAAGCCGTTGCCGACAAAGACCAGCACTTCGATGGCGAGAAGAGTCATGGGGACGAACAGCCATGAGCCTGTGTGCCCGCTGATCCCGGAATAAACCAGCGCAAAAGTAGACAGCGCCATCACGACATAGATGATCGTATGAAGCAGACGCACTGCCCTCAGCTTGCCTGCGTCATCCATGCGCGCCCAACCGGCCATGGTCCTATCCCAGGTGCCCCGTAAATTTCAGCACACCAAGGACAATAATAAGGGCCGCGAGCCAGAACAGGCGTCGTGTATTGCGCTCGTTCATTCCGCCGCGTTCTGCCGCCCGGTGCCGAACTTGCGCTCGATATAGTCGGCCACCATCACCTTGAACTGATCGGCCACATCGGCCCCGCGCAAAGTGGCAACCTTCTGCCCATCGACAAAGACGGGTGCGGCCGGGGTTTCACCCGTGCCCGGCAGCGAAATGCCGATATTGGCGTGCTTGCTTTCGCCCGGCCCATTGACGATGCAGCCCATCACCGCCACCGACAGCGTTTCGACGCCCGGATAGCGCTCGCGCCACTCCGGCATCGAGATGTTGAGATGGTCCTGAATATCTTTTGCAAGGGTCTGGAAGGTCGTCGAGGTGGTGCGCCCGCAACCCGGGCACGCGGCGACCACAGGCAGAAACTGCCTGAAACCCATGGTCTGCAACAGTTCCTGCGCGACCTTGACCTCGGTCGTGCGATCGCCACCGGGCTCCGGCGTCAGCGAAATGCGGATTGTGTCGCCAATCCCCTGCTGCAGCAGAATGCCAAGCGCTGCCGACGAAGCGACGATACCCTTCGAGCCCATGCCCGCTTCGGTCAGGCCCAGATGCAGCGCATAGTCGCAGCGCGCGGCAAGATCCTGATAGACGGCGATGAGATGCTGCACATCCGACACCTTGGTCGAGAGCAGGATCTGATCACGGCGCATGCCCAGCTCTTCGGCGCGCGCCGCGGAGAGAAGCGCCGACTGAATGATGGCCTCGCGCTGCACGGCCGCAGCCGAAATCGGCGCCTCGGACACAGCGTTCTCATCCATCAGCTTGGTAAGCAGCTCCTCGTCGAGCGAGCCCCAATTGACCCCGATGCGCACCGGCTTGTTATAGCGATTGGCAATCTCGATCAGCGTCGCGAACTGCGTGTCGCGCTTGGCCTTGAACCCGACATTGCCCGGATTGATGCGATATTTTGCCAATGCCTCGGCACAGGCCGGGTGGTCGGTAAGCAGCTTGTGGCCAATGTAGTGAAAATCGCCGACCAGCGGCACATCATAGCCCATGAAGGCCAGGCGATCCCGGATGATCGGCACCGCCGCCGCGCTCTCGTCGCGATCGACGGTGATGCGCACGATCTCCGAACCGGCGCGCGCCAGTTGCATGACCTGCTTCACTGTCGCGTCGATATCGGCCGTATCGGTATTGGTCATGGATTGGACGACGACGGGCGCGCCGCCCCCGACCATCACACCACCGACATTGACCCCGACTGACTGCCTACGCGGCGCTGGACCGGCCATCTTCATCCTCATTCACGCGTATCTTCGAGATAGGCCTTCCCATCTGCGCGCGCAACTGGACAATAGCGTGACGGGTTGACCCAGACCCACCGGTCGAAATCGGCAGATGCCGTTCGTCGTGGTATCGAACAGGAGCAAAGCCATGACCTTCGCCGCCTATCTCAGCAATATCGAAAAGCAGACGGGCGTCAGCCCCGACGAATTCATCCGCCTCGCCACCGAAAAGGGTTTTACCACATCCGGCACCAAGGCGACCGCAATCACCGATTGGCTCAAGGCCGACTACAAGCTCGGCCACGGCCATGCCATGGCCATCTACAAGCTGCTGAAAGAG
The DNA here is from genome assembly GCF_000743575.1 of Devosia riboflavina. Classification (GTDB taxonomy): domain Bacteria; phylum Pseudomonadota; class Alphaproteobacteria; order Rhizobiales; family Devosiaceae; genus Devosia; species Devosia riboflavina. The sequence continues at coordinate 8,580 of NZ_JQGC01000041.1, read as the reverse complement.
CAAGACGGGCTGACGAACTAGCCCGCAACGAGATGTGATGGGCGGGGTATTGAACCCGTCCCCCGCAGGACCATTTATTGGTCATGATGAACATGCTCCTCCCCCGCCTCATTCTCTTTCGCAAGGAAGTCGTGCAGCTCTGGAAAGCCTTTTGGGCTGCCGAGACACCGTTCTACCTGAAGGCGGCGACGCTGTTCGTTGCCTTCTATCTCTTCAACCCCTTCGACATCCTGCCCGATTTCATTCCGATCCTGGGCTGGGTCGATGACATTGTCCTCGTGCCGCTGATGGTAAGCTGGATCGTCTCCCGCCTGCCCGTCCCGGCCCGGGTCTATGCCAGCAAGTATGGCAAGACGGTCGATGGCACCGCCCGGCGGATGTAATCCCCGAAGCGTTGAACGAAATGAAAAAGGCGCCCGCTGGGCGCCTTTCGCTTATCTGGAAGATTATTATTCCGACCGCTTGAACGCGGCGTGCAGCCGCGAAAACTGATCGGCAATGCCATTGGCTTGGCCGGCGGCAACCTCGGGCAATTTCCCGCGCTCGATCAGGTCGAGCTGGGTAACGCGATCAAAGAGCCGGTCGCCCTGGTCGATAAAAGTCCGCAGCTTCTCCGGCAGGTGGTCATAGCCCGGCCCGCCGCGTTCCGAAGGCGTTGCCGAAAACTGCACCTTTTCCTTTTCGGTCCGCGCATTCTCGCGGCTGATTTCGCCCTCATTGACCGCCCGCTGCAGCAGCAGCCACGACGCAATCTGCATCAGGCGCGTCGTCAGGCGCATGGATTCGGTGGCATAGAGGAACGAGGCCTCGCGCGGCAGCAACCGGCTATCCTCGCGCCCTTCCTGGTCGAGATAGGCAGCAACGGCTTCGATCAGGCCCATGCCCTCACGATAGAGCAGGTCAAAGCCCCCCGATGCCGCAATGCGCGGGCCCAGGGCAACAGCCGAACTGCTCGTCTCGCTCATATCCGCCACGGTCCATCCCAGCTTTGGTGTTGTCGGGGGGAAGAATCCCGCCTCTCGTCTCCCCGCCATGCTAGGCGGAAATGAGGCCAGCGTCATCCCGCGAGCGCAACTAGCCTCAACAAGTGGTTGCACGGCAGCGGGTTATCATTGCGCGGGAAAACGAAAAGCAACGCCCAAAAAAGAAAAGAGCCGTGAACCACGGCTCTCGAAGTTAACAGGGAGGCGTCAAACAGAGGGAGAACCGCTCTGAAAAATTCAGAAAAATCTGAATAACTTCACCTTAACCGCAAAGTCTTAATTGTGCGTTAACAGGAGTCGATTTCTTAACCCTGACGAAAAATCAACGCCGGCGGAACGGCGGCTGCCAATAGCGCGCCACCTGCACCTGCCACATGAAGGTCTGGATCGGCTCTTCGCGCCAGGCCGTGTCGGCGAGATCGTCCGGCGCAGGCACGTTGAGCGGGCTGCCATCTTCGACCCCGGCGAGCCGCAGCGCATAAACCAGCGCGCCTGTGCCCGATACGAGCACGAGACTGAGCAATACCAGAAGGTTCCACGACATGACGGCGACTCCTTGCCTATGCAGGCAGTGTTAACCCGCCCCGTCGCCGTCTCGAACCCTAAGCCTTTCTTAACCTTAATCCGACGGCTTTTATCGATCAGAACTTGAATGCCGCCTCGGCCGCTTTTCGCGTGTCACCGCGCGCATCGATGGCCGCCTTCAGGCGCAGGATTTCCCCTTCGAGCAGCGCGATTCTCTGCTCGAGTTCCGATACCGACAAGGTGTCGAGAACCATGCCGACATCATGCGCCACCGGCTTTTTGCGGCGCTGTTCTTCATCGTCCATCATGGCGGCCTCCAAAACTTGCCCCCACAAGATTACCGTGCCGCCCTTGCCGGGCAAGCCCGCTTTACGTCAGCATGCATGCATGACCGAGCAAATCACTCTCCCCCCGACCATGTCGGCCATTCATATTGCAACGCCCGGCGCCCCCGATGGGCTCCAACTGGCAAGCCTGCCCCTGCCCCAATTGCGGCCCGGCGAAGTGCTGATCCGCGTCGCGGCGGCAGGCGTCAATGCTCCCGATCTGGCGCAACGGCGCGGCCACTACGATCCGCCTCCAGGGGCCTCGCCCCTGCCCGGCCTCGAAGTGGCTGGCATTGTGGTCGCGGCAGGCGAGGGTGCGGATCGCCACCGCATCGGCGCCCGCGTCATGGCGCTGACCAATGGCGGCGGCTATGCCGAATATGTCGCCGTGCCCCAGGGCCAGGTTCTTCCCATGCCCCATGGCTGGAGCTTTGCCGAAGCGGCGAGCCTCCCCGAAACCTGGTTCACCGTGATGCAGACGCTCGTCATGCGTGCCGGCCTTGCCGCCGGCATGACGGTCCTCGTCCATGGCGCCTCCGGCGGCATCGGTGGCGCAGCGATCCAGATCGCTACGCTCCTCGGCGCCAGGGCGATCGGGGTCACCTCCAGCCCGGAAAAAGCCGCCTACGCCAAATCCCTCGGCGCCGTGGCCACGGTAGACCGCAGCGAAGACATAGCCGAGCGTGTCCTGGCGCTGACCGAAGGCCGGGGTGTCGACCGCATCGTCGATGTTATCGGCGGGGACATGGCAGCGGTCAACGTCGCAGCCTCTGCCCGCTCCGGCCATATCGTCCTCATTTCGACCCTCGAAGGCGGCACCGCCCAGGTGCCGCTGCGCCAGATGATGGCCAAGGGCATCACGATGTCCGGCTCGACCCTCCGGCCGCAATCGTCAGAAACCAAGGCCGCCATTGCCGAGCGCATCGCCTTCTCGCTGCTGCTCAGTCTTTCCATGCCCGACTGGATAAAACCCAGGATCACCACTTTCGCGATTGAAGATGCCGCCCGCGCCCATGAACAAATGGAAGCACGAAACCATATCGGCAAGCTGGTTCTCTTGACCTCTTTCGGCCAAGCGCAAGAAAATTTGCGCTAATAAATGGTTATGGCCTGACTTCAGCGTTGCGGAAACCGGGCCAAAACTCTATATTGTGAGCAGTTCCCCCTCAGCATTTGGCTTTTGAGGCGGAGCGGTCCGGAGGAAAACCGGCCGCGCCAGCAGGAGAGTTTTACCATGTCCCAGCCCCTACTTATGCCCAAGGCAACCGCTGTCTGGCTCGTGGACAACACGGCTTTGTCCTTCGACCAGATCGCTGCCTTCTGCACGCTGCATCCGCTCGAAGTTCAGGGCATTGCCGATGGCGACGTCGCCTCGGGCATCATGGGTGTCAACCCGATCCAGAATGGCCAGTTGACCAAGGAAGAGATCGAGAGGGGCGAGGCTGATCCCAACTATCGCCTGAAGCTGTCCGATCCAAAAGTCCGCGTCGCCGCCGTCAAGCGCAAGGGCCCGCGCTACACCCCGATTTCGCGCCGCAACGAGCGTCCCAATGCCATCAAGTGGCTGGTGCGCAATCACCCCGAACTCAAGGACGCGCAGATCATGCGCCTCGTGGGCACCACCAAGTCCACCATCGAGTCCGTGCGTGAAAACAGCCACTGGAACGCAGCCAACCTGACCGCCATGGACCCGGTGACCCTGGGCCTCTGCAGCCAGATCGAGCTCGACCTCGAGGTCAAGCGCGCCAGTAAGGATGCCGGCATTCCCAACGAAGTGTCCGAAGGCACGACGCTGCTCACCGCCGAAGAAGCCCTGGCCCGCGCCACCGCCCGCCACGAAGAATTCGGCGGCGAAGAGGGTGACGGCGAAGGCCGCCGCACCCAGGCCCACGAAGACCTCGACGCCGATTCCGTCTTTTCCAAGCTCAAGTCGCTCAAGACCGACGCAGACGAATAAGCCTTCCGGCATTCCCGAAATTGAAATCCCCGCCCTGTGGCGGGGATTTTTGTTTGCGGGGGCCATTCACCGCCCTTCCCTCGCCCCTTGCGGGAGAGGGACAGACTTTTCGCGTTCAGCGAAAAGTCAGGGTGAGGGGTTCTCTCCCACGCTCAGCCGTTCGTGAAAGATCGCAGACCCCTCATCCGCCCCTTCGGGGCACCTTCTCCCGCAAGGGGAGAAGGGAGACCGGTGCGTGACGAGGCCCCCACCCGTTGACAAACCAACCATACAAGAGTGCTCATACCCACCCTACCCGCCGGATTCGCCTTTCCCATGATTGACCCTATCTTCGTTGCCGTCGCCGTCTTCGCGGTGCTTGTCGTCGGCTTGTCCAAGGCCGGGCTGCTCGGCGGCCTCGGCGTCGTCGGCGTGCCGCTCCTCGCCCTCGTCATGCCGGCGCGCGATGCCGCAGGCATGATGCTGCCGGTGCTGCTCTGCATGGATGCAGTGGCGGTCTGGATGTACCGCAAGGAATTCGACGCCTCGCTCTTGAAGATCATGCTCCCCGGCGCGGCCATCGGCACTCTGCTCGGCTGGGCGCTTTGGGCCATGGTCAGCGATGCCGTCGTGCTGCTCATGGTCGGCGTCGTGACGCTGATCTTCGTCATCGACGCGGTCTTCCCCATCCGCAAGAAATTGGAAGGCCTGCCGCCCTCAAAGCCTTGGGGCACTTTCTGGGGCGGCATTGCCGGCTTCACCAGCTTCATCTCCCATACCGGCGGCCCGCCGTTCCAGATCTATGTGCTGCCGCGCAAACTGCCGCCCGCCATCTATGCCGGCACGACCTCGGTCTTTTTCGCCATCGTCAACACGGCCAAGCTGATCCCCTATTTCTTCCTCGGCCAGCTCAATGTGCACAACCTGACCCTCTCGGCCGCCCTGGCCCCGGTCGGCGTGCTCGGCGTTTTCCTCGGCATTTATCTGGTGCGTCGCATCTCGATGAAGCTCTTTTACCGGATCGCCTATTGGCTGGTTTTCCTGCTCGCCCTGCAATTGATCTGGGATGGCGCATCAAAACTGATGGCTGGGTGAAGCACCTTCACAGGACTGTCCCGGCTGGCTAAGGTCCCGCCGGTTTAGTCTTGAGGAGTCGAGTTTGATGAGCGCTGCCGCACAAAAGGGCCACAACCAGTTTGGCAACCTGCCCACCTGGGACCTCAACGATCTCTATCCTGGCAAGGACAGCCCCGAATTCAAGGCCGGCCTCGAAGAGGCCAAGGCGCTCGCGGCCAAATTCGAGAGCGACTACAAGGGCAAGCTCGCCGACCTGACCAAGTCCGGTGGCCTCATCAAGGCAATCAAGGATAGCGAAGTCCTGGGCGACCTCACCGGCCGCATCGGTTCTTTTGCGTTTCTGCAATATGCGCAGCGCTCGACCGATCCGGACCGCGCCAAGCTCATGGGCGACACCAATGAGGCGCTGACCACCCTCTCGACCCGCGTCTTGTTCTTCGAACTCGAACTCAACCGCGTCGACGACGCCGAACTCGACGCCGCCATTGCGCGCGACCCCGAACTCGGCCGCTACAAGACCTGGTTCGCCGAATTGCGAAAGGCAAAACCCTACCAGCTCGACGACAAGCTCGAAGAACTGTTCCACGACAAGTCGGTCACCGCCTTTTCGGCTTGGAACCGCCTCTTCGACGAGACCATGTCCGCGCTCGAGTTCGAGGTCGATGGCGAGACGCTGAACCTTGAATCGACCCTGCATCTCCTCTCCGAAAAGGACGAGAAGAAGCGCGAAAGCGCCTTCAAGGCGCTGGCGAAGACCTTCAAGGCCAATGGCCGCCTTTTCACCCACATCACCAATGTCCTCGCCAAGGACAAGGAAATTTCCGACCGCTGGCGCGGCTATGAAGACATTGCCGACAGCCGCCACATGGCCAATTCCGTTGAACGCGAAGTCGTCGACGCCCTGCAGTCGGCCGTCGAAGCCGCCTATCCGCGCCTCTCGCACCGCTACTACAAGATGAAGGCAAAATGGTTCGGCAAGGAAAAGCTCAACGCCTGGGACCGCAACGCCCCGCTGCCGACCAGCGACGAGCGCATCTGGGACTGGGACACGGCCGTGACCACCGTCCTCGACGCCTATTCCCGCTTCTCGCCTGATCTCGCGGAAGTCGCAAAACCCTTCTTCAATTCAGGCTGGATCGACGCGCCGACCGGCGACGGCAAACTCTCGGGCGCCTTCGCGCACCCGACCGTCCCCAGCGCCCATCCCTATCTGATGCTCAACTACCTGGGCCGCACGCGCGACATCATGACCCTCGCCCACGAGCTGGGCCATGGCGTGCACCAGCGCCTCGCCGCCGCGCAGGGCCCGATCCTCGCCAATACTCCTCTTACGCTGGCTGAAACCGCCTCGGTCTTTGGCGAAATGCTCACCTTTCGGGCGCTGCTCGACAAGACCACCGACCCCAAGCAGCGCTTTGCGCTTCTGTCGTCCAAGGTGGAAGACATGCTCAACACGGTCGTGCGCCAGATCGCCTTCTACACTTTCGAGCGCCGTGTCCACACCGCCCGCCGCCAGGGCGAATTGCGCACCGAGGAGATCAACCAGATCTGGCTCGACGTGCAATCCGAGTCACTCGGCGACGGCATCATCCAGAACGAAGGCTATGACATCTTCTGGACCTATATCCCGCACTTCATCCACTCGCCCTTCTACGTCTATGCCTATGCTTTCGGCGATTGCCTTGTGAACTCGCTCTACGCACAGTATGAGAAGTCTAGTGAAGGCTTTGCGGAGCGCTATTTCGCGCTTCTGAAGGCCGGGGGGAGCAAGCATCATTCCGAACTTCTGGCGCCCTTCGGGCTCGATGCCAAGGACCCCAACTTCTGGTCGCTCGGCCTTTCGATGATCGAAGGGCTGATCGACGAACTCGAGGCGACCTCGCCCTGAGTTGGTAGACCGAATAGACTTCTAGACGACTATACTTTCGAGGACGAGATGGCCGCACAGCACGCCCAACACCACTCCGAGCCGGTACTGGAATCGGCAATGGACTACGCCGAACACGAAAAGACCTATAATGGCTTCATTGCCGCGGTGAAGTGGTCGGTCATTTCCCTGGCCGCCTTGCTGGTGATCCTGTTCTTCGTGGTCCAGCCCTAAAACATTTCTAGCAGGCCAAGAGCTGCCTGCCCGCCGGCAGGCGGGTAGGAGAGTTCTCATGAAAATTGCGGTTCTGCGGGAAACCGTGGCAGGCGAACATCGCGTCGCCGCCACGCCCGAAACCGTCGCCAAGCTGATCGGGCTCGGCGCCACCATTACCGTCGAAAAAGGCGCAGGCCAGGGTTCGCGCATCAGCGACGCCCAGTTCGCCGAAGCCGGCGCCAGCCTCGCCGGTTCCGCGGCTGATGCGGTCAAGGGCGCAGACATCGTCCTCGCCGTGCGCCGCCCCTCGGCCAAGGCGCTCGCCGGCACCAATCCCGGCGCCCTCCTCATCGCCGCGCTCGACCCCTATGGCAATGAGGGTGAGGTCGCTGCTCTCGCCAAAGCAGGCGTCACTGCCGTGGCCATGGAATTCATGCCGCGCATCACCCGTGCGCAAGTGATGGACATTCTCTCCTCCCAGGCCAATCTCGCCGGCTACCAGGCTGTGGTGGAAGCCGCCGCCCATTTCGGCCGCGCCATGCCGATGATGATGACCGCCGCCGGCACCGTGCGCCCGGCCAAGACTTTCGTCATGGGCGCCGGCGTCGCCGGCTTGCAAGCCATCGCCACCGCCCGCCGCCTCGGCGCCGTGGTATCGGCCACCGACGTGCGCGCCGCGGCCGGCGAGCAGGTTGAATCCCTCGGCGCCAAATTCATCATGACCGATGCGCTCAAGGACGCCTCCGGTACCGGCGGCTACGCCCGCGAACTGACCTTGGTAGAACAACAGGCTCAGGCCGAGCTCGTCGCCGGCCACATCGCCAAGCAAGACATCGTCATCACCACCGCCCTCATCCCCGGCCGCCCGGCCCCGAAACTCGTCACCAAGGCCATGGTCGAGAGCATGGCCCCCGGCTCCGTGATCGTCGACCTCGCCGCCGAGCGCGGCGGCAATGTCGAACTGACCCGCCCCGACGAAGTCGTCGACCACAATGGCGTTGTTATTATCGGCTTCACCAATCTCGCGAGCCGCATCCCGACCACGGCCAGCCAGCTCTATGCGAAAAACCTTCTCTCCTTCCTCGAAACCCTGATCGACAAGAAGGAAAAGAAACTCGCGATCAATTGGGGCGACGAGCTGGTCAAGGCCACCGTTCTCACCCGCGACGGCGCCGTCGTGCATCCAAACTTTGCCGCAGCCGCGGCCCCAGTCGTTGCGGCTGCGACCGCGCCCGTTGCCGTGCCAAAGGCGGCGCCCAAGGCGCCGAGCAGCAAGGTCGAAGCCAAGGCCGCACCGGCCAAGACCGGCGCCACCCGCAAGGCTCCGGCCAAACCCGCCGAGCACGCCGTAGACCACAGCGCCTCGATCGCGAAGCCCGCGCCCAAAACCGGCACGAAGAAACCGGCCACCAAGCCCGCCGAGCACGTGGAAGACCACGCTCCTGCCAAGGTCGCCGCAACCAAGCCCGTGACCGCGAAAAAGCCCATCGCCAGGAAGGCCGCCGCACCGGTCGCCGCCGAGCCCGACCATAGCCCGGCCGCTCCGCCCGCCGCGCCCAAACCGCGCGCCACGAGGAAACCGGCCACCAAGCCGGCGGAACACGTCGAAGGCCACAGCGCAGCGGCGCAAAAGCCCGCGGCCAGAAAGCC
>NZ_JQGC01000040.1 GCF_000743575.1 Devosia riboflavina | reverse complement strand
TACCCCAGCCAGGACATTATCGGCGCCTGGCTGAGCGATACCTATAATCTCGGTGCGCCGCCGGCTGCGCTTGGCTCGACCCGCGCTTCGGCGCCGCTGGAGCCCCCCGGCAATGTCGGTGGTGGCGCTGCTCCGGCTCCCATGCCCGCGGCAGAGCAGCCGATCGACCTCATGACCAGCGGCACCGTCGATACGGCTGGTCTCGTCAATGGCGCCTGGATTGTGCAGATCGGCGCTGGCCCCTCTGAGGACAGCGCCCGCACGATGCTTTCCGATGCGGCCGGCAAGGTCGGGGGTCTCGGCGACTTCCGCTCCTATGTCGAGCGCTTCGAAAAGAACGGCCAGGTTTTCTATCGTGCCCGCTTCGTCGGTTTTGGTGACCGCGACGATGCGACGGCTATGTGCAACCGCCTCAAGGACGCCAATATGGCGTGCCTGGCGATGCAGGGCTGACGCCCAACGGATAGCGAGTGCGACGGGTCTTTTGCCTGCCGCCTCTTGTGTAAGCAGTTTGGTGCCTGTGTTTGGAGTAGCCCAATGAGCGAACGCAATTCCCTGGTGGAACTGGCCAATTTCATCGGCCGCTCCCCCCTCGCCTCGCCTGACATGACCGCGCGCAACAAGGCGCTGTCGGGCATGACGGAACGCCTAATGCCCAAGCAGCGGCGCTCGGTGGGCGACCTGATGAACGTGGTACTCACCCTCTCGGCGCGGACGCGACGCATGGTGCAAGAGCCGGTCAGCATCGATATCGACGTGTTTGCCCCGGGCGGCAAGCGCGCACTGGTCATGCGGCTGGGTGAGAAATAGAAAAAGGGCGCCAATGGCGCCCTGTCCTTTTGGGGGGAGAGCTGAAACCGCCCCCACGGCCATCCACGTAAACTCGATTGTCACCCCGGCGAAGGCCGGGGCCTATCTCGAGATTTCAGGATGGGCCCCGGCCTGCGCCGGGGTGACAGCCGGTTGGGCCCGGCCGCCTTGCCCAAACCGCTTTAGACCAGGGCGACGATCTTCTTTTTCTTCCAGACGAACTGATACCAGGCCGCCTGCAGGAACATCATGCAGGTGAAGCTCGTCGCATAGGCGACCCAGATGCCGGTCAGGCCGAGGCTGGTCTGGCTGAGCCAGATGGCGCCCGGCAGTTCGATGAGAAGAATGCAGGCCAGAGAGAGGATCATCGGCGCATAGACGGTGCCGCTGGCGCGCATGATGCCGGAGAAGACCACGCTCCAGCCGAAGCAGAGCAGGCTCCACAGCACGACATGCAGCAGCGTTTCGGTCAGTTCGATCACCGCGGGATCGGTGATGAACAGGGCCACGACGTGCTGGCTGAAGAGATAGGCCAGGACGATCAGGCCGCCGGTGATGATCAGGTTGAGCATCAGGGCAGTGCGGGTGATGGCGCCGAGCTGTTCGGACTTTCGCGCGCCGATGGCCTGGGCGGCGAAGATCGAGGCCGCGATGCCGATCGACATGGCCGGGAACTGCACATAGCTCATAACCTGCCCCAGCGCGCCATAGGCGGCCGTGGCGTCGGAGCCGAAGCGGTTGACGAGGCCAACCACCACGATGCCGGCGATGGACGAAATGACCATTTGCAGGCCGGCCGGAATGCCGAGCTTGAGGATGAGGCCGAGGAGCTTGAAATCCGGGCGGATCATGGCGCCGAGCAGCACCCCGTCCGGCGCCAGCGGCATATTGCGCACGCGCATATAGACGAAGAGGAAGATCAGCACCGTGAGGAAGCCGGAGATCATGGCCACGGCGGCGGCGTTGACACCCAATTGCGGCAGGCCGAACCAGCCCTGAATGAGGGCGGGCGTGACGAGCAGGCTCACCACCATGGAGAGAATAAGCGACATCAAGGGCGTGACCGTATCGCCCACACCGCGCAGGACCGAGGTAACGACCAGGAACAGGAAGAAGCCGGGCATGCCGATGAGCACGATGCGCGCATAGCCGACCGACATGCCGAGGATGTTTTCGGGGGCGCCCAGAACCGTGAGGATCTGTTCGGTCCAGATGCCGCCGACGATGGAGACGATGAGGCCGAGCACGATCGTGGTCGCTAGCGTGGTGCCGGCAACCTGCTTGACCTTGTCGATATTCTTGGCGCCCCAGGCCTGGCCGATCAGGATGGTCGAGCCGGCGGAGAGGCCGATGATAAAGCTCATCAGGAAGAACATGATCGGGAAGAAGGTGGCAGTTGCCGCAAGTGCTTCGACGCCGATCATCTGGCCGACATAGATGGAATTGACCGTTCCCGAGAGGGCCTGAAGGATATTCGAGGCCATGAGGGGAAGCAGAAAGAAGGCGAACCGCTGCCAGAGGGGGCGGGTGGAATGGGGGTCCATGAGAACGCTCCAGAGAAACGAGTCATAACGCTGTCGTCACGGCGGCAGGCCCCGGACCGGCAGAAGCTGAAAAAAAGTTCAGGACGCCGGAGGGACCAATTCACACCTCGAAAAAGAGGTGCCGGCTGGACGGGCGCTGGAGGCTTGGCAATGACAGGGAGGTTGTCTACGCCGCGGCGGGAAGAGCGTCAACGCCGCGATGAGGGGCTTGCGATCAAAGATGGCGATGGGAGCCATCAGGACTTGTCATCGCTCCCCTGCCCCCTGGCTGTGCTAGAGAATCGGCCATGACAGACATTGCAGCCAGCCCCGATTCCCGGATGGATCAGTTTCTTGCAGGCGCGAGGGCCTGCGTTCCCGTCGCCATTTCGGTCGCGGCCTATGGCCTGGTCTGGGGTGTGCTGGCGCGGGGCGCCGGACTGAGCCTTCTCGAAGTAATCATGATGAGCGCGCTGGTTTTTGCCGGCTCGGCGCAATTCGTGGCGCTCGATCTCTGGACCGCGACGCCGGCCGCGCTGCCGATCGGTGCGCTGGTGCTGGCGGCGCTGATCGTCAACCTGCGGTATCTGTTGCTGACGGCGACGCTGCGGCCGCTTTATCCGGCAAAGGGGCTCCTGGGCGGTGCGCTCAGCATGTATCTCGTGACTGATGAAAACTGGGCCATGACGGTGGCCGCCATGGCGCGCGGAAAGGGTTCGGTCGCCTTCCTGATGGGCGGCGGGGCGCTGGCCTGGATCGCCTGGATGTCCACCAATCTCGTCGGCTATGGGCTCGGCTCGGCCATAGACGACCCCTCGCGCTGGGGGCTCGATTTCGCCTTCACGGCCACGTTTCTGGCGCTGCTGCTGGGCATGTGGAAGGGGCGCGGCGATCTCGTGCCCTGGCTCGTGGCGGCGCTGGCGGCGATTCTGACGTCGCGCCTTGTCGAAGGTAGCTGGCACATTCTGGTGGGTGGGGTGGTCGGCAGCCTGGTCGGCGCCTATCTGGAGACGCGGAAAAATGCTCACAAGTCCTGAGGCCGTTGCGGCTATTCTCGGCATGGCCATAGTGACCATGGCCGTCAAGGCCAGCGGTTTCCTCCTGGCGGACCGCCTGCCCCGCGACGGCTTTGCGGCCGCCTGGCTGCGGCATATTCCCGGCGCGGTGCTGGCCGCCCTGGTGGCGCCGGCTGTGGTGACCGGGGGTGTCGTCGAGGCTATTGCTGCGGCAGCGACGGCGGCCGTGTTCATCCTCTCGAAAAATCTCTTTGCGGCCATGGCGATCGGTGTTGCCACGGTTTACACCGTGCGATTGCTGGTCGCTGGATAAACGTGCCGAGACGGTTGCCAGCCGCACCGCTCTAGGCTAGGAACCGTGCCCGTGCCCCTCTGGCGGAATGGTAGACGCAGAGGACTCAAAATCCTCCGCCGCGAGGCGTGCCGGTTCGAGTCCGGCGGGGGGCACCAGTTTCCCAACATTGTTGCTGCCGCCGCGCTTTTCTGGGCGTGCCACTTGGCTGTTGTAGTCCCAGGCTCACCCTCTGACGCTGGCCGCTATTTATTGGGTGTCCGATGGACGCATTGTCCTGGCGCGAGGCTGACGCGCCAGGATTTGCGAGCGAGGCCTAGTCCGCCTGCACCGTCATGAAGGTATCGACGATGTAGTCCCAACTCGCGTCGTAGCGCGCGAATTCCTGTGGGCAGCGCAGGGCGCGGGCCGAGGGGAGGATGTTGAGGGCGTCGGTCTTCTTGAGCCAGTCCATGACCTTATCATCGTTGAAGGCGTCCGGGTTCTTGTCGATGGTTTCGAAGACCATGACCATGCCAGGGGTCAGGATGGGTGCGTAGGTATCCATGTCGGACCCAAGTACCAGGCACATGACATCGTAGTAGCGCTGCTGGCCGAGGCTGTGTTCGTTGGCGAGGATCGAGCGCGAGATCTCTTCGGGCGCGAAGGAAAGCTGCTTGAAGAAATAGGCGCCGAGGAGAGCGATGCGGGAGGGGCGATCCTCGAAGGCGTCGTCTTCCTCGTCGGCGCCGATCAGGGTCAGGGCCGCGAACTGGTCGACCGCGTCTTCCTCGCGGCCGGTGATCGGCAGATCATAGAGCGCCGTCAGGCCATGGCCGAGTTCGTGGAGGAGCACAAAAAGGGTGGTGCCACTGAGAACGGTTTCCTGATCGGCCCAGCGGAAGAACTCGCCGTCCTGGCCCTCAAGATATTCGTAGCTCTGGTTGTAGTCGGCGACCAGCTCGTAGCAGAAGGTGATGCTCTGCTCGCTGGGGTTCCAATAGGCGTTCGAGTAGCCGCAATCGGTAAAGGTGACCGGGACATCGACCGGCAGGGCAATCTGGTCGGCCAATTCATCGAGGACGTCGGCGAAGAGGCCATCTTTCTCGAACTTGGCGCGGACGAGGCCGATCTCGCGGATATTGCTGGGCTCGAAGGTCAGCACGAGACGGTGTTCGCCGAGGACGGGGCCGGCTGCGGCGCCTGGGGTCAGCGCTTCGACTTCTACCTCTTCGGGAAACCCGGCGAGATCCTGGGCAAATGCCGGGGTGGCAATCAGGCTGGCCAAAAGGCCGAAATATATCAATGAACGCAAAATACGCCCCCTCTTTCTAAATCAACGGCCGCACCATAGGGGTGAGGCAGAGGATGAAAAGGGAAAGGCAAGCCTAGTGTGAAGGCTTCCTTTACAAGGCGCATCAGAGGTTTAGCAAAGCGCGTGGCTTTGCCTAGAAAACGGGTGTGACCGGCCTGGGGAAGTTCAGCGAGTCGAAGCGGCGCTGGAGCTGGATGTCGTCGATCTTGCGCTCGATGGCGTTGATCTCGACCTTGTACTGATATTCCTCGCTCTTCCGCGAGAGCTCCTGCTGGAGGCAGACCAGCCTTTGCTGGTTGGCTTCGATGGCTGCCGCGGTGTCGCCGGCCATCGGCGCGGGGCATGCGGCAGCGGCCGGCACGATGGTGCAGGCGGCAAAGAGGATGGCGAGGGGCAAGCGTCTCGTGGTCATGGCTTCAAGATGGGCATTCGCTGCGGCGGGTGCAAATCACGACGAAGGGACTGTCCGATCTAGTTGCTCGACAGGCTTTGTGGCACGCCCAGGCTTGGGTCGAGGAACTGGCCATTGCTGCTCGGCTGGGTGACGACGGCCCCGCCATATTGCTGCTGCATCTGCATCTGGCGCATGGCCGCGTCATAGCCCTGGACGTCGACGCCGATGACTGAGGTCATCAGGTTCGGGCCGGTACCGGGCTTGAAGGCCTCCTGGATGCCCGCTTCGCCATCGTAAGCCTGCACGCCGGTGCTCGGGTTGATCCAGGCCGTGGTCATGCCGGCGGGCGTGTTGAACGGCGTCGGCGGCTTGCCGGCCATGGCCTTGGCCATGAAATTGGTGAAGATGGGCACGGACATGCCGCCGCCGGTCGAGGCCGAGCCCATGGAGCGCGGCTGGTCGTAGCCGACATAGATGCCGACGGCCAGCTCGGAGGTGAAGCCGACGAACCAGGCATCCTTGTAGTCATTGGTGGTGCCGGTCTTGCCGGCCACGGGGCGGTTGAGGGCGCGGGCGGCGGTGCCGGTGCCGCGCTGGACGACGCCTTCGAGCATGGAAGTGATCTGGTAGGCCGTCATCGGATCGAGAACCTGGGGGCGGTTGTCGATGATGCGGGGTTCGCCCTGCCCGTGCCAGTCCTCGGCGGAGCACCCTTCACAGATGCGCTCGTCGTGGCGGTAGACGGTATTGCCGTAGCGGTCCTGGATGCGGTCGATCAGGGTCGGCACGATCTTGCGGCCGCCATTGGCGATGGTCGCATAGGCCGAGGTCATGCGCATATTGGTGGTTTCGCCGGCGCCGAGGGACATGGCGAGAACGGGCTGCATGTCGTCGTAAATGCCGAACATGCGGGCATATTCGGCGATGAGCGGCATGCCGATATCCCTCGCGAGGCGCACGGTCATGACGTTTCGGCTGCGCTCGATGCCACGGCGGAGAGTTTGTGGGCCGTAGAATTCCTGAGCGTAGTTTTCCGGACGCCAGACGGAGCCGTCGCCATTGCGGATTTCGACCGGAGCGTCGAGGACGACAGAGGCCGGGGTATAGCCGTTGTCGAGGGCGGCGGCGTAGACGATCGGCTTGAAGGAGGAGCCGGGCTGGCGCAGGGCCTGGGTCGCGCGGTTGAACTCGGATTCGGCAAAAGAGAAGCCGCCCACCATGGCGAGGACACGGCCGGTGCGCGGGTCCATGGCGACGAGCGAGCCTTCCACCTCGGGCACCTGTTCGAGGGTGTAGATGCCCTCCTTGCCGGCGACCGGGGAGACGTAGACGACATCGCCGACCTTGACGATGTCTTCGACGCGCTTGGAAATCCAGCGGATTTCGGGGCCGGAGAGTGTGCCTTCGACCCGTTCGGGGCTCGAGGCACCATCGACGTCGTTTTCGGGGCGGAGGCCGATATGGGCTTCGTTGCCGGAGACGGAGAGCACGACGGCGAGCTGCCATTCGGGCACGTCGCTAAGCGGCTTGATCTTGGCCACATCGAGACCCCAATCATCGCCCAGCTCGATGCTGGCGACGGGACCGCGGAAACCGCGGGTATGGTCGTATTCGATGAGGCCATCCATGAGGGCGCGGCGGGCATATTCCTGCAGGCGCGGCTCAAGGGTGGTGCGGACGGAGAGGCCGCCGCCATAGAGCTGGTCTTCGCCGTAGAGCTTGGCCAATTCGCGGCGGACATCCTCGGTGAAATATTCGGCGGCGTAGACCTGGCTGCCGGAGGCGCGCGGGATGACGTTGAGCGGTTCTTCCTTGGCGGCGGCGGCTTCCTCGGGGGTCGCGTAGCCGTTTTCGACCATGCGGTCGATCACCCAGTTGCGGCGCTCGATAGCGGCCTGCGGGCGGCGGAAGGGATGGTAGTTGTTCGGACCCTTGGGGAGCGCCGCGATATAGGCAGCTTCGGGGAGCGTGAGCTGGTAAAGCGCCTTGTCGAAATAATTGAGGGCCGCGGCGGCGACGCCGTAGGAATTGAGGCCGAGGAAGATTTCGTTGAGGTAGAGCTCGAGGATCTTGTCCTTGGAGAAGGTCGACTCGATGCGGATGGCGAGGATCGCTTCCTGGATCTTTCGATCCCAGGTCTGCTCGGAGGTGAGCAGGAAGTTCTTGGCGACCTGCTGGGTGATGCTGGAGCCGCCGCCCTGGATGGAGCTATTGCCATCCATGCGGGCGAGGAGATTGTCGCGCAGGGCGCGGACGATGCCGTCGATGGCGATGCCGTTGTGGGAGTAGAAGTCCTTGTCTTCCGCGGAGAGGAAGGCGTGGACGAGGAGCGGCGGGACCGTTTCGATCGGCTGGAACAGGCGGCGCTCGCGGGCATATTCGGCGAGCAGGGTGCCGTCGGCCGCGTGAACGCGGGTGGTGACGGGCGGCTGATAGTCCTTGAGGACGGTATAGTCGGGCAATTGGGCGGAAACGGTGGCGAGGTATACGGCGGCAGCGGCGACGCCGCCGAGCGCCACGAACATGCCGAAACCGAATAGCCAGCCGAGTAGACGAAACATGCGATCAGATACTCCACGGACGCCAGTTACGTTCGGCGGCCACCGTCGTTGTAGTTTTCACCGTGTCATCCCCGCGAAAGCGGGGACCTCAGTTCCCAAACAGGGGTTCCCGCTTTCGCGGGAATGACACCGTGGGGGTGGATACATCCACATGGTTGTCGCCGAGACTCTCCCGGCATTTTCAACAATAGCAGAGCGGGCGCGGGCGCTGAATCACTTTGCTTAGGGCTCGGCTTCGACGCTGTCGAAATAGGTGGAAATGCCGCGCGCGATGGCCTCGGCGGTGCGGTTCTGCCAATCGGACTGGGTCAGGTTGGTGATGTCGTCGAGATTGGAGAGGAAGCCCAGTTCGATGAGCACGGAGGGCACGTCGGGGGCTTGCAACACGAAGAAATCGGCTTGGCGCACGGGGAAGCGGCGGAGGGCGACGCTGGGTTCGAGCTGGTGCACGATGGATTGGGCGGCGACATAGGACTGCTTGCGCATTTCGCGGCGCATCAGGTCGAGGAGGATATCCACGACCTCGGGGGCCATTTGCGGCATGGCGAAGCCGGCGATAACGTCGGACTTGTTCTCGGTGTCGGCAAGCACCTTGTCGAGCACGTCGGTGGCGTTTTCGTCGCGCGTATAGACGCTGGCGCCGCGGATTTCGGGCTGCTGAAAACTGTCGGCGTGAATGGAGAGGAAGATATCGGCCTTGTTGGTGCGGGCGAGATCGACGCGCTCTTCGAGGCGAAGATAGGTGTCGTCTTCGCGTGTCAGGGCAACATCGAAGCGGCCGGATTCGACCAGAAGCTCCTGGAGGCGGAGGGAGAAGGCGAGGACTATGTCCTTTTCCCTGATGCCATTGGGGGCTTCGGCACCGCTATCGATGCCGCCATGGCCGGGATCGATGACGACGAGCGGGCGGGTGGCAATGGGGAGTTCGGAGCCACCGGCGGGGGTGGATTCGGCCGTCGTTACGGCAACCGCTGCCGAGGTTTCCTTGTCGCGCTCGACATTGGCGGCGAAGGTTTCGGCATCGGCGGGAATGATGTCGACGACGAGGCGGGCGGGCTGGTCTTCGAACGGATCGAGCACATAGGCCTGCTGCACCTGGGCAGTCGCGGCCAGCGTCAGAGTGGTGCGGACGCGGTCGGAGGCGGCCTGCTCGACGAGGTAGGATTCGATCAGCGTTGTTTCGGCAGGCGCGCCGCTGGGCTCGGGCACGGAAAAAGTGCCGGCGCGGACGTCGATGGCTAGGCGGTTGGGCTCGGAGAGCGAAACGAAGGAGAATTCGGTCTTGGAGGCGAGATCGATGACGAGGCGAGCCCGGTCTTCGCCCACGGTGACGCGCACGTCGATGACATTGGGGAGGCCAACAGGCACGGCAGCGGGCGCGGCTTCCTGCGCGTGGAGCGTAGGGGCCGGCGCAAAAGCCAGAAAGAGCCCGAGGACGAGCGAGCGGATGACGCGAAAATTCAAAACTGGTCGGGCCCCATGCGTATGGCGAAACCGTGTCACATGCCCTTCGGGCGATTCTGCGGCATTTTCGGCTTATGCGATGATTTGCAACAGGGCGCAAAGAATGGCACAGGGCAAAAAGCCCGATATTCCTCACATTTAGACTTTCCTGTTGCCAATCTGGCGCAACCGCCATACACGCTTATATGAAGGCGCAGGAGTTTCGCGGGCGCCAGCGAGAGGCACAAATTTCCTCTTCGCGCCGCTGCGGACCCCGGCCGGCTAGAGTGCCACACAAGCACCTGCCCGGAATGAAAGCGGCGATTTTCAGCGCCTTCGTAAACGAATTTCGGTCCTTCACAGGGATCGGACGGTGGCGGGCCTTCGGGGCCAGCCATCCAATAGGAAGAGGTCATATGGCCCGCAGGCGGACAAAGCGCGACGCGATCGAAACGAACGATTGCCGTTTTGCTTCGCCCTTTCTCCCGGCCATGACCAGATTTGCCGGTGCGCAGAACGTGAGAGGTTCGCGCCCGATTATTTTCAACACATTCGCCCCGCAACGCGCCGAGCCAGGTTCTCCGGTTCGCCGGCTGACGCCCTTTGGCGCGCGGGTGCGCGGAGTAAATTATGGCAACCAAGAGAATGCTGGTGGATGCCATCCACCCGGAAGAAACACGGATTGTCGTTACGGCCGGTAACCGGCTGGAAGAATTCGACTTTGAATCGGCGTCCCGCCGCCAGTTGCGGGGAAATATCTTCCTCGCCAAGGTGACGCGCGTCGAGCCGTCGCTGCAGGCGGCCTTCGTCGAATATGGCGGCAATCGCCACGGGTTTCTCGCTTTCAGCGAAATCCACCCGGACTACTACCAGATCCCCGTAGCCGACCGCGAAGCGCTGCTGCGCGATGAAGAGCACGAGGAAGAGCACCACGAAGAGACGGAAGAAACCGTCTCGGTGCCGGAAGGCGTAGCAGAAACCGACGCAGAGGCCGATCCTCAGGAAACCGAGGAAGACAGCCATATCGAGCAGGCTCCGGCCAATACCGAACCCGTCGAGTCGATCGGCGGGGCGGATGCGCTTGAGGAAGTGCCGGAGCGTCGCCAGCGCAGCCAGCAGCGCCGTCACCAGTACAAGATCCAGGAAGTGATCAAGCGTCGGCAGGTGATGCTGGTGCAGGTGGTCAAGGAAGAGCGCGGCAACAAGGGCGCGGCTCTCACCACTTATCTGTCGCTTGCCGGTCGCTATTCGGTGCTGATGCCGAACACCGCTCGTGGCGGCGGCATTTCGCGCAAGATTACCAACGCTGCGGATCGCAAGCGGCTGAAGGAAATCACCTCGGACCTGGAAGTGCCGCAGGGCATGGGCGTTATCCTGCGCACGGCAGGCGCGACGCGCACCAAGGCCGAAGTGAAGCGCGATTTCGAATATCTGATGCGCCTGTGGGAAAGCGTGCGCACGCTGACGCTGCAGAGCCAGGCGCCCTGCCTCGTTTACGAAGAGGGATCGCTGATCAAGCGGACCATTCGCGACCTCTATAACAAGGACATCGACGAAGTGTTGGTGGCGGGCGACGCGGCTTATCGCGAAGCCAAGGACTTCATGAAGATGATCATGCCGTCCCACGCCAAGAACGTGAAGCCATATGGCGAAGAGCAGCCGTTGTTCTCCAAGTATGGTATCGAGTCCCAGCTCGACCAGATGTTCTCGCCGGTCGTCACCCTGCCCTCCGGCGGCTATATCGTCATCAACCCGACCGAAGCGCTGGTTTCGATCGACGTGAACTCGGGCCGCTCCACCAAGGAGCACAATATCGAGGACACGGCGCTTCAGACCAATCTGGAAGCCGCGGACGAAGTGGCGCGCCAGTTGCGCCTGCGTGACCTTGCGGGCCTGATCGTGATCGACTTCATCGACATGATGGAGAACCGCTCCAATCGTGCCGTCGAGCGCCGTCTCAAGGACGCGCTGAAGGACGATCGCGCCCGCATCCAGGTGGGCCGTATTTCGCACTTTGGCCTCATGGAAATGAGCCGCCAGCGTATCCGCTTCGGCGTTGTCGAAAGCTCGACCCACAAGTGCCCGATCTGCGACGGCACCGGTCTCGTGCGTTCGACCGAGAGCCTGGCGCTGATGATCATGCGCCATGTGGAAGATCATGTGCTGCGCAAGCAGGGCCAGTCGATCAATGTGCGCGTGCCGACCGACGTGGCGCTCTATGTGCTCAACTACAAGCGCGATACGCTGACTGCACTCGAAGCGCGCAATGCGCTCTCGATCACCATTACGGCCGACAGCAAGCTGACCGGTCACCAGTTCTCGATCGAAAAGGGTGAGGCCCGCGTCTCCTCCTATGTCGACCAACGCGCCGCGAGCCATGTGCGCGTCGACAGCGCCGTGATCGAAGAGATCGACGAGGAAGTGGTCGAGGAAGAAGAGATCGAAGAAGAAGCCACCGAAGCCCGCCAGGACAATGGCGGCGAAGGTGAAGGTAGCGGCCGTCGTCGCCGTCGCCGTCGCCGTCGCGGTGGTGGCAATGGCGAGCGCGGCGAGGACCGGGCACCGGTTCAGGCGCGCGAGAGCGATGCCGAAGCTGGTGACGAGGAAGGCGCCGACGAGGCCGGCGAGGCCGAAGGCGAGGACGCAGTGACTGCTGATGCCGACGGCGAAACCCGTCGCCGCCGTCGTCGTGGCCGTCGTGGTGGCCGTCGCAACCGTCGCGAGCAGGAAGGCGAAGTCGCAGCCGAGGGCGGCGAGGCCGCTG
>NZ_JQGC01000039.1 GCF_000743575.1 Devosia riboflavina | reverse complement strand
TGTCCGTCGTCAGATCATTTGGCGCAGTTTGGGTCTTGGATTAGCGGAGTATCGGCCTCGTCTTTGGGTTGATGTTATGCGGCGAGCTTGCGGTGCTGCAAGCGCCGATGCTGGATGGTTTGTCGTTTGATCCTTTCGCGCTGTTTTATGATGGCTGCGGCCCTGCCGAAGTAGGCGTCTGCCGGGGTCACGTTGTCGAGGCTCTCATGATAGCGCCTGTGATTGTAGTGTTCGACGAAGGCGCCGATCTGGGCCTCCAGGTCGCCGGGCAGGAAGTAGTTCTCCAGCAGGATGCGGTTCTTCATGGTTTGGTGCCAGCGCTCGATCTTGCCCTGGGTCTGGGGATGCATCGGGGCGCCGCGGACGTGGCTCATGCGATTGGTCTGGATATAATCGGCCAGTTCACTGGCGATATAGCAGGGGCCATTATCGCTGAGCAGCCGGGGCTTGTGATGCACATGCACCTGGTCGCAGCCTGAGGCCGCGAGGGCCATGTCCAGCGTGTCAGTGACGTCCTCGGCCCGCATTGTGTTGCACAGCTTCCAGGCGATGATGTAGCGCGAGTAATCGTCGAGCACCGTGGACAGATACATCCAGCCCCAGCCGATGATCTTGAAGTAGGTGAAATCGGTCTGCCACATCTCGTTGGGCCGCACCGTTTTGGTGTGGAACGCATCTGCCGCCTTGATCACCACATAGGCCGGGCTGGTGATCAGGTCGTGGGCCTTGAGAAGCCGGTAAACGCTGGCTTCGGACACGAAGTACCCCTTCTGGTCGGTGAAGCTCACAGCCAGCTCCCGAGGCGAGAGTTCGGACTCTTCCAACGCCATCTCGATGAGCTGATCATGGACGGCAGTCGGGATCCGGTTCCACACCCGACTGGGTGCCGAAGACCGATCTTCTAGTGCTTCAGGACCGCCACCGAGGTAGCGGTCATACCAGCGATAGAAGGTCCGGCGCGGGATGCCCAGCCGGTCCAGCGTGCGTTTTGTGGGCAGGTGCGACTGCTCAACCAGATTGATGATCTCGAGCTTTTCGGATGCGGGATATCTCATTCTGGCTCGTCCCCATCCGCGATCATGCTTTTTTTAAGCAGACGGTTTTCCAGCGTCAGGTCGGCAACGCATTCCTTGAGCGCACCAGCCTCTCGGCGCAGATCCTTGACCTCATCACTGGTCGCAGCACGAGCAGTATCGCCCGCCAGTCGGCGCTTGCCGGCTTCCATGAACTCTTTCGACCAAGTGTAATACAGGCTCTGCGCGATGCCTTCCTTGCGGCACAGTTCGGCAATGCTGTCTTCGCCGCGCAGACCATCGAGAACGATCCGGATCTTGTCTTCAGCTGAAAAGTGCCGTCGGGTCGCCCGGCGAATGTCCTTCACCACCTGCTCGGCAGGCTTTTTGGTGCTCGGGGATTTAGCAGTCATCTTGGTTCCTTCGTCAGACGACGAGACCAAAACACTCCTTAAAGCTCAACCCTGAATCTGTGCCATGGGCGCTGACGGGGAACA
>NZ_JQGC01000038.1 GCF_000743575.1 Devosia riboflavina | reverse complement strand
CGGGCAGGGCAGGGGTCGCCGGCAGAGCGCGCCCAAGCCGGGCAATCGCATCGTCGATCCGCGCTTCAGCCGCCTCCAGCGCCTGCCGCGCCGAAACACCAGCTTTCACATAGACCGGCGCCGTCAGGTAAAGCTCGTCCTTGACCGTATCGAAGATCGCCAGCAGCGACGGCCGCATCAGCACCGCTTCCGGGGTTTTGAGATCGTCCGGATTGCCGTTCGGCAGCACTTCCATATAACGGACCATCTCATAGCCGAGATAGCCATAAATCCCCGCCGACTGCGGCGGCAACCCCTCGGGAACGACGATCTGGCTTTCCGCCACCAGCCCGCGCAGCGCGTCGAGCGGCTTGTCATCCATTACCTCGAAGGCATCTGGATCAAGCTGCGCCTGCCGATTGACGCTGGCCGTGCCGTCCTCGACCCGAACGATCAGGTCGGGAAGCAGCCCGATGATCGAATAACGCCCACGCGTCGTCCCATCCTGCACGCTTTCCAGCAGGAACGAATGGGTCCGTTCCTGCGCCAGCTTGAGATAGGTGCCGATGGGCGTTTCGAGATCGGCCACGATGCGACGCCAGACGATCTGCGATTTGCCGGCTTCATATTGCTCTGCAAAACGCGTGGAAAAATCGTCGCCCATCGTGGTCTCTACGGTTGGTGGGAAAGCGGCCCGGTTGTTACTGGCCGAAGTTGAGAGCAAGCAGTTGCTGCAGCGCCTGCTGGTTGATCCGCAGCCCCGCATCGTCACGCACAGCCCCGACGAAGTCACCATAGACCCCGTTCTTGGCTTCGTTCTGCAGGTTGTCGGCAGCCGCGGTTTCCAGCGGCTCGGTCGGCACGGTGTTATCAACCACCTCGAAGACGATGAATTCATTTCGAGCTGATTGCCGCCCACGGTCACATCGGCCTCATAAAGGTCGAGCCCGAAACGCTCGGCAATTTCAGTCAGCGGACGGAAAGCAGCACGCAGCTCTTCGATCTGATCGAGAATGTCGTTGATGTCATTGCGAGCCGCAGCCATCGACAGCGAGGTCACGATCTGCTCGCGCGCCTCTTCCAGCGTCGGCTGGCCAGCGGCTTCAATGGCGGCGACATGCACCGCGCGCTTGCCGGTCACGCCATCGATCAGCGTCACACCGCCCTGTTCCAGCCCAAAGGCTGCCGTCGCCAGCGCCGTATCGGTCACCTGCGCCTGCGTCAGCGTGCCAAGGCTCGTCGCCGTCAGCCCGTTTTCCGTAAGCAGCGTGGCAAAATCCTTGCCCGCGGCCAGACCGGCCTCAAAGGCAGCCTGCTGCTCGGCATTGAGCACGACCTGCTCGATGGTGCGCTTCTCCGGCGTCGTCAGCGTCGCCTTGATGCGCTCATATTCGGCAGCGATCGCGTCTTCCTCGATCGTCTTGGTTGCAGCCAGCGAAGCCAGCGACAGGTCCAGCATCTGCACCCGGCGCGTTTCCACAGTGCGATACTCAGCCTGGTGCTCGGTGAGGTAGGCGGTCAGCTCTTCCTCGGTCGGCGCCGCCGGCGTCTCGATATTGGCGTCGGTCAGCGTGATATAATCGATCGTGCGCTGCGTGCCGGCATAGTCGTTGATCAGGCCCTGCGCCACGTCGGGCAGCGTCTTGTCGGCAAAAAGCGCCGAGATCAACTGCTCGCGCTTGGCTTCATTGCCGCGCGTCTCAAAATATTCCGCTTCCGTCCAGCCGCTCGCCTGCAACACCTGGTTGAAGATCGACGGATCGAAATTGCCCAGCGTCCCCTGGAACGAAGGATCGGTGCGCAGCATCTGTCCCAGCTTGTCGTCGGAAACCCCTAGGCCGAGCTGGTTGGCCAGCACGTTCATCGCCTCGCCCTGCGAAATGTTCATCAGCACATAGGTCGGCAGACCCATGGCCTCGGCCTCGGCCACGGTCGGCACGCGGCCGATCTGGTTGGCGAGATTGTTCGCCTGGCTCTGGTAAGCCCGCAAAAATTCGCGTGATGTAATTTCCTGGTCGCCCACGCGGGCCACGGTATTGCTGCCGAGATCGGTGATCACGTTGTTGATACCGAAGCCGGCTACACCCACCAGCAGGAACGCTCCCATGATCTTCCCTGGCCAGGATTTTGCAAAACCACGCAAACCATCGAGCATTTCGAACGTTCCAGTTTAGGGTCTGAGGCTTTACCCAAAGGGTTGCCTGAGACTAGTAAGACTTTCCGACAGCCGGGGTTAGGGCAAAGCCCACTTTGGCGCAAGAGGCAGGAGTATCTAGATTGACCACCATCTCACCGCTGATCGCCGGGAATTGGAAGATGAACGGGGTGTCCCAGTCGCTCGATGAACTGACTGAACTGGCCAATTTGCTCACGACTGGCGAGGCTCCACGCGCTGTTGTCGTCATCTGTCCGCCGGCGACCCTCGTTGCCGCCGTCGCGGCGCAGGGCGCCTCCAGCGGTATCATGGCCGGTGGCCAGGATTGCCACGCCAATGCGTCCGGCGCCCATACGGGCGATGTTTCCGCCTATATGCTGGCCGATGCCGGGGCCCAGTTCGTCATCGTGGGCCATTCCGAGCGCCGCGCCGATCACGGCGAAACCGACGATCAGGTGCGCCTGAAGGCCGAAGCCGCCATCGGCGCCGGTTTGAAGCCGATCATCTGCGTCGGCGAAACCGAAGCCCAGCGCGATGCCGGCCAGGCCGAATCCGTCGTCGCCGCCCAGCTCGCCGCCTCCATTCCCGATGGTGCCGGCCAGCACGAAGTCATCGTCGCCTACGAACCCATCTGGGCCATCGGCACGGGCCGCACCCCCAGCAATGACGACATCGCACAGATGCATGCCAGCATCCGCGCTCGCCTCGTCGATCGCTTCGGTCCGCGCGGCAACGAGTTCCGCATTCTCTACGGTGGTTCGCTCAAGCCCGTGAATGCGCGAGAAATTCTCGCCGTCGAAAACGTCAATGGCGGCCTCGTCGGCGGCGCCAGCCTCTTGGCAAAAGACTTTTACACCATTATCTCCGCGGTATGACCGAACGGCATGGGTCGTTGCTATGAAAAACATGGCAACGGTCTGGCCTTTGCCGTTTTAGGCGTGTATGACGCCGCATCCTTTCTGACTGACGCGAAGACCAAGACCTCATGGCGAACGTCCTTATTGTTGTCTATCTGCTGATCGTTGTGGCCCTTATCGGCGTCATCCTGATCCAGCGCTCCGAAGGCGGCGCGCTTGGCATCGGTGGTGGTGGCGGCGGTGGCCTCATGACGGCGCGTGGCTCGGCAAACCTGCTCACACGCACCACGGCGATCCTGGCAACCCTGTTCTTCGCCACGGCTATTGGCCTCACCATTCTCAATGAGTTCGACCGCGGCACCTCGAGCATTCTCGATCGCGCCACGACGACCACTGAAGATGGCGCCGCGCCGTCCAACGTTCTTGATGCGCTGAACGCGCTGCAGGGCGATACGACGTCGGACCTTCCGGTTCCGGCCGATGCCCAGGCTCCTGCAACGTCGACCCCGGCTGCTCCGGCAACGACTCCGGCGGCTCCCGCCCCGACCAGCGACCTGCCGGTTCCCGCGGCAACCCCGGAAGCGTCTTCCGAGACGGCTCCGGCAGCTTCTTCTGAAGCGACGCCCGCGGCGACTCCGGAAGCTGCCCCCGCAGCGGCCCCAGAGTCTCCGGCCCCGGCGACTGATACGCAAACGCCGGCTACGACAACCGGTAACTAAAGCGCCGAAAGGCGACCGCCGAAAAAGGGGATGGAAACATCCCCTTCTTCTTTTTGTGTGGACCGCATCATGCGGCTCTGCGAATCGTTCATGATGTGCTTATGGTGATCGCCCATGGCTCGGTACGTTTTTATCACCGGAGGCGTGGTTTCCTCCCTTGGCAAAGGTTTGGCTTCAGCGGCGCTTGGCGCTGTGCTGCAGGCGCGCGGCTATAAGGTCCGCCTGAGGAAGCTCGACCCCTATCTCAACATTGACCCCGGCACGATGTCGCCGACCCAGCACGGCGAGGTCTTCGTGACCGACGACGGCGCTGAGACCGACCTCGACCTCGGTCACTACGAGCGCTTCACTGGCCGTGCGGCCAATAAGCGCGACAACATCACTTCGGGCCGGATCTATTCCGACCTGCTCTCCAAAGAGCGCAAGGGCGAATTCCTCGGTGCCACCGTGCAGGTCATTCCGCACGTCACCGACTCGATCAAGAATTTCGTCCTCGAAGGCAATGAGGATTACGATTTCGTCCTCGTCGAAATCGGCGGCACGGTCGGCGACATCGAAGGCCTTCCCTTCTTCGAAGCCATCCGCCAGCTCGGCAACGAACTGCCGCGCAATCACGCCGCCTATCTCCACCTCACCCTGATGCCCTACATTCCCTCGGCCGGTGAGCTGAAGACCAAGCCGACCCAGCACTCGGTCAAGGAGTTGCGCTCCATCGGCATCGCCCCCGACGTGTTGCTGGTTCGTTGCGACCGTCCGATTCCGGAAGGCGAAAAGAAGAAGCTCAGCCTGTTCTGCAACGTCCGCGAATCCGCCGTCATCCAGGGCCTCGACGTCGCCTCGATCTACGACGTGCCCGTCGCCTATCACCATGAAGGCCTCGACCGCGAAATCCTCGCGGCCCTCGGCATCACCGACGCGCCCGAGCCCGACATGTCGGCCTGGGACGAAGTCTCCCGCCGCTATCACAACCCCGAAGGCGAAGTGAACATCGCCATCGTCGGCAAATATACCGGCCTCAAGGATGCCTATAAGTCGCTCTCGGAAGCCCTGACCCATGGCGGCATCGCCAACAAGGTCAAGGTCAACCTGCAGTGGATCGATAGCGAAGTCTTTGAACGCGACGATCCGGCGCCGTATCTCGAGCACGTCCACGGCATCCTCGTGCCCGGCGGTTTCGGCGAGCGCGGCTCTGCCGGCAAGATCGAAGCAGCCCGCTTCGCCCGCGTCAAAGACGTGCCCTATTTCGGCATTTGCTTTGGCATGCAGATGGCCTGCATCGAGGCCGCCCGCAACACGGCCGGCATCAAGAATGCCTCCTCCACCGAATTCGGCCCCACCAAGGAGCCGATCGTTGGCATGATGACCGAGTGGGTCAAGGGCAACGAAACCGAAACCCGCGATAGCTCCGGCAATCTCGGCGGCACCCTGCGCCTCGGCGCCTATCCCGCCCAGCTCACCCGCGGCTCGCGCGTCGCCGACATCTACGGCTCGACCCGCATTTCCGAGCGCCATCGTCACCGCTATGAAGTGAACATGGACTACCGGAAGCTCCTCGAAAAGAACGGCCTCCTGTTCTCCGGCGTCTCGCCCGATGGCAAGCTGCCCGAAATCGTCGAACGCACCGACCACCCGTGGTTCATCGGCGTCCAGTTCCACCCCGAACTGAAATCCAAGCCGTTCGAACCGCATCCGCTGTTCACCAGCTTCATCTCGGCCGCCATGGAACAGAGCCGCCTCGTCTAGGGTCAGGTCCAGGCACACAAACAAGGTCATCCCCGCGAAAGCGGGGATTTCTTTTTCTGGGACTCGGGCAGGGTGGCCAGCAATCCTGCGTACTTCCGCCTGTCACGCCCCTGCGCTAAGCTTCCCCATCCCAAATGGGGGCCGGACATGCCGTTCTACAACGACCTTCGTCCCGAAGCTAATTTCGCCAAGCGCGATTTCATTCGCGTCTTTCCCGATATGACCAAGCCGGCGAAAATCCGGACCATTGACGGCCTCCTGCGCCTGCGCGAAGCCCTCGACAAGGTCATCCCGTCCCGCCGCGCCGAAGAAAACCTTCTCGTCGCCAGTTGGAACATCAAGGAATTCGGACACACCACCCAGCGCCTGCCGGAATCCTACTATTACATCGCCGAGATCGTCGCCCGCTTCGATCTCGTTGCCATCCAGGAAGTCAAATCGACCCTTAAGGATATCAGCATCCTGATGCGCATCCTGGGCTCCGATTGGTCCTATCTCGTCAACGACATCACCGATGGCAGCAGCGGTAATCGCGAGCGTTCCTGCTACCTCTATAACAACAAGCGGGTGAACCTTTCGGGCCTTGTCGGTGAACTCGTCCTCTGGCCCGCCGTCAGCGATGGCGCCATGATCTCCCAGATCGCCCGCACGCCCTACATGACCGGCTTCCGCGCCGGCTGGAAAAGCTTCGTCCTCATCAACCTGCACCTTTCGCCCGACAAGACCGGCAACAAGGCCGCCGCCCGCAAGGCCGAAGTCGAACTTCTGGTAAAAGCCCTCAAGGAAAAATCAGACGAACTCTGGGGCGAAAACCTCATCCTCACCGGCGACTTCAACTTCTTCCGGACCGTCGACCAGCAATCGATCGACCTCCTCAGCGCCGCCGGCTTCGTCGAGGTCAACAGCCTCGCCGACAAGCACACCAATGCAGCGCTGACCGAAGTCTACGACCGCTTTTTCATCCGCAAGAACAAGTTCTTCCGCCTCGCCCTTTCCGCCGATGGTCAGGAAAGCGGCGGCGTCTTCAACCCCTTCGAACACGTCCTGCGTCTTGACGATGCCGCGACCTACTTGCCCGAAATGCTCGGCGTCTACGGTGGCGCTGCCGATCTCGCCAACGACCCCGTAGCGATGAAAAAGTATTTCGATAGCTACTGGCAGCAAAACCAGCTCTCTGACCACCTTCCGATCTGGTTCGAGATGATCATCGACTCCTCTTCGCCCTTCCTCGCCGAAAACCGCACCAAGATCGAAGCCGAGCCCTGAAAAGCAAAAGGGCCCCCGTGGGAGCCCTTCATCTTACGCCGGAATGAACTTCGCAGCATTCTCGCTGATATAGGCCGCCAGCGTCCGCGGCTTCTTCCCCGTCAGCTTTTCCACCGCATCCGTGGTCGCCGCGGTCCAGCCCTCACGCACCGGATAGAAGATCGCCGCCAGCATCTGCGCATAGTCCGGCGACAGACCCGCCGAAACGATGGCAGGGACGAACTCCGAGTCATCGACCGACCGATAGCCAACGGTCCGGCCCGTCGCCTTGGAAATCAGCTCCGCCGCCTCGCCATAGCTCAGCGCCTCCGGCCCGGTCAGCGCAAAAGCCTGCCCATCGAACTTGTCCGTCGTCAGCGCCGCCGCAGCAGCGGCCGCAATATCCCGGCTATCGATAAAGCTCGACTTGCCTTCCCCTG
Source organism: Devosia riboflavina (assembly GCF_000743575.1). Lineage (GTDB taxonomy): Bacteria > Pseudomonadota > Alphaproteobacteria > Rhizobiales > Devosiaceae > Devosia > Devosia riboflavina. Next base: position 1,669 of record NZ_JQGC01000038.1, on the reverse strand, counting down.
CGGGCACCCGGATTTCGCCCGCCAGCACGTCATGGCCCCAATAGCTCTCAAAGTTGTCCGAGAACCAGTTCGGCCGCAGGATCACATAGGGCACGCCCGATTTTTCGAGCCGCAATTCCACCTGCCGGAACGGAATATTATCATCCGCCTCGACGCCGATAGCCGTCTGCAACACCACCTTCACTTGGCGCTCTGCCGCCGCATCCACCACCGGCGCGAGCAGCCGCACATGATCCGCCTCGCCAGCCGGCGCCAAAACGAACAACCGATCCACGCCCTCCAGCGCCGGCCCCAGCGTCTCCGGCCTGTCGAGGTCGACCAGCACCGCCTTGGCCCCGGCAACCGAAACCTTCTCCGGCCGCCGCGTCCCAATACGCACGGTCTCACCCTTTGCCACCAGTTCCTGCACCAGCGCCTCGCCGACATTGCCGGTCCCGCCGATTACCAAAATCTCTTTGCTCATTATGCTCTCCACATTGCAGCTAGTACCCAATAGAAACTAGCTAGTGGGATTGCACTTAGACGAATTCTGGAAAGCTGGTAAGAAGGCACTACCGGGTGATAAGGTCACCCCGCAGAAACCGGGCCCCGCCATGAGAACACCAAACGTCTACGAAAAGGACTGCCCCACGCGGCTAGTCCTCGACCACATCGCCGACAAGTGGACGGCCCTGATCCTCTGGAAGCTGGTCGACCGCCCCCTGCGCTTCAACCAGATCCGCCGCATCGTCGAAGGCATTCAACCCAATCGTTGGCTATGGCGCGGACTATTCGGGATGGAGGCGCGCTATTTCCGCGCCCCAATTGAAAAAGCATCCCGGACTATCATGACCATCGCTACAGCATCGTCCCCGGCGGCCGCGCCGAGGAATTCCGCCCGCCGCGTTCTCGCCGCGAGCATGATCGGCACCACGATCGAATTCTTCGATTTCTACATCTATGCCACCGCCGCGGTGATCGTCTTCCCGCACCTCTTCTTCCCCTCGACCGACGAAAACTCGGCCCTGCTGTCTTCGCTCGCCACCTTCGCCATCGCCTTCCTGGCGCGCCCCATCGGCGCCGCCTTCTTCGGCCATTTCGGTGACAAGGTCGGGCGCAAGGCGACCCTCGTCGCCGCGCTCTTGACCATGGGCATTTCCACCGTGCTGATCGGCGCGCTGCCGACCTACGAACAGATCGGCATTTTCGCGCCGCTGCTCCTCGCGCTCTGCCGTCTGGGGCAGGGCCTTGGCCTCGGCGGTGAATGGGGCGGCGCAGTCCTCCTCGCCACTGAAAATGCTCCCGAAGGCAAGCGCGCCTGGTACGGCATGTTCCCCCAGCTCGGCGCTCCCGTCGGCTTCTTCTTCGCCACCACCATTTTCCTGGTCCTCGCCCATTTCCTCGGCGATGAAGCCTTCATGTCCTGGGGCTGGCGCGTGCCGTTCCTCGCCAGCGCAGTGCTGGTCATTTTCGGCCTCTTCATCCGCCTGAAGATCACCGAAACCCCGGAATTCGCCAAGGCCATCGAGAAGGCCGAACGCGTCGAAGTCCCGTTCTTCGACGTCTTCAAGAGCCACAAGCTGAGCCTCTTGCTTGGCACCATGGCCGCCCTCGCCACCTTCGTGCTCTTCTATATCATGACGGTCTTCTCGCTCAGCTATGGCACGGGCACCCTCGGCTATAGCCGCGA
>NZ_JQGC01000037.1 GCF_000743575.1 Devosia riboflavina | reverse complement strand
GGCGGGAGAAGGCCAGACGCCGATCTTGCACGAAATGGCGGAGGCCACCCGCGAGCCGGGTTCCTGCCATATCGAGGGTCTGACGCTGCGTTGCGATGAGGTCGGCCGGTCGCGGCAGGCCGGCGCTGACGGCGCGCAGGCGGTCCTTCAGGCTCGCAAGACTGCGGCGAGCGGCCTGGCGCTGGCGGCTGCCCTGATCGTCGACATAAGCGATGAGTTCGGCGCGGACGGGGACAGCCGCTTCGGCCGCGGCGGTAGGCGTCGGCGCGCGCATGTCCGAGGCATAGTCGATCAGTGTCGTATCGGTTTCGTGGCCCACAGCCGAGATGACCGGAATATCCGAGGCGGCGACGGCACGAACGACGGCTTCTTCGTTAAAGCCCCAAAGGTCTTCGATGGAGCCGCCGCCGCGCGCGACGATCAAAATGTCGGGACGCGGAATGGGGCCATTGGGGAGAAGGGCATTAAAGCCTTCGATAGCGCCAACGACTTCGGGGGCGCAGGTTTCGCCCTGCACGCGCACCGGCCAGACGAGAACGTGACTCGGGAAACGATCGTCGAGGCGATGAAGGATGTCGCGGATGACCGCGCCGGTGGGCGAGGTGATGACGCCGATGACCCTCGGCAAATAGGGCAGGGGGCGCTTCCGCTCACGGGCAAAGAGCCCTTCGGCTAGGAGTTTCTTGCGGCGCTCTTCGAGGAGAGCCATGAGCGCGCCGGCGCCGGCCGGTTCGATCTGCTCGATGACGATCTGGTATTTCGACGAGCGCGGAAAGGTTGTCAGGCGCCCGGTGGCGATGACTTCCAATCCTTCTTCGGGCTTGAAGGCGAGGCGGCCAAAACTGCCCTTCCAGATGACGGCGTCGATCGAGGCGGCATCGTCCTTGAGGGTGAAATAGGCGTGGCCGGAGGAGTGCTGGCCGCGAAAGCCCGAGATTTCGCCGCGCACGCGGACGTGGCCGAACTCATCTTCGACCGTTCGCTTTACCGCCTGGGCGATTTCGGAAACGGTAAATTCGGCAGCATTGGTCAGGACTTCTGGCATGGTGACTTGGTGCGGGAAATGCCGCGCCGGGTCAAGGGGCGGAGGGGGGTTACTCCGCCGCTTCCGCTTGGTGCGGATGTTCCAGATTGCCCATGGACTGCACGATGTGATTGGCGAGCGCATCATAGATGCCGCCATAGGCGTGACTGGCGCGCATCAGGGCCATCTGTGCATCGGGGAGATGGGGCAGGCCGTGTTCGTCGGAGACGACGCGCATGCCCGGCTGCAGGGCGCTTTCGGGCAGGAAGCCGATGGCGAGATCGGAGAGCACCGCCGAGGAAATGGCTGTTGCATTGGATGAGGTATAGGCGATGCGATAGTCGGTGCCGGTGCGGTCGAGTGCATCCATCGCATCCTTGCGCCAGATGCAATATTGCGGCCCGCAGGCGATGGCGACCGGTTCGCTGGCGAGCGCCCGTCCGCCATGGCTCGCGACCCAGAACATCTTTTCGGTACGAAACAGCTCACCAAAGTTCTGCTCGGTACCCTGGGTGAAGACGATGAGATCGTAGCGGCCGGCGCGCATGCCTTCGAGAAGGTGCTCCGAGGCCATGCAGGAGACGTCGACGACGATTTTGGGATGGGTGCGCTGGAAGCTCGAGAGGATTACGGGCAGCAAGCGCACGGCATAGTCGTCCGGCACGCCGAAGCGGATCGAGCCGGCAAGGTCGCCATCGGAGAAATGGTCGAGGATCTCGGCATTTGTGCGCAGCATTTTGCGCGCGCGCTCATAAAGCACTTCGCCATGGTGCGTGAGCGTGACGGTGCGACCATCGCGCGAGAGCAAGGCATGCCCCAGTCGCTCTTCGAGGCGCTTGATCTGCATGGAGACGGCAGATTGTGTCTTGTTCACGCGGCGGGCGGCCTCGGTGAAGCTGCCGCAATCGGCAATGGCACAAAAGCTCTGCAACTGGTCGAGATCGAGCGGAGCGGCCATGGCGGATCTCCCATCACTCATTTTGATTGAATGGATGAAATCTATTTGTTGGACGAATGGAAGTCCAGCGGGTTATCTCATCATCATCGCCGTAAAAGGCGCCCTTCCAGCCGACCTCCCTTCGGCAAAACAACATTTTCGGAGATTGAAATGGCTCTCTCGCTGCCCGGCGAGCGGTCAGTTGCGGCCGCCACGCCGACTACCCCCTTGCGCGCATTTTTTGCCTTTGTCGCCAAGGTGAATGCTGATCGTCAACGCCGGACCGTGCTCAAGAGCCTGCTCGAGCTCGACAGTGATCGCCTGCGCGATCTTGGCCTCTCCCATGCAGATATTCACGACGCCATGACCGCGCAGAGTTCGCGCGCCTCCACCATGGTGCTCAACACCGCCCGAGCCCGCCAGGCTCTGCGTTAAAGCATTCGTCCACGCCCCGGCGTGGACGTCTCTCTTGGACCGAACACGATGTGCTCGTTCCATCTCCCGGGCCAGTTTTGCCGCTGGTCCCGTTTCCTGAAAACTCAACCGGGCTTGTGCTTGCACTCGCCCGGTTTTTTTCATTTTGGGGATTTGGGTGTCGTTCCTGCACCAGCCGTCACCGCCGGGCTTGTCCCGGTGGTCCATGCCGAGGCGAGATGGGTTGCCGGGGCAAGCCCGGCAATGACGAAGAAGGGAAGCGTTGCGCTACAGGAACCGGACGCCGAGTTCGGTCTCGGTGTGCCAGATCGTTTCGCAATCGAAATTGCGGCCATCGGCCATGGAGAGCCGAAACCGGTGCGGCAGGCCGATAATGCTCGTTACCACGAGTTTAGCGCCCTCTTCGGAGAGGTTCCGCACCGTGCAATCGAAAGTCGAATGCCCGTCATTGGTCACGATTCGTCCGCCCTTGAGCGTGCGATTGCGGTGATATTTCCGGCGATCGTCTTCCATACTCTGTCCTGGGTCAGGGCAGGGCGGCAAAGCCTTCGGAGAACCCGTCCAGCGAAACCGGGATGCCAACGCCTTCTTCCGGCGTCTTGAAGACGACGAAGATCGCGCTCGTGCCCTTGGAGAGAACGTCGATCAGGCCATCGTCAAGCTCGACTTCGGCAACGCAGCCATTGGGCAGGCAGCGCACGAAGGCGACGCGGCCCATATCGGTGCCGTCGACATTGAGGCCGAGGCCGTTTGGCAGCAAGACGCCGAGCGGGGCGAGCACGCGCAAAAGGCGGGCTTCACGATCGGCAGTGCGCAGCACGATGACCGAGAGGCCGACATTGGGCTGGTCTTCGGCCATGACGTTCTGAATGATGGCGCATTGTTCGGAGCTGGCGCCGGGCGGTGTGTCGCAGCTCATCTGCCAGTCGCCATATTCACCACGCACGGTGCCCTGGGCCATGGCAGGGGTGGCGCCGGCAAGGGCGGCGACAGTCAGGGCCAGGCCGATCAGCCGCTTCGAAAATTCCATCACTCTTGTTCGTCTCCAGCCGAATTCGGGGCGCGGGGCGTTCGGACCTGTTTGAGTTATCCTTAAAGCCCTGTCAACCAAAGGGCGCGCTGCCGGCGATCTGGCAGCGAAACTGCGGCGCGCTTGAGGCAAAGGCTTCCGATTTTGTCCAGTTTTAAACAGTCGGAAGTGTGCGAAGCCGCGATAGACTCGGTCCCAGCAATGTGATTTAGGTCAAATCCGAGTTTTGCGCTCCGAGGTTGAGTCGGGGCGGCGTGAGCTATGCCGCTGTTTTCCACTCTCTTTCTTGGTGTGCGCCACCAGAATTGGTTAACAGGGGGTTTATGGTGACCGGTCAGTTCGTGAGGAAGTTGGGTGCCGCCGCGACGGCCATGCTGGCGCTGATGCCCGCTTTCGCTTCCGCCCAGGAAATCGGTAAGGGCCATCCGGAGCCGGGCCAGTTCCACCTGCAGCAATCGGTTACGCCGATCATGGATTCCATCGTGGCCTTCCACGATGGTCCGCTGATGTGGACGATCACGCTCATCGTGCTCTTCGTTCTTGCACTGCTTATCGTCATCGTGCTGCGCTTTAACGCCAAGGCCAATCCGGTGCCGGCGCGCTTCACGCATAATACGCTGATCGAAGTGATCTGGACGGTCCTGCCGATCGTCGTTCTGATCATCATCGCCATCCCGTCCTTCGGCGTCTTGTCCGACCAGCTCACCGTGCCCGATGGCGAGCGCAAGTTCCTCGGCGCCAATATTTTCTCGTTCGGCGAAGTCGAGGTCCCGGCCGCTTCTCTCACCATCAAGGCCTCGGGTGAGCAGTGGTACTGGAACTATGAATATGTCGACGAAGGCGTCGCCTTTGACTCGAACATCCTTGGCTCCGCGGTGGACAGCTACCACCAGACGATCAAGCCGAACCAGCCGCGCCTCCTGGCTGTCGACAATGAACTGATCGTGCCGGTCGATACCACCGTGCGCATGCAGGTGACCTCGAGCCCCTCGGGTGTCATTCACGCCTTCGCCGTTCCGTCCTTCGGCATCAAGATCGACGCCGTGCCGGGGCGCCTCAATGAAACCTGGTTCAACTCGCGCGAAACCGGCCTCTTCTATGGCCAGTGCTCGGAACTGTGCGGCAAGGACCATGCCTTCATGCCGATCGCCGTGCGCGTCGTCACCGCCGAAGAATATCAAGCCTTCATCACGGCCTTCAAGGAAAGCCGTGACTATGCCAGCGCCGTCGCCGTGCTGCCGGCTATTCAGTAATAGGGTCAGGGGAGACCATAATGTCAGAAGCAGCACACCTCGAGGCCCATGCCACCGGGCATGACCACGCCGCGCACGACCACCACACACCCACGGGTTGGCGTCGCTGGGTCCTGTCGACCAATCACAAGGACATCGGGATCATGTATCTCGTGTTCTCGATCGTTGCCGGTATCGTCGGCGGCCTGCTCTCGGGCTTCATGCGCATGGAGCTGCAGGAGCCGGGCATCCAGATTTTCCATGGTCTCGCCTCCATGGTCTATGGCATCTCCGACCCCTCCGGCTCGATCGACGCCGGCAAGCAGATGTTCAACGTCTTCACCACGGCTCATGCCCTGATCATGGTGTTCTTCATGGTCATGCCGGCGACCATGGGTGGCTTTGCCAATTATTTCGCCCCGCTCATGGTTGGTGCGCCCGATACCGCTTTCCCGCGTATCAACAACATCGCGTTCTGGCTGCTGCCGGTGGCATTCATCCTCTTGCTGATGAGCCTCTTCTTTGAAGGCGCTTCGGGCACGACCGGTTTTGGCGGTGGCTGGACCGTTTATCCGCCGCTCTCGACCGTGGGCCACCCGGGCCCTGCCATGGATTTTGCGATCCTCTCCCTGCACGTTGCCGGCGTGAGTTCGATCCTTGGCGCGATCAACCTGATCACCACCATCCTCAACATGCGCGCCCCGGGCATGACCATCCACAAGATGCCGCTCTTTGCCTGGTCGGTGCTTGTGACGGCCTTCCTGCTGCTGCTCGCCCTGCCGGTTCTGGCTGGCGCCATCACCATGCTGCTCACGGATCGCAATTTCGGCACGACCTTCTTCGCGCCCGAAGGCGGCGGTGACCCGGTTCTGTTCCAGCACCTGTTCTGGTTCTTCGGCCACCCTGAAGTCTACATCATGATCCTGCCGGGCTTCGGCATCGTGTCGCACATCGTGTCGACCTTCAGCCGCAAGCCGATCTTCGGTTACATGGCCATGGCCTATGCAATGGTCGCGATCGGCTTCGTCGGTTTCGTCGTGTGGGCCCACCACATGTACACGACGGGTATGAGCCTCGACGTGCAGCGCTATTTCGTTGCCGCCACCATGGTTATTGCCGTGCCGACCGGCGTGAAGATTTTCTCCTGGATCGCCACCATGTGGGGCGGCTCCATCACCTTCCGCCTGCCGATGCTCTGGGCCATCGGCTTCATCTTCCTGTTCACCGTTGGTGGTGTGACCGGTGTGGTGCTCGCCAATGCCGGTGCGGACCGTGCCCTGCACGACACCTATTATGTCGTGGCGCACTTCCACTACGTGCTTTCGCTCGGCGCCGTGTTCTCGATCTTCGCTGGCTGGTACTACTGGTACCCCAAGATGTTCGGCTACATGTACAACGAGCTCCTGGGCAAGCTGCACTTCTGGACCATGTTCGTCGGCGTGAACCTGATCTTCTTCCCGCAGCACTTCCTTGGCCTTGCCGGCATGCCGCGTCGCTACATCGACTATCCGGATGCCTTTACGCTCTGGAACCGCGTGTCGTCGATCGGCTACTATGTGACCTTCGTCGCCATGTTGATCTTCTTCTACGCGACCTGGGAAGCTAGTCGTAAGAAGCGTCCGGCCGGTGACAATCCGTGGGGCGATGGCGCAACGACGCTGGAGTGGACGCTGAGCTCCCCGCCGCCGTTCCACCAGTTCTCGACCCTGCCCAAGATCGACTCGACCAACGCGCACTAAGTCGCGGCGACAAAGCGGGCGGATCGCGCTATGTGCGGTCCGCGCAAGAAGGAAAAATCCAGTGGCCTATATCGACGACAGCAAGGGGATGCCTGCTCTGGCAGGCGAGGCGCGGGTGGAAGACTACCTCGCGCTTCTGAAACCCCGTGTGATGTCGCTGGTGGTGTTCACCGCGCTTGTCGGCATGCTGGTTGCCCCCGGTGGCATCAATCCGGTCATTGGCCTTATCGCTATTGTCTGCATCGCCATTGGCGGCGGCGCCTCGGGCGCGCTCAACATGTGGTACGATGCCGATATCGACGCCATCATGAGCCGCACCCAGAACCGGCCCATTCCGGCTGGTCGGATTACATCGGGTGAGGCGCTGAGCTTCGGCCTGATCCTCTCCGGCTTTTCGGTGGCCCTGCTCGGCCTTGCCACCAATTGGGTGGCTGGCGGGCTGCTTGCTTTCACAATCTTCTTCTATGCCGTGATCTACACGATCTGGCTCAAGCGCTCGACGCCGCAGAACATCGTCATTGGTGGCGCAGCTGGCGCTTTCCCCACCATGATCGGCTGGGCCGCCGTGACGGGGACGATCACCTGGGAAAGCCTCGCGCTCTTCCTCATCGTCTTCCTCTGGACCCCGCCGCATTTCTGGGCGCTGGCGCTCTATAAGCAGGGCGACTATGCCGCGGCCGGCATTCCGATGATGCCCAACGTTGCCGGCGAAGCCTCCACCAAGCGCCAGATTTTCGTCTATTCGGTCATTCTCGCTGTCTCGGCCTTCCTGCCGGTCTATCTCGGCACCGGTGGCTGGATTTACGGCGCCGTCGCCGCCATTACCGGCATCAGCTTCGTCTATCTTGCCGTGCGCCTCCTGCGCGCGCCGACCAATGTCGACATGCGCAAGGCCGCGCGTCGCCTCTTCACCTATTCGCTGAGCTATCTCTTCGTGCTGTTCCTCGGCCTTCTTACCGACAGCTTCATTGCGCGCCTCGGAGGGTTCTGGTCATGACCGATAACAATCAGGCGCTTGAGACAATGACTGCCGAAGCCAAGGCCGCCGAAACGCTGAAGCGCGTTCGCCGCCGCCGCTCCATCGCGCTGGCTGGGGCCCTCGCGCTCTTTGCGCTGACCTTTTACGTGCTGACCATCGTCAAGATGGGCCCGGCTTTGTTCGATCGGGGGCTCTGATGACGCTCGCGGTTGAAACCAATGCCAAGGCTGAGAAGCGTAATCGCCGGCTCGGCCTGACGCTGATGGGCGTTGCAGCCGGTATGGTGGGTCTGGCTTTCGCGTCCGTGCCGCTCTACCAACTCTTCTGCCAGGTGACCGGCTTTGGCGGCACCACGCAGATTGCCGAGGCCAATCCGAAGGGCGTCATCGCCCGCGAGATGAAGGTGCGGTTCGACGTCAATGTCGATCACGCCCTCGACTGGACCGTGAAGCCGGCCGCCTCGATCACCGACCAGATCGGTCGGGTCGATACGGTCAACTACATCGCGACCAACAATACCGACAAGCCGCTCACCGGGCAGGCGATCTTCAACGTCGTGCCCGAAAAGGCCGGCGTCTATTTCAACAAGATCGAGTGCTTCTGCTTTACCGAGCAGACCTTGCAGCCGGGCGAAACGGTGGAAATGCCGATCGTGTTCTTCGTCGATCCCGATATCGACGAGAACCACGAGCTGAAAACAATCAAAGAGATTACGCTCTCTTACACATTCTACGCTTCAGACAATGAGGGAAGCTGAACATGGCCGCCATTGAAAAGAACCATGACTACCACATGGTAGAGCCGTCACCCTGGCCGTTTGTAATGTCGGCCGCGGTGCTCGTGATGATGGTGGGCGCCGTCTTCTTCATGAAGCAGTGGACCCCCTGGCTGTTCTTCATCGGCCTTGCCGGCGTGATCTACACCTTCTACGCCTGGTGGGCGGACGTGGTGAAGGAAGCCAATGACGGCGTCAGCCACACCCCGGTCGTGCAGATGCACCACCGCTACGGCATGATCCTGTTCATCGCCTCGGAAGTGATGTTCTTCGTCGCCTGGTTCTGGGCCTATTTCGACGGCTTCTTCCGCTTCGACGACGTCGAACAGTATGCTCGCGTCGCCTTTACCGGCGGTCACTGGCCCCCGGCCGGCATCGAGCTTTTCGACCCGTTCCACCTGCCGCTGTTCAACACCCTGATCCTGCTTACCTCGGGCACGACCGTGACCTGGGCGCACCATGCGCTCCTCGAAAACGATCGCCAGGGCCTGCGCTGGGGTCTGGCGCTGACCGTGGCGCTCGGCGTGCTGTTCTCCTACGTGCAGTTCCTCGAATACACCCATGCCGGCTTCTCGTTCTCGGGCAACCTCTATGGTGCCACCTTCTTCATGGCGACGGGCTTCCATGGCTTCCACGTCATCATCGGTACCATCTTCCTCCTGGTCTGCCTGATCCGTGCCGAGCGCGGTGATTTCACCCCGCAGCGTCACCTGGGCTTCGAATTTGCCGCCTGGTACTGGCACTTCGTCGACGTGGTCTGGCTCTTCCTCTTTGCCTCGATCTATGTCTGGGGTAGCTGGGGTGTGGCCACGCATTAATGTCTGAGGGCAAAATCACGGGGGCGCGGCTTGGCTGCGCCCCCTTTCGTTTCCGCGGAATTCCATGAGCCAGCCCAACCCCGTTCTCACCGGCCTCCTTTGCCGCTGCCCGCGTTGCGGCAAAGGAAAGCTGTTTTCCGGCTATCTCAGGCTCGCGCCCTCTTGCGAGACATGCGGGCTCGATCTCAAATTCGCCGATAGCGGCGATGGCCCGGCGGTTTTCGTCATCTTTCTCGTTGCGCCGCTGGTCATCTTGCTGGCCCTCATCACCGGGGCCCTGGTGTCCATTCCGCCCTGGATGCATCTGGTTCTCTGGATCCCGACGACGCTGCTGCTGTCCCTGGCGCTGCTGCCGCCCTTCAAGGGCGTGCTGGTCAATCTCCAATATCGCCACGACGCCCATGAGGGACACCAATGAACCCTTTTGCGCGTCTTCGCATCAGCGACTGGATTTTTGCCGTCCTCATGCTGGCGCTGGCGGCGGTATGCGTGTTTCTTGGCTCCTGGCAGATGCAGCGGCTTGCCGAGAAGGAAGCGTTGATCGCTGCCGTCGATGCGCGCCTCGGCGCAGCGCCGATCCCTGTTCCGACGCCGGAAAGCTGGGGCACGCTCCAGACCGAGGATCTCGTCTATCAGCCTGTCGAACTGACCGGTGCTTATCGTTACACCCAGACCGCGACCGTCTTCACCAGTCTTTCCGATCCGAAGGGGCAATACTCGGGGCCGGGCTATTGGGTGATGACCCCGTTCGAACTGCAGGGCGGCGGCACCGTTTTCGTCAATCGTGGCTTCGTGCCGCAGCAATATCAGGAGACCGCCGCACTTGGCGATCTCCATGGCGAAGACCCCGGCATGGTGACGATATCAGGCGTATTGCGCACGCCGGAAGCGCCCGGTTTCATGACCCCGGAAGCCGATATGTCCAACCGGATCGAGTGGGTTCGCGATCCCGCGCGTCTCGCAAAGATGACCGATCCGGCCCTCGCGCCGATCGCGCCCTTCTATGTCGATCTGCCGGCCGGCCCTGCCGGCGAGCTACCCCAAGCGGGTGAGACGGTGGTGAGCTTTCCCAATAATCACTTCGGCTACGCGCTGACCTGGTACGGCTTTGCCGTGGTCGCCGTGGTCATGCTCGGCTTCTGGCTCACCCGGCAGGCAAGACGACCGGCAGGCGGTCCCTGACGCCACGCCGAGGCAAAACCTTGCGGTCAGCCGCCGCATTCACTAGGTTGCAACAATTCTAGAAGGGCCTTCCCCTCCGATGCAGTTTGTTTCGACGCGCGGCCAGGCGCCAGCGCTTGGCTTCTCCGATGCGGTCCTCGCGGGCTTGGCCTCCGATGGCGGCCTCTATGTTCCGCAAGTCTGGCCCGAGCTCAGCCCCGACGAAATCGCCGCCTTTGCCGGCAAGGCCTATGCCGACGTCGCCTATGCTGTTATTTCGCGCTTCACCGGCGACGAAATCCCGGCTGCCAAGCTGCGCGCCATCATCGACGGCGCCTATCAGAGCTTTCGCCATCCTTCGGTGACCCCGCTCGTCGAGATCGAGAGCAATCACTTCGTGCTCGAACTTTTTCATGGCCCGACGCTCGCCTTCAAGGACGTGGCGATGCAGTTCCTGAGCCGCATCATGGACCATGTGCTCACCGAACGTGGCCTGCGTGCGACGATTGTCGGCGCGACCTCGGGCGATACCGGTTCGGCGGCCATCGAGGCTTTCCGCGGCCGCGACACCACGGACATCTTTATCCTGCACCCGCTCGGGCGCACCTCGGAAGTGCAGCGCCGGCAGATGACGACGGTGCTCGATGCCAATGTCCACAACATCGCGCTCGAAGGCACGTTCGACGATTGCCAGGACGCGGTGAAGGCCATGTTCAACAATCATGCCTTCCGCGATTCCGTGCGTCTTTCCGGCGTCAATTCGATCAACTGGGGCCGTATCGTTGCCCAGATCGTCTATTATTTCGTCGCCGCGGTGTCGCTCGGCGCGCCGCACCGCAAGGTCAGCTTCACCGTTCCGACTGGCAACTTTGGTGACATCTTTGCCGGCTATTGCGCCAAGCGCATGGGCCTGCCGATCGAGAAGCTTGTCATCGCCACCAATGCCAACGATATCCTGCGCCGTACGCTCGATACCGGCCGCTATGAAATGACCGGCGTGGCGCCGACCATCAGCCCGTCGATGGATATCCAGATTTCTTCCAATTTCGAGCGCCTGCTGTTCGAAAGCGCCGGTCGCGATGCGGCTGCCGTATCCCGCATGATGGCTGCGCTGAAGCAGTCGCGCGGCTTCGACCTGCCGGAAAATTCCATCGCGGCCATTCGCGCCGAATTTGCCGCCGGCACCTCGGGCGAGGAGGCGACGAGTTCAACCATTGCCGAGACCTGGGCCAAGTCGGCTTATCTGCTCGATCCGCATACGGCGGTCGGCGTCAGCGTCGCGCGCAATCTCTCGCGTGGGCCCGAGCCTATGATTACGCTGGCGACGGCGCATCCTGCAAAATTCCCTTCTGCCGTTAAGGCGGCGTCCGGGATCGAGCCGGCTTTGCCGAGCTGGCTCGGCGATCTCTACCAGCGGCCCGAACGGGTCAACGTGTTGGCCAATGACCAGCGCGTCCTGGAAAACTTCATCGGGTCGCGCACCCGCGCGGCCTGAAGACGACAAAGGGCCTGGGCGGACAGGGGAAACAACACCCCGCCGCCGGTTCAGGAGGACGAGTGTGACGGTACAAACGACGACTCTCGAGAACGGCATGGTGGTGCTGACCGATGACATGCCGCATCTGGAGAGTGCCTCCATCGGCGTCTGGGTAAAGGCCGGTGCGCGGTCCGAGCGCAAGGCCGAGCACGGCATTTCCCACCTTCTCGAGCACATGGCCTTCAAGGGCACCAAGACGCGCACGGCGCTGGAAATCGCCGAAGCCATCGAAAATGTCGGCGGCGATCTCAACGCGGCGACCTCTATCGAGCATACCGGCTACTTTGCCCGCGTGCTCAAGGACGACGTGGTTCTTGCAGCCGACATTCTCTCCGACATCCTGCAGAATTCGACCTTCGACGAAGGCGAGATGACGCGCGAAAAGCAGGTCATTGTGCAGGAGATCGGCGCGGCGCGGGACAATCCCGACGACCACGTCTTCGATCTCTTTCAGCAGGCCGCTTACCCGACCCAGCCTATTGGCCGCACTATTCTGGGTACTGTTGATTCGGTTCGCGCCTTCTCGCCTGAAATGGTGGGCAAATACATGCGCCGAAACTACGTGGGCGACCACATGGTCATGGCCGCGGCCGGTAATGTCGATCACGATGGCCTGGTTCAGGTTGCGCGGGAACGCTTTGCCGATCTTGCCCCGAGCGGGGCTCCGGCACCCCAGCGGGCTGAGTATCAGGGCGGTCAGGAGCGGCTGGTCTCGGATCATGAGCAGGCCCATATTGTCCTCGGCTTTGAGGGGCGCGCTTATAATTCCGACGGCTTTTATGCTGCGCAGGTGCTGGCTTCGGTGCTGGGCGGCGGCATGAGCTCGCGGCTCTTCCAGGAAGTGCGCGAAAAGCGCGGCCTCTGCTATTCGGTCTATGCCTTCCACTGGGCTTTTGCCGATAGCGGCGTCTTCGGTGTTGCCGCGGCGACGGGCGAGGACGAGGTTTCCGAACTCGTGCCAGTGGTGCTCGACGAGCTTTTGCGCGCCGCCGATACCATTACTGACGAAGAAGTGACCCGCGTGCGCAACCAGATTCGCGCTGGGCTCCTGATGTCGCTCGAAAGCCCCTCGGCTCGCGCCGGCCAATTGGCGCGCCAGCAGATTCTCTGGGGCCGTCCCATTCCCATGGCCGAGACGGTGGAGCGCATCAACCGCATCACCGCGCAGCGCGTGCGTGATGTTGCCGAGCAGATTTTCGCCAATTCCAAGCCGACCCTGGCCGGTATCGGCCCGATCAGCCGGCTGGCCGATGTCGAAAGCATCGGCGAGACGCTGCAGCGCTAAACCATGCTCTGGCCCTGGTCGTCGCCAGAACAGTTGATCCACCTGCGCGGGCGCCGCATCTCCTTGCGCCTGCCGCAGATGCGTGATTACCCCGCCTGGTATCAACTGCGCCGCCAGAGCCATGAATTTCTGAAACCCTTCGAACCGCGCTGGACCGAGGCGGATCTGGGGCGTCGCGTCTTCTCCATGCGCGTCCGCCGCGCCCGGCAGGAGGCTGAACAGGGTACGGACTATACCTTCTTCGTGTTCCTCAATGACGGGACGGAAACGCTGGTGGGCGGCATTACGCTCTCCAATATCCGCCGCCGGGCCGCGCAATTCGTCAATCTCGGCTATTGGATGGGCCAGCCCTATGCCGGGCAGGGGCTGATGACAGAGGCTGTGGAAATGGTGCTGCGCTTCATTTTCGAGACCCTGGACCTGCACCGTGCCCATGCCGCCTTTCTGCCGCACAACATGGCTTCGCGCCGTGTGCTCGAAAAAAATGGCTTCATCGAAGAAGGTTTTGCCGAGCGCTATCTGCAGATCGATGGGCGCTGGGAAGACCATGTGCTCATGGGCCTGACGCGCGAGCGCTGGGACAGTTTGCGCCTTGGCCGGCACAATCGGGTGGCCTGAAAGGGTTTTGCTTGCGGCACGATTCCACACCGGCCTGCGTCGGCCGACTTGCCGCAAGCGTCAATCTCCCTTACCAAGAGTGCGCCCCTTCGGAGGTTGCCAACGACTTTTGGCTTGTCCGCCTGGCTTTTGAACAGGCTGACTGCCGCCACAATGAAGCCTTGTGTGGGAATTAGCTGCTCTTGATGCGTCCCTTTTTTGCTCTCGCAATCTTGCTTGCGCTCGCTTTTTTGCAGCCCGCCCAGGCGTTCGAAGTCATTTCCGTCCCCGAGGACGTGAATGCGGTCAATCTGTCCGATGTCATCGAGATCGTGCCGGGCACCGATGGCCGCGTGCAACTCTCGACGGCGCCCGACGCCGACGGCATCATCCGCCGCATCGAGGTGTTGGCCAGCGAGCAGGGGACCAATCCTTCCTTTGCGCTCTTTGCCCTGCGCAATGATTCCGACCAGCAGATCGAACGCCTGCTCGTCGCGCCCTTTTACCGCCTGCCGGGCTCCGGCGTGTTCCAGCCCGATCTTGGCGATGCGCGCATTACGGCAGTGACGCCGAGCGCCGGCATCAGGCCGGTCAAGCTGACCGATCCGGAAGCCGACGTTTTTGAAGTGACGCTCGACCCCGGCGCGACGGTGACGCTGATCGCCGAGCTTTCCTCGGGTTCGTTACCCGAACTCTATCTCTGGCAACCCAACGCCTATCGCGACTATGTCAACTCCTTCACGCTCTTCCGCGGCGTGGTTCTGGGTGTGGCTTCGCTGGCGGCGGTGTTCCTCACCATTATGTTCGTGGTGAAGGGCCGCGGGGTGTTTCCCGCGACGGCCGCCTTTGCCTGGGCGGTGCTCGCCTATCTCCTCATCGATTTCGGCATTTTGGGCCGTCTGTTCGGTCTCTCGGCCGGCGGGTTGCAGCCGCTGCGCGCTGCGGCGGAGGCGGGTATAGCCACGACGCTGGCGGGGTTCCTCTTCATCTATTTGAACCTTCATCGCTGGCACCTGCGCTTCATCCATCTGGCGCTGGGGCTTTCGGCGCTGTTCCTCGCGCTCTTCGGCTTTGCATTCTTCCAGCCCGAAATCGCCGCGACCATTTCTCGCCTGGTGTTGGCGTTGCTTGGGCTTTCGGGCTTCTTCCTGATCCTGTTGCTGGCGCTGCGCGGTTATGACCGTGCCGTGCTGCTGGTGCCGACCTGGATCATCTTCATCGCCTGGCTGTTCTATTCCTGGTTGGTGATTTCCGGTCAGGTTTCCAATGACGTGGCCCAGCCAGCCGTCGGCGGCGGCCTTGTGCTCGTCGTCATGCTGCTCGGCTTTACCGCGGTGCAACACGCCTTCTCGGAAGGGCAGGTGACCATCGGCACCCTAAGCGAAGTCGAGCGCCGGGCACTGGCGTTGACTGGCTCGGGCGATTTCGTCTTCGATTGGAATATCGATCGCGACCGCGTCAGCGTTGGCGACGAGCTTTCCACCCGCCTCGGCGAGAAGCGCGGCGCCCTGCGCGGCGCTATCAAGCGCTGGCTCGATCGTGTCCATCCCGACGACCGCGACCGCTTCCGCACGGCCTTCGATACGCTGGTGGAACTGCGCCGGGGCAAGGTTTCGGCCGATATGCGCATTGCCGGCCATGACGGCAATTACCGCACCTTCCGCATGCGCGTGAAACCGGTGCTGGGTGGCGATGGTCAGGTCAATCGTATCGTTGGTACCCTGCAGGACGTTACCGAGGATCGGGCCGCCCGTGAGCGCCTGCTGCACGATGCCGTGCACGATAGCCTGACCGGCCTGCCCAACCGCCAATTGCTGCTCGACCGGCTGAGCCGCGCTTTGGTGCGCGCTCGCCAGCCTGGCGGTGTCAAGCCTGCCGTCTTCCTCATCGACATCGACCGGTTCATGGAGCTCGAAGAGCGCATAGGTCATTCGGCGGCGGATTCGGTGCTGCTCGCCATTTCGCGCCGCATCGCCCGCGTCATGCGACCGCTCGACACCGTGGCGCGCATTTCGGGCGACCAATTCGCCGTGATCCTTGCCTCGGAGCAGACCGCGGGCAAGATCGCCGAAAGTGCGGAGCAGATCCGCAAGGCGCTGAAGGCCCCGTTCAATTTCGGCGACCGTGATCTCACCATTTCCGCTTCCATCGGCGTCACCATCTATGACGGCAATCCGGCTGAAGCCGGCGACGTGCTGCGCGACGCCGAGCTGGCCATGTATTACGCCAAGCGCCTTGGCGGCGACCGCATCGAAGCCTATCGCGCTTCGGCTCGTTCGATTGCCAATTATAATCGTGCCAGCGAGGAAGACCTCGAGCGCGGCATGCGCCAGGGCGAGCTGCATGTGCAATATCAGCCGGTGATGAACATCACTTCGGGCCAGATTGTCGGCGCGGAAGCGCTGATGCGCTGGAACCACCCAACGCGCGGCGTAGTCAATCCCGATGAATTCGTGCCGCTGGCCGAGCGTTCGGGCCAGATCGACAAGCTCGGCCGCCTCGCCTTCGAACAGGCCGCGGCCCAGGCCAAGGACTGGATGACGGCCATCGGCCTGCCCGAGGATTTTTTCATCTCAGTCAATCTCTCGCCCACCCAATTGGCGACCGAAACCCTGCTCAACGACATGCGCAATCTCGTGTCGCAGGACAAGACGCTGGCCGGGCACCTGAAGCTTGAAATCACCGAGGGTCAGGTGATGAGCAATCCCGAGCATTCCGCCTATATGCTCGAAGCCCTGCGCAGCCTCGGGCTTGGCCTGGCGCTCGATGATTTCGGTACCGGCAGCTCGTCGCTGAGCTATCTGCACCGCTTCCCCTTCGACACGATCAAGATTCCCGCCGCCTTCGTGAAGATGGGGACCGAGACCGGCATCCCACACACGCAGACGCCGATCATCCGCGCCATCGTCGGCCTTGCCGAAGATTTGGATCTGATGGTCGTGGCGGAAGGCGTTGAAACGCTCGACGAAATCGAACGCCTGCGCCAGCTCAATTGCCGCTACGCCCAGGGCTTTGCCTTCGGCACGGCAATGACAGGGCCAGAAATGGCGAAGAAAATCCTGGCGCAGCTCGGGCGATAAGCGCTCTTCACCTCTCCCTTGGGGGAGAGGTCGGATTGCGTAGCAAGCCGGGTGAGGGGGCCTTCTCTTGCTATGAGCTTGCCGGAGGCCCCCTCACCCGCCGCTTCGCGTCGACCTCTCCCCCAAGGGAGAGGTGAAGAAAGCAGTGGCCGCCTAAGCGTGCCCGGCGTCCGAACTCAGCGTGGCGCGGGTGATGTGGAGGCTTTCGAGCGCCTTTTCGTAGCGCTGCTCCACCGGCACGTCGAACAGCAGAGCGCGATTGAACGGCACGGTGAGCCAGCCGTTTTCGGCGATCTCGCGCTCGAGCTGGCCGGGGCTCCAGCCGCAGCAGCCAAGCGCAAAGAGCGAGGCCTTGGGCGCGGGGCCGAAGGCCATGGCCTTGAGCACGTCGAGGGTTGCCGTCAGCCCGATTTCCTCGGTGACCTTGTAGGTATTGCCGCTGTGATAGTCCGCCGTATGGAGAACAAAGCCGCGGCTTTTTTCCACCGGTCCCCCGCGCAGCACCGTGCGGTCGCGAATGCGATCGGGCAGACGGATAACGGCATCGGGGTCGCCGAGGTCGAGTTCGTCGAGAATATCGGCAAAGGTGAGATTGGCGAGTTCCTGATTGACCACGAGACCCATGGCGCCTTCGTCGCCATGGCCAACGAGCAGGATGACGCTTTCAGCGAAGCGCTCGTCCTCCATGCCCGGCATGGCCACCAGAAACTGTCCTTCAAGTGTGTTCATGGCTCTGATTTTAGGCCCTGGGGACGACACTGCCAAGCGCTTGCGGGCCGCGAGGTAAACCAGAAGCCATCACGAAGGCCTGAACTGGCGTCAGCTATTCCTTCATCCTCTCCTGCGTTAATGCCTTGCCCATGCGTAATCTTGCCCTCGCCACACTCGCTTCGTTGCTGCTTGTTTCCGCTCCGCTGGCCGGGGAAACGGAATGGCAGGAAGTCGTGCCCGGGGTAAAGCTGCGGCTCGTCAGTTCCGGCCTCGTCAAGCCCGATGGGGCGACCCTCTTCGGCCTCGAAATCGAGATGCCGGACAATACGAAAACCTATTGGCGTGTCCCCGGCGAAACCGGCTTTCCGGCGGAACTGGATTTTTCGGATTCAAGCGGGGTCAAGACGGCCGAAATCGTGTGGCCGCATCCTCAGCTCGATACGAGTTCGGGCTATGTCGACTATGCCTATTTCGGCAATACGCTGCTGCCCATCGCGGTCAGCGCCGATGATCCCGGTGGCAATGTTATGGTTTCGGCCATGCTCGGCATCTGTTCCGACATCTGCCTGCCGGCCCAGGCCAATTTTACCCTGCCGCTGACCGATGCCGAGCCTGATCGGCCGAATGCGCTGCGGATCAAGCAGGCGCTGTCCGAAGCGCCCATCGCCTGGGGCGAGGGCGCAGAACCCATCGGCAAAATAGAATATCGCGCCGCCGACAAGACGCTTGCCGTCTGGCTCGATGACGATACCGTCGATATCTCGACGCTGATCGTGGCCACCGAAACGGGGACGCCGCTCTTCGGTGTGCCGCAAAAAAGCCCGCAAGACGGCCTAGTCCTGCTTCCCATTCTGACGAAAACCGAGAATAGTGACCTCGAAGGCGAGGACGTTCAGGTGTCGTTCATGACCGGTATGGGAGCGTTCGAGCTTTCGCGAACCATCGGTGCTGGTCCGACGAGCAATTAATCCCCGGCAGGCCCTTTGGGCTTGTAACGTGCGGCCAAGCCGCCTATCGCGGGATAGCGTTTTGGAGTATGGCGATCTCAGGTCGCCAATGGGCATGGGGCAAATCCTCTTATGATTGAGCGTGGCAATGCGATCCCTTCGGTTGGGATCAAGCTGGTGAATGCGTCCGGCGTCGCCGAAACCACCAGTGATGCCGTCCTCGGCTCGGGTACTGTGGTGCTGTTCTCCGTTCCGGGCGCCTTTACGCCCACCTGTCACGTCAACCATCTGCCGGGCTTTCTGGCCAATGCCGTCAAGCTCAGGGCCAAGGGTGTCGATCGCATCATCTGCGCTGCCGCCAATGATGCTCACGTCATGAAGGCCTGGGCCGAGGCGTCGAATGCGCTGGGCGATGTCGAATTCATCGCAGATGGCAATGCCGACCTCGCCAAGGCGCTGGGCCTGGCCAAGGATTTTTCCGCCAGCGGCATGGGTACGCGCTATGCGCGCGCTGCCATGATCGTGCGGAACGGCGCGGTGAGCGATATTTTTGTGGAGGACGCCCCCGGCGTCAACGCCAGTGGTGCCCCTGCCATCCTGATGGCGCTAGAAACGGCCCAAGCATGATGAGGCGGGAGAAAACCATGACCAAGCCGAGCTTTACCCGACTCTTTGCAATGGCCGGCCTCAGCGTCGCCCTTGCCGGCTGCTCCATGGGCAGCATGTTCGGCGGCGGAGCGAGCTCCAGCGCCAACCTGCAGAACGCGACGGCGACGCCGCAGGCCGTGGCGCAGGCACAGACCAATGCACTTCCGGCTATCGCCACCGAATGTCCGCCGATCAAGGTGCGCGTCGGCGGCGAGGCCATGTATTATTATGGCGGCGGTCGCACCGGCGACCCGAAGGCGCTGCAATATCAGGGTGTCATTGATGAAGTGACGCGCAATTGCGTCGTCTCGAACGGCCTCATCACCGTCAATATGGGCGCTTCCGGCCGCGTGCTGCTCGGGCCCGCCGGCAACCAGTCTTCGGTCAATGCCCCGATCCGCTTCGCGGTCGAGCGCGATGGCCAGGCCGTGTTCTCGGAAAAATACACCATTCCCGTGGCGCTGACGCCGCCGGCCCAGTCGGCCGAGTTCGTCAAGGTAGTGGAAAATGTCGCCATTCCGTATCTCGGTGGCGAGAGCATCACCATCTGGGTGGGTTTTGATACCCGCGGCTAAGGTTTTGCCGTTCTGGAATTGAAAAGGGCGGCCTCTCGGCCGCCTTTTTTCTTATTCGGCTGTCTGCGGCAGGTCCGCCGGCTTTTCCCACTTCAGCACTGGCTGACGGGCCGCGCGGGTCTCGTCGAGACGGCGGCGGGGGGCCTTGGTCGGGGCCGAGGTGAAGCGGTCCTTGTTGCCGGCGATTGCATCATTGGCGAGTTCGGCCATGACATCGCAGAAGCGATCGAGCGTCTGCTTGCTTTCGCTTTCGGTCGGTTCGATCAGCATGGCGCCATGAACGACCAGCGGGAAATACATGGTCATGGGATGGAAACCCTCGTCGATCAGCGCCTTGGCGAAATCGAGCGTCGAGACGCCTGTTTCCTTGAGGAAGCTGTCGTCGAAGAGCGCTTCGTGCATGGTCGGATAGTCGGGGAAAGGCACCGAGAAGATGTGTTCGAGGCGAGCCTTGATATAGTTCGCGTTCAACACCGCATCCTGTGCGGCCTGGGCGAGACCATCGCCGCCATGGCTGAGCATATAGGTCAGCGCGCGGACATACATGCCCATCTGGCCGTGGAAGGCCGTCACGCGGCCGAGGGCTGCGTCCTCGATATGCTCGACCAGTTCCAGCCCATTGGTGCCCTTGCGGACGAAGGGGACGGGCGCGAAGGGCGCCAGCGCTTCGGAAAGCACGACCGGACCCGCACCCGGACCGCCGCCGCCATGCGGCGTCGAGAAGGTTTTGTGCAGGTTGATGTGCATGGCGTCGATGCCGAGATCGCCCGGACGGACAACACCCATGATGGCGTTGAAATTGGCGCCATCGCAGTAGAAGAAAGCGCCGGCATCGTGCACCGCCTTGGCAATCTCGATGACCTGGGGCTCGAAAAGGCCGCAGGTATTGGGATTGGTCAGCATGATCGCAGCGACGTCGGGCGAGAGAGCGGCCTTGACCGCTTCGACGTCGACGGTGCCGTCATCTTTGGCCGGTACGGGCTTTACCGTGTAGCCGAGGAAGGCAGCCGTTGCCGGATTGGTGCCGTGGGCGCTTTCGGGCACGAGGACGACGGTGCGATGCGCTTCGCCCTTGGCTTCCTGCGCGGCCTTGATGGCCATCATGCCGAGGAGTTCACCATGCGCGCCGGCCTTTGGTGACAGGGCCACGGCAGCGGTATTGGTGAGGGTCATCAGCCAGTGGCTGAGCTGGTTCATCATTTCCAGCGCGCCCTGCACGGTGGAAACCGGCTGCAGCGGGTGGATGTCCGAGAAGCCCGGCAAACGAGCCATTTTCTCGTTGAGGCGCGGATTGTGCTTCATCGTGCAGGAACCGAGCGGATACATGCCGCTGTCGATGGAGTGGTTCATGCGGGAAAGGCGCACATAGTGGCGCATGGCTTCCGGCTCGGTGAGGCCGGCAAGGTCGAGCTTGGTCTTGCGACCGAAACCGCCGAGGCGATCACTGTTGAAAGTGACGTCGGGCAGGTCGACGCCGGAATGCTCGGTGTCGCCGATTTCGAACAGCAGCGGCTCATCGGGGATGAGCGCCGAGCCAGAAGCGCCGGTGCCGACAGTGCCCACGCCGGTGGGGCGGCCTTGCGTATTCATGCTCATGCCAGTTCCTCCGTCAGGGCGGCCGCGAGGGCTGATATATCGGCGTCGGTGGTCAGTTCCGTCGCCGCGAGGATAATGAGATTGTCGACGCTCCGGTCATCGGGCAGCAGGCGGCTGGCGGGAACGCCGGCCAGGATGCCACGGCGAGCAAGGCGCTCGACGAGACCCGCGGCCGGCTGCGGCGTGCGGATGGTCATCTCGTTGAAGAAGGTCTTGTTGAGCACGGTCACGCCGGGAACGCCTTCAAGGGCGTCGGCCAGCTTGACGGCGTTGAAGTGGTTGAGGCGGGCGAGGCGGACAAAACCGGCTTCGCCGAGGAGACCCATATGGATCGAGAAGGCGAGGGCGCAGAGGCCGGAATTGGTGCAGATATTGCTCGTCGCCTTTTCGCGGCGGATATGCTGCTCGCGGGTCGAGAGCGTCAGCACAAAGCCGCGATTGCCATCGGCATCGACGGTTTCGCCGCAAAGACGGCCCGGCATCTGGCGGATGAATTCCTTCCGCGTCGCCATGAGGCCGAGATAGGGGCCGCCGAAATTGAGCGCATTGCCAATCGACTGGCCCTCAGCCACGACGATATCGGCGCCAAGCGCCCCAGGAGCCTCAAGGAGGCCCAAAGAGACGACTTCGGTGACCACGACGATCAGCAGCGCGCCCTGGGCGTGAGCGGCCTCGGCTGCGGATTTGAGATCGCGCAGGTGGCCGTAGAAATCGGGGGTCTGGATGACGATGGCGGCGGTGTTGCCGTCGATCTGCTGGAGAATGTCGCCCTGGCCCTCGGGGGAGGGGGAGAGACAGACGAGATCCGGATCGTCCTTGAGATAGGCTTTTACGACATCGCGATAATGCGGGTGGAGGCCACCGGAGAGGACGATCTTGTTTTTTCGCGTGAGTCGGCGGGCCATCAGGACGGCTTCGGCGGTGCCGGTGGAGCCGTCATAGAGGCTGGCATTGGCGACATCCATGCCCATGATCTTGGCGACTTGGGTCTGGAATTCGAACAGCATCTGCAGGGTGCCCTGCGAGATTTCCGGCTGGTAGGGCGTATAGGCCGTAAGCCATTCGGAACGCTGGATTAAATGGTCGACCGTGGCCGGAACGTGGTGCCGATAGGCGCCGGCGCCGACGAAGAACGGGCCGTCGCCGGCTGCGTGGTTCTTGTTGGCGAGGGCGCGCATGTGGGCTTCGACGAGGAATTCCGGCTGGTGAGCCGGCAGGCCGAGGTCGAAGGATTTCAGGGCCGATTTGGGAACGGCGGAGAACAGCGCGTCGATATCAGCGGCGCCGATGACGCCGAGCATGTCGGCGCGTTCATGGGCAGAATGGGGAAGATAGCGCATGGTCAGAGGGTCAGTTCCGCATAGCCGTCGGCATCGAGGAGGGTGTCGAGTTCGCTTGCATCGGAGATGGCGATCTTGAACATCCAGCCGGCGCCCTCGGAATCCGTGTTAACGAGGCCGGGCTCATTGGTTAGCAGACTGTTAACTTCGACGATGGTTCCGGTTACCGGTGCGTAGATCTCGGAAGCGGCCTTTACCGATTCGACGACGGCAGCTTCGTCACCCTTCTTGAGTGCCTTGCCGACGGCGGGGAGTTCGACGAAGACGATGTCGCCGAGCTGCTCCTGCGCATAGGGCGTGATGCCGACGATGCCGGTCGAACCCTCGACGCGGATATATTCGTGGTCGGGCGTGAATTTCGTGGTCATGGCTGGGGCCTCAGACTGCTTTGCGGAAATAGCGATGGGGTACGAAAGGTGTCGGCACGACTTCGGCGGGCTGTGAGCGGCCGCGGACCGAAACCTGGAGTTTTGTGCCGATGGCGGTGTGCTCGGGCGGCACGAAGCCGAGGGCGATGGCCTTACCGAGCGAGGGGGCAAAGCCGCCGCTGGTGACGGTGCCGATGGCATTGCCGGACGCATCGAGGATTTCGGCGCCTTCACGGGCCGGAGCGCCTTCGACGAGAAGGCCGACGCGCTTGCGGGTCAGTTTGCCGTCGCGCTCGGCGAGGATGCGCTGGGCGCCGGGGAAGTCGGCGGCCTCGCGGCGGCGTTTCGACACGGCAAAACCGAGATCGGCTTCGATGGGGGAGACGGTCTCATCGAGATCGTGGCCATAGAGCGGCAGGCCGGCTTCGAGGCGAAGACTGTCGCGGGCGCCGAGGCCGATGGGTTTTACGCGCGGATCGACCAGCAGTTCGTCCCAGAGGGCGATGGACATGTGGGCGGGGGCGAGAATTTCAAAGCCGTCTTCGCCGGTATAGCCGGAGCGGGAAATCGTCACCGGCGTGCCGTTCCAGTCGAACTCGCCAAACTGCATGAAGCCGAGATCGGCAGCGGGGGGGACGAGGGCAGCCATGACGTTGACGGCTTCCGGGCCCTGAAGGGCGAGGAGGGCATTGTCGTCGGCGCGCTTGAGTGTGGCCTTGTCGCCGGCGGCAGCGGCGATGCGGGCGAAGTCGCCTTCCTTGGTGCCGGCATTGACGACGATGAAGAGTGTGCCCGGCGTCTTGGAGCGTGCGACCATCAGGTCGTCGAGGGCGCCGCCTTTGTCGTTGAGGAGGAGGGTGTAGCGGATCTGGCCGGGTTTCAGGCCGGCGATGTCGCCGCAGATCAGCGGTTCGATAATTGCGGCGATGGCGGCATGGTCGGCTTCGGCATCACCCGAGGGGGTGTTGAGCGTCAGGAAGCTTGGGCCCATGTGGCTGACGTCGAAGAGGCCGGCATTGTCGCGCGTCCACTTGTGTTCGGTCATGATGCCGGTGGGATATTGCACCGGCAGGGCATAGCCACCGAACGGGACGATACGGCCGCCAGCGGTGACGTGGCGCTCGTAAAGCGGGGTGTGCTTGAGGTCTTCTGTCGGCATTTCGGCCATGGGCACTCTCTGGTTCAAGGCGACACGACAAGGCTCCGCCAAACGGCGGGAATGCGTGCCCCCTCTGTCCTTGCCCTGAGAGATTTCCCGGCTGAGCGCCGGTTGCTACCTTCGGGGAGGCTGCAAGCAGCCTGCTTTCCAGAGTTGTGACCTGACTGCGGTCCTTTTGCCTGAGAGTTTCCGGGGCGGTTGCTCCTTCGGCGCTGGCGTTTTCGGCCAGTCTCTCCCGCAGTCCTGGGCACCATGGGGAAAAATTGTGGTGGCGTCAATTCCGCAGAAGGCGTTCTCCCTGCTGCGAATTGATGTCGAGTTCGGTGCGCGACGTACCCCCACCCTCATTCCCTCCCCACAAGGGGGAGGGAGGCGCAAGCCTCAGTCGTCCCGGTTCCGTCGTCTCCCTCCCCCTTGTGGGGAGGGATTAAGGGTGGGGGTAGCGATGTTTGGGTATTGCGGAGTTCGGTAGCCGGGCCAAAACAAAAAGGCGAACCCGAAGGTCCGCCTCTTAATTCAGTCTAGGTGCAAAAGACCTTAGTTCAGGCGGCCTGCGACATCGGCGATGGCCTTGTCGACGACCTGGCCGCCCTTCTTGTTCATTTCGTCGGTGAGGACGAGACGGGCAGCTTCGACGGCGAGGTCGGCCGAGCGGGCGCGAACTTCGCCGATGGCCTGGGCTTCGGCCTGGGCGATCTTGTCTTCCACGGCCTTGGTGCGGCGGGTCACGAGCTCGGCGAGCGAAGCCTGGGCTTCAGCGGCGAGGCGCGTGGCTTCGTCCTGGGCGGCGGCGATGATACCCTGGGCTTCGGCTTCGGCAGCGACGCGCTTCTGTTCGTATTCAACGAGCAGGGCAGCGGCTTCTTCGCGCAGCTTCTTGGCCTGGGCCAGTTCGTCGGCGATCTTCTGGATCTGGCCGTCGAGCATCTTGCCCACAATACGCGGGATGCCGAAGTACAGAGCCATCGCGATGAAGATGACGAGGGCAACGAGGGCGTAGAAGGAATTATCGAGTTCCATTGCGCTTACTCCTTGCTGGCCTTGGCGACGGCAGCACG
Organism: Devosia riboflavina; assembly: GCF_000743575.1. GTDB lineage: Bacteria > Pseudomonadota > Alphaproteobacteria > Rhizobiales > Devosiaceae > Devosia > Devosia riboflavina. Next base: position 4,351 of record NZ_JQGC01000037.1, on the reverse strand, counting down.
GACGCTGTCGGCCGACACATCGCCGATGATCTGGCCGACAACGGTCTGGGCCGTTTCGGTGGCGATTTCATCGACATGGGTCAGGGCATCGCGCTTGGTGGCGGCGATGCGGGTTTCGGCTTCCGCCACCTTGGAGCTGAGATCGGCTTCGACGGCACTGCGCTTGGAAGCGAGGTCGGCCTGGATCTTGTCGCGGGTCTCGTTGGCAATGCCCTGGGCCTTGGAGCGGGCGTTCGCCAGGGCCGATTCATAAGCGGCGATGGCGGCGTCGGTCTTCTGGCGGGAGGCATCGGCGGCAGCGAGGTCTGCGTCGACAATGCTCTTGCGATTTTCAAGAATGCTGCCGATGCGCGGCAGGGCAACCTTGCTCATCAGCACATAGAGCGCGCCAAAGGTGATGGCGAGCCAGAGCAACTGGCTGGGGAAGGTCGCGGGGTCGAAGGGCGGGAAAACGCCTGAATCGTGCTCGCCACCATGGGCTTCGGTGGTGGCATGGGTGTCAGCGGTCGGATCGGCATGCGTGTCGGTGGCGCCGTGGGCGGCGTCTTGCGCATGCTCTTCGGCCGGTGCAGCCGCTTCCTGGGCGTAAACTTGCGTTACCATCAGGTGAGGTCCCGTAAAATCCGGTCAACCGGCCGTGGCCGGACAAGAATGCGCAGCCGGGAATAGCCCCGGCTGCGTATAATTCGGTCGCGCCAGAATTAGGCGACGAACAGCAGGATCAGGGCAACCAGGAACGAGAAGATGCCCAGAGCTTCGGTCACGGCGAAGCCGAAGATCAGGTTCGAGAACTGGCTCGGGGCAGCAGACGGGTTGCGCAGGGCGCCCGACAGGAAGTTGCCGAAGATGTTGGCCACGCCGATGGCGGCGCCAGCCATACCGAAACAAGCAATGCCGGCACCGATGAACTTTGCGGCTTCAGCTTCCATTTTTGTAGTCCTTTCAAGCGACTTTAGCGGGGGTTCTGGCGGAACAGCCCGCCGTGACTGGTAGTTAGTGAGACGGGTGGATCGCGTCGTTGAGATACATGCAGGTCAGGACGGCGAAGACATACGCCTGGACTGCACCGACGAGAAATTCGAGGCCAGTAAGAGCAATGGCCATGATCAGCGGCAGCGCCGAACCGAGAATGCCGAGGAAACCCAGCGAACTCATGGTGACGATGAAGCCGGTGAAGACTTTGAGCGTGATGTGACCGGCCAGAATATTGCCGAACAGACGCACAGAGAGCGAAATCGGGCGGCTCATGAAGGAGATGAACTCGATCGGCGCCACGATGGGAAGGATATAGCCCGGTACGCCCGAGGGAACGAAGAGTTTGAGGAACTTCGGACCGTTCTTGACGAAGCCGTAGATGACGACGGTCAGGAAGACCAGCATCGACAGGGCGAAGGTGACGATGATGTGGCTGGTGACGGTGAAGAAATATGGCACCATGCCGAACATGTTGGCCACGAAGATGAAGGTGAAGAGCGAGAACACCAGCGGGAAGAACTTCATGCCCGCAGTGCCCGCGGCACTTTTCACCATATTGGCGACGAACCCGTAGAGCAGCTCGCTGACGAGCTGCGCGCGGCCCGGAACAACGCTTTTCGCCGACGTGGTCAGGATCAGGTACAGCGAGATAACCGCGACCGTCGCCACCATGAACAGCGAAGAGTTGGTAAAGGAGAAATTCAGGCCACTGCCTGCGGTGCCATCACCACCAAGGTGAATGGGGAACATGTCCTGGATGACGAACTGGTGGATCGGATCAGTACCGGCCAAGATAGAGCCCTCTAAACGTCATCATTTTTCTGTTTCGTCTGCCCCGGCCTGTGCGGGCGGGAGAGGCGAAGCGGCGTTCATTTGCGCCACCACACGGGTGACATTGAGTATTCCAGCGGCAAAGCCCACCAAGAACATGATGAGCAAGCCCCAGGGGCTGGTTCCCAGGCCAAGATCGATGAGGTAGCCGAAACCGGTCCCCACCAGAATTGCGGCGATGAACTCGGTACCGATGCGCATGCCGCGCGCCATCCCGCTCATCTGCCCAGGATCGGTCCCCGCGGATCTATTGTCCTCAAGGTGCCGTTCCTGCTTGGCTGAAGCAATACGCGATGCAAGATCGCGCGTCGCCTCGCTGGCATTTTCAGACTGGCCCTGGATTTTGGGCGGTTTTTCCATCCGCTTACTCCCCCTTGGCCTGCCTTTTCCCGGATTTGTCCGGGTGCCTTCTCAGGTCGGGCGCAACATAGTGGTGGCCCCAAATAGTGTCAAGGCGCGTAACGATCTGGTAAGTCTTTGATTTGTTGATGGATTTTTACGAAATCCAAGGGTGCGGCATGCTGTCCACAGCTCAATTGTGGTGGAGTCGTGGCTGGGAAGGGGATTCCCTGGGGGTGGGTTTCATCGTCACACCCTAGTCTGGACCGTCATTCGCCTTCCGGCTGGGCTCTTCATAGTCGAAGTCATCATCGTATTTGAGGGAAGGCGTGTTGACGGAACTGGTGATGCGCTGAACCCAGACTGAGCCCTCGATGATATCATAGTCGAAATGCCAACCGTCGATGATGATCCGCATGGCACCGCGAATGGGAATTCGGCTATCGGATTGGCCGGCATGCGGTTGGTTGGAAAGCAAGCGCTGGGCGCGCTTGATGACGTCCCTGAAGGTCACTATGCCAGCAACGGTCTTGCCAGAGAGATAGGCGATCTGCCGCTCAATGTCCTGCCGAGCCTCCTTCGACAGTTTGACGCGCATCAGGCAGCTTTGCCTTTCCTGATGATCTCGTCGAGTTCGGCGATAACATCGTCCATATCTTCACCTTCGCCTGCCGCGGCTTCTTCCCGCCCGCGGAGCACCGACAGGCAGATGCCGCCTTCCGCGTCATGGGCGAGATAGTGCTTGAGGGCGCGCACGATGACCCAGCTACGGGTGCGCTCGGAGCTTGAAGCGATCTTCTCGATGTCATCGAGGATGTCTTGGGGAAGGCGCAGGGTGATCGGGCCGGACAGGTCTGCCATGGCAAGTCTCCTTTGTATTACATGTAATACAAATGGCCTGCCGGGTCAAAACCTCAGACGACCTCGCGGAAACTTTCGGCAGTTTGCAGGTCGACCGAGACGAGCTGCGAGACGCCGCGTTCGGCCATGGTGACGCCGAAGAGGCGGTCGACGCGGCTCATGGTGATCGGATTGTGGGTGATGACCATGAAACGGGTATTGGTGCGCTGGCGCATGGAGTCGAGGAGATTGCAGAAGCGCTCGACGTTCGCGTCGTCGAGCGGGGCGTCGACTTCGTCGAGCACGCAGATGGGCGCGGGATTGGTGAGGAAGACAGCAAAGATCAGGCTCATGGCGGTGAGCGCCTGTTCGCCGCCGGAGAGGAGGGTCATGGTCTGCGGCTTCTTGCCCGGGGGACGCGCGATGATTTCAAGGCCTGCTTCGAGCGGGTCGTCGCTTTCGACGAAGGTCAGTTCGGCCGTCCCGCCGCCAAAAAGGGTGGTGAAGAGTTCCTGGAAATAGGCGTTCACCTTGCCGAAGGCCTCGGAAAGGCGGGCGCGGCCTTCGCGGTTGAGCGCGGCAATGCCGCCGCGCAGCTTGGCGATGGCTTCGATCAGGTCGTCGCGATCGGCGACCATGGTATCGAGCTTTTCCTGAACCTCTTCGGCTTCCTTTTCGGCCGAGAGATTGACCCCGCCCAAGCGTTCGCGCTCGGATTTGAGGCGCTCGAGTTTTTGCTCGGTGGCGGTTTCTGGCGGCAGGGCTTCTTCGGGGCGGATGCCCGAAACTTCGAGGGTGCGGCTGGCGGGAATGCCGAGGCTTTCTTCGACCTGGCGCTCGATCTGCTGGCGCTGGGCCATGGTGCCTTTCAGGCGCTCTTCGATGCGGGTGAGGTCAATGCGGACTTCGGCAAGGGCGTCGGCCGTTGAGCGCAGGGATTTTTCGTGCTCGCGCCAGGCGGTCTGGGCGGCGTTGAAACGATCGCTCGCTTCCTGGTGGTCGAGCGAGGCGTCTTCGATCTGGTCTTCGAGCTGGGCGCGACGATCGGCAAAGCCTTCGGGGGCGGCGTCGAGCTCGTCGAGCTGGGCTTGCACGGCAGCGGTACGTTGGTCGAGCGTTGCGAGCTGGGCGGCGGCGCTGTCGAAACGACGCTGCCAGGCCGCGCGGTCGCGGGCGAGCTGATCGAGGCGGGACGCGCGCATGCGGGCGGCGCTTTCGAAGGTGCCGAGTTTGAGGCGAGCCTGATCGGCGCGTTCGCGCAGGGATGCGAGGCGCTCGTGCTCTTCTTCGAGGCGTTCAACCAGGTCGTCTTCTTCGCCGGCTTCTTCGAGGATGATGGCGGCTTCTTCGCGGACGGCTTCGGCTT
>NZ_JQGC01000036.1 GCF_000743575.1 Devosia riboflavina | reverse complement strand
GGCGTCGCGGGGAGCGCCGCCCTTGCCACGCTCGCCACCCGGACGCGGCGTGTTGAACTTGCGCTGGCTCGGCTTGGGATTGCGCGCCGTGCGCTGACCACCCGGAGCACCGGCATTGTTGCGCGGAGCCCGCGGCGCCGAAGCCGTCGCTTCCTCGACCATGTTGAGGTCGCCCGACAGCGGCAGCGTGCGGCGGATCAGCTTTTCGACATCGCGCAGCTTGGAGCGCTCGGTGCCGTCACACAGCGTAATGGCAATACCCGTAGCCCCGTTACGGCCGGTACGGCCAATCCGGTGCACATAGTTTTCGGGATCGTCCGGCAGGTCATAATTGACCACATGGGTAATGCCCGGCACGTCGATGCCGCGCGCCGCAATATCGGTCGCCACGAGAATGCGCACGCCACCGCTGGCAAAGCCCTTGAGCGCCGCCTGGCGTGCATTCTGGCTCTTGTTGCCGTGAATGGCCGCAGCCTCATGCCCATCGATGGCGAGGTTCTTGGCAACGCGGTCTGCGCCATGCTTGGTGCGCGCGAACACGATAACGCGCTCCATGCCTTCCTTCTCGTCGTCGAGCAGGCCATTGAGCACGCCGCGCTTGGCCTTCGAACCCGAAAGGATAACGCGCTGGTCGATCTTGACCACTGTCGAACCCTGCGGCGCTGCCTCGACCTTGATCGGCTCCTTGAGGAGGCCCTTGGCGAGATCTTCGACTTCCGTGGCCATGGTGGCCGAGAACAGCATGGTCTGGCGCCTGAGGCCGATGGCCTTGGCGATCGCCTTTACCGGGGCAATGAAGCCCATGTCGAGCATGCGGTCGGCTTCGTCGAGCACCAGCCAGCGCGTCTCGTTGAGACGGATCTTGTTGTCGTCGAGCAGGTCCTTGAGACGGCCCGGGGTCGCGACGACAACGTCAACGCCCTTGGCGATCTTCTGCACCTGGTGGTAGCGCGACACGCCGCCCAGCACGAGCACGGTATCGAGCTTCATCTTGGAGCCGGCAAACTTGCGGATATTCTCTTCGATCTGCACGGCGAGTTCACGCGTCGGCGCCAGGATCAGCGCACGCGTCGTCATCGGCCGCGGACGGCCGGTTAGTTCGCCGATACCGGCGAGGATCGGCAGGCCGAAAGCGGCCGTCTTGCCCGAGCCGGTCTGGGCAATGCCCAGCATGTCCCGGCCTTCGAGCAGTTTCGGAATGGCCTGGCTCTGGATCTTGGTTGGGGTCTCGAAGCCCGCAGCCTTGAGGCTGTCGGTGATGTTCTGGGGCAATCCGAGACTGGAAAAATCGGTCAAATCTTGATCTTTCATGATGCGCAAAAGCTGCGCGGGCGCTCTGCAAAGCGCAGGCGCCAGGAACAAAAATTGCAATCGGGCGATAGGATGATATCGCGCGGGTGCTGGCTCAAACCCGGAGCATCTAGCTATCCGGGATGACTTCGCCGCTCACCGCTTGAGTAAGAAGAGAAGCCCGTTAGCGGCACTCTATGCCGCAACGCTGCGTCCCATATGGGGGAAATAGCCCCAAAAGGCAAGTGTGGCAGGCGCATGGGAGGTTTGTGGCCCCTCAATCGGGAGCCACGATGCCCTAGGTTGTGTGGGCAGTTGAGTCAGAGCGAGGCGAAAATGGCGGTTTCTGAGAACCGGAGCGGAGCGTGCGTCGGTACGTGAGCACCGGAAGCGCAGGAAATCGTCATTTGCAGACCGCTATGGCCAACTGAGCGCATGACCTAGATCCCGCCGTACCAATCGTACCCATTATCCGGCCAATATCCGCCCTTCCCCCGCCCAAACGGCGTCAGGTCATCCACCAGCTCGATCGTATGCAGATATTTCGGCTGCTTATACCCCAGCGCTCGCTCGATCCGCAGCCGCACCGGCGCGCCATTGCTCACCGGCAAGACCTGATCGTTGAGCCCGTAGGATAGGATTGTCTGCGGATGATAGGCATCCACCAGGTCCGAGCTCTCATAGTAGAAAACATCGCCCGCGAGCGTCTTCTGGATATTGTCGAAGCAGTGATAGACGCAATACCGCGCCTCCGGCTTCACCCCCGCCATATCCAGCACCGGGCCCAGCGCCGTCCCCGTCCACTTGGCGATGCAGCTCCAGCCTTCGACGCAATCGTGCCGCGTGATCTGGCTGCGCGCCGGCATGTTGCGCAATTCATCGAGCGAGAACGAAACCTCCCGCTCCACCATGCCCTTGATGGTCAGCTTATAGTTTGCAAAATTCTGCCCCTTCAGGAACAGGTACTCCGGCGTCATCGGCTCGGTGGAGCCATTGGGCTTCATGCCCTGCCGGATTTCGCTCACCGAATATTCCCGCGCCAATGTCTGATCGCCTATCAACGCCCGCTGCGCCCGATAGGTAAGTACATTGGCCTGCTCCAGCGCCTGCCGCACCGGGTTGCCGCGCTGCCCGAGAAAATCGAACTGGTCGCAACCCGTTAGCGCCAGGCTCGATCCAAGCGCCGCAGATCCAATAAGCAGCTTCCGCCGACTGAGAATGATATTGCTCACGGCTTGTCTCCTGCCTCGGCCGGCGTGCCGGGACTGGTGCGATACCAGCCCGTTATCATTGATCTCAGCTCATTAAGCGGCCCTGCCAGCAGCACCATGATGATGTGCACGATAAAGAACAGCACCAGCAGCACCATAACCCCAAAGTGGATTGTCCGCGCCGTCTGCCGCCCACCAAAGACGTCGAGCAGCCATGGCCAGGCCGCATCCATGCCCGGGCTCATGGTCAATCCCGTCAAAATGATCAGCGGAAAAAGCACAAAGAAAACCGCGAAATAGCTCAACTTTTGCAGCGGCGTATAGGAGCGGCCGTGATGCAGCCGCAGCCGCGCATGGTCAACCGCATCCTTCGGCAAGCCCGAAATATCCGATCCCTTCGGCACGATATCGCGCCGCAGATGACCGTTGATGAAGCTGGCCAAAAACCAGACGAACAGCGCCGCAACCAGCACCCAGCCAAAGAAGAAATGCACCACCCGCCCGGTGGCGAGGTCCCGGAACGATGGAATAGTGACAGCCCCCGGAAAACCCACAAATTGCGGCGCCTCCGCCGTGCCGCTCATGCCGAGCACGCCGGTCGTATCGAACGTCTGCCCGAAAACCGTCGTCCGCCCACGCGGTCCCTCGGGCGTATTCACCGCCCCGATCTCCAGCACAGCATTCTCGAACTCGAACCCCGATTGCTGCCCGATATAGAGCGCCGGATGCGCATTAAAAATTTGCAGCCCCGAGAGCAGCAGGAAGAACAGGCAGATCGCCCAGACCCAATGCGTCACCCGCGTCCATACCGATTGGCGATAGACCAGTGGCCCCTTCGCCTGCGGTTCTTTTTCTTCAGTGGTCATGAACGTCCCCTTGGCGGCACCATTCGCCCCGTTCACCAGCAACGGTAACGCACGGGACAAATGGCGGCCAACACTTGTTTGTGACTGCGTTTTTACATCGCCGGCGCCATGGCGCCGCCAGCCATCGGATTGGCTTCCATCTTCTCGTCCATGCCGAGAGACCGGATCGCCCCAATTACGTCCATGCCTTCATGAAGCCCATTGCAGGCAACGGTCGCTGCCGTCATCGCTTCGGGAAAGGTAATGGCAGCAGCCTGCGTCAGGCAAAGCTCGAGATCGGCATTGCTGATCATCGCTTGCGGCGCCATGGCATCAGTTGCCGGCGCCATCGCGTCCAGGGCCGGAGCCATCGCATCCTCCGCAAAAACAGGCACGGCGGCGCCTCCAACCATCAGGGCGGCAAGGGTGATCGTCTTGAAAACATGCATCGAAAAATCTCCCGGTTGAGACCCGCCCCTCCGGCGCGGTCATGCCAGCCATTCGCCCCGACACCCCAATCGGTTACGCGATCACCGCGTCGTGATATCCGCTCAACTTTCTTCATCACTCGGTGTAACCATGGCGCCGAGGGAGACGTATGAGAACGTGATGCAGGCGGACGAAACCGAGATGCGGCTGCGCGGGCTGATGCTCGCTTCGCTCGATGGCGACGCGTCCGCCTATCGAATGCTTCTGGCCGACCTGACGCGCTATCTGCGTCCCTGGTTTGCCCGTCGCCTCAGTCCCGCCCATGCGTCGCACGCGGAGGACCTCGTGCAGGAAACCCTGCTGGCCGTGCACACGCGGCGCGAAACTTACGATCGCACCAGGCCCTTCACGGCCTGGCTGCATGCCGTCGCCCACCACAAATTCGTGGACCATGTCCGCCGCTACGCCATCCGCCCCACCGTACCGCTCGAAGACGACGCGCCCATCTTCGCCAGCGACGACAGCGCCAACGCCGCCGACCGCCACGACGTCGAAACCGTCCTCAGCAACGTCCCGCCCCGCACGTCCGACCTCATCCGCCAGACCCGCCTCGAAGGCGCCACCGTCGCCGAAGCCGCCGCCCGCCACGGCATCACCGAAACCGCCGCAAAAGTCTCCATCCATCGTGGCCTCAAAACCCTGATGGGCAAGTTTGCCGGAGGCGAGAAATGACCGACGACCTCATCAATCGCCTCGCCGCCGATCTCAAGCCCACCCCGCCCCGCGCCATCGAGCGCCGGCTGATCCTCGCCCTCGTCATCGGCGTGCTCGTTACCATAGTCGGCGTCTATCTCGTCCTCGACCTTATGATGGGCCGCCCCTTCGGCGGCGCCGATAGCGCCATGATGTTCTGGACGAAATTCGGCTACACGCTGGCCTTCGGCCTTCTAGGCCTTGCCGCCGCGCCCGTCCTCGCCCGCCCCGATGGCCGCATCGTCTGGCCCCTCGCCGGCGCGGGCCTCCTTGCGCTCCTCGCCCTCGGCAGCGGCACCATGATGTGGATGCGCGCCGATTGGTCCATGCCCATGTTCATGGGCCAGACCGCCATGGTCTGCCCCTGGCTGATCACCCTCGCCGGCACGCCTGTTCTGATTGCTTTGCTCTCGGCGCTGCGCACGACCGCACCGCGCTCACCGACCCTCGCCGGCTTTGCCGCAGGGCTCATCGCAGGCGGCTTCGGCGCCTGGGCCTATGCCTTTTATTGCGGCGAAACCGGCATGATGTTCATGGCCGTCTGGTATTCGCTGGGCATCGCGATGACGGCCCTCCTCGGCGCCGTCATCGGAAAGTTCGTTCTGCGCTGGTAGGAAGGACTATTCGTCCTTGGCCGCCCAGTTCATGCCGCGACGCATGATCGTCGCCATGTTGGAATTCTCGAATTCCTTGGCCTGATGCCCCAGCGTCATGTGGAACACCTTGCCCTTGCCATGCTTGCGTTTCCAGACCACCGGCATCACCACGCCGTCGATCCAATAGGCATGCTCACCGGTAAAAGTCGTCGTCGCCAACACCTCGTTCGAGGGGTCGACATGCATGTAATACTGCTCGGACTTGTATGGGAACGAAGCCGAAATCCCCGCCATGATCGGGTCCTCTGGCTTGGTCACATCAACGGTGTAGTCGATGATATTGCCCGGATGCGCCACCCACTGGCCGCCGACCATGAACTGATAGTCCACCGCCTCGCGGAAAGCGTCGCTCATGCCGCCATGATGCCCAGCAAGACCCACACCGCCCTCGACGGCCTTGGTCAGGTTCTCCGCCTCTTCCTTGGCAATCTTGCTCATCGTGAAGATCGGAATGATCAGCGACAAGTCGCGAATAGAGGGATCGGCAAAGGCGCTGGTTTCGGTCGCCGTGCGCACCGAATAGCCGTCCTCGTGCAGCCAGCGACGGTAGATCGTCGCGCATTCCTCGGGATCATGGCCTTCCCAGCCGCCATAGACGATCAAAGCACTACGCATCAGGGTACCCCCTCAAATCAAACGGGGCGGAGAATACCTGACTCATCCGCTATTGAAACCCCAAATGGCATCGATTGCGCTGCCCATTCTCGCGCTGCCAAGCGTCGGATAAATCTCGGAAATGAAACACTTTCCACTGTCACAATTAGCTGGTTAACTCTCCTTAATGCTTCAGTGGCGACACGAAAAAAAATTGTCGGGAGCGCCGGACTTCGAAGCAGGGCCTTGCTGCAATCACGAAGGAACCACAGGGATGAAGAAGCTTTTGCTGGGCGCCACCGCGCTCACCCTCTGCGCCGGTTTTTCGACCGCCGCCCATGCCGAATTCACACTCAACATCCTGCACATCAACGACTTCCATTCGCGCTTCGACCCGATCACCGGATCGGACTCGAACTGCGACGCCGAAACCGACGCCGCTGGCGAATGTTTTGGTGGCATTGCGCGCCTCAAAACCATCATCGACGACACCCGCGCCAAATATGAAGGCGGCAACTCCCTGCTGCTTTCGGCCGGCGACAACTTCCAGGGCTCGCTCTACTACACCACCTACAAGTCCAAGGTCGTTTCCGACTTCTTCAACCAGATGGGCTTTGACGTGGTCGCCACTGGCAACCACGAATTCGACGATGGCCCGGAAGAATACCTAAAATTCATCGAAGCCGCCGAGTTCCCGATCATCGGTGGCAATTTCGACGTCACCCGCGATGAAGGCCTGCGCGGCAAGGTCCAGGGTTCGATCGTCGTCGAAGTCGGCGGCGAAAAGATCGGCATCATCGGCGCCACCACCGAAGACACCCCCGAAATCGCCTCGCCTGGCGATGTCGAATTCCACGATGTCATCCAGTATGTCCGCGGCGCCTCCGAAGCGCTCGATGCGGCCGGCGTCAACAAGATCATTCTTCTCAGCCACATCGGCTATAACGAAGACCTCAACGTCGCCGCCTCCCTGCCGCTGGTCGACGTCATCGTCGGCGGCCACAGCCATACGCTGCTCTCCAACACCGCCGAAGGCGCCGCCGGCCCCTACCCGACCATGGTCACCAACCCGGTCGGCGTCGAAGTCCCCGTCGTCCAGGCCAATCAGTACGGCAAATATCTCGGCGACATCGCCATCACCTGGGATGACAACGGCACTGTCACTAAAGCCGAAGGCGAACCCTACCTGATCGACGCCTCGGTCACGGCCAACGAGGACTTCAAGGGCCAACTCGCTACGCTCCTCGGTCCCATCGAGGAAATGACCAGCCAGGTCATCGGCTCCACCACCGACAAGCTCGAAGGCGCCCGCGAAGTCTGCCGCGTGCAGGAATGCTCTATGGGCAACCTGCTGGCTGACGCCATCCTCGATCGCGTTGCCGACCAGGGCGCTACCATCGCCTTCCAGAATGGCGGCGGCATCCGCGCATCCATCGATGCCGGTGAAGTCACCGTCGGCGACGTGCTGACCGTCCTGCCCTTCTCCAACACCCTCGCTACCGTTCAAGTGAGCGGTGCCGACGTCATCGAAGCCCTCGAGAACGGCGTCAGCGACATTGAAAACGGCGCCGGCCGCTTCGCGCAGGTCGCTGGCCTCAAATACACCTATACCCTCGCCAACCCTGCCGGCAGCCGCGTCAGCGACGTGCTGGTCAAGGGCGAAGGCGACACCTGGGTGCCGATCGACGAGGAAGCCGACTACATCGTCGTCACCAACAACTACGTGCGCGGCGGCGGCGACGGCTACGAGACCTTCGCTTCGGGCGAAAACCCCTATGACTTCGGCCCGCCGCTCGAACAGGTCGTTGCCGAATACATCGCCAAGCTCGGCGGCGAATACACGCCCTACCTCGATGGCCGCATCACCGTGAAGTAAGGTTTTTCGCCTCACCAAACACGAAGGGCGCCCCATCGGGCGCCCTTTTGCATTATCTCTTTTGACTGATGCCCAGAAGGAAACGCCCCATGTGCCGGAACATCAAGCCGCTCTTCAATTTCGAGCCGCCCGCCAGCAAGAACGAAATGCACGAAGCGGCCCTGCAGTTTGTCCGCAAGATTTCCGGCTTCAACCGTCCCTCGCAGGCCAATGAGGCCGCGTTTTACGACGCCGTCGAAGACATCGAAAAATCAGTCCGCAAGCTGCTGAACGCCCTCGATACCAAGGCGCCGCCGAGGGATCGCGAGATCGTCGCCGCCAAAGCCCGCGAGCGCGCCCGCGAGCGCTACGGCACCACCTAAACCCGGCGCGCCAACTGGCCCCAGGCCAGCAGGATCACCACCGCGCCAACGATCGCCCCGATAAAATTGGCCCCATCGCCCGGCCCATACCAGCCGATCTGCTGCCCAAGCCAGGTCGCCACCACCGAGCCGACAATGCCCAGCACCGTCGTCAGGATAAACCCCTGCGGCTTGTTACCGCCCGGGGTAATCCACTTGGCGATCAGGCCGGCCAGAAAACCAATGATGATGGCCCAAAGAATTCCCATAAGAGCGCTCCCACGATTACAGCGCATAAATTGGAATGGCTTAACCAGCTTGCAAGGGTGAACCTCCTGCTGTTCTTAGCCGAGCCTGCCTTCCGACAGCACTGTTTCCGCAAAGCCGGGCGCCGCCACCAGATTTGCCAATCCCCGCAACTGTTCGGTCGTTCCTTCCCCCAGCACAGCATCGATCCGCTCATTCAGCGCGCGCCAAAGCAGGTACATCTGCCTTGTCTGCTTGAGCCCCTGCTCGGTCAGCACCGCCCGCTTTACCCGCCGGTCGCTCGCGTCCACTACAACTTCCACCAGCCCATCGCGTACCAGGGGCCGCAGCGCATGCGTCAGCGCCGAAATCTGGATGGAAAGCCGTTTGGCCAGCGCCTGTAATGATGGCCCCGTGCCACCGGGAGCCCCGCCCATTTCATCGATCCGCGCCACCACCAGCGCCTGCCCGGAAGTCACGCCGGCAGGCGCAAGTGCATCGTCATAAAGCTGGGTAAGCTGCCGCGACGCCACCCGCAACGCGGTATGCGTGCAGTTGAGCGGATCATAGGCTTCGGTGTTTTCAACGTCTGCGGGCGTGTTTTTTGCCATTGTCTTTCTCCACCCAAGAAAATAGTTGAGCACATCACCATTGACAAGGATGCGGCACAATCCCAATTAGTTGAGCACTCAATTAAAGGGGTATCCCATGTCCAAAACCGCTCTCATCACTGGCGCCTCTTCCGGTATCGGCGCCGTCTATGCCCAACGCCTCGCCGCCCGCGGCCATGATCTCGTCCTCGTCGCCCGCCGCGCCGAGCGCCTCGCCGAACTTGCCACCGAGCTGCAGCAGGCCCACGGCATTTCCGTCCGCACCATCGCCGCCGATCTCTCGGTCGAAACCGGCATGGCCAGCATCGAAACCGTGCTGCGCAACGAAGAGATCGATCTTCTGGTCAACAATGCCGGCATGGGCCCGATCGCCTCGACCGCCGATCTCAGCGACGAAGCCGCGGCCCAGACCCTCGCCCTCAACGTCACCGCCCTCATGCGCCTGACCCGCGCCGCCCTGCCCGGCATGCGCGCCCGCAAAACCGGCGCCATCGTCAATGTCGGCTCCGTCATGGCCTTCCACGCCATGCCCGCCACCTCGCTCTACAGCGCTACCAAAGCCTTCGTTCTGACCTATAGCCGCGCCATCCAGCAGGAAGTGCAGGCCGACGGCGTCCTCATCCAGGCCGTGCTGCCCGCCGGCACCATCACCGAATTCTACGACACTGCCGGGGTACCAATTGCCAATTTCGACCAGTCGGCCTTCATGACCGCCGAACAACTCGTCGACGCCGCCCTCGCCGGCTTCGACCGCAGCGAAGAAGTCACCCTCCCCTCCGTCCACGATCTCGACCTCTGGAACACCTACGACACCGCCCGCCAAAACCTCTTCGGCGGCACCCAGAACGGCTCACCCGCCCCGCGTTACCAATCGGCCTGAGCCGTCATCCCCAAAACATCCAAAACCGCCGCGCTGCCCTCGGACGTGATCCGAGGGCCTGCATGGGAGCCACAAGCTTTCGAGCGTGGGATAGTGGCCCTCGGGTCACGCCCGAGGGCAGTACCGTGAAAAATGAAAACGCCGGGGAAATCCCCCGGCGTCTCAGAAAATCAAACCCGATGCTCGGCCCGATCGCGATCCGTCACCGTCGCCAGATCCAGCACCTTCTGGATATTGGTCGCATGGCGGAAGCTCGGCTCAAGATTCTTGCCCGCGCGCACCGCCTCGGCAAAGCGCTGGTAATTCGTCGGCACAGCATCGACTTCAACCTCGGTCCAGGTCCCCGTCTCGATATCGTCGCCAAGGCACGTAAACAGCTTCGACCAATCATGCCGATGCTGCACTTCCACCGAGCCCTTTTCGCCGTAAACGCGCAGGCGCAATTCGTTGAAATGCCCGGTCGCCCAGCGCGTCGCATGCACCACGCCCAGCGCGCCATTCTCAAGCTGCGCCGTCATGGCAAAGCTGTCATTGGCATCGAGATCATATTCACCGATCTTGTTGCCCTCGGCCTTGTCGAACGTATGCAGACGGCAGAACACGTCCGAAAAATCGCTGCCGGCCCCGTAGGCGGCAAAGTCCAGAATATGCACGCCGATATCGCCGAGCACGCCATTGGAGCCGTGCTTCTTCGACAGACGCCACAGCCACTGGCTTTCCGTGCGCCAATCGCCCCAGGCCTTCGAAACCAGCCAGCTCTGCAGATAGCTCGCCTCAAAGTGCTTCACCGTGCCGACCTGACCCGACTGCACGATTTCGCGTGCCTTCTGCAGCTGCGCCACATTGCGATAGGTCAGGTTGACCATGTTGACGAGGCCCAGCCGCTCGGCCGTCTCGGTCATTTCCATGGCCTTGGCATGGTCAGTGGCAAGGGGCTTTTCGCAGAAGACATGCTTGCCGGCGTTCAATGCCGCCATGGTCGTCGGGTGGTGGATACTGTCCGGGGTGACATTGGCCACCGCATCGAACTCGCCCCAGGCCAGCGCCGCGTCGAGCGAGCCAAAGCCCCTCTCGATGCCATGCGTCTTGTTGAACGCTTCCACGCGCGCCGGATCGACGTCCACGCCCCCCGCCAGCGTCACGCCGTCGATCGCCGCAAAATGCTTGGCATGCTGATTGGCCATGCCGCCGGTACCCAGAATGAGGATACGCATTCTTTTGATTCCTTGGCCGCCGCGGCGGCCGCTAAACAGTGTTCAACTCATCGGGACCGCGAATTAGCCCTCGATACCTGCCCTATCGTCATCGCCCGGCTTGTCCGGACGATCCATTACCGCGCTCGCGGCCCCCTGGATTGCCCGGACAAGCCGGGCAATGACGATGAAGGGATAATGCGTCTTACTTCTTCACTTCACCGGCGTGGTCCGAAGCCGAAAGCTTGGCGCCGCGCTCTTCGATCTTCTCGATCGCTTCGCCGACAGGCGTATTCGGCGCCTTCATCAGGTGTGCATGGCGGTCGCCGTTATAGGCCCAGTTGACCGCATTGCGCAGCACCTGGCCGACATTGGCGTCGTGATAGGTCGGATAGGTTTCGTGGCCGGGGCGGAAGTAGAAGATATTGCCCGCGCCTCGGCGATAGGTCAGGCCCGAGCGGAACACTTCGCCGCCCTGGAACCAGGAAACGAACACGGTTTCCAGCGGCTCCGGCACGGAGAAGGGCTCGCCGTACATTTCTTCATATTCGAGCTCGAAATAGGCCGGCAGGCCCTTGGCAATCGGGTGGCCCGGATTGACGACCCAAAGACGTTCGCGCTCGCCCGCTTCACGCCAGTGCAAGTTCGCCGGCGACCCCATCAGGCCCTTGAAGACCTTCGAGTGGTGGCCCGAATGCAGCACGATCAGGCCCATGCCCTGCCAGACATGCTCCATCACGCGCTTGACAACCACGTCGTCGACCTTGTCGTGAGCCGCATGGCCCCACCAGACGAGCACGTCGGTCTCGGCCAGCACGGCGTCGGTCAGACCGTGCTCCGGCTCCTGCAGCGTCGTGGTCTTGGTGGAAATATTGCTGTCCTGCGCGATGAGCGAGGCGATCTGGTTGTGCATGCCGTTGGGATAGTTCTCGGCAACAACCTTGTTCTTCTGCTCGTGGACGTTTTCGCCCCAGACCAGGGTACGGATCGGCATAAGTAGTCTCCTAGTTTGACTGGCCCGGTGGGGAGGCACCGGCCCTTTCTCATTTCTCTGCGTCATTCCCGCGAAAGCGGGAATCTCCTTTTGTCGGTCAAGGGAGATTCCCGCTTTCGCGGGAATGACGCAGCGATTGGCTTTGTGACGGCCTTAGGGCCGTCACGGCATTTGTGATTGATTTAGCGGATCGGCTTGCCCGCAGTATCGAAGCGATGAATGCGGTCTTCCTGCGGCGAAACCTTCAACACGGAGCCGCTCTGATAGGTCGAAGCACCATCGAGGCGCACCACCACCGGCTCTTCCTGGCCCATATCGAGATAGACATAGGAGTCCGCACCGAGGTTTTCCGTGTGAATGACGGTGCCTTCCCAGATGCCGTCTGCCTTGATGTCCATGTGCTCGCCGCGGATACCCAATGTCGTGCAGCCGAACTTGTCAGCCTTGTCGCCGGCAATGAAATTCATCTTCGGCGAACCGATAAAGCCCGCGACGAAAATACTGTCCGGACGCTCATAGAGCTCCATCGGCGTACCGACCTGTTCCACATAACCATCGCGCAGCACGCAGATGCGGTCGGCGAGGGTCATCGCCTCCACCTGGTCGTGCGTCACATAGATCATGGTGACCTGGTTCATTTCCTCATGCAGCTTGGCGATCTCGATACGGGTCGCCACGCGCAGCGCCGCGTCGAGGTTCGACAGCGGTTCGTCGAAGAGGAAAACCTTCGGGTCGCGGGTAATGGCACGCCCGATGGCAACGCGCTGACGCTGGCCACCCGAAAGCTGCTTGGGCAGGCGGTCGAGATACTGCCGGATCTGCAGCATGTCGGCGGCCTTTTCGACGCGCCGCTGAATTTCTTCCTTGCCCTTGCCCTTTTCGAGCGTCAGGCCGAAAGCCATGTTTTCGTAGACCGTCATATGCGGATAGAGCGCATAGGACTGGAAGACCATGGCGATGCCGCGCTTGGACGGCGCCAGTGCATTGACCAGCTTGCCGTCGAAAAGCATCTCGCCCGAGGTGATGTCCTCAAGGCCCGAGATCAGGCGCAGCAGGGTGGATTTGCCGCAGCCCGAGGGGCCGACAAACACCATGAACTCGCCCTTGCGGACTTCCAGGTCGACACCCTTGATCACGTCGACCATGCCAAAGGACTTGCGGACATTGCGAAGTTCGATCGCAGCCATTTTTTTGCTCCTTAACCCTTCACGCCGCCGGCAGTCAGGCCGGAAACAATTTTACGCTGGAAGACGAGAACGAGGATCACCAGAGGAACGGTGACGATGACCGAGGCAGCCATGATGTTGCCCCACGGGATTTCATACTGGGTGCTGCCCGAAAGCAGCGCGATAGCCACCGGCACGGTGCGCGTCTCGTTGCTGGAGGTGAATGTCAGCGCGAAGAGGAACTCGTTCCACGCCCCGATAAAGGCGAGGATGCCTGTCGTCACCAGCGCCGGCCACATCAGCGGCATGAACACGCGGGTGATGATCACCCAGGGCGAGGCCCCGTCGACGATCGCCGCTTCCTCGATCTCCACCGGCAGGTCACGCATGAAGGTGGTGAGCACCCACACGGTGAATGGCAGCGTAAAGATCGTATAGGAGAAGATCAGCGCCCACGGCGTGTTGTAGATGCCAAGCGCCCGGATCACTTCGAAAAGGCCGGCGAGCACTGCCATCTGCGGGAACATGGAAATCCCGAGGATCGTCAGCAGCAGCAGCCCCCTGCCCCGGAACCGCACGCGGGCCAGCGCAAACGACGCAGTGATGGCCAGGAACAGTGCCAGGATCACCGTCACCGAAGCGACGAAGATCGAGTTGAGCAGATTGCGCGGGAAGCTGCCCGAGTTCAGCACGTTAAAATAGTTGTCGAGGCTGAACGAGGTCGGCCAGTAATTGACCTGGAACAGCGCCGTGCCCGACTTAAAGCTGGTGAGGATGGCATAGTAGAACGGGAACACGCTCACCACGACGATGAAGGCGACCAGCAGGTAGAATAGCGCCCACTTGGTCAGCTTCCAGAGATCGAAAGTCGCACCCATTATCGGTCTCCCCCGTCAAACTTCACTTGCCCGAGCCAGATATAGAGGATGGTCAGGACAGCGATGATCAGGAACAGCAAGGTCGACATGGCCGAGCCATAGGCGAACTTGTCGAAGTCGAAGAGATTTTCGCGCGCCAGAACGCTCATCGTCTTGGTCGCCGAGCTGTTGGGCGTCAGCACATAGATGAGGTCGAAGATGCGCAGCGCGTCGAGCAGGCGGAAGATGATCGCCACCATCAGCGCCGGACGCACCAGCGGCAGGGTAATGCGGAAGAACTGCTTCACCGGATGCACACCGTCGATTTCGGCAGCCTCATAGATGTCCTTGGGGATCATCTGCAGGCCGGCGAGAATGAGCAGCGCCATGAACGGCGTCGTCTTCCAGATGTCGACGATCAGCACGGCGGTCATGGCGGTGTCTGCCGTGGCGGTCCAGGCCACCTTCTGGCTCAAAAGACCCAGGCGCATGCCGAGGTCATTGAGAATGCCGAACTGGTCATTGAGCATCCAGCCCCACATACGGGCCGAAACAATGGTCGGAATGGCCCAGGGGATCAGGATGGCGGCGCGGACGATGCCGCGGCCCTTGAATTCGGCATTGAGCACCAGTGCCACCATCATCCCGAGCACGGCTTCGAAAAGCACCGAGACGAAGGCAAAGCGCACGGTGTTCCACACCGCATTCCACCAGGCGGGATCAACCAGCAGCCCGCGATAGCGCACCGCGCCGCTTTCGAGCGTGGTCCAGCGGATATAGTTGCCGAGGCCGATCCACTGCGCTTCATCGAGATTGCTCAGCGAAGCGTCGGTGAAGGAAAAATAGATCGATCGCAGCAGCGGCCAACCAGCCACCACCGCCAGAGCGATCAGCATTGGGATGAGGAACAATCGCGCTGCGCGGATGCGCTGCTGCATCAGTTCCGATTTGACTTTGGGCCTGGCCAGTCCTGCTGGCGGCGCCAGTGTTTCGGTAGTCATCGTTGCTCCTCCCAACGCCTGCGGTATTTATTGCGCAAGGCGGGCGGCGGGAAAAACCCGGCCGTCCGCCTTGTCATTGGGCCCTGGGAGGACTTACCAGGCGTCGCCCTTGAGGTCGGTCAGGTCGGCCTCGAGAACTTCGAGGTTCTCGGCAGCAGTGCCATTGCCGGAAAGCGTGTCATGCACGGCGCTCCAGAACAGCGAGGAGACCTCGTTGTACTTGGCCTGGGTCGGTGCGGACGGACGCGGCACGGCGTTCTGGAAGATTTCCTTCCAGGCCGGGATGATCGGCTGGCCGGCAGCGATGTCGGCGTCGTCATAGAGCGCTTCGATCGTCGGCAGGTTGGACTGCATCAGGGCGCGTTCCTTCTGCACTTCGGACGAGGCCAGATAGAGCGCCAGTTCGATGGCGGCATCCGGATCGGGCGAGTACTTGGAAACGGCTACGTTCCAACCGCCGAGCGTAGCAGCCGAGCGGGCATCGGGGCCTTCGCCTGCCGGGAGCGGAGCAACGTCGAACTTGCCGGCGATCGGCGAGTCGGCGCCATTGCCGAGCGAGTAGGCATAGGGCCAGTTGCGGTGGAACACGGCATTGCCGAGCTGCCAGACGCCGCGGCTTTCCTCTTCCATATAGGCCAGGTTGCCTTCCGGAGAGATCGTGCCGACCCAGCTTGCAGCGAGGTCGATTGCCTTGGCTGCGTTCTCGTTGTTGATCGAGATCGAGCCATCAGCCTCGATGATCTGGCCACCGCCGAAGGATTTTACCCATTCAAGGGCGTTGCAGGTCAGGCCTTCATAGGCGTTGCCCTGGAACACGAAGCCCCACATTTCGGCATTGCCGGCGGCGCGCTCGCCATCCATGATTTCCTGAGCGGTCGCGGTCAGCTCAGCCCAGGTCTTGGGGACTTCCTTGCCGTACTTTTCGAGGAGGTCCTTGCGATAGTAAAGCGCCGGAGCGTCGGTGAAAGCCGGCAGGGCGACGAGCTTGCCGTTCACGGTCTGGGATTCGATGATCGAGGGGAAGTGCTGGCCCACGACATCCTTGGCGGCCTCGGTGAGGTCGAGGAACTGGTCGGCGAGCTGCGGAGCCCAGATCACGTCGGTCTGGTAGACGTCGATGTCGGTATTGCCGGCAGCCAGCCAGAGCTTGTACTGGCCGAACTGGTCGGTGGTCGAAGACGGCATCGGAACGATGGTCACCTTGTGGCCCGTGTCGGCTTCGAACTTGTCGAGCTGGCCGCGCAGGAATTCAAGGCCATTGCCCGTATCGCCCGAAACGATGGAGAGCTCGGCAGCCTGAGCTGCACCAGCCACCAGCGTCACGCTCGTCAGCATCGCCACGAGCATCTTGTTCAGTGTCATTGGAAATCCTCCCGAAAGAAATCTTGCGCAGGGAGGCAAAACGGCGCGGCCCGGCGCTAAACGCGTGAGCCCGCAATTCCCTCCCCTAAAGCGCCCATCCCGCCGTTCACGCCAGCAGGTTTTCAAAGCGCTTTGGATGAAAAGGAACCAGAGCGGCAGAAAACTGTCAAGCGGTGAGCACCGCCAATTTTCACCATTTTTGCGAGCAACTATAAAATTACATGTATTTTCAATAAGTTAGAAATTGCCAAACTTCGCTTTTCCGCCAAATCGTTAAAATGCAACTGAGGTACGCACCTCAGCCATTTTCAAACTTTGGAGCCCTCTTGCATCCAAAATTGAAATCGCTTTGAATGCACTTTGGAGGAGTTGGGCAAAGGCTCTGGTCAAAGAGCCCTGCCTGCCCTAATGGCGAGGCGTACCGAGCGGCCACAAGGCCAAACCCCGGAAAACCGGGTGCCGAAACCATCTGGGCCATAAGCCGCTATGAGATTGAAAGACCTTGCCGAGCATCTCGGCCTGTCGCAAACGACGGTGAGCCGCGCGCTCAATGGCTATCCTGAAGTCAAGGAAGCAACGCGCGTGCGCGTTTCCGAGGCGGCGGCGCAGCTTGGCTATCGTCCCAATGCCAGCGCCCTGCGCCTGGCCACCGGCCGCGCCGGCGCCATCGGCCTCGTGCTGCGCGGCGCCGATGA
>NZ_JQGC01000035.1 GCF_000743575.1 Devosia riboflavina | reverse complement strand
AACCGACTTAGCTTTTGCAAACTGATCCACGGTTGCTTGTCCCGGTGGTCTATGCGGAGGAGAGATGGATTGCCGGGACGAGCCCGGCAATGACGACGGAGGGAGGAGCATCGAGGCTCCGCAGAAGCCGCCCTGCCCTAGCCGTCCAGCTTGTCCTGGCGCTGGAGCACTTCCTTGACCTTGGAATTGATCTGGTCGAGCGAATAGGGTTTTGGCAGGAAGTCGACGCTCTGGTCGTCTTCGATGTCGCGGCGCACGCTCTCTTCGGCATAGCCGGAGACGAAGATGATTTTGAGGTTCGTCATCTTGTCGCGAATTGCCTTAAGCATGGTCGGGCCGTCCATTTCGGGCATGACCACGTCGGAAATGATGAGGTCAACTTCGTAATCGAGGTCCTCAAGCACTTCGAGGGCTTCTTCGCCGCCATCAGCTTCAAACACTTCGTAGCCGGTGGTGCGCAGGGCGCGGGCTGAGAAGGCCCTGACGCTTTCCTCGTCTTCGACAAGCAGGATGCGTTCGTGGCCGGTAAGGTCCTTCGCCGGGGCGGAGGCGGCAGCGGTCTTGGCGGCAACCTCTTCGGCGGTCGGGACGTAGCGCGGCAGGAAGATCTTGAAAGTGGTGCCGACGCCGACGGTCGAGACCGGATAGATGAAGCCTTCGGTCTGCTTGACGATACCATAGACGGTGGAGAGGCCGAGGCCGGTGCCCTTGCCCAGTTCCTTGGTGGTGAAGAAGGGCTCGAAAATCTTGGCCATGATTTCAGGCGACATGCCGGTGCCAGTGTCTTCGACATCGATCAGGACGTAGTCGGCCGGGACCATGCCTTCGAACTTGAAGTCGCGGGCCTCGTCTTCGGTGACATTGCTGGTGCGCACGGTGATCGAGCCGCCATCGGGCATGGCGTCACGAGCGTTGACGACGAGGTTGATGACCACCTGCTCGAGCTGCACCACGTCGGCGCGGATCGGCCAGATATTGCGCCCGTGTTCGACCGAAAGCTGGTTCTTTTCGCCGATCATGCGCTTCAACAGCACCGTCAGGTCGTCGACAATCAGCGGCAGCTCAAGCACCTGCGGGCGCAGGGTCTGGCGGCGCGAGAAGGCCAGGAGCTGGCGGGTCAGGCCCGCAGCGCGATTGGCGTTCTGCTTGATCTGCATGAGCTCGGAGAAGGACGGATCGCCGGGCTTGTGCTTGAGGAGCAGGAGATCGGAGAAGCCGATGATGGCGGTGAGCAGATTGTTGAAATCGTGCGCCACCCCGCCGGCGAGCTGACCGACGGCCTGCATCTTCTGGCTCTGGGCGAACTGGGCTTCGAGTTTGCGCTGGTCGGTCATGTCGAGGGCATAGACATTGACCTGCTCGGGCGAGCCGGCGCTGACCTCGGAGGCGGAAATATAAAGACGGACGGCGCTGTCGCCTTCGACGCTGAGCTGGGCGTCGACGGGTTCGACTTCGGTGCGCTGGGCTGTGGCGTCGGACAGGGCTTTGGCGAGCTTTTCGCGGCTGCCTTCGCCGATAAGGTCGTGCAGGGGCTGGAGTTCGAGGCTCTTTTCCTCGCCGGACCAGCGGAAGATGCGGCCGAAGGGGGCATTGGTGCGCACGATGCGGCCTTCGCCGTCGAGCGTGGCGATGGCAAAGGGCGTATCGTTGAAGAAGCGCGAGAAGCGGACTTCGGCGGCGCGCAGTTCTTCCTCGTTTTCGGGGGCGCTTGAGCGATCGAGTACGAGGGTGCGGGTTTCGCCCAATTCACCATCGGCGAGGCGGGCAGCGCGATGGAGGAGACGCACCGGCAGCGCCGTGCCATTGCGGCGCACGAGGTCGATATCGATGATTTCGGTGGTGATCTCGCCATCGCGGCGGCCGCGCATGAGCAGGGTCGCGCCATCGCCGCGCACCACATCGCCGAGGCTCAATTGGCCGGCATTGAATTCGGCGAGGTCATAGCCCAGCCAATCGGCCAGGGTCGAATTGAGATATTGAATGCGGCCCTGGGCATCGGCGGAGAAGAAACCGGCCGGGGAATGATCGAGATAATCGATGGCCCGCTGCAGGTCGAGGAAGGCGGTCTCGTTGCTTTCGCGGTCGCGCGTGATGTCTTCGACGGTCCAGCCGACGACCGGCTTGCTGGTTTCATCGGTCTGCGGCAGCGGGCGCACGGCGACGCGATACCAGAAGGCGCGGTTGGTCTCGGTCTGGGAGCCGCCGAGGCCGCCGACGATGCGGATATCCTCGATGGCATTACGGCCATCCTTGGCGGCGCGGGTCAGGCGGTACATGGCTTCGCCGGCGTCGGCCTGGCCGGAAAAGAGGCGAGGGACGCTGACGGGCACGCCATTGTTGAGTGCGCCGGCAAACGTGCCATAATGGGCATTGGCATAGGCGATCTTGCCATCGCGATCGGCAACGACGATGCCGCGGCCGACCGTGTCGACCAGGGCGCGCGCAATGGTCCGGCGTTCTTCGGACGCGGCGAAGCGAAAGAGCCCGGCGGCGAGGCCGAAGAGGAAAAACACCCCGGCGACAGCAAGCAGGCCGACAAAGACCATCACCACTTCCTGCGGCAGACGATCGCCGAAGAGGGCAAAAGCGGCGGCGGCGCCGATGATGACGAGGCCAAGCGCAGCCACGCGCCAAAGGCCGGCTCCACCCCGAGGCGAGGCAACCAGCGGATCGGGATAATTGTCCTCGCCGAGCGGGGTCGTTGCCATGGGTCGAAAAACTCCAGCGCTGGGACCAATCCGCAATCAACTCGATGCCGGCCGGTCCCCAACCTGCCCCGATTCGGGACACTCCTACTGGTCTATCAAATGGGTCGCCGCCATGGGAGTGCGAAGGCGGTTTTTCACACGGCGAGACCAGCCCAAAGGCGACTTGCACCCCGTAATCTTACTCAAGGAGACCGAAAATAGACCGCTTCATCATCATTTCAGGCTGTTCGGGCGGCGGGAAATCAACGCTGCTTGAAGAACTCTCGCGCCGCGGCTTTTCGGTGATCGAAGAGCCGGGCCGGCGCATTGTGGCGTCGGAACTGGCGGGGGATGGCACGGCCCTGCCCTGGGTCGACGCCGAGGCATTTCTGCTTAGGGCTATCGCGCTGTCGCTGGAAGATCTGGAGCGGGCGCGCGCCCTGCCCGGCCTGGTTTTCTTCGACCGCGGGCTGCTCGATGCGGCTTCGGGATTGGGCGAGATGACCGGTGAGCCGGTATTGCGGCGCTATGGGGACGAGTGGCGATTCAACCCGACGGTGTTTTTGACGCCGCCCTGGCCGGAAATCTATCGGCAGGACGCGGAACGGCAGCATGGGCTGGAGGCGGCCATCGTCGAATATGAGCGGCTGCTGCGGGACTATCCGGCACTGGGATATGAGGTGGTGGAACTGCCGAAAATTTCGGTGGCCGAGCGGGCGGATTTTGTGCTGGACCGGCTCAGGCGATCTGGCCTTACCTCTTGATCTGCTTGCCAATATTTCGGCGCCGCGCTTACATGCCTCGTGGCCTGGGGCATGGATATGAGCGCGAAGATCGACCTTCCCTATTATGCAGGCGTGCCGGTGGCGATTGATGGCCGGGGCTGGCTGCTGGTGATTGCTTCGGTGATCGTAGCGTTTTTTCAGCTCATTCTGGCGCCGTTCGATACCGTTCCGCTCATCTTCGTACCGGCCGTGGTCTTTATGGGCTTGCCGCTGCTGACGCTGATGGCGGTGACCGGTTGGCGCCCGCCGGCGATCTTCCGGCCGCTGGATTTGAAACAGTTCGGCATTGGCATCGGCTTCGGCGTGCTGACGGTAATCGTTTCCGGCATTGCCGGCTTTGCCGTCGCGACGCTCTATGGGGCCTCGCCCAACGCGGCAGTGGCGGGTCTTGCGAGCTACGGCCCGGTGGATTTGCTGCTGTTTCTGGCGCGGACTTTTGTCCAGTTGATCGGGGAAGAAGCCGTTTCCATTCTGCCGCTGCTGGCTGTGTTGTGGCTTTGCGTGAGCAAGTTCGGACTATCGCGGCGCGCGGGCCTCGTGATTGCCGTGGTGGTGTCGACGCTGTGGTTCTCGGCCATGCATCTGCCGACCTATGACTGGAATGTCGTCCAGTGCCTCGGCATCATCGGTACGGCGCGGATCATTCTCACGCTCGCTTATCTCGCCACCCGCAATCTCTGGGTGTCCTCGATCGCCCATATCGTCAACGACTGGACGCTGTTCCTGACGAGTTTTGCGCTCGGCCACCTGCCCGTGGGCGTCGAGGGCTAGGCCGGCAGCGGAGCTAGAGCACCTGGCCCGTGGACATCGCGTAGCCGATGACTGCCGCGACGAGGAAGAAGAACGGTATGGCAAAGAGCAAGGCGCCGAGCACGATCAATCCGGCCCAACGCTTGCGGATTTTCGCGCTCATCGCCAGCCAGCGCGTCTGAACAATGCCGTACCAGACAAGACCCAGAGAAAGCACGGCCAGACCCCAGAAGAAGGCGGCCAGCGATTGCTCCACCCAGGCGGCGAGGCTGAACCCAATGCTGATCGATACGACGAAAGGCACGGTGGCGTAGCACTGGCTGTAAAAGGCTGGCTTGAAGGTCGAGCGCGTGATGCGGGCGCGCCGGGCAGTAAGGACCACCAGGCCAAAGGTCAGCGGGAAGAAGCTGAAGGCAATGGCGCGAAAGGCGAGGAGATTGCGCACGTCGGCGAGAAGGCCCGTCGTTTCCGGCATCGTGGGCGGCGTGATGAATGTGCCCAGCACATGGAGGACACCGAGGGAGATCAGCAGAAGGATCGGCGGGCTGACTGCGTCGTCATATTGCTGCTCCTCCGGATCCTGAAGTTCGCGCTCGGCATAGGCCAGCGAACCAAGGGGATCGCGAATGATGCGCCAGAGGGTCAGCGGATAGAAAATGACCCAGCTCACGAGTTCGTAGAGCAGTTCCTCGATTGATTTGAGGAGCTTCATGAAATCCATGAGACGGCCCTACCCCCGCGCCTTCCAGCTCTGGCCATGCTTGAGGCGCATGACGAAGCCGATGATTTCGGCGACGGCCTTGTAGTGATCGGCGGGAATGTCCTCGTCGACATCGACCGCGGCAAAGAGCGCACGGGCCAGCGGCGGGTTTTCGATGATCGGGACGTCGTTTTCCTTGGCGACGGTACGGATGCGCAGGGCCACGGCGTCGGCGCCCTTGGCGACGCATTTGGGCGCGCCCATGCCCTTGTCGTATTTGAGGGCGACGGCATAGTGCGTCGGATTGGTGACGACCACGGTGGCGTCGGGCACGGCCTGCATCATGCGCTTGCGGGCGCGCTCCTGGCGCAACTGGCGGATGCGGCCCTTCACATGCGGATCGCCTTCCATCTGCTTATATTCTTCGCGCGTTTCCTGAACCGTCATCATCTGCCGCTTCCACCATTTCTGGCGGGTGTAAAAATAGTCGGCGGCGGCGATGAAGGTCACGACGATGAGCACGGCCGTGAGGATCTTTACGCCAAGCTCCTGGAAATCCATCAGGATGATGATGGGGTCGGCCGTCATCATGGTGTCGAGGCGGTCGCGCTCGGGCCAGACCACCATGACGACGACAATGCCGACCACGGCGATCTTGAGAAGGCCCTTGCCGAAATTGACCAGCGCTTCGCTCGAAAAGAGGCGCTTGGCGCCGGCGAGCGGGGAAATCTTGGAAAATTTCGGCGTGATCGGCTCGGCCGAGAACAGCGGGCGGTGCTGCACGAGATTGGCGAGAACGCCGCAGATATAGAGGACGGCCAGCGGCGCCAGCACGGCGCCGATCATGGAAAAAGCAAGGCCATTGAAGAAGGCCGAAAAACCCGAGCCTTCGACATCGAAGCGATCGGCATTCATCATGATGATCTGCAAGGGATTGCTGATCTGCGTCGAGACCCAGGGCGCCATGGAGGCGAACACGATGGTCGTGCCGATCAGCATGAACCAGGTGGTGACCTCCTGGCTCTTGGCGACGTCGCCTTTCTTGTGGGCTTCCTCGAGCTTCTTTTGGGAAGGATCTTCTGTTTTGCTGTCCTGCTCCGGTGCGTCGTCGGACATCGACTACCCCCGCCACATAGCCAGATGATTTTCGAAGGCGGAGAGATACCACCCCATCATCATCATGAGCAAAAGAGCAAACAGAACCAGCCCGGCCAGGATATTGGCGGGCATGAGGATGAAATAGACCTGCAACTGGGGCATCAGGCGCGAGAGAATGCCGGCCCCGAGGTTGAAGACGAGGCCGAAGACGATGAAGGGCGCGGACATCTGCACGCCCACCGAAAAGGCGCCCGCGACCGTTTTCAGCGCCAGTTGCATGGCGTCTTCCGACATGATCGGCATTGTCGGCGAAAACACGTCATAGCTATCGTAGATTGCTGCCAGCGCCATGTGATGGAGATCAGTAGCGAAGATCAGCGTGATGCCGAGAAAGGACAGGAAGCTCGTAAAAACCGCGCTCTGCATACCCTGCTGGGTCGGGTCGGCCGCCATGGCGCCGGAAAGGCCGGCCTGGAAGGCGACGACGGCGCCGGCGATCTGCGTCGCCATGGTGGTGATGCGCACGATGCCGCCGATGATGAGGCCAACGGCCAGCTCATGGAACAGCAGCGCCACCATGCCCGGAATATCCTGTGGCATGGGCGGCATGATGCTGGAGAGCAAGGGATAGAGCACGAAGGTAAAGGTGAGCCCGAAAGCAAGGCGCAGCCGCATCGGGATCGTGTCTTCGCCGAGCGCGGGCATCAGCATCAGCATGGCGCCGATGCGGGCGAAGAGGATGAGATAGGTAAAGGCCGCCGCGGGCGCCCAGTCGAGGTTGAGCGTAAACATCAGCCGCCGACGATGATCATATCGACAACCCGCGTCATATAGGCCGACATGGTGGCGCCGAGAAACGGCAGCGTCAGCAACATGGTGACGAAGATGGCGATGATCTTGGGAACGAAGACCAGGGTTTGTTCCTGGATTTGCGTCAGGGCCTGAAAGAGGGCGATGACGACGCCGACGACAAGGCCGACAAGCATCATCGGCAGGGACACGATGATCAGCGTCCAGATACCCTGATTGGCAATGTCGAGGACTTCAGCGCCGGTCACGACTCAATTTCCCATGCGGTCACCCGCAAATGGTAACTGATTCCTGAATGAGCTGCGAATTCTATGCCACACGACACAGTATTCGCCGTGCATATGTGGCAGCGCTTGCAAACACGCCACGCCTGCCAGCCGGTGTCACCCCGGCCCCCGGGTCGCTTCGCGCCCGAAGATAAACTCCGGCCGGGGTCCATCCCTAGATCTCAAGATGGGACCCGGCCTTCGCCGAGGTGACAATCGAGAGTGGAGCAAGTGCGATCTAGCGCAGAGGGCCTTAGATCGGCATGCTCATGATCGATTCATAGGACTGGATCACGCGGTCGCGGATTGTCACGATGCTGTCGATCGCAAATTCGGTCTGGGACATGGCGGTGACCATGTCGACCACGTTCGCCTTGCCATTGACCATGTCGATGGCCATCTGGTCCGACTGGCGGCCCTGATCGACGACGCCCTGCACCGACTGGGCCAGCATGGCAGCAAAGTCATTGCCGCCATTGCCCGGATTTGTGCCGAGTTGCGCGCCGGGCATCGAGGCCTGGGTCAGCATGCGGGTTGCGGCATCGCTGAGCGTGGCGATGGCGGTGGGATCGGCAGCGCGACCGCTTTCGGTCACAGACTGGACCGACTGGGCCAGCATCTGCGCGAAATTGGGACCACCGGCCACGCCGGCGATGACGGCCTCCGCCTCGGGGCGGGAAACCTGCGAAGCGAGGCGGCTGGCATTGCCATAGGCCGCTGCTGCAATATTGAAGGGTGTTGACGCCATGATGATTGCCCCCAGAACCGTTAGCCGCGGAGAATGTCGAGCGTCTGCCCGAGCATCTGGCGGGTTACGGAAACCACGTTGAGATTGGCCTCATAGCTGCGCTGGGCCTCGCGCATGTCCATCGTCTCGATCAGTGTGTTGACGTTGGGGTATTGAACATAACCATTCTCATCGGCGGCCGGATGGCCGGGCTCGTAGCGATTGTTGAAGTCGCTCTGATCATAGGCCAGCTTGCCCATGGTAACGACGCGGCCGCCAAGCTCGTTGTTCATCACCGTTTCGAAGGTGGGAACGCGGCGGCGATAGGGTTCGCCGCCCGGCGTCGTCGCCGTGGAGTCGGCGTTGGCAATGTTTTCAGCGATGACGCGCATGCGGGCCGACTGTGCGTGCAGGCCCGTGGCGGCGATGCCGATAGAAGTATTGAAATCCATGGATCAGGCCCTTTCTTAAGCGGTCTTGCCGAGTGCGGTCTTCAGGATCTTGACCGATTTCTGGTAGAGGGAGGTCGCGGCCTGATAGTCCATCATATTGGTCGTGACCTTCATCATCTCGTCTTCGAGGGTGATGCCGTTTCCCTTCGGCGTGATCTCGAAATTGACCATCTTGTCGTCGGTGAAACTTGTGCCGCCGCCGATAGAGGTCGAAAAGTGCCTGGGCTGAGTCGTCGCAGTGCTGACAACCGGCGCCTGTACGACGCTGAAACGGTCCTCGAAATTGTACTGCTTCAGATCCCGGCCCTTGAAACCAGGATTGTCAGCGTTGGCGACGTTTTCGGCCAATAGACCCTGACGGGCCTGATGCCAGCGCATCTTGTCCGTCAGCGCCGAAAAGACCGGCATGTCCAGCAACCCCATCGCGACTACTCCTGAGTCCAAGTCAGATGGGCAAAACCTGCCTAATCAGGGTTAAAGAAGCGTTAATAGTGAGGCTATGCTGTCCTAAAATGCCTCGCATTCTGCATGATTGCCTGATTTGACTGGGCAGAAAATGCCCGACAGAGTCGGGATGGCCACTCTAAGGCGCCTCGCGATCTTCGATTCGCTCTCCACGCCTTAGTCTTTTGTTGTTACGCATGCCTCGCCCCGAAACCGGCGACCACTTTCGGGGGGCATGCTTAGGAGTTGGAATCAGTGCAGTTCATCACCAGCCTCTTCGGCGGAAGCGGCAATACCTACCTGACCGCACTCTTCGCCCTTGGCGCCGTCATCGTCCTGATCCTTCTGGGCGTATGGCTGCTCAAGCTGCTGTTTCGCGTATCGAGCAATGGCGTACGCGGCCGCAACAAGCGCCTCGCCATCGTTGACAGCCTCGTGGTCGATCAGAAGCGGCAATTGCTGATCGTGCGGCGCGATAATGTCGAACACCTTATTTTGACCGGCGGCGCCCAGGACCTGGTGGTCGAAGCCGGCATCGTTCCTCCAGAACCGCCGGCAGCACAGACGACGCGCCGCCCCGTGCCGATGATCGGCCGCAAGGCCAATAATGATGTGCCGGTCGCCCAGCCGAAACCCGCAGCGGCTGTTGTGACCACCGTCGCCGGCCCGGGCGCGGCCATCGACCGCGCCCGCGAGGCCAACAAGGCGCGCGAACAGGCGCCGGGCCGCTCGCTGCGCCACACAGGCCTGCTGCGCCCCGTTTCCACGCAGGACACGCTGCCAGCCGGGTATAAGCCGGACATTTCGCCCGCGCCCGCGACCGACTCAGCTACAGAGGACGCAGGACGAGCGGTTAACGAAAGCGTAACGCGTGATCACGAAGCGCAGGGCGAGAGCAACCGAAACTAGTGCTGCGCGGGCGCGCCTCAAGAAGCGCGCCCTGATCGGTCTTGCCATCGCGGCGGGCCTGACGCTGGTTGGCATGGGCGTTGCCCAGGCCCAGGAACTCTCCATCGGTTTTGGCGACGACACGGCCCTTGCCGAGCGCGCCATCCAGCTCATCGGCCTGCTCACGATCCTGTCGCTGGCGCCATCCATCCTCGTGATGGTGACGAGCTTTACGCGCATTGTCGTCGTGCTGTCTTTGCTGCGTACGGCCATCGGCCTGCAGACCGCGCCGCCGAACTCGGTGATGATCTCGCTGGCACTGTTCCTCACATTCTTCATCATGCAGCCGACGCTGGAGCAGAGCTACAACAACGGCATTGCGCCGCTGCTCGCCGGGGAAATCGAGATTTCCGAGGCCTTTGAGCCGACCGTGGCGCCGCTCCATGCCTTCATGCGCGCCAATGTGCGCGAGCAGGACCTGTCGCTGTTCTACGACCTGACCGAGGCGGAAATCCCGGCCGAACCGGAAGCCATTCCGCTGCAGCTTCTTGTTCCGGCCTTCCTGATCTCCGAACTGCGCCGCGCCTTCGAAATCGGATTTTTGTTATTTTTGCCGTTTGTCATCATCGACATGGTCGTCGCGTCGGTGCTCATGAGCATGGGTATGATGATGCTGCCGCCGGTGGTGATCTCCCTGCCCTTCAAGCTGATCTTCTTCGTGCTCGTGGACGGCTGGTATCTGGTCGTCGGCTCGCTGGTGCGAAGTTTTTCGAGCTAGAGCATGTCTCCCGAAAGTGGTCGCCGGTTTCGGGACAAAGACATGCGTAAAAACAAGGAACTAAAGCGCACGGAGCGAATCCGAAGGATCGCGACGCGCTTTAGGGCGACGAGGCGCGCTTGCAGAAACGCTCAGCTTCGCAGCCCCGACCGTGCGACCCGGACGTCATGGCCCGTCAGCCACTCCTCAACTTCCGCATCGGCGTCCGCAGGGGATAGACTCGTTCTCGCATGAACAATGGCGGCGAGTTGCTTCACCGTGTTGACCTCTCTCAGGTCGCGTTCGCTGAGAAATGGCCAACGCGCGCGCGCCAGCCGCCGCTCCTGCGCGAAATGAGCGATATTGTCCAAAGGATCATTGGCATTTCGATCGCCAAACATGAAATCACCTCGTCAGAGTTGCGGCATTCGAGACTGAGCATCGGACGACCCGCTGACCACCTCACTCATGCAAATGGCGCTTCCCGGACCGACAAAAAAAGGCAGGGCCATTGTCCTATGGCTGGAATGTCGCCCATGCGGCTCGATAAACGCTGCTGCTGCCTTGAATAGGGCGCATTAGAGGCCGTAGAGTGGACGGTACGTTTTCGGCGTCCAATGCTACCTGATCAATCCGGCGTAGCCGGTTGCTTGGCGATCCACTGAATTTTGCGAACGTTCCGACCCGGCCCCGAGCGCTGGGCGATGACCGCTATTCAATGCAATCAAATCGGAAGGCCGCACGATGACCAATGGGTTCGACTATTCTGCCGCCGCGGAGCTTTTCCCGAGCCGGGGCTACCGCGGTTCCGTGACCGTTGGCTATAGACGCTTCGGCAACGCCGCCGAGGCCGTGCGCTTCGCCATCGAAGACATGCCGTCGACGTTGCTGAAAGGTGCCATGCTGGAAGTGAACGAGCAACGCTTCAACGGCGGCGAAATTCTTGAACTCTATCAAGCGGAGAGCTATCCGCTCGGCCGCCCGGAGGCGGCGCTTTGATGGGTACCTTGCTCCCCTTCATACGACATGGCCGCGTGATTCTGGTGACATCGGCATCGAGCGAAGCGACATATCCGCGCTTTGCCCGCGAAGCCGCGCGACCAAGCCTGCCACTTCGGCCAACATTGCATGGCACGGAGACCGGCAATGATCACCCAGCCCGCTAAACGATTGGTGACGTATCGGTTTCCCTTCCAGTTGCCGGGCATGGACGAACCACATGCTCCCGGCACCTTCGAGGTGATGGTCGAGGAAGAGCAGATCGATGTGGTATGGGCGGCCAGCCGATCATCGCTGACCATCCTGCTGACCTATCCTGGGCGGATTGAAGCAATGCCGGTTAGCGCCGGAGCATTGGAAGCGTCCATCCTGCAGGATCGGCATAGCGCCGCCCGGGCGGACTCGCCCTTCTAGTCCGGCCCGGAACGGCTGACGCAAGTCATTCGCCGCGACAGGAATGCCAGTGTTGAATGGGCTCATCGAGGGTATGTCGTGATCGAGAACTACCCTGCAAATGCCTTCTGGGTCCATGCCTCACGCGGAGGCGGACGAGCAACGCTGCATCATCGGGACTGCATCTACTGCAATGGCGGAACCGGAATGAAGCGCAAACCCGCCGTTGCCGGTGGCGAAGCCGTCTGGTCCTCCTTCGGCACGATCATTGAGGCCCAGGCATTCCTGCTTCGGCTTCCTCAACTCGACAAGGCAAGCTGCAAGGTTTGCCTGCCGGCGGGCTGAAGCGGTTCGTGCGATCTTGGCGACGCCTTGCCCTATTCGCTGAGCGAAGCAACCGACCCGCCGTCTTCTTCGGTCGCCGAAATCGGCGTCAAGGCGCCCTGGCTTTCGTAGACGTCGCGATAGGCGGCGAGGAAGGTTTCGAGGCCATCGACGGCGGCGATCTGTTGGGCGACCTGGCGGAACTGGGTGCTGGTGACTTCGATCGGGCCGGTGACATAGTCGAACATCGGCCATTCAGGCGAATTGACCATGGCGTCGGAATATTTGGAGCGGAGGCGCGCCAGGCCCGCTGCGTCGTTGGACAGAGCGTAGCCGACGCCGGCTTGCAGGATGCCCATGCGGGCGGCCTTGGTGAGCGGCACGCCGGCCGGCGTTGCGCCATAAAGCTCTTCGATGAACTGGCCAGCCTGGGCGTAGCGCTTGGCCTGCCAATGGGCGTCGATGCGCATGAGCTCGACATCCTGGCCGGTGAGCTCGCGCACGAGGTCGAGCGCGAGCTGGTCGCGGCCACCGTCGAGGAGAGCCCGGGCTTCGAGAATACGGCGCTGGCGGGCGAGCGTGCCCGACAGATCAGGCAGGCGCGTGTCGTTGAGCACGCGCATGGCTTCGGCCGGCTTGTGCTCGGCAAGGTAGATGACCGCAAGGTCGGAGGCGACTTCGGTGCGGGCAACGCCGCGCAGGCGGTTGTCGAGCTGGTATTGCAAGAGTTCGGCCGCTTGCGGCAGCAGGTCGACGCGCACGAGGCGCCGCGCCAGGTTGCGGATCATTTCGTCGCCGCGAGCACCGGGCGGGGTCAACTGACGGAAATCGTAATAGATGCCGAGCGCGGCGATCGGATCGATGGAATCGGCGAGACCATTGAGGAAGAGATCGTTGAACATGCGCTGGGCGTGATCGCTCAGGGCCTGCACGTCGCGGCTTTCCGGATCGCTGGCGACGGCGGCCATGACCGATTCGAAACCCTGGCGATATTCGCCGGTGCGGAAATAGAGGTCGGCCAGCATGCCCTGCATATCGGCGCCGAGGGCGTCGCCGCGCCACAGCAGCGCTTCGGCGGCAAGGGTCTGGGCGCCGCGTACCACATCGAGCCGCTTCTGCTTATCGAGAATGCCGAGGGTGCGGTAGACCGCCTCGGCGCGGGCCGGACGGACTTCGGTGGCGATGGCCTGGCCATACATATCGATGGCGGCATCGAGACGGCCCTGCTCCTCGGCAATGCGGCCGGAGAGCAGGCTGAATTCGGCAACCTGATCGGGATTGAGCGCGGCAAAGACGACGTCGCCGATCATTTCCTGGGCCTGATCGGCATAGTGCTCCTCGACGGCCGCGCGGGTGGCGGCCAGCAGGAACTTTTCACGCGCCCAGGACGGGTAGCTGTCGATGATGGAATAGGCCTGGGTGGCGTCGGCGCGGGCGCCGGCATAGTCGCCATTCTGCGAGCGGGCAATGGCGCGCCAGAACATCGCGTCGATGTCCTGGTCCATGTCGGACCCATTAAGGCGCATCAGCGCATCCTTGGGGCGGCCGGCCATGATATTGGCGACGGCTTCGCTCATCTGGACCTTGTTGAGCACTTCTTCATTGCGCTGGGTTTCCCCGATCACCCGAAGAATACCGAGCGCTTCGTGGGAAAGACCGTTGGCGATGAAGAAATTGGCAAGGTCTAGGCGTGCCGTATCGCGGGCGCGGCCATCGCTGGCCGCGGCGGTCGCTTCCAGCTCGTCGCGCTGCTTGGCAAAGAGCGCGAAATCGGGCTGCTGCAAGGGATCGAAATCGATGAAGCTGGCGCGCTGGCTGGGGGCAGAGGACGGCAGGTCCTGTCGGAGCGTGTCGGTGGACGACACTTCCAGCCCCTCGTCCGCCGTGATGACGGCGAGGGCGTTTTCGAGAGCGACTTCGAGATTGTCGGCTTTGGGACGGATAACGAGACCGTGGACGCTCTGCAGGGCGGAGAAATCCACATAGTCGAGCGAACGGGTAATGCCGCGGGCCGGCGGATAGGCGGTGATGACGCTGAGATGGTCGCCGACCAGCGGATCCTGGAAATCATGGACGCGGCCGGGACGGACCATATTCGCGGTCATCTCGAAATCGCCGCGCATATCGCGGCGGCGGGTCAGTTCCATGGGTTCGGTCGGCGCCATCATGACGTCACCGAGCGAAAGAACCCAAGCCTGGCCTTCCGAACCGATGGTGGCGAGCCGATCCTGCGAGAGATCGATGCGGACGACCTGCGCATCGTCAATGGTGGTGACGACGAATTCGCTCGAAATGTCGGAGAGCTTTTCGAGCTCTTCGGGGAGCTGGATGGCGCTGTGCGTGTCAAAGACCAGCCAGACCGAGTCGCCGCGCCGGAAAATCGCCGAGGGCGTTTCCTGCACGAAGGGGAAGACGACGCGGACGGTGCTGCCCAGCGTCGTAACGAACGGGGTGATCTTTTCGGGATCGGTGGTGGTCAGATCGCTGCCTGCAACCACGACGCCCGGCTGCTGGCCTTCGGCGGCAGGGGCGCTGGCCGGTGCTTCGGACGCCAGTGCGGCGGCGGAAAATTCAGGGAGCCCCTCGCCCGCTATGTCGATATCGAGGACATATTGGTTGGGACCGGTCGAATAGAATCGCGGCACGACGCCGCGGCCGAACTTCATTTCGACGGCGCTGCCATCAAGGGTGACCGAATTTTTCGCCGAGACGATTTCGGACGGCAGATCGGTCAGCAATTCGCGCAGGTCGATATTGACTGGCCATTCGAAATCGATGCGTCCTTGCTCGCCAGAGAAGTCGAAGGTGCCGCCCGTTGGAATGGTCCAGTCGAACTGCAGGCGCATGAAGGTCGGATTGCGGCCGATGCGGAGGCTGGCGATCGGGTTCTGTTCGGCCACGACCTGCGCCTTGCGCCGCTGGTCGTCACGCAGCGCGATACGCTGGGCCTTCTCGGCCATTTCATCGAGCACGTCCTGCGGCAGCGGCGGCGGCGAACCCTGCCAATCGGGCGGCAGGAGATCGATGAAGAGTTTGGTGCCCGCTTCGGTGCGGTTGAAATTGAGCGTGGTGCGGAGGCCGATGCGGAGGCCGGTGCCGGCCGGATCGAGCCGCGCCACGGACAGATATTCGGGCATGATCGAGGCGACGTCAGGCAGGACGAGCGAGATCGGCTCCTGGAATTCGAGCGAGAGCACGCCATTGCTCATGCGCATGGCATAGGCAGGCATGGTGTCGCGATCCGGAAAACTGACGACGAGACGGCCGTAGCCTTCTTCCTGGGTGGCGAAGAACTGCGCCTGCTCCTGGGCCATGGCGAGCGAAACAGACATCAGGCTGACCGACAGCAAGGCCGCAGCAAGAATATTGCGTGGCCGTAGCCAACCCGGTTTGCTGGTCATTTTCACGACTTCCACCTGCCCGACGCAGTGCTGGCAACCCCGCGCACGCGGAAAAGACCAACGACATAAAGACTAGGCACAAACCTAATCGGGCATGCTTAACGTCCGATTACGCGGAGGGGGTGGAAGAGCCTCCGCGGCGACGAAAATTTGGCGTCAGGCAGGAAAAAAGCCCGCAATTTCAAGGTTGCGGGCTTCAGGGTTGCTTACTGGCCGACGATCTGCGGCAAGGCTGCGAGATCGGCCGCCTGCATCTCTTCGGGATTCTCCGAAGTCTCGGAGGCGAGTCGCACCGTCAGTTCCTGGGCCCGGACCGTGTCCATGGCGGCGAGAATCGGCGCCATCTTGCGCGGCGACATCATCTTGGCGACGCGCACCAGGATATCGATCTCGAGCTGGTTGAAGATGCCGGCCGCGTCCTTGGGCTTCATCGTCTGATACATGGAGACGATGGCGGTGAACTGCTCTTCTTCGAGCTTCTTGCGCTCTTCGACCAGGGTCGCGATCTGCGCTTCAAGGGCTTCCAGCGTCGCGGTGCGTTCATTGGCGCGCTTTTCAGCCGCATCGATGAGCGAGGCACGCAGGGCAAGTTCCTGCTCATAGGTTTCGAGCTCGGTGCGGCGTGCGGCGAGGCGATCGAGCAGAACCTGCTCGGTGAGCGTCGGGTCGGAGCCGCCGATATCGACATTGCCGGTGGGCGTCGACAATTGCGGCACGGCATCGGCCTGCGGCGGGCAATCGCCCGGCACGACCGTGAGCTGGCCACCTTCGACTTCACCGACGGGACGCGGTGCGCAGGCGTTGAAGTCGGCAACGCTATTGCTGCCGCCATGCTCGCCGCCGGCGGGAACGCCCTCGACATTGGCTTCGGCAACCTGCACCGTTTCGCCTTCGGTGGCCGGGGCGGCAGCATGCTCGCCTTCGGGCGCGGGAGGCGCCCCGTGACCCGCTTCGGCAGCGGGCGGAGCGCCGTGACCGCCAGCCTC
Source organism: Devosia riboflavina (assembly GCF_000743575.1). Taxonomy (GTDB): domain Bacteria; phylum Pseudomonadota; class Alphaproteobacteria; order Rhizobiales; family Devosiaceae; genus Devosia; species Devosia riboflavina. The sequence goes on along the minus strand of NZ_JQGC01000035.1, from coordinate 49,802 downwards.
GGCTGCGGCCTGCTCGCCGAGCGTGGGAGCGGTGTCACCCATGGTTGGAGCGGCATCCGAAAGCGTCGGTTGCTGCAGCGTTGTGATCGCGGCGGGCGCCGCGGCGCCGCCACCATGGCCGCCCGCAGCTTCGCCACCACCACCGCCGGCCGCCATGGCCGGCGTGACGCCCGAGAGAGCGTAGTGTCCCTGGGTGACCAGGCCCACCGTCTTGAGGACGAGCAGGGCTGCCACCATCAGGATAACGACAGGAAGCAGGCGGATCCGGTTCACGCGGCAACTCCACGATTACTGACGCGCGTCGTAAGCTGTTCGAGCGCGGCACGGACCTTGTTGGGCTGCTTGCCATCCATGCGGTCGGCCTGTTCGGCGGCCTGGGTGGGCGTTGCCAGCACGGGATGCTGGCGGGCAACATTGGTGAGGCGCACGATGCGCTGCATCATGGCAGCGCCGGCATTGACGTGGTTTGCCAGTTCGATGCCGAAACGCTCAGCTTCTTCGAGGCGCGAACTCAGGGTCATGTCCGCTTCGACGGCGGTGGCCTTGAGCTCCTTGATGGCCTGGTTGGCAAGGTTTGTCGCCGTCACCAGATCGCCGACCATCAGCTTGAGCGCCTCCCGGTCGGCATGCAGGTGTGCCAGGCGGCGGTTGAGAATAACGCAATAGCCCAGGGTAAGCGCCATGAGCACCGCAACCGCAGCTTCAATGAACAATCCCATCGACAAGCCCAACATCATCGACCTTCCATAGATTCATCAATCGCCTCGAATGCCGCCATTGTGACCTTGGGCGGATTGAGGGGGCGGGTGACCCGCACTGAAACGTAATTTCCGATATGGCCCATGACGGCCTCGGTCAGCTCGACATCGCCGCAGCGCAGCAGCACCGGATCGCTCGGCGAACGCTCGAACATCACAGTGTCACCGACATTGAGCGCCAGAAGGCGCGACAGCGGCAGTTCCTGTTCATGCAGGACCGCGTCGATCTCGACGTCGGCCTGGTAGATTTCCGTCGCCAGGTGCCCTTCCCAGATCGGGTCGCGGCCGAACTTTTCACCCATGAACATCTGCAGGAGCTGTTCGCGGATGGGTTCGATGGTGGCGTAGGGCAGAAGGATTTCGACCTTGCCGCCGCGATCGTCCATTTCGATGCGAAGTTCGATCAGGATCGCGGCATTGTTCGGCCGGGAGATGGCTGCGAAGCGCGGATTGGTTTCCATGCGCTCGAGCTTGAAATTGATCTGGGTGACCGGCTCGAAGGCACGCTTAGTGTCTTCGAGGATCACTTCGATGAGACGCTGGGCCAGCGCCTGCTCGATGGTCGTATAGGGACGGCCCTCGATGCGCACGGTAACGCCGCTGCGGCGACCACCCAGAAGCACGTCGATCATCGAATAGATGAGGTTGGAGTCGACGGTGAGGAGGCCGTAATTCTCCCATTCCTCGGCCTTGATGACCGAAAGAATGGCCGGCAGCGGGATGGAATTGAGATAGTCGCCGAAGCGCACCGACGAGATGGAGTCGAGCGAGACTTCCACGTTGTCGGAGGTAAAGTTGCGCAGCGAAGTCGTCGCCAGACGCACGAGGCGGTCGAAGACGATTTCGAGCATCGGCAGACGCTCGTAGCTGACGAGCGCATTGTTGATGAGCGCCTGGACGCCGCTCAGCTCGACATTGCTTGCCGTGGCCGCATCGAAGCCGAGGAGATTGTCGATCTCGTCCTGATTGAGCACACGATCCACGCCGCCATCGGCAGCAGCATCCTGGCTGGCCTTGAGCATGGCGGCCCAGTCTTCTTCGCCGCCATCCTCGCCCGGGATATCGAAGGAAGAGCTCGCGGCGTCGATGGTATCGAGGCCCCAGTCTTCCGAGAGTTTGTCTTGATCGGAAGGACCAGCCATCACTGCACCAGGATTTCCTTGAAGAGAATGCTTTCGATGCGCGCCGGGTAGACCGCGAGATTGACGCGGCGCAGCAGTTCTTCCTTGAGACGATAGACGCCGGCCGAGCCCTCGAGGTCGGACTTGCGCAATTCGCGCATATAGACCTGGAAGGCGTCGATGACCTTGGCAAGCCGCGGCTGGATCTCGGTCATCATGGCCTCATCGGCCACTTCGAGCGCCACCGTGAGCTTCATGTAGTTCTGGACGCCGTCGACGCTCTGCAGATTCACCATCATCGGTTCGAGATTGAAGATGAAGGTATCGGGAGCCCCTGCCCCGTGCTCGCCGGCTGCGCCGGCCTCGGCAGTCGCGCCATGCCCCTCCGTAGCCGCCGGAGCAGAGCTACCCGAGGACATGAAGAAGAATAGGCCGGCACCGGCCAAGAGGACTACGACAACCGCAGCACCAATGATGATGAAGAGCTTGTTTATGCCCTTCTTGGCTGGCGCTTCACCGCCAACTTCCGCTTCCGTCGCCATAATGCCCCCGCAAAGGATAGTCGTGAGACCAGACGATTCCGGCCGCACGTCCACCTAATGCCATCTTGGTTAATGACTGGTTACTTTTGGCTCCAACCCGGCAAGTTCTGCCGAGCAGTTATTGCCGCCAGCCCCAAAGCGTCCCCGGCAGAATTAACCCAGACCCCAAGATAAGATGTTGAAATTACACGTCTTGTTGATCTGGCATGGTTTCTGCAATTCGAGAAGCGAGGCGGCAGGCTTGGGGAAGCAGGCCATCTCGGGGACTTACGAAACCGGGGATCGAGATGATCGAGAACGCACAACTCATAAGCCTGTCGCGCCAGATGGCGCTGCAGCGCCACATGGACATGGTGGCGAACAATATCGCCAACGTTAACACGACGGGCTTCAAGGCCGAACAACTGCTGTTCGAAGAATACAAGATGCCAGTCGCGGCCCATGGCGACTTCTCGGGCGACGATCGTACTCTTTCCTATGTCCAGGACTGGGCAACCATCCAGGACTTCTCCGATGGCGCCATGGTTCAGACCGATGCGCCCCTCGACCTTGCCATCAGCGGCGAAGGCTTCTTCACGGTGCAGACGGCAGCGGGAGAACGCTGGACGCGCGGTGGCGCCTTCCAGATCAACAATGAAGGCACGCTGGTCGACCTTTCCGGCAATCCGGTCTTGGGCGATGGCGGCCAGATCCAGTTCGGCCCCGAAGAAACCGACATCCGCGTCGGTGCCGACGGCTCGATCTCTTCCAGCGCCGGCGCCAAGGGGCGCCTCCGCATCGTCGAATTCGAAGAAGTCCAGGCGCTGACCCGCGAGGGCAATAACCTGATGTCCGGTGGCACGCCGATCCCGGCCACCAATTCACGCGTGCTGCAGGGCTTTACCGAAAAGTCCAACGTCTCGGGCGTGGCGGAAATGGCGGAAATGATCCGCGTGACCCGCGCCTACGAATCCATCGCCTCGCTGGGCCAGAAGCAAGACGACATGCGTCGCGATGCCATCAAGCGCCTCGGCTCCGTTTCCGCCTGACATTAGGACCCGCCATGAAAGCTCTCTACATCGCATCGACCGGCATGAGCGCGCAGGAACGCAATGTCGAAGTCATTTCCAACAATATCGCCAACATGCGCACGCCGGGCTTCAAGCGCCAGCGCGCCGAGTTTGAAGACCTGCTCTACCAGCAGATTTCCCGCGCCGGGTCGCAGACCTCGGACCAGGGCACGTTGGTGCCGGCGGGCCTTGAAATCGGCTCGGGTGTGCGCACTGTCGCAACGCCGCGCGTGATGAGCCAGGGCAGCGTCAACCCGACCGAGCGCGAACTCGACGTCGCGGTGCGCGGCGAAGGCTTCTTCATGGTCGACCTGCCCGACGGCCGCACCGCCTATACCCGTGACGGCTCCTTCGAGCGCAATCAGGACGGCACGCTGGTCAATTCGAGCGGCTACGAAATCTCGGGCGGCATCACCATTCCGGGCGATGCAACCGGCGTTTCGATCTCGCCCGACGGCACCGTGGAAGCCTTTGTGGGCACGGGCGGCGATGCCGTCCAGCTCGGCCAGCTTCAGGTGGCCCGCTTCGTGAACAAGTCGGGCCTGGAATCGATGGGCGACAACCTGTTCCTCGAAACCGGCGCCAGCGGCCCGGCCCAGATCGGCCTGCCCAACGCCGATGGCAATGGCAGCCTGCTGCAGAACTATCTGGAAATGGCCAACGTCAATTCGGTGACCGAAATCGCCGACCTGATCGCCGCGCAGCGCGCTTACGAGATGAACGCTCGCGTCATCTCCGGCGCCGACCAGATGATGCAGGCCACGAGCCAGCTCCGGTAATAGGAGGCAGGATTGAGCCACTTTTCCAAACTGGCCCTGGTGAGCATGCTTTCGCTCACTGCCGCCACCGCCGAGGCAGCGCCCGCGCTGCGCGGCGACATTACGGTGACTACCCAGGTCGTCACCGTGGCCGACATGTTCGATGATGCCGGCCCGCTGGCCGAGACGGCGATCTTCAGCGCCCCGGCTCCGGGCACGACGGGCAAGGTGGATATTTCAGCCATCCGCGCCGCTGCCGCCCGTATCGGCATCAACAGCTTCGAGGCCAATGGCCTTTCGGCAGTGAATGTGACGCGTGCCGGCATGATCGTGGATGAAGCCCAGCTCAAGGACCTGGTGATGGCGGACCTTTCGGCCCGCGGCCTGCTGGGTCCCGGCGTCAACACCACGGTGCAGTTTTCGCGCTTCATCGACCCCATCCAGGTTTCGACCGGCGGTGTCGCCGTGCGGCTCGATGGCCTGCGCTATACCGCGGGCGGCCGGGAATTTTCGGCCCGCTTCCTGCTTGCGGACAATAGCCGCGTGCTCGACCTGACCGGCACGATCGACATGACGGTGGAAATGCCGCATCTGGCGGCCAATCTGCCGGCCGGCACGATCCTCCTGCCTGAGCACATCGTCATGAGCCCGGTGCCGGCAGGACAGGCCAATGCCTATGCTTTCGCTCCCATCGAGCAGCTTGTCGGCATGGCGCTCAACCGCCAGAGCCGCGAGGGCATGCTGCTGCGTCTTTCCGATGTCAGCGCGCCCCTCGCCGTCGCCAAGAACGACCTCGTGACCATCATGTATCGGCGTGGCCCCCTGACCCTGACGGTCAAAGGCCAGGCCATCACCGGCGCCAGCCGCGGCTCCAGCCTGCAGGTGCTCAATCTCATGTCCAAGCGCGTGATCAGCGCGACGGCCGTTGCGCCGGGTACGGTCGAAGTGACCGGTGCACCCGTGACGCTCGCCGGCCTCTAATCGGGATCGAAAGCTATGAAGACCTTCAAGATCGCCACTCTTCTTACCCTGACGGTAGCGCTGGCCGGCTGCAACACCATGGACCGCCTCGCCAATGTCGGGAACGCTCCGCCGCTGACGCAGATTCAGGACCCGACGACGCTCGCCGGCTACCAGCCGGTCCGCATGCCGATGCCGGAACCGATGGCCGACACTTATCAGTCGAACTCGCTCTACCGCACCTCTGCCCGCGGCTTCTTCAAGGACGAGCGCGCCCATCGCGTCGGCGACATCCTGACCGTCAAGGTCCTGGTCGACGACAGCGCCAAGATCAGCAACACGACCAACCGTAACCGGTCTTCGACCAATTCGGCCGGCATGGGCGGCATCTTCGGGGCGGCCGTGGACAACCTTTCGGGCGGCACCATCGACCCGTCGGCGGCCATCGACCTGACCTCGGGCATCAACGATGCCGGCGCCGGCTCGGTGAACCGCTCCGAAGCACTCGAAACCTCGATTGCCGCGGTGATCACCCAGGTTTTGCCCAACGGCAACCTCGTGATTGAAGGCCGGCAGGAAGTGCGCGTGAATTTTGAGGTTCGCGACCTGATCGTCTCGGGCATCGTGCGCCCGTCGGACATCCAGGCGAATAACACCATCGCCTCGACCAAGATCGCCGAAGCCCGCATTTCCTACGGCGGCCGCGGCCAGATCACCGACGTGCAGCAGCCGCGCTACGGCCAGCAGGTCCTCGACGCGATCCTGCCCTTCTAAGAATTACAGAATTCGGCGGCGCGTCGTCCCCATTGCGTGCCGCCGTTCCCCCGGGCCGATCCAGAAGGGTCGCCCGGCCGATCGGCAGAAGCCATACGGCCTATACGAGGCGCAGCTCCCCGGCTGCGCCTCTGCCCTTTTTGGGGAACCGCATGTGATCCAAGGGGTTCGGCTTTTGGGGACCAGCAAGGATAGCGACATGAGCATGGCTATGGGCATTGCAATCGGGGTGGGCATCGGCGCTGCGATTGGCGCGGCAATCGACAATCTGGCACTGGGGGTTGGAATCGGGATTGCGATTGGTGCGGGGATGGGCGCGGCGTTTGGAAAGCGGGACGAGGAGAAGTAGTTCCCCTTTTGGACGATTTGCCCTCACGCGCCGGCCCCAACCGAATTCGCCATAGCGAATTCGGTGGCACCTCCCCCTTGACGGGGGAGGTTGGGAGGGGGTGCGGGAGCCACAAAAGTCGAATGCGTGAACACCCCTCCCCAACCCTCCCCGTCAAGGGGAGGGTGTCCATCGAGTGCTTGGCAGCTTCGTTCCCTGTCGGCTCACCGTGTCAATTCTACGAAAACCGGAAGCTCTGTTTTCGTCGGAATGAGATCGAGCGCAGCAACCTTGATCCCCTGCCCCGCCTATGGAAAACATCTCCCGACCTTTAGGAGACTGATCCATGTCCTTCCAGAAACTCGATTCCCTCGGCCGCAAGCTGGAGGCGCTCGAGCACGCGCTGTCCATTCTCGGGGCCGACGAGGCGACGCATATGGCGGTGGGGGGTGGCGACAAGCGCGCCGAGGCCATGGCGAATCTGGCCGGCATGTACCACGCACAGGCAACGGCGCCTGAGATCGGCGAGTGGATTGCCAAGGCCAAGAGCGAAGATCTCGATGCGGACCAGAAACTGGCCGTGGGCGAGTTCGAGCGCAGCTATATCAATGCGACGTGCCTGCCCACTGAGTTCGTCGAGCGGCGGACGGCGGCGACCATGCGTTCGGAGCAGCTCTGGCGTGACCTGCGGGCCAAGGGCGATTGGGACACGTTTCTGCCGGCGCTCGAAGGGGTCGTGGCGCTGGTGCGCGAAGAGGCACAGTTGCGGGCCGATGTGCTCAAGCTAGAACCCTATGATGCCCTTATGGATCAATATGATCCGGGCAATCGCGTAACCGGGATCGATCCGATTTTTGCGGATTTGAAGAGCTTCTTGAAGGATTTTGTGCCCGAGGCTTTGGCGGTGCAGGAGGAGCGGTTGGCCAAGCGCCCTCGCAAGGCGTTGAACGGCCCCTACCCGATCGAAAAGCAGCGCGAACTCGGGCTCGCCGCCATGCGGGCGGTGGGCTTTGATTTCACTCATGGCTCGCTGGCCGTATCGCATCACCCCTTCTGTGGCGGCGTGCCGACCGACGTGCGCATGACCACGCGCTATCGGACGGACGAATTTTTGTCCTCGCTGATGGGCGTGCTGCATGAGACCGGTCATGCGCTTTATGAGCAGGGCCTGCCCAAGGACTGGTCGCACTGGCCGCTGGGCAAGGCGCGCGGCATGGGCATGCATGAAAGCCAGAGCCTGTTCGTGGAAATGCAGCTCTCGCGTAGCCCCGAATTCTGGGAATACCTGCTGCCACTGGTCGGTCAGCATCTTGGCGAGGATGCGATTCCCGGCTGGGAGATCGCTGACATTCTTAATGAGGTGAACCATGTCGAGCGCGGCTATATTCGCGTCGACGCCGACGAGGTCACCTATCCGCTACACGTTATCCTGCGCTACGAGCTGGAACAGGAGCTGGTGTCGGGCAAGCTGGAAGCGAGCCAGATTCCGGAGGCCTGGGACGCCAAGATGACGGAATATCTCGGGATTTCGACCGTCAACGATCCCAAGGACGGGCCGATGCAGGATGTGCATTGGCCGGGTGGCGCCTTTGGATATTTCCCGAGCTATACGCTGGGCGCCATGATCGCGGCGCAGCAATGGGCGGCGATGGAAAAGGCCGTGCCCGATGCGCGGGCGCAGATGCGCCAGGGCGAGTTTGGGGCGATCAATCAGTGGCGCTCGGACAATATCTGGCAGGCCGCATCGCGCTATTCGACGCCGGACCTGATTACGCGGGCGACGGGCGAGCCGCTCAATGCCGATTTCTTCAAGGCGCATTTGAAGCGCCGGTATGGTCGGGTTTGAGGTTTCTTAATTCTTGCCACACCCACCGGATCGGCACCTCCCCCTTGACGGGGGAGGATGGGAGGGGGTGCGGGAGCCACGATTTCTGAGCGTGTGAACACCCCTCCCCAGCCCTCCCCGTCAAGGGGGAGGGTGTCGCACCGAGCTATCTAAAACCTCGTGCGAACAACCACTTAGACCCGTCCTCAGAATCATTTCCGCATTTTCCAGACGATGAACGAATTCTGAATCCCGGCTTCAGATGCCGTTCCGGATCGCTCCCCTAAAACAGTCTCCATCAACGACGCGGTCGGAGGGACCGCAGCAAACCAGGAGACTTCAAATGATCCGTAAGTTCATCATCACCGCCGTTGCTGCCACCGTTATCGCCGCTTCGGCAGCCCCCGCCATGGCCGGCGGCATCTTTATCGACCAGACCGGTTTCGGTAACTCGGTCGGCGGCGGCCAGTCCGGCTGGAACAACACTTTTGGCGCCAAGCAGACCGGCTGGTGGAACAGCGCCGTGAGCCAGCAGTATGGCGGCAACAATGTCTCGGCCATCGGCCAGCAGGGCAATAACAACTACGGCGACGTCTATCAGAACGGCTGGAACAACCAGGGTGGCGTCGGCCAGTTCGGCAACAACCACACCGCGGTCGTCACCCAGGACGGCAATGGCAATGTCGCCGCCGGCGTACAGGTCGGCAACAATTGCAACGCCAATGTCACCCAGCATGGCTCGGGCAATGTGACGGCCTTCGTGCAGGCCTGCCCGTAACCTCTGCGAAGCGGGGCCGGCGCCGCCGGCCCCTTCCATTCATCAGGAGGACGACATGCTTCACCCATTCATCCAGACCACGATCGCGGCCGCCGCGGCCATTGCTGCCGTCGGTTTTGCCGCCAATGCCAATGCAGCAGGCGGCGATTTTGCCTGTGGCGTCATCAGCAAGACCCAGGGCGGCATGCTCGCCCTTGAGGGAACACTGGTGAGCCCCACTGCCCTGACGGGCGAATATCGCTTTGCGCTCAAGAGCGCCGGCGGTGGCGGTTCGACCAATATCAGCCAGGGCGGCCAGTTTTCCGCCGCGCCCAATGCCGAAATCTCGCTCGGCCAGGTGATGATCAACGCCAATTCCAATGTGAGCGTGGATTTCACCGTGACCGCCAATGGCAAGACGTTCGACTGCTCGCAGACCGCGACGCGGACGTGAGCGCATTCCAGTTCGTTGCGTGCCCCGCGACGAAGCGGGTCGGGATGACCTTCCCCTGACCCAAGACCTGCCCCGGCTTCGGCCGGGGCTCTTTTTTTGCCGCTCAGGATTGCGTGAACGAAGTCTGAATGCGCCGCTCCGGATGGGTTCAGTCGAGGCTGGCTAATCTCGTTTCATGAGCTGGAAGACCAGCACCGGGAACGCACAAACGCTTTGGAGAATTTTGAAATGACCGCCACCTTCACCAAGACTGTCGCCGCCGCCGTCACCGCCCTCATCATCGGCATTTCGCCCGCCATGGCCGGCGGCCAGATTTCGATCGGCTTTTCGCCCACCGACCCCGACCAGGCCCAGGCGCTTGGTCTTGGCCTGCGCATGTTCTCCGTTGTCCAGGGCATGTCGGCCAATGGCGGCAATGCCTTCCAGAACGGCAATTTCAACTCTGCCGGCTTCAACCAGAACGGTTCGAACAATTCTGGCGTGATTTTCCAGGACGGCAATGGCCATAACGGCACCATCAGCCAGAACGGCAACGACAATACCTGCGGCCTCTTCCAGTTCGGCGAGGCAACCAATGCCCAGTGCCAGCAGAACGGCAATGGCCAGAGCGGCATCACCACCGTCTTCGGCTTCTGAGCCAGACAATTTCATCTCATGCTGACGGGGCCGGAAGGCCCCGTTGTCATTTTTGCATTTTCGTCTCTGAATTGTCGAAGCGGCAAAGTTAGGATCGTCGCCAAGGCAAGCAGGCAATTGAGCGCTGCCGACAAGGAGAGACAAATGCGTGTCGTCGTTTTTGTGAAAGCCACGGGCGATAGCGAAGCTGAAATCATGCCCGAAGCCCAGATGCTGGAGGAAATGGGCCGCTACAACGAGCAACTGGTCGATGCCGGGATCATGCTCGGCGGCGACGGGCTGAAGCCCAGCAAATATGGCAAGCGCGTCGCGTTCAGCGGCGTCGGCCGGTCCGTGATCGACGGTCCCTTCGCCGAAACCAAGGAACTGGTCGCCGGCTACTGGATCTGGGAAGTGCGCGACATGGAGGAAGCCGTCGAATGGGTGAAGCGCTGCCCCAATCCCATGCTGGGCGATAGCGAGATCGAAATCCGCCCGGTCTATGAAATGGCAGATTTTGCCGAGCAGATGTCACCGGAAGCCGAGGTCATCCACGAACGGACGCGGCAGAAGCTCGAGGGCTGAAACACCGAGGCAACAAAAAAGCCCGCTTCGCAGCGGGCTTTTAATTTATTCGTCGCGATAAACCTTTTCGCGCCGCTCGTGCAATTCCTGCGCCTCAAGGCTGAGCGTGGCGGTCGGGCGGGCATCGAGCCGGGCGACACCGATGGGATCGCCGGTTTCTTCGCAATAGCCGTAAGTGCCGTCGTCGATGCGCTTGAGCGCCGAGTCGATCTTGCCGATCAACTTGCGCTGGCGATCGCGCGTCCTCAACTCCAGTGCCCTGTCGCTTTCCGAGCTCGCCCGGTCGGCCATATCAGGATGGTTCTGGCTTTCTTCCTGGAGGTTTTCCAGAGTTCCGCGACTTTCGCGCAGGATCTCGTCCTTCCAGGCCAGAAGCTTGTTTCGGAAATAGTCCCGCATGCGCGGGTTCATGAACGGCTCGTCTTCACTCGGCCGGTAGTCCATAACTTCAACCGAAGACATCAGCAGACTCAACTCCAATGCACCCCACGGCGGCCTATATATGCCGCAGGTCAACCCCGGGCAAGCGAAGTTCTTAAAGAGCCTTAACTATGAAAAGGCTCTTCGGATCAACCGCATAGCGCGAGTCTGACAACATTTTGATGAAGGCGGGAGCCGTCTTTGTCCACAATTTGAGGGCGAGCACGGTCTTTTCGGAAAAATGGCACGCGTTTTTCCGGATCGTGCCTCGGCTCAAAAGTCGGGGAAACGCCCCTGTTTTGCGAGCTCGACACGGACGCGCAATTCGATGTCATCGAGGACGGCATCGAGGCCCGGCTCGGTGCGGTCGCGGTAGACACTGAGCTCTTCGATGAGGGCGTCCATACGCTCGGGCGTGATGATCCCGACCAGTAGATCGGCCTTGATGCCATCGAGAATGTCGAGCAGGTTCGTGCCGCGCTTGACCGCCTTGCGCTTGCCGCCCATGGCATCGCCCACGGACTGGATGGCGAGGATGGCATCGAGCGGGGCAACCTGTGCGACGGGAGCCGCCCGCGCCACCCGGGCCGGAGCAGAAACGTCGGACATGGTGAAAGACTGGCCCGGCGCGTATTTCCCGACGGAAGCGCGCGACGCTACACTGCTCGTCCGATTGGCGGATTCTATACGCACTGAGTGACTCGCCCCCGAGATTCCTGTTGCAGGCAAAATCTGCCCTACATGGTTAATGACGACTTAATGACCCCGGCAAGATTTGCATACCGGCGCATTTAGCCGCCTGCCTCGCCTCAATGCCGAGGCACATTATCTCTTCATATCAGACACTTACGCAGATTTTCGCGATTTGGCACGCTTCTCGCATTACCGAAAGCGACCGCGGCGCCATGGGGATGGTGCAGCTTCGTACCGGGGATAGACATGCCGAACAAATTCTTCCGCATAGGCCTTGCTGCAGCGCTCAGCGCAGCACTGTCTTTAGCGCCTCTGGCCCAGGTTGCCGCCGCTCCTGCCCGCATCAAGGACATCGTCGATGTCGAAGGCGTGCGCGAGAATCAGCTTGTGGGCTACGGTCTCGTCGTCGGTCTCAACGGTACGGGCGACAGCCTCAACAATTCGCCCTTCACCAAGCAGTCGCTGCAATCCATGCTCGAACGGCTCGGGGTGAATACCCAGGGCGAGAACGTGCGTACGGCCAATGTGGCGGCGGTGATGGTGACGGCAAGCCTGCCGCCCTTCGCCGCGCAGGGTTCGCGCATGGACGTTTCCATCGCCTCGCTCGGCAATGCCAAGAGCCTTCAGGGCGGCACGCTGCTGGTGACCCCGCTGCTCGGCGCTGATGGCGAAGTCTACGCCATCGCGCAGGGCCCGGTCGCCATCAACGGTTTCAGGGCCGAAGGCGAATCCGCCAGTATCGTTTCGGGCGTACCGACCACTGGCCGCATCTCCTCGGGCGCCCTGATCGAACGCGAAATCGACTTTGAACTCGGCTCCCAGCACTCGCTGCGCCTGACCCTGCGCAATTCCGACCTGACCACGGCCCGTCGTATCGCCATGGCGATCAACGATTTCATCGGCGCTCCGACCGCGGTCCCGGAAGACCCGGCCACCGTGCGCCTGACCCTGCCGGTCAATTTCAACGGCAATATCGTCGATCTCCTCACCGATATCGAACAGCTCATCATCCAGACCGACCAGTCGGCAAAGATCGTCATCGACGAGAACAGCGGCATCATCGTCATGGGCAAGGATGTGCGCGTGTCGAGCGTGGCCGTGGCGCAATCGAACCTGACGGTTAGCATCGCGGAAAATCCGGAAGTGGTGCAGCCCCTCCCCTTCAGCCAGGGCCAGACCGCGGTTGAACCCAATACCGATCTCAACGTGACCCAGACCGACACGGCGCTGCAGGTGATCAAGGAATCCGTGACGCTGCAGGAACTGGTCGATGGACTCAATGCGCTGGGGATTTCGCCCCGCGACCTCATCGCCATCCTTCAGGCCATAAAGGCGACCGGCGCCCTCCAGGCCGAGATCGAGGTGCTGTGATGGAAACCATCGTCAACGGCGTCAAAACCCAGACCAGCCTCAACAATCACCAGCTCGACAAACTCAAGAAGCAGGCGGAGGACCTCGAAGGCGTGTTCCTCAATCTGCTCACCAAGGAAATGTTCGCCACGGCCAAATCGGAAAACGGGTTTGGCGGCGGCTTTGGTGAAGAGACCTGGCGATCCATGCAGTCCGAACAGCTCGCCAATACCATGGCGCAGAATGGCGGCCTCGGCATCGCCGACCAGATCCTGGGCGACATGATCGCCCTGCAGGAAGCCAACCAAAACAACAATAGTTCGCGTATATCGGGAGTGTATCGTTAATGTCCGCAGCAGCAGATCGTATTGCGTTGCTCGACAGCCTGCCGGCTGAAGAGCTCTGTGCCCAGGCAGAATCCGCCCTTCAGGCCCTCGTCACCATGATGAACGAGGAAACCACCCTGCTCCGCGCCGGCCGTTTCCGCGATGCGGCAGGCCTGACCGCCCAGAAAACCCAGCTCGCGCAGGATTATGTGGTGTTCGCTCGCGCGGTGCAGCGCCAGACCGAACGCCTCGTGGCCGAAGCGCCGACCTCGCTCGACCGCCTGCACAAGAACCACGACGCCCTCGCCACTCAGATGGCCGAGAATCTGCGCGTCATCGCCACGGCGAAGAACCTTGCCGAAGACCTGATCGGCGATGTCGCCGACACGGTGGGTGCCAAGGACCACACCCGCACCTATGACCGCAGCGGCGAAGTGAAGATTCCGCGCGCTGCCTCGGCCCGTGGCATCACGGTCAACCGCGCGCTCTAGCCGCAGAAATCGCCGCAGCGCTCCGCCCGATCCAAAGTAAGGGCGAGCTCTCCAGAAGGGGCGCTGGCATCGCTACCGGCCACAGGGTCTCCGCAGAAGCGGAGGCCCTTTTTGTTTGCGATCGCGCATGGTTACCCAATCCCTCCGAATTGGTGACGTGTGTCTTAAAATCGTCCCGTCCGGGAAAAGGGAGAGATAGGAAAGGGTTCATAGCCTGCCCTTGGCCAATTGTGGCTCCAGGACAGGAACATGAGCGCCAGAATCGCGCCGAGGGCGAATACCATGGGTATCGCCTTCTCGCCGCATCTTCCGAGGTTCCTTCGCCAAGACAAGCGCGAGGACCAGAGTGGCTCGAACAAGGGCCGAAAAAACGAAGCCGAACCGCAGGCGCTGCCCGCGGGATCTGGCGGCGTTGCCGAGGGCAGTCTGCCGCCCCAGACGATTTTCGAAGCAGCCCTTCTGGGCAATCAACAGGCGATCGATCCACCCAACCTGTATGAAGTGGCGCGGCGCCTGCGCAACGAATGGTCGCCGCCGACCTACGGCTTTCATTTGACTGACAAGATTATCTGAACCCCAAGAAAAACGTGACCCGGGCCGATCCTCTCGACCCGGGTCTTTCTTTGCGCCGGCTGACGTTCCAAACGAAAAGGCCCGCCACGAGGGCGGGCCAAAATTCGCAGTGAAGCTTGCGATTAGCGGAGCAGACGCAGAGCGGTCGACTCGGTGGACTGCATGATCGAGAGGGCGGTGGACGCCATCTGCTGGCGGGTCTGGAGCGCCATCAGGTTGGCGGCTTCCGCATCCATGTCGGCGGCGGTCAGTTCCGAGGCACCGGTCTTGAGAATGTTCGACAGCGCGCTGTTGAAATCCTTGCGGACACTGATCAGGGCCTGGCTGGTGCCGAACGAGGTCGCCGAAGCTTCAAGAGCGGTGCTGAAGGTGTTCAGCGCATCGACTGATGCCTTGATGTCCGCTTCCGCCGCCCAGTCGTTTGCCGTAGCAGCGATGGTACCGACAGTGACACCGGCGATCGTGGTCTTGCTGGTGCCGTCTTCATTCAGCGTCACGGTGATGCTCTCGTTATTGAGAAGGTTCGTGCCGTTGATCTTGGAGTCGGTGACGACCTTGGCGATTTCCGCGGTCAGCGTTTCAAACTGGGTCGACAGTGCCAGGCGGCTGGCGGTATCGGAGGTGGCAAGAGCCTGGCCAGTCAGGGCGCGGGCCTGCTTGACGATGCCCTGGATACCCTTGATGCCTTCGCTTGCAGCCTTCAGCGAGGTCTGCGCATTGTTGACGCTGTCAAGAAGCGTGTCGATCGAGGCGGCGCGGCCGTCCATCTTGGACGCAGTAAAAAACTTCGAAACGTTATCGAGAGCGGTATTCACGGCCTTGCCGGTGGCCAGACGCTTCTGAGAGACTTCCATCTGCTCTGCAACGTTGCGGAGAGCGGTAAGACCGAAGCGGGTGGAGGAGGCGAGATTTACTGCGGACATTGTTTGGACTTCCTGTGCCAGATTTTGTTTTCTTCCGGCGTTTCTTGCCGGCGAAATCAGGTTTAGTGTCCAAAAGCTGCGGGCCTCTCTCGGCAAAACGCGCAATTTAGTTCAAGTTTTATCTAATTTCCGCGGGGCTTAATGAGCCCCTGTCCTGCACCCATTTTTGACGAGAACTGCGAGCTGAAAACGAAAAGGGCCCGCCATAAGGCGGGCCAAGTTCTTGCAGTAAGGCTTGAGATTAGCGGAGCAGGCGCAGAGCGGTGCTTTCCGTGGACTGCATGATCGAGAGGGCGGTAGACGCCATCTGCTGGCGGGTCTGGAGCGCCATGAGGTTGGCCGCTTCAGCATCCATGTCGGCGGCGGTCAGCTCCGATGCGCCGGTCTTGAGAATGTTCGACAGCGCGCTGTTGAAGTCCTTGCGGACGCTGATCAGGGCCTGGCTGGTACCGAAGGAGGACGCCCCCGTTTCAAGAGTGGTGCTGAAGGTGTTCAGGGCATCGACCGACGTCTTGATATTCGCTTCCGTCGCCCAAGTACCGGCCGGCGCAGCGATGGTACCAACAGTGATACCGGCGATCGTGGTCTTGCTGGTACCGTCCTCGTTGAGGGTCACGGTGATGCTCTCGTTGTTGAGAAGGTTCGTGCCGTTGATCTTGGAGTCAGTGACGACCTTGGCGATTTCGTCGGTCAACGCGGTAAACTGGGTCGCCAGTGCGGCGCGGGTGGCAGTGTCGGACGTGGCGAGAGCCTGGCCAGTCAGGGCACGGGCCTGCTTGACGATGCCCTGGATACCCTTGATGCCTTCGCTGGCGGCCTTCAGCGAGGTCTGCGCATTGTTGACGCTGTCAAGAAGCGTGTCGATGGAGGCAGCACGCCCATCCATCTTGGACGCAGTAAAAAACTTCGAGACGTTATCCAGAGCGGTATTCACGGCCTTGCCGGTGGCCAGACGCTTCTGAGATACTTCCATCTGCTCTGCAACGTTACGGAGAGCGGTAAGACCGAAGCGGGTGGACGATGCGAGATTTACTGCGGACATTGTTTGGACTTCCTGTACCAGATTTTGTTTTCTTCCGGCGTTTCTTGCCGGCGAGATCAGGTTTAGTGTCCAAAAGCTGCGGGCCTCTCTCGGCAAAACGCGCAATTTAGTTCAAATTTTATCTAGTTTCCGCGGGGTCCGATTTGGTCCCTCAGCGGGCCCTTCCCGTGATGTGTCGAATCGCGCGCGTACATGTGAGCGCGCATTGGCCAGTGTTTTTGGCAGCCGAGGGGCGAATCCGGAGGAGTCGCCCTTTTGGAGGGCTCTTGCTCGACCATCCTTCCCTAACGGACGCGGTTAACCCGAACTTTCGATGCCGAAAATTTAGTCCGGCACGCCGCGGCGGGATTCACGAAAAGCCCAGCAAAACCGGGAAAAACCGTGGTGAAATAAGCCTTTACGGGAAACGTAAAGATGTTCCGAATTTAAGAAGTTTTTAGCAAGTGAGGGCCATTCTGATCACGTCTCAAGGATTGAGGCGTAAGCACCACACGTCCAGAAGGAAAACCTAGTATGGGTTCCGATGTTTCTCTCTCAAAGGCCGTTCGCGCGAACCTTTTGAGCCTCCAGAATACCGCCACCATGATGGACAAGACGCAGAACCGTCTTGCCACTGGTAACAAGGTGAATTCTGCCCTCGACAATCCGTCGAACTTTTTCACGGCATCGGCTCTGAACAGCCGCGCCGCTGACATGAGCAACCTGCTCGACTCGATGGCCTCGGGTATCAAGGTCATCGAAGCTGCCAACAACGGCATCACCGCCCTGACGAAGAACCTGGAATCCATGCAGTCCACGCTGCGCCAGGCTCGCCAGGATAAGTCCTTCCAGACCAAGTCGTTCGAAGTCAATGACAACACCAAGATCAAGCTTGGTGGTGGTCAGTTCGGCGATCTGGACGTTGATGTTAGCCTCGCAACCGCTACGGTGCCGGGCGTCAAGGCCCAGCTCGAAACGTCGGCTGTCAGCTATCTCGGCCCGCAGTCGACGACTGCCAGCGAGACCGGCGCAGGCGCTCGCTCGGTAATTAGCCTGGGCGGCGGCTTCACCAACGGTGACCAGCTGAGCGTTGCCGGCGTTAACGTGGCGCTCACCGGCGCTCCGCCGACTGCAGCGAACATTGTTAGCGACATCCAGACTGCTCTGAACAGCAGCCCGCAGGCCGGCAAGTACACGGTCTCCGTGGGTGCTGTGGGCTCGCCGAACGACGGCAAGATCGTCATCGAAACCGTCGACACCAGTGCTGCTGCCGCCACCGTTACCTTTGGTACCGGTTCGGTTGCCGCCACCAAGGGTTCGACCACGTTCAACTTCTCGGCCATCACCTCCGGTATCACCGCTGGCGGCCAGACGATCCCGACGGGCGCAACGTTCGAAGACTTCGTTGCCAACCTCGAAGCCGGTGCTGAAGCCGGTGGCTACACCGTCGTTGCCGACGATACGACTGAGCAGATCACGCTCACCAGCACGCAGTGGGGCGGTGCCGCTCCGACAGTGACCGGCGTGCCGATCGCTGCCGGCGTTGTGACCGGTAGCGCTGCCGAAACCGAGTTCACGCTGACTAGCTACAACGATGCTGGTACGCAGAAGCTCACCTCGGACCAGGATCTGACAATTGCCGGTGCAACCGGTGCAATCAGCCTGACCGCCGGCATGACCGCTGCTCAGATCAAGACGGCGATCGAAGGCGACACCAACATCAACGCTGCTTTCAACGTTGCTGTTAACGCTGCTACCCTTGAAGTCACCCTGACTGAAAAGACCAATGGCGGCCTGGCTGCTCCGACCGTAACGTCGAGCCTTGCTGCAACCACTCCGACGGCCGCTTCGGTCACCGGTGTTGGTGGTAGCGACTTGACGGCGGACGCCAACGTTGCGGCGCTTGCAGGTTCGACGATCACCCTGGATGATGGTTTCGGCACGCCCGTTACCTACAACATCCCGCCAGCGACCGGTACTGACTCTGCTGACCTCGTGGCAGCTTTGTCCACCGGCGGCTTCACCGCAACTGCTACCGCCAACGGCTTGAACATCAGCCGTGCTGACGGTCGCAACTTCAGCATCCAGTTCAGCGGCGCTCCGTCGAGTGCAATTGGTCTGCCGAGCTCGACCTACACCACCACGAACGGTGTTGAAGCTGGCCTCACTGCCGCTGCCACCACCACCAATGGTGTCGCCGACACCGCTGCTGTCGATGGCCAGACCATCACCAACCCCGTTGCTGGTGCTTCGGTTGAAACCGTCGCTGCCGAAAAGGCAACCTTCACCGTTTCGTATGATGGCAAGACTGCCGAAATCGAAATCGGTGGCGTGAAGGGTGGCATCGGTTCGGCCGTGAACGCCCTCGACATCAAGAACTGGCAGGATGCGACCGTTGAGGCCGTGAATGCTGATCTTGAAGCCGCTGGCATCACCGGCGTCGAAGCCAAGTTCGACGAAGACGGCAAGTTCCAGCTCGTTGCCAAGACTGCTGAAGCCAAGACCCTGGCTGTCTCGGGTGACGATGCTGTGGCCCTCTTCGGTACCAACGGTGTGAACACCGGCGTTGCCGAAAAGAGCCAGCTGAACGCAACCAAGACCGTCGACAAGTTCGTCGAACTGATCAACCGCGACCATGCGGGCAAGGTCCGTGCTTCGAACGACAACGGCAAGCTGCGTATCGAAAACCTGTCGACCCAGGAACTCGATATCGGTGTCGATCTCAACGGCAATGACGCAATCACTGCCCTCAAGATCGATGGCAACACGGTCCGCGCGAACCTGTCCAAGCAGTTCAACGAACTGCGTGACCAGCTCGACAAGCTGTCGGACGACTCGTCCTTCAACGGTATCAATCTCCTCCGTGGCGATAAGCTGAAGATCACCTTCAACGAATCCGGCACCTCGGCGATCGATATCCAGGCCAAGGACGCGAACGGCAACGTTCGTTCGATCAACGCCTCGAACCTGGGCGTCGAAAGCCTGATCGCTGAAGACCTCGACACCGACGAAGCAATCGACGCTTTCCTCGGCAAGCTGTCTTCGGCCCTGACGGAGCTTCGCTCGCAGGCTTCGGCCTTCGGCTCGAACCTGTCGTCGGTCGAAAACCGTCAGACCTTCACCAAGAACATGATCAACACGCTGGAAACCGGCGCTGCGAACCTGACCTTGGCTGATACCAACGAAGAAGCTGCCAACCTCCTGGCTCTCCAGACCCGCCAGCAGCTCTCCTCGTCGGCTCTGTCCATGGCCTCGCAGCAGGACCAGGCTGTTCTGCAGCTCCTGCGTTAATCGCAAGCCACATAGTGGTAAACGGAAGGCGGGCCACAAGCCCGCCTTCTTCTTTTGGCGAGATACCTAACGCGCGGCTGATTCCCCTGCCCGCTCCGCCGTTTAGTCGCTGGCGTCCATCTGCCGCGACTGCTATCCATCCCTAAGCCCGCCAGACGAACGGCGGCATTCCCAGAATAGGAAACCAGAGCCAATGTCCCTCAAGGTCGAACTCAAGCCCGGCGAGCGTCTCATCATCGGGCAGTGCATCATTACCAATTCCGACCAGCGGACCCGGCTCTTCATCGACGGCAAGGCGCCCATCCTGCGCGAAAAGGACATCCTGACCATCACGACCGCCGACACGCCCGCAAAGCGCATCTACCTGGCCGTGCAACTGATGTATCTGGAGGACGATACGGCGCGGCTCCGCGACGAATACTTCCGTCTTGTCAATGAGATAATCCAGGCCGCCCCCTCAATGATCACGCTGATAAACGGGATCAACAACGAGATTTTAACCGGCGCGCTGTACAAAGCTCTCAAGGCAGCCCGCAAGTTAATTCAGTACGAACAGGACCTTCTTGCAAATGTACCATCAGGGAGCGCAGGCATACCAACAGGTGGCCCGCAAAACGGAAGCCCCGCGTGATCGCGAAGCCAATCTGCTGTCGCGGGCGGCTGCCAATCTCCAGCTTATCCACGACGCTTGGGACCTGAAGCAGGACAGCCTTCAAGAGGCTCTGCTCTTCAACCGCCGCATCTGGAATATCTTCCTCACCTCGGTGACCCGCGAGGACAACCCGCTTCCCGCCCAGGTTCGCCAGAATATCGCGAATCTCGGCCTGTTCGTGATGAACGAAACCCGCGAACTGCATATCGAGCCGATCAAGGCCAAGCTGCTGCCGCTGATCAATATCAATCGCCAGCTTGCCGCCGGCCTGCGTGGTGCAGAAGAAGCCTGATAGGGCCAGCACCGACAAGTTCGCCTAGATGCGATGACAAGAGCCTCCGGATTTAACCGGGGGCCTTTTTGTTTGTGGTGTTCGACCCCACGGTTTGGGGGCTCTTCGGGGGTAGCGAGGCCGCCCATATGGCGGATTTTCCAGCGAGGGGCATCGGCCGTTGGGAACACGTCTTGAGTGTGGTAGGGCTCTGCTGGCCCGCCGTGGCGGCAGCGAAGAGAGCCATAGGCGGTTCGCTTCGCGCCAATCAGCGGATGCCACTCGCCAGACGGCCACAGCCGCTGCCGCGCGTCTCCAATGCACAGATCCGCTTGGCTGGTCGGGTACTGATGGCGCGCTCCAACGGCCCAGGCAACTACGCCTACCACTAAAACAAAACGGGGCGCTTGCGCGCCCCGTATTCGTTTCGGCCTTCTGGCCTCCTGTGGCGCCTTCTGGCGCCTATTTGAGGTAGTTGACGAGGCTGAGGTTCGCGACCGTTGCCGTCGTCTGGTAGCTGGCTTCGAGGCGCGTCTTGAGCGCCAGGAGCTGCATGACCGTTTCTTCCATGCTGACCGTTTCGACCTGGCTCAGCAGCGTTTCAAGCTGGCCTGACGCCGCGGTATTGCGCTCGGAGGCGCCGCCGGTCGTGGCGCGAACCACGCCCAATTCGAGGCCGATCTGTTCGATCGAACCCTTTGCGGTCGCCGTGGAGCTCGAGGTCGTCGCCATCTGCCGCTCGACCATGGCGCTGAAGCGCGCCTTGGAGGTCGTATCGTTGATGTCGTATTCCTGCGAGCTCATGGCTGCGAGCGTCTTTACGAGCTCGCGGAGGCCTGTTTCATTGGCGCGGACGCCATAGCCGACCTTGGTCGAGTCATCCACCTGGGCGGTCGCCGACAAGCGCGGATTGTCGCCGGCGGTGCCGATTTCGCCCACGTACCACTTCACCGTCTCGCGGGTGTTCGGAGCCGCGAAAACCGTTGCGGTTTCCGGGTCACCGCCCGAGAGATCGAGACGGCGCGCCACGCCATCGGTGGTGAAGAAGTCGTCCGCCGCGGCATAGCTCGAGGCCGAAACCAGTTCGGTCTTGCTGGTCTGGTCGAGCTTGAGTTTTAGGGCCGCTTCGAAATTGGCTGTGGTCTCTTCGGGCGTCGCGCCGATGACGAACTGGCCGGTAACCGGTTCGCGGTCGACAGCCTGCAGCACGATCGGGGTGCTGGTGCCGTCGGGCATCTTGAGGTTGATGGTCACGGACTCACCGGCGCGCGGATTGCCCATGAACTCAACGCTCATATTGGCCGGATTGCCGGCCACGGCGCTGACATTGATCTTGCTGCTGGTGGTCGAGGCGGAGGCGAGCTTGTAGCCAAAAATGGTCGGCGGGGACTGCTCTTCCAGACGCACCGTGGTGTCGTTCGGAGCCGCCATGGTGCCGGCCGTGAGACGGCCCGTCTTGAGGGGTGCGTCGAGCCCGCCGACGCTGGTCTCGATGGCGCCCTTGAGGTTCTTGAGCGTCTCCTCGCGATTGACGCCGATCTGGTATTCGCGCGGATTGGTCGCCAAGGGATCCGGCGTGCCGGTGACCGCCTTGAACTGGAAGTCCGTGGTTACGCCATTGCGATCCTTGATGCCGATCGTCAGCGTTTCGCCATCGGCCGGCTGCTTGTCGAACTTGATCGAAACCGAGTCCATGCCGTCCGAATAGGAGATGACCTTCACATCCGCATCCGAGGAGGTGAAGATCTTGAAATTCTCGAGATTGCCGAGCTTCTGGCCCATCAGGTTTTCGAGATTGCCGGCCGTATCCTCGAGCGTGGCGCCGATGGAATATTCCGGCGGCGTGGCCGAAGTGTCAGGCACGGCCGGCGGCGCCACGGCCTTGGCCGTAAAAGTCTGCGTCGTGCCGTCGCGGCGGGTCATATTGAAGGTGACGACGTCGCCATCGGCCGGCTGGGTCGAGACCTGCACGGTCGGTGCCAGCGGCTCGGCCGTCGGGCCGGATGTCTGGGTCGTCGCCGAATTGCCCGAGATCGAGGTGATCTTGTAGCCAAAGCGTTCGAATTCGGCCGAGGAGATGACGAGCTTGTTCTTCCACGGGCCGAGGACCGTGGTGCGCGGCAGGCCGACATTGTCGAGCGTATCGCTGGAATCGGCACCGAGATCGGCCTTGCGGCGTTCTTCGGCGACCTTGAGATAGCCGTCGGCCGTGCCTTCGCCATACATGATCTGGTCATAGGTGGCGACCGGGGCCTTGTCGGTCTGATTGCCGCCCATGAGATAGCGGCCCGCGACGCTGAGGTTCAGCGTTTCGAGCAATTGCGACAGGCGGTTCTGCGAGTCCTTCTGCAGGCTCACCATGGTGAGATTGTTCTCGCCATAGCTCGTCGGCGTCGCCGAGGTCCGGGTCTCGGACTTGAGCTTGGCGAGGGATGTAAAGCCCTGGTCGAGGAAGTTGAGCCGGAGATTGACCGTGTCGATATTGGCGGCGAAGGAATCGAGCTTGGTCAGCCGATTGCGCGTCGCCAGCGACACGGTGCGGTCGAAGCCCATTTCGGCGAGGGTCTGCGCCTTGTCTCCAGACCCGAGTTGGGTCTGGAGCTTGCCGAGCTGGCCCTGCATGGTCGAGATGGCGCTATAGCCTGCCTTGACCGGATACATGGATTTATTGATCAGCATGACGAACGCCTTTACGTGAACGACTGCATGAGTGTGTCGAGCAGTTCCTGCACGACCGAGGCAACGCGGGCATTGGCGGCATAGGCGTTTTGCAACTCCATCAGCCGGGCCACTTCCTCGTTGATGTCGACGCCGTAGCTCTCTTCCATGCGCGAAGTGATGGCATCGAGTGTCTGGCTATTGGTCTCGCTGGCAGACAGGGCGGTCTGGATAGAGCTGCCCTGATATTCCATCACCTGCGAGACCATGTCGGTCAGTGAGCCGGAGAGGCGGAAGCCGCCATTCTTGGCACCAACCTGCGAGTTCGACCCGAACCGCATGTTGTTGAACTGCTCGGCGATATAGTCGACGCGCTTGTTGTCGCCCGAAGCCGTGGTCGCGTTGTAGTTGACCAGCAGCGTGTTGTCGGCAACGACAGCAGGATTGATGGTGATGCGACCGGCAAAGCCGAGACGCTGCCCCTGCCCCGCCAGTGAATTGGTGAAGGGCTTGCCCTCGGCATCGAGGAAGAGCGGCATGGCGAGCTGGCCGCCCTGCAGGTCCGTGGCCGTCCAGCGGGTCGAGGCGTTGATCGGCGTGCCATTGCCGTTGGCGCGCACTTCCAGCGTCGAACCGGTACCCGAGAAGGTCGGGCCGACGGTCAGCGAGGAATTGAGCACGCTCGTGATGTAGGACATGTCGACGCTGCCGGCGGGACCATTGCCGGCAAAGCGTACGCCGACGACCTGATTGCCGAAACTGTCGGGGCTGGTCAGCGGCAGCTTTGCCGGATCGTCGACGCGGACGACCTTGGCCGTGCGTTCGACGCCGTCATTGCCGCGGTACTTGATGGTGAAATCGTCGCCATCCTGGAGCTTGCTGAGATCCATATCGAAGCCCGACGGCGGACCGGCAACAGCCGTGCCGGGCTCCTGCACCGACGAGAAGACCTGCGCGAGGCTCGCCGCGATATCGTCGAGCTGGCGCTGGGCGTCCTGCAGGGTCGTATCGCGCAGTTCGATAAGGGCGCCGAGCGAACCCGAACGGATCGCGCCGTCCTTGACGAGGTCAATGCGGGTGCCGTTCGGCGTCTCGATGATGAGCTTGCCGACGCCGTTCTTGCTGTCGTCTATGTTGAATTCGGTGGTCGGGGTGAGCGAACCAGCCTGTTCGAAGACGAGCAGCGAGGGCTTTACGTCGAGAAGGGCAGCGCCGGAGCGCGTCGCGAGGCGAACGGTGCCGTCGGGATTGTAGTCGACCCGCAGGTCCATGGTTTCCGACAGGCCCGACACCAGGCGGTCGCGCTGGTCGAGGAGACTATTGCGGGTGTTCTGGTCCACGCCATAGTCGGCCAGCACCAGGTTCACATCGCGCAGCGAGGTGAGCATGGAATTGACCTGGTCGACCGTGGAAGCCATGCGCGTCTCGGTCTCGCGGCGCATTGCCTGCACTTCTTGCGAGAGACGGTTCAGCGTATTGGCCATGTCGGTGGCCTTGGTCACCACATCGGCGCGCGTCGCATAATTGTCCGGGCTCGTGCCGAGGGCATCGAGCGAGGTCTGCAACTTGCCCAGCATGGTGTCGAGCGAACCGGCACTGCCAGGCTTGCCGAGCGCGGTCTGCATGCGATCGAGGAAGGTGCCGCGCGTCACCGAGTAAGCGGTCTCCGGCACCTGCTTGGTGTAGTAATTCTGCAGGATGGAGTCGAAGGCGCGGTCGACATTGCCGGCGCGGACGTAGGAATTGTCACCGCGACCGACTTCGACGACGTTGAGCGTCTGCTTGTGATAGCCGGGGGTACCGGCATTCGAGATATTGCGGGAAATGACTTCCAGCGCCGTTTGGCTGGCCTTGAGGCCGGAAAGCGCATTCCCGATTGCAACCGTCAAACCCATAGCGGGTCTCCTTTGGCGCCGAACCTCTGCAAGGCACTAGTGGCCAGGCCGAAGACACGGCGAATCTGAGAAATGGCGAGTCCCGGCGCATGCGCGGGGACCATGGATAAAAAGGGAATGCTGCGGTTCTCCCCGCCCGGGCAGGGCATTAACCGGCCAGACAGCCCGAAAGGCCGGTAGGAAGATGTGCCGCATTCCAAAAGCATTGGCAGACCTCAGCGGATCATGTTGAGAGCTTCCTGAAGCATCTCGTCGGCTGCGGTCACGATCTTGGTATTGGCCGAGTAGGCCTGCTGGGTGACGATCAGCTTGGTGAATTCTTCCGAGATGTCAGTGTTGGAGGCTTCGGTGGAAGAGCCCACGATGCCTTCGCCCGACTGGTTGATGATGGCTTCGCCGGATTCGGTGGTGGCCGTGTAGGCACCGCCGTCGCCGCGCTTGAGGGCATTGGGATTGGAGAAGCTGGCGGTGATGATCTGAGCCACGGCGCGGGTTTCGCCATTGGTGTAGGAGGCGATCACCTGGCCTTCGTCGGAAATACCAACCGAGATGAACTCACCGGCGCCATAACCATCCTGCTTGAGCTGGGTGGTGGTGGCCATGCCGGAATTGTCGGCAAACTGGGTCATGCCCTTGAGGCCGTGATCGACGGTGATGGAGCCGAAGCTGCGACCGTTGATCGAGAGGTTCGCGATGTTGAGGCGCTCGGTGCCGCTGACGGTGACACCCGACCCGCCGGCGATGCCCGAGAGCACGCCCTGGTCGAAGGTGTAATCGGCCATCTTCGTCCAGGCATTGGCCGAACCGGGTGCGGAGTCCGAAGCGTAGAAGAGGCTCCAGGTCGCGATGCCGGCATCGTCGGAAACCTTGGCCCAACGCATCTGCACGTTCACCGGCTCGCCAGTCTGCGAGTAGACGGTGATGCCGCCGCCGGAGATGGATTCCTTGACGAAGAGTTCTGCGTTGGCGGCTGAGACGGTGGAGAGCGTACCGGTCGAAGCCGTTACGGTCTGGTTGAGGCCGACGGTGTTGGCTGCTGAACCGGCAATCGTCACGTCCGAGCGGTAGTTGCCTGGGAAGTCGACGACGAGATCGTTGGTGGCATCCCAGGAAACGGTGGCGCCGCTGGCACCAGCGCCGCCGTTGGCGCGCAGGTCAGCCTGAATGACGTCGAGCATTTCCTTGAGGGAGCCAGTGCCATCCACCTTCACGACACCGGAACCGGCAGTCAGCGTACCCTTCGTATCGATGAGATACTTGCGGGTGACGCTGCCGACGGTGATTTCAAGCTGCTGACCATTGGTGGTGAACAGCAAGTCTGCCGGCATGTTGGCCGACGTGACGTTGCCCGCGGTGACCGGCGTCGTAGCGGAGGCGAGCCCGAGGAGACCTGCCGGGGCAGAGCCAAGGGTCAGCGAGTCGGTGCTCGCAGCGCCAAGCTGCACGAACACTCGGCCGTCCTTGATACCGACAACGGCGCCAGCACCACCGGGGGAGGCCTGAATCGCCGCCTGCATGTTGGCGAGGGTCGTTGCAATATCGCCGGTCGCATCGACGTTGGCACCACCAACGGTACCATCGGTATCGAAGACCAGATTGAACGGCGGGTTGGCGCCAATGGTGACGGTGACGGTATTGTTGTCACCCAGGATGGTGGACGCCAAAGCTGTGCCATCGACAATATTGCCGTAGCCATAGGCCGGGATCGTCGTCGGGGCACCCGCGGCCGGGCCAATCACCTTCGGAGCAACCGGCGAGCCCTGTACGTCGCCCGAATAGCTCCAGGGCTTCAGCAGTTCGCTGCCCGGAGTGGTCGAGACGTAGGAGGCCGTCTTCGGGCTCTGCGGCAGGTTGAGCTGGTAGTTGATGGTGGTCGAGCGCTTGGCCGGCAGGAACGAATTGTCGATCTTGACGGCTTCAGCGACCGAACCGGTCACCACGCCGTTGCTCATGCCAAGGCCGGTCAGGCGGTAACCTGCGCCATTGACGAGATAGCCATTGCGGTCGATGTCGAAGTCACCGCGGCGGGTGTAGAAGGTGCCGCCCGAGCCATCGCCCTTTTCCGTCACGAAGAAACCATTGCCGTTGAGGGCCATGTAGGTTTCAGTGTCGGCATTCTGGATGTCGCCGCGCAGCGTGTTCATCGAGCGCGAATAGGAGGAGACCGCGCCAGCAATCTGCTGCTTGACGGGCGCGTCGGGGATCATGTCGACGAAGCTGGTGTCGATACGCTTGTAGCCAATCGTCTGCGAATTGGCGATATTGCCCGAAATGTTCTCCATGGCATGCGACTGAGCCTTGAGGCCAGAAACCGCACTTTGAAGAGCGCCAAAAATACCCATTTAAAACTCCAGTTCCCCAAAAGACGAGGCAAGCGCCTGTTTGCTCCAGGCAATGCAAGGGCAATGCCAACTTGTTAACCATATGAATTAACTTGTCTTTTTGACTCTGTAGCGTCTGCTCCACCCTGCCGACCGGCAGAAAAGGATGGGGCGTATGGCAAAAAATGCCGCCTTGGGCCCGGTTATCGCAAATTCCACCGTGCTGCCCTCGGGCTCGACCCGAGGGCCTCTAGGGGAGCCACTCAGCATTGTGCCACTGGGAAGTGGCCCTCGGGTCGAGCCCGAGGGCAGCGCAGTGCGGGGCCGAGAGCAAGGAAGGGTCTGGAAAGGCCGTAAATACCTGCACAACCTTGTGCAATAACGGGTATTGCTCTAAAGCCTGCCCGACTTGAGAAGCCAAAAAATGCTGTTTGAAACGCCCGACCAGTTCATCAAAGCGCCGCGCCGTGCCGTGACGGTTTTTGGCATGGCTGGCGTGGGCAAGACGCGGCTGTCGAACCTTTTACGCAAAAACCGCTGGTTTCACTATTCGGTCGACTATCGCATCGGCACGCGCCACATGGGCGAGTACATCGTCGACAATTTCAAAGCCGAGGCCATGAAGGTGCCATTCCTGGCGCAACTGTTGCGCTCGGACTCCATCTACATCTCGTCCAACATCACGTTTGACAATCTCGACCCGCTATCGAGCTATCTCGGCACGCCAGGCGACCCGCAAAAGGGCGGCCTGCCGCTTGCCGAATATCAGCGCCGGCAAGAGCAGCATCGCGTGGCGGAAATTTCTGCCCTGCTCGATGTGCCGCACTTCGTCGACCGCGCCAAGGCGCTCTATGGCTATGATGATTTCATCGCTGACACGGGTGGTTCGCTGATCGAAGTCATCGACCACGACGATGCCAATGATCCGGTGGTGAAGACCCTCGCTGAAAACACGCTGCTGCTCTATATTCGCGGCACCGACAAGGACGCCGCCGAATTGGTGCGCCGGTTCAAGGAGAGCCCCAAGCCGATGTATTACCGGCCGGCCTTCCTCGTCGAAAAGTGGGCCGAATTCAAAGCGATGAACAATATCAGCCAAGACAACGACATCGACCCGGCACAGTTTGGCGCTTGGGGTTTTGAGGCGCTGCTGCACAATCGCCTGCCGCGCTATCAGGCGCTGGCCGACAATTTTGGCTACACCGTCGAGGCTTCGGACCTGGCCATGGTGCGCGATGGCGACGAATTCGTCGATCTCGTCGCCGCAGCCATCGAAAAGCGAATGCGTTAGCGCGTGCCCCGCGGGGACGCGCCAGACGCCTAAAAATTCCGCTTTTCCTGACCGTTCAGAGGCTCATATGCCTATTCGTATTCCCGACAATCTGCCTGCCCGCAAAACCCTCGAAGACGAGGGCGTCAATGTCATGGATTCTAGCCGCGCCGCGCGGCAGGACATCCGTCCGCTCGAGTTTGGCCTTCTCAACCTGATGCCGAACAAGGAGCGCACCGAGACGCAGTTTTCGCGGCTGATCGGCGCCACCCCGCTGCAGATCAATCTCTCCCTCGTGCGTATCACCGAGCACCAGTCCAAGCACACATCCGAAGACTATTTGAAAACCTTCTACCAGACCTGGGAAGAGGTGAAGGAGCGCAAGTTCGACGGCTTTATCGTCACTGGCGCGCCCATTGCCCATATCCCGTTCGAGGACGTGCGCTACTGGAACGAAATGCTGGAGATCATGGCGTGGACCCGCACCAATGTGCACCACACCATGTTCATCTGCTGGGGCGCGCAGGCAGCTCTGCACCATTTCCACGGCGTAAAGCGCTACCGGATGGATGAGAAGGCGTTTGGCGTCTATCGCCATCGCATCGTCAATCCGCGCTCGCCTTTCCTGCGCGGCATGTCCGATAGCCCGATGATCCCGGTCTCGCGCTACAACGACATCGATCGCGCCAGCGTCGGTGACGACCTGGAGGTGTTGATGGACAGCGATATCGGTCTCTGCATGCTGGGCGAAAAGGCCGGAAAATCGGTCTATTTCCTCAACCATCTGGAATATGACAACCGCTCGCTGGCCGATGAATATGAGCGCGACGTCAAGGCCGGGCTCGACACCACGCCGCCGGTCAATCTCTTCCCGAATGGGGATACGAGCGTCGAGCCGGAGAACCGTTGGCGCAGCCATGCCCATCTGCTGTTCCAGAACTGGATCAACGAGATCTACCAGACGACGCCGTACGATCTCAGCGAGATTGGTAAGTAATAGAGTTTGCGGGGCGGCGTTTGGACGCCGCCTCCACCCTTGCAAAAGGCACCCCAGTCCCTAACTTGCAGGGACGCATGGGGAATTGAGTTTTGCCGCAACCGCCCACCACCATCACCGACGAGCTGGGCATTGCCCTCTCGAACCTTGCCGACAGCGCCACGGGCATTCTCACGCCGACCCTGCGGCTGGGTGTGACCGGGCTGAGCCGGGCGGGCAAGACCATGTTCATCACGTCGCTGATCCACAATCTGCTTACGCAAGGCCGCCTGCCCGGATTCTCGCCGCTGGCCGAGGGACGGTTCATTGGCGCGAAGCTGGCCGACTATCCCGACGCGACCATTCCGCGCTTTGCCTATGAGCAGCATATGGCGGCGCTGACCGGCAGGCCGGCGACCTGGCCGGAAAGCACGCGGCGCATTTCCCAACTGCGCATCGTGCTGAAATTCCAGTCGGCGAAATGGTGGGCCGGATTTTCGGGCCCCGCTACGCTCAATCTCGATATCGTCGATTATCCCGGCGAGTGGCTGCTCGACCTGCCGCTGCTCGGCAAGAGCTTTGCCGAATGGAGCGCCGAAGCGTTGGAGCGGGCGCGGCAGCCGGGCCATGCCGACGAGGCAGCAACTTTCCTTACCGAGCTCGACAGCACGGACGTTCTCAAGGACGCCAGTGACCTCAGTGCCGAGCACCTGGCTTCGGCCTTCACGACCTATCTCCGTCGCAGCCGCGAGCATGGCGCGCTTTCCACCCTGCCACCCGGCCGCTTCCTGCTCCCCGGCGACCTCGAAGGCTCGCCCGCACTCACTTTCGCGCCGCTACCGCGCCCGAACCAACCAATCCGCGGCAACAGCCTCTATGCCATGCTGGAAAACCGCTACGAGGCCTACAAGGCCCAGGTGATCCGTCCCTTCTTTCGAGATCACTTCGCTCGGTTGGATCGGCAAGTTGTGCTAGTGGATACTTTGCGCGCATTGAACACCGGGCCCGCGGCCGTCGCCGATCTTGAAACGGCGCTGACATCCGTCCTCGCTTGTTTCCGTCAGGGCGAAGCCAATCCCCTACTTCGCCCCTTCAGCCGGCGCATTGATCGCATCCTCTTCGCCGCGACCAAGGCGGACCATGTGCACCACACAAGCCACGATCGTTTGGAAGCCATCCTCAATCGCCTCGTCGGCAATGCCAGCAAGCGGGCACGTTTTGCCGGGGCCGAGACCAAGTCGCTTGCCATCGCCGCCATCCGCGCCACCAGCGAAGGCACGATCCGCGAGCAGGGCGAAACCCTGCCCACGCTGATCGGCACGCCGCAGGCAGGCGAGGAACTGGACGGCACGACCTATGACGGCAAAACCGAAATCGCCTTGTTTCCCGGTGACTTACCGGAACGTCCGGATTCATTGTTCGAGAATGGCCAGCCCGTGGCGCTGAATTTCCTGCGCTTCACCCCGCCGCAAAAGCTCGAAACCAATGCCGACGGCGAAGTGGTCCTGCCCCATATCCGTTTCGACCGCGCGCTCGACTATCTCATCGGAGACTGGATGGCATGAAGCGTCCCATCGCCCGCCCCACCCAGACGCAGACCGAGACCGCGACGCCTGTCCGCATTCCCCGCGCGTTTGCGCCTGCTGAAGCCGAAATCGTCGAAACCTCGTTCGAGCCCGAACTGGAACCCGACTTGGTCGGCCCGCCGCCACGGCGCATGGGCTGGATAGGGCGGATCGCCTGGGCGGCGGGCGGAATTCTGGTTTCTGCTGGATTGGCACTCGCCGCCGACCGGCTGATCCGTGATCTCTTTGCGCGCTATGAGTGGCTCGGCTGGGCTGGCCTCGGTGTGCTCGGCGCCTTTGTCGTCGCCGCTCTGGCGCTGGTGGCCCGAGAAATCTTCGCCTTGCGCCGCCTGCGGACACTTGATGCGCTCAAGGCCGATGCGGCGCGGGCCCGCAGCGAGGACGATCAGAAGCTGGCTCGACACGTCGTCGAACGCCTCGAAGGCATCTATGCCGATCGCCCCGACATGGCGCGGAGCCGTGAGGTGGTGAAAACCAATCTGCCGCATCTCTTCGATGGCACCGAAATCGTCACCCTCGCCGAACGCAGCCTGATGGCCCCGCTCGACGCGCGTGCCAAAGCGCTGACGGCGTCGTCGGCTCGGCGCGTGGCGCTGGTGACGGCGGTATCGCCGCGGGCGTTGATCGATGTGGCCTTCGTGATCTATGAAAGCGTCCGGCTCGCCGGCGCTATTGCAGCTCTATACGGCGCCCGCCCAGGCTTCTTCGGCTTCTGGCGGCTGGCAGGCGCGATCCTGTCTCATCTGGCCGTCACCGGCGGTCTGGTGCTGACCGACGGCATTGTCGAGCAGTTGGTCGGCCAAGGGCTCGCTGCAAAGCTCTCGGCCCGGCTGGGCGAAGGTGTGGTCAATGGGTTGATGACCGTTCGGGTCGGCATTGCCGCCATGCGAGTAGTACGCCCCCTGCCCTTCGACACCCAGCCGCAACCCATGGTTCGGGATTTTATTCCCGAACTGGTCAAGGTCACGCAGGACGCCGGCAAGACCGCCTAAAAGCGCTATTCGGCGGCGGCACGAGGTGACGGCGCGAGCCGTGGCTTGCGCTGCGGCACTGCGTCGGGGTGCGCGGCAAAATACCGGCCACGGGCTTCCAGAACCTTGGGACGATTGTTGAGGGCCCATTGCCCCAGCACGTGCAGAGGTCCCTGCAGATCTTGCCCCAGTTCGGTCAGCTCATAGTCGACATGCGGCGGAATCGACGGCGTCACCGTGCGCGTCAGAAAACCATCCATTTCGAGATCGCGCAGTGTCGCCGTCAGCACCTTCTGGCTGATGCCGCCGATCTGCCGCTTGATCTCGGAAAACCGCATCGGCCCGCCGCTCAGCACATTGATGATGAGCACAGTCCACTTGCCGCCGATCTGGTTGAGGATTTCGCCCACCGGCCTGCAATCATTGGTGATTTCGTGGTGGATCGGTTTCATTTTGGTGCCTCAGGTATCAAAAAAGTGCGGTCTTGCGCTGGAAAAGACAGTCACTCATATAGCGTCAGTTACCAATGGATACCACGGTTCTTCCAATGAAAAATGTCGCTGTTCTCGTCGCCAGCCTGAGCGCCAATTCGGTCAATCGCAAGCTTGCCCACACGCTGGAAAAGCTTGCCGAGGACAAACTGAAGTTTGACTATCTCGATATCGCCGGCCTGCCCTATTACAACAACGACCTCTGGGCCAACCCGCCGACCGTCGTGACCGAGCTGAAGCGTCGCGTCGAAGCTGCCGATGCCGCGCTGATCGTGACGCCGGAATACAATCGCTCGTTTCCCGGCGTGCTGAAGAATGCGCTCGACTGGGCCTCGCGTCCCTATGCGCAAAGTTCCTGGAAAGACATGCCGACCGCCATTGTCGGCGCGACGCCGGGCGCCACTGGCACCGCCGCTGGACAGGGTCACCTTCGCTCGGTCCTGCCGGTCTATGGCATGCTGGTGATGGGCCAGCCCGAAGTCTACTTCAATATGAAGCCGGGCCTGATCACCGACGATCTCGAAGTGACGGATGACACGACCCTCGCCTTCCTCAATGGCTGGGTGCAGTCTTTCGGCGCATTCATCGAGCGCCATGGCCTCGAAAAGGCTCCTGCAATCGCGGCAGAATGAATGGGTGCCGGGCTTCGGCCCGGCCTTCCCTAGAAGTCCTTGGAAGCGCTCGGGGCCAGGGTCAGCTTGAGGCCGTCGAGATCATCGGAACAGAGTATCTGGCAGGAGAGGCGCGAGTTCGACTTCACGTCGCCGACGGAGTCCAGCATGTCCTCTTCTTCGTCGCTCGGCGCGCCGACGGTGTCGAGCCAATCGCTATCCACATAGACATGGCAGGTGGCGCAGCTCAGCGCGCCGCCGCATTCGGCCTTGATGTTGAGGCCCCAGTCGCGAATGACTTCCATTACACGCCAGCCTTCGAGCCCTTCGAGCTCGTGCACTTCGCCTGCCTGGTCGGTAACGGTGATCTTCATTGGGCGCTCCTCAACAGCGGGGCGTGCTTAGCGCCCAACGGGCATACGGCGCAAGGGCGCTGCGCTTCAACCCATCCACCGGGTCATTCCCGCGAAAGCGGGAACCCCTGTTTTCTTGCGGAAACGGAGGTCCCCGCTTTCGCGGGGATGACACCGTGTTTGTGATGGCCCCTAAGCCACACCCAGCTTCTTCTGCAGCTTCGTGGAACTGGTCGTGTACTGGAACACAACGCGCTCACCCGGCGAGACGATCGCCTTGGCGGCCTGAGCCATCAGCGCGGCCTCGTGAAAACCCGAGAGGATCAGCTTGAGCTTGCCGGGGTAGTAGTTGATGTCACCGATGGCAAAGATGCCAGGGACCGAGGTCTGGAACTTTTCGGTGTCGACGACGATGGTGTTGTCATTCAGCTCAAGGCCCCAATCGGCCACCGGGCCGAGCTTCATGGTGAGGCCGAAGAACGGCAGCAGGCGCGTAGCGGGGATCGAGAGATCGCCAGCATCGGTCGTCAGGTGAACGTGGTTGATCTGGCCGTTTTCGCCATCGAGCTTGGCGATCTGGCCGAGTTGGAAGTTGACCTTACCCTCGGCCACCAGTTCCTTCATCTTGTTAACCGAAGCGGGAGCCGCCTTGAAGGCGTCGCGACGGTGAACGAGGGTGAGGGTCCGCACGATCGGCTGCAGGTTCAGCGTCCAGTCGAGCGCCGAGTCACCGCCGCCGACGATGACCACGTCCTGCCCGCGGAAATCTTCCATTTTGCGGACGGCATAGAAGACCGACTTGTTTTCGAACTGCTCGATCTCAGGCACCGGTGGGCGCTTGGGCTGGAACGAGCCGCCACCGGCCGCGATCACCACGACCTTGGTGAAGAAGGTCTCGTCGGCATCGGTCTGCAGCTTGAACGAGCCGTCTTCGAGCTTCTCGATGGAATTGACCATGCGCGAGAAGTGGAATTCGGGCGAGAACGGCGCGATCTGAGCCATCAGGTTATCGGTCAACTGCTGGCCGGTGACCATGGGGAAAGCCGGAATGTCGTAGATCGGCTTTTCCGGATAAAGCTCGGCGCACTGGCCGCCGGGACGATCCAGAATGTCGATGAAGTGGCATTTGATGTCGAGGAGCCCGAGTTCGAAAGCCGCGAACAGGCCGCAGGGGCCAGCGCCGATGACGACAACGTCGGTGGTGATCTCAGTGCTCATTTTCAAAGTCCGTTCGACACCGGAGCCGCTGCGGCTCCGGAAAAGTTGGTCCCATCGGGGCCCCATTGCCCCGCTCGATGAATGGGAACTGCCGCTGTCACCAGCGCCCCCGGCTTTGCCCATTAAAGGCGACTAACGCGCTCCACTTATCCTAGGAGACGCGGCGAAGGAAGGGGCGAGTACCAAGCGGTACTTCGGTGACGCCCACAGGCTGATAGAACAGTGCCATTTCCGGCAGGCGGTTTTCGATCAGCGCCTGGCGGCTCGGCTCGTGGGTCACGACGAGGGCATTGAAGCCGCAGCGGCGCATATGCGGAATCTGATCCTGCAGAACGTCGCCTACAGCCCTGATTTCACCCGTATATTTGAACCGCTCGACCAGCAGACGCGCCGTCGAATAGCCGCGACCATCCGAGAAGGCAGGGAATTTGATGGCGATCGAGGCAAACCGCGAGAGATCATCGACGACATCCTCGATCTTCTCGCCGGGCGATACCAGCAGGCCAAACGGATGCTGGCTCGCGAGATAGTCTGCGCGATTGGCCAGAAATTCCGGCAATGGCACGTGCGTATAGCGAGCCTCGGATGGCGCGGTGCCTTCGACCCATTCCTTGAAGGGGTCGGCAATAAAGGCGCCGTCTTTCCAGAGCGTATGGCGGGCTGCGGCAGTCATCGGATTGGCGATCGCTCCACTGAAGTCATAATGGATGCCGCATTCCTTCTTGTTGAGGCCGCGCCACCGTCCGGCACGCGGATCCTCACCCTCGGCAACCACCGAGGTGCAGGGCGCGCAACCAATGGACTTGTAGCCTTTGGCATAGAGCGGATGCTCGGGCAAGTTGTGCTTCTGGCGATATTCGACGACGTCGGCATCGGAGAAATAGGCCAGCGGATTGACCTTGATGCGATCGTCGCTCGTCAGCTCGAAATGCGGCAGCACGCCGCGTTCCGTCGTCTGGTAGCGCTTGCGGCCGGTCACCCAGCCGCCATATTGCTCCGTCACGGGCTCAAGCGGCTCGGTCTTGCGGATATGGCAGCAGGAATCGGGGTCGGTTTCCCAGAGATCGCCATTGGGATCGAAGCGTTTTACGTCGTCCGCATTGGGGTGGATGGCGTGCACATTGATCAGGCCAAGCTGCTTCTTCAGCGTCTCGACGTAATCAAGCGTTTCCCGGAAATGCTTGCCCGTTTCGAGGAAATAGACCGGCATGCTGGGATCGACCTGCGCCACCATATGCAGCAGCACGGCCGAGTCCGCCCCGAAGGACGAAACGATGGCGAGATCGCCCGGCAGCACGTCACTGACGGCATAACGGAGCACGCTCAGCGCGTCCATTTCGTCGAACATGCCGTTGAGCGCCAGGATGCCCAGCGCCTTCAGCTTGTCGTGCGCCGCCTGCGCGGGAGCGAGTTTAGGCAGTCCCATAGAGGGCCTCCTTGAAGGGCGCTTCCCCAAGACGCCGATAGGCTTGAATGAAAGTCTCTTCGGTGCCCTGACGCTGGGCGATGTAGAAATCGACCAACTTTTCGATGGCACCCGGCACGTTCTCGGCCTCAAAACCCGGCCCGATTATCTTGCCGACCGAGGCATGCTCGGTCGCGTCGCCGCCCAGCGTGATCTGATAGAGCTCGCCGCCCTTCTTCTCGACGCCCAGAATGCCGATGTGGCCGACATGGTGATGCCCGCAGGCATTGATGCAGCCGGAAATCTTGATCTTCAGCTCGCCGATTTCCTTCTGGCGCGCCGGCTCGGCAAACTTCTTGGAAATTTCTTGGGCGATCGGGATCGAGCGAGCATTGGCCAGAGCGCAGAAATCGAGGCCCGGGCAGCAGATCATGTCGGTGATGAGGTTGTTGTTACCTTCGGCAAGCTCGGCGGCCACCAGTGCATCGAAAACGGCGCGAAGATCGGCCAGCGCGACGTGGGGCAGAACGAGGTTCTGCTCATGCGTGACGCGCAGTTCGTCATGGGAGTATTTCTCAGCGAGGTCGGCAACGACCTCCATCTGCGTATCCGTCGCATCGCCCGGTGCACCGCCGACTGGCTTGAGCGACACCGTCACCGATGCATAGCCCGGCTGGGCATGGGCATTGATGTTGTTGTCAAGCCAGCGGCCATAGGCAGCATCGACAATGGACTCATAGGCCACGTCGATCTTGGTCAGGCTCTGCGGGGCAAAATCGGGCAGCGCGAAATAAGCGCTGATGCGGTCGACTTCCTCGCTCGGCAGGGTGAGCACGCCGCCACGGACTTCGGCAAATTCGGCTTCGACCTGGCCCTTGATGGTCTCAAGACCTTCTTCGTGCACCAGGATCTTGATGCGCGCCTTGTACTTGTTATCCCGGCGACCATAGCGGTTGTAAACGCGCATGATGCTTTCGAGATAAGCCAGCAGGTGCTCATTGGGCACGAAACTGTTGATCAGCTTGGCGATCATCGGCGTACGGCCAAGGCCGCCGCCAACCCAGACTTCCCAGCCAACATCGCCCGCAGCGTTCACCGCGGCCTGCAACCCGATATCGTGGAAGCGGATGGCCGCGCGGTCATGTGGTGCGCCGGTAATGGCGATCTTGAATTTTCGCGGCAGGTACGAGAACTCCGGATGCAGGCTCGACCACTGGCGCAGGATTTCGGCGACCGGACGCGGATCGATGATCTCGTCGGCGGCAGCGCCGGCAAACTGGTCCGTCGTGACATTGCGGATGCAATTGCCCGAGGTCTGGATCGCGTGCATTTCGACCGAGGCTAGCTCGTCGAGAATGACCGGAATATCCTTCAGCTTGGGCCAGTTGTACTGGATGTTCTGGCGCGTCGTGAAATGGCCATAGCCGCGGTCGTACACGCGGGCGATATGGGCCAGCTTGCGCATCTGGCGGCTCGACAGCGTGCCATAGGGCACGGCGACGCGCAGCATATAGGCGTGGAGCTGCAGGTAGAGCCCGTTCATCAGCCGTAGCGGACGGAACTGGTCTTCGGTCAATTCGCCCGAAAGGCGGCGTTTCACCTGATCGGCGAACTGCGCCGTGCGACCCGCGACAAACGCGGCGTCAAATTCGTCATATCGATACATGACCGTCCTCACCCAGATGCTGGCGGTCGTAAGCCTGCCCATTGAGAGTAAGCGGCGCGGTGGGGCCTGCCGCACGAATACGTTCGCGAAGACGCTTGGGCACTATCTGGCCGTCCACCTCGTCGACTTCTTCGATTTCAAGGCTGATGACACGGCCGCCGGCCTTGGTCGCGGCCAGCGCAGCATCGCGCTCGGCAACCTCTTCCTTGGAGAAGAGACGCGCCGACTGCAGCGGCTCCACCCACTCGCCTGACGCCGACAGATAGACCGCCGCCCCCGAGGTGAGCTCGTTGCCGGTGAGAATTTCCTTGCTCATGCTACCTTGAAACTTTCTGCATTCCTGGCGACGGCCTCAACCCAATCGCCATGCGCCACAGCCCGACCGATCAGGATAACGGCCGGACCGTCATCGAACTCGACCGCGCCACGCGCAAGATCACCCAAATTACCCGCATAGGACCGGCTTTCCGGCCGTCCTGCATTTACGACAATGCCCACCGGCAGATCGGCCGCAGCGCCCAGCGCAACGAGCCGTTCCGCCGTTTCGGCAGCAATCGATTTGCCCATGTAGAGCGCTAGCGTCAGGCCAGTTTCGGCGAGAGACGCCCAATGGGCCAGTTCGCTGTCATCTGCGCCATGCGCCGTCGCGACCACGAGCCCGCTCGACACTTTGCGCAGCGTCACCGGCGTCGCCGTATCGGCCGCCGCAGCCAGCGCGGCACTTACGCCGGACACGATCTGATACTCGATCCCCGCCTTGCGCAGAGCGGCGATTTCCTCGCCGGCGCGCCCAAAGATCATCGGATCGCCTGACTTCAGCCGGGCGACCTTCTTGCCCTCGCTCGCCAGTCGCACGATCAACGTATTGATCTGCGCCTGGTTGAAGGAATGATGGCCCTTGGCCTTGCCGACGCAAATCTGCTCGGCATCGCGGCGGCCCATTTCGACCACTTCGGCGGGCACGAGCTGGTCATGCACGATAACATCGGCCTGCTGCAGCAAACGCTGGGCGCGAAGAGTAAGAAGATCGGCAGCGCCTGGACCGGCACCGATCAGCCAGACAACACCCTGCCCCACGCCATTCTCGGCATGGCTCGCCAGCAGTTTTTCGGCCTCAGCCTCGCCGCGCCCCTCTTCCAGAGCCTGCTCCACGGCGGTGGAGGTGACCAAATCCTCATAATAGCGCCGACGGGCAGCGCCATCGTGGATCAGGCTCTCAACCTTGTGGCGCATCCTGCCGGCGAGACCAGCGATCTTGCCAAGCCCCGGCGCCAGCAGCGCCTCGATCTGTGCCCGCACAAGCCGCGCCAGAACCGGTGCATCACCCTCGGTCGAAATCGCCACGGTCAGCGGCGCACGATCGACGATGGACGGCGTGTAGAAATCGCATTCGGCGGGGACGTCGACGACATTGAGCGGAATGTTCAGCCGGCGAGCCTCGGCCATGGCAAGTTGCCCGTCCGGCCCCTCATCGGCCACGAAAACCAGCGCCACACCGGCCACATCCTCAGCGGTCAGTGGACGTTCGAACACGGTCACGTCGAACCCGGAAAAATCCGTCTCAACCTGCCTTGTGTAAATCTCTATTGAAGCAGTCGTCTTTGCGACCAACCGGACTTTGTTCAGGGCCTCGTCGGTGCCGCCGACGATCATAATGCGCTTGCCCTTGACCTTGAAACTCAACGGGAATGTGTTGAGGCGAGTCATAACAGTCCTATTCCAACGATGAGGCAAAATATTCCAATGCCGGGGATTGGAGCAAGGCGTTGAAATTCAATCGCTTTTATATTTCCCTAGCAGGGGCCACCTTAGAATGACGCCAGACTGGCAAAGCAAAGACGGGCAAAAAAATCCTGACACCCGCCGTTCGGCGCAAAGTGTCACAGGAAATCTGCCTGATCGGCCAGAATTTGCCGTGCGGAATTCGGCCGGAGCGCAGAATTTTTTGCGGATGTTCCTGCTGCTCGTAGTTGTGGCCACAGGCCTCGGCGCGACGGCCACATTTGCCCTGACACCTCTGCCCAGACCGGTGGCATCAGCCGCAGTCGAAGCCGGCAAATCAGCGCCATTCGTCGGCGCCTGGTCGGTGAGCATGCCCACCATGGAAGTGGGCACACCCGATACCGACTACGCCATCTGCGCCCTACCCGTCCGCATTGAGGCCGCGAACGAGACGCATATCTTCTATCTCGGTCCGCGCGAAAAGGAGGCCGACGCCGCTATGGCACTCATCCCAGATCAAGATGGCGCGCGATGGGAGCCGATTGCTGGCGGCCCCGTCTTCTTCGCCATCTGGATCAACACAGACACGTTTTATCTCTACGACATAGTGCCGGAGACGAACGCCGACTGGGGCATGCCCTTCATCTATCGGCGCTGCCCTTAGCCCTGGCGCGTCGGCACGTGCAGCACGAGCCCATCGAGATTGTCCCGCACCTTGATCTGGCACGAGAGACGGCTCGAATCCTTCACGTCGAAGGCGAAGTCGAGCATGTCTTCTTCCATCATCGACGGACCGCCGACGGTCTCGCGCCAATCTTCTTCCACATAGACGTGGCAGGTGGCGCAGGTACAGGCGCCGCCGCATTCGGCGACAATGCCCGGAATGCCATTGATGATGGCCGTTTCCATCACAGTGGCACCGTTTTCCGCTTCGGTTTCAATGCGTTCGCCGCTGGGCGTGACAAAAGTGATTTTGGTCATAGGTCTTTTTTGGCTTGCTGTACCAATGGGATATAGACCTCCACTGCCCCATTAGGAAGTCGCGCTTGGGCATGGACGCTTGCGCATGAGGGCATGGCTCGCCACGATGCGCCCAAAGAGGAAAACCGCATGACCGCCGCCGAACCACACCTGCAATTCATCACCCAGCGTCCACGGGAGGACGGTTGCGGCGTCGTAACCCTGCAAATGCTGACGGGGCAGTCCTACGACGAGATCGCTGCTCTCTTCGACTGGAGCGGCAAAACTCATCACCAGACCAATTGGAGCGATCTTCGGCCCGTGCTGGCCTCGCTAGGCTGGCAGCTCGGCGAAATCAAAGCGGTAGCCGGCTGGGACGACATCCGTGATCTGGCGATCGTCCACGTCATGGACGACCACTTTATGCTCTACAACGGGCGGAGCGGCGTTTTCTACGATCCCTGGGAATGGGAGGGTCCGCAGCAGACGTCAAACCGCGTGCAGCTATCCTTCGTGACGGTCACGCCGCCCAAGGACTAGTTCAGCCGCAGCAGACCCTCGAGATAGTGCTTCTCGATGCCGAACATGGCCTTCACCTCGGCGATCCGCTTCAGCGCTGCCTCGCGCGAACCGGCTTTGCCCTTCTGCGCGACAATGAGATTGTTCTTGGGCGTGTGCGCGTCCGAGACGAACTC
Organism: Devosia riboflavina; assembly: GCF_000743575.1. Taxonomy (GTDB): domain Bacteria; phylum Pseudomonadota; class Alphaproteobacteria; order Rhizobiales; family Devosiaceae; genus Devosia; species Devosia riboflavina. Next base: position 8,467 of record NZ_JQGC01000035.1, on the reverse strand, counting down.
GAAAACTTTCGTCCGATAGCCCGAGGCTTCGAGCAGCAGCGCCCGCAGCCCATCGGTGACCATCTCGGCCTGCTTCTCCATGAATGTGCCATGGCGCAGCAGGAAATCGAGCCGATTGTCCGAAGACCCCGCCTCCATCTGCCGCCGCACCTGCTTGTGGCAGCACGGCGCCACGGCGATCAGTTCAGCGCCAGAGGAAATGCCCTTGAAGATCGCGTCATCGGTCGCCGTATCGCAGGCGTGAAGCGCGATGACGGCATCGGCGCCGCTAGCGTCGTAATCAAGGATCGAGGCCGGTACGAAACGCAGCGCCTCGAACCCGCTCTTGCCGGCCAGCCGATTGCCATCCTCGACCAGCTTCGGCCGCATCTCGACGCCGATCACCTCGGCCTCTTTGCCCTCAGATTTCAGATAGTCGAACAGCGCAAAATCGAGATAGCCCTTGCCTGCACCCATATCGACGATCCGCGGCTTCTTGGCCGAGAGTTCCTGAATCAAAGGCGCAAAAATCTCGACCATCTTGTTGATTTGTCGAAACTTATCCTGCGACGCAGCAAGCACCTTGCCATCGGCGCCGGAAATCCCCAGCGCCTGCATCCAGACCTTGTCGCCCGATGCCAGCGGCCGGTTCTTGGCGCGGTCGTGCCCACCCTGAACAGCCTCGCGCCCGGCGACTTCAGTCTTCTTCAACCTGATCTTGTCGCCCTGCCGCTCAAACTGCAGATCGAAATCTGTCGTCTCCAGCCGCGCGCTACGGAACTCATTGAGAAGGCCATCGCGCACGAAGCTCATGGCTTCGTCGATCACCAGATTCTTGGTGATGTCCCGCGTCTTGTAGCGAAACACAAAGCTCATCCGCTCGCCGGCCTTGATCGCCACTTTTCGCGCCTCGATGCTCTTCAAGTCGGCCTCGGCGCCATGATAGCCGCCGAGTTTGAGCTTGGTGATCGACCCGTCGATAAAGCCGGTCTGCAGGGCGAGAACAAATTCCTCTATGCGGTCGGGCGCGCTCAATGCCGTTCCTTCGTGGTGAGGAACTTGATCTTCGGCCAATCCTGCTTGGCCCGATCCGCCCACCACGCATTCTGCGCCAGGAACACCGGCGCATCGGCACGGTCTTCGGCCATGTTCGTCTTCTGCGCCGTGATAAACCGCTTCAGTTCATCGGGGTCATCGCTTTCGACCCAGCGCGCCACCTCAAAGCCCATGGGCTCAAAGGTGATCGGCACGCCATATTCCTTGGCAACGCGGCTCGCTAGCACTTCAAGCTGCAGTTGACCCACAACACCGACTATCCAGTCCGCGCCAACCATGCGGCGGAACACCTGGGTAACGCCCTCTTCGGCAAGGTCGGACAATGCCTTGGACATCTGCTTGGTCTTCATCGCATCGGTCAGGCGCACGCGGCGGATGATTTCCGGCGCAAAGTTCGGAATGCCGGTGACATTGATCGTGGCGCCCTCGGTCAGCGTATCGCCCACCGACAACGTGCCGTGGTTGGGAATACCGACGATATCGCCCGCGACAGCCTCCTCAGCCAGCTCGCGATTATTACCGAAGAAGAACATCGGATTGGCCACAGCCATATCCTTGCCCGAGCGTACGTTCTTGAGGCGCATGCCGCGCGTAAACGTGCCCGAGCAGAGGCGCACGAAGGCAATACGGTCACGGTGATTGGCGTCCATGTTCGCCTGCACTTTGAACACGAAGCCCGAGACCTTCTTTTCGTCCGGCGAAATCGGCGCCGGTAATGCTGGCTGCGGCCGCGGCTCCGGACCCCAATCGCCCAGCGTGCGCAGCAGTTCGGCGACGCCAATGCCCTTCAGCGCGGAGCCAAAGAGTACCGGGCTCATATGGCCCTCGTGAAAAACCTTGAGGTCAAAGTCCGGCAACATGGCCCGCGCCAGTTCCAGCGTTTCGAGCGCCGTCATGAACACCGGATCATCCACGAGGCTTTCCACCTCAAGCAGATCATCGATGGCGTCGAATTCCGCCAGCGTCTTGCCCTGCGGCGTCACCACGCGCTTTTCGAGGAGATCGATATAGCCCTTGAAATCCACGCCCTGCCCGATCGGCCAAAGCACCGGCGTCAGATCGAGCGCCAGCTTGCCCTGGATTTCGTCGATCAGATCGAGCGGTGCGAGACCCTCGCGGTCCACCTTGTTGATGAAGGTGATGATCGGAATATCGCGCAGCCGGCAAACCTCGAACAGTTTTAGCGTCTGGCTTTCGATACCCTTGGCGGCGTCGATCACCATGATAGCCGCGTCCACGGCCGTCAGCGTGCGATAGGTATCTTCGGAGAAGTCCGAGTGGCCCGGCGTATCGAGCAGGTTCATGGTGAGCCCGTCGAATTCGAAGGTCATCACCGAGGACGAAATGGAAATGCCGCGTTGCTGCTCCATTTCCATCCAGTCCGACCGCGTCGACCGCTGCCCCGCTTTGCCGCGCACGGCACCGGCCTGCTGGATAGCGCCGGCCGCCGAAAGCAACCGCTCGGTCAGCGTCGTCTTACCGGCGTCCGGGTGCGAAATGATCGCAAAGGTACGACGGGTGCGGAACGGTTCAAGATGAGCCCGAGGAGAAACCTCGGCGGCGGAAGACAGGGACATGGAAACTGCTGAATGCTGTGTCGCCGACGCATTGGCGCCGCGAGGACCGACTTCATATGGGGCGCTCTATAGAATCTGACAACCGCGCGGTCAAACCGCGCGTTGCCCCCTGAGCGCTGGTCGCTGCATTCAGTTGCGGCTAAACCGCCTCGTTCGCCACCATGCGGCCGATAAACTCGCGTACGTCTTCGACCACGAGGCCGAGGTCGTCGATGCGTTCTTGCGTCAGCGGGCGGCCATTGCGGATTTCGTGTTCCATGGCCTTGGCCATATCGGCCACGGCCCAGGCACCAACGCCGCCGGCGGCGCCCTTGATCGAATGGAGAACCAGTGCCAGGTCGTCGAAGCCGGCGGCAAGTTTCAGTCGAGCGTAATAATCCCGCAGCGTCGTATCGAAGAGCCGCAGCACTTCCAGTTCCAGCCCCTCGTCGCCCAGGCACTGCTTGGCGAGGTGGACGAGGTCGACCGGCCGCATGGTCCGGGTTCGGATATCGGAAGGGGATTCCGCATGCAGAGCGGTGCCGCCGGGGGCCATGACGAATACTCCGTACACATCCGCTCGCATTGGCGAGAGGACAATTCGCATTGTACAACCCTAGAGCGGCGGCATGAACGGGCCGTTAAGCCCCAACTTTGCCTTGGTTTGCGGTTTCATGTCCCCGTTTCCACGCGAAAATTAACCTTTCGCTAGGAAATCGTTCGGATTGCATCAAATTGAATGTAATAGTGAACGGTGAGCCAGCGCGCGGCGGCGAGGGGTCAGGAACGGGCGAGGCATTTGCATCGAATTGTTCCGATTTGACCACGGCCCCTTAAAGGGGTCGGGAGCTAATCTCTTCCTGAAGCCCGCTTTGTCGCTAGAGTGCGGACGCGAGAGTTGTAGAGAGTATGGCCAACAATCAGAACACCCAGAACGATCCGGCCGCGTTGGCTTTTTCAGCGGTAGAAGACGCGCTCAAGGAATCGGTGTTCAGCCTCGATCCGACGACCCGACCGAAGGCCGAAAAGAAGCCTGAGCCGGCCCAGCCGCGTTCGGAACGGCTCCGTGCTGCCGACAAGATCGCGCAACAGGCCGGCGCCGTCGCCAATGACGATCGTGCCTCCGCAGCGCGCCTGCTCTACGGCCTGCAGAACCGCTCGTCTGCGACCCCGACCTGGCTTGCCACTGTTCTCTCTATTCTATGGGTTGCCGTTGCCGGCACCGCCGCCGTGCTGCGCTATGGGCCGGAAATGGCCAATTTCGCCCAGTTTGCCGGCAGCATCGAATTCGTCGCCGTGGTGGCGATCGTCGTCCTGCCCGTTCTCGGCTTCTTTGCCGTCGCAACGCTGATCCGCCGCGCGCAGGACCTGCGCAATGCCGCCTCCTCGATCACCCAGGCCGCCATTCGCCTTGCAGAGCCGGAAGTCACCGCATCAGACAAGGTCGCTTCGGTGGGCCAGGCCGTGCGCCGCGAAGTCAATGCGCTCGGCGATGGCCTCGAACGCGCCCTCTCCCGCGCCGGCGAACTCGAAGTGATGATCCACAACGAGGTCACCGCGCTCGAACGCACCTATTCGGACAATGAATCGCGCATGCGCGCGCTGATCGCCGAACTCGCGAGCCAGCGCGAAAGCGTGCTCACCAATACCGAGCGCGTGCGCGAAGCGATCACCGAGAGCCATACCGGCCTCGTCTTCGATCTCGACATGATCAGCCAGCGCATCGCCGGCACCATCACCGAAAGCGGCGGCAGCCTCTCCCGTGCGCTCGAAAGCGGTGGCGAAGCCCTCAACGCCGCCTTCTCCGAACGCTCGGAGAATTTCGCGCAGTTGATGGACAATCGCACCACCGATTTCCTCGCCGCGCTCGACAGCACCGCCGAACGCACCGCCGGTGTCGTCGAAGATAGCGCTGCCCGCGTCACCAACAATTTTGATAGCCGCACGGCTGCATTCACCGCGGCCATCGAGCGCCATATCGACACCCTCACCGAAGCGCTGGATAGCCGCGCCGGCTCCATCGGCAATACGCTCGATAGCCAGACCGTCATGCTGACCGCCTCGATTGAGGACAAGACGGACGCCCTGGCTAACCTCCTCGCCATCAGCGGCACCAAGCTCGTCGACCAGCTCGGCGAGCGCGGCGATATTGTTACCAAGGCGCTCGAATATCTCGGCACCCGCATCGGCGAAGACGTTTCGGGCCGCGCCCGCGATGCCGAAGCCATGCTCGGCACCCTGTCGCGCCAGCTCGATGAATCGGTGTCGATCCAGCTCAATTCGCTCGAAAGCCGCCTGCAGTCGGCCCTTATCGAGATCAACGGCGCCCTCGACGATACCGCCGAACGCGCCCGCATCACCGTTTCGACCGCCGGCCAGGATTCTCTCGGCCAGTTCGATGCGCGCCTCGGCGAAATCACCGGTCTTCTCGACCAGCGTCTGTCGGCGCTCGACAATGTCATCGGCGACAAGGGCGATAGCCTGCTCTCCCGCCTCGACCAGCACGGCACGAGCTTTGCGACCCGCGCCAATGTGCTCGAAATGGCGCTCAACGAAGAATCCGGCCGCTTCAACGACATCGTCAGCGATCGCACCCGCGAGATGAACGAAGTGATCGGCGCCAAGGCCGCCGCCATCACCGAAAGCCTCTCCAACCGCACCCGCGAAATCTCCGAGCGCCTCGACACCTATGCCGAAACGCTCACCGAGACGCTCGACACCCAGACCGGCCGCATCGACAGCGTTCTTTCGGGCCGTTCCGAGCAGCTCGCGAGCCGCCTCGACTCCTACGCCCAGACACTCAATGTCGATCTCGACAGCCGCACCGGCCGCATCGACGACGTGCTGAACAATCGCGCCGAACAATTGTCCGGCCGTCTCGACAGCTATGCCCAGACGCTCAATGCCGACCTCGACAGCCGCACCGGCCGCATTGACGACGTGCTGAACAGCCGTTCGCACGAACTGGCGAACCGTCTCGATTCCTATGCGCAGACGATCGACCTCAACCTCGAGGGTCGCGTCGGCGAAATCAGCCAGGCCATTGCCTCTGGCGCCGAAGCCATCGAGCAGACGCTTGCCGGCCGCAGCACCGAGCTCAGCGAAGCCATTCGCACCCGCTCGCAGGAGCTGGGCCAGACGCTCACGACCAGCACCCAGGCCTTCGATCAGGCCATTGCCGGCCGCACCCAGCGCCTTGCCGACACGCTTTCCGAACGCACCAATACGCTGTCGCTCGAAATCGAAAGCCGCACTGGCGCCCTCTCCGGCCAGCTCGAAGAGCGCACGCAGACCCTCGCCTCGACCCTCGACGAGAAGCAGACCCAGTTTGCTGCCGCCATCGAGGAACGCGCAGGCCGCTTCGTAGGCGATCTCGACGCTCGCACCGCGGCCATGACCGGCGCCCTCGAAGCGCGCACGGCTGCCATGGCCGGCGCCCTCGACACGCGCACCAGCGAACTCAACGCCTCTTTCGATCGTCGCACCAGCGAGCTCACCGAAGTGCTCGACAGCCGCACGCAGGAACTGGCCGCCGCCGTCGGCACCCGCACCATCCAGCTTTCGAACGCGCTTACCGCGCGCACCGAAGCCCTGTCCGACATGCTGTCGACCCAGACCAGCTCCATGGGCGAAACCGTCGGCCTGCACACGGCCGAACTCGCCCAGACGCTCGACCAGCACAGCGCCGCCGCGCGCGAATCCATCGACGCCTCGCTGCGCACGGTTTCCGAAACCATGGCAGGCCGCCTCGGCGACATGTCGACGACGGTTGCCGGCAAGGTTGCCGAAATCGGCATGGCGATGACCGAAAAGCTGAACTCGGCGCTGTCGCGCGTCGACGAAGCCCAGACCGGCGTCACCTCGCGCATCGATGCCGCGAGCGCCAGCTTCGACGAAAACGTGCGCAAAGCCACCCAGATCGTGGAAGCCGGCGTCGAAGCTGCCCGCAATTCCATGGTCGATCTCGTCGACAAGCGCCTCGGCAGCCTGCCCGAAGCCATTACCGCCCGCGCCGACATCACGGCGGAACGCCTCGCCGCGCTCAACGCCTCCATCAACACCTCGATCACCCAGTCCATGGCCGATCTCGAAGCCGGGGCCGACCGCATCGAGGAAACAATCTCGACGCGTATCACTGCCGCGACCCACGCGATCTCCGCCGACGTGGCCGCCACGGCCGACCGCATGGACTCGGCCGTCCGCACCGCGCTCGACCAGATCCGCATTGCTGCCGGCTCGATCGACCAGATAGTTTCGGTCAAGGCCGTGCAGACCGTCGACTCGATCGAACAGCGCCTCAGCGAGATCAATCAGTCGGTCGAAGGCCACACCTCGCAGTTCGCCGCCCTCGTCGACCAGAAGTCGGACGAGCTGCAAATGGCCCTGCGCAGCCATGGCAACCTGCTGCGCGAAGCCCTCGCCGGCAATGCCCGCGACGCCGAGGAAATCATGTCCGTCTCCTCGAGCCGGATCCTCACCGACGTCACCTCGGCCCTCAACAAGCTCAACGACTCCAACCTGCTGCTGCAGCGCGTGCTCGACGCGTCGACCACGAACCTTGCCACGCTCGAAACCTCGATCGCCCAGCAGACGGCCAACTATGCCGGCACCATGCGCGATGCCATGGGCCAGACCGAAGAAGCCGGCCAGATGGTCAGCCGTCACGTTGGTGCGCTTCAGCACACCATCCAGGCCATGGTTGGCGAATTCGCCGAAATCCTCGGCAAGCTCGACGTCGAAGTCGTCAGCATGTCCCAGGCCTCGCGCGCCCTCGAAGCCACCAGCTCCAATGCGCTGGACTCGCTCGAAGAACGGCGCGGCGCCATGGATGCCCTGGCGGCCAGCTTCACCACCCGCGCCGACGATATCGACGGCCGCATGCGCATGTTCGCCCAGTCGATTGCCGATACGGTCAACGATACCGAACGCCGCATGATTGCCGCCCGCCGCGCCATGGACGAAGCGCTGTCTTCGACCAGCAACACCGTTGCCGAAGCGCTCAACAATGCGACGACCAGCGTCAACGACGCGCTCTATGTCACCAATGAGCGCTTCACTACGACGCTCAACGAACGCACGTCGCAGGTGGACAATGCCGTCCAGCGCGCCGCCGAGGCCGCTGCCGCTGCCCTCAGCCAGACCTCGTCTTCGGTCCGCGCCGCCCTCGCCGCCCAGGCCGAACAGGTCAATGCCAATCTCGAGGACAATGCCAGCCGCGTCAGCGACCTGCTCGCCTCGACCGCTGGCAGCGTGACCGATGTCCTGACCTCGACCACGAGCTCGCTGGCCGACACGATCACGGACACGACCAGCTCGGTGCGCAACACCATCGCTGCCAATACCAGCCAGTTGCGCCAGGCCATCGACCAGTCGACCTCGACCTTCCGCCAGACGCTCGACCAGACGACGGAAGAAGTCTCCACCCGCCTCAGCGATTTCCGCGAAACGGCCGATGGCGAAAGCCGCCGCACCAATGCCGCCCTGCAGGAAGCCCAGCGTCGTCTTGCGAGCGAAATGCAGCAGGCGATCGAGGAAGCCACCCAGCGCTTTGCCGAGACCGCTCGTGCCATGCGCGAAACGGCTCGCGAAGTCGGCCACGAACTGGAATCCACACGCGCTGAACTCGCCCGTGGCGTCAACGAGCTGCCCGAGGAAACCCGCGCCAGCGCCGCCGCCATGCGCCGCGTCGTTGCCGAGCAGATCGAGGCTCTTTCCGAACTCAACGCGATCGTCCGCGGCCAGCCGGCTACGCATGACCTCACCGATCGCCGTGGCAGCCAGCCGCGCGCCTCGGCGCCACGTCAGCCCGAACCCGCTCCCTATCAGCCGCCGCGCCAGCTGGAACCGGAAGCCTATCGCCCTGAGCCTGCCGCGCA
>NZ_JQGC01000034.1 GCF_000743575.1 Devosia riboflavina | reverse complement strand
TGAAGGGCAGGTAAGTTGCTAGGTGGCGGAGTGCCGCCGAGACCGCCAAGGAAGGCAAGGACACTCTATGAAATTCAGGAAACCCCTCGTTGCTGGTTTGACTGCGGCTGCCCTGCTGCTGTCGCCGCTCTCGGCTTTCGCTCAAGATGCCGCTGCGCCCGCCCCGGCTCCCGCCGCTGAAGCGCCCGCTGCCGACGCCGCTGCGACCCCGGCCGCCGCGAACAACCCCGCGCAGAACTGGCTGAAGGTTTGCGACCCGCTGCCCGATGGGCAGAAGGCTTGCATCATGCGTCAGGTGGTTCTGGCCAATGGCCAGTTCCTCGGCTCGTTCCTGCTGCGTGACGATCCGGGCCAGGAATCGCGCCTGCTCGCCGTTGCTGCGGTCCCGCTTGGGGTTCTGCTGCCCTTCGGCCTGACCTGGCAGATCGACGGGGCCAAGCCGGTTCGCGTTCCCTACATGATCTGTGACCCGACCTCGTGCGCTACGCAGCTCGTGATCAACGAGCAGTACGTGAACTCGCTCAAGGGCGGCAACAAGCTGACCCTGACCGCCAAGAACCGCCAGAACCAGGATCTCACCATCGAGATCAACTTGTCCGGCTTCACCGCGGCATATGACAGCGACACGGCGATGACTTTCGAGCAGTTCCAGCAGGAAACCTCGGGCGAAAACGCTCTCGAGCAGGTTCTGCAGGACCGCGCCGAGCAGCTCCGCAAGGAACTGACCGAGCAGACTGGCGCCCCGGCGGCCGATGCTCCGGCAGCTGACGCTCCGGCTCCTGCCGCTCAATAAGTTTCTTACCGCTATGAAATGAGAAGGGCGCGGCCTCGGCCGCGCCCTTTTTTGTTTTGCTGGACCGGATGCCCTGCTCCATCACGGTGTCATTCCCGCGAAAGCGGGAAGCTCCCTGCCTAGAACTGGAATTCCCGCTTTCGCGGGAATGACACCGAGTGGGTGGGACGTTCAGAGCTTCCCTTCGGTCCGGCTATGCCGACCTTTGCCCCATGCCGATGGAAAAGGCCTGACGGCGCAGCGAGGGCATAAGCTTGAGAGCCCAGAGGCCGCCGGCGCGGAGGGCCTGGGTGGGGAGCATTTCGCCGAGGAGCGAGCGGAAGAGCGTGTCGACCATGGTCCCGGTGCGGGCGAGGTCGCTGGCGCGGCGGTCGGCGTAGGCCTTGCTGGCGTGGATAGCCCAATCGGCGGCGGTGCGATCGGTTTCAGCGAGAACGGCGACAAGGTCTGCGACGTCGCGCAGGCCGAGATTGAGGCCCTGGGCACCGATGGGCGGGAAGGCGTGGGCGGATTCGCCGACAAGCACGGTGCCATCGCGGCCGGCTTCCGCAACGCTGAGGACGCTCAGCGGGAAAATGAAGCTGGGCGAGGCCAGTTTTATGCCGCCGAAAAGGTTTTGCGAGCGAGTGCGGAAGGCAGCGAGTAGGGCGTCGGGGCCGCCGGCCTGGGTTTCTCGAAGCACAGATTCTTCGTCGATCCAAACGAGGTTGGCTCGGGCGCCGCCCGCAGGGACAAGCGTGAAGGGACCATGCGGATAGTGGAACTCGATGGACGTGCCGCCAATGGAGCGGCCTAGTTCCAGATCGCAGACGAGCGCGGATTCATCAAACTTGTGTTCGCGGGCGGCAAGACCGGCTTCGGTGCGGATCAGCGACTTCTTCCCGTCGGCCCCAACGATGAGCGGTGCGGCGACCGTGCTGCCGTCGGTCAGCGTGAGTACGCCGAGACCGTCTTCGCGGCGATAGGCGGTAACCGCAGCATTGCGGGTGGTGAGGCCGGAGGTAGGGGCGGCGGTCTGGAAGCGCTCGAGCAGCGTCGCATTGGCAAAATTCCAGCCAAAGGCGTCAAGGCTCGCTTCCTTGGCGTCGAAGAGTGTTTCGGGCGCGCGGATAAGGCGGGGCGTGGCGTCGATGATGCGGATCGCGGTCAGCGGGTGGCCCACGTTTTCCGGGCTGTCGATGAGGCCGGAAGAAACCAAAAACGCGACGCTGGGCATCATCAGGGCTGAGGTGCGGCGGTCGGGCGGGGCTGTGGGCGCGAGATGCAGCGTCTCGTAGCCGGCGCGGGCGAGGCTTACCGCGGCGGCAAGGCCGGCCAGGCCTCCGCCCACCACGATGATGTCGGCGTTTTGTTTAGTCATTTGGCATCCGCAAGACGTTTGACGTGGCCGCTGGGCACGATCAGGCTGCCGGCATAGGAGCCGGCGACCAGGGCGGCAAGGAAAAGCCAGATCCCGTCGGGCGGGAAGGCAATGAGCGCAATGGCTGGGCCGGGGCAGATACCCGACATGCCCCAACCGACGCCGAACAGCGCGGCGCCGCCGACGAGGCGGGCGTCGATGCGCTTGTATTCAGGCTCGTGGAATTCCTTGTCGAACAAGGGCGCCGGACGGCGGCGGCCGATGCGCACGGCGATGAACATGACAAGGATGGCGGGGACGATCACGAAGGCCAAGCTCGGATCCCAGCCGCCGGAGGGAATGGCGGTGAAATCGAGAAAGCGCAGGACTTTTAGCGGGTCGACCATCTGCGAAACGTAGAGGCCGGCGCCGAACAGGAGGCCGCTGAGGGCTGCCGTGGCGAGATAGGGCGGGCGAAGGTTAGCCATCAGACGATCCCCGTCACGGTTACGGTGATGATGGCGACGCCGAAGAAGACGAGGACAGCCACCAGCGAGCGCAGCGACAGGCGGGCGAGGCCGCAAACGCCGTGACCGGACGTGCAGCCATTGCCGATCTTGGTGCCAAAGCCGATGAGCAGGCCTGCAACGATCAGCCAGACCGGCGGCGGTACGCCCCAGGTGGCGGGTGGCGGCACGAGTGCGGCCGGTTCCACGCCGCCGACGCCCAGCGCGGGGAAGAGCTTCGAACTGGCCCAGGCGCCGGCCACCAGTGCCACCAGAAAGACCAAGCGCCAGACCACGGTCTGCGCGGGCGGCAACAATTGGCCAAAGATGCCGGAGATGCCGGCTATGCGGCCGTTGCCGAGCCAGAGCACGGCGGCTGCGAGGCCGATCAAGCTGCCGCCGAGCGCGGCGGTGAGGGGCGTAAAGGATTCCATCAAGGAACTCCGGCCAAGAAAACGGAACCAGAGCCTAGCACTGGCCATTCACGCCATACCAGCCTCCGGCCAGCAGAACCATTTCGCGCCTTGCCGCAGGGGAAGAAAAAGCTGCCATAGGAACGATAAAGCCGAAATGGAAGAGCGCATGGCCCTTGTCTTTGAGGGGTTATCGCCTCCACAATCTCGCAAAAGACAATAGACTCGCGCGCAACCGAGAATCCCCCACGGAGCCCACCATGCTTGAGCTTCTCTACGATCCGAATGTCTGGGTCGCCTTCCTCACCCTCACGGTCATGGAGATCGTGCTGGGCATCGACAATATCGTGTTCATTTCGGTGCTGGTGTCGCGCCTGCCGCGCGAACAGGCCGAATTTGCCAGAAAGCTCGGCATCGGGCTGGCGCTGGTCTTCCGCATCGTTCTCCTGCTGCTGATCAGCGTGATCGTGCAGCTTAAGGAGCCGGTGTTTACCGCCTTCGATCATGCCTTCTCGTGGAAGGACATCATCCTCATCGCCGGTGGCGCCTTCCTGATCTACAAGGCGACGCACGAAATGCATGCGGCGATCGAAGAACCGCATGAGGTGGGCCTTAAGGAGGCAGCCAAGGCCAGCTTGCAGGCCATCCTGGTGCAGATCGTCGTCATCGACATGGTGTTTTCGATCGACTCGATCATTACCGCCGTGGGCATGGTGCCGGCCGATCAGGTTGCGGTGATGATTGCCGCAGTGCTGGTTGCCGTGGCGGTCATGTTCTTCGCCTCGGGTCCCATTGCCCGTTTCGTGGCCGATCATCCGACGACGAAAATGCTGGCGCTGGCCTTCCTGCTGCTGATCGGCGTGACGCTGGTGGCCGATGGGCTCGGGTTCCATATTCCCAAGGGCTATATCTACTCGGCCATGGCATTTTCGGTGCTGGTGGAGGCCATCAATATCTTTGCCAAGAACCGCAAGCTGCGCGCCTCCGGCGGGGCTGCGGTCAAGCATGAGATGACGCCCTTTACCGGCGATACGGGCTCGGTCTCCGCCAATGCGGGCGTTGCCGCCGTCACCGGCAAGCCGCGGGCCAAGAGCCCTGCGGTGCGGAACGCGCAGGCGCGGCCGAAATCGGCGCCGCGCAAGCCGAGGACGCCCAAGTGACCCGCGTCGTCGCCATCAACCAGACCGGCGGCCCGGAAGTGCTGTCGGTCGAGGATTGGCCGGTCAATGCGCCGGGACCGGGGCAGGTGCTTATCGAGCAGAAGGCGATCGGGCTCAATTTCATCGATACCTATCAGCGCTCGGGGCTTTACCCGCAGAAACTGCCTTTTGTGGGCGGCAATGAGGGTGCGGGCGTCGTTAGGGCCATTGGCCCGGATGTGACGGCGGTCAAGGTCGGTGACCGGGTCTGCTATCAGGGGCAGGTCGGCGCATATGCCGCCGAACGCCTGGCCGTGGTCGAAAAGCTGATACCCATCCCCGATGGCGTCGACGACGAAACGGCCGCCGCCGTCGTGCTCAAGGGGCTGACGGCCTATTACCTGCTGTTCAAGACCTGGCCGGTGGAAGCGGGGCAAACGATCCTCTGGCACGCGGCCGCGGGCGGAACGGGCCTGATTGCCACGCAATGGGCCAAGGCGCTGGGCGCGACGGTGATCGGCACGGCGGGCGGAGCCGAAAAGGTGGCGCTCGCCAAGGCGCATGGCTGCGATCATGTCATCGACTATCGGGCCGAGGATTTTCCGGCACGGGTGCGCGAAATCACCGGGGGCAGGGGCGTCGACGTCGTCTATGACGGCGTCGGCAAAGAGACTTTTGAAGGCTCGCTCGATTGCCTGCGTCCGCGCGGGCTTCTCGCCAGTTTCGGCAATGCTTCCGGCGTGGTTTCGATTCCCGATTTGACGGTGCTGTCGCGAAAAGGCTCGCTCTACGTGACCCGGCCGACCGGGGCGCATTATTTTACCAAGCGCGAGGATCTGCTGGAGGGCGCCGAGGCGTTGTTTGGCGCGATCCGTTCCGGTGCGATCAAGGTAGAGATCGGCGGCCGCTTCAAGCTCGAAGAAGCCGAAAAGGCGCATCGGGCGCTGGAAGGGCGCGAGACGACGGGGTCGGTCGTTCTCATTCCCTGATCGACGAGTCCTGCCGCGCCCTCTGGACAGAGCTGCGCGGCGCGGCTAAACGGCAGGCCACGGGTAGGTGGCAGAGTGGTTGATTGCTCCGGTCTTGAAAACCGGCGAAGGTGAAAGCCTTCCGGGGGTTCGAATCCCTCCCTACCCGCCACTCGCAAGACGATGGAAGACTGCCCATGAGCCGCAAGGAATTTGACGCATCGCGCATGCGGCGCATGAAGCGCATTGCAGGGCGCTATGGCTTGACGATTCTCACGGCGGAAAAGCTGAAGGTTTTGGGACAGCCTGGCGGCCATGCCCTGCGGCACGACGAGACCTTCAAAATCGTCTATGGTGATGTGCCCAAACCATTTTCTGCGTCGCTCGACGATATCGAGGCTTATCTCGAAAAGCTTGAAGCGGGGGAAGCGTAAGCGAGGCTGACCTTTATGGCAACCGAGCGAATGCCCCGTAGCGGAACATTCCGTTATTTATTCCGTAATAGGAATCGGCTCACACTCCATGTGTAGGCTCACTGGAGACGTTCATCGTTTCTCTGAAGCGCTGAATGACCTCTGGTTTCTTGGATCGCGTTTTCGATCCTGAAGAGTGGTGATCACTCTTTTTCGAAAACGCTCTATTGGAGGCGCGCATCGTGTTTACTCTCATCAACGCAGACGCCGACGAAGACGACGCCGAAATCACCGATCCCCAGGAAATCGCGGAATTGTTTGCGGCCATCGCGGCCGTGGCAATCGAAACCATTGGCGCTGCCAATGTGCGCGAATTGTTTGATGCGGTGGTTGAACAGGAGGGGCGCGATCCCAATTAGAGCTTTTTCCACTTTCGCCCGTGGGCACTGCTGAGGCGGTGCCTGCCATACGGCCCTGATTGCCGAACCCGCATTCTGCCTTGACGAAGCTATTTGGGTCCGCGAGGACTTGGCTTCGCCAGGGCAATTTTTCTGGGGGACGCAAGATTGGGGCAAATGCAAATCCTGCCGGAACGGCCCATGGTGCAGACGCTGGGCGACAGCACCATTCTCGTGCGTTTCGGCAGCAGGCTCGACGAAAATGCCAATCGCCGGGCCATCGGCTTTGCCGCGGCGCTCGAAAGCGATGGGATTGCCGGCATAGTCGAGATCGTGCCGAGCCTTGTTTCGGTGCTGTTGCGGTATGATCCGCTGATTTCACGACATCAGGACATCGAAGGCGAAATCCGGCTACTGCTGCATGGCGTGCCGGAGGAGCGGGCCGGCGCGGCGCACCGGATCGGCGTGCGTTTTGGCGGCGAGGCGGGGCCGGACCTCGAAGAGGTGGCGGGGCTCCTGCGGCTTTCGCCCGAAGAGTTTGTTGCCCGGCACAATGCCTTGCCGCTGCGCGTTCTGGCGACCGGCTTTGCGCCGGGATTTGTTTATGGCGGATTTCATCCGGAGGCGCTGACCTTGCCGCGGCGGGACACGGTGCGGCCGCTCGTGCCGGCGGGGAGCGTGCTCTTTGCCGCTGGACAGACGGCGATTACCGCTACCGATATTCCGACCGGCTGGCATGTAATCGGGCATACCGATTTTGCCAATTTTGCGCCGGATGCGGAGCCGCCAACTCGGTTGCGAGCGGGCGACAGCATCAGCTTCGAGGTGGCCTGAGTGACAGCAACTCTCGTCATCGAACGGGCGGGGCCGCTCACTACCATTCAGGATGCGGGCCGGTTTGGTTATCTCGCCCATGGGATCAGCGCGTCGGGGCCGATGGATGGATCAGCCTATCGCCGGGCGGGATTGCTGGCGGGGAGCGGAGAGGCGGCGGGCGTCGAGTTTTCGATGCTCGGGGTCGAGCTGACCGTCGCCGAAGGCGAGGCCGTGATGGGCTGGGATGGCGGAACCTTCGAGGTTTCGATCAATGGACGGACGCAGAGCTGGCCTGGCTCAGCGCTGTTGGCAGCGGGTGACCGGCTGAGCATTTCGGCGGGCACTGGGGGCAATTACGGCTATCTGCGCTTTGGCGGCGACATCGATGTGCCCGTGGTAATTGGCAGCCGAGCGACCAGCATGCGGGCGCGGATCGGTGGGCTAGAGGGGCGGGTGCTCCGGGCCGGCGATAGGTTGGCAATCGTTGCCGACCGATTGTCAGCCCATCATCCTGCCAAACACCATGCTGCCCTCGGGCCTGACCCGAGGGCCGGTGCCAGAGCCACGGTGGCGGCGATTAGGGATAGAGGCCCTCGGGTCAGGCCCGAGGGCAGCGCGGCGTTTGGGGTGACATTGGGGGATGCGGCGGCTGGGCAGCAGAAGACCGACGGGCCGATCCGCTTTATCTGGGGACTCCATGCCGAAGTTTTCAGCGCGGAACTGCGGGAAAAATTCGTAACCAGCCCGTTTCGTATTTCCTCGATGATGGATCGGATGGGGGTGCGGCTGCGTGACGAAGCAAGAGTCTTTGCCGAGGAGCGGATTCTGTCGCTCGTGTCGGACCCGGTCGTGGTCGGCGATATCCAGATTCTGGGCGACGGCACGCCGATCGTGCTGGGGAGGGATCATCAGCCGACGGGTGGCTATCCGCGGATCGGCACGATCATTTCGGCCGATCTCGATCGCTTTTTCCAGCTCCGGCCCAATGCAGAGCTTGTGTTCGCGCCGGTTGGCCTTGATCATGCCCAGGCTTTGTTGCGGAGCGCAATTTTATGACCAGCATAGATCTTAACGCCGATCTCGGCGAAGGCATGGGCACGGACGATGATCTGCTTGATATCGTCTCGAGCGCGTCGATTGCCTGTGGCGGCCACGCTGGCGATGCGCAGACGATCCGGCATATCCTGAAGCTGTGCAAGGCGCGTGGCATTCGCGCCGGGGCGCATCCGGGCTATGCCGACAAGCCGCGTTTTGGCCGGTTTCGGCTGGTGATGCCGCTCGACCAGCTCATCGGACAGGTGCGCAACCAGATGTTTCTTATTCGCCATATCGCGAGCGAAGTCGATGTGCCGCTGTCCTATGTGAAGCTGCATGGGGCGCTGGCGAACCAGACGGCGGAAGAGCTGGCTTTGGCGGTTGCGGTTTTCGCCGCGGTGCAGGCGATGGATGAGAAAATGGCGGTGCTGGCGCTGGATAATTCCGAGCAGGTGCGGGCGGCCAAGGCCGTCGGTGTACCGTTGATCCGCGAGGCCTATGCCGACCGGGCCTATACGGCCGAGGGCCTGCTGGTGCCACGGACGCAGGAGGGCGCGGTCATTCACGAGACGGATACGGTGATCGAACGCTGTCTGCGGCTGGCGCAGAAGGGCGAGATCGTCGCCATCGATGGCACGGTGCTGAAATCGGGGGCGCGGTCCATTTGCCTCCATGGCGACACGCCAGGAGCAGTCGATCTGGCGCGGGACGTGCGCGATGCGCTCGAGGGTGAGGGGATCACCATTGCAGCTGACCCGCCGGAAGCGGACTTACCCTGGGCCTCTCAAGGGGGGAGAGGTTGAAATCGGCGAAATGCCTTTGGGTTTGAAAGACCCAGGGTAGGGAGCAACAGAGCATATGATGCTCTGCATATTTAGTAGTCCTCATGGTGAGGTGCGAAGCGTAGCGCAGCCTCGAACCACGAGGACGTGGCGCTTGGCCATCGGTGGCACGCCCCCGCCCTTCGAGGCCGCTTCGCGGCACCTCAGGGTGAGGGCTACTGGGAGACTGGCCTCCCTAAATCGCCAGATATTCGTGGCGGAGCTCGACGTTATCGAGGACCTCCTTGGCGGTGCCGGCGAAGACGACTTCGCCGGTATCGAGGATGACCGCGCGGTCGGCCAGTTTCAGCGCCGCGACGGCGTTTTGTTCGACGATGATGGTGGTGATCCCGAGCGGCTTGATCGAATGCAGGATGCGTTCGATTTCCTGCACGATGACCGGGGCGAGGCCTTCATAGGGCTCGTCGAGCAGCAGCAGTTTCAGGTCGCGGGCCAGGGCGCGGGCGATGGCCAGCATCTGCTGTTCGCCGCCGGACAGGGTGACGCCTTCCTGGGTGCGGCGTTCGGCGAGGCGCGGAAAGCTCTCGTAGATCTGTTCGAGGCTCCAGCCATTGCCGGGGGCGACTTTCGCCAGAGTGATGTTTTCCTCGACCGTCAGGCCCTGGATGATGCGGCGGTCTTCCGGCACGAGCTGGATGCCGGAACGGGCGGCCTCAAAGCTCTTCATCTGGTGGATGGGCATTCCATCGAGCCAGATTTCGCCCTGGCGCATCTGCGGATTATCGGTGCGGGCGATGGTGCGCAGGGTGGACGTCTTGCCCGCACCGTTGCGGCCGAGCAGGGCCAGGATTTCGCCCTTGCGGATATCGAGCGACACGCCCTGCACGATATAGCTTTCGCCATAATAGGCGTGCATGTCGCGCACCGAGAAGAAGGGGCGGGTGGTTTCGATTTCTGCGGCCTGGCTGACGATGGTTTCGGTTGTCATGGCGATGGAACTCATCAATGGGCTCCTCCGAGATAGGCTTCCTGCACTTTGGGATTGCCGCGCACTTCGTCGGGCGAGCCATCGGCGATAATGCGGCCCTGGGCGAGCACGGAAATCTTGTCGGCCAACGAGAAGACGACGTGCATGTCGTGCTCGATGATCACCTTGGTCATGCCGCGGCTCTTGATCTTCTTGAGCAGCTCAATGGTCGTGTTGGTATCGTGGCGGCTCATGCCGGCCGTGGGCTCATCGAGCAGCAGCAGGCGTGGGTGCTGGATGAGGCACATGGCGAGTTCCATGCGCCTTTTGTCGCCGCGGCTGAGGCTGCCGGCCAGCATTTCGCGGCGCGTGATCATGCCCACGTCTTCGAGCATGTGTTCGGCTTCGGCGCGGATGCCGGTTTCGCTGTCGAGCGAGCGCAGCATGTTGAGCTTGAACATGCCGTCGCGCTTGGCGAGGGCGGGGATCATGACATTGTGGAGCACCGAGAGGTCGGCAAAGATTTCCGGGGTCTGGAAGACGCGGGCGATGCCGAGCTGGTTGATCTGATAGGGTTTTCTGCCGGTGAGCACGGTGCCGTCAAAGACCACCTGGCCGCTCGTCGGCGCCAGTTTGCCGATGATGACATTGAGCAGGGTCGATTTGCCGGCGCCATTGGGGCCGATGATGGCGTGGGTCTTGCCCTCTTCGACCTGAAGGTCGATGTCGGCGAGGGCATGGAGGCCACCGAAGCGCTTGTGAACGTCTGCGACATGCAGGACGACGTTGGATTTTTCCATTTTCTTTCGTCCTACTCTGCGGGTTGGGTGCGGGCGCTGGGTTTGGCGCTGGAGGAGCCGGAGCGGCGGAAGGCGGCGGCGATGCGCCGGACACCCTCCATGATGCCGCCGGGCAGGAAGATCACCACGATGACGAAGGCGAGGCCCAGGGTGAGGTGCCAACCATCGCCCACGAACTTGCTGGTGATGGTCACCATGAAATCCGCCGCACCTTCGGGAAGAAAGCTCCAGAAACGGGCGAGGATATTGTCATTGAGCGCCGAGAGGATGTTTTCGAAATACTTGATGATCCAGGCGCCTATGACCGGGCCGACCAGCGTGCCGACGCCGCCCAAAATGGTCATGAGCACGACTTCGCCCGAGGCGGTCCACTGCATGCGCTCGGCGCCCGCCAGGGGGTCGGTGACGGCGAGGAGGGCCCCGGCGAGGCCGGCATACATGCCCGAGATGACGAAGGCCGAGAGCGCATAGGGCCTTGTGTTGAAGCCCGTGAACTGCATGCGCGTCTGGTTGGATTTGATGGCTTTCAGCATCATGCCGAAGGGCGAGCCGGCGATACGCTGGGCGATGAAGAAGGCAAGGATCAGGAAGCCGGCGCAGAAGTAGAAGCCGGCATAGCCGCCGAGCTGCTGGCCGAGAAGAGTCGGGACAGGCTGGCCCGAAAAGGTCTGGCCCATGGCAGCATCGAGGACGCGCGAATCGGCCAGCGTCAATTGCAGGCCGGTTTCGCCATTGGTGATGGGCGTCAGCACCGAATAGGCGAGATTGTAGCTCATCTGCGCAAAGGCCAGAGTCAGGATGGAGAAGTAGATCCCCGAACGGCGCAGGCAGAGGAAGCCGATGACGAGGGCAAAGAGGCCCGAGATCACCACGGCGAAGATCATGGCCGGGATGGCGTCGAGCGTGAGGAGCTTGAAGGACCAGACCGCGGCATAGGAGCCGACGCCGAAGAAGGCGGCGTGGCCGAAGCTGAGATAGCCGGTGAGACCGAAGAGAATATTGAAGCCCACGGCGAAGATGCCGAAGATCATGAAGCGCTGCAGCAGATCGGGATAGCCGGCGCCGAAGGGCGCCAGCCAAATGGGCATGGCGAGCACAACAACGGTGAAGCCCAGGAACAGGAAGAGATCGTTGCGGGACATGAAAGTGGTCATGTCAGGCCTCCATCACGCCGCGCCGGCCCATGAGGCCACGGGGACGAACCAGAAGAATGATGACGGCGACGAGATAGATGATGATCTGGTCGATGCCGGGGAAGATCGCTTTCACCTGGTTCATCGAGGCGAAGGACTGCAAAATGCCGAGGAGGAAGCCCGCGGCGACGGCACCGGGCAGGGAGCCCATGCCGCCGACAACCACGACCACGAAGGAAAGGACCAAGAAGTCCATGCCGAGGTGATAGTTGGGCGGGAGGAGGGGCGTGTACATGACGCCGGCCATGCCGGCGACGACGGCCGCGAGGCCGAACATGATGGTGAAGCGGCGATCGATATTGATGCCGAGCAGCCCGACCGTTTCGCGGTCTGCCATGCCGGCACGAACGACCATGCCAAAAGTGGTGAATTGCAGGAAGGCGAAAACGCCACCGATGACCACGCCGGCAAAGATGAAATAGATCAGGCGCCAGACCGGATAGGTGATGACATTGGCCTGCATGCCGAGCCACGCGCCGATATCGGCGGCGCCGCGCAGATCGGTCGGCATGGGCTGGGGAATTGGATTGGGTCCGAAGACGGACTTGATGACCTCCTGGGCGACGATGGCGAGGCCGAAGGTTACGAGAATCTGTTCGGCATGGCTGCGCTTGTAAAAGTGCTTGATGATGCCGCGTTCGAGCCCAATACCGACGAGGAGCATGATCGGGATGGTGATGAGGATCGATAGGGGCACGGAGTAATTGACCAGTACCGCACCGAAATCGCCGAGCCAGGCCTGCACCAGCGGCTCTCGCACTTCCAGCGGCGCGCCCCAGGGCGAGAGCTTTTCGGGGTCGATGGTGACCGTTTCCATGGTGAGGAACATGCGCACCGTCACGGCGCAGAAGGCGCCGAGCATGAAGAGCGCACCATGGGCGAAATTGACGACGCCCAAAGTGCCGAACACCAGGGTCAGGCCAAGGGCGATCAGCGCATAGGCGGCGCCTTTATCGAGCCCATTGAGAAATTGCAGAAAGATGACTTCGAACATCGCATGCTCCGGGTCGACCGAAAGGCACGAAATCTCCCTGGAGCGTCACCGCCGGGCTTGTCCCGGCGGTCCATGGGCGCGGCGGCATCCCATGGATTGCCGGGACAAGCCCGGCAATGACGATGGTTGGGAGCTCGACTACAGTTTTACGCGCACATCGGAACCGGCTCTGCCGGGCCGAGGTCACCACCGAAGATGGCGGGATCGTAGGCCACGGTGTCGCGGTCGATTTCCTGCACCACGTTCAGCACGTCGAATTCGCTGGTCGGGCTTTCATTACCCTGCACCACGAGAACCGACTTGATGCACTGGTGGTCTTCGGCGCGGTAAAGCGTCTTGCCATTGCCCATGCCGTCGAACTCGTGGCCTTCCAGCGCCTTGATGACTTCGGGCGGATAGAAGGTGCCGGCGCGTTCCACGGCGTCTGCGTAGAGCAAAGCCTGGACATAGGCGGTGTGGGCAGCCTGGGACGGCGGGGAGCCATAGGCGGCGCCGAACGACTTGGTGAAGGCGATGGAGCCGGGGTCCTGCAGGTTCCAGTGCCAGTTGGACGTACCGAAAATGCCCTTGACGCTTTCGCCGGCACCCTTGGCCATTAGCTCGGAGATGAGCGGGGTGACGATCTGAAAATCCTTGCCGTTGGCCTGGCGGTCACGCATGCCGAACTGCACGGCCTGGGTGAGCGAGTTCACCATGTCGAGGCCGTAGTGGTTGAGGATCAGCACGTCGGCGCCGGAATTGAGGATCGGCGTCAGGTACTGCGAATAGTCGGTGGCGCCGAGCGGGGTGCGCACGGCCGCGGTGGTCTTCCAGCCGAGGGCTTCGGTTGCCGCCTTGATCGATTCTTCCTGGGTCCAGCCCCAGGTGTAGTCGGCCGTGAGATGGTAGGCCTGGCGATCATTGCCGTAGGACTGGCCCAGAACCGGGGCGAGGCCGATGCCTGACTGGTAGGCGTTGAAGAAGTGGCGGAAGCCGTAGCGGCGCTTGTCCTTGCCGGTGGTGTCGTTGGAATGGGTGAGGCCCGCCATGAAGATGACGCCCATTTCCTGGCAGAGGCCCTGCACGGCAATGGCTTCGCCCGAGGACGAACCGCCTGTGATCATGATGGCGCCATCGCGCTCGATCATGCGGGTGGCGCCGGCGCGAGCCACGTCGGACTTGGTCTGGCTGTCGGAGGACACATAGGTGACCTTCTTGCCAAGGATGCCATTGCCCTTGAGGGCGGATGGCTGGAGCACGTTCAGGAGCCCGCCGTCGCCTTCGCCATTGAGATGGGCGATGGCCAGTTCATAAGCCTTCTGTTCGTCGGCGCCTTCTTCGGCATAGGTGCCGGTGAGAGGCAGGTTGAGGCCGAAGACGACCGTGTCGCCGGTGGGATTGTTGCAGAATTCCTGGGCCCAGGCGCCCTTGGTGAAAACGAGAGGGGCGACGCCCGAACCGATGATGCCGGCCATGCCGGTCTGCAGGACACGGCGGCGCGACAAGCCACGCTTCAAAATAGTCATTGATCTCCTCCTATGCGTGGGCAGCCGGTACATTGCCGGAGCCTCAGCGCTGCCCAATATTTGCCGGATTTGAAAACGACGGCAATATCCCATTGTAATTCAACGATAATTCTGTCAATTATTGTTCTGGATCGAGCTTGATCTAGTAAATTCGTTTGCAACTGTGGTTTCGGGGAGGGAACGGCAATGCGGGCGCCCATCGGGTTTCGCATCTCCAACCGCAGGAAATCGCTCAAGATTTCCCAAGCCGCCCTGGCGCGGCTGATCGGCATTTCGCCGAGCTACCTGAACCTCATCGAGAACAACAAACGCGACATCGGCGGCACGCTTTTGCAGCGCGTGGCGCATCATTTGCAGATCGAGACATCAGACCTGACGGGCGATGACGAGCAGAAGCTGCTGCAGGACCTTGAAGAGGCCTATGCCGACCCGGTGGTCGAGTCGCTCGATTTTCAGCCCGACGAGAGGCGGCAATTGGTGGCGCAATATCCCGCAAGCGCCGGCGCCATCGCGCGGTTGCACCGGGCCTATGCCAATGCGGTGGCGAGCGCGGACAGCTATGCCGACCGGCTGCGGTCCGATCCGCTCTTGAGCCAGCTTTTGCACCAAATCCTTTCGGGGATTACCGCGGTGCGCTCCAGCGCCGAAATTCTGGAAGATGTGCCCGACCTCGACGAGGCGGAGCGGCAGCGGTTTCTCGGCGCCATTGGGCGCGAAGCGCGGGCGCTGAGCGATGTGGCGCGGAGCCTCATCGGACAGTTCGACAGTAGCAGCCGCGTGGCGGGCAATGTCTCGGCCATGCGCGAAATCGACGACCTCATCATCGAGCAGCAGAACTATTTTCCGCAATTCGAACGGGTGGCGGAGGACTTGCGGGCCGAGCTGGACGCACGGGGGACATTCGGGCCGGCGCTGCTCATTGCAGAGCTGGAGCGGCGTTTCGGCGTGCAGACGCAGATCGGCGGTTCTTCCGGGGTAGAGGATTTTCCCGGGCAGTATCGTTTTGCCGAGGAAGAGCGGGTGATGTGGTTGCAGGGCTCGACAACCCTCGCCACGCGGCAGTTTCAGCTTGCCCGATTGCTGGGCGAACTGACGGCCGCCGACGTGATGCGCGAGACGCTCGACGCAGCGGTGCTGACCAGCCCGACGACGCGGCGCCTCGCTGCGCGGGCCATGGGATCGTATCTGGCCGGGGCCATCGTCTTTCCCTATTCGCGCTTTCTCGCCGAGGCGGAAAACCTCGCCTACGACATCGATCAGCTCCGACAGATCTTTAACGGCAGCTTCGAGCAGGTGGCCCACCGGCTGGTGTCGCTGCGCCGGCCGGGCGAGGAGGGGATTCCGTTTGGCTTCCTACGCTCGGACCCGGCAGGGCGCCTGACCAAGCATTTCCCGCTGCCTGGTCTGTTGCTCCCAAATTCGGGCCATGCCTGCCCACTCTGGTCGATCTATGGCGCCTTCCGCCAGCCGGAAACGCTGCTTCGGCAGATGGTGCGGTTCTCCGATGGCTCGCGTTACCTCTTCCTCGCGCGGTCGCTGCAAAGGCGACCGGGTTCCTATCGCGAGCCCACGACGCACATTTCCATCATGCTCGCCTGCGACGTGCTCCACGCCGATCGGACCGTCTATGCTTCGGGGCTCGATCTCGACGATCATGAGGCCGACGTGCCCGTCGGGCCGACCTGTCGGCTGTGCACACGACGGGGCTGTCCGGCGCGGCAGGAGGAGATGCTGACGCGGATGGACCACGCTCGGTGACGCGCCTGCCGCTGATCCCGCAAGAATTCGGCCTTGGCGATTCCGGCTGATTGGGTTTTAGTGTGCGCGTCTGCGGAGGGGAGACCGCGGGCACTGGGGGGAGATTTGGCTATTGATATCCTGATTGCCGAGGACGAGCCGTCTATTCTGGAATCGCTGGATTTCATCCTTCGGCGTGCCGGATGGAGTATTAGCTCCGTCACCGATGGCGATGCGGTGCTCGAAGGCGTGCGGCGTTTGAAACCGCGCATGCTGGTGCTTGATGTCATGCTGCCCAAGCGCAGCGGTTTTGACATTCTCAAGCATTTGCGGGCCGATGCGGAGACGGAAAACCTGCCGGTACTGATCCTGACGGCCAAGGGCCAGCAGCAGGATCGGCGCATTGCCGAAGAGCTTGGCGCCAACGGGTTTGTCACAAAGCCCTATTCGAATGCCGAGGTGGTGGGCGCGGTGCGTCACCTGTTGGGCGAAGATGCCGGAGCGGCGTAAGATTGTCGGCGGTATGTTCCTGCTGACAGCGGCGGGCTTGCTGCTGCTTGTGCCGCCGCTGGTGCACCTCTTCAATCACGATTTCACCGTGTTCGGCGTGCCGCAGATCGTTTTTTACCTGTTCGGCGTGTGGTTGGCGCTGATCGTCAGCACGGGCGTGTTAGCGAGCTGGTTGCCTCGCGAGCGCTCGACCAATGGCGAGGAGGGCGAGGGCTAGATGCTGTCGGCCGACTTCGTCATCGCGACCGCCGTGGCCTATGTCGGGTTGCTCTTCGTGCTGGCCTATTTTGGGGACCGGCGAGCGCGGGCCAAGCCGAAGTCATGGCTCAATTCTCCGGCGGTCTATACGCTCTCCATTTCGGTCTATTGCACCAGTTGGACCTTTTACGGTGCCGTGGGAAATGCTGCCCGTAGTGGCTTGGAATTTCTGACGATTTACCTCGGACCCACAATCGTTTTTGTCGGCTGGTATTTCCTGCTGCGGCGCCTAGTTCGGATAAGCCATCTCTACCGTATCACGTCCGTCGCGGACCTCCTCTCGTCGCGCTTCGGCAAGTCGAGTCGGCTTGGCGTCCTCGTCACCTGCATCGCTGTGATCGGCATCGCGCCCTATATTGCGCTACAATTGAAAGCCGTTACCTCGTCCATTCAGGCCGTGGCGGGTTCGTCCGAATTCGGGCAGGGCAGCTTGAAGGGCATTGACGATGTCGGCCTGGCGCTGGGCGTCGCTGCGGGCATGGCGCTGTTCACCATCCTTTTCGGCACGCGGCACGTCGACGCCAAGGAGCAGCATCATGGGGTTGTCGCAGCTATCGCCTTCGAAGCCGTCGTAAAGCTGACAGCGCTGGTGGCTGTGGGCGTGTTCGTCGTCTTCATCGGCGGCGGGTTTGAGGGGATTTTCAGCCAGGCGGCGGCCAAGGGCATTGTCGTGGACACCTCAACCAGTTTCGACAGCCGCTGGCTGACAACCCTGGCGCTATCCATTGCCGCCATTGTCTGCCTGCCGCGGCAGTTTCAGGTGACGGTGGTCGAGAACTCCGACGAAAACCACCTTCGCATCGCTGGCTGGGCCTTTCCGGCCTACATGCTCTTGATGAGCATCTTCATCCTGCCCATCGCCATTTATGGGCTCACGGTGATGCCCGAGGGCTCAAATCCCGACATGTTCGCGCTGACCCTGCCGCTGGCGGCAGGACAAAACGGGCTGGCGCTTTTTGCCTTTATCGGCGGGTTTTCGTCGGCGACGTCGATGATCATCCTCGAATCCATCGCGCTCTCGATCATGGTGTCGAACCACATCATCATGCCGCTCGTCCTCCGTTTCAGCCCGCCGCAATATGGAGACGGGCAGGGGGTGAGCCGCGTGCTGCTGGTGGCGCGACGGTTTTCCATCATGCTGATCCTGTCGCTGGGCTTTTTCTACTTTTTCTTCACCCGCGATTCCGACGCCTTGGCGCCGATCGGGCTGATTTCCTTCACCGCCATCGCGCAATTCTTCCCGGCGCTGTTGGCGGCCATTTTCTGGAAGGATGCCTCGCTGAAGGCCGTATCGATGGCCATTCTGCTCGGTTTCATTACCTGGGCCTGGTGCTGCTTCCTGCCATCGTTCGATTCCGTATCGCCCGCCGTTTCGCTGCTGTTGCAGGAAGGTCCGTGGGGCATTTCATGGCTGCGGCCGGAGGCCATGTTTGGCCTCGAAGGCTGGGACCCGCTGGCCCATGCCGCGTTCTGGAGCCTCTCGGTAAACATCCTCACGCTGACACTGGGTTCGCTGGTCACCTCACCATCGGCGCTGGAGCGCATTCAGGCCACGGCTTTTGTCGATGTGTTCCGCCGCCCCAACCTGCCGCAGCGTAACTTCGTGCCGGGTTCGGCGACGGCCAACGATCTGTACTTTGTCGCGGAACGCGTTCTCGGCGAGCAAAGGGCGGCGGCCTTGTTCGAGTCCGCAGCGCGTGATAGCGGCGTCGATCCCATCGGCTTTGAGCCGACACCGGAGTTTGTCGGCCGCTTGGAACGCGAACTGGCCGGCTCCATCGGCGCGGCCTCGGCCCATGTCATGCTCTCGAAGGTCGTGGCCGGCAGCGACGTGTCGCTCGAAGAAATGATGCAGATGGCGGACGAGACGCAGCAGGTCATTGTCTATTCGCAGGAGCTGGAAAAGACCTCGGCCGAATTGCGACTGACAGCACAAAAGCTCGAAGACGCCAACGCGCAGCTTCGCGAACTCGACAGCCAGAAGGACGAATTTCTGAGCCAGGTGAGCCACGAAGTGCGCACGCCGATGACCTCCATTCGCTCCTTCTCGGAAATCCTGCTCGATGGTCATTCGCTTGACGACAAGCAGCGCCAGCGCTTCGTCTCGACTATTCATCAGGAAAGCCTGCGGCTCACAAAACTGCTCGACGAAATCCTCGATCTCTCGGCGCTGGAGCGGGGCGAGCGGAATTGGCAAAGCCAGCCGGTGGATGCCGATGCGGCGCTCGACCGGGCCCTGTCGGTCTGCGACGCGCTCCTGAGCCAGAAGGGCATGCGCGTAGATCACGGCGACCGGGCGGGACGAACCATGGTCGAGGGCGATCCGGACCGGCTGTGCCAGGTGTTCATCAATCTCATTTCCAACGCGGTCAAATATAACGACGCCGCAGAGCCCGTCGTGCGGATCACCTCGGCGCTCCGGTCGGGCAATTTCGTGGTTGAGGTGGCCGACAATGGACCGGGCATCAGCAAGGGCGAGCGCAAGCTGATCTTCGAAAAATTCTCGCGCGGGCAGCGGGGCGCCATCGATCAAACGGGGGCCGGCCTGGGGCTCGCCATCAGCCGCCAGATCGTCAAGCGCATGAAGGGCACGCTGGACCTCGCGCCGAGACCGCTGCCCGGCGCCTGCTTCAGGCTGCGCCTGCCGGTTATTCGCAGCTAGCTCAGATACTTCCCTCGTCGGGAATGTTCAGGATATGCCCGCATGCCTTGCAATGCACTGCGTCCGGCTCGTGCTTGGCGAGGCCGCATTGCGGGCAGGGGAAGTGCACTTTCGCGGGCCGGAAGATGAGTTGTGCCAGGCGCACGAAAAGCGAGATACCCATCAGCATGACGGCGATGGAGACGAGCTTTCCGAAAGTGCCCGGCAGGGTGATGTCGCCGAAGCCGGTCGTCGTCATGGTGGTGACGGTGAAATAGAGCGCGTCGACATAGCCGACGATGCCGGAATCCTCGCTGACAAAGGCGGTATAGACAAAACCCGTCACCACGAAGACGAAGACCAGGAGATTGATCACCGCCTGGATCGTTTCCTGATAGGCGCCGAGCCGGCGCTTGATCAGCGGCCGCCAGACAATCGTTGACTTGCTCAGCGTCCAGAGCCGCAGGATGCGGAGGAAGCCGAGATTGAACAGCCAGGTCGGCGCCAGCAAGGTGATCAGGATGAAAATATCGATGATGACAGGCAGTTGGCGCAACCAGCGGGTGATGCTGGTCGAGGCCAGTGCACGGGCGACGAGTTCGATAAAGACCACGGCGGCGATCGAATAGTCGATCCAGAGAAAATATTCGCGCCCCTTGATCAGGGGACTGGCGATGAAGAAGGCAATGATCGCGAGGTCGACGATCAGCACCGCCGCCTGGAAGCGCAGGGCGAAAGGCGCCTGGGAGTGATAAAGGATGCGCAGCCTTTTGCGCAGCCGCGCGAGCCAGCCTAGCTCGTCCGGCTTGTCAGTCGTTTCGGGATCGGTGGTAGTCAGAGCCCAAGTCCTTGCAATGCGCCGCTCTCGCCGACTAGTTCCCGAAAGTCGGGAAACGGGTGGGCTGCTGGGTTTGCGGGGAGCCCGAACCGCCGCCTAGAGGTGAGAGACTTCCAGGAACGCCCTGGTCCTGCGGCGGTTCCGCGCATTTTCCCGCGCCGCTGACACGGAACTGGCTCAGAAGCGGGGTCTGGAAGCGGGCATAGCGGAAGGCCGCGCTCAATTGCGGATGGGTGGGATCGCGATGATTGATCAATTGCGCCACGCTGGCATCGACCGTCCCGAGATCGCACCGCGCAATCAGTTCCTGGCATTGGCCTGAGGTCGAGCAGATGCGCACGGCGCCTTCATAGAGCATGAGATCGGTGCGCGGGGGGCTGACATTGAAATCGAATTTCGTGCCGCGCACGGCGATGGAAGCCGTCGGCGTATTGATCGAATAGGCCGATTTCGGGCTGTGGCCGGAAATGAAACGAAAACTGCCGGCCAGCGCGTTGATGGCGAATTTGTCGGCAGTATTGCCGTTGAAGAGATAGGACTCGATCGTGAGGGCACTGCCGGGTCCGACGACGAGCCGCGTCTGGTCGGAAAAGACGATCTGCACCTGGCCGGAAGGGCCGGTAACCACCTGTTCGCCCAGGGAAATATCGGCGCCGACAGCCAATATCCGGTCGGTTCCCGAGAACCGCGCCACGGCATCGGGATCGACGCCGACCGCCTGGCCTTCGGCCGAATGAGCGGCACCGGCAAGCAACATGCCGCTGCACAAGAGAATGGCCGCATTCAAGACAAGTCGACGCATGACGTTCTCCACGCCGGAACAACTTTCAATCACGCCGGGACTTCCCGCTATAGCTTACTATAGCAACCGGCGAACCTGTTGGAAACTTGCCGATCCAGCCTGAACGGGGCCTGAAGGTTGCTCGCGCGATGATGTCGCGCTATGAGCAGCGCCACCCAAGCGTCGGCCGACCCGGCAGAAGGAAAACAATGAAGCTGGCATTCGTCATCCCCGCCTACAATGAAGAGGCGCTGATCGGGAAGTGCCTTGAATCGGTCGAGGCCGAAATCAAGCGCTCCGGCGTGCCGGCTGACGTGATCGTGGTCAACAATGCTTCCACCGACCGCACCGGGGAAATCGCCCGCAGCTTTGCCGGGGTGCGCGTGGTCGATGAGCCCAAGAAGGGCCTCGTCAATGCACGGGATGCCGGTTTTGCCGCCAGCGAAGGCTATGACCTGATCGCCAATATCGACAGCGACACCATCGTGCCCGAAGGCTGGCTGACGACGGTGATGAAGGAATTCAACAAGGATTCCAAGCTCGTCTGCCTCAGCGGTCCCTATATCTATTACGACATGGCGCCGCATAACCGCGCGCTGATCTCGGCCTTTTATGGCCTGACCTATCTCATCTACCTGCTCAACCGCTTCATTCTGCGCGTCGGCTCGGTGGTGCAGGGCGGCAATTTCGTCTTCAAGCGCGATGCCTGGGTCAAGGTGGGCGGCTATGACCGCTCCATCGAATTCTTCGGCGAAGACACCGACGTGGCCGTACGCCTGTCGCGCGTCGGCGGGGTCAAGTGGACCTATGCGCTGAAGATGAAGACCTCGGGCCGCCGGCTCGAAAAGGAAGGCGTGTTCCAGACCGCGGCGACCTATACGCTCAATTTCTTCTGGGTCACTTTCCGCGGCAAGCCGGCGACGATGGACTACAAGGACGTTCGCAAGGATTGAACGTCCGGTATTCCGGGGGCTCTCCACATTTTCAGGAATCACACATAGGATCGATTCTGGTCGCATGACGCGGCCGGGACGCCCAGTGCATGACGATTGTCTCGCATTTTCCCGTCGTATCGCAGGCCGAGGCCCGTTCGATGCTGCGGGCGCTTGCATTGGCGCCGGGGCAGACGGTCGAGGGACGCGTGCTTGGTCCGGGACAGGGCGGCTCAACGCTGGTGCAGATCGGCCGGCAGGCCATGTCCCTCACTTTGCCCAGCACATTGCCCGTCGGATCCCTTCTCACCCTTGGCGTGCAGCAGGGCGAAGGTCACTTGCGGCTGGCGCTGATCGATAGCCGACCGCCGTCATCCGTAGCGCCGCAGCAATTGCCGGCAACCAGCGTCGAGATTTCACAGCGCCCTGCCATGCCGCAGGGGCCGCTCACCTATGGCCCGCCCGCGGGGGTGGCCGGCGCAACGCCCGGCGCTGCAGCGCCGCTGGCGGGAGCAACGGGGCTGGCTGCCGGCATTGCAGCGCCCGTGGCCGCGTCAACTGCCGCGCCGGCACCGTCGGCGCAGGCCGGTGGCCCGATCATTGCTCCGCCGGGCGCTGCCGTTGCGCCATCCGGGCCCGCATTGCAGCGGCCGGGCGCGGCGCCTTACGGCATGGCGGGGCCCGGTGCGGACCCGACA
>NZ_JQGC01000033.1 GCF_000743575.1 Devosia riboflavina | reverse complement strand
AGCCGCCTCGGGCGCTGGCTCTGGTGCGGGCTCGGCGGGCGGCGCGGGTTCTTCGGCCGGGGGAGCTGCCTCTGCAGGAGCGGGCGCTTCTACCGCAGGCGCTTCGCCGGCTGGTTGAGCTGCGATACACTCTTCAAGCGTCTCGAAGCCCAGGTCGATACAGGCTTGTGGCAGTTCCGGGGCCGCGTCCTGAGCAAAGGCGCTACCAGGTGCCATGCTGAGAAGGGTGAGGCTTGTGCCGGCGAAGAGCCAGTTTCTGAGGCGCATTGTTCTTCTTCCTTTATGTCGAGTGACATTTGAGACAAGCATCGCGGCGCCATCCTGAACACAGTCTGAATGGTTTGGAAGAGCCCTTTACGTGATGCTGTGCCCCCGCAAAGCCCGCAACGCCTGGATTTGGCGTTGGTTCCTCCGGG
This sequence comes from Devosia riboflavina, assembly GCF_000743575.1. GTDB lineage: Bacteria > Pseudomonadota > Alphaproteobacteria > Rhizobiales > Devosiaceae > Devosia > Devosia riboflavina. The sequence goes on along the minus strand of NZ_JQGC01000033.1, from coordinate 208,667 downwards.
CTGATGGCACGAGGTTGATCGAGCGAACATGGCGCCAGTGGGGCAAAGTGGACGGTTTGGGTTGGTCATGCGCTGGTTCCACAGGCGAGGGCATGCTAGGCCCAAACTATGCAGCAGGCCGTCCACAGCATCAGCATTTGCACAAGAGGGCAGGGACTTTACGAGTTCACCGATGCGCTGGACCGGTTCGTGGCGGAATCGGGTATTGCGACGGGTCTTCTTACGGTTTTCGTGCGCCATACCTCGTGTTCGCTGCTGATCCAGGAAAATGCCGATCCGGACGTGCAGACCGATCTCGTGGGCTTTTTCCGGCGTTTGGCACCAGAAAGCATGGACTGGTTGGTGCATACCACCGAAGGCCCGGACGACATGCCGGCGCATATCAAGTCGGCCCTGACGCAGACCTCCATCTCGATCCCCGTGGTCGATGGGCAAACGGTGTTCGGGACCTGGCAGGGCATCTATCTTTTCGAGCACCGTAGGCGACCGCATCAGCGGAGCGTGGTGCTGCATATCATCGGGGAATGAACATGGATTGGGCCACCATTATTGGCTACTGGCCGTTTGTGCTCGGCATGCTGGCCACGGGTGTGGTTTCAGGCGTGGCGGCGGGGCTGCTGGGCATTGGCGGCGGGGCGGTCATTGTCCCGGCGCTGAGCACAGCGCTGCTGTGGATGGGCTTTGATTCCGATGTGGTGCAGCATGTGGCTGTGGGGACGTCGCTCGCCATCATCATTCCCACCGGGATCATGAGCGCGCGGGCGCACCACAAGCGCGGGGCGCTTGATATCGAGGTATTCAAGCTCTGGGCGCCGTTCATCGTGGCGGGCACGTTCATCGGCGGGCTGATGGCCGGCTGGTATTCGGGCGACGTGCTGCGCATCGTCTTCGCCGTCATGGCCTTTGTCATCGCGGCCAATATCGTCTTCTCATTCCAGACCAAGCTCATGGGGCATCTGCACGGCTCCAAGCCAACGCATCGCATCGCGGCGTTCGTGGTTGGCTATCTCTCGTCGTTGATGGGGATCGGTGGCGGCTCGCTGACCGTGCCGACGCTGGTGGCCTTCGGCCATACCATGCACAAGGCCGTGGGCACGTCCGCGGCCATCGGCGTGGCGATTGCCCTGTCGGGTACGCTGGGCTTTCTTATCTCGGGCTGGGGCGTAAGCGACCTGCCGCCGCTGAGCGTGGGCTATGTCAATATTGTCGCGCTGGTGCTGGTTGGCGCAATGGCCGCGGTCTGCGCCCCGCTGGGGGCCGCGCTGGCGCACAGGCTCGATCAGAAGACGCTCAAATACGTCTTCGCCGCGTTCCTCGTGGCCGTGGGCCTCAACATGCTCTGGAAAGTGCTGGCGGGCTAAGCCGCCGGAAAGGGCAGGTGGGGGCGGGTGACTACGGTGGTCCGCCCCCACCGTCCAAGCCCCCCTCAACAGGGGGAACCCGGAAATCTGGATGCCACCTACCTCGGAAAGGCTTGAACCGATGGCTCCGGTTCAGGTGGCAGGTGTGCCATGAAGGTGGCCGGTTCAAGGCCACCGACGTGAATTAGTTTGCTTTGGTGTCCAGTTCCCACTGAACATTGACGCCGATCTCGAAGGTCATCTCGCCCGCTTCCACCGGAACGGCCGAGGCAGCTACATCAGCGCGGGCATACATCGGCATGGGGATCGGGCTGTTGATGTTCTGGCTTTCCGAGATAGCTTCGAGCTCGCCCAGCGTCGCATTGGCGGCGGTGGCGTAGAGTTCGGCCTTGCTGCGGGCATCGGCAAAGGCGGCCTTGCGGGCTTCATTATAAAGCTCGGTCGGGTCGGTCACCGAGAAGCTGACGCCATTGATGGTGTTGGCGCCGACATTCACCGATTTGTCGAGGATGCCGCCGAGTTCTTCGAGATCGCGCACGGCAACGGTGACGGTGTTGGACACCTGGTAGCCGTTGATCTTGGGCGGCAGGGTATAGCCGTTTTCATCGCGGGCGTCGGAATAGACATAGTTCGGATTGACCGAGAAGCCGGAGGTCTGGATGTCGCGCGCTTCGATGCCGGCTTCCTTGAGGGCGGCGATGAGCTCGGCCATGGCGGCAGTGTTGGCATCGAGTGCTTCGCGGGCGGTGGCGCCCTGGGTGGTCACACCCGAATTGATCAGCGCCATATCCGGCGCAGCCCGGACTTCGCCGCGGCCTTCAATGGTGATCGTACCGGCAAAAGCGGGAACGGCGGCAGCAAGAAGGGCGAGGGGGGCGAGGGCAATCGCGAGACGCATGGCAAACTCCGTATGTGTGTTTGGTGAGGCAATTCATTCCTCAGCCAATGCGTCAGTATTGGGGCGCACATGAACGCCAGTTGAACGAGCCGTTTATGTTTCTGTGGACGTTGGGAAATCGCCGGAATTGGCAAGGATTCTCGGAAGAAAAAGATTGGCCACCAGGGGCTCTTGGCATTGGCAATAAGTATGATTATTTAGACGTCGGGCTTGCGCCGTGCGGTTCCGCTGGGGTAGTCACAGCTAACATTTTAGTTGGGGGAGCCAGCATGGTCGCGAACGTCATTCCCGAGGGTATTCTACTTGGTCGCGCCCGCGTACCAGGCCATTCCGAGCCGCGCATCGTGACGGTGCGCGATGGGAAGCTCGTCGACATCACGGCCAAGGGTTTTGCGACCGTGCGCGACATTGCCGAAAGCGGCAAGGCCGCGGCCCATGTGAAGGCTGCCACAGGCGTGCTGCTTGGCGATGCCGCAGCGGTGGTTGCCAATTCCGTCGCTGGTCAGACCAGTGAAAATTTGCCCGTTCTCCTCTCTCCCATCGATTTGCAGGCCATCAAGGCTTCCGGCGTGACCTTCGTCGTTTCGCTGCTCGAGAGAGTAATCGAAGAACAGGCCCGCGGGGATAAGTCTCGTGCGGATGCGTTGCGCACTGAAATTCTGGACCTGATTGGCACCGATCTCAGCCAGCTTGTGCCGGGCTCCGAGCCGGCGATGAAGGTCAAGGCGGCGCTGATCGAGAAGGGCGTGTGGAGCCAGTATCTCGAAGTGGGGATCGGGCCTGACGCGGAAATCTTCACCAAGAGCCAGGTGATGAGCTCGGTTGGCTATGGCGCCGAGGTGGGGCTGCATCCGATTTCGAGCTGGAACAATCCCGAGCCGGAAGTGGCGCTGCTGGTGACCAGCAAGGGCGAGATCATCGGCGCGACGCTGGGCAATGACGTTAATCTGCGCGACGTCGAAGGGCGCTCGGCGCTGCTGCTGGGCAAGGCCAAGGACAACAACGCCTCGGCTTCGCTCGGGCCATTCATTCGCCTGTTCGATGGCGATTTTACGCTTGAGACGGTGAAGAATTCCGAGATTGCGCTGCGCGTGGAAGGCACCGACGGCTTCGTGCTGGAAGGCGCTTCGAACATGGCGCAGATTTCGCGTACGCCGGAATCTCTCGTTGCCGCGACCATTGGCGGGCATCACCAATATCCCGATGGGCTGGTGCTCTATCTCGGCACCATGTTTGCGCCGGTGAAGGATCGCGACGGCGCCGGCAAGGGCTTTACCCACAAGCTCGGCGACACTGTCTCCATTTCGACGCCGTCGCTCGGTACGCTGACCAACACAGTCAATCTTTCGACCAAATGTCCGCCCTGGACCTATGGTTCGAGCCACCTGCTGCGCGATCTTGCCCGCGCCGACCTCCTCTAGCCCTGCTGACCTCCTCCCCACGGGCGATGCACGACATTTCTGAAAGGCTTCCCACATGAGCGAATTGCACAAGAACCTGATCAACGGCGAATGGGTCGGCGCCGATGGCGTCGAGAACATCAACCCGTCCAATCTCAACGAAGTTGTCGGTGTCTATGCCCGCGCGACTGTTGAAGAAACCAAGCAGGCTATTGCCGCTGCCAAGGCCGCTTTCCCGGCCTGGTCGCGTTCGGGCATCCTTGAGCGCCACGCCATCCTGCGCAAGACTGCCGACGAAATCCTCGCCCGCAAGCAGGAACTGGGCGAATTGCTGAGCCGCGAAGAGGGCAAGACCCTGCCCGAAGGCATTGGCGAAGTGACCCGCGCCGGCCAGATCTTTGATTTTTTCGCTGGTGAAGTGCTGCGTCTCTCGGGCGAAGTGCTGCCGTCTGTGCGTCCGGGCGTTGGCGTTGAAATCACCCGCGAGCCGCTGGGGGTCATCGGCATCATCACGCCGTGGAATTTCCCGATCGCCATCCCGTCCTGGAAGGTCGCTCCGGCGCTGGCCTATGGCAATACCGTGGTGATCAAGCCGGCTGATCTCGTGCCGGGCTCGACCTGGGCGATCGTTGACATTCTGGTGCGTGCGGGCCTCCCCAAGGGCGTGCTTAACCTTGTGATGGGCAAGGGTTCGGTGGTTGGCCAGACCATGCTGGATAGCAAGGACGTCAACGCTATCTCGTTCACCGGTTCGGTGGGTACGGGCAAGCGCGTGGCGGCGGCTTCGATCGAGCATAACCGCAAGTTCCAGCTCGAAATGGGCGGCAAGAATCCGACCATCGTGCTTGACGATGCGGACCTCAAGGTTGCTGTTGAAACCGTTGCGCAGTCGGCATTCTTCTCGACCGGCCAGCGCTGCACGGCGGCTTCGCGCGTGATCGTTACGGAAGGCATTCACGATGCATTCGTGGAGGCTCTGGCCGAGCGCACCCGCAATCTGCGTGTTGGCGATGCCCTTGATAAGAATACGGAAATCGGGCCGGTGGTCGATCCGAGCCAGCTCAAGCAAGACACGGACTATATCGAAATCGGCAAGGGCGAAGGCGCCAAGCTGGTCGCCGGTGGCGAGCGCGTGAAGGGGGCGACGGAGGGCTATTTCCTGCAGCCGACGCTGTTCACCGAAGCGACGAACTCGATGCGTATCGCGCGCGAAGAAATCTTCGGGCCGGTGGCTGCCGTCATTAAGGTGAAGGATTACGAAGAGGCGCTAGCGACTTCCAATGACACAGAGTTTGGTCTCTCGGCTGGTATCGTGACGACCTCGCTGAAGTATGCGACGCACTTCAAGCGCAATTCGGAAGCCGGCATGGTGATGGTCAATGTGCCGACCGCCGGTGTCGATTTCCATGTGCCGTTTGGTGGTCGCAAGGGTTCCAGCTACGGTCCGCGGGAGCAGGGCAAGTATGCGGCTGAGTTCTTCACCATCGTGAAGACGGCCTATACCGCGGCCGGCTAAGACTTGCGAAAATCGCGTTAGCAACGGGGCCTTCGGGCCCCGTTTTCGTTAGCAGACTGTTACCGTTTGCGCTGTGTGAGCCACATCCCGGCGAGGATCAGGACAACGCCAAGCGCGGCGGCCCAGATTGTCACGGGTGCGCCGCGCAGGAGATCAAAAATCACGCCAAAAACCATCTGGCCGGCGATGACCAGCAGCGTCGAGTTGACGGCGCCGATGCGGGTGATGAGCCAGGAGCCAGCGGCGACGAAAACGACGCCGATGGCGCCGCCGGTGTAAATCCACCAGGGCATTTCGGCGATATTGGCGGGGATGAGGCCGCCGATGACGAGGCCGACCACGGTGAGGAAGGCGAAGCCGACGAAGTGGTTCCAGAAGGAGGAGATCAGTGGCGTCGTGGACATGGAGAGCCGGCCATTGACTTGGCGGCTGAGGATGACGAGGAGGCCGGCGGCGAAAGCGGCGAGAATGGGGATGATCATGCGGCGCCGAGCCCGAAGAGGATGATGAGGAGACTGCCGGCGGCGATGAGGATGACGGCGCCGGCATCGCGCAGGTCAAGCTTGCGCTTGGGCAGGCCGAGAAGGCCCCAGAAATCGGCGGCGAGGCTGAGGACGACCTGGCCGGCGAGGCCAAGGGCGAGGGTGCCGGCGAGGGCGAGGGGGGAATTTACGGAGGTCGAGGTCAGCATGACCGTGACGGCGCCACAGAGGCCGCCGGCATAGGCCCAGAGGGGTGCCTTGCCGATTTTGCCCGTGGCTTCGGCGGCAGCGGCACGCTGGCCGCGCCAGACGACGGCGAGAAAGAGAATGGCGACGACCGTGCCGGTGCCATGGGCGAGCCAGGAGGAGAACATCGCGCCGCCGAAGCGGCCGGCCTCGCCATTGACGAAGATCGCGAGGGTCAGGATGCCGCCACTGGCGAAGGCCGCAAGCAAATGCAGCGGGTTGGTCCGCTGGGTTGGGGGAGAGGTCATGGTTCGATTCGAATAAGGGAGGTTAGTGGCGACTTTAGGCACGACTGGGCCGGAAACAAACGGGATTCGGCGCGAAGGGCATCGGTCGTTTGTTGTGAGTTTTAGGTGTCACGGGCTTGGGGTTGGGGAGAGGCTTTGGGGGCAGGGAGATTGTGGTGGGGAGAGATGGTGTGGGAACGAGATAGTCGTGGCCTGCGGTGGCGGACTGCTTTCTGACGTTCCACTCGGCTCAGGCATTGCCATCGGCATGATTTGCCCTGCGGGACGTTTCGAAGCTTGCCACCCTGGCTGCCATTCGAGCTTAGCTCTCATGGCCTTCTCTCCTAAAATCGCTCCACCGGAGTGATTTTGCCTTTGGCACGGATCGAAGACTCGCCCATGACAGGGGCAGGAGTTGAATCATCATGGCCGAGCGCACATCCATTACGGCGCCATTCCGTCACGAGACTTTTCGGACACTGTGGCTGGCGACCCTGTTCTCCAATCTCGGGGGATTGGTACAGGCGGTCGGCGCGGGCTGGATGATGACGACGCTGACCACGTCGCACAATATGGTGGCGCTGGTGCAGGCGTCGAACACGCTGCCGATCATGGTGTTTTCCATTGCGGCCGGGGCGCTGGCGGACAATTTCGACCGGCGTAGCGTGATGCTGGTGGCGCAAAGTGGCATGGCCCTGGTGTCGCTGCTGCTGGCGGTGACGGCCTGGATGGGGTTGCTCAACCCATGGCTGCTGCTGATGTTCACCTTTCTCATCGGCTGCGGGACGGCGCTGTTCAATCCGTCCTGGCAGGCCTCGATGGGCGATATCGTGCCGCGTGAGGATCTGCCGGGCGCGGTGGCGCTCAATGCCATGGGTTTTAACATGATGCGCAGCGTCGGTCCGGCGGTGGGCGGCATGATCGTGGCCTTTGCCGGGGCGAGCGCGGCTTTTGCCGTGAACGCCGTGTCCTATCTGGCGCTGATCGGGGCACTGTGGCGGTGGAAGCCGCAAAAGGTCAAGGCGCGGTTGCCGCGCGAACACCTTGGCAGCGCCATGTGGGCCGGGGTGCGCTATGTGTCGCTGTCGCCGAACCTGCTTTCGGTGTTGTTCCGCGGCTTTCTCTTTGGTTTTGCCGCCATCGTCATCATGGCGCTCCTGCCTTCGGTGGCGGAGGAATATGTGGGCGGCGGGGCGCTGGTCTATGGCACGCTGCTGGGGTGTTTTGGGCTCGGGGCAATTGCCGGGGCCGTGGTCAATGGACGGGTGCGGCAGCTCTTTTCCAATGAGGTGATCGTCCGCATCGCTTGCCTCGGCTTTGCGCTGAGCTGTCTGGGGTTGGCATTCAGCCGCGATCCGATCCTGAGCCATTTCGTGCTGCTGCCGGCGGGCGCCTGCTGGGTGCTGTCGCTCTCGCTGTTCAATGTGTCGATCCAGCTTTCCGCCCCGCGCTGGGTGGTGGGGCGGGCGCTGTCGCTTTACCAGACGGCGACCTTTGGCGGCATGGCCGGGGGCAGTTGGGTCTGGGGTCTGACGGCCGATGCGGCTGACCCGCAATGGGCGCTGGTGCTGGCGGCGGGCGTGCTGGTGCTTTGTCTCGTCGTGGGGTTGAGGCTTCCGTTGCCGCAGTTCAATGAACGGGACCTCAATCCGCTCGATACGTTCAATGAACCGCTCTTAAAACTCGACCTGATGCCGCGTAGCGGGCCGATCATGATCATGATCGACTATCAGATTGCGCAGGAGGATATTCCGCGCTTCCTGGCGCTGATGAGCGAGCGGCGGCGGATTCGCATTCGTGACGGGGCACGGCAATGGGGTCTGCTGCGCGATCTCGAAAAGCCCTATGTGTGGGTGGAAAGCTACCATGTGCCGACCTGGGTCGACTATGTCCGGCACAATCTGCGGCGCACCAAGGCGGATGCGGACAATACGGAGCAGTTGCGGGCGCTGCATCGCGGGCCGGGTATGCCGGTGGTGCATCGGATGATCGAGCGGCAGACGGTGCCGCTCGACGATACGACGCCGCTGCGCGATAGCCCGGAGGTCTAGCGCCATGGTTGCGGTTTTCGTCGATGCCGATGCCTGTCCCGTAAAGGACGAGGCGGCGCGGGTGGCCGAGCGGCATGGGCTCGTGATTACCTATGTCGCCAATTTCGGGCTTCGGCCGTCGCACGATCCCATGGTGCGCAATGTGATGGTGCCACAGGGCGCCGATGCGGCCGATGACTGGATCGTCGAGAATTCGGCGGCGGGGGATGTGGTGGTGACGGCGGATATTCCGCTGGCGAGCCGTATCCTCGCCAAGGGCGGGGCGGCGATCGGGCCGACGGGGAAGCTCTTTACGACGGACTCCATTGGCATGGCGCTCGCCATGCGGGACCTGAACCAGCATCTTCGTGAGACGGGTGAAAGCAGGGGATTCAATGCGGCCTTTTCAGCGAAGGACCGCTTCAACTTTCTGCAGCAGTTCGATGCGCTGGTGCAGCGCGCAAAGCGGGGCTAGGGGCCGAAGCGGCCGACGCCTTGACTTTGGCGCATTTGCCGTAGAGTATAGGAGAATACGTTTTCTGCCCCTGTTGGCGAACTGACCCTCCCGGTATGTCCGGTTGTTTGGCTTTCCTTCCGAACTGCAAACGTTACTAGGCTCCTGTGGCATGTGGCTGCAGGAGAACTGCTCGCTTGCACTGCTTCGAGCCAATTCAGGAAAACGCCATGACCAATGGTACCGTGAAATTCTTCAACTCGACCAAGGGCTTTGGTTTCATTTCGCCCGATGATGGCGGCAAGGATGCCTTTGTCCACATTTCTGCGCTGGAACGCGCTGGTATCTCCAGCCTTGCCGATGGCCAGAAGGTGACTTTCGACCTCGAAAAGGGTCGTGACGGGCGTGAATCTGCCATCAACGTACAGCTCGCTTAAGGCGTTTTGCGATCCCCGAGGGATCGCGACGGCTAAAGCTTTGCTGTGTCGCGTTTTCAGACCGTGGTCTCCACTTTTCTGAAAGCGCTTTCCATTTGAGTTTCGTCGGGGCGCTCCGCGCCCCGGCTCTTAAGGAGCGCTCGATGTCTCACCTCTATAAAGTCGGCCAGATGCTCGACCTGCGCTCCGCCCCGCGTCACAGCAACCGGCCAGCGGGCCCTTGCGAAGTGATTTCCTGTCTCCCACATGAGATTGGCCCGGTACTTTATCGGGTAAAGTCTCGCGGTGAGACCAATGAACGCGTTGTCGAAGAGGGCGATCTGTCGCCCAGCGACGCGTCCAGGTCGGCTCGTGCAGAAGGCGCCAGCGTCTTCAGCATCGCTGTAAACAAGCGCTAGACGTCAGCCAACGGCTGATATCGATACCTCAGCGGGTTCCGGTTAGCGCCGGGCCAGGAGTGTTCTTGCCCCGAAGCGCGGCGCATGGCGCCGTTGCCGGCACTGTCACGCGGCTGAGACAATCACCAAGCAATATTGCGAAAGTGAATCAGAAGGCAGTGCGAAGAGCGCTGCGCAAAACCGGCTATTTGCCGGCAGAAAGACTAGAATGAATACGTATATACTCAATAGCCCGAGCGAATTGTTCCTCGGCAGCGACGTGGCAACGGCGCTGGCACAGGGGGCACGGCGCTTTTCGTCGGCCGCCAAGGCCGTACGCTTCGCCATGGAACAGGCGGCGCCCGTGAGCCTTCACGGCGCGATGCTCAAGATCGATGGCCAGACACTTGGCCCGGATCAGATCCGGTCCCTCCATCGCCAGATGGAAATCATCGGCCAGGCGCGCGGAACGCGCCAATAAGAACGCCGGCCAAGAGGCCGGCGTTTGCTTGTTCCGAACTGGTATCCAGTTTCGAAGGCAGTTCTTAGTCCTGCGAACGTGGACCCGAGCCGCCAGCGCGACCGCCGAAGCTGCCTGCGGGGCGCTTGGGCGCTGCGATCAGACCCTCACGAATGGCCTGCTTGCGCGCAGCCTTGCGGTTGCGGCGAATGGCTTCGGCCTTGCGGCGGACGCGTTCTTCCGAGGGCTTCTCGAAATACTTGCGAAGCTTCATCTCGCGGAAGACGCCTTCGCGCTGAAGACGCTTCTTGAGAACGCGGAGGGCTTGGTCGACGTTGTTGTCGCGTACCTGGACCTGCAAAAAATTTCCTAACTTGGTGTGCGCCTTCTCCATCAAAGGCAGGCGGAGTCGATCTGTGATCGGTGCCCTTCGTTATCAGGCCCGATCCGCGCTGCCAACCCGTGAAGTGGGGTTGTGATGGTCTATCAGGCGGCGCGGCTGCCCAGAGCTTCGGCGACGGCGATTTCGGCCATGGCCAGAGCGGCATCGCGCGTCTTGGCGGCGGCGATGAAGCGGCCATTGTGGCAGAAGGTGGCGCCTTCGACGCCGCTCGCCACTTCCAGATCGTAATTGGTGAGCCCGGCCCAGGCGGCGGGCAGGTCGGCGCGCAGCTCGAAACCGTCTTCGCTGCGGCGGATGCCGGTGAGGCACCAATCCTTGTCGCGCGGATGGACGACGAACAGCAGGTGATCGGCGCCGGCCTTCACGATGGCGGCGCGGAAAGGCATGCCCATGGGCAGTTCGAGCACGCGACCGGGGCCGGTGGCCTCGATGGCCTTCGTGACCAGGGCTTCGGCGCGGAGTTTTGCGGCGCTACGGGTAACGCCGGCTTCGACGAAGCTGCGGGCGACGACAAGGGCTTTCTGGAACGCCTGATTGTCGGCATCGCCGTCGCGATCGTCGAAATCGGGCTTCAGGGTTTCGAGAAGAGAGGAGAGGGACAGGCTTGCCAGGGGGCCGGAGGGGCTGATGGCGCCATTGTCGACGAGGTCGATGGGGAGCACCAGGTTGCCATCGACGGAAGCGTGTACGCTTTCGATATGTTCAGCCGGAACATTGAACGAGGCGATGTAGTCGCGACCAAAGTGCTTCCAGACGAGGCCAAAGGAACTATAGGGCTGGCCGTCGTCGCGCAGCGGAGCGCCGCGCTGGTGGTGGTCGAAAATCCTCAGGTCGGCATCATAGGCGCCACCGACATCGTAGATGATGCGATCGGGGGCAGGGGTGATCCATTCCGGGGCGCGGCTGCGCACGATCTCGGCATTTGGGAAGAGCCGGGTCAGGATGACGCTCGACAGCAGTTCGTCGGCATGAAATCCACCGGAGTGGGTGACGAGGAATGCTGGTGTCATCTCTGGGGCGGTCCTGCAAATTTCTATCGGGGCGTCACGACCCCACGCGGGCTCGACAGCTCTTGCTATCCTGCTTCGGCGGCGGGATGCAATGTCATCGTTAAGAAAGCGTTAAGATATGGGGCCGGCATTGTCCTTGGCGCGAGATTGCGACGATGGGACGACAAAACCATAAGCATCCCATTAACCCGGCATCTTTATGTCTCCGCCGCAAGCAGCAGGCGTGCAGGCCCGCAGCGCGGTCAATTGCGACAGGCAAACCTCATCCACGGGAGGATAGATGGTCAGTCTCAGCTGGGTGACGACTGGGGGCTTTGCCATTCTGGCAGTGCTCTGCGTCAGCGTTTTCTTCGGTATGCGACGGCTGACGTCGCTCGCCTGGCTGACGGCCACGGCAGTGGCTGCCACGGTGCAGACCGCCTTTCTTGCCGACGCCCATGAAATGGTGCTGAGCTCGATCGCGGTCTCCATACTGACCCCGCTCGCCTATATTTGTTTCGGCCAATCCATTCGCGCGGCTCTGGGGCGGGATGAGCAGAACCGCTGGCTCTATGTGGCGGTGGCGCTGCTGACGGTGCTTGGGATTGGGCTCAAGCTCGCGGATGTGCCCTTCGTGTTGCGGACGCCGGTTTTCCAGTTTGCCTGTGCGCTGGCGCTGTTTGACAGCTTGCAGCGGCTGATGAATTTTCGCGAGCGCAGGGTGGTGGAGAACGTGCTGCTGGCGGTCGTCGGATGCGTGATTGCCATTTTCGTGCTGCGGGGCGTGGCTTATCCGCTGATTTTTCCGGCCGATATGGCCTATGGCGTGCTGCGCGCCAGCATGCTCGAACGCGCGACGCTGTTGTTTTCGGCGGTGTTTTCGGTGCTGGCCATGTTCCTGCTGCTGGCGCGGATCATCAATGGCGTGATCGTCAACTATCGGCGGCGGTCCGAATGCGACAGCCTGACGGGACTGCTGAACCACCAGGCCTTTCATCAATTGGGCGGCGTGGTCAGCAAGGTCGGGGGCAGCGTGGTTTTTTGCGATATCGATCACTTCAAGACGATCAATGACCGGTTCGGGCATCTGGCCGGAGACAAGGCGCTTTGCGCTTTTGCCGATCTCCTGCGCGCGAGCGGCTATCAGGCCGGGCGGGTCGGAGGCGAGGAATTCGCGGTGATCGTGCCGGGGCTTTCGGGGCAGGCCGCCATGATCGAGGCGGATCGGGTGCGCAAGAAATTCAAGGATCTCCAGCATGCCGGCATGCCGCCGGAATGGTGGATCAGTGCCAGCTTTGGCATTGCCGAATATGGGGCGGGCCAGACGCCGCAAAGCGCCTTTGGGCGGGCGGATGCGGCCCTCTATCAAGCCAAGACGGCGGGCCGCAATCGCGTGGTGAGATCAGAGGTCCCGGCCGAAGCCGAGACCGAAGCTGCGTGAGGTTTTAAGCCGGCTGGCCGAAGCGCTCGTCGAAGGCATAGCCGGCGCCGCGGACCGTGCGGATCGGGTCGTTTTCGCGGCCACGATTGATGGCGCGGCGGAGGCGGCCGATATGGACGTCGACGGTGCGTTCGTCGACATAGACGTCATTGCCCCAGACGCCATCGAGAAGCTGCTCGCGCGAATAGACGCGGCCGGGATGGCGCATGAGATACTCGAGCAGGCGATATTCGGTGGGGCCCAGGTGTACGTCGCGGGTGGAGCGGCGGACGCGGTGGGTGGTGCGGTCGAGTTCGAGATCGCCAACCTTCAGCGCTGCCGTAACCAGATTGGGATTGGCGCGGCGGAGGAGGGCGTGGATGCGGGCGACCAGCTCGGGGACCGAGAAGGGTTTTACGACATAGTCGTCGGCGCCGGTGGAGAGACCGCGGACGCGTTCTTCTTCTTCACCGCGGGCGGTCAGCATGATGACCGGGATGCGCGAGGTTTCCTCGCGGGCGCGCAGGCGCCGGCAGAGTTCGATGCCGGAAATTTCGGGCAGCATCCAGTCGAGCAGGATCAGGTCGGGCAGCTTTTCGGCAATGGCGTGCTGGGCTTCGTCGCCGGTTTCAGCGGTGACGACGCGAAAACCCTCGGCTTCGAGGTTGTAGCGCAGCAGGATGGCGATATCGCCCTCGTCTTCGACAACGAGAATGGTCGCGGGCATAGGCGTGCTCCATCGATCGGCAGCCGCATGCTGCCGTCATTCGTTCGGTTTTGTCATCATCCTCTTCGCCATTCGAGCACAGCTCTCATGGCCTTCTCACCTCAAATCTCTCCACTGGAGAGATTTGCCCTTCGGGACGGTTCGAAGCCCCCAAAAGCGGATGATGGCCGGTTTGGGGTGGTCACAAGGCGAGAGTGGCTATGCCTTGATCTGGGTGCGATGCAGTTCCTGCACGTCAGCGGTGAGCTGCTTGCCAGTCTGCAGGTAGTAGGCGCGCTCGGCGATGTTGGTGGCGTGGTCGCCGATGCGTTCCAGGTTCTTGGCGCAGAACAGCAGATGCGTGCAGGTGGTGATGTTGCGCGGATCTTCCAGCATATAGGTCAGGAGTTCGCGGAAGAGCGAGGTGTACATGGCGTCGACTTCGTCGTCGCGGTTGCACACTTCCACCGATGCCGCAGCGTCGCGATTGGCATAGGCGTCGAGGGCGTCCTTGACCTGACGCAGCACAAGGGCGGTCATGTTCTTGACGCCATTGTAGAAGGTCGGCTGCAGGTTGATGCCTTCGAGCTTGAGCGAACGGCGGGCAAGTTGCTTGGCCATATCGCCGACGCGTTCGAGGTCGTTGGCGACATGGATGGCGGTGACGATCGAGCGCAGGTCGCTGGCCATGGGCTGACGACGGGCGATGATCGAGACGCACATGTCGTCGATCCGGCGCTGCATGTCGTCGATGCGCTGGTCGGCGATGATGGTGAGGTCGGCCAGCTCGCGGTCGAGCTTGAGAAGGGCCTTGGTGCCGTTCTCGATGGCGACTTCAACCTGGCCACCCATTTCGGCAATGGCCTGGGCGAGGGTGTTGAGCTCGTCGGAGAAGGACGAGACGATGTGGTCGGATGCGGTATTGGGCATGACGTTGGTTCCTCGTTCCGCGATCAGCCGATGCGGCCCATGATGTAGTCCTGGGTCTGCTTGTTCACCGGATTGGTGAAGATGTCCTCGGTCGGGCCCTGTTCGATCAGGTTGCCGAGGTGGAAGAAGGCGGTGCGCTGGGAAACGCGGGCAGCCTGCTGCATCGAGTGGGTCACGATGACGATGGTGTAGTTCTCACGCAGTTCGTCGATCAGCTCTTCGATGACGGCGGTCGCGATCGGGTCGAGGGCCGAGCAGGGCTCGTCCATGAGGATCACTTCGGGGCCGACGGCGATGGCGCGGGCAATGCAGAGACGCTGCTGCTGGCCACCGGAAAGGCCGGTACCGGGCTCCTGCAGGCGATCCTTCACTTCTTCGAAAAGGCCAGCCTTGCGCAGCGAGGACACGACGATCTCATCGAGGTCGGACTTGGACTTGGCGAGGCCATGGATACGCGGGCCATAGGCAACGTTGTCGTAGATCGACTTGGGGAAGGGGTTCGGCTTCTGGAAGACCATGCCGATGCGGGCGCGCAGTTCGACGACGTCAAGCGCCGGGGCGTAGATGTCCTCGCCGTCGAGCTTGATGGTGCCGCCGACCTTGGCGCCTTCGATGGTGTCGTTCATGCGGTTGATGCAGCGCAGGAACGTGGACTTACCGCAGCCCGACGGCCCGATGAAGGCGGTGACGGCGCGATCGGGGATGTCGATCGAGATGCCGTGCAGAGCCTGCTTGGCGCCGTAGTGCACGGTCACGTCGCGAGCGGTGAGGCGGATGGGGCGTTCGAGCACGTCTGTCGGGTTCATGGCGGAGTCCAGATTCAGAGAGGTCTTCTTAACCTTGCCGGCAAGCATATCCATTTGGCTCATCCTTAAGCACGCTTTTCAAGGCGCGAGCGGAGATAGATAGCTGCGCCGTTGAGCAGGATCATGACCGCGAGCAGTACCATGATGGCAGCAGCCGTGCGGGGTTCGAAGAAATTGCGGTTTTCATTGCCCTGCCAGAGATAGATCTGGACGGGGAGGGCGGCGGCCTGGTCGAGCGGAGTGGCAGGAACCGAGGCTACGAAAGCCTTCATACCGATCAAGAGCAGCGGCGCGGTTTCACCCAGAGCGTGAGCGACGCCCAGAATGGTGGCCGTGAGGATCGACGGGAAGGTCGTGGGCAGGACGTGGTGGAACACCATCTGGGTCTTGGAGGCACCCATGCCGAGAGCCGCCTGGCGCAGGGCCGGGGAGACGCCCATCAGAGCGCCACGGGTGGCGATGATGATGGTGGGAAGGGTCATCAGGGTCAGCACAAGACCGCCGACCAGCGGTGCCGAAATCGGCAGGTGGAACCAGTTGATGAACACGGCGGCGCCGAGAAGACCGAAAACGATCGAGGGGACGGCGGCGAGGTTGTTGATGTTGACTTCGATGAGGTCGGTGAGACGCGATTTCGGCGCGAACTCTTCGAGATAGATGGCTGCGGCCACGCCGATTGGAACGGCGAGGAGAACCACGATCAGCATCATCCACAGCGTGCCGACGAAGGCACCGAGGAGACCGGCCGAGGCAGGAGCCGCGCGGCTGTCGACATTGGTGAAGATCGTCCAGGCAAAGCCGTTCGAGATGGTGCCGTTCTCGACGAAGGTATCGATGAGCTGGCGGGCGGGAGCGGAAAGCTGCTGCTGGGCGTCGCCGAGGCTGCGGTCGATATTGCCCTTGATCCAGTTGGCGGCATTGGCCGAAGCGAGCACGTCGACTTCAACAGTCTGGCCGAGAAGGGACGGATCGCGCACGAACATTTCGCGGATCTGGTGGCGGGCGTTGGTTTCCGGGATCGACTGGATCTGGCGGCTGTCGATCTCGAAACCTTCCGGCGCGGCCTTGCGGAGCGAGGCTTCGACGATCGTGTTCCAGTTCAGCAGGGCCAGGTCACGCTGCCACTTGAGGCTGGCAGCGGTGTATTCGGCGTCCGACGGG
The DNA here is from genome assembly GCF_000743575.1 of Devosia riboflavina. Classification (GTDB taxonomy): domain Bacteria; phylum Pseudomonadota; class Alphaproteobacteria; order Rhizobiales; family Devosiaceae; genus Devosia; species Devosia riboflavina. The sequence continues at coordinate 192,364 of NZ_JQGC01000033.1, read as the reverse complement.
AAATCGGCACGCGCCGGGGCCGGGCCCACATCGATGACTTCGGCATCGAAGGTCACCGAAAGGTGCAGGTTGGACTGCACGAAGGCCGGGACGCCCTTGCGGAACACGTCCACGAAGAGCAGGGCGACGAAGCCGAGAGCGATGGCGATCGCTGCAATGCCGAGACCGCGGAAGATCTGTTCGCTCGTGTGACGACGGCGCAGGCCATCGCGGATGATGCGCGTGCGATCGTTCGAGGCCTTTTCGGGGGAAGTCTGAATGTCAGTAGCCATTTTATTCGTACTGCTCCCGGAAGCGGCGGACGATGTAGAGGGCGAAGATATTGAGGCAGAGGGTCACGACGAAGAGGGTGAGACCCAGGGCAAAGCCAACGAGCGACTGCGGACCGGTGAAATCGGTATCGCCGGTGAGCTGGTTGACGATGGAAACGGTAATGGTCGAAACCGGCTCGAATGGGCTGCCGCGCAGGATCGGCGCGTTGCCCGCGGCGAGAACCACGATCATGGTTTCACCGATGGCGCGGCTGACGGCGAGGAGGAAGGCGCCGACAATGCCGGGGAGGGCGGCGGGCAGCAGCACGTTGCGGATGGTTTCGGACTGGGTGGCGCCGAGGCCGTAGGCGCCGTCGCGCAGAGTGCGGGGCACCTGGTTCATGATGTCATCGGAGAGGGACGACACGAAGGGGATGATCATGATGCCCATGACGATACCCGCCGTCAGGGCCGAGGTGGCGCTGATCTGGAGACCGATGGCATTGCCGAAATCGCGGAGGAACGGGCCGACCGTGACGAGGGCGAAGAAGCCGAAGACGATGGTCGGGATGCCGGCGAGGATTTCGATGAGGGGTTTTGCGACAGCGCGGAACGACTTTGGTGCGTACTGGCTGAGATAGATGGCCGACATGAGCCCGACCGGCACAGCAACCAGCATGGCGATGGCCGTGATCATCAGTGTACCGGCAAGCAACGGCAGGAGGCCGTAGGAGCCGTAATTGGTGCCGCCGGCATTGTTCGGGGCCCAGACGGTACCGAAGAAGAAATCGAGCGGATTAATGAAGGTGAAGAAACGGAACGCTTCGGTGACCAGCGAGGCGACGATGCCGACAGTGGTCAGGATGGCGACGGCGGAACAGGCGAGCAGCAGGACATTGACGACGCGCTCGACCGAATTGCGGGCCCGGAGGCGCGCGGTGATGCGGGAGCGGGCATAGGCAAGGCCTGCGCCGCCGGCAACGACCGCGAGGATCAGCGTGCCGGCGAAGGTGAGGAAATTGAAGGAGCGCAGGGCGTCGCCGGCGGCCTGTTCCCAAGGGGCAATTTCGCCCGCCACGCCATAGCCGGATGCCAGGGCATTGATGCGGATGATCGCGCCGTTGAGACCGGCCTGATCAAGCGAAACGAGGATGTCCTGCGGGATCTGCGAGACAGTGTAATTGTGGGTGATGCCGCCGCCGAACCAGGCCCAGAGCAGCAGGATAACCAGCGCCGGGACCATGGCCCAGATCGCGGTGAAGGACCCGTGATATTGCGGGCGAGAGTGAACCTTGACGCCATCGGCCGTAACGAGGCCTCGGCTCTTCGACCAGCCGGTCTGATAGGAAATGCCTAGAAGGACAATTAGTACGCCGGCTACGACCAGAGCATTCATCGCGATGCGCCCCCGCGGGAAAACGAAAGAGCGGGCCGCACCGGAATGGTGCGACCCGCGAGAAGTCTATTACTGAGCGCCAGCTTCGAAAGCAGCGAGAACTTCAGCGGTCTTTTCAGCCGGCTGCGGGATCAGGCCAGCAGCTTCGAGAGTGCCGCCATTGCCCGAGATGCCTTCGGAGAGGAAGAACTGGACGTATTCTTCGATGCCCGGGATCACGCCGAGGTGCTGACCCTTGACGTAGAAGAACAGCGGACGGGAGACGGGGTATTCACCAGCGGCAACGGTTTCCTTGGAGGGAACGATGCCGTTGACGGTCGCGACCTTGAGGGTGTCGGTGTTCTGTTCGTAGAACGAGAGGCCGAAGACGCCGACGGTGTTCGGATCGGAGTTCAGGCGAGCGAGGGTCTCGGTGTAGTCGCCCGAGATTTCGATGACCACGTCCTGACGGAAGGTGGTTTCGAGAGCCAGGACTTCTTCATCAGAGAGACCTTCGGGGTGACCGGCTTCCTTGAAGCCAGCGGTCACGACCTTCTCCTGGAAGACTTCGCGGGTGCCGTGGTTCGAGGCCGGGATGGCCAGCGAGATCGGCTGGTTCGGCAGCGAAGCGTCGATTTCGTTCCAGGTCTTGAAGGGGTTGTCGACGAGAGCGCCGTCAACATAAACCTTGGCAGCGATGGCCTTGTAGACCTGAACCGGGGTCAGGGCGAAGTCGGCGCCGGAAGCGGCCGAGGCGAAGACGATGCCGTCGAAGCCGAACTGGACTTCACGAACGTCGGTCACGCCAGCGGTGGTGCAAGCCTCGAGTTCGGCTTCCTTGATCTGACGCGAAGCATTGGCGATGTCGATGGTGTTGTCGCCGGTGCCTTCGCAGAACTGCTTCAGGCCGCCGCCGGTGCCGCCGGAACCGACGACCGGGGTCTTGAATTCGGGGAAAGCGGCGCTGAATTCTTCAGCGACGATGGAGGCGAAGGGCAGGACCGTCGAGGAGCCGGCGATCTGGATGGTGTCGCGCGACTGGGCGAAAGCAGCAGGCGTGCCGAAGGCGGCGAGCGCGACGACGGCGACGCTGGCGAAAAGTGCGGTCTTCATGAAAGTTCCCTTTCGGAATTCGGTTCTGGAACATGGCCAGCCGTTGCTTGAGGCCGCCCTGTGACGCGGCAGACCATATTGGGGCCCAGCGACGGTTTTATTGCAGATAGGTGACTGGTTTGTGACAGTTCAAGTAACTGATTTATCGGGTTATTTTTGACAGTATCAGTTTTGTGACACAAAATGACAAAGCGTTTTGTGACTCTATGGAAGCGAAGTTTCCCGGTCTGTCGGAGATGAGCTTAGTCGGCAATTGTGACAGTTCGTTCCTCGCTCAGCGCAGAAGCGGACGGAGGTCCGACTGGATCTTTCGCATCAGCGGCAGGAAGCTTGCGATCATGCGCGAGGTGGAGGCGCGGGCGGTCTGGGCGCCGATATTGAGGGCGGCGATGGTCTTGCCGGCGGAATTGTAGAGCGGCACGGCGATGGAGCAGAGGCCGAGTTCGAGTTCCTGATCGATGACGGCGAAGCCTTGCGCGGCGACGACGGCAAGCTCGGTAGTGATGCTTGGGAGGTCGGCCTTGGTGCGGCTGGTATAAGCGACGAGATCGGAGCGATCGAGAATGGCGCGGGCTTCTTCGGGAGGCAGGGCGGCGAGGAGGATGCGGCCCATGGAGGTGCAATAGGCCGGAAGCCGGGCGCCGGGGCCAAGATTGATCGACATGACGCGGCGGGTGGCGGCGCGGGCGACATAGAGAATGTCGGTGCCGTCGAGGACGGCGGCGGAGCCGCTTTCGCCTGTCGCGTCGGAGAGTTCGTCGAGGAAGGGCTGGATCATTTGCGGCAGGGTATTTGCCGCGAGATAGAAGTGGCCGAGATTCAGGACGCGCGGGGTGAGCTGGAAGAATTTTCCGTCATAGGTGGCGTAGCCGAGGTGCACGAGGGTGAGGAGACAGCGGCGGGCGGTGGCGCGTTCGAGGCCGGTGCGTTGGGCAACCTCGGTGATGGAGAGGCGGGCGTGCTCCTGATCGAAGCATTCTATGACAGCGAGGCCGCGAGCCAGGCCGTGAATGATGTCTCCGTCGCGCATGGTGGCCTCGGGTGGTGATGGCCTGAGGTGCCATGGATGGGGGGCGAAGGGAAGGCCCTAGGTCGTTCGATATGGGCTGACTTATCCAGCGATTGCGGGTGGCCGAGAAAATCAGCTTGCCACTCGCGGTGTCAGACCCTAGGAAAACCCAAATGCGCCTATAGCTCAATGGTTAGAGCCGACCGCTCATAACGGTCTGGTTGGGGGTTCAAGTCCCTCTGGGCGCACCATCTTTCTTCCAGATATGACGACCAACGTTTCCGGATAGAATCCATGTTGTCGTACGATCTAATTTCGGCTTGGATGCCGAAATTGGAAAACGGTGTCGCCGGCAACGCCATGGCGCGCAAGCGCTTTTCTCGACTCCTTTGGTAGGATTTTGCAGAGTTAAGGGGCTGCGGGGAAAGCCGCGGTGATCAGGAGAAGAAGATGACCAAGACGGTTGCACGAGGCCTTTCGCTGTTGCTTTGCGGGACGATGCTCGCCGCTGTGCCGAGTTTTGCCCAGGACGCCCAGACCGGCGGAACGCTGCGCGTGGTGACCTATGAGCCGCTCTGCCTCGACCAGAACGAAGGCTCGTCGCGCAATACGCAGACGGCGCTGCAGGACGTCTATGATCGTCTCGTCTCCGAAGATCTCGAAGGCCAGTTCCATCCCTGGATCGCCAGCGAATGGGCGATTTCGGACGATGGGCTCAGCTATGCTTTCACCATTCGCGATGGCGTGTTGTTCCATGACGGCACGGCGCTCGACGCGGAAGCGGTGCGTGTGAACCTGCAGCGCTGGGTGGATGACAAGGGTGCCGGTGGCGTGCCGGTCGAGAGCGTTGCCGTCGATGGCAATGTCGTCACTGTGACGCTCAAGTCGGCCTACAGCCCGCTGCTGCATGATCTCAGCGAGCCGGTGCTGGGCTTTGTGTCGCCGGCTTCGATCGAAAAATATTCCAAGGAAGATCGCTGCACTGGTGGTCCTGACATCACCGTGGGTTCGGGGCCGTTCAAGGTGGTGGCCCGCACCTCGGGGCAGGACCTGATCCTTGAGCGCAATGACGCCTATGCATGGGCGCCGGAGAATGCCGTGCACGACGGCGCGGCGTATCTCGATCGCGTCGAACTGCGCTTCCTGACCGAAGATGCGGTGCGTGTTGGTGCGGTTGAATCCGACCAGGCTGATATCGCCACGGGTATTCCGGCGATTGCCGTGGAAGACGTGGAGGCCAATGACAGCCTGACACTGCTGCGGACGGAACAGCCGGGTATTCCATGGTCGTTCTGGGTCAACCAGTCCAAGCCTGCTCTGGCCGACGTGAAGGTTCGTGAAGCGCTGCGCATTGGCGTCGACTATCCGAGCCTCATCGAGGCCGTGTTCCTTGGCACTGCGACGCCGGCCTATTCGGCGCTGACGCCGGGGATTTCGTTTGGCTATGACGCCAAGCTTGAAGGCTCTTGGTCGTATGATCCGGCGGCTGCTGCGGCGCTGCTTGATGAGGCAGGCTGGGTGGTTGGTTCGGATGGGATTCGTGAGAAGGACGGCGAGCGCTTGAGCCTTGTCAGCCTCTCGGCGGTCAACTGGAACAATCAGCAGCGTGAGCTTTTTGCGCAGGGCATCCAGGCCAATCTGCAGCAGATCGGCGTTGAATTCACCCGCGAAGTGCTCGACTTCGCCACGGTGGATGCGCGCTTCAAGGCCAATGAATATGACCTCGTCGATACCTCGCAGTCGGCGGCCGAACCGAACCTGCTGTTCGGCGCATTCCAGTCCGAGCAGCTTTGGGAAACCAATACCAATTGGGGTTTTGTGAACGACCCGGCGCTGGATGCCGAGCTTGAAGCGGCACTGGCAACGACCGATCGTGATGAGCGTATTGGGCACTATGTGAAGGCTCAGGAGATCATCAAGGACAATGCCTACCTGATCCCGATTGCCAATCCGCAGGTCTTGATCGCGGTCAACAATCGCGTGCAGGGTGTGACCTTCGGCACTTCGGGCCAGGTCGGCAGCTATTACGACGTCTGGCTGCAGCAGTAGGATTTTAGACTTGGCCTTGGCCAAAGAGCTTTTTACACGCCTTCTGGCGGGAGCGGCGGTCCTCTGGGCCGCCGCTTCTCTAGCATTCATCGTGTTGCAACTGTTGCCCAGCGATCCCGTGCAGGTGATTTATGGGGCGGACAGCACCGTTACGCCTGAAATGCGCGATCGTATTCGCGCCGATTTCGGGCTCGATCAGCCGCTTTGGCGGCAATATGCGGGGTTTGTCGGCCGCACTGTGACGGGCGATCTCGGGACGTCCTATCAGCAGCGGCGAACGGTGGTTTCCATTATTACCAGCGAGTTGGGTTCGACGATTACGCTCGCGAGCCTTGCGGTGCTGCTGGCGTTTTCAATGGCGGTGTTGGCGACACTGGCAACGGCGGGGCGGGACAACTGGCTGCGGCGGGTGATTTCATCGCTGGAGCTGGTGAGCGTTTCGACGCCGGCCTTCTGGATCGGGCTGCTACTGCTGACCTTCTTTTCGTTTCAATGGCCGATCTTTCCCGTTGTGGGAGATCAGGGCTGGAAATCGCTGGTGCTACCGGTGGCGACGCTGGGCATTGCGCTGTTCGGGACGCTGAGCCAGGTGATGCGCAATGAGATGGATCAGGCGCTGGAGCAGCCTTTTGCGCTGACGGCGCGGACGCGAGGACTTTCCCTTTGGGCGGTACGCTGGCGCCATGCCTTGCGGCATGCGCTGATCCCGGCGCTGACAATTGCGGCAGAGACGTTTGGGGCGCTGCTGGCAGGTGCCATCATCACCGAGCAGGTGTTTGGACGGCCGGGGCTGGGGCGGATCACGCTGCAGGCGGTGCGCAATCAGGACATTCCGGTGGTGCTCGGCGTCGTGCTGTTTTCGGCTTTCGTCTTCGTGACCATCAATATCATCGTCGATCTGCTCTATCGCGTCGTCGATCCGCGTTTGCGAGCCCGTGCATGACCAATCTTTCCATTGAAATGGGCGGCGCCGGCAGAGCGGCCGGGAAGCTGCGGCGTGGGCGCGTGCCGCTTGGTGTGCTTCTGGCGGGGCTGATCCTGACATTCATGGTGGTCTGCGCCTTGGCACCCGGATTTGTCGCGCCTTACGATCCCTATGCTCCGGATCTGCTGGCGTCGCTGAAGCCGCCGTCCTGGGCGCATATCTTTGGGACCGATCAACTCGGGCGCGATATTTTCTCGCGCGTGGTGCATGGGGCCAGCTATTCGCTTTATATCGGGCTTTGTGCGACCGCGCTGGCTGTGGCAGCGGGGATTGTCATCGGGCTCAGTGCGGGTGTTGCCGGTGGGGTCATCGATCTGGCGCTGATGCGCGTTATCGATGTGCTGCTGGCGTTTCCGGGCCTTCTTATGTCGATGGCCGTGGTGGCGTTTCTCGGCACGGGCGTGACCAATATTCTCATTGCCATCGCGATTGCGTCCATTCCCGGCTATGCGCGCATCGTGCGGGCGCAGGTGATGGTGGTGCGCACTTCGGGCTATGTCGAAGCAGCGCGGGTGTTGGGGCAACCGCCGATGCGGACGCTTTTGCGGCATATCCTGCCCAATACGGTGGGGCCGCTGATCGTGCTCTCGACGCTGGGGATCGGCAGCGCCATCCTGCAATCGGCGGCGCTAAGCTATCTCGGGCTCGGGCCGAAGGCGCCGACGCCGGAATGGGGGCTGATGCTCTCCGAAGGGCAGGGCTATTTGCGGCGTGGCTGGTGGGTCGGGATTTTCCCGGGCGTGTTTGCGACGGCGACGATCATTTCGACCACCGTGCTTGGCCGGTACATCAAGGCTCTGACCGATGGGAGAGCGTGATGGCGCTGCTTGAAGTACGCGATCTCAATATTCGCTTTTTGGGCCGTTCGCATGAGGACGACGTGCAGGCGGTGCGAGGCTTGAGCTTTTCGCTCGATGCCGGGGAATGCGTCGCCATCGTCGGGGAGTCCGGATCGGGCAAGTCCGCGACAGCGCGGGCGCTGGTGGGGCTTGCGGGGGACAATGCGCTGGTTGCGGGCAGCGTCAGTTTGGCCGGGCGGGAGCTGCTAAAACTGTCGCAGCGGGATTGGCTCGGGGTGCGAGGACGGAACATCGGCTTCGTGCTGCAGGATGCGCTCGTGTCGCTTGATCCCTTGCGAAAGATCGGCAGGGAGGTTGCCGAGACCATCGAGCGGCATCGACTGTTGCCGCGGGATGAGGTCAAGGGGCGGGTGGTTGAGCTTCTTACTCAGGTGGGGATCGCCGATGCTGAGACCCGACTTGGCGCCTATGCGCATCAATTGTCCGGCGGTTTGCGGCAGCGGGCGCTGATTGCGTCGGCGTTGTCGGGCGATCCCGGCTTGCTGATCGCCGATGAACCGACGACGGCGCTCGATGTGGTGGTGCAGGCGCAAATCCTGAAGCTTCTCAATGGAATGAAGCAGGCGGGCAAGGCGCTGCTGCTGATTTCGCATGACTTGGCGGTGGTGGCGGAGCTGGCGGACCGGATCATTGTCATGAAGGATGGCGTGGCTGTCGAAAGCGGCACGCCGACGCAGATTTTTTCCAATCCGCAGAATGACTATACGCGGGCGCTGCTGGCGGCCATTCCGTCGGCGCGGACGCGCGGGCGGTCGCTGGTGACCGGGAGCGGAGGTGGGGAAAGCACTGATGTCGGTCTCGTGCCGCGATTGCCGGTTCTGGAGGTTGATGGGGCCATTCGGACTTTTGGCAAGCGGGCGGCGGTGGATGATGTTTCGCTGACCGTGGTGGCCGGCGAGACGCTCGGGATTGTCGGGGCCTCGGGCAGCGGCAAGACAACCCTAGCGCGGTTGATCATGGGGCTGGAGGCGCCCGATAGCGGCTCGGTGACGCTCAAGGGAGAGGAGTGGTCCGCGCTGCATGAGAGGCAGCGGCGGCCGTTACGGCATCTGGTGCAATTGGTGTCGCAGGACCCGATGAGCGCGTTCGATCCGCGGTTTACAGTGGAGCGAATCCTTGATGAGGCGCTGGAGGCGCGTGGGTTCGAACGGTCGAGCTGGTCGGAGCGGCGGTTGGCGCTGCTGAAGTCGGTGGGGCTTTCGGAGGCGCATCTTTCGCGGCGGCCGCGGCAATTGTCGGGCGGGCAGCGGCAGCGTGTGGCGATTGCGCGGGCGCTGGCGATGGAGCCAGAAATTCTCGTTTGCGACGAGCCCGTTTCGGCGCTCGATGTGTCGACGCAGGCGCAGGTGCTGGATCTGTTGCTGGATTTGAAGCGGCGGCTGGGGCTGACGATCGTCTTTGTGTCGCATGACCTGGGTGTAGTGCAGCATGTCAGCGACCGCGTCGTGGTGATGAACGAGGGGCGGATCGTCGAAGAAGGGGCGGTCGAAGAGGTGCTGGCTTCGCCGCGGCACGATTACACGCGGGCGCTGCTGGCAGCGCAGCCGCGGTTGCCGGAGGGCGTGGCGGGCTAGGGTGTCTTGAGTTTCCGGCGTCGCCGGGGTATTTCGGGGGCACGGTCTGCAGTTCACCGAGGCGTCGCCGTCCCGCGAGGGAAGCTAAACCTGCTCATTGAAATACCGACAGGACGTCCTCGTGCCTCGTCGAAAGCCGGTGACCATCGACACTGCCTAACTGGCGGTTGAGGCATGTACAAGGATGTGACATGTCGCGAGAAATTCACGCACTGACTATCGCCGATCTCTCGGCTTTTGCCCGCGCTTTGCGGGAAGCTCTGGCGCAGCGCGAGGCGCCGCCCCGCGAGCGCACTGCGCCGCTGGGCCACGTTGAGATGCTCAATCTGTTGAGCAAGTCGGCGGGGTATAAGAACTACCAGCATTTCCGGGCCGAGAGTGATGCTGCCGAGCAGGTGGCACCGGCGCCGAAGGCTGATTCCGAACTGATCGAGCGGGTGGCGCGGCACTTTGATGAGCGCGGTGTGCTCATGCGCTGGCCGGCGAAGAACAGTTTGCAGCCGCTTTGCCTTTGGGCGTTGTGGAGCCGAATGGAGGCGGGCAGGATCTATTCGGATGCCGAGATGACGGCGCTGCTGACGGCATGGGCCAGCTTTGGCGACCATGCGCTGCTGCGGCGGGCGCTGGTGTCGCTGGGCTATGCTGTGCGCAGCAAGGATGGGCGGATTTATCAGCGGATCGAGCAGAAGCCGCCGGTGGAACTGTCGCCGTTGTTGCGGCGGGTCCGGCGGGCGGAAGAGGTGGCTTAGGCCGTCTTATTGGTGCTGCGCTGATAGGCGATCTTGGCGGCCAGATTGCCCAGGCCCTGGGACTCGGAAAGCTTGACCGAGACCAAGCCATTGGCCTGGCTGTTCAGCGCTTGCAACTGGGAATAGGCAGCCTTCCGCTTCTCGCGGTAGTAGTTCATCTGCTCGTAGCGAGACATCTGGGAGATGGTGCTGAGACTTGCCATAGGACGAGCATGGCAAGTGTTGGTTACTTCCAGATTAATGCTGAAGAACGACAAGTCCTGCCGCCGTTGCCATCATGGCGCCCGCAGTCTTGTTGAGACGACCCAAGGCCTTTTCGCTCTTGAACATTTCGCGGGCTGCGGAGGCGAGCCAGGCATAGCCGCAACCGATCAGCAGCAGGACGACGACCACGATGGCGGTCAGTTCGATGAAGGCGACGGGGTTCATCTGGTCGAGTGGAATCACGGTGGGCAGGATGGCGAGGTAGAAGACGATGGTCTTCGGATTGCCCATGGTGAGGGAGAAGCCGGCGAGGAAGGTCTTCCAGGGGTCTTCGTTCTTGGGCTTCATCTGCTCGGCGCCGGGCTTTGCCGTCCAGAATTTCCAGGCGATGTAGAGCAGGTATGCCGCGCCGGCCCAGCGCACGATGACGAAGATCGGGCCGAACCATGTGGCGATGGCGGCGAGGCCGAAGACGGCGAAAACGAAATAGACGAGATCGCCGGCGAGGATACCGAGGACCATGGGGAAGGCACCCTTGAAGCCGCCGCCCAGCGCACGGGCGACCACTGCGGCTACGCCGGGACCGGGCACGAGCACGGCGATGGCATAGGCGACGGTGAAGGCGGCGAGGGTGAAGAGATCCATGGGCGTGGTCCGCTGAAAAGAGAGGCCGGACACTACTCCCGAGGCCGATGATTTGCCAGAGGGCGGTTGACGCTGCCTGTCGCTGCGCTATTTATGGGGCACCGTAACCCGACCGGATGGTGCCTGATGGAACGCTTCTCCAACGCAATGCCGACCTGCCTTGCCCTTGGAGAATTCTCGATCCATGCCCGTTTCCGTAACGATTTCGCATCTTTCCTATACCGGTCCTGACGGCCACAAACTCTTTTCCGATCTCGATCTGACCTTTGGCCCGGGCCGCACAGGCCTTGTGGGGCGCAATGGCGTGGGCAAGACCACGCTGCTGCGGCTGATTGCCGGCGAACTGACGCCGAGCGGCGGCACGATCAGCGGCACGGGCCGCATGGGTGTGCTGCGGCAGCAGGTGCAGCCGGCAGAGGGGGAGACCGTTGCCGATCTCTTTGGGGTTCGCGCGGAGTTGCTTTTGCTCGCCAAGGCGATGGGCGGGGAGGCGACGGTTGATGAATTGGCCGAGGCCGACTGGACGCTGGAGGCCCGGCTGGATGAAGCGGTGGCGCAATTGGGGCTGCCCGTGACGGCGGAGACGTTGCTGTCTACTCTGTCCGGTGGACAGAGGACGCGGGCGGCGTTGGCGGCTCTGGTGTTTGCCGAGCCGGACCTGATCTTGCTCGATGAGCCGACCAATAATCTCGATGTCGAGGGCCGGGCGGCGGTGGCGGAACTGCTGGCGGGGTGGCGGGGTGCGGCCATTGTCGTGAGTCACGATCGCGGCTTGCTGGAACAGGTTGATGCGATTGTTGAGCTGACGACGCTGGGTGCGAAGACCTATGGCGGCGGGTGGAGCCTTTATCGCGAGCGCAAGGCGTTGGAATTACAGGCGGCCGAGCATGATCGCGATGTGGCCGAGCGGCAGGTGCGCGATGTGGCGCGCAAGGCGCAGGAGGCGCGGGAAAAGCAGGCGCAGCGCGATGCTGGGGGACGGCGCAAGGGCGCCAAGGGAGACATGCCGAAGATCGTGCTCGGCGGGTTGAAAGGACGGGCCGAGGAGACGGCGGGTGGGCTCGACGCGCTGGCGGAAAAGATGGCGAGTGCTGCGAGCGAGCAGGCGCGGGCGGCGCGGGAGCGGATCGAGGTTCTTACCCCATTCGCGGTGAAACTGGCGCCGAGCAATCTGCCTTCGGGCAAGGTGGTGCTGCGGGCGAGCGGGTTGACCGGGGGCTATGACGAGGCGGCGCCGATGATCCGGAATTTCGATATGGAGATTATCGGGCCCGAGCGGGTGGCGGTGACGGGGCCCAATGGGGCTGGGAAGACGACGCTGATCAAGCTGCTCACCGGGCAATTGGCGCCGTTTGCGGGCTCCGTGCAGATCGGCGGGCCGATGGCGCTGCTCGATCAGCAGGTGGGGTTGCTGGACCGGGGCGAGAGCATTGTCGAGAATTTTGGGCGACTTAATCGCGAGAGTTCGGAGAATGATTGCCGGTCATTGCTGGCGGCGTTCAGCTTTCGGGCGGATGCGGCGCTGCAGAAGGTGGGGACGCTGAGCGGCGGGGAAATGCTGCGGGCGGGACTGGCTTGCGCTGTGGGCGGGAAGACGCCGCCGATGCTGCTGGTGCTTGATGAGCCGACCAATCATCTCGATGTCGAGGCGGTGGAGAAGATCGAGGCGGGACTCAGGGCGTTCGATGGGGCGATCCTGGTGATCAGCCATGATCGGACGTTTTTGGAGAATATTGGGGTGACGCGGGAGGTGGAGTTGGGGGCGCGGTGATTGCCGATACCCCCCACCCTCAATCCCTCCCCACAAGGGGGAGGGAGGCGAAGGGCTCCATAAACTCGGTGTCATTCCCGCGGAAGCGGGAACCTCTGTTTTCCTTCGAAGTGGAACGGAGGTCCCCGCTTTCGCGGGATGAGATTGGTGGGTTTGGAAGCGCGTACGCTCAACTGTCTTATGGCAGGCGGGCGAGGCGCTCCGTGAGGAGCTTGAAGAGGCCTTCGGCGTTGCCGTTGCGGAGGTAGGTCGCGTTACGCGGCTTGTCGGTGACGTGCCAGTAGTCGGTTACGGTCATGCCGACGGTGAGTTCGCTTGCGGTTTCGACGGTCACGTTGCACTCGCGGCCTTCGAAGAGGGTGGGGTCGATGAGGTAGGCGATGACCGTGGGGTCGTGGAGCGGGGCGCCTTCCCAGCCGTACTTCTTGAGGTCAAAGCCTTCGGAGAAGGTCAGCATGTCGTAGGCGGCCTGGCCGGAGCGATTGCCGAGCGCCAGAATCGCGTTGAGGCGGGCCGGGGTGGACTGGATTTGATGAGTCACATCAAGCGGTAGCACGGTGATCTTGATGCCGCTGCGGAAGACGATGTCGGCGGCTTCGGGGTCGACATAGATGTTGAATTCGGCGGCCGGGGTGATGTTGCCGACTTCGAAATAGGCGCCGCCCATCATGACGATCTCGGCGACGCGCTCGGCGATCTTCGGCTCTTTCACGAGGGCCATGCCGATATTGGTCAAGGGCCCGAGGGTGCAGAGCGTGATGGTTTTGGGCTCGGCGCTAAGCAGGGTTTCGATGATGTAATCGACGCCGTGTTGGGGCTGGAGTTCGATTTTTGGCGCCGGCAGATCGGGGCCGTTTAGGCCGGTGTCGCCGTGGACGTGCTCGGCGGTGACGAGCGTGCGGCGCATGGGGCGGGCGCAGCCGGCATAGACGGGGACGTCGGGACGGCCGGCGAGTTCGACGATTTTGCGCGCATTATTGGCATTGTGGTGGAGGCCGACATTGCCGGCCACGGCGACGACACCGATGACGTCGAAATCTTCGGGGGAGGCCAGCGCCAGAAGGATGGCTACGGCGTCGTCCTGACCGGGGTCGGTGTCGATGATGATCTTGCGCGGCATGAATAGTCCCTGGACAAACCGGATGAAAACGGCGGGACTTTAACGAGGCGAAGAGCGGCGGTCGACAGGGCAATAGGCCAAAGGAACGCTCATCGACAGGCAACGTTGTAGGGGCAGCGTCACCAAGCCCCGAAAGCTGCCATGAAAGCCCCATCTCCGCCCGACGACATGAATGAAAGCCAGTTCGAGCGTGTGCTCGACAATGCTGCGCGGCTGTCGGTGGTGGCGATCGGAGCCGTGGTGCTGTTGTTCGTCTTGCAGGCGGGGCAGATGTTTCTGGCGCCGGTGACGCTGGCCATCGTCATTGGGCTGATGTTCGGGCCGGTGGCCGACCGGCTGGAAAGGGTGGGCGTGCCGCCGGCGCTTTCGGCGGCGGTGGTGGTGCTGTTGCTGCTCGGCGTAATTGGGGCGGGAATCGTAGCCTTCGCCTTGCCGCTCAGCGAATGGGTGGCGCGTGCGCCTCTGATCTGGGAAAAGCTGCAGGGGCAATTGGCAAATTTGAAGGAGCCGCTCGAGACGTTTTCGCAGTTCCAGTCGCAGCTCAGCGAGGTTTTCGGCGGCGGCTCGGCCGCGATGAATGTCAATGTCGAGGACGGCAGCGCGGTGACGAGCGTGGCGCTGTTGGCGCCGACCCTATTGGCGCAAATCCTGATTTTTCTGGCCAGCCTCTATTTCTTCGTCGCGACGCGCGATCATATCCGCATTTCGGTCCTGTCGCTCTGCGTGACGCGAAAAATGCGGTGGCGGACGGCGCATGTGTTTCGCGATGTCGAGGCCAAGGTCAGCCGTTTCCTGCTCTCGATCACCTTCATCAATTGCTGCGTGGGGCTGGCGGTGACGCTGGTGATGTGGGCCATCGGCATGCCCTCGCCGATCCTCTGGGGGGCGCTGGCGGCGGTGCTCAACTACATTCCCTATGTGGGGCAGGGCACGATGATCCTGATCCTGCTGGCTGTCGGGCTCGGGACGCAGACGCGGCTTGAGCAGATCGTGTTGCCGGCGCTTTGCTATATGGGCGTCAATTTCGTCGAGGGGCAGATCGTTACGCCGCATTTCATAGGTCGGACGATGACGCTCAATCCCTTCGTGATCTTTCTCTCGATCACCTTCTGGCTCTGGGCCTGGGGGCCGGTGGGTGGGCTTGTGGCCGTGCCGACGCTGTTGATCGCGACCTCGATCCTGACCCATACGCTGCCGAGCAAACCGGTGATGCCGAAGCGGCCGGTGCGGCGCACGAGCAGGATGACCGAGCGCGAGGCGCTGCTGGCCAATGCAGCACAGGCCATCAGGGAACAGCGGCAGGAAGCCGAGGACAGCGCGGAAAAGCGCAAGCAGGAGCGTATGGAGCCGCCCGATGGAACGGCGCCGACCGGGGTCGAAACCTCTTCCTAGCGTTTTCCGGCGCGGGGCACCCTTGCAGTCCGAAGCCTTGACGGAAAGTGCCTCTGCCGACCAGTGTCGTTCTGATCAGGACGAGACGGGGGTTACGAATCATGGCCGGAGAAGCTGTCATCCACGCGGCTGAGGCCGCGCATAGCGGCGTCGATCTCGTTCCCGTCGTGGCACTCCTGGCTGCCGGCGTGGTGGCCGTTCCGCTGTTTCGGCGTATTGGGCTTGGTTCGGTGCTGGGTTATCTGGCGGCGGGGCTGCTGCTGGGGCCATCCGGCATCGGGCTGATTGCCGATCCGAGTTCGGTTCTGCACCTGGCCGAATTGGGCGTGGTGCTGTTTCTTTTCATCATCGGGCTCGAAATGGAGCCGAGCAAGCTCTGGGCCCTGCGCAAGCAAATCTTCGGGCTTGGCGTCATTCAGGTCGCCTGTTGCGGGTTGCTGCTGACCGGTGTCGGGCTGCTGCTCGGATTTGCGCCTGTCGTTGCCTTCATTTTCGGCATGGGCTTCGTGCTGACCTCGACCGCGATCGTCATGCAGATACTAGCGGAGCGCGGGGAGCTGGCGTCCGAGAGCGGGCAGAAGATGGTGTCTATCCTGCTGCTCGAAGACCTCGCCATCGTGCCGCTTTTGGCTGTCGTGGCGATCCTGGCGCCTGCGGCCGAGGATCAATCCATGCTGACGCGCGCCATCGGCTTTGGCAGTGCCATCGGCGCCATCCTGCTGCTGATCGTGCTCGGACGGCGGGTGATGAACCCGTTCTTTGCCATTCTTGCCTCGTCCAAGGCGCGCGAGGTGATGACGGCGGCGGCGCTGCTGGTGGTGCTGGGCGCGGCGCTGTTGTTCCAGGTCAGCGGGCTTTCCATGGCCATGGGGGCGTTTCTTGCGGGCGTATTGCTGTCGACATCGACTTTCAGGCACCAGCTTGAGGCCGATATCGAGCCGTTTCGCGGCCTTTTGCTCGGGCTCTTCTTTCTGGCCGTGGGCATGTCGCTCGATCTGGGGATTGTCGGGGAGAATTGGCAGCTCATCGCGGTCAGCGTGCTGGCCTTCATGCTGGTCAAGGCGGGGGCGATCTATGTGATCGCGCGGCTGCTGCGCTCGGGGCATGGGGAGGCGCTGGAGCGGGCGGTGCTGATGGGGCAGGGCGGCGAATTCGCCTTCGTGCTCTATACGACTGCCGTTGCGGCGGGGCTTATCGATGGCCCAAGCAATGCGATTTTTACGGCGACGGTCATCATTTCCATGGTGCTGACGCCATTCGCCATGATCGGCCTGCGCTATCTGATGCCCAAGCGCGTGGAATCGATGGATGGCGTCGAGACGGCCGATGGGCTCAATAGCCGGGTGCTGATCATTGGCTTCGGGCGCTTCGGGCAGATCGCCAGCCAGCCCTTGCTGGCCATGCGCCATTCGGTTTCGATCATAGACAATGATACGGACATGATCCGGGCTGCGGCGCAGATCGGGTTCAAGGTCTATTACGGTGATGGGACGCGCCTCGATATCCTGCGTGCTGCCGGCGCGAGTACGGCGGACCTGATCCTGATCTGTACCGACCAACGCGAGCAGACGACGCGCATCGCCGAATTGCTGCGCGACGAGTTTCCGTTGGCGCGGGTGGTGGCGCGGTCCTTCGATCGACAGCACAGCATCGAATTGATCCAGGCGGGAGTGGAGTACCAGCTTCGCGAAACCTTCGAATCGGCTGTCATTCTCGGCGGCGAGGCTATCGCCATGCTCGGTGCCAGCGAGGAGGAGGTCGCCGAAGTGTTGGAAGGCGTGCGCGCCCGCGACCGGCAGCGATTCGAACTGCAACTGGGTGGCGAAGACTGGCGAAACCTCAGCAGGCTACTGGTCAGCAATGCGCAGGAGCAGGCGCGCGAGAGCGGCGTATCGGTTTCCGAAGAGAGCGCCGAGGACGCCGTAGCCCATTCCGTCCCCGCACAGGGGACCTGATTTTTCTCCTCTCCAAGGGGGCTTTCCGATGCACAAATTAAGTGCAAGAGTGAGCACATTAGAGGGGAACATCGTCATGAACACTGGATTGCGATATGCCGCAAAAGCCGATCGTCTACGATGCTCCGACGCCCGAGCCCCGTGCCTCTACCGTTGAAGCTATACAGGCGGAAATCCTCGAAAGGCTGATCTATTCGGTCGGCAAGGATCCGATTGTCGCGCGTCCGCATGACTGGTTGCGCGCCACCATCCTGGCGGTGCGTGACCGCATCATGGACCGCTGGATGGAGAGTTCGCGCGAGACCTGGCGCACCTCCAACAAGCGCGTCTATTATCTCAGCCTCGAATTCCTTATCGGCCGGCTGATGCGCGATGCGATCAGCAATGTCGGGCTGATGGAGCCCGTGCAGCAGGCATTGAAGAATCTCAATGTCGACCTCGGCGACCTGATCAATCTCGAGCCCGATGCGGCTCTGGGCAATGGTGGTCTCGGCCGTCTTGCGGCGTGTTTTCTCGAATCCATGTCTTCGGTGAAAATCCCGGCCTATGGCTATGGCATTCGCTATGTGCACGGCCTCTTCCGCCAGGAAATGAGCGAGGGCTGGCAGGTTGAGCTGCCGGAAGACTGGCTCGCGCATGGCAATCCTTGGGAATTCGAACGCCGTGAAAGCGCCTATGAGGTTGGCTTTGGCGGGCATGTCGAGCCGATCACCGATGCCGACGGCACGGTGCGGCACGAATGGCGGCCGAACGAGCATCTGCTGGCGGTGGCCTATGACACGCCGATCGTCGGGTGGCGTGGGGCGCGCGTAAATACGCTGCGGCTCTGGAGCGCGCAGCCGATCGATCCGATCCTGCTCGACAAGTTCAATTCCGGCGACCATATCGGCGCGCTCGAAGAAAGCGCCAAGGCTGGGGCGATCACGCGGGTTCTCTATCCGGCTGACTCGACGCCGGCGGGGCAGGAACTGCGGCTGCGGCAGGAGTTTTTCTTCTCGTCCGCTTCGCTGCAGGACATCGTGCGGCGGCATCTGCAGCAATATGGCGATCTCGGCTCGCTGCCGGACAAGGTGGCCATTCAGCTCAACGATACGCATCCGGCCATTTCGGTTGCCGAATTGATGCGCATTCTCGTCGATGACAACGGGCTCAAATGGGCCGAGGCCTGGAAGCTGACCAAGGGCACGTTCGGTTATACCAACCACACGCTGCTTCCGGAGGCACTCGAAAGCTGGCCGGTGGCGCTGCTGGAACGGCTGCTGCCGCGCCATATGCAGATCGTCTACCAGATCAATGCCGATGTGCTGGCGGAGGCGCGTGGTCGCGCCAAGTTCACGGACCAGCAGATCGCGGCTGTGTCGCTGATCGACGAGCATGGCGGGCGCCGGGTGCGCATGGGGCAATTGGCCTTTGCCGGGTCGCATTCGATCAATGGCGTTTCCGCGCTCCATACCGAGCTGATGAAGCAGACGGTGTTTGCGGACCTGCACAAGCTCTATCCCGAGCGCATCAACAACAAGACCAATGGCATTACGCCGCGGCGCTGGCTGATGCAGTGTAATCCGGGGCTGACCAAGCTCGTGAGCGAGCGGATCGGGCCGGATTTCCTCGATGATATCGACAAGCTGCATGCTCTTAGTGCGCATGCTGAAGATCCGGGATTCCAGAAGCAGTTCGCGGCGGTTAAGCGCGCCAACAAGGAGCGGCTGGTCAAGCTGATCAAGGAGCGGGTCAATGTGTCCGTATCGGCCGATGCGCTCTTTGACGTGCAGATCAAGCGCATCCACGAATACAAGCGCCAGTTGCTCAACATCATTCATGCCGTCGCGCTTTATGACGAGATCCGTGCCCATCCCGAGAAGGATTGGGTGCCGCGGGTGAAGATTTTCGCGGGCAAGGCGGCGCCGAGCTATTGGAACGCCAAGCTGATCATCAAGCTGATCAATGACGTAGCCAAGGTGATCAATCATGACCCGGCTGTGCGGGGTCTCCTGAAGGTTGTGTTCCTGCCCAACTACAATGTCAGCCTTGCCGAAATGATCGTACCGGCGGCCGATCTTTCCGAGCAGATTTCGACGGCGGGCATGGAAGCCTCGGGCACCGGCAACATGAAGTTCATGGCCAATGGCGCCATCACCATCGGCACCATGGATGGCGCCAATGTCGAGATGCACAAGGAAGTGGGCGACGACAATATCGTCATCTTCGGGCTGACGACGGAGCAGGTGGAAGACAAGCGCAGCCGCAGCGAAGTGCCGCGCGCCTCGATCGACAAGTCGCCGCGCCTGCGGGAGGCGCTGGAGGCGATTTCCTCGGGTGTGTTCTCGCCAGACGATCCCAATCGCTATCGCGATCTGATCGGCGGGCTCTATGACCATGACTGGTTCATGGTGGCGCGCGATTTCGACGCCTATTGGACGGCACAGACCCAGGTCGAAAAGATCTGGGCCGACCGCTCGCGCTGGGACGCAATGGCGATCAGAAACACCGCCAATGTCGGCTTCTTCTCGTCGGACCGGACGATCCGGCAATATGCCGCCGATATCTGGAACGTGCAGACCGCATAAGAAAACGAGACGGGTCGTGGATCCGAAAGCGGGTCTGCGACCTTTCCAGAGTACGACCGCCGATATGGAAGCGGCCGGTCATGGGGGGATATAGGGCGTGAGCAGGGAAACTTGGCAGGCCGATAGCCGTGACGTCGAAGAAATCGTGGCGGGTCGCCACAGGGATGCCTTCGGCGTGTTGGGCTTGCACGAAGTCGACGGGCAATGGGTGTTGCGCGCTTTCATTCCGCATGCGGAATCGGTTGTCGCCTTCACGCTCGATGGGAAGGAACTCGGGGGCCTCTATCCTCGCCACGCCGGTGGCGTGTTCGAGGGCAAGGTCGAGATTGACCAGCGGCAACCGATCCGCTATCGCGCCAAGAATGCCGGCGGGGAATGGGACGTGTTCGATCCCTATTCCTTCGGGCCGGTGCTGGGGCCGATGGACGATTTCTATATCGGCGAAGGCAGCCATCTTAGGATGTTCGACAAGCTCGGCGCCCATGAGATGGAATTCGAAGGCATTCACGGCACGCATTTTGCCGTCTGGGCGCCCAATGCACAGCGCGTTTCGGTGGTTGGTGCGTTCAACCAGTGGGACGGGCGGCGCAACCCTATGCGCAATCGCAACGGCATTTGGGAAGTGTTCATTCCCGTGCTCGGGACCGGGACGATCTACAAGTATGAAATCGTCGGGCCGGACGGCAAGGTCTTGCCGCTCAAGGCGGACCCCTTTGCGCGGCAGGCGGAGTTGCGGCCGCGCACGGCGTCGGTCGTGCCCGATCCGACGCCGTTCACCTGGTCCGACCAGAAATATATGGAAGAGCGCGCCAGCCATGATTGGCGGCGCACGCCGATGTCGATCTATGAGGTGCATCTGGGGTCGTGGCGGCGGCGGCCGGATGGGTCGTTCCTGAGCTATGACCAGTTGGCCGAGCAGCTCGTGCCCTATGCTGCCGATATGGGTTACACCCATCTCGAATTCCTGCCGGTTTCCGAGCATCCGTTCGATCCGAGCTGGGGCTATCAGCCGACGGGGCTGTTTGCGCCGACGTCGCGCCATGGCGATCCTGCCGGCTTCGCGAGGCTGGTGAATGCGGCGCATGAGGCGGGGCTGGGCGTCATTCTCGATTGGGTGCCGGCGCATTTCCCGACAGACGAATTCGGGCTCGCGCGCTTCGACGGCACGGCGCTCTATGAGCACGCCGATCCGCGGCAGGGCTATCACCCCGACTGGAACACGGCGATCTATAATTTCGGGCGCAAGGAGGTTTCGGCCTTCCTGACCAATAGCGCGCTCTACTGGTTCGAGGTGTTCCACATCGATGGGCTGCGCGTCGATGCGGTGGCCTCGATGCTCTATCTCGATTATTCGCGCCAGCCGGGGCAATGGGTGCCCAACAAGCACGGCGGCAACGAGAACCTTGAGGCGGTGGCCTTCCTGCAGCGAGTGAATGCCGAGGTCTATCGGCAGTTTCCGGGCGCTTTCATGATTGCCGAAGAGTCGACCTCGTGGCCCGGGGTGAGCCATCCGACCTATAATGGCGGGCTTGGTTTCGGCTTCAAGTGGAACATGGGCTTCATGAACGACACGCTGCGTTTCATGAGCCGCAATCCAATCCATCGGCGCTACCACCACAACGACATGACCTTTGGGCTCATGTACGCGTTCAGCGAGAACTTCGTGCTGCCGCTGAGCCATGACGAGGTGGTGCACGGGAAGGGCGCATTGCTCTCGAAAATGCCGGGCGATGACTGGCAGCAATTTGCCAATCTCAGGGCCTATCTCGCCTTCATGTGGGGGCATCCGGGCAAGAAGCTCCTGTTCATGGGGCAGGAATTTGCGCAGCGCGAGGAATGGTCGGAAAGCCGTGGGCTTGACTGGTGGCTGCTCGATGCCGCGCCGCATGAGGGCATGCGGCGGCTGGTGGCTGATCTCAATGCTGCCTATCGCAGCCTGCCGGCCCTCTATGAGCACGATTGCGAGCCCGAGGGCTTCGAGTGGCTGATCGGCAATGACCAGACCAATACCGTCTATGCATGGGTGAGAAAGGCCGAGGGGGCCGATCCGGTGATCGTCATCTCCAATTTCACGCCAGTGCCACGCAGTGGGTACAAGGTGCCGGTGCCCCATGCGGGGCGCTGGGTGGAGCGGATCAATACGGATGCTGGCTGGTATGCCGGGGGCAATACGGGAAATCAGGGGGCGGTGACCGCCCATGCCGTAGAGGGGCGGCATATGCCTGCGGAAATGGAACTGTACTTGCCGCCGCTGGCAACGCTGTTTTTGAAATATGAGCCGGAGTGATCCGTCTCGGGTGAATACGTCCCGCTTCAATGCGGGCAGTAGTGGAGGGAAATAAATGGCTGATTATCGAGTACCGTCTCCATTGGCGCGCGAAGCCATGGCCTATGTGCTTGCCGGGGGGCGCGGCACGCGTTTGATGGAATTGACCGACCGACGCGCCAAGCCTGCTGTCTATTTTGGGGGCAAGTCGCGCATCATCGACTTCGCGCTCTCCAATGCCATCAATTCGGGCATCCGCCGCATTTCGGTGGCGACGCAGTATCAGGCGCATAGCCTGATCCGCCACCTGCAGCGTGGCTGGAACTTCCTCCGCACCGAGCGTAACGAAAGCTTTGACGTGCTGCCGGCGAGCCAGCGCGTCAAGGAAGACATGTGGTATGCGGGTACGGCCGACGCCGTCTACCAGAACATGGACATCATCGAGGACTATGGCGCGCGCTACATCGTGCTGCTGGCTGGCGACCACATCTACAAGATGGACTATGAAATCATGCTGCGCCAGCATGTGGACACGGGCGCGGACGTGACGATCGGTTGCCTCGAAGTGCCGCGCATGGAAGCAACGGGTTTTGGCGTGATGCATGTCGACGGGCGCGACCGGGTGGTCGATTTCGTCGAAAAGCCCAAGGACCCGCCGGGGATTCCGGACAAGCCGGATATGGCGCTCGCTTCGATGGGCATCTATGTGTTCGAGACGCGCTTCCTGATGGAACAACTGCGTCGCGACGCGGCGACAGAAGGCTCGAGCCGTGACTTCGGCAAGGACATCATTCCCTATATCGTCAAGAACGGCACGGCCTGGGCGCATCGCTTCCCGCGCTCCTGCGTGCGCTCCAGTAACGAGACGGTTTCCTATTGGCGCGACGTGGGTACGGTCGACGCCTATTGGAAGGCCAATATCGACCTGACCGATATCAATCCGCAGCTCGATCTTTATGATCGTGACTGGCCGATCTGGACCTATGCCGAGATCACGCCGCCGGCCAAGTTCGTGCACGACTTTGACGGGCGCCGTGGGTCTGCGGTGAACTCGCTGGTGTCGGGCGATTGCATCATTTCGGGCGGTCATCTGCAGCGCACGCTGCTGTCGACCGGTTCGCGGGTGCATTCCTATTCGGTACTCGATGAGGCGGTGGTGCTGCCCTATTGCGATATCGGGCGCAATGCGCGGCTCAAGAAGGTCGTCATCGACCGCGGCGTTTCCATCCCGGAAGGGTTGGTTGTCGGCGAGGATCCGGAATTCGACGACAAGTGGTTCCGGCGCACTGAGGACGGCGTGACCCTTGTCACCCAGGCGATGGTCAACAGGTATCTGGCTGATCGATGATCGAAGTTCTTTCCGTTGCTTCGGAAGTCTATCCGCTGATCAAAACCGGGGGGCTGGCCGACGTAGCCGGCGCCCTGCCGGCTGCGCTCGCCAAGAACGGCGTTTCCATGCGAACGCTGGTGCCGGGCTATCCCGCGGTGATGGCCAAGCTCGGGCAATCGCGCGAGGTCTATTATTTCAGCGACCTTTTCGGCGTCACCGGCAGGCTGATCGCCGGCCGGGCCGAGGGGCTAGACCTGATCGTGCTCGATGCGCCGGCGCTTTATGATCGGCCGGGCAATCCCTATATGGGGCCCGATGGCTGGGACTGGCCGGACAACTGGAAACGTTTTGCCGCGCTTTCCTGGGCGGCGGCGGAACTGGGGCTGGGGCTGGTGGAAGGCTACCGGCCGCAGGTCATTCACGCGCATGACTGGCAGGCAGGGCTTGTTGCCGCCTATGTGAAGTATGGGCCTTCGGCGACGCTGAAGACGGTGATGACCGTCCACAACATGGCCTTCCAGGGGACATTCGGCGCCGATATCTTTGCGCAATTGCGCCTGCCGCCACATGCCTTTTCGATGGAAGGCGTCGAATATTTTGGTGGTATCGGCTACCTCAAGGCCGGTGTCGAATGCGCCGATGTGGTGACGACCGTGTCGCCGACCTATGCGGCTGAAATCCGCACCCAGGCTTTTGGCATGGGGCTCGAAGGGCTACTCAACAATCGCTCGGGCACGGTGTTCGGTGTGCTCAACGGCATCGACATGGATGCCTGGAATCCGGCGACCGACCAGAGCCTGAGTTCGACCTATACCGCCAATTCGCTCGGCAGCCGCGCCACCAACAAGGCGGCGGTGCAGGAAGCGTTTGCGCTGGAGCCGTCCAATAGCCCGCTCTTTGCGGTCGTTAGCCGGCTGACCTGGCAGAAGGGCATCGACCTGCTGGTCAATTGCATCGACATGATGGTCGAGGCTGGGGCGCAGCTTGCCGTGCTGGGTTCAGGCGAGGCGGAGCTGGAAAATGCGGTTCGCGGTGCGGCCATGCGGCATCCGGGGCGGGTGGGTCTTGTGACCGGCTACAACGAACGCCTGAGCCATCTGGTGCAGGGCGGGGCCGATGTGATGATGGTGCCCTCGCGCTTCGAACCCTGCGGACTGACGCAGCTTTATGCGCTGCGCTATGGCTGTATTCCGCTGGTCAGCCGGGTCGGCGGGCTCAATGACACGGTGATCGATGCCAATGTTGCCGCATTGCAGGCCGAGGTAGCGACGGGGGTGCAATTCGCGCCGCCCGATGAGGCTGCTTTGGCCAATGCCATCAGGCGCACGCTCGACCTCTATGCCGACGAAAAAAGCTGGAAGAAGATGCAGAGGCGGGGAATGAAATCGGACGTGAGCTGGGAATCCAGCGCCGCCC
Organism: Devosia riboflavina; assembly: GCF_000743575.1. Classification (GTDB taxonomy): domain Bacteria; phylum Pseudomonadota; class Alphaproteobacteria; order Rhizobiales; family Devosiaceae; genus Devosia; species Devosia riboflavina. Next base: position 167,733 of record NZ_JQGC01000033.1, on the reverse strand, counting down.
GCTATGCCCAGCTCTATGCATCGCTGATTGGACTGAAAGCCGATGACGATACAGATCATTAAGACCACGCCCTATGCCGACCAGAAGCCGGGCACTTCGGGCCTTCGGAAGCGAGTGCCGGTTTTCAGCCAGCCCAACTATGTCGAGAATTTCATCCAGTCGATTTTCGACAGCCTCGAAGGTCTCGCAGGCCAGACGCTGGTGATCGGCGGGGACGGGCGCTTCTTCAACGACGTCGCCATCCAGAAGGCGATCCGCATTGCCGCGGCCAATGGCTTTGGCAAGGTGTTGGTCGGGCAAGGTGGCCTGCTTTCGACGCCGGCTGCGAGTAATATCATTCGCCATTACAAGGCCTTCGGCGGACTTGTTCTGTCGGCGAGTCACAATCCGGGCGGGCCGGATGGCGATTTCGGCATCAAGTACAATGTCGGGAATGGCGGGCCGGCGCCGGAGAAGATTACCGACGCGGTCTATGCGCGCACCAAGGTGATCGACAGCTACAAGGCGCTCGATACGCCCGATGTGGACCTGAGCAAGATCGGCACGCAGCAGGTCGGCGACATGGTGGTCGAAGTGATCGACCCCGTGAAGGACTATGCGGTGCTGATGCAGACGCTGTTCGACTTCGAGGCCATTCGCGGGCTGTTCAAGTCCGGCTTCACCATGACCTTCGACTCGATGCACGCGATCACCGGGCCCTATGCCAAGGCTATCCTCGAAGGGCTGCTTGGGGCTCCGGCGGGGACGGTGAAGAACGGCGTGCCGTCGCCGACGTTCAACCATGGCCATCCCGATCCGAACCTCGTCTATTGCAAGGACATGTACGACCTGCTGATGACCGAGGCTGGGCCGGATTTCGGTGCGGCTTCGGACGGGGACGGGGACCGCAATCTCATCATCGGCAAGAACCGCTTCGTGACGCCGTCGGACTCGTTGGCGCTCCTGGCGGCCAATGCGCATCTGGCGCCGGGCTACAAGGCGGGGATTGTGGGCATCGCCCGCTCCATGCCGACCAGCGCTGCCGCTGATCGCGTGGCGGAAAAGCTCGGCATTGAAATGCACGAGACGCCGACGGGGTGGAAGTTCTTCGGCAATCTGCTCGACGCTGGTCGCGTTACCATCTGCGGCGAAGAGAGCGCCGGCACGGGCTCGGACCATGTGCGCGAGAAGGACGGGCTCTGGGCCGTGCTGCTCTGGCTCAATATCCTGGCCGTGCGCAAGGAGAGCGTCGACGCCATCGTGCGCGAGCACTGGGCGACCTATGGGCGCAATTACTATACGCGCCACGACTATGAGGAAGTGGACAGCGCCATCGCCAATGCGCTGGTCGATAACCTGCGCGGGCGGCTTTCGACGTTGCCGGGGCAGGTGCTCAATGGGCTCGAAGTCGCCTACGCGGATGACTTCACCTATCATGATCCTGTGGATGGTTCGACGAGCGCCAAGCAGGGTATTCGGATCGGGTTCAAGGACGGTTCGCGAATAGTCCTTAGGCTCTCAGGAACTGGCACGGTGGGCGCGACGTTGCGGGTCTACCTCGAACAGTATGAGCCCCCCAATGGAAACCACGATCTCGATGTCCAACGCGCCCTCGAGCCTCTTGTCGGGATCACCGAAGACCTCGCCGGCATCAAAGCCCGGACAGGGCGCACCGAGCCCAGCGTTATCACTTGAGCGCACGCAATTGACGGGTCCACATCTCGTTCCCGGCGCCGGGAGCATTGAAAAGCTCGGCGCCACGATCACGCCCGAGGGCGTGAATTTCGCGGTTTATTCCGAGGCCGCAACGGCAATCTGGGTCTCGCTCTATGATGAGCAGGACCAGGAAATCGAGCGCTTCGAGCTCGATGTGCATGCCGAAAATATCCGGGCCGGCCTGGTCGCCGGCATCGGGGCGGGCGCGCGCTACGGGCTGCGGGCCGACGGGCGATATGATCCGGACCGGGGCTATTTCTTCGATCCGAACAAGCTGCTGGTCGATCCCTATGCGCGGCGGCTCGACCGCGTCTTTGTGCGCTCGCCGCGCCTGCGGCTGCCGCGCGAAGAGGCGGTGGATACGGCGCCGCTGATCCCCAAGGCCATTGTGGTCGGGGAGGGCAATGAAAACATCCTGCCGCGCAAGAAGGCGCCGAGCCTTTTCTACGAGCTCAATGTGCGTGGCTTCTCCATGCGCCATCCGAGCGTGCAGGGGCCGCTACGTGGGACGATTGCCGGGCTGACCACCAAGTGGGTGGTCGACCATTTCAAGCATATGGGCGTGGACACGATCCAGCTCATGCCGACGGCGGCTTGGATCGACGAGGGGCATCTGCCGGCGCTGGGGCTGACTAACGCCTGGGGCTACAATCCGGTGGCCTATTTCGCCATCGATCCGCGGTTGGCGCCGCGCGGGCCGCAGGAATTGCGGGTGATGACCGATCTCTATCGCAAGAACGGCATCTCGGTGATCCTCGACGTGGTCTATAACCACACGGGCGAAAGCGACGCCAATGGGCCCATGCTGAGCATGATGGGGCTCGATGCGCACACATATTACCGCTTCGTGGAAGTCGACGGGAAACAGCACCTCGTCAACGATACCGGCACCGGCAATACGCTGCGCTGCGATCATCCGGCCGTGCAGCGGCTGGTGATCGAGAGCTTGCGCTATTGGGTCGAGGAAATGGGCGTGTCCGGTTTCCGCTTCGATCTGGCGACTGTTCTTGGCCGGGAACCGGGATTCAACCCGGAAGCGGAGATGCTGAAGAAGATCAAGGCTGATCCGGTACTTTCGAAGTGCATCCTAGTGGCCGAGCCTTGGGATCCGGGTCCGGGCGGCTATGCGCTCGGGAAATTCGGCAAGGAATTCCAGGAGCATAACGACACATTTCGCGATGAAGTGCGTTCGTTCTGGAAGGGCGAGCCGGCCAAGATCGGGGCTTTGGCGGGGAAGGTTTCGGGTTCGGCCGAGATTTTCGATTTTGCCGGCCGCAAGCCGCATCATGGCGTCAACATGCTGGCCGTGCATGACGGTTTCACCCTGCGCGATCTCGTGAGCTATCACGACAAGCACAACGAGGCGAATGGCGAGAACAATCGCGACGGGCACAACAATAACCAGTCGTGGAATTGCGGCGTCGAGGGCGAGACGGACGATCCGGCCATCAATGCGGCGCGCAAGCGCGATGTGCGGGCGCTCCTGGCGACGCTTTTCCTGTCGCGCGGTACGCCGCTGATCCAGCAGGGCGACGAGATGTATCGCACGCAGCAGGGCAACAATAATGCCTACGCGCAGGACAACGAAATCACCTGGCTCGACTGGGAAGGCGCCGATGGGGCGCTGGTGGATTTCGTTGCGGCGATAAACGCCTTCCGTAAGGCCCATCCGGCCGTCAGCCACGATCATTTCCTGACCGGGCAGGAGCGGCATGGCGTTCGCGATGTCGTTTGGCTGCATCCCGACGGCCACGAGATGACCGAGGGCGACTGGAACGACGGCGGCGCCTCGGTGCTTGGGATGCATCTGAGGCACAAGGACGAAGAGGTCCTGATCTGGTTCAATCGCCGGATCGATCCGGTTTCCGCCAAGCTGCCGGAAGGGGACTGGGTGGTCGGGATCGACTCTGATCCGGACACATCCGTCACCATTGCCGATGGCCGGGTTCAGGTTGGCGCGCGCACCGTGTTGGCTCTCGTGAGGCCGGCCGCGCAATGATCGTCGCCCAGCTCAGCGATATCCATGCGAACGGGTCGGGCGAAAGGCTCGACCGGCTTGACAAGGTGCTGGGCTGGCTTCACCCCATGCGGCCCGATGCCGTCATCGTCAGCGGCGATCTGGCCGAGGAGGCGCATGACCGGAGCTATCGGGCCGTGAAGGAGCGGCTCGATAGTCTTGGCTGCCCTTATTTCGTTGTGCCCGGCAATGTCGACGACCATAGCGATATACGGCAGGCCTTTGGGGACAGGTTCGGTTGGACGAGCAATCGGCCGCTCAATGTCGTGGGTGAGGTTGACGGGCTTCGGCTGATCGGGCTGGATGTCACCGTGGAAGGGGCCCATCACGGCGATGCTGGGCCGCAGCTCGAATGGCTGGCGGCAGAGCTGGCTGCCTCGGATTTGCCGACGCTGATCTTTCAGCACCAGCATCCGTTCCCAACGGGTATCGACGGCAAGGACCGCAATATTTGTTTCAATGGCGAGGGGCTGGCGGCGGTGATCGAGGCGGCGGGGGACAGGGTCCTGGCGCTCACCTGCGGCCACGTGCATCGGCCGATGTTCACACGCTTTGCCGGTCGTCAGGCGACCATGGCGCCGTCGGTGACCAAGGCCAATAGGCTGCGGCTCGATGGGCGGGAGAGCGAGATCGTCGATCCGCCAGGCCTGCTGCTGCACCATTTCGCCGGCGGCAATCTGGTGAGCCATGTGGTGATGGTCGACTAGAGGGTGAATGCGCGGCTTTGGGGCCGGGCATTCGTGTTCTTATTCCTTCAGGAAATCGCCGACAACCGTGTTGAAGCTGGTCGGGTCCTGCAGATGGGCGAAGTGGCTGGCGTTTTCGAGCAGCACCAGTTCGGAGCCCGGGATCTCTGCGGCGATCTTGCGGGTGTGGTCTTCGCTGATGGCTTCCTCGTGGTCGCCGGCGAGAACGAGGATGGGCGTCGTGATCTTGCTCAGTTCTTCCGCGGTCCAGTTGGGCTGGGTGGCCCAGAGCTGGCCGATCTTTTCGAGATAGGCGTCATAGCCATCGGGCGTGGGCGAGAGGCGGGCATATTCGCCGCGGGCGCGGTCGAGGTATTTCAGGAATGTCGGGTTTTCGAGGACGGTCGACTGCACGCCGTCGGTGGTGACGTTGGCGGCGTAGGCGACGACCTTGGTCAGGCGTTCCGGATGACGCAAAGCAAGGTCGATGCCGATGATGCCGCCGTCGCTCCAGCCGACCACGGCGGTCTTTTCGATTTCGAGCTTGTCGAGGAGGGCAATGAAGTCGTCGGCGAAAAGCTGGTAGCTGAAGGGCTGGTCGTCGGCCGAGGATTTGCCGTGACCGCGAGTGTCGGCAACGATGACGCGGTTGGAACGAAGCCAGGCGTTGACCTGATTGCCCCAGGTCTCGGTATTGCCGGCGCCGCCGTGAATAAGAAGGATCGGATCGCCCGACTTGCCGTAGATCTCGTAGTAGATTTCGGCGCCGTTGGAGGTGACCGTGCCGGTCTCGACCGGAGCGGAGGAGGGCGAGAGCGCGTAGGGCAGGGTCTCGTAGCGCTCGGCGGCAAGGGTGGGTGCTAAGGCCAGCGTGGCGGCGACGAGGCCGGTGATGGCAGTGGCAAGAATCTTCATGTGGTCAGTCCCCAAGGCCTGTCTTTTCAGGATGGCCAAGGATAGGTGGCGGCCCGATTTGCGGGCAAGAAACGCCATTGCCGCCGATTTCAACGGCGGAAACTTTTATGACAAGAAAGTCTATTGGGTTAGTAGATTTATTGAATCGACCGGTCAGGCTGGCCCAGCGGCCACCATGCCGTGGCGGTGATAGAAGCGCTGGCCGGCAGGGTTCGACAACTCGACCTTGAGGTCGATATGGGGGGCACCGCGGCGATGGAATTCCGAAAAAGCGGCGTTGAGAAGATAAGCGCCGAGGCCGCGGTTGCGCCAATTGGGCGCGACGACGAGGTCTTTCACAAAGCTGCTGGTCCAACACTGGATGAGGCCGATGGGCTCGATGCCGGCGCTGGCGATGATGACAAGGGCGGGGTCGAATTCTTCGTCTTCGACGAGCGGCCACCACCAGGCGTCGAAATCCGGCACCGAGCCGCCGCCACTGACATAGGCGGCCCGGAGGAGGGCGTGGAGGGCCATTGGCTTGGCCTGCCAGAGCGGCGTGATGGCGACGCCTGCCGGGAGCGTCGGTAGTTGGATCGGCGCGTCCAGCAGCTTGCGGAGGCGGATGTGGTCGCCCAAGACTATTCCGCGGCTACGGCCTGGAAGCCGCCGTGCTTTTCGATGAAGCCGATGATCTGATCGAGGCTTTCGCGGCGCAAGAGGTCGGTGAAGACATAGGGCCGGCCCTCGCGCACTTTTTGCGTGTCGCTTTCCATCACTTCAAGGCTGGCGCCGACATAGGGCGCGAGATCAGTGTGGGTGATGACCAAGAGGTCGGAGCGGGAAATGGCGGGGCCGCCCTTGCGGGGGATCTTTTCGCCCTGGGCGACCGAAATCACATAGATGGTGAGATCGGCGAGGTCGGGGGAGAAGGTGGCCGCGAGATTGTCGCCGCCGCTTTCGATCAGGACGATATCGAGATCGGGGAATTTGCGGTTGAGATCGTCGATGGCGGCGAGGTTCAGCGAGGCGTCTTCGCGGATGGCGGTATGCGGGCAGCCGCCGGTTTCGACGCCGACGATGCGATCCTCGGAAATGGCCTGGACGCGGGCGAGGATCAGGGCGTCTTCGCGCGTATAGATGTCATTGGTGACCACGGCCATGGAATAGCGATCGCGCATGGCCTTGAGCAGCATTTCACAAAGGGTCGTCTTGCCCGACCCGACGGGGCCGCCAATGCCGATGCGGAGCGGTCCATTGAGGCTTTTGGTCATGGCACGTTTCCTTGATCAGAGATGACGGAAGACGACGAGGGCGAGGAAGCCGAGGCCGAGGGCGAGGCAGAGCGGAGAATAGACCCTGATATCGTTGAGACGGAAGTTCGGTTCCGGGGTCAGGCCTTTCCACCAGGTGGTGTAGCCGGCAATGCCGCGGGCGAGGAACACGGCGGCCAGCGCAATGCCGCCGAGATCAAGCAGCGTACCGCCGCTGTCATGATCGGCCAGCGCCAGGGCATAGATGCCGGCGGCGATGGTGGCGATGGAAACAGCCAAGGAGGCGAGGCGCGGCGGCATGCGCTCGATGTCCTTGAAGCCGACGACGGTTTGGGCGAGCAGCTTTTCGTTGCGGATCGGCCAGGTGCGTCCGAGCGACCAGAGGAAGTGGGCCAGCGAGACGGCGAAGAGGGCGATGAACATCATGGACGCGATGAACATGTTCATGAACGAAAGATCCTTGTGGGCAGCGTTTCGTGCTGCATCTGGGCGATATCGGCGCCATAGGCGACGCTGCCGATTTCGTCCAGTGTGGCATGTTGGCAGATATCAGCCAGTTTTGCGATTTTGGGCTCCTGCGCAGCCATGATGGCAAGGCCGTCTGTCTGGCCGATGGGTACCAGACGCACGGCGACGGACACCTGGCTGTGGACCGTGGCGGTGAGGAAAGCGACGAGCGTATCGAGGGCGCCGACGCCATGGGCGCCGGCCAGAGCGCCGACCGCGATTGGGTAGGGGCAGGGGAGGGGCAGCTCAAGTGGCGGCTCAACTGGCCAGGCGGCGCCAGCCGTTGCGAAGGCATTGCCGGTCATGGTGGTTTCGGCGTGGCGTTCTTTTGCCGGTGTCAGTGCCAAGCAGAGATCAGCCAGTTCCTGGAGCTTTTCCGGCGCGCGGGGCGCCCTATGCGCGTGGGCTAGAAGGATGGCGTCAGTGCGGAGGCTGCCATGGAGCAGGGCGCCTGATATCCAGTCTTCGGCGGTTTTCCGATCATGCACGAGGCGGCTGACGATGGCGGTTTCGAGGCCGGCTGACCAGGCGAAAGCGCCCACCGGGAAGGCGGGGGACAGCCAGGTCAGCAGTTTTTGCAGATCGGTGCTCACTTGCGGGCGAGGAGGGCGTGGGCCGGTTCGGCGTGGTTGTGGCTGTGATAGGCGCCGTGCTCGGCAAAGAAGGGCTCGGTTACGTCGGTGACCTTGGCGCCGAGGCCTTCGAGCATGGTTTTCAGCACATGGTCGCGCTTGATGAGGATGCGGTCGGCGTCAAGCTGTGCTGGGGTGTGGCGATTGCCGATGTGCCAGGCGAGGCGCAGGAGATGCGCGGCGTCGTCGGCGGTGACGGCGTAGAGGATTTCCTTGGCTGCGAGGATTTCGAACAGGCGGCCATCTTCCAGCTCGAGCGCGCCTTCATGGTCAAGAGTCACCGTATTGGGGAAATCGACGAGGACCTCGGTGCCGTTCTTGCCGGTGAGCAGCTTACGGCGCAGGCGGCGCTCGTCGTGGGCGAGGGTGATGCTGTCGATGGCGGCGCCGCGGCCGTGATGGGCGGGCAAATGGGCAACGGCACGAAGCATGCGGTGGTAGTCCCTGAATCACTGGGTGACGTAGAAGAAACGTCCGATCAGGAAGAATTGGTAGACGATATGCACCCCGACCACAAACAAATGCACACGTTGATTGGTCGAGCGCCAGGCGATGATGCAGAGAATGATGCCGATCGGCACCTGCATGAAATAGGACGCATCGAAGCGCGACAGATGCGTGCCGCCCTTGATGAAGGTGTCGAGCGTATCAAGCACGAAGGTTGTGGCGAGGAGGCCGAAGAACCAGTGCCGGCGCTTTAGGAAGAAATCCCCATAGCCCCTGTATTCGGAAATATTGTCCGGGCAGAGCAGGGCCGCCATCATGAAGAGGGTGACAGCGTAGAAGATGATGAAGATGACGATGCCGAAATTCCAGGTGTCGAGGCGGAACAGGGCCAGTTCCCACCACCAGAAAAGGACGAGTTCGAGCAGGATCGAACCCATCCAAAGCAGGTGCAGGACCGAGCGGTCGCGCCGATCCGGGTGCTGCACCATATTGGCGAAAGTCATGAGCAGGCGGGTAATGCCCAACCCGACCACCGTTCCCATGACGACGCGGATGTGCGGGAATATTTCGGCAGTCGTGTATGGTTCCATGGCAGCCTAGGGTGCGTTGCCGGCCGCAAGGCAGGTGGCAAGGGGGGCCTCGTCTTCGCCCGAGCGCAGGTCACGCAAGGTCGCTTCGTCACCGGTGTCCCACCATTCATAGGGGCCGGAGACATAGCGGGCGCCAGAGGCGGAAATGGTGGTGGCAAAGATATGCGTTTCGCCTTCCACCGGCACGATGGCGAGGAAATTGGGCGCGGCATTGATGTATTGCGCGCGGAAACCATCGCCATTGTCGCACTGGTAGATGACCGTGCGGCGCTCGATATCGCTCGTGGCGTCGAGGGTCAGCGTCAGGGTGGCCGTCACCGTCGGCAGGACCGGCGGCGTCGGCGCGGTTTCGGCAGGCGCCGGGGCTTCCTGAGCCAGGGCCACACCGGCCGCGAGCATCAGAACGCCGCCCGCGAAAAGGCTCCTCAAATCGATCATGGTTTTTCCTCGATTTCGTTGGAAACAGTGCGAAGCACCCAGGAGTCTGTCTCCACAATCATGGTGATTGATTGTTCTGGCAAGGTGTCAGCGTGATGAAATCTAGAAGTCTCCGAGGCTTGCGGGCACGATTTTCTTGCCGTCGATATCGGCAAAACCGTATTCGCGGGCCAGCTCGGCGGTGACATGCACCTTGCCTGATTTTTCGAGCCGGTTCGGATCGGCCCAGAGCGCCGAAATGGCGAGGCCGACGAATTGCGGCGATTCCGAATTGGACATGTCGAAATATTCGGCGTTGCGCAGCACCGCTTCGGTGCGGACGAGGCCGGGGTACAGCGAAATGGCTGCGACGCCGTGGGGGCGCAACTCATGTGCGAAGTCGGACGCCATCTTGTCGGTGGCGGCCTTGGCGATGCCGTAGATGGCGTTGCCGTGGTGCTTCTGGGCTGCCCAGAAGGAGATGTTGACGATAAGGCCGGTCTTTCGGGCGACCATGCCGGGAGCGACGGCGCGGCTGGCAACAAAGCTGGTGCGCATGGCGACGTCGATCATCGCATTCCAGCGCCACATAGGTTGTTCCCAGAATGGCCGCTCCCAGGTGTAGTCGGTGCCTTCCACCATGTTTTCGTAGCCGGGCCAGGCATTGTTGACGAGAATATCGATCTGGCCGGACTGGCGCAGGGCCGCGGCGACGGCGGCCTCGGTCTGGGTGTCGTCGGCGTGATCGCAGACGTGGACAATGAGCTCGCCGGGCAAGTCCTTCGCCTCGGCCTTGAGGCCATCGAGGGAGCCTTCCTGCTGGGGATGAACAGAGGCCTGGGCGTCCGTCACCGTACGGGCGGTGACATGAACGGTCATGCCTTGAGCGAGAAAGGCGAGGGCGATGCCGCGGCCAATACCGCGGCTGGCGCCGGTGACCAGCGCAACCGTCTTCGTGTTCATGATGTGCTCCTCCGAGTCGGAGTTGAACATATCATGAACATTGACGCGGAGGAATGCGTGCCTCAGCCGCGCCTGAGGAGAAAGAGGCGGCCGGGAATGGGTATTTCGCGTTCGAGCCGGATGGGATGCGAAACTTCGGCGAGGATGCTCAGGTCATTGGCTGCGGCGAGACCGTGAATGTAGGCGGGGCTGTGGCTGAAGCGGCCGCTGGAGCGGATGGCGATGCCTTGCGCCTCGTTGAATTCGATGGAAAAGGCAAGAATGCCGCCGGGGGCGAGGCGGGCAGCGAGGCTGGCGAAAAGGTCGCCGATGTCTCCGATATAGATGAAGACGTCGGCGGCGACGATGAGACCATAGGGACCGGCAAAATCGGGTTCGTCGGCCAGAACGGCATGGGCGTCGCCGGTGCGGAGGTGGCGATAGACGCCGCGCTCTTGCGCCTTGGCGATCATCTTTTCGGAGATATCGATGCCGTCGATCGGGCGCAGGGTTTCCGGCAGGGTTGTGGCGACGAGGCCGGTGCCGCAGCCGACATCGAGGGTTGGGCCGGCGACGGGGCCGTGTTCGGCAAGCGCGGCGGCGAGGGCCTGGGGCACGCGATATTCGAGCTTGCCTGTCAGGTGAGCATCGAAGGTGCCGGCATAGGAGTCAAAGAGCTCGGCGACATAGCCGGGATTCGGCGCGCCTGTCGTCGCGAGGGCCGAGGCCATGTGCCGCGAATAAAGATCGTTGGGGACTAGCTTTGTCGCCCGCGAGAAACTTTTGAGCGCAGCGTCGGGCTGGCCGAGATCGAGTTGTGCCTGGCCCAGCTCGCGAAAAATCCCAGCGTCGTTGGGATGCAAGGTGCGCCCCTTGTCGAGGATACGTGCAGCGTCGGCTGGGCGCTGCAGGGCAAGCAGGGCCTGGGCGAGGGCGATATGGAGATCGGCAGAGCGCGGTTTGAGCTGCAAGGCGCGCTCAAAACTCATGGCGGCAATGTCGGCGGCCCCGGTACGCATGGCCATGCTGCCCATGAACTGATGCGCCTCGGCGAGATCAGGCGCGACATTGACCAGTTCGGCACTCACGCGTGCGGCATCGGCAATCTTGCCCTGGCTCTCAAGCTGCCGGCCCCGGGCCAGGAGCTCGTTTGCGCGCAGGGCAAGGATGGGGTCGGATGGAAGGGTTGATTGGGGTGGGGAGGGGCGTCGGGTCACGGGCGGGGCCTTTGCGTGAGCAGGACAGCCGTTTCCGGCCTTTGCGCAATAGGAAACAAATTCGCCCAGATGCGCAATGGTTAGTGAACGCGCCTACGCATATTGAGCGGCGCAGGAGCTTTGCTGCGCCGCTCAATATGTTTGATGTCGCCGATCTCCCAATCGGCCTAAGTCCTAGAACAGGAAATATCGTTGCGCCATCGGCAGCACCGTAGCCGGTTCGCATGTCAGAAGTACACCGTCGGCGCGCACTTCGTAGGTTTCGGGGTGGACGTCGATATGGGGCGTGGCCGAGTTGAGCTTCATGGCCGCCTTGCCGATGCCGCCGCGGGTGTTGGTGACAGGGAGCAGGTCCTTGTCGACGCCGAGGCGATTGCGCAGGCCGGCATCGTGAGCGGCCTGGGAGATGAAGGTGACCGAGGAGCGGCTGACCAGTTTGCCATAGGCGCCGAACATGGGCCGGTAGTGCATCGGTTGCGGCGTCGGAATGGACGCGTTCGGGTCGCCCATGGGGGCGGCGGCTATGGAGCCGCCGATGAGCACCATTTCCGGCTTTACGCCGAAAAAGGCGGGGTTCCAGAGGACGAGGTCGGCGCGCTTGCCCACTTCGATGGAACCGATGTGCTGGCTCATGCCGTGGGCGATGGCGGGGTTGATCGTGTATTTGGCGATGTAGCGGCGGACGCGGAAATTGTCGTTGTCGCCGGTTTCTTCGGCGAGTTTGCCGCGCTGGCGCTTCATCTTGTCGGCGGTCTGCCAGGTGCGGATCAGTACCTCGCCGACGCGGCCCATGGCCTGACTGTCTGATGAAATGACCGAGAGAGCGCCCATGTCGTGCAGAATGTCCTCGGCGGCGATGGTTTCCTTGCGGATGCGGCTTTCGGCGAAGGCGACGTCTTCGGGGATCGACTGGTCGAGGTGGTGGCAGACCATGAGCATGTCGAGATGCTCGGCGATGGTGTTGACTGTGTAGGGGCGGGTCGGATTGGTCGAGGAGGGGATGACATTGGGCAGGCCCGCCACCTTCAGAATATCGGGGGCATGGCCGCCGCCCGCGCCTTCGGTGTGGAAGGCGTGGATGGTGCGGCCCTTGAAGGCGCCGACCGTGTCTTCGACGAAGCCGGATTCATTGAGCGTGTCGGTGTGGATCATCACCTGCACGTCGTAGTCGTCGGCGACGGAGAGGCAATTGTCGATCGTTGCGGGGGTGGTGCCCCAATCTTCGTGCAGCTTCAAGGCCGAAGCGCCGGCGAGGATCATTTCCTCGAGCGGGGCGGGGAGAGCGGCGTTGCCCTTGCCGGCGAGCGCCAGATTCATCGGGAAGGCGTCAAAGCTCTCGATCATGCGCTCGATGTGCCAGGCGCCGGTACAGGTGGTGGCGAGAGTGCCGTGGGCCGGACCGGAGCCGCCGCCGAGCATGGTGGTGATGCCCGACATCAGCGCTTCTTCGATCTGCTGTGGGCAAATGAAGTGGATATGGGCGTCCATGCCGCCGGCCGTGAGGATTTTGCCCTCACCGGCTATGGCCTCGGTCGAGGGGCCGATGATGATGTCTACGCCGGACTGGGTGTCGGGATTGCCCGCCTTGCCGATGCCGACGATGCGGCCGTTTTTGAGGCCGATATCGGCTTTGAAAATGCCGGTATAATCGACGACCAGCGCATTGGTGATGACCGTGTCGACCGCGCCTTCGGCGCGGGTGCGCTGGGACTGGCCCATGCCGTCGCGGATCACCTTGCCGCCGCCGAATTTTACTTCCTCGCCGTAGGTGGTGAAGTCCTTCTCCACCTCGATGAAAAGCTCGGTATCGGCCAGACGCACCTTGTCGCCCGTGGTGGGGCCATACATGTCGGCATAGGTGGCGCGGGAAATGCGGGCGGGCATGGCGAGGCTCCGGAAATCAGGAGAGGCGTTGAATGGATGCGGCGAACGGCGAAAGCGCCCGACCCGGTAGGGTCGTGCGTGCGGTCGCGTTGCGATGAAGGGGGTGAGAGGAGGTTAGTTGAGCTTGGTCGGATTGAGCGACTGATAGATCGAAACCGAGCGGTCGATGACCGCGTCGAGGAGTTTTTCGCCCTCGACCATCTGTTGATCGGCGCGCATCGTTCCGGCGATCAGGGACATGGCCAAAACCTGAATGGAATAGGCATGCTTGCTCTTGCCGGCGCGATGGTACTCGTTGCCGCGCTGCTCGAAGACTTTCAGCAGATCGTTGTAAGTCTGCGGGGTGATCACCTTCTTGGCGCTGGACCAGTTCGGCTGCTGCAGGCTCTTGGCCAGATCGTTGGCGAGGTGACCGATCAACCCAAGGGTCTCTCCGTCTTCCGCACCGGTCTTCTGAATGTCGACCAGGACTGCGGCGAAGCGCTGCTTGAATTCGGCATTGCGGGCTTCTTTTGTCGGGGCTTCGGCAGTCATGATCATCCAGGCAAAGGCAGGTCTTCGTGGCGGGGGTTAAACCACCATTTGGCCGCGATTGCCATGGCGTCAGCCAAGAATTGCCGAAGCGTGCCCGCATGGTCACAGCGACCCCATGACCTTTTGGCGGAAGCCGTAGACCTTGCGATCACCGCCGATGGGGATAAGGCGCACTTCGCGGCTTTGGCCGGGTTCGAAGCGGACGGCGGTGCCGGCGGCGATGTCGAGGCGCATGCCGCGGGTTTTCTCGCGATCGAAGCTGAGGCCGGCGTTGGTTTCATAGAAGTGGTAGTGGGAGCCGACCTGGATCGGCCGGTCCCCCGTATTGGCGACTTCGATGGTGAGCTGTTCGAGCCCGGTATTGAGTTCCATCGTGCCTGCGGCGGGGATGACTTGGCCCGGGATCATGGCGTTTGCCTCACGCGCCGAAGGTGAGCCAGAGGCCGCCGAGGGCGGTCGCGGCACCGGCGATGCGCGAAAGCCACTTGCCGCCGAAGCGGCCGAGAGCGAGGCCGGCTCCAATGCCAACGGCATGGAGGACAGCCGTTGCGGCGATGAAGCCGATAGCGAACTCCCAGGCGCCGGCTTCTCCGAGTTCGCCGCCATGGGCGTGGCCATGGAAGAAGGCGAAGAAGCCGACCATAGCGGCCACGGCCGATGTCGGGACGGGCAGGGCGAGCGCGATGGCGATGCCGATGAAGATCACCGAGGCGAGAATGACCGGCTCGACGAAGGGCAGGGGCACACCGGCAATGGCGGCTGCGAAGCCCACGGCCATGGTGCCGACAAAGGCGCCGGGGACGATCCAGACAGCTTTTCCGCCCTGCATCGCGGCCCAAAGGCCGACAGCGACCATGGCCAGGATATGATCGAGCCCGAATAGCGGGTGGCTGAAGCCGGCGGCGAATGATCCATGCGCGCCGGGATCAAGATGGGCGAAGGCCGGCATGGTGGCGGTGGCGAGAATGGCAAGGGCGATCAGCGTGCGCTTGAACATGGTGGCCTCGTTAGCGGATGGGCTGGTGGACGGTGACGAGCTTGGTGCCGTCGGGGAAAGTGGCTTCGACCTGCACGTCGTGGAGCATCTCGGCGATGCCCTCCATGACCTGGGCGCGGGTGATGACATGGGCGCCGGCTTCCATGAGTTCGGAGACCGGGCGGCCGTCACGGGCGCCTTCGACCACGAAATCGGTGATCAGGGCCACGGCCTCGGGGTGGTTGAGTTTGACGCCGCGCTCCAGACGCTTGCGCGCGACGATGGCGGCCATGGCGATGAGGAGCTTGTCTTTTTCGCGGGGGGTGAGGTTCATCGGCCGTTTCCTAGAGATGCCACAGGCGCGGCAGGGAGCCGGCGCCGGTCAGTTCGATGAGAGTTGGAACCAGAAGTTTTCGCAAGGCAAGGCCCGTGCGGGCCATGGCGCGAATGACGAGGCGCTCGCCGTTGGCGCTGGCCGCGATCAGGCCGGCGGCGGGGTGAAGGGCCCGAACGCGATCGAGGAGCTGTTCGGCTCTGTCGGCACTCGGTGCAACATGAAGGATAGAAGCAAAGGCACGGCAGCCGCGTAGCAGGGAAAGGCCATCGCGCTCGCTGCCATCGCCGGTGAGGCGGGTTGCTTCGGCATGGATCAGACGATCACCGCGGAAAATGCGCCAGGTGTCGGAGAATTGTGCGTCGCGCGCTTCCTCGCCCATGGCGTCGCGACCGAGCAGGACAGCCTCGATGGCGGTAAGGGTAGCGCCTTCATCGAGGCGGATCGTCAGGCGCCGGTCGAGCTTGCTGGCTTCGAAGAGGATGGTTTCCTGGGGAAGCCAATCGAGATGTGCGTCCGCGCCGACATTGATATCGGCTTCCACATGCGCCGTGTCGCCTGTGGAGCGATAGCTGCGTTCGCAGGCCTGGGTGGTGATGACCAGCCGACCTTCGGGGGCGATATCGGCGCCCCAGCGCAAATGATCGCCGCCGGTAATGCCGCCGGCCGTATTGATAAAAACGGCTTCAAGTGCAGAAGAATGCGTGCGCGGCAGACGGATCTTGCCGCAGCCCTCCTGAAAAAGCGTGTCGATACAAGTCTTTCCGTCGCGTTGCTTGGTGCCGATGCGCGCAGTGCCTCTGGCGCGCTGCATCACGGGAGCAGACGAAATTGCCTCGAAATTCGGCCTGGTCGCAAAATTCATTGCAACGATCCCGCGTTCGCCTCGTTATTTAGGCGAGCAAACGCTCTTTCATAGAGAATTTTCAAGAGGTTATTCAAATGACCGTTAAATCTGCTTTGTCTGTTGCTGCGCTTACTATTGCTCTTACCGGTGCCGCCTTTGCGCAAGGCATGACGATCAATGGTGTTGCTGTGTCCGAAGCGGACATGCCGGCCGTGCAGGAGCGCTGTGATGCTCTTTCGACGGCCGAAAGCACTGAGGCTCTTTCCGAGGGCAACGAAACAGAGGAGGCTAATAACGTTTCTGGCGAAACCGACACGTCGGAAGCAGATGCTCCAGCAGTTAACGAAGGCGCGAACGCCACGACGACGATCGATCTCGATACGATCGATCTGCAGGCCTGTGTCGATGGTGGCTTCGTTACTCAATAATTTGTCGCTTTCAGCGGCTAAGAAGGGCATCTGGCTTCGGTCAGGTGCCTTTTTCATACCATCAGGTGTTTGCGCACATCCTGCAGGTCGAGATCGCTCGCCGGGCCTTTGTGCATGATTTCGCCGCGGTCCATGACGTAGATGTCGTCAGCAATTTCGCGGCAGAAATCGAGGAATTGCTCGACCAACAGAATGGTCATGCCCTTTTCGTCGCGCAGGAATTGCAGCGCGCGGCCAATGTCCTTGATGATCGAGGGCTGGATGCCTTCGGTGGGCTCATCGAGAACCAGAACTTTGGGTCGGGTGACCAGAGCGCGGCCGATAGCGAGCTGCTGCTGCTGGCCACCCGAGAGATCGCCGCCCCGCCGCCCAAGCATGGATTTTAGGACGGGGAACAGCTCGAAAATGTATTCGGGAATGTTTCTGTCGCTGCGGGCGAGACCGGCATAGCCGGTTTCGAGGTTTTCCTTGACCGTCAGTAGCGGGAAGATTTCGCGACCCTGCGGCACATAGCCGATACCCATGCGAGCGCGTTTATAGGGTGGCGCTTTTTTGAGCACTTCGCTGCCGAAAGTTACGGCACCGGACGAGATGTGGTTGATGCCGGTAATGGCGCGCAGAGTCGAAGATTTGCCGACGCCATTGCGGCCGAGCACGGCAGTGATCCGGCCCGACTGGCAATCGATCGACACGCCCTTGAGCGCCTGAGCGGCGCCGTAGTGAAGGTTGATAGTTGAGATCGAGAGTGCGGCGGTCATCGTCCAAGATACCTTTCGATCACCACGGGATTGGCGCTCACTTGGTCCAGCGACCCTTCGGCCAGCACGGCGCCTTCAGCCAGACAGACGACGCGCGAACCGAGTTCGCGCACGAAGCTCATGTCGTGCTCGACCACTACGACGGATCGGGTCTTGGCGATTTCGCGCAGCAGTTTGGCTGTTTCCTCGGTTTCGCTGTCGGTCATGCCGGCGACGGGTTCGTCGACGAGCAGGAGCTTGGGATCTTGTGCAAGCAGCATGCCAATTTCGAGCCATTGCTTCTGGCCGTGGCTTAGATTGGCGGCAAACTCGTCCTTGCGGTGGAGGAGGCGGACGGTTTCGAGGATTTCGGTGATGCGGGTCACGTCTTCGTCGCTGGCAGTGTAGAAGAGGGCGGCAAAGATGCCGCGCGGTTTCTTCAGCGCCATTTCGAGATTGTCCCAGACCGTGTGGCTCTCGAACACGGTGGGCTTCTGGAATTTGCGGCCGATGCCGAGATTGGCGATGGCGGCTTCATCGAGCTTGGTGAGATCGGTGCGGCCATCGAACATGACCTCGCCGGCGTCGGGTCGCGTCTTGCCGGTGATGATGTCCATCATCGTGGTCTTGCCCGCGCCATTGGGGCCGATAATGGCCAGCATTTCGGTGGGTCGGACGATAATCGAGAGATTATTGATGGCCTTGAACCCGTCAAAGGCAACCGAGACGCCGTTGAGGTAGAGCATAGTGTCCTGCGCTTTGCTCATTGGCTTTACTCCGCCGGCCGGATTTGAGGATTGTCGAAGGTGGCAGAGTCTTCGCCGCGCTCGATATCGACGGACTGAGCCGGAGTGGGCAGGGCGGGCTCCTCGGCCTTTTTGCGGCGTATGCCGAAGAGCTGCTTCCAGAGGCCGACGATACCCTTGGGCAGGAACAGGGTGACGAAGATGAAGAGTGCGCCGAGGGCGAAGAGCCAGAATTCGGGCAGGGCGCTCGTGAACCAGGACTTTCCGAGGTTAACGACGATGGCACCAATGATCGGGCCGATCAGGGTGCCGCGGCCACCGACGGCAGTCCAGATGACCACTTCGATGGAATTGCCGGGCTCGAACTCGCCGGGATTGATGATGCCGACCTGTGGCACATAGAGCGCGCCGGCAATGCCGGCCATGATGGCCGAGACGGTGAAGGCGAAGAGTTTTACGTATTCGACGCGGTAGCCGATGAAGCGCGTGCGGCTTTCGGCATCGCGCACGGCGACCATCACCTTGCCGAGCTTGGAATTGACGATCATCGAGCAGACGAGGACTGAGAGAGCCAAGGCAATGGCAGTAGCGGCGAAGAGGATGACGCGGGTGCTTTGGGCCTGAACCGGGGCGCCTAAAATGTCCTTGAAGTCGGTGAGGCCGTTGTTGCCGCCAAAGCCCATGTCGTTGCGGAAGAAGGCGAGCAGCAGGGCGAAGGTCATCGCCTGGGTGATGATGGAGAGATAGACGCCCGTTACGCGGCTACGGAAAGCGAAGAAGCCGAAGATGAAGGCGAGAAGGCCGGGGACAACCACGACCATGGCCATGGCGAACCAGAAATTGTCGAAGCCGAGCCAATACCAGGGCAGTTCCTTCCAATTGAGGAACACCATGAAGTCCGGCAGCGTCGGATTGCCATAGACGCCGCGCGTGCCGATCTGGCGCATGAGATACATGCCCATGGCATAGCCGCCGAGCGCGAAGAAGGCGCTGTGGCCGAGCGAGAGGATACCGCAATAGCCCCAGACGAGGTCCAGCGCGAGCGCCAGAATGGCGTAGCTCAGGTATTTGCCGAGCAGCGAGACGAGATAGGTCGGCACGTGGCCGAACTGGCCGGGCGGGATCAGCAGATTGGCCATGGGCACGAGGACGGCCACGGCGAGGAAGATGCCGATGACCCATACGGCCTTTTTGTCGAGCGCACGGAACAGGGCTTGGGTCAGCATGCGATGTCTCCGGAAGTCAGGGTGCGGGGCGGGAAAGCGATCATTGTTCGATCGCCCTTCCCTTGAGGGCGAAGAGGCCCCGCGGACGCCGCTGTATAAAGAGGATGATCAGCACCAGGATCAGGATCTTGCCGAGCACCGCGCCGGCATAGGGCTCCAGGAACTTGTTGGCGACGCCGAGTGTGAGCGCGCCGACAAAGGTGCCCCAGAGATTGCCGACGCCGCCGAAGACCACGACCATGAAACTATCGATGATGTAGTTCTGGCCCAGGTTCGGCGAGATGTTGTCGATCTGGGTGAGGGCCACGCCAGCAAGGCCGGCAATGCCCGAACCGAGGCCGAAGGTCATGGCGTCGACGAAGGGGGTGCGGATGCCCATGGCTGAGGCCATGCGGCGGTTCTGGGTGACAGCGCGCATCTGAAGGCCGAGCGGCGTGCGGTTGAGGATCAGCAACAGCATGAAGAAGACGATCAGCGCGAAGATGACGATCCAGAAGCGGTTGTAGGTGATGGCGAGGCCGAAGAAGTCGGTCGATCCGGACATCCAGGTCGGGGCGATGACCATCTGGTTGGTCGGGCCGAAGATTGAGCGAACGGTTTGCTGCAGGATAAGCGATAGGCCCCAGGTGGCGAGCAGCGTTTCGAGCGGACGACCGTAGAGCCAGCGGATGATGCCACGTTCGATCCCGACGCCGATGGCCCCGGTGACGAGGAAGGCAACGGGCAGGGCGATAAGCAGGGAATAGTCGAGCAGGCCCGGGAAATTCTGGCGAATGACGAGCTGCACGAGGAAGGTCGTGTAGGCGCCTAGCATGACCATCTCGCCATGGGCCATATTGATAACGCCCATGACACCGAAGGTAATGGCAAGGCCGATGGCGGCGAGGAGGAGGACGGAGCCGAGAGAAACGCCGAACCAGACGTTTTGCAGGGCGCCCCAGACGGCGCGGCCCTGTTCGAGGCCAGCGATGGCGGCTTCGATGGTCGGCTTCACTTCATCTGGTGCATCGGCCAGAGCGCCGGTGAGAATGGTGATGGCATTGCGGCCGGCGCCGGCGACGACCTGGGGCACGGCGGCGTTCTTGTCTTCGATGCTGGCATCTTCGCTCGTCAGGATGGTGACGGCGCGGGCGGCCTGCATGGCGCCGCGGACATTGGCGTCAGTTTCGGCCGCAATGGCTTCGTCGAGCAGCGGCAGATTGGCGGCGTCTGGCTTGGACAGAAAACCCTGGGCGGCGGCAAGGCGCGTCGCGGGATTGTCGCTCATGAGCGTCATGCCGGAGAGGGCAGCGGAAATATCGCGCCGGAGGCCATTGTTGACGCGGATGCGGGAGAGGTCGGCTTCGGCGCCGAGATCAACGGCCTCGCCGGTCAGCGGATCGGTGATGGTCGAACCGTTCTGGATGACGACGCGGCCGGAGGCTTCATCGAGATAGAGATTGCCGTCTGCGAGAGCGGTGAGGACCGGAACGACGCCGTTGTCTCCGGTTGAGGCAAGCTCGACGACGATCTGTGTGAGTTCCTTGAGGCTCGCCTCGCCCATCGCGGCGATCTGGGCCGGAATATCGACGGCGGCGTCCTGCGCGCGGGCGATCTGGCTGGGTAGGAGAAGCGACAGGGTAAGGAGTGCCAGGCGGAGAAGGTGAGTCAGCATCGCTTGGGAAGTCCTTGTCGGTTCAAGAGAAAGAGGCAGGGGCGGAGGCCGCCCCTGCCGGGTTAGGTGGCTCGCTTACTGAGCCGCGCCGCCGCAGGTCTTGGTTTCGGTATTGTAGTTGCCGCAGTTGATCGGGGCGGTCCAATCGGCTTCCAGCATCTTGGATTCTGGCAGGTAGTCGGACCATGCGTCGCCGGGGACGAGGTCTTCGGTTTCCCAGACCACAAAGAACTGGCCGTCATCCTGGATTTCACCGATCAGCACGGGCTTGGTGATGTGGTGGTTCGGGAGCATCTTGGCGACGCCGCCGGTCAGGTTCGGGGTTTCGAGGCCAACGATGCTATCGATCACGGCGTCAGCTTCGGTCGAACCGGCAGCTTCCACGGCCTTCACCCAGAGGTTGAAGCCGATCATGTGGGCTTCCATCGGGTCATTGGTGACGCGGGTGTCGGAGCCGATGAATTTTTGCCAGTCAGCGATAAACGCCTCGTTCTCCGGGGTGTCGACGCTCATAAAATAGTTCCAGGCGGCGAGGTGACCCACGAGTGGGGTGGTGTCGAAGCCGGAGAGCTCCTCTTCGCCGACCGAGAAGGCGACGACCGGGATGTCTTCGGCCTTGATGCCCTGGTTGCCCAGTTCGCGATAGAACGGCACGTTGGCGTCGCCGTTAATGGTCGAGACCACGGCGGTCTTCTTGCCTTCCGAGCCGAAGGCCTTGATGTCGGAAACGATGGTTTGCCAATCGGAATGACCGAAGGGCGTGTAGTTGATCATGATGTCTTCTTTGGCGACGCCCTTGTCGAGCAGGTACTGCTCGAGGATCTTGTTGGTCGTCTGCGGATAGACATAGTCGGTGCCGGCGAGCACCCAGCGTTCCACGCCTTCTTCTTCGGCGAGATAGTCGACGGCCGGGATCGCCTGCTGGTTCGGCGAAGCGCCGGTGTAGAACACGTTGCGCTGGGATTCTTCGCCTTCGTACTGGACGGGGTAGAAGAGCAGCGAGTTCAGTTCTTCAAAGACCGGCAGCACGGACTTGCGGCAGACCGAGGTCCAGCAGCCGAAGACCACGTCGACGTCGTCGACTTCGATCAGCTGGCGGGCGAGCTCGGCGGCCAGCGGCCAATCGGAAGCAATATCGACCACGACGGGTTCGAGCTGCTTGCCGAGGACGCCGCCCTTGGCGTTTTGCTGTTCGATGAGGAACAGCATGGTGTCCTTGAGGGTGGTTTCCGAAATCGCCATCGTGCCCGAGAGCGAGTGGAGGATACCAACCTTGATGGTGTCTTCCTGCGCCATGGCGGGAACCATGGGCAGGGAAATGCTGCCGGCGAGTGCCGCGGCGAGCAGGGCGCTTTTGGCGCGGGTGAAGTTCATGTGTTCGTCCCTCTAGTTTTGTTGACCCCAGGAGACAGCCAAGGGAGGCGCCTCGATGGGGGCACCTGAGACGATTTTTTAACGCTGCCCTATACGTCGATTGACGTAACTGGCTGACGAGGAGATTCCGCTGCGGCGCGGAAGGGCCTGAAAAACCGCGTGATTTTGGCAAAATCCGTGCTAAGACAGTGGTGGCGAAAAATTGAGCAGCGCATGAAATTGGTTAAGGCTTGAGCGGATAATGGCGCGGCAACGGATCATTCCCATCAGGCGCGAATACAATCGCTGGGTCGCCAACCAGACGCTTGAAGACTATGCGTTGCGCTTTACAGCCAAGTCGGCGCGGCGGTTTTCCAATGATCGAATCTCGCAGACTGCGATCGGCGCCATCTCGTTCCTCGCGCTGGAGGCTATTGGCGGTAGCATTACGTTGTCATATGGGACAACCAATGCGCTGATTGCGATAGTCGTCGCGTCAATCGCCATTCTGCTCGTCGGTGTGCCCATCTCCCGCTATGCGACGCGGCATGGGGTGGACGTGGATCTCCTGACCCGCGGCGCCAGTTTTGGCTATATCGGCTCGACGATCACCTCGCTGATCTATGCGAGTTTTACCTTCATCCTTTTCGCCATCGAAGCTTCCATTATGTCGAGCGCGCTGGAGCTGGCCTTCGGCATTCCGCTCTGGATGGGGCACATCATTTCGGCTGTTATCGTCATTCCGCTGGTGACGCATGGCATCAGGATGATTTCGAGCTTTCAGGTGCTGACGCAGCCGATCTGGATCGTGCTGAACATCCTGCCGTTCTTCTTCATCGCCTTCATGGATTGGGAGAAGTTCGACCTCTGGCGGGCATTTGCGGGTTTGGGGCAGCCGGAGGGTGCGGCGGGGACGATTTCGCCCTTTGATATCGCCAAGTTCGGCGCGGCGTCGGCGGTTATTCTGGCGCTGATGACGCAGATTGGCGAGCAGGTCGATTTCCTGCGGTTTCTGCCTGCCGAGGGGGCGCCGAAGTGGCGGCAGAAGCTCGGGATTTTTCTCGCGGGGGCGGGGTGGGTCGTTGTTGGCGCGCCCAAGCTGATCGCGGGGTCGTTCCTTGCTTTCCTGGCGCTGTCGTCCGGCGTTTCGCCGGAGCACGCGTCAGAGCCCGGTTACATGTATGCGGTGGCCTTTGGCTACATGATCCCCAATGAATTCGTGGCGCTGATGCTGATGGCGGTCTTCGTGGTGGTCAGTCAGCTCAAGATCAATGTGATGAATGCCTATGCCGGGTCGCTGGCCTGGTCGAATTTCTTTTCGCGGCTGACGCATAGCCATCCCGGCCGTGTGGTCTGGCTGCTGTTCAATGTGGCCATTGCGCTGTTGCTGATGGAGTTGGGGATCTATCGGTTGCTGGAAGAGACGCTTGGGATCTTCTCGATCATCGCCATGGCTTGGCTCTGCTCGATCTCAGCCGATCTTTTCGTCAACAAGCCGCTGGGGCTGTCGCCGCCGGGCATCGAGTTCAAGCGGGCGCATCTTTATGACATCAATCCTGTCGGTGTCGGGTCGATGCTGCTGTCGGCAGTGATTGCGCTGGCGGCGCATTTTGGTGCGTTTGGCGAGATGGCTGCGGCGCTGGCGCCTTATATTGCGCTGGTCGTTTGCTTTATTGCCTCGCCGGCCATCGCATGGGCGACGAAGGGTAAATACTATCTGGCGCGCAAACCGCGAAAAGCATGGGCGAACAAAACTTCGCTGACTTGTTCGATCTGCGAGCACCCGTTCGAGCCTGAAGACATGGCCTGGTGCCCGGCTTATGCGGCGCCGATCTGCTCGCTCTGTTGTTCGCTCGATGCGCGGTGCCACGACATGTGCAAGCCGCATGCACATTTCCGGGCACAGACGCATGCGGTGGCGTCGAGCGTGCTGCCGCAATGGGCGATCGAGAAATTGCAGACCCGGATTGGGCGCTATGGGATTTCCATGGGTATCGCCACAGCGATCCTCGGCGGCATTCTAGGGCTTATCTACTATTTCGCCAGCCAATCGGCGCCGGATACGTCGGATGTGGTGGGGGGCACCCTGCTCGTCGTGTTTTTCGTCTTTGCGGTGGCGGCGGGGATCATGACCTGGTTTCTCGTGCTGGCGCATGACAGCCGGTTGGTCGCCGAAGAAGAGAGCACGCGGCAAAACACGCTGCTGCTCAAGGAAATCGACGCGCACGGCAAGACCGATGCCGAATTGCAGCGCGCCAAGGAAAAGGCAGAGGCAGCCAATCAGGCCAAGTCACGCTA
Organism: Devosia riboflavina; assembly: GCF_000743575.1. Lineage (GTDB taxonomy): Bacteria > Pseudomonadota > Alphaproteobacteria > Rhizobiales > Devosiaceae > Devosia > Devosia riboflavina. The sequence continues at coordinate 143,398 of NZ_JQGC01000033.1, read as the reverse complement.
TGTCGTGGGCCTCAGCCACGAATTGCGCACGCCGCTCAATGCGGTGATGGGCTATGCGCAAATCCTTGAGCGCGATCCAGAAGTGCCGGAGAACCGGCGTGGATCGGTGCAGGTGATCCGCCGCAGTGCGGAGCATCTTTCGGGGCTGATCGATGGCCTGCTCGATATTTCCAAGATCGAAGCGGGGCGGCTCCACGTCTATTCTAACGAGATCAATATTCAGGATTTTCTGGATCAGATCGTCGATATGTTTCGGCTTCAGGCCGAGGCCAAGGGGCTGGAGTTCCGGCATACGCGCGCCAAGGCGCTGCCGATCTATGTGCGGACCGATGAAAAGCGGCTGCGGCAGATTCTGGTCAATCTGCTGTCCAATGCCATCAAGTTCACCAGCTCAGGGCACGTGAGCTTTGAGGTGGCTTATCGCATGCAGGTGGCGACCTTTACGGTTTCGGATAGCGGCAGCGGGATTTCTCCCGCCGATCTCGACCACATCTTTGAGCCCTTCGTGCGCGGCGAGGCGGAGCACAATCGCTTCACGCCCGGACTTGGGCTTGGGTTGACCATTACAAAACTGCTGACGGAAACGCTGGGTGGCGAAATTACCGTCTCAAGCACGGTCGGCGTCGGCACGCGCTTCCAGGCGCGGTTGATGCTGGCCAAGGTCGAGCGTCTGAGCCAGGGGCGGGCCGATCTGCGGCGGATCGTCGGTTATGCGGGACCGGCGCGGGTGGTGATGGTCGTCGATGACAATCAGGACCACCGCGAGCTGATGCGCGAAATGCTGTCGCCGCTGGGCTTTGTCGTGTTGACGGCGGCGGATGGACTCTCGTGCCTCGATCTCGTTGCCACCACGCGGCCTGATCTCTTCTTCGTCGATATTCGCATGCCGGGGATGAGCGGCTGGGATCTCGTTGCGGCCCTGCGCGAACGGGGTATTGCCGAACCTATAGTCATGCTTTCGGCCAATATCGGAGATGGGGCGGGGCCAGCGAGCCGCGATGCCGGGCATAATGATGCGTTGGCAAAGCCGTTCGACCTCGCGCAATTGCTCGACAAGATCGGCGCGCAACTCGCTCTCGACTGGACCTATTTCGAGGCGCCGGCACCAAAAGCCAAAAAAACGCAAAAGCTGCGGTCGCCAGGGGTGGAGCACTTGCGTGACTTGGCAAATCTGGGGCAGATCGGCCATATCAGGGGGATAGAAGCGAAATTGACCGAACTGGCCGTCGATCCCAATAACGAGCCTTTGGTGACCGCCCTGCGCGCTCATATGGAGAGCTTCGATTTCGATGGCTATGCCGAACTGCTCGAACGGGTGAGCCATGAGCCGGATTGAGCGGGATCAGGACATTGTGCTTCTGGTCGATGACTCGCCGGAATCCCTCGGTTTCCTGACGACGGCGCTCGAAGACGCTGGCGTGACCGTGCTGGTGGCGCGGAGCGGCGAGGCGGCGCTCAATATCGTGCAGCGCGTCGTGCCGGATGTGGTGCTGATGGATGCCGTCATGCCCGGTCTCGATGGCTTTGAAACCTGTCGTCGGCTGAAGGCCATGGCGCCCCTCACGCATGTGCCTGTCATCTTCATGACCGGGCTGACCGAAACCGAGCATATCGTCCATGCGCTCGAAAGCGGCGGCGTCGATTATCTCTCAAAGCCGATCAATGTCGATGAATTGCGGGCCCGTATCCGGGTGCACCTTGCCAATGCCCGCCGCGCCCAGAGCGCGCGGATTGCGCTCGATGCTGCCGGGCGGCATCTGGTGGCGTTTGGCGCCGATGCAGCGGTGTTGTGGTCGACGCCGCAGGCCAACAAGCTGCTCGAACGCTCCGGTATGGACGCGGATCGCCAGGCGGAGATGTCGAGCGGTTTTTCCCGTTGGCGACTCGACCATGGCGATGCGTCACCGGGCAGCGGGTTCGATGTGACTCTGCCGGGCGCCCCGGGACTGCAGTTTGCCTTTCTCGGCGTGGTCGGCGGCGACGAATATCTTTTCCGCCTGACCGGTGCGCAGGAAGAGGGGCAGGAAGACAATCTCCGCCAGCACTTTGGGCTGACGCAGCGCGAAAGCGAAGTGCTGCTCTGGATCGCCCGCGGAAAATCCAATCGCGATATCGGGGATATTTTGGGCCTCAGCCCGCGCACGGTGAACAAGCACCTTGAGCAGGTCTATGCCAAGCTTGGCGTCGAAAACCGCGCCTCGGCCGCCATCAAGGCCATTCAGGCGATGCAGGAGAGCTTTGAGCTTTAGGGCTTTCCCGTAGTCCGGGACATGAAACGCGCCTAGTGCGCATGAAACGCATATTATCGCTCCCTGCAATTGCCCAAAAGCGCGTGCTCGGGCTTCCTCGTGCCTGTCGAAACCGACATGTTTTCAAGGGAGTAACGAGTATGAAGACCGTGATTGCACTTTCCGTCGTGGCTGCCATGGCGATGACTTCGGGCGCTCATGCCGGCGGCTTCTTCGCCAAGCGCACCAACAATGTGCTCAGCAACATCACCGGCGTGGTCTCCACCGTGGCCGACGTCGTGGATGTGGGCAATATCAATGTCCTCAACGGCAATACCGTCGCTGTCGGCAACAACAGCAGCATTCTCTCCGGCATCCTCAGCGGCAACAATACCGCCAACGGCAATTCCATTCTCAATGGTGTGCTGAACGGCAATGGCATTCTGGGCATCGGCGGCCAGAACCAGACCAAGAAGCACGGCTGGTAGCTCCTGCGGCGGGGTGTTACCTCCAACCCGCCACGGACGCCAGACCCGCGCCGGAGCCCCCCGGCGCGGGTTCTTTGTTTTGATTTTGCTTAGAAAAAATGGATCAGGAGGCGGGAGCCAATTGGCGCCAGAGAGTAAGCGAGTGACGTTCCCCTTCGTCAGGCGTCAGCCGTACCTCTTCAAGCCGGATTTCCTTGCCTTCAAGGCCCGTTGCCTCGCGAAAGCTGGGTTCGACGAGGCAAAGGCGGGTGCCGACGACCGTGTGGATGGTCTTGTTGATGATGGCGCACCAGTCGCGGCCATTGTCCACAAAGGGGATGGTGATCTTGAGGCTGACGACGCCGGCCGGCCGGGCCAGCAATTCGCAGAAGCGGGCATGGACCGGGGCGAAGGCGGGGTTTTTCTGCGGATCGATGACCCAACCGAAGCGGTCGAGCGGGCCGGATGGCAGTTTTAGCGGCCGGCTGCAGGCGATGATGGCGTGGCTGGCATCCATCAGCAGCAGGTTCTGGTGCGACTCTTCCACGAAATAGCGCAGGGCCACGAGCGGATCGGCTTCGGGGCCCCAGATGAGGCGGCGGATGGCCTCGATATTGTGCGGACGGGGCGCATCGCGGCCGCTTTCCCAGCGGCTGATCTGACTCTGCGTGACGCCGAGGCTTTTGGCGACGGCATCCTGTTGCAGGCGGGCGCGGATGCGCCAATTGCGCAGGGCGGTGCAAAGTTCGCTCGGTTTTGGCATGGCCAGCTCCTTTTGAGTGGAGCCAAAATCCCGAAGCAGGGATGAAGATCATAGTTAATAGACTACTTACACGACCCAGTTCCGGCATTAACGCTTAATCTCAACGCTGCCGGGCAGGTAAATCTACTGACCCTCTACGTGAAATATTGGTTACTGAACCATGAGCATTCTTGCCCGGTGGCTCTGCCGGAGGTTGGGATGCGCTGGTTTTCTTGCATTGCGGTCTGGATGGTCAGTGTTTCCGCCGTTTTGGGCGAGGAGGCCCTGGCGCTCAAGAGCGCCGTCGAGGCGGGTTGGACCAGCAATGCCACGGAAACCGTGGACGGGCCGTCGGACCTGTTCGTCGAGCACAAGCATGAGCTTTCGCTGTCGCACAGCATGGGCGCCCTGTCGCTGCGCGGGACATTGCTGTTCGAGCAGACGCGTTTTGCGACGGTTTCGGTGGAAGACGACATGTCAGCCGCGGCCGGCGTGGAAGCGGCGCTGGAGCTCGACAAGGGCATGGTGCTGCGTGCCGGCTATGCCCTGACCCGGGACTGGGTCGGCGAGGGCCTGCCGCTCGATGGCGCGATGATCGGCGTTGCGAACGGCAAGGTGACACACGAAACCATGTTGGAACTGGCCGTCATGGGGAAAGACCAGCAGGTCAATGTGATCGTGAACGGTAGCTGGCGCTATCCCGAGGATGCGGTCATTTCCGGCCTGCCCATCGAGCTGCCACCGGTTCGGCTCGACCCGCAAGTGGGTGTTGTCGGGGTAGGGGTGAATTGGGAAAAGGCGGTGACGGGCGCCATGGCGGTGCTTGGCCGGCTCAAAGGGGATTTTTCGAGTGTTCCGGAAGCCGATCAGTTCGATTATGGCCGCCTGCCGGGAACTGCGGGGACTGTCGCTGGGGGCGTTCGGACCAAGACGGACAATCTTCTCGTCGAATTCCTGGCGGGGGCGACATTGGTCTGGCCGTTGATCGATCCCGGCCTGCGCGAGGTTTTGCCTTATCTGGCGATGCAGTCGGAACTGGCGCTGGGTGATCGCTGGACGCTGGCGCTTCGGGCGGAAAAGAGCGTCGATCTCGACGATCCGCTCGATCCCGTTGCCAGCAGCACCAGCGAGATCGAGCTTTCCGCGCGGTACAGGATGACGGATGCCATTGCGCTCTCGGCGGCGGTGAGCCGCAGCGACGAGATGGGGATTTTCGATGCGAGCCAGACGCGGCAGGTGCAGACGGCCAGCCTGCGCCTCGATTATGCGATGGCCGATCAGGCGAGCCTGTCGCTGAGGGCCTTGCGAAAATGGGTGGAGGAGTCAGGCGATAGCTACACGATCGATCGCTTCACCCTGGCCATCAATACGCAATTTTAGCGCGGTTGCCGATGTGAACGGCTTGGCGGGAACTGATGTGGAAATGGGTCGTTGTGCCAGCGAACCACAGTTCTGCTGTGGCAAGCCACGCGGCGGTCCCAAGCGGGGATCAGCCCGATAAGTCGGCGGTGGCAGGAAGGCTGACGCTCCTTTGCTGTAGCCCCGATGGGGCGCGGAACTTCGGTTCCGCGCCTTTTTTGTTATGACAAATGCTTCGTTAATTCTCTTCAATATTTGTGTATTAGTCTGTCGTTTACCAGTTGGGTTAGACCAAATCACAAATTGAAACTCAAGTCTGTCTTCGGCCGTCATTTCAGTGCGGCAAGTTGGTCGCGAAGATGGAGATGAGTTATGAAAAGAAAATTGCTTTCTATTCTGCCTCTGGTCTTTGTCGCGAGTGTTTCGGCGCCCGCCCAGGCCCAGAACCTGCTTGGAATCATTGGTGGAAGTGGCGAAGACGCGCTGGTCACCCTTGGCTCGGGCGATGCTTCCAATACGGGCCTGGTTAATGTCGGCCTTGGCGGTGAGAACCAGCTCGTCGATGCGCAAATCGGCGGTAGCTCGGGCATCGCCAATGCAACAGTCGGCAGTGGCGGTGGCAGCGCCCTCGGCGCGAATGCGAACGTGCTTGGCGGGGCAGCTACGGTTGGCGCGACAGTCGGCGGTGGAAGTCTTGTCGATGCGGATGTCGGGCTGCTCAATGGCACTGTTGGCGTAGGCGCGACAGTGGGTGGCGGTAGTCTCGCCAATATCGGCGTATCGATCGGCGGCGGTGCGCCGGGCAATCCCGGCAATCCCGGGAACGGCGGTGGAAACGGCGGCGTCGGCAATGGCGGCATTCCGTCCTTCTCCGCTTCCAATGGTGGAAACGCTCCGGCCTGTGCCGGCACCAGCCCGCGTCAGGTCGAACGGCTGATCCAAGGCACGCAGATCGGCGGCTCCTGGCAGCGCGCCAGCAATGTCGAGATCCAGCGTGTCGACATGTGCCCGGAACTGCAGACCTGGCTCGCCGCCGCCCTGACCAATTCCGGTCTCGGCAATTCACTGCGTTCCGCCATCAGCAGCGATAGCCTGCTGAGCGCTTCGATCGATCGGTCTTCCTACAATGCGAACCGCGTCTTTGCCGTTCATCAGCGCGGCAATCAGTTGACGGTCTTTGTCTATTGAGGCCGGAAATATCCGGCTTGCATTTGGGTTGAGCACCTAACATCACGGCATGTCGCCTTTGACTTGGGCGACATGCAAAACACCGATACTTTTGCTGGAAGCGCTTCTGTCACAAAAGTGCAATCCTGGTGTGGCCAATGGTGCCGCACCCGGAGGGCCCTCAAGTGAACGACTTCGACCAGAACGCGCGCTTCGACCAATTCGAGGCGGAACTGAACCGCATTCGCGAAGAGATTACCGACAGCTTTGATGAAGAGCTGGAGCTGCAGTTCGAGGACGACCAGCTCGAGGCGCTCGCCGAAGAGGGTGAGCGGGCAGAGCGCAAGTCACTCGACCGCAATGTCTATTTCCGAGAGCTGTTCCGTCTGCAGCACGAGTTGGTGCGGCTGCAGGATTGGATTGTTCATAACAAACTGAAGGTTGCGGTCATTTTTGAAGGTCGTGATTCCGCCGGCAAGGGCGGAGCCATCAAGCGCATTACGCAGCGGCTCAATCCGCGTGTCTGCCGCGTCGTTGCGCTGCCCGCGCCGTCCGACCGCGAAAAGACCCAGTGGTATTTCCAGCGCTACGTGCCCCACCTGCCGGCAGCGGGCGAAATGGTGCTGTTCGACCGCTCCTGGTACAATCGCGCCGGTGTCGAGCGCGTCATGGGTTTCTGCTCGCCCGACGAGCTGGAAGAGTTCTTCCGCACGGTCCCGGAATTCGAAAAGATGCTGATCCGTTCGGGGATCATCCTCATCAAGTTCTGGTTTTCTATCACCAATGAAGAGCAGGAATTCCGCTTCCGCATGCGCATTCAGGATCCGCTGAAGCAGTGGAAGCTGTCGCCCATGGACATGGAAAGTCGTCGCCACTGGGAAGACTATACCAAGGCCAAGGAAGACATGTTGGTGCGCACCCACACGACGGATTCGCCGTGGTGGGTCGTCAATGCCGACGACAAGAAGCGCGCGCGCCTCAACTGCATCGCGCATCTGCTTGAGGCCATTCCTTATGACGAAGTGCCCAAGCCCGAGATTGTGCTGCCCGAGCGCATCCGACACCCCGACTACCATCGTGGACCGGTGCCGCAGGAGATGTATGTGAAGGCGGTTTACTGACGGTCATTGCGCTCTCTCCGCTTTCCGCCGTGTCATCCCCGCGAAAGCGGGGACCTCCGTTACCAAACAGGGGTTCCCGCTTTCGCGGGAATGACACCGTGCGGAGGGAGGACCGTTGATGACTTGCACTCCCGTCTTGTCGGCTCCAAAATAAGGGGCACTGCGGGAGTGTTCTAAGTGGCCGATACCAGTAATGTCGTGGGCGGCGGCCCCAAGAAAGTCCTCTATACCCTTTCCACCATCGGCAAGATGGGCGTGGGCAAGGCTGCCAAGGCGCTGACGGCAAAAAACACCTGCAAGGCCTGTGCTTATGGCATGGGCGGGCAGCATGGCGGCATGACCAATGAACTCGATGAGTTCCCCTCGGTCTGCAACAAGTCGGTGCAGGCGCAATCGACCGATATCCAGCCGCCGATTCCCGAGCCGATTTTCGAGCACACCATTGCCGAACTGAGCGAGCTTTCGGGGCGGGAGATGGAGCGGCTGGGGCGGCTGGGCACGCCGCTTTTCCGTCGGGCGGGCTCGGACAAGTTTGAGCCGCTCGATTGGGATGCTGCGCTCGATCATGCGGCACATCGGCTGGCCGAAACCGACCCCAAGCGAACGTTCTTTTATTCCTCGGGGCGGTCGTCCAACGAGGCGGGGTTCCTGTTCCAGCTTTTGGCGCGGGCCTACGGCACCAACAACGTCAACAACTGCTCCTATTATTGCCATCAGGCGACGAGCGAGGGTCTCGCAACCACGATCGGCAAGGGAACGGCTACCGTAGAGCTTGAGGACCTGACCGGGGCGGACCTGATCTTCGTCATCGGCGCCAATCCCTCGTCCAACCACCCGCGCTTCATTCACATGCTGAAGAACTGCCGCGAGCGGGGCGGGCAGGTGATCGTCATCAATCCGGCCAAGGAGCCGGGCCTGGTCAAATTCGCGGTGCCGAAATCGCCGCTCTCCATGCTCAAGGGCGGCAGCGATATCGCTTCGGACTATCTGCAGCCGCGCATCGGGTCGGACATTGCCCTGTTCAAGGGTCTCGCAAAAGCGGTGCTGGAGCAGGGGACGGAGGACCGGGCTTTTATCGCCGCCTATGGCGCAGATTTTGATGCTTTCCGTAACGATATCGATACGCTTGGCTGGGATGAAATCACTGCAGCCTGTGGGCTGTCGCGCGAAGAGATTTCGCGCGTGGCCGAGGCCTATGGTCGCTCGCGGCATGCCGTCTTTGCCTGGGGCATGGGTATGACGCACCATGTCCATGGCGTCGCCAATGTCGAAGCCATCGCCAATCTGGCGCTGCTGCGCGGCATGATCGGCAAGCGTTTTGCCGGCCTCCTGCCGCTGCGCGGACATTCCAACGTGCAGGGTATTGGCACGATCGGGGTCAAGCCGGTGCTTGCCCGCGATGTTCTCAAGCGCATGGAAGAGGTGTTTGGCGTCAGCTTCCCGGAGGAAAAAGGCCTCGACACAATGGCCTGCCTCAAGCGGGCCGAAGCCGGCAATATCGATGCCGCTGTTATCATGGGCGGCAATCTCTGGGCGGCGACGCCGGACACGGCGTTCTCGAGCCGTGCCATGGGGGCCATCGGTTTCAAGCTGTTCCTGACGACGACGCTCAACCAGGGCCATGTGCATGGGCTGGGTGACGGCGAGGTGCTCATTTTGCCGGTCACGGCGCGCGACGAGGAATGGGAGCCGACGACCCAGGAGTCCATGTTCAATTTCGTGCGGCTGTCCGATGGCGGCATCGACCGCATCAGCACGGTGCGGCCCGAAAGCTGGATTCTCGGCCAGATCGGCAAGCGCGTCCTGCCGGATTCGCCCGTGGATTTCGATGCCTTTTCCGGTCACGCCAAGCTGCGCGATGCCATTGCGGCCATTGTGCCGGGCATGGAGGAGTTGGCTGATATCGACGTTGCCAAGCGTGAGTTCCACATTCGCAACCGCGTGCTGCACGTCCCCGAATTCGGCACCATGGATGGCAAGGCGCATTTCGTCGTTACGCCGATCCCGGCACTTGAAAAAGGCAAGCTCATGCTCGCCTCGGTGCGCAGCGAGGGGCAGTTCAACTCGATCATCTATGAAGAGACCGACAGCTATCGCGGCAAGGCCGGGCGCTATTCGATCTTTCTCAGCATGGCAGACATGGCAGCGCGCGGCCTGACCGAGGGACAGAGGGTAAAAGTGCGCTCTGCCGTCGGCGAGATGGAGGGCATCGCCACCAGCTTCGATCTGCCGGCCGGCTCGGTGCTCGCCTACTATCCGGAGGCCAATGTGCTCATCGGCACGGAAGTCGATCCGCGCAGCAAGACACCGGCCTTCAAGTCGGTGCCCGTAGATGTTGCGGCCGCCTAGTGCTTTTCCCGCCTAGGGCGTCGCTGCCTCGGCTTGTTCCGCGCCGGGACCAACCTGCAAAAGACTTGGCTCGGTGCTGAAAATGCGTTGGGCGACGCGCTTGATGTCTTCCCCCGTCACCGCCTCGATCTGCTTCTGGCGCTCTTCGACATAGTCGATGGGCAAATCCAGCAATTGCTGCACCACCATGGTGGTGGCAATGGCCACCGAGGACCGCAATTGGTTGATGGGGTAGGCGCCGACGAGGTAGCGTTTGGTGCGTTCGAGCGCGGCCGGGTCGGGGCCGTCTTCGGTCATCGTTGCGATCGTTGCCTTGATGACCTCGATGGCTTCGACCGATTGATCCGGACGGGTCGAGGTGCCGATGGTCAGGGCGTCTGCCTGGTCGAGATTGACGAGACCGCCGGAGACCCCGTAGCTCAGCCCGCGCTTTTCCCGCACTTCGCGGTTGAGTTCGGACAGCAGGCTATCGCCGGCCAGCATTTCACTCATCACATAGGCGGCGAAAAAGTCGGGGTCGCTTTCCCTGATGCCGGGATAGGCAAGGTTGATCGAGGTTTGGGGCAGGGGATAGTCCACCGCCACGTTCTGCCCAAAGCTCAGTTTGGCCGGCGGGATTTCGGATAGTTGGGGCTCTGCCGGCAGGGCGCCAAAGATGGCGTCGATCATCTTGCCGGCGGCTTCTTCGTCGAGCGCGCCGACGATGCCGATTTTCAGGTTGCCGCGGGCAAAGAGCGCCTTGTGGAACTGGCGGAGGTCGTCCGCCGTGATCCCGGGCAGGCTCGTCGCCGTGCCCTCTTGTGGGCGGGCATAGGGGTGCGTGCCGAACAGGGCCTCGTTCCACATGCGGCCGGCGGCATAGCCGGGGTCCTGGGAGCGCGAGGCAAGGCCGGCTAGGACCTGGGCGCGCATGCGGTCGATAGCTGACTGGTCAAAGCGCGGCTCGTTGACGGCGAGCGCCAGAAGTTCGGTGGCGTCGTCGCGCTGATCGGCCAGCATGCGCGCAAAGCCGGTGAAGGAATCGAAATTGGCCGAAAAGCCCATTTCGAGGCCGACATCATCAAGCCTGGTCTGGAAGGCATTGCTGTCGAGATCGCCAGCGCCTTCGTCAAGCAGCGACGACATGAGGGAGGCGAGGCCCACCTTGTCGTCGGGATCTTGCGCCGCGCCGCCTTGGAAGGCGAAGGCGATGGTGACAATCGGCACCGTGTAGTCTTCCACCATGCCGGCGGTGATGCCGCCCGGCGAGGTGATGGATTTGAAAGCGACGTCGGCATGGCTTGGCAGGGCAAAGCCGAGGAGCATCAGCGGGGCGAGAAGCGCGGGCAGGGCGTGGCGAATGGTTGTGATCATTGGGCTTTCTCCTCGGCGAGGGGAAGCAGATAGCCCGTGACCGCGGTGGCCGGGCGCAGATATTTGGCGGCGACGGCTTTGACATCGTCCGCTGTGACGGCGCGAATGCGGTCGGGCCATTCGGCGACGTCAGCGATGGACCGATCGGTGGTCAGCCAGAGCCCATAGGTCTGGGCCATGCTGACTTGATCGTCCTGCGCGAAAATCGTGCTGCGGATGAAGCGGGTCTTGACCCGATTGAGCTCGGTTTCGGAAATGCCATTGGTGATGATGTCGTCGACCTCGGTGTCGATGGCGGCTTCAAGCGCCTCGAGCGTCGTGCCGGGGCGCGGGGCGCTGTAGAGCACGAAGCGGCCGTAATCGAATGCGCCTCCGTCATAGCTGGTGCGGGCTTGCGCCGCGATGCCGGCCTCGACCACCAGGGCCTGATAGAGCCGGCTCTGCGCGCCATCGCTCAGGATTGCAGAAAGCACGTCGAGCGCTTCGGCTTCGCCGGTTTCGGCCTGGCGATAGCTTGGCACGACCCAGTTGCGCGTAAAGCTCGGCAGCGACACACGGGCGTCGCGCAGCGTAACGGTGCGGCTGGCCTGCGCGGGTGGCTCCTCCGGGCGTGCCCTCGGGGGTAGTTCGGGCCCACGCCCGACATTGCCATAGGTGTCTTCGGCCATCTGACGGACGACCTCGGCGTCTACGTCTCCGGCAACCACGACCAGGGCATTGTTGGGCGCATAGTGTTGGCCATAAAAGGACAGCGCGTCTTCGCGATCGAGCGCTTCGATCTCGTGCGCCCAGCCGATCACCGGAATACGATAGGGGTGGTTCTGGAAGAGCGTCGCCGACACCTGCTCGGCCAGGATCGACCCGGGTTGCGATTCGACGCGTTGCCGGCGCTCATCGAGCACCACGGAGCGCTCGGCATCGATCACCTCTTCGGGCAGGACGAGGTTATGCATGCGATCGGCTTCGATATCCATCATCTGGCCGAGAGCGTCGGGCGGCACCGTCTCGAAATAGACCGTGATATCGGCCGTGGTGAAGGCGTTGAGCTGGCCGCCAAGCTCGTTGACCGCGCTTTCGAGCGTGCCGGCGGGATATTTTGCCGTGCCCTTGAACATCAGGTGTTCGAGGAAATGGGCGACACCCGATTGTCCATTGGGATCATCGGCGCCACCGGTGTGGTACCACACCATATGCGTCACCACCGGCGCGCGCCGATCGGGAATCACCACGAGTTCGAGGCCATTATCGAGCGTGAAATGGCTCACGGCGGGTGGCGGGCTGTCCTGGGCTGCCACAGGCAGGGCAGTGACAAGGGCAGCCACAAAGGCAATCGTCGGACGGTTCATGGTTCGGCGCATTCTCCGTTTGCGAGGCTGGGCGCATGTGTGCGGCGGGATTGCAGGCAGAAGCAACCGGCCAGTTCGGTCTGCGGTTGCCTAGGAGAGGCCTATCCCCTAAATACGGCGCAAATTTCTCATCTGAGGATCACCCCGCATGGCCCGCCAGTTTATTTATCACATGCACGGAATGTCGAAGGCCTATGCTGGCGGCAAGAAGGTGCTGGATAATATCCATCTCTCCTTCTACCCCGATGCCAAGATCGGCATTCTCGGCCCCAACGGCTCGGGTAAGTCGACGCTGCTGAAAATCATGGCCGGTATCGACACCGATTTCACCGGCGAAGCCTGGGCTGCCGATGGCGCCAAGGTCGGCTACCTCGCGCAGGAACCGCAGCTCGATCCGGCGCTGAACGTGCTCGGCAACGTCATGATGGGCGTGAAGGAAAAGAAGGACATCGTCGACCGCTACAACGAGTTGATGATGAACTATTCCGACGAGACCGCCGACGAGGCGACCAAGCTCCAGGACGTCATCGACGCGCAGAACCTATGGGATCTGGAATCGCAGGTGGAAGTCGCCATGGAAGCGCTCGGCTGCCCGCCGGGCGATGCCGACGTGACCAACCTTTCGGGCGGTGAAAAGCGCCGCGTGGCGCTCTGCGCGTTGCTGCTGTCGAAGCCCGACCTGCTGCTGCTCGACGAACCGACCAACCACCTCGACGCCGAAACCACGGCCTGGCTGGAACGGCACCTGCGCGAATTCGAAGGCGCGGTACTGATCATCACCCACGACCGCTACTTCCTCGACAATGTCACGGGCTGGATTCTCGAGCTCGATCGCGGCCGCGGCGTGCCCTATGAAGGCAATTATTCCGCTTACCTCGACGCCAAGTCCAAGCGCTTTGCCCAGGAAAAGAGCGAAGACGCTGCTCGCGCCAAGGTGCTGGAACGCGAAAAGGAATGGATGGGCCAGTCGCCCCAGGCCCGCCAGGCCAAGTCCAAGGCCCGTATCCGTGCCTATGACGAACTGGTCAAGGTCAACGAGGCCCGCACCCAGTCGCACACCGCGCAGATCATCATTCCGCCGGGCGAACGCCTCGGCCACAACGTCATCGACGTCGACGGCCTCTCCAAGTCGTTCGGCGATCGCCTGCTGATCGACAACCTGACCTTCAAGCTGCCCCCGGGCGGCATCGTTGGGATTATCGGCCCGAACGGCGCCGGCAAGACCACGCTCTTCAAGATGCTGACCGGACAAGAAAAGCCCGATGGCGGCACCGTTACCGTCGCGGAAAACGTGCACCTCGGCTATGTCGACCAGAGCCGCGATGCACTCAACCCGAACAAGACCGTCTGGGAAGAGATTTCCGGCGGTGACGAAGTGCTGATGCTCGGCAAGCGCGAAATGAACTCGCGCGCCTATACCTCGACCTTCAACTTCAAGGGTGGCGACCAGCAGCAGAAGGTCGGCAATCTCTCAGGCGGCCAGCGCAACCGCGTGCACCTCGCCAAGATGCTGAAGTCGGGCGCCAACGTGTTGCTCCTCGACGAACCGACCAACGACCTCGACACCGAAACCCTCGCCGCGCTCGAAGAAGCGCTGGAGGAATTCGCCGGCTGCGCCGTGATCATCAGCCACGATCGCATGTTCCTCGATCGCCTGGCGACCCACATGCTGGCCTTCGAGGGCGATAGCCATGTCGAATGGTTCGAAGGCAACTTCCAGGACTATGAGGCGGACAAGGTACGTAGGCTTGGCGCCGATGCGGTCAACCCGAAGCGGGCGACGTACAAGCCGCTGACGCGATAAGCTTTTATGGGCGCGGTGCAGACCGCGCCCTTCTTGTTTCTGCGGTGTGCAGCGTGCCCTTGGAATAACGTTCTCAAAGGCGGGTGTCGCAGAGAGCACTTTTGCCTCGTCGCGGCGACTTTTGGACCCCTGCGCTTCGATTTCTCTACCGGCCCCGTATAGATTTCCTCCAATTCATTTTAGAGGATTGCCATGCGTTTTGCATCGTTTGCCGCCGCTGCTGCTTTTGTTGTTGCGGCTCCCGTTTTTGCCTTTGCTTCTGATGTCACGCCGCTCGTGACCGCCGAATGGCTCAAGGCGCATGCTGCTGATGAGAACGTCGCGATCATCGATATCCGTGACAAGATCGACGAGACCGACCTGGGCGATTTGCCGTTCATCGCCAATGCCGCTGTCGCGCCCTATGCGAGCGCTGGTTGGCGCACCGAGGTCGATGGCGTGCCGGGGCAGATCCCGCCGACCGAGCAGATTGCGGCGCTCATCGGCAGCCTTGGCGTCGATGCCGACGACCATGTCGTCATCGTGCCGTGGGGTACCGATTCCTCCGAATTTGGTGGCGCGACCCGCGTCTACTGGACCTTCAAATATCTCGGCCATGACGCCGTTTCGATCCTCGACGGCGGCTGGCGCCAGTATGACGCTGTCGGCGGCGAGCGCGTTGCCGAGGCGGCTGTGCCGGCTGCGGCCGAGTTCCCCGTCAATGTCCGTCCGGAACTGCGCGCGACGACGCCCGACGTGGAAGCTGCTCTTGCCGCCGGCACTAAGCTCGTCGATGGCCGTCCGGAAGAGCAGTTCCTTGGTCAGTCCAAGAGCCCGGTCGTGCGCATCGAAGGCACCATTCCCGGCGCCGTGAACATCCCGCACTCGAATTTCTACAGCGCCGAATATGCCAGCTTCGCGCTGCCCGAAACCATCGCTGCTCTCGCCAAGGGTGCAGGCCTGGCCGAAAGCGAAAAGAACATCGTCTTCTGCAATACCGGCCACTGGGCTTCGATCGCCTGGTTTGCCCTGCATGAAGTGGGCGGCAACAAGAATACCGCCATGTATGATGGCTCGATGGCCGAATGGGCTGCCGATCCGGCTCGCCCGATCCAGTAAGATCGCGGCCTCACGCCTCGGTCGTCACCCTCGGGCTTGACCCGAGGGGACTTCACTTCACCGGCCTTCATAAGTGTAGAGCCCTCGGGTCAAGCCCGAGGGTGACGCGCGGGGAGAGGCTGAAGCGATAGAGATGAAGATTGGATGTTGCGCCGCAAGGCTGCAGCATCCAAACCTTTTAGAACTTCTGCATTTTGAGAATCATGAGCGATATTTCCGCACCAGCGCCAAAATTCCTGCCGCCCGCCGTGGTGGATAGGGCGCCGCTTCTTGTTGCTGCCGCCATGTTGCTGGCCGGCTTTGTTTTCATCACCTGGCAGGTCGATCTGCGCCAGGGCACGCTGTTTCTGATCGGCGGCGCTCTGGGCGTGGCGCTTTACCACGGCTCGTTCGGTTTTACTGGCGGCTGGAAGCGCATGGTGGTCGAGAGGCGCGGCCGCGGCATGCGGGCGCAGATGCTGACGATCGGCGTTGCGGCACTGGCAATGATCCCGCTGGTCGCTGCCGGCAATATCGGTGGTCAGGCTATGGTGGGCGCCATGGCGCCGGTCGGGGTTTCCGTGCTGCTCGGCGCGGCCATTTTCGGGCTCGGCATGCAACTGGGCGGCGGCTGCGGTTCGGGCACGCTGTTTACCGTCGGCGGCGGTTCGGCACGCATGCTGGTCACGCTGGTTTTCTTCATTATCGGCGCCGTCATCGGCACGGCGCATCTGCCGTTCTGGCTGCTGCAGCCGGCGCTGCCGGCCATCAGCCTGGGCGCTGAACTGGGCGTCGGTTTTGCCATCGCGGCGACCATTGCCGGGCTCGCCATCGTGGCGCTGATCACCGCGGTGATCGAAAAGCGCGTGCACGGCAATATCGAACCTGAACCGGCTCCGGCGCGGCAGGGTTGGAGCTGGATTCTCTATGGCCCGTGGCCGCTGGTCGGGGCAGGGCTGGTGCTTGCCCTTCTCAATATCGCGACGCTGCTGCTCGCGGGCCACCCCTGGTCGATCACCTATGGCTTTGGCCTCTGGGGCGCCAAGATCGCTTCGGCGGTTGGCATTCCGGTTGCGAGCTGGGAGTTCTGGACCTGGCCAGCCCAGGCCCAGGCGCTGAATTCCAGCGTCTTGGCCGACACCGTTTCGGTGATGGACTTTGGCCTCGTGCTCGGCGCGGCTTTGGCTGCGGCAATCGCCGGCAAATTCGCGCCGAAGGCGGCTTTGCCGCTCGGCTCGTTGCTAGCGGCCATCATTGGTGGCCTTCTTATGGGCTATGGCGCGCGCCTCTCCTTTGGCTGCAATATCGGGGCGCTGTTCTCCGGCATTGCCACGGGGAGCCTCCATGGCTGGCTGTGGTTCACTGCCGCCTTTGTCGGTTCCTTCGTGGGCGTCTGGCTGCGTCCCTTCTTCGGTCTTGATGGGTTCGCCAGGAAATGAGCGCACGCAACACTCTGCTCTTCGGTGCCGCGCTCGCCGTCACCACTGCTGCCATCGCCTATGATCATGTGACCAATCCGGTGCCGCCGCGTCCGACGGAGCAGGCCACGGCTGCATCGGGTTCGGCACCTTGCGCGGCTGGTTCTGCACCCTGCGCTGCGGGGGCCGTCGCGCCCTGTGCTGCGGGAGCGCCTGTTACGCCATGCGCCGCTGCTGCACCGGCCAAGGCGGCTCCGCCGCCGCCACCGGCACAAAAGGCCGCGCCACCGCCGCCTCCGGCACAGCGCCCGGTCGAAGCGGCACCGGCCAAGGCCGCTCCGCCCGCGCCACCGCTGGCGAAGCCCGCGGGGCAGGAGGCCCCTGACCTCGTGGTGGACGGCGCCTGATGTCCACGGCCCGCGAACATGCGCTCAACGAGATCGCCTTTTGCGAGACCATTCTCGCCAAGGGCGGCCTAAATGTGCTCAGCGACACGTTTCGCGGCGTTTCCGATATCGAAGCCTGGGAACATTATCCGCCCGGCGACGTCTTCGACCCGGCCAGCAATGCGCAGTGGTTCTATCACTGCCATCCGGCCGAAGAAGGCACTGCCGAGCACGGGCACTTCCATTGCTTTCTCCGGCCCGATGGGCCCAATGGCGCCATCCACCATCTCATCGCCATAGGTGTCGACGCGAACGGACGCCTGTTGCGGCTGTTCACGGTCAATCAGTGGGTGGTGGGCGACGACTGGGCCGATGCGGAGCGGACGATAGACCTTCTCGGCCGCTTTGACATGCAGATGCCGTCGCCGTCCTATCTGGTCAATCGCTGGCTTACGGCTATCTTCGTCGCCTATGAGAGCGAGATTTCCGAACTGATCCGCGCTCGCGACGCCTGGCTTGCAGCTCACGTTCCGCCGCAAGGTGTGGCGCCGCGGGAGGATAGGGCGCTGGAAGTCACGTCGGAATTTATCGTCGCTTTGCGACCGGGGTCTTGAGCCCCAAAGCGCCTGCCAGTTAGTTTCGCGATGGTCGGATGAGTCGGCCGTCGATTGCGTGTG
The DNA here is from genome assembly GCF_000743575.1 of Devosia riboflavina. Lineage (GTDB taxonomy): Bacteria > Pseudomonadota > Alphaproteobacteria > Rhizobiales > Devosiaceae > Devosia > Devosia riboflavina. The sequence continues at coordinate 125,904 of NZ_JQGC01000033.1, read as the reverse complement.
GGAGTCGTTCTTGGCCAAGTTCGCCGGCAGCCGGGCCTTTGTCGTCGAGGATGAAACGCTGGTGCTCTTCGGTCTCGAAGATGCGCTTGCCGATCTCGGATGCGAAGTGGTGGCGCAGGCGATGCGCCTCGATCAGGCCATTACGGTGGCGGAAACGCTCGGGCCGGTCGATGTCGCCATCCTTGACGTCAATATCGGGGGCACGACTGTGTTTCCCGTAGCGCAGATTTTGAAAGAGCGCGGCGTGCCGCTGGTTTTCGCAACCGGGTATGGCCGGGCCGGTCTGCCACCCGAATGGCAGAGCCATGCCGTCATCGTCAAACCCTATTCCCAGCAGGATATCGAGCGGGCCCTGACGCCCTTGCTGGCGGGCCGTATCGTCGAATAGGCCGCTTTCCCAAGAGCAGGCCTTTACCATCGTCTTCAAAGCGCAATAATACACATTGGGTTTGCTGCGATTTCTGCCATAAGCTTGGTTTCCAGGGCCCAAGGGTCTTTGGTTATCTGGCGTTCTGGGGGAATGCATGAAGATTATGATCACGGGGGCGATGCTGGCAGCCAGCCTTGCCCTCGCGGCTCCGGCATTGGCCGTATCGGGTCAGTGCTCGTTGACGGGCTACGACGAGTTCGAGTGCGAGGTGGAGACCGATGGCGGCGGACTGACCTTCGCCTTGCCCGACGGCCAGACCTTCGCATTTGTTCTTGTCGAAGAAAATGAAGGGCTCGGCTATCTCATCGCGGCCGACGCGAGGCCCGGACAGCTTCCCGGCGACCTGGGCACGTTCGCGCCGCTCGCGGAAGAACCCGGCTGCTGGCAGGCGGAGCGGGACGAGGTCAAGTTCTGCGCCCTGGTGTTCGAATGAAGCTGGCGCGCGCCAGTTTCGCCGCATTGCTGGCCATGCTGATGGTCATGCCGGCGGCGATGGCCAAGGAAGCGCGCTGCTTCACCACCGACGACGGCGAATATGGATGCGACTTTCAGCGGCTCGACGAGGCCGGCAGCTTCCGCATTTCTGCGGCCGGCAAGCCGACCTTCGAACTGTGGATCGAGGCAGACGGGCAGGGCTTTGTCAGCGCCACCTATGAAGCGGGCGGACGCGCCGTGCCCCTGCCGGGAACCTATTTCAGGGCCAAGAAAGACCGGGCCTGCTGGAAGAGCGACGCGACCGAAACGGAAATCTGCGCGTGGTAATGGACGAATTCAGTATTGATATCGATGGCGCGACACTGACGGGCGTCGAACTGGGCGATGGCCTGCCGGTGGTGTTCCTGCATGCAGGCGTGTGCGACCATCGCATGTGGCACGACCAGATGCGGCTGGCTGCCGACAATGGCTGGCACGCGATCGCCTATGATCGGCGCGGCTATGGCGATGCGGTCAGCGCCGACGAACCCTTCAGCCATCTCGACGATCTCGAGGCGGTTCTCGACGCCTTCGATATTCATGCTGCCATCTTTGTCGGCTGCTCCATGGGCGGCGGGCTGGCGGTGGATTTTGCCTTGAAGAACCCCGGCCGGGTCATTGGCCTCGTGCTGATCGGCACCTCCATCACCGGTGCGCCCTGGACTGCGACGGCGGAGGAAAGCGCCATCGAAATGGCCGAGGAAGATGCCTGGGAGCGCGGCGATCTCGATCTTCTCAACAAGGTCCAGGCGCATGAATGGCTTGATGGTCCGCGGGCCCAGAGCGGCCGCGTCGGCGGCTCCACGCGCGAACTGTTTCTCGACATGAACGCCAAGGCGCTGGCCAAGCCGGCACTGACGCGGGAAGAGCCGCGGCCCGACGCCTGGAGCCGTGTCGATGCCGTTACGGCGCCCACCATGCTGATCGTCGGCGATGAGGATTTTACCGCGCTGATCGAGCGGCACGAGCATCTCTCCGAGACCATGCCCAATTCCTTCGCTGCGGTGCTCGAAGGGGTAGCGCATATCCCCAGCATCGAGCGGCCCGATCTCATCAACCGCATGCTCGACGAATTTCTCGATGCGCTGGCGGGAGAGGATCTCGAGCCGGACGACGACGAATAGTCGCGAACAGCACTCATCGGCCTCGCGAGGTGATTCCGCAGATGGCGCTAATCCCTTGGTGGCAAATCTAAAACTCCATCGTCATTGCCCGGCTTGTCCGGGCAATCCATCGAGCCGCAGCATGGACCGCCCGGACAAGCCGGGCGGTGACGACTGAGGGGGAATTTTGGTTGATGTGAACCAATCGCCGCTCACACGGCGATAATCCCATCCAGATGCTTGTCGATGCTCGGTGTCGGCAGGTTGGTCAGGTCCTTGTCGAGTTCGGCAAGAATGGTCTTTTTCACATGATCGGACATGACCTTGCGCAGATTGCCCAGGGCGATGGGCGCAGCCGCAATCACCAGACGATCGAAGGCGCCATCCTTGGCCTTGCGGTCAAGCACTTCGGCCACCGAGCGCACGAATTCGGCTTCCCGGTGCTGGGCCGGGTCGGTCTTGGGCTCCATGGCGGAACGGGCGGAGCCGCCAGAAGAAAAGCCGCGGCCGGGGCGGTCGGAATTGATGTCCTGGCTCTGGAGCGGCTCGATGGACCAATCCAGCCCCTTCACGGTCGCCAGTCCTTTTCCGGGTCCGGTATTTTCCAGCACTCGGGCCTGAGTACCATCCGCGATCAAGATCCAGGTGACGGTCTTTTTCATTCGCTGCTCCTGCAAGTTGGTCTGGCTGGAACCGGGTGTTGCGCGGCTCCCTGAGGCCAAACGTCCAACACTCTGAAAGGTTGGCCTTTTCGATCAGCAATGCAAGACAAAGCGATCACAAACTCTGATTGGTCGGGAAAGGCCGGGGCTGTTAGTGCTCACCTGCGCCCTGGTGGCGCGGAGTCTTTCCATGACCTTGCCCGAACAGGCGCCCGACACGGTCGAGCCTGCACCGTCCTCCCTGTCGTCCGATCCCACAGAGACCCGCAACGGCGTCATGGCCGCGCTCGGCGCCTATCTCCTCTGGGGCTTTTTGCCGATCCTCTTTCATCTGCTCGAAGCCGCCGGCTCGGTGCTGATCGTGGCGGAGCGGACCCTGTTCTCGCTGGTCCTGCTTGTCGGCATCCTCGCCTTCGGCGCCGGGTTCCAGGAGGCGAAGCGGCTGCTGAGCAATTGGAAGACGTTTCGCGTCGTCGCGCTCTCGACGACTCTGCTGGTGGTCAATTGGCTGATCTATGTCTGGGCCGTGGAATCGGGGCAGGTGCTTGAAGCGAGCTTCGGCTATTTCATCAATCCGTTGATCAACGTCGCCATCGGCATGATCCTCCTAGGCGAACGCCAGAACCGGCTCCAGACCATTGCCATCCTGATTGCCGTCGCGGCCATCGCCATTCAGGCCATTGGCCTTGGCAGCATTCCCTATGTGGCGCTGAGCCTTGCCCTCTCGTTTGGCTTTTACGGCTTTTTCCGCAAGACGGCGCCATCGGGTCCGGCCACCGGCCTTTTCGCCGAAACGGTTATCGCCGCGCCCTTTGCCCTGGCCTATGTGGTCTTTGACCTTGCGACGCGCGGCATCGGTCCGCATGGCGACCCACAGACCATGATTCTGCTGGTGCTTACGGGTCCGGCGACGGCCGTGCCGCTGCTGCTCTTTGCCTATGCCGTGCGCCGCCTGCGGCTCACGACGATCGGCATGTTCCAGTATCTCGCGCCCTCCATCCAGTTTCTCGTCGCCGTCTTCCTCTTCGGCGAAGAGCTCAATGGCATGCGCCTCCTGAGCTTCGTGCTGATCTGGCTGTCGCTGGTCGTCTTTTCCTATGACAGTTTCAGGCAACGCAGCCTGGCGCGGGCCTAGTCGCCGGGGCGCGTTCCGCGGATCACGGCCGCGATGTCCTCGAAGGTCCGGCCAAGCGGCGTGGCCTCTCGCCAGACAAGGGCGAGGTGGCGGCCAGCGCGCGGATCATCGAGTTGATGCACCGCGATACGTGGGTCGCTGGCCTCCTTCCGCAGCGAAATCTGCGGCAGCAGCGTCACGCCCTGCCCACTGGCGACGAACTCCACGATCGTCGAGAGCGAAGTCGCGGCAAAGGTACGGGTCGAGCGCTCGCCTTCGAGCCGACAGGCCGAGATGGTTTGATCGCGAAAACAGTGGCCCTCGTCGAGAAGCAGGATGCGCTCAGGTTCGAGCGCGGCCAGCGAAACCGGCTCCGCCGTCAATTCGTCGCTGGGCGTTGCCAGCACGAATGGGTCTTCGAAGAGCGGGGAGACCACCAGCCTGGGGCCGCCTGCAGGTGGCTCGGAGGCGATGAGCGCGATGTCGAGGCTCCCATCGCCCAGGCTTTCCAGCATGGCTTCGGTGCGGCTCTCGCTGATGGTGAATTTGAGCGCCGGCAGCTCCCGGGTCAGGGCCGGGAAAATCTCTGGCAGCAGATAGGGCGCGACGGTCGGGATCAGGCCGAAGCGGATGGGCCGGTTGGGCTTGCCGACATTGCGCATGGCAAAATTGTCCAGCGCCTCCGATGCCGCCACGGCGGGTCGAGCTAGTTCGATAAAATCGCGCCCGAAGGGGGTCAACCTTACCCCCGATTTCAAGCGATCGAAGATCGTCGAGCCGCAAAGCGTTTCGAGCGCCAGGATTTGCTGGGACAGGGCCGGCTGGGAAACGGCGCATTCATCGGCCGCCTGGCCGAAATGGCCGGTTCGGGTGACGGCGAGCGCATATCGCATCTGGCGGAGCGTAATTGTCACGATAATTTCTTCCTATCGGTGGAGAAAGAATAATCGATTGGCCTAATGAAAGCCACCTGCCTATAACGCGCCTCAGCAGCAAAGGAGCCCCATATGACTGACACGACGAATTCTCCTCACGGCGAGGCCCCCGCCGGCAAGTGCCCGGTGGATCACGGCAGTGCCAAGGTGCGCGCCAACCGCGACTGGTGGCCCAATCAGCTGCGCGTTGACCTGCTGAACCAGCACTCTGCCAAGTCCAATCCGCTCGATTCCGGCTTCAGCTATCGCGAAGCCTTCAAGAAGCTGGACTATGCGGCGCTCAAGAACGACCTGCGCAAGCTCATGACCGACTCGCAGGACTGGTGGCCGGCCGACTTCGGTCATTATGGTCCGCAGTTCGTCCGCATGGCCTGGCACAGCGCGGGCACCTATCGCCTCAGCGATGGTCGCGGCGGTGGCGGCCGTGGCCAGCAGCGTTTCGCGCCGCTCAATAGCTGGCCCGACAACGTCAATATCGACAAGTCGCGTCGCCTGCTGTGGCCGATCAAGCAGAAGTACGGCCAGAGCATTTCCTGGGCCGACCTGATGATCCTCGCCGGCAATGTCGCGCTCGAAACCATGGGCTTCCGTACCTTCGGCTTTGCCGGTGGTCGCGAAGACACGTGGGAGCCGGATGAAGACGTCAACTGGGGCACCGAAACCGAGTGGCTGCAGCACCGTCCGCTCGACAAGTTCGACCGTGGTCTCGGCGCCACCGAAATGGGCCTCATCTACGTCAATCCCGAAGGTCCGGGCGCCAATGGCGATCCGCTTTCGGCGGCAAAATTCATCCGCGAAACGTTCAAGCGCATGGCGATGAACGACGAGGAAACCGTTGCCCTGATCGGGGGCGGCCACACCTTCGGCAAGACCCATGGCGCTTCGGCCGAATCCTACAAGGGCGTCAATCCGGAAGCCGCAGACCTTGCAGAGCAGGGCTTTGGCTGGACCAGCTCCTATGGCACCGGCCACGGCGCCGACACCATCGGCAGCGGCCTCGAAGTGACCTGGACCCAGACCCCGGCCCAGTGGAGCAACTTCTTCTTCGAGAACCTCTTCAAGTTCGAATGGGTGCAGACCCGCAGCCCGGCCGGCGCCATCCAGTGGGAAGCCAAGGACGCCGACGCGGTGATTCCGGATGCCCACGACCCGTCCAAGAAGCATCGCCCGACGATGCTGACCACGGACCTGTCGCTGCGCTTCGATCCGATCTACGAAAAGATCTCGCGCCGTTTCCTCGAAGATCCGCAGGCTTTTGCCGAAGCTTTTGCCCGCGCCTGGTTCAAGCTGACCCACCGCGATCTTGGCCCGCGCTCGCGCTACATCGGCCCGGAAGTGCCGAAGGAAGAGCTGATCTGGCAGGACCCGATCCCGGCAGCCACCGGCGTTCTCGTCGACGCCGCTGACATCGCAGAGCTCAAGCAGAAGGTTCTGGCCTCCGGCCTGACGGTTTCCGATCTCGTCGGCACCGCCTGGGCCTCGGCCTCGACCTTCCGCGGTGGCGACAAGCGCGGTGGCGCCAATGGTGCTCGTATCCGCTTGGCTCCTCAGAAGGACTGGGCCGTCAACCAGCCGCTCGAACTGGCCCGCATTCTCGAAGCTCTCGAGACCATCCGCACCGAGTTCAACCAGAACGCTCGCGGCGGCAAGCAGATCTCGCTCGCCGACCTGATCGTGCTGGCCGGCAATGCCGGTATCGAGCAGGCCGCTCGCGTTGCCGGGCACGATGTGACCGTGCCCTTCACGCCGGGCCGTACTGACGCGTCTGTCGAGCAGACCGACGCGGCAAGCTTCGACTATCTCGAGCCGCCGGCCGATGGCTTCCGCAATTACGAGAACCCGGCTCTGGCGGCTCCCGCCGAAGTCGTGCTGCTCGATCGTGCCCAACTCCTGACACTGACGGCGCCGGAGCTGACAGTGCTTATTGGTGGTCTCCGCGCCATCAACATCAATGTCGGCGGCACCGAGCATGGTGTTTTCACCAAGCGTCCGGGCGTTCTCACCAACGACTTCTTCGTCAACCTCCTCGACATGAGCACGCAGTGGAAGGCGACTTCGGACGCCAAGACGCTCTACGAAGGCACCGATCGCAAGAGCGGCGAAGTCAAGTGGACGGCAACCCGCGTTGACCTCGCTTTCGGCTCCAACTCGGTGCTGCGCGCCCTGGCCGAAGTCTATGCCAGCGGCGATGCGCAGACCAAGTTCGTCAGCGATTTCGTGGCTGCCTGGACCAAGGTCATGAATGCGGATCGCTTCGATCTGCTCTAGTTCGCACTAGGCGAAAAGCTCTTGGGCCTCGGGGAAAATTCCCGAGGCCTTTTTTGTCGCCGCCGGGGATAAGGCAATTTGAATCAATTGCTCCCTAATGCTTTCAGCACTCCCAAGCGACTCTGCGGGCACCTTCACTCCATCTATGCGGCATCCCGCCCGGAGAAGGTTATGAGTGAATTTGAAGAAGGCCGCCGCGCATTTGCGAGCTTTCGTGTGCTGAATGGCGAGGATAGCCATTCGGAGCGGGATCAACTGATCCGAAACATGGCCAAGCTCTTCAGCTTCGTTTCCGACCGGTGCGACGATGAACAGGTTGTGCAGTACGACGAGGCGCTCTGTCTCCTTGCCGAGCTGGTCGAGGTCGAAGCCCGCGCCCATGTGGCAAAAATCCTGGCGCCGCTGCAGCGGGCGCCTGGCACCGTGGTGGTCAAGCTCGCCAATGACGACATCGAAGTCGCCCGGCCGCTGCTCGAATTTTCCAATGTGCTCAGCGATGACGACCTGATCGACATCATCGAAAAACAATCCGAGGCGCATCGTGCCGCCATTGCCGGCCGCGCCACGGTAACCGAGCGCGTCGGCGAAGCCATTGTCGAGCACGGCGATTCTTCTTCGGTCATCAAGCTGGTTCGCAATGCCAATGCCGAGATTGGCCGCACCGCGCTCGAAAAGCTCGTTGAGCGCGCCAGCCACGACGCGGCCATCGCCGAAGACCTGCGCAACCGGGCCGAGATCGACTGGAAATCGCTGCGCGGCGAAATCGACTCCGTGGCCGACAAGGTTCTCGAAACCCTCGGCGAGGTCGATGGGCGCTTCGACCCAATCACCGCCGGCAAGGTCAATGCCGTCGTCTACAAGCGCATCCGCAACCGCGCCGGCTTCAATGCGCAGGAATGGAAGGTCGCCTATAATCAGGTGCGCGCCCTGACCGACCGCAAGCAGCTCGATGATCGCGCACTCGCCCGCTTTGCCCGCTTCGGTTATGGTCACCACGCCGCAGCCGCCATTGCGGTGATGCTACGTGTGGCTCCGGAAATCGTAGTGAAATGGCTCGCCAGCCAGGACTATGCGGCTGTCACCGTCGCCCTGCGCGCTGCCGGGCTCCAGTCCGACCTCTTCGGCGCCATCGCTCCCACCTTGCCCTGGCGCGACCTGCCGACCGCGGATCATCAGGAGATGATGGTCAGCCGTTTCGAGGCGCTCGACGAGGAGGAGGCCCGCAACATCTTTGAGCTGTGGCGCGCCCATTCCTTCCGGCGCCGCACCGCCGCGGCGTCATCTCATATGCAAGAGTCGCACGCGATGACGGCCTAGGAACTCAAACGCCGCGGTTCACAACGCGGCGTTTTCGTTTTGCCGGCAATTGCTGATTGATCCCGTCGATTGCTTCTCAACCCCTATGCTGTCCTCGGGCGTGACCGGATCAAGTCCAATGGCAGCATGGTGGGTGATTAATCGCACCACCCCTCAATTCCGCCAAGAAACCACTAGACCTCGTCTCTCCGCTAGATATAAAGATATCTTTATATCTGTTTCGCGAGGGTGAAGTGTCTGAACTGGTCGGTGTATTGAAGGCAGCGGGGGAGAACACGCGTTTGCGTCTCCTGGCGCTGCTCGCCGATGGCGATCATTCCGTCAAGGACCTTACCGAGATCCTCGATCAGAGCCAACCCCGCGTTTCTCGTCACCTCAAGCTGCTTGCCGATGCCGGCCTTATCCAGCGCCATGCGGAGGGTGCCTGGGCCTACTATGGTCTCGCCCCGCACGGTCATGGTGCCGAACTCGCGCGCTGGCTCGTGGCCCGTATCGATCACAACAGCCTCGAGCGCCAGCGCGACCGGGATCGGCAGGCTGCAGCTCTCGCCGCGCAGCAGGCCCTGGCGACAGCCTATTTCGCCAAGGTGGCCGATAGCTGGGACCTGCTCAAAACCCTGCATGTACCGGAAGAGGCCGTCGAAGCGGCGCTGCTCGAAACGCTCAATAATCGCGTCGTCGACCTCCTTGTCGATCTCGGCACCGGCACCGGCCGCATGCTCGAACTTTTGGCGCCGGCCTATAAGCGCGCCATTGGCGTCGATTCGAGCCGCGAAATGCTGGCCGTCGCCCGTTCGCGCCTTGCGGCAGCCGGGCTCAACCAGGCCCAGGTGCGCCTCGGCGATATCGCCGCTCTCGATTCTGCCATCGGCCTTGCCGATGTCGTGGTGATCCACCAGGTGCTGCATTATTTCGACGATCCGGGCCGAATGCTGGGGCAGGCGCGACGCCTGCTGAGGAGCGGCGGCGAAATCCTGATCGTGGATTTTGCGCCGCATGCTCTCGAATTTCTGCGCACCGAGCACGCCCATCGCCGGCTTGGCCTGTCGCGGGAACAGATGACGGGCTGGGCCGATGCCGCCGGATTGCAGGTGCAATCGGTGCGCGAATTTCCCAGCAAGACCAAGGATGGCGGGCTGACGGTATGCCTCTGGCGCCTCAGCGACCGCGCAAAGACGGAATAGAACCATGATCGACGACGACCATCGCGCCAGTCGCCTGACCGCCGACAAGCGCCCCGAATTGCAGATTTCCTTCGAATTCTTCCCGCCCAAAACCGATGCGATGGAAGAAAAGTTCTGGGAATCGATCAACAAGCTGGCGCCGCTGAAGCCGCGCTTCGTTTCCGTGACCTATGGGGCAGGGGGGACCACCCGCGAGCGCACCCTGCGCATGGTGCGTCACATCACGTCTGATACGGGCGTACCGGCCGCTGCGCACCTCACCTGCGTCGGCGCCTCCAAGGGCGAAATCGACGACGTCGTGCGTGGCTTTGCCGAGGTTGGCGTCAAAAGCATCGTCGCGCTGCGTGGCGATCCGCCGGAAGGCATCGGCCAGCCGTTCACGCCGCATCCGCAGGGCTATCAGAATGCCGCCGATCTCGTGGCCGGCATCCGCAAGCTGGGCGATTTCGACATTTCCGTCGCCGCCTATCCCGAAAAGCATCCGCAAAGCGCCGATTGGGACGCTGACATCGACAATCTCAAGCGCAAGATCGATGCGGGTGCCAACCGCGCCATCACGCAGATGTTCTTCCGCAATGCGGACTATCTGCGTTTCGTCGAGCGTGCCCGCAAGGCTGGGGTGACCGCGCCGATCGTGCCGGGCATCCAGCCGATCCACTCCTTCAAGCAGATATCCGGTTTCGCCGCCCGCTGCGGCGCTTCGATCCCCGATTGGCTGGCCGAGCGTTTTGACGGGCTGGACGCTGATCCAGATACCCACGCTTTGGTTGCCGCGGCGGTCGCTGCCGAACAGGTGACCGAGCTCCTCGATGAGGGCGTCACCGAGTTCCATTTCTATACGCTCAACCGCTCCAATCTGGTGCTGGCGCTGGCGCGTTTGCTCGGCCGTCGGCCGGACTAAACCCGCGTTCAGCTTTCATTCAGCTTGTTGGCGGCAAAAGGATGTGAACTGGTGGTTCATAAAATGGCCACCAAGTTCGCCTTGAAGGGCGGATCAATCGCGACGCAAAGCGGAGCCGACTAGAGCTATGAAGATGGATCGTCGCCTGACCAATGGCCTCGCCTGGGCCGGGGCGCTGCTCGTCATCGGCATTCCTGCCGCCGATTTTCTCACCGGCACCTTTGCCAGTTCCGGCACGCCGAGCGTGACGGTGGTCGACGCTTCGCCCGTGGCCGCGGAGGCTGCTGCGGTGGTGCCGCCAGCCGCGCCCAAGCCTGTAGTGGCGGACGCGCCCAAGACCGCTCCGACGCCCGCCGCCAAGCCACAAGTGGTTGCCAGCGCTGCAGACCCCGTTTCGGCCTTCCAGCAGTCAGGCAAGCCACTCCCGAGTTACATCACCGGGGGCGACAGCCCGTCGACGGCTGCACCGGCCAAGCCTGTCACCCAGCCAGCCGCGCCAAAGCCCACGCAGGCCGTCACGACACCGGCCCCGGCGACGCCAACCCCGGCTCCTGTCGAGCAGATTGCCGCCTTGCCTGCCAAGGTCGCTCCGACGCCCATGCCGCTTTCCATGCGTCCGCAGCCCGTCACGGTTCCCCTGGCCACAAACCAGCCGCTGATCATCGACCAACCGACCGCGGCTCCAGCAGCGCCGGTGCAGCAGCAGCCAAACGACTTCGTTACGGCGGAAGATCTCGAAGATTGGGAATCGGGCCCGCTCAACGAATTCCTCGCCCGTCGCGGCGAACAGAGCAGCGCCACCTATCGAGTGCAGCAGAACGCTCCGGCCCCGGCTTATGGCAGCAATGGCTTCTGGCTCGACGAAGGTCCCCGGAGCCAGCGCTATAGCGACGACGACGTCTATTACACGCCATTCTGATCGGCGAGGGATGGGCGGCTCCCATGCGCGGGAGGGCATGGACCCAGGCGCAATGCCCGGATAATCTGCGCGTCTTATTCTTTAGGCTGACTCGATTGGCGTGAGGGCCAGGCAGATGTTGTGCTGCGTACGCAAGGCGGAAGAAAATCGCGATGTCTGGCAGAAGCTTTCGAGCTTCCTCGGCTCGTTTTCGCGCCGCACGGGCGTGGCTGGCCACATTGCCAATATCCTTGATCCCGATACCTGGCTGCCCGGTGGCCGCGAGGCGGCCTTCACGCTCGCGCTGATCGCCCTTTCCGCCAAGATGGCCATGGCCGATGGCGCGGTGACCGCTTCCGAAGTTCGCGCCTTCAACGCCACCGTGGAAATCACCAAGGGCCAGGAGCCCCAGGTGGAGCGCCTGTTCAATCTCGCCAAGCAGGATGTCGCCGGCTACGAGGCCTATGCCCGCAAGGTCGCACGCTTTTTCGCCGATACGCCCGAGACGCTGGAACATGTGCTCGATGGCCTCTTCTTCATCGCCACGGCCGATGGGCTCGTGCACGAAGCCGAACTCGACTATCTGCGTTCGGTAAGCTCCATCTTCGGTTTCGACGAAGTGCGCTTCGAGCAGATCGCGGCCCAGCACGTCATGCTCGAAGAGGGCGTCGATCCCTATGTGGTCCTCGGCCTGTCGCATGAAGCCCCGCCCGAGGAAGTGCGCCGCGTCTATCGCCTGCTCGTTGCCGAGCACCATCCGGACCGCCTGATCGCCAAGGGCGTGCCCGAGGAACTGATCGACGTCGCCACAGCCCGCATGGCTGCGATCAACCTTGCCTATCAGGCCATCACCAAGCCGCGCCCGCAGCCGCTCCTCACCTGATCTTCGCGCTTGACGCGGGGCAGGGTGCGCCCCTACATCGACGCGCCAGTTGACCGGGTGACCGCGGGCAGTGGGGTAACCTGCTGCCGGAGGAAAGTCCGGGCTCCTTCGAAACACGGTGACGGCTAACGGCCGCCGGGGGCGACCCCAGGGAAAGTGCCACAGAAAGCAAACCGCCTCGGCCTGGCTGGGGTAAGGGTGAAAGGGTGCGGTAAGAGCGCACCGGGCGTCTGGTAACAGAAGCCGCACGGTAAACCCCACCGGGAGCAAGACCAAATAGGGATGACGCGGGGTTTCGGCCCCAGCCTGTTTCGAGGCCAGATCATCCGGGTTGGTTGCACGAGCGTCCTGGCAACAGGCGCCTCAGATGAATGGTCACCACGTCGCGCCTCGGCGCGGCCCTACAGAACCCGGCTTATAGGTCAACTGGCGTTAACCTCTTCACGGAACTGCCATAATTCCGCCTGCGCGGCGCCACAGCCATGACTGCGGGTTAATGTACATTACGGCTACATTGCGATAAGTTTATGATTTCATTGAGAGATTTTATCAGCGCGCAATGTTGCGGCAATACTGGGGTGGTTATCTCTGTCTCGTCAACAACACACGGAGACACTCCAAATGAAGAAGATCATTGCTCTCGTTTTTGCCACTGCCATGGTTGCCGGCGCTGCCGCTCCGACCTTCGCCGCCACTTCGGGCGACAACTGCTCGTTCAAGGACAAGGCCCTCTGCGTCACCGAATCGCTGGTTGACGTAAACAACGGCTAATCGCTGTGGCCTCCGGGCCGAACATTTGAGATTCTCGGGCCTTCGCCTGAGTGTCTGGCACCATCCGCCGACGGCTCAATTTGTGGTCAACCATAGCCACACGATCTGAGCCGTCGCGGCCAATTTCGGCTTTTGCGGTAATGCTTGGGCAAGGCGGCACAACTAGAAGCCACGGTATTTCGTATCTAGGAGATCTTTTGATGAAAACCATTTTTGGAAGCATCGTCGCTGTATTGCTCATTTCCGTGACTGCGGCTCCGAGCTTCGCTGCGTCTGCCACCGACCCGAACAATTGTGTGTTCAAGGACCCTTCGCTCTGCACGAACGAGAGCATCGCTCCGCTCGCCAATGAAGCGCCTGCTCACTGGGTCGTTTAATTCGGCAGCATCAGCGCCAATGTTTGAGCCCCTGGACCCTCCCGGCCCGGGGCTTTTCCTTTTCCGGCATAGGTGATACTCGGCGCCCCGCTCTTGCGCGCTCCCCCTCATGGCTTTAATGCGAACCCTTCGCTTTTTCCGCCGTAGACCGGCGGCACACGCTGTAGGAGTTTGAGCGCGATGCCCCTGGCCACACCATACTACCTGATCGACGAAACTGCGCTCGATCGCAATCTGGCCCTGATCGACCAGCTCAGGGCGCAATCGGGCGCCAAGTGCCTGCTGGCCCTGAAATGCTTCGCCACCTGGTCCGCCTTCGCCCAGATGGCGCCCCACATGGATGGCACGACCTCCTCTTCGCTCAATGAGGTCAAGCTCGGCCGCGAAAAGTTCGGCGGCGAGACCCATGCTTATTCCGTCGCCTGGTCCGATAGCGAGATCGACGAGGCCATCGCCAATGCCGACAAGATCATCTTCAATTCCGTCGGCCAGCTTGAGCGCTATGCTGGCAGGGCCACGCATCTGCCCATAGGCCTCCGGGTCAATCCCGGCGTCAGCCACTCCCATTTCGATCTCGCCGACCCCGCCCGCCCCTTCAGCCGCCTTGGCGAATGGGATTTTGCGCGCGTCGAGGCCGTCATGGATCGCGTTTCGGGCTTCATGCTGCACTGCAATTGCGAGAACGACTCGCTCGAAGCCTTTTCCGTATTGCTCGATCAGTTCGAAGCCAGGCTCGGCCCTCTGCTGGAACGCTTGGATTGGGTCAGCCTCGGCGGCGGCATCCACTTTACCAAGCCCGGCTATCCGATCGACGGTCTTGCCGTGCGCCTGAAAGCCTTTGCCGAGCGCTTCGGCGTCCAGGTCTATCTCGAGCCCGGCGACACAGCCGTCACCGATACGACGACGCTGGAAGTCAGCGTTCTCGATATTGTCGAAAACGGCAAAGCCGTCGCCATAGTCGACAGTGCAGTTGAAGCACACATGCTCGATCTTTTAGTCTATCGTCAGAGCGCCGCAGTGGCGCCGGATGCTGGGCCTCATCGCTATTTCATTGCAGGAAAATCCTGCCTTGCGGGCGATGTGTTCGGTGAATTCGACTTTCCCGAGCCTTTGCGCGTTGGAAGTCGCATATCGCTGCTCAATGCGGGCGGCTATACTATGGTGAAGAAGAACTGGTTCAACGGCGTCAACATGCCGTCCATAGCCATCCGTCGGAAAAGCGGTGAAATCGAGCTCGTGCGCGAGTTCGGCTATGCCGATTACGTCTCCAGCCTGTCCTGATCCCGGCTGGGCAATGTCCACCACCAAGAAGGTGTTTCGTGCCAATTGAAAAAGAACATTCTGATCATCGGTGCCGGAGGTGTCGCGCAGGTCGCAGCTGCTAAGGCTGCCATGCACAATGATGTCCTCGGTGACATCAACATCGCCTCCCGCACCGTCGAAAAATGCGAGTCGATCATTGCCGGCATTCTTGAGCGCAAGGTGCTGAAGCGCCCTGGCCTCATCGCCGCGCATCAGCTCGACGCCATGGATATCGAAGCGACCAAGGCCCTGATCCGGCGCACGAAAAGCCAGATCGTGCTCAATGCTGGGTCGGCCTTCCTCAACATGTCGGTGCTCCGCGCCTCAATCGAGACGGGGGCCGCCTATATCGACACGGCCATCCACGAGGACCCGTCAAAAGTCTGCGAAACGCCGCCCTGGTATGGCAATTACGAGTGGAAGCACCGCGAGGAATGCGAGCGCAAGGGCATCACCGCCGTGCTCGGCGCCGGCTTCGATCCGGGAGTCGTCAATGCCTATGCCGCGCTCGCTTCGCAGCACTATTTCGACCGGATCGATTCCATCGACATCATCGATGTGAACGCAGGCAGCCACGGCCGCTATTTCGCGACCAATTTCGATCCCGAGATCAATTTTCGCGAGTTTACCGGCACGGTCTGGAGCTGGCAGCAGAGCCAATGGACCCCGAACGAGATGTTCGAGGTGAGCCGCACCGATGATCTGCCGGTCGTTGGCACGCACAAGACCTATCTCACCGGTCACGACGAGGTGCATTCGCTTTCGGCCAATCTCGGCGTGCCGGATATCCGGTTCTGGATGGGTTTTGGCGAGCACTATATCAACGTCTTCACGGTGCTGAAGAATCTCGGCCTGCTTTCGGAAAAGCCGGTTGTCACTGCCGAGGGCCAGGAAATCGTGCCGCTCAAGGTCGTGAAGGCCGTTCTCCCGGATCCCGCGTCGCTCGCGCCCGACTACGCGGGAAAAACCTTCATTGGCAATCTGATCAAGGGCACGCGCAACGGCGCCGATACCGAAATGCTGATCTACAACATCTGCGACCACGAAGAGACTTTCGCCGAAACCGGCAGCCAGGCGATCTCCTATACGGCCGGCGTGCCGGCCGTTGCTGCAGCGATGCTGATCGCTAGAGGTGAGTGGGATTGCCACCACATGGCCAATATCGAGGAATTGCCGCCGGTGCCGTTGCTGGCTTTGCTCGAAACCATGGGCCTGCCGACCCGCCTTCGCGACGCCAAGGGCGATCGGAGCTTTGTGGGCGAAAAGCTGCCGGAGCAGAAGAAGGCACGCCTCGGCGCCTCCTGACAGTAAGACAGCGCCGAAATATCGGCGCTGTCAAAAGTCCGATCGAGGGGCTGGGGTTAGGCGCTGAACCTCACGGCCACGCTAGTTCCCCCTCGCGCCGTCTCATAGCTGACGTCTGCGGCAAGCGAGTGGGCCATTGCCTTGACGATGCGGCTGCCGAGGCCAGTGCCCTGCGGCTTACCCGTGCCGGTCCAGCCGATCCCGTCGTCCTCGACGCGCAATTCCACCTGATCGTCGCGCCGCGCCATGAAGATGCGGACCTCACCGGCTTCGCGGCCGGAATAGGCGTATTTGAGCGCGTTGGTCACCAGTTCAATCAGCATGACGCCGAGCGAGGCAACCTTTTCGGTCGCCAGCAGCAGCGGTTCGACGCTGACCTTGAGGCTCGCCGTCTGCCCTTCGAGCTGCACCGAGGTTTCGAGTTCGCCCACCAGCGAGCTGATATAGTCGGCTACCTGCACCAGACGAACGTCGTCCGAGGTATAGAGATGGCGATGCACGCCGGCGATGGCGTGGATACGCGCCTGCGTCTCGGCCAGCGCGCTCTTGGCCTCGGCATCGGTCACGGCATTCGCCTGCAGGCCCACCAGGGCCGCCACCATGGCGAGGGAATTGGCCACCCGATGGTTGACCTCTCCCAGCAGCATTTCGGCACGTTCGCGCGCTTCCAGCGTCTCGCGCTCGGCCTGGGCCTTGGCGCGGTTGAGGCGCACACGCTCAATGGCATGCTCTATTGCCGTCACGAGCAGTTCCATGAACTCCTCGGACAGCGTCTTGGGCACATAATCAGTCGCACCGGTCTTGAGCGCGGCTACGGCCACGGCGGTTTCGGCCGAGCCGGTCACGTAAACGACTGTCGGCTTTTCCTCGAATTCGCCGAGGGCGGCGAGCACATCGAGACCCGTGCCGGTGGGCAGGTAGTGGTCGAGCACCACGACATCGATGCCGCCCTTGCGGACCAGCTCCAGGCCTTCCTCGCCGCTGTTGACGTGATCGAAGATATAGCCACGCCGCTGCATGGCCTTTTCCACCAGGCGCGCGAGGCCCGGATCGTCGTCAATATAGAGCACATGCGGCGTGCGGTTCGGCATGGTCTTAGTCGGCCTCGGGAATCTGCATGACCGAGAAGAATAGGCCCAACTGCTTGATGGCGTTGGCGAATCCTTCGTAGTCGACGGGCTTGGTGATATAGACGTTAGCGCCAAGATCATAGCAGCGCTGGATTTCGCGCTGGTCGTCCGTGGTGGTCAGCACGACGACCGGAGAGCGCTTGGTGTGGTCGTTGCCCTTGATCTTTTCGAGGATGTCGATGCCCGTCATGTCGGGCAGGTTGAGGTCGAGCAGCACCAGCAATTGCCGACCCTTGTTGACCGAACCAGTCCCGTCCGGGCCGAGCAGATAGGCGAGGGCCTCGGTTCCATTGGTGAACGGAACGATCTGGTTGGCGACACCGGCGCGCCGAATGTTCTTTTCGATGAGGCGCGCATGGCCTTCATCGTCCTCGATCATGATGATGGTCACTGGCCGCGCGTCGTTCATTGGCTCGAAGTCCCCAGATGGCTGCGCAGGTCGCGCGGCAGATTGATGATGAAGGTCGTCCCTTGCCCGAAGGTCGAGCGGAGCGTCACGTCGCCGCCGAGGCTTCGGACCATGGTGCGCACATGCGCCAGGCCAATGCCTTCGCCCGGCTGGCTCTGCTTGCCCGAGCGGCGGAACAGTTCGAATACGCGTTCATGGTCGGTGTCGGCAATGCCCCGGCCATTGTCCTCGACCTCGATCTCCACCCGATTTCCCGGTGCGTGCTTGGCGCGGATGGCGACCTTGAGCGCGCGATCGGGCTCCTGATACTTGATCGCATTGTCGAGCAGGTTGCCCAGCACCTGTTCGATCGACAGGCGGTCGGTGACCAGCTTGCCCATGCGGATATCGGTTTCGATGGCGCCGCCATTGTCGGCAAGCTGATGGTGTATGGCAGCGGACGAGGCTTCGGCCACCTCGCGGATGTCCACAAGTTCGGGTTTGAGCTGCCGACGGCCCTCGCGGGAAATTTTCAGGATTGCGTTGATGAGCCCGTCCATCTTGCGGGTGGCAGCGCGGATGAAGGAGATGGCCTCCGGCAGTTCCTCGGTCGCGGCTTCGCGCGCTTCGATGAAATTGGGATCGGCGTCCGCTGGCTTGGACTCCATATAGCTGCGTAGCGCGCTGATGCTCGTTTCGAGCTCGCTGGTGAACCCCATGATATTGACGAGCGGTGCACGCAGGTCATGCGTCACGATATAGGCGAAGCGCTGGATTTCCTCATTGGCCTTGCCCAGGTCGGCCGTGCGTTCGCGCACGCGTTCCTCAAGGCCCGCATTGGCGTCTTCGACCTCGCGGCGGGCCTTTGCCAATTCGCCCGTATAGGAGAGCACTGCCCAGATCGCGCCGGAGACGACGATCAGAATCACAAGCCCGCCGATGATGGAAACCCAGCGCAGGGCATTGATCGTGCCGCGCTGGTTCGCCACGCCTTCGGTCAGGCGGGTGTCGACCGCCTCGATCAGTCCGTCGACAAAGGCCCGGATACGATCCATGGCCTGCTTGCCTTCATTGGTGCTGATCAGCGCAATGGCGGCTTCGCGATTGCCGGCCTGGGCCTCGGCAATCGTCCGGTTGAGTTCGTCGATCTTGAAATGGATATCCGCTTCGAGCGTGTCCAGCGGCTCCTGCGCCTGGGGATATGGTCCCAAAATTTCGCGCAGCCGCACAAGCTGTTCGTCCACCAGGGGCAGGGCGGCATTGTAGGGGTCGAGATAGGTTTCATCGAGCGTGATGATGAAACCGCGCTGGCCGGTTTCGAGGTCCTGCAACTGGGCGCGGAGGTCAACTGCGACGCGCCGTGCGATGCGGGCCTCTATGACTTCGTCGAAATAGCCCTGCGAGCGCTCGACGAGCCAGATATTGGTGCCGATGATACCTAGAAGTGCGAGAAGTCCGACCAGCAGGAGCAGGGCCGTTGAACGGACGAATGACTTGCTGGTGATCGGCATGAAGGGTTCCGCTGAGCGATGGCCTTACATGGCCCGAATGCACCGCCGCCGCAATAACATAGATTAATTGCAGGACGGATTTGATCGGCCGGCTCCGGAAGGTGCATGGGAAACAGAATCTTAAGCGTCCACATGCAATTGTCGGAAACGGTCTGCATGGTCGATCTTTGCGGCCTGAAGTGGAGTTTTGGTCAGTATGGGCAAGCGGCACCTGCCCGAATCCCCGGAGATGAATGCACCTCACATCCCCGTCCTTCTGGATGAGGTTGTGGCTGCATTTGCGCCGCTTGCTGGCCGGCGCATCGTTGATGGCACTTTTGGCGCGGGCGGTTATTCGCGCGCCTTGCTCGAAGCGGGTGCCGATGTCGTGGCCATTGACCGTGACCCCAATGTGAAGCCGCATGCCGAGCGGCTCGCTGCCGACTTTCCGGGTCGCTTCCATTTCGTGCCCGGCACCTTTTCCGAACTCGATGTGCTCGCAACGCCTTTCGCGCCCATCCATGGTGTGGTGCTCGATATTGGCGTCAGTTCCATGCAGCTCGATGAGAGCGAGCGCGGCTTTTCCTTCATGCGCGAAGGGCCGCTCGACATGCGCATGAGCCAGTCGGGCGAGAGCGCTGCCGATCTCGTCAACAATCTCGAACAGGAAGAGCTGGCCAACCTGCTCTATGCCTTCGGTGAAGAGCGCAAGTCGCGCCGCATCGCCCAGTTCATCGTTGCCGCCCGCGAAACCGCCGAGATTACCACAACGCTGGAACTGGCCCGCATCATCGAAAAGGCCATCGGCCGCAAGCCGGGCGACGCCCACCCCGCGACCCGCTCCTTCCAGGCCCTCCGCATTGCCGTGAACGGCGAGTTCGACCAGCTCGTCGAAGGCCTCTTTGCCGCCGAACGCCTCCTCGTCGAGGGCGGCATTCTCGCCGTCGTCACCTTCCATTCGCTCGAAGATCGCATCGTCAAGCGCTTCTTCGATCCCGACAAGGGTGGTCCCGCCCAGTCGCGCCACCTGCCGCAGATCAAGCTTGATCCTCGCCGCTGGGATCCGGTCGCCAAGGCGATCAAGCCGGGCTCCGCCGAACTCGAGCGCAATCCGCGCGCGCGCTCTTCGGTGCTGCGCAGTGCCATTCGCACCGGTGTCGAAGCCCGGCCCGTCTCGCATGACCAGCTCGGCGTGCCCGTCGTCAGGGGTTCTGCATGATCCGGCGCCTCAATATTTTCCTGATCTGCACCAGCATCGTCATGCTGGTGGGCGTCTATATGCTGAAATTCTCCATCGAAGGCACCGCTGCCGAGCGCACTGCCTTGCAGATTCATATTTCCGAACAGGAAGACGATCTGACCACGCTCAAGGCCGATTGGGCCGTGCTGAATCAGCCCGGCTATGTCGAACCCATCGTCCGCCGCCACGAGGCCGAGCTGGGCGTCACCCAAGTGCAGCAGGAACAGTTCGGCTCTTTTGCTGATCTGCCCATGCGCCCTGCCAAGCCCGACACCGCCGCCATGGACGCGCTTTTCCTGGCCATCGATGCGGGCGTCGACCCGATTGATGCCATTCTCGAACTGGAGGGGATCGAATGACCATAACTGCAGACGGTCTCGTCCCTACCATTTCCCTCGACGGCGTGCGCAAGGCGCGCGGCAATCTCACCCAGGCCCGAATCCGCTGGATGATTCTGGCGCTGGTGCTTGGTTTCGGCGCCGTTGGCGGCCGCCTTGTCCAGCTCGGGATGGTCGAAACCGATACGACCATCGAAGGCCAGACGCGCGACGCCATCACCGCGACCCGCCCGCCGATTCTTGATCGCAACGGCCTCGAAATGGCCGTCGATATCCGCGTGCCCTCGCTCTATGCCGAGCCGCGCCGCATCATCGATATCGAGGAGGCGGTCACCAAGCTGCGCACCGTGCTGCCCGATCTCAGCGAAGAATGGCTGCGTAACCGCCTCACCGGCGACAAGGGCTTTGTCTGGCTCAAGCGGGAGCTGACCCCGGCCATCGAAGAGCAGGTCATGCGCCTCGGCATTCCGGGCATCGATTTCATCACCGAATCCAAGCGCTTCTACCCGGCCATGAACGAGGCCAGCCATGTCCTCGGCTCCACCAATGTGGACAATCAGGGCATCGCCGGCATCGAGCGCCATATGGATACCGAATCCATCGCGCTGCTGCAGGAGCTGGGTCTCGCGCGCGGCAATGCGCTGACCCCGGTCGAACTCAGCATCGACATGCGCGTGCAGCATGTGCTGCACGACCAGCTGACCGATGCCATGACCCGCTACCAGGCCATCGCCGCTGCTGGCGCGATGATGGATATTTACACCGGTGAAATCGTCGCTCTGGCTTCCCTGCCGGATTTCAATCCCAATGATCCGGCCTCGGCACTGGTGAAAGACACGTTCAACCGCGTCACATCGGGCATTTTCGAGCCCGGCTCGATCTTCAAGACCGTGACCATGGCCGGAGCCCTCGATAGCGGCATGGTCCGCATCACTGACGACTTCGATGCTCGTTATGGCGTGCGCTTCGGTCGCTATACCATCGACGATTTCCACGGCAAGCACCGCATCCTGAGCCTGCCCGAGGTATACAAGTACTCGTCGAATATCGGCACCATCCGCGTGATGCAGGCTATGGGCAAGGACAACTACCGCGCCTTCCTGAGCCGCATGAAATTCGACGAGCGCGTGCAGTTCGAACTGCCGGAAATGCGTGTCCCCAGCGTTCCCAAGGAACTATCGGAAGTCGGCGCCGCCACGGCCTCTTTCGGCCATGGTCTTTCCGTTTCTCCGCTCCACATGCTCACGGCTTATGCCGCCTTCGTCAACGGCGGCAATTATATCGCGCCGACGCTCTACAAGCGCAGCGTGGCTGAGGCCGAACCGCTCTATGAGCGTGTCATCCAGCCCCAGACCAGCGCCTATATGCGCTATCTTATGCGCCTCAACGCCATTTCGACCGGCGGCTCGGGCTCGCAGATGAACAAGGCCGCTCAGGGCTATCGCGTCGGCGGCAAGACCGGCACCGCTGAAAAGGTGGTCGACGGCCGCTATTCGTCGAACAAGGTGACCAACTTTTTTGCCTCGGCCTTCCCCCTCGATAATCCGCGCTATGCGCTTGTTATCATGGTGGACGAGCCCAAGGCCGAAAACCCGCAGTCCGGCACCACTGCCGGCTGGAATGCCGGCACGGTCACCGGCAGGGTTGTGCAGCGCATCGCGCCCATGCTTGGTATTGCCCCGGATTTTGAGGGTTTGCTTGATCAGCAGATCGTTCCGCCAGAAGTCCGGCGGATCTTTCCAGAAGGATATTGATTCGTGTCTCTTAGCGTCTCGCAACTGCTCGAAGGTTCTGGCGCCCGCCCCAAGAAGGGGTTGGGCACGGTCTTTGGCCTCAACTCGGACAGCCGTCGCATCGAGCCGGGAGATATCTTCTTCGCTCTGCCGGGGCAGAAGGTCCACGGCAATGAATTCATCGCCGATGCCGTGCATCGGGGTGCATTGGCAATCGTCACCGACATACACCCCGTTGGCGATCCCGGCGTGCCGGTTATCGTCGTCAAGGACGTTCGCGCCTCCTATGCCCGCGCTGCTTCGCGCGTCTTCGAACCGCAGCCGGAAATCTCGGTCGCCGTCACCGGCACCAATGGCAAGACCTCCGTTGCCTCCTTCGTGCGTCAGATCTGGGATCATGCCGGCGTGCCCGGCGCCAGCGTCGGTACGCTCGGCGTGCAGACCGCCACCCGCACCATCGAAGGCGCGCTGACCACCCCGGATTCGCGCACCCTGCACCAGGCCCTCCGCGCTCTCCGCGCCCAGGGCGTCGACCACGTCGCTGTCGAAGCCTCCAGCCACGGCCTCGATCAGCGCCGCCTTGACGGCATCCACTTCGAAGCGGTCGCCTTCACCAATCTCAGCCGCGACCATCTCGACTATCACGCCGATATGGACGAGTACCGCAATGCCAAGCTGCGGCTCTTCTCCGATCTCCTCGTCGATGGCGGCGCTGCCATCGTCAATGTCGACGATCCCGAATACGAACCCTTCATGTTCGCCGCGCTATCGGCCAATGCGACCCTGCTCACCGTGGGCAAGGAGGGCGCCTATATCGAAATCATTTCGATCACCACCGAAGGCTACGGCCAGCGCGTACAGATTCGTCACATCGGCGAGTTGGTGGATTTCCACCTGAAAATCCCGGGCGAGTTCCAGGTGTCGAACGCCCTGATCGCCGCGGCCCTCGCGATGTCCTCCGGTGTCGACAAGAATGATGCCTTTGCCGCGCTGCCCCACCTCGTCGGCGCCGTCGGGCGCCTCGAACTCGTCGGCGAGTACAAGGGCGCCGCGATCTTCATCGACTATTCGCACAAGCCCGAAGCCCTGCGCACGGCGCTCAATACGCTGCGCCCCTATGTCAAGGGCAAGCTCCGCCTCGTCTTCGGCTGCGGCGGCGATCGCGACAAGGGCAAGCGCCCGCAAATGGGCGCAATTGCCAGCGAACTTGCCGATGACGTCATCGTGACGGACGACAATCCGCGCACCGAAGACGCCGCCGCCATTCGCGCCCAGATCCTGGCCGAGGCAAAAGGGGCCAAGGAAGTTGCCGATCGCAAGAAAGCCATCGAAACGGCGATCAAGTCCCTGCAAAAGGGCGACGTCCTGCTCATCGCCGGCAAGGGCCACGAGACCTACCAGATCATCGGCACCACCAAGCACCATTTTTCGGACCACGAAGTCGTGGCCGAGGCGATCAAGGGCTAACGGGAAGTCCGGGCGCGCTCTATCCTTCTTCACCCTCCCCCTTGCGGGGAGGGTCGGGGAGGGGGTATGGCGCCCCCTGAACGATAGGGTGGTGGGCACCCCCTCCCATCCTCCCCCGTCAAGGGGGAGGTGTCATATCGAGTTCGACACGGTGCCAGCGTGAGAGCCGAAGCATGACCCAACCTCTCTACACCCTAGATGCCGTCCTTACCGCCACCGGCGGCCGCGCCGACGGCATCAAGGCCGACGCCATCCGCTCCATCTCCATCGATTCCCGCGAAATCGGCCCCGATGCGCTCTTCGTCGCCATCAAGGGCGATCGCTTCGATGGCCACGATTTCGTCGAAACAGCCCTCGCCAATGGCGCCGCCGCAGCGCTTGTCAGTCGCGGCACCGGGGCAGGGCGCATCACCGTCCCCGACGCACTCGAAGGCCTCGTCGACCTCGCCCGTGCCGCCCGTGCCCGCAGCCGTGCGCTGATCGTCGGCGTCACCGGCAGCGTCGGCAAGACCACCACCAAGGAAGCCCTCCGCATCGTCTTCGAAGCATCAGGCGAAACCCACGCTTCCATCAAGAGTTTCAACAATCACTGGGGCGTGCCGCTGATGCTCGCCCGCATGCCCGAGACGGCGCAGTTCGGCGTCTTCGAAATGGGCATGAACGCGCCCAATGAAATCCGGCCCCTCAGCCAATTGGTCCGCCCCCATATCGGCATCATCACCACCATCGCCCCCGCCCATCTCGAAAAGCTCGGCAGTATTGAAGCCATCGCTCGCGCCAAGGCGGAGATTTTCGAGGGAATCGAACCCGGCGGTACCGCCGTCATCAATGCCGATCACCCGCAGATCGACCTTCTCCTCGAATTGGCTCGGACGGCAGGAATAAATGTCGTCACCTTCGGCTTTGCCCGCGGCACCGACTGGCAGATCCTTGATGCCGAAACTGCCGGTGACCGCAGCTTCGCGACCGTCCTCAACGGCGATGTCAGCCATGCCCTCACCATCGGCGTCGCCGGCCGCCACATGCTGAGCAATGCCACTGCTGCCTTGGCCGTCGCCAGCCTTGTCGGCGTTGCGCCGGAAATCGCCCTCCGCGCGCTCGCCGGCTTCGGTCCGCAGCCCGGCCGCGGTCAGCGTATCCATCTGGGATCAAAAGACAAACCGCTGCTGCTCATCGACGAAAGCTACAATGCCAATACCGCCTCGATGACAGCCGCCCTCGATGTCTTCGGCTCGGTTTCCGCGCCCGATGGCAAGAAGGTCGTGGTCCTTGGCGACATGCTCGAACTGGGCGAAGCCGGTCCCGCGCTCCATGCCGGCCTTGCCGACACGGTGCGCAGCAGCGGCGCCGACCAGGTCTATCTCGTGGGCGCCAATATGGCGCGGCTTGCCGAAGCGCTGCCCAAAACCCTGTTTTCCCGGCATTTCACAAGTGTTGAACAAGCCATGCCCGAACTGCTTGCCGCGCTTGCCTATGGGGATGCAGTTATGGTCAAAGGGTCCAACGGCGTGGGGCTTTCTCGCCTTGTCGCCGCCATCAAAGACAAGTTTGAACAGCGCTAAACCGCCCAATCAGGATTTTTAGAGAGCATGCTCTATTTTCTCGGCCAGTTGGGTGACTCCCTCGCCGCGTTCAACGTCTTCCGCTACATCACCTTCCGCACCGCGGGGGCGATGATCACAGCCCTGTTCTTCGTCTTCATGTTCGGTCCGGGCATGATCGCGCTGCTGCGTCTCAAGCAGGGCAGGGGCCAGCCGATCCGCGAAGATGGCCCGCAGACGCATCTCCTCACCAAGAAGGGCACGCCCACCATGGGCGGGCTCATGATCCTTTCGGGCGCCGTCATTTCGACCCTGCTGTGGTCGAACCTTTCCAATGGCTATGTCTGGGTGGTGCTCTTCGTCACCATCGGTTTTGGCGCCATCGGCTTTTACGACGACTATCTCAAGGTCAAGCGTATGAGCCACAAGGGTTTTGGCTCGAAGCAGCGTCTGCTTCTCGAAGCCATCATCGGCTGTATCGCCGCCTTCGCCATTTCCCAGCTCGCCGCCGGTTCCTACGGCACCTCGCTGCTCTTCCCCTTCGTGAAGGACCTGGCGGTCAATCTCGGCTATTTCTACATTCTCTTCGGCGGCTTCGTCGTGGTTGCGGCCGGAAACTCGGTCAACCTCACCGACGGTCTCGATGGTCTTGCGATCGTACCGGTCATGGTCGCGGCCGGTTGCTTCGGCTTCATCGCCTATCTCGTCGGCAGCCAAAACTATGCCGATTACCTGCTGCTCAACGCCGTCCCCGGCACGGCCGAACTCGCCGTCGTCTGCGGCGCGCTGATCGGCGCCGGCCTCGGCTTCCTCTGGTTCAACGCCCCGCCGGCCCAGATTTTCATGGGCGATACGGGCTCGCTGGCCCTCGGCGGCGCCCTCGGCACCATCGCCGTCGCCACCAAGCACGAAATCGTCCTCGGCATCATCGGCGGCCTCTTCGTGCTCGAAACCGTCTCGGTGATCGTGCAGGTGACCTCGTTCCGTTTGACCGGCAAACGCGTCTTCCGAATGGCGCCGATACACCACCATTTCGAACACCTCGGCTGGACCGAAAGCCAGGTCGTTATTCGGTTCTGGATCATCTCCTTCGTCCTGGCGCTGATCGGTCTTTCGAGCCTCAAGCTGCGTTAACAAGCGATCCTCGCCACTTCCTCAGTCGTCATTGCCGGGCTTGTCCCGGCAATCCATCTCGCCTCCGCATGGACCACCGGGACAAGCCCGGTGGTGACGACAATTGGGGCAATTCTTCGCCCCAAACTCACACAGGCTTTCCAGCGCCTGACTCGCAAAACGCGAAATCCCTTACCAAATCGGTAACCACCACTCGGTACAATTGTCTGCAGTTTGTACCGAGTAGCCGGCCCAGCCACATGATGTTCTCCCGCGCCGAAAAAACGCCCCTCGCCGAATGGTGGTGGTCGATTGACCGCGAATTGCTTTCGGGCCTGATCCTGCTCCTCATCTGCGGCATGGTCCTCAGTCTTGCCGCCAGCCCTCCAGTCGCCGAACGCATCGGCCTCAACGAATGGCATTTTGTTATCCGCCACGCCATGTTCTGCGCCCTTGCGGTGCCGGTCATGCTGGCCACTTCGCTCCTCAGCCACCGCCAAGCGCGTTTCGCGGCCCTCGGCACGCTGATCGTCATGACCATCCTCCTCTGGGCCACGCTCCGTTTCGGCACCGAAGTGAAGGGCGCCCGCCGCTGGATGTCCTTTGCCGGCCAGTCCGTGCAGCCCTCGGAATTCGTAAAACCCGCCTTCGCCGTCATCGGCGCCTGGCTCTTTTCCGAATATATGATCCACCGCAACGTGCCCGGTCGCCTCATCGCCACCGCGCTCATGCTGGTCATCGTCGCTGGCCTCTTGCTGCAGCCCGACATCGGTCAGACTGCGCTGATCCTCGCCACCTGGGCCGTACTGCTGTTCCTCTCGGGCATTTCCTGGTGGATCATCTTCGGCCTCGCCGGCGCTGCCGGCGGCCTCCTCGTCGGCGCCTATGCCTTTTTCCCGCACTTCGCCCGCCGTATCGATACCTTCCTCAACCCCGAAGGCGGCGGCAACACCTACCAGATCGACCGCGCCCTGCAGTCTCTCGCCGAAGGCGGGTGGTTCGGCCGCGGTCCCGGCGAGTCGCTGGCCAAAAAGCTCATCCCCGACGCCCACGCCGACTATGTCTTCTCCGCCGCTGCCGGTGAATACGGCATTCTCTTCTGCATGGCCCTCGTTGGCCTCATCGCCTTCATCGTGCTTCGCGCCATGATGGGTGCGCAGCGCCAGCAGAGCCTGTTTGCTCGCCTTGCCGCCTCCACAATCGCCATCCAGTTTGCCATGCAGTCGGGCATCAACCTCGCGGTGAATCTCAACCTGATTCCCCCCAAGGGCATGACGCTGCCATTCGTGTCCTATGGTGGCACGTCCATGCTTGCGGTCGCCTTCGGCATGGGGTTGATGCTGGCCATGACAAGAACAAAGCCCGAGGAGCGCATGACTACCGGCATTCCATCCTATCGCAGCGCCGTGGTTGCACCCGCCGAATGAAGACTTTTGTCCTTATGGCCGGCGGTACCGGCGGCCATCTCTTCCCCGCCATGGCGCTCGCGCAGGAACTGATCCGGCGTGGCCATGCCGTCGAGCTGATGACCGACCATCGCGTCGAAGGCTATGGCCAGGATTTCCCGGCCCGCCGCATCCACATGGTGCCGTCGGCCACGCCGAGCCTCACCAATCCCTTCAAGTTTGCCGGCGCGAGTTTTACGATTGCCAAGGGCGTCGCAAAGTCCTTCGGCATTTTGCGCGCGCTGCGCCCTGACGCTGTGATCGGCTTTGGCGGTTATCCAACCTTTCCGCCCTTCATCGCAGCAAGCCTCCTCAGTATCCCGGGCATCCTCCACGAGCAGAACGCCGTCATGGGTCGCGCCAATCGCGCCCTCAGCCGCTTTGCCGACGTTTTGGCCCTGAGCTTTGCCAAGACTCGTTTCGCCGACGATCAGGGCCTCGAAAAGGTTCTTACCGGCAATCCGGTCCGCGATCGCGTGCGCGCCATTGCGGCGAGCCCGTTTCCCGAACTGTCCGCGACCAGCCCGATCAATCTCGTCGTCTTCGGCGGCAGCCAGGGTGCCCGCGCCATTTCGGACGTCGTGCCCGAAGCCATTACGCTCTTGCCCGATGCCCTGCGTTCGCGCCTCCGCATCGTCCAGCAGGTGCGCAGCGAAGACCTCGACCGTGTGACGAAAACCTATCGCCAGTCGCGCACCAGCGTCGAACTCGCGCCCTTTTTCACCGATCTGCCCGAGCGCATCGCGCAAAGCCACCTCGTCATTGGCCGCTCCGGCGCCTCGACCATCGCCGAATTGACCGTCATTGGCCGCCCCTCGATCCTCATTCCGCTGCCTGGCGCGCTCGATGCTGACCAGAAGAACAATGCTCTTGTGGTTGAAGCGGGCGGCGGCGGCTGGGTGATGGAACAAGCCGCGCTTTCGCCGCAATCGCTTGCCACTCGCCTCGAAGCACTGTTTACCGACCCGACTAGCCTTAGCAAGGCTGGCAAGGCTGCTCAGGCCCTCGGTCAGCCCCGCGCCGTTGAAAAGCTCGCCGACCTCGCTGAAAGCCTGGCCGGCCAGGGCACAAGCACATTGGAATCCGCCTCATGAAAATGCCCCGCAATATCGGCCCGGTCCACTTTATCGGCATCGGCGGCATCGGCATGAGCGGCATTGCCGAAATCCTGCACAACCAGGGCTATACGGTCCAGGGCTCCGACGCCTCGCTCAATCCCAATGTCCAGCGCCTGCGCGACATGGGCATCAAGGTCGAAATCGGCCAGAGCGGTGACAATCTCGGCAAAGCCGAAGTCGTCGTCGTGTCTTCCGCCATCAAGCGCGATAATCCCGAACTGGTCGAAGCCCGCGCCCGCGCTCTGCCCATCGTGCGTCGCGCCGAAATGCTCGCCGAGATCATGCGCTTCAAGACCGCCATCGCCATCGGCGGCACGCACGGCAAGACCACGACGACCACCCTCGTCGCGACGCTCCTCGATGCCGGCAATCTCGATCCCACCGTCATCAATGGCGGCATCATCAACGCCTATGGCACCAATGCGCGCCTCGGGGCAGGGGAATGGATGGTGGTTGAAGCCGACGAATCCGACGGCACTTTCATCAAGCTGCCCGCCGACGTCGCTATCGTCACCAATATCGATCCCGAGCACCTCGATCACTACGGCGACTTCGAAGGCGTGAAAAAGGCCTTCCACCAGTTCGTCGAAAACGTGCCCTTCTACGGCTTTGCCGTGATGTGCCTCGATCACCCCGAGGTGCAGTCGCTGGTTGGCGAAATCCGTGATCGCCGCGTCATCACCTATGGCCGCAATCCGCAGGCCGATGTGCGCCTGCTCGATATCGAGAACCGCGACGGCGTCCAGCATTTTTCCGTCGAAATCCGCGACCGCATCCGCCAGACGCAGCTCCGCATCGACGGCTTGGAACTGCCCATGCCGGGCATCCACAACGCTCTCAACGCCACGGCCGCCATTGCCGTCGCCGATCAGCTCCACGTTCCCGCCGAAGCCATCCGTAGGGGACTCAAGGGTTTTACCGGTGTGAAGCGTCGCTTCACCAAGACCGGCGAAGTCGGCGGCGTCACCGTCATCGACGACTATGGTCACCACCCGGTCGAAATCGCCGCCGTGCTCAAGGCCGCGCGCCAGTCGGCCCGCCGCGATGTCGTCGCCGTGGTCCAGCCGCACCGCTTCAGCCGCGTCCACGATCTCTTCGACGACTTCGCCGCCTGCTTCAACGATGCCGACACCGTCATCGTCGCGCCAATCTACGCTGCCGGCGAACAGCCGCTGCCGGGCGTGACCCACGAGGAGCTGGTCAACCGCATCCGCGCCCGCGGCCATCGCGATGCCCGCGTGTTGAACAAGCCCGAAGACCTCGCCGCACTCGTCGCCTCGCGCGTTGAAGACGGCGACTATGTCGTTTGCCTCGGCGCTGGCAACATCACCCAATGGGCCGCCGCCCTGCCGGGCGAACTTGGTGCACTGATGGGCGAGGAAGCGAAATGAGCAAGCACGTCGCCGTTCTCATGGGGGGCTGGAACAATGAGCGCCCCGTTTCCCTCCGCACCGGCGCCGGCTGCGCCGCGGCCCTGCGCGAGGCTGGCTATCAGGTGACCGAGGTCGATGTCGGTCGCGACATCGTCCAGGTGCTCACGGCGCTGAAGCCCGACGTTGCCTTCAACGCCCTCCACGGCCCCTTCGGCGAAGGTGGCTACATCCAGGGCGTGCTCGAACTGCTCGAAATTCCCTATACCCATTCAGGCGTCCTGGCCTCGGCCCTCGCCATGAACAAGCACCAGGCCAAGATTCTCTTCAAGGCCGCCGGTATTCCCGTCACCGATCACGTCATCGTCTCGCGCGCCGAAGCGGCTCGCGCTCACGTCATGGCGCCGCCCTACGTAATAAAACCCATCGCCGATGGCTCCAGTTTCGGTGTCTTCATCGTCAAGGCCGAAACCAGCCATCCGCCGCAGGAGCTTCTCCGCGAGGATTGGACCTCAGGCGAAGAGATGATGGTCGAGCGTTTCATTCCCGGTCGCGAACTGACCTGCGCGGTCATGGGCGATGTCGCTCTGGGCGTTACCGAAATCATCACCGACCGCACCTTTTTCAACTACGAAGCCAAGTACAGCGATGGCGGCGCCGTCCACGTCTTGCCGGCTCAGTTGAAACCGAAAATTTACGACAAAGTGCAACAATTCAGTTTAGCCGCCCATGCGGCCCTCAACTGTCGCGGACTGACGCGGTGCGATTTCCGCTACAACGACGCGGCAGGCGAGGATGGTGAACTGGTACTCCTCGAGATCAACACCCA
This sequence comes from Devosia riboflavina, assembly GCF_000743575.1. GTDB lineage: Bacteria > Pseudomonadota > Alphaproteobacteria > Rhizobiales > Devosiaceae > Devosia > Devosia riboflavina. The sequence goes on along the minus strand of NZ_JQGC01000033.1, from coordinate 94,778 downwards.
GCCGGGTATGACCGAGGTGTCCCTGGCGCCCGAACAAGCTGCGTACGCGGGGCACTCCTATTCGGAGCTATGCGCCTGGCTGGTGGAGGATGCGAGTTGCAACAGGTAAAGAGCGAGGCATTTTTCGCCGGGGCCCGTCCCGTCGATCCCCGCACACTACCTGTCCCCGCACGCCGCTCCCCCCTGCAGCGCGTCAATAACCGTTTCAATCGCGCCTTCGTTCTTCACGGCGCCGCCATTCGCCGCAGTTTCATGATCGCGGGCCTGCTTGCTGGCGCCACCGCGGTCTATGCCGCCCATGAACCCATCGGCGCCGGCATTGGCGCGCTCTCGACCCTGGCGCAGGGCGGCTTCGCCGATGCCGGCCTCTCTGTCGGCGAAATCAACATTTCCGGCCAGACGCTGACTTCCGAGCAGGCGATCTTTGACGCCCTCGGCATTCAACCCGATACGTCCACCCTGGCCTTCGATGTCGAAGGGGCTCGCGAGCGCATCGCCGAACTCCCCGCCATCGATACCGTCACCGTCCGCAAGACCTATCCTGCCGATGTCACCGTTTCCGTCACCGAGAAGGTGCCCGTCGCCCGCTGGCGCGTCGATGGCATCACCTTCGTGATCGATTCATCAGGCGCCCAGATCGGCGAAGATGGCGGCGCCTATTCCGATCTGCCGCTCGTCATCGGCGATGGCGCCGCCGACGATGCCCTCGTCATGATCCGCGCCCTCAGCCATGTCCCGCAATTGCAGGAGGGCCTCGTTGCCCTGTCGCGCATCGCCGACCGGCGCTGGGACATGATCTACGACACGGGCCTCCGCATCCAGCTTCCCGAGCAGGGCGTCGCCCAGGCGCTCGTAAAACTCGCCGCCTACCAATCCGAATATCAACTGCTCCAGCGCGACCTCGACGTCATCGACCTGCGTGTCGATAGCGTCGTCGCCGTTCGGCCGACCAAACGCGAAGACCCCAAAAAATCATGATGACCGATGCGATGACATCTCGGTTGCGGCCCGTTCAACTCGGCAAGGCCACCCTTGTCGCGGTGCTCGATATCGGCTCGACCAAGATCTGTTGCGTCATCGCCCGCCTCGTGCCGCGCGCCGAGGGCAGGTCCCTTCGTGGTCGCTCCCACCAGGCTGAAGTGATCGGCTTTGGTTACGGGCCGTCCTCGGGCGTCAAGAGCGGCGTCGTTACCGATATCGAAAAGGCCGAACAGGCGATCCGCAATGTCGTCGGCATGGCCGAGCGTGCAGCCGGCTTGACGCTTGAATCCGTGCTGGTCAATGTCACTGCCGGCCGCCTGGGCTCCGAAACCTTCTCCGCCGCCGTTTCGCTCGATGGCCAGGAAGTCGAAAAGACCGACATCGTCCGCGTGCTGAAAGCCGTCAATTCGCGCTCCGTGCGCCCCGAACGCTCCATCGTCCATGCGCTACCGATCGGTTACGCCTTGGATGGCCAGAAAGGCATTCGCGATCCCAAGGGCATGGTCGGTGAAAAGCTCGGCGTCGATGTCGCGGTGATCTCGGCCGAAACCCTCGCCATGCGCAATCTCGAACTGGTGCTGCACCGCTGCCACCTCCAGATCGAAGCGCTTGTCGCGACGCCCTATGCGTCAGGCCTCGCCAGCCTCGTCGATGATGAAGCCCAGCTCGGCGTTGCCTGCCTCGACTTCGGCGGGGCCACCACCACGGTTTCCGTCTTCAACGATGGCCACCTCGTCTATGCCGATGCCATCGCCATCGGCGGCCATCACCTGACCCTCGACATTGCCCGCCAGCTTTCGGTGAGCGTCGCCGATGCCGAGCGCCTCAAAACCCTCTACGGTTCCGTGCTGCCCGGCCAGGCCGACGAGCGCGACATGATCCCGATCCAGCCCGTCGGTGCCGCGCTCGACGAAGCGCCGGGGCAGGTGGCTCGTTCGGTCCTCACCCGCATCATGCGCCCGCGCATCGAGGAAATCCTCACCGCCATTCGCGATCGCATGCAAGCGACCGGCATGATGGATATCTGCGGCCGCCGCTTCGTGCTGACGGGCGGGGGCAGCGAACTCACGGGCCTCCCCGAAGTTGCTCGCCGCACGCTGGCCCGCAACGTCCGCAACGGCCGCCCCATGGGCATTGCCGGCCTGCCGGAAATCGCCAAGAGCGCTGCCTTCTCGACGGTCGCCGGCATGCTGGTCTATCCGCAGGTTTGCGCCCAGGAATATACCGAGCCGCGCAACTCCCGCCGCCTCACCGGCACCGACGGCTATATCGCCCGCGTCGGCAATTGGCTGCGCCACAGCTTTTAATTGGCCTCGGCCGCACCTAAATTGCGACCATGAGCAAGCACATCTACAAGAACGCCACCGCCCATCTGCCCGAGCATTGCCGGCCTACGGCCGAAATTCTCACCCAGTTCGGCGGCAAGTGGGCCATTGCCGTCATCGGCCAGCTCAATGCCGGGCCCAGGCGCTTTTCCGAATTGGCCGATGCTATTTCCGGTATTTCCGAGCGCATGCTGACGCTCACCCTGCGCACATTGGAGCGCGATGGCCTCATCGAACGCCATGTCACGCCCAGTGTGCCGCCAAGGGTCGATTATGAACTCTCCGCTCGCGGCCGTAGCCTGCAGGAACCGCTCATTGCGCTGCATATCTGGGCCACCGAGCACATGGCCGACATCGAAGAGTCGCGCCGCGAATTCGACGCGTCCGATCGCTAAAGCGCGTCGCGATCTTTCAGATTCGCGCTCTGCGCTTTAGCTCTTTGTTTTCACGCATGTCTTTGTCCCGAAACCGGTACCCACTTTCGGGAGACATGCTGTAGCGAACAGATTTGTTCGTCTCTTACAAAAATCACCGTTCTTGAGAAGCGCTTGGGGCAGGGACCATTTCCGCTATGGTTCAAACACCAGTCAGGAATTGAGAATGTCCAATAGACCCCGCATCGGCATCGTCATCAGCACCACGCGCGCCGCGCGCTTTGCCGACAAGCCAACCCAATGGCTGAAGGCGCTTGCCGAAGCCCGCAGCGATATCGACGTCGAAATCGTTGATCTGCGCGACTATCCCATGCCCTTCTTCGACGAAGCCGTGTCCCCGCTCTATGGCGCCCCGTCGTCCAACCCCGCCGCGCAGGCTTGGGCGGCCAAGATGGCCGAGCTCGATGGCTACGTCTTCGTCACCGCCGAATACAATCACTCGATCCCGGCCGTGCTCAAGAACGCGCTCGACTACGCCTATCCCGAATACAACCGCAAGCCGGCGGCCTTTCTCGGCTATGGCGGCGTGGGTGCCGCCCGGGCAGTTGAGCAGTTGCGCCTGATCCTTGCCGAGTTGCAGGTCGCCACGCTCAAACACACGGTCCATATCAACGCCAACGAGCTTTTGCCGCTGATGAAGGCCGAAAAGGATTTTGTCGATTTCCCCTACCTCGCCGACGCGGCAACGACGATGCTCGATCAATTGGTCTGGTGGGCCGGTGCGTTGAAAACCGCTCGGGCGACGTAAAGACGGCAACCGCTCGGGTATTTACGCCGCCCACGTCTGATTGCCTTGATACTTCCATGAACACGGCGCTGCCCTCGGGCCTGACCCGAGGGCCAATACGGGAGCCACAAGCATTTCGCTTGGGCGAGTGGCCCTCGGGTCGAGCCCGAGGGCAGCCCTGTGGGTGAGACGAATGCATCAGGGCAGGCCCTTGTCGCGAGGCCTCACCAATCCGCCTTCACCCCAAGCTTCCCTTCCAATACCCTGCGCGTCGCCGCTTCGAACGCCTCCGGCCATTCCACATTCAATCGCTCGGCCATGGCCCTTGCGCGCGGCATGAAGACCCGCGCCACTGCCAGTTGGGCCTCGATCACTTCATCTTTCGTGGCGCTGGGAAAGGGCAACCCGCTCATGATTCCAATCTGTTCGGCCGACAGCAGCTTTGACATATGCAAAATGCCGCCCGGATCGGGATTGCTGACATCCAGCATGAAGAGGTCGGTGAGCAGGCCGCGCAACAGCCCATTGCCCATGACACCCGTCAAATGTTCGCCACGACCCACGACGACCGGCATCAGCCCAAGAATGCGGATGAATTCATTGATCTGGTAGCGCAGGGCATGCGGATTCGGCGTTTTGAGGGGCAGGGCGGCCGGCAGCGCGTCATAAATGCCGTCCCGATCGATAAGCGGGGAAATGGTGTTCTGTGCCCGCTGCCCGATATGGCCCGGTTCGACCATGTTGAGATCGCAGCGCAGCCAGTCGTCGGTCACGGCATTGATCAGAAACCCGCCGCGCTCCAGCTCATTCCAGTAGACCACCGGTGCCAGCGCGTTCAGAGCCGTCCGCCAGCGGTCCGCAACACCGCGTTGCTCGCCTTTGTCGACCACAGCCAGCAGATCGACATCACTCCATTCGTCAGCGGTGCCGCGCCCAAAACTGCCGGAAAGAAAGAGGCCGCGTACGGCCTCGTCATCTCTAAACGCCGTTTTTGCCGCGGCGATAATGTCTTGCTGGTGCATGCTGTCCTCCGGAGAGGAGCCTAGCCACGCTCCGGCCCATTGACCAGTTCCGCCTTAGCTCCCGGCATAGGCCTTTTCGAGGTCCGCCAGGATCAGCTTCTTCATCCCCATCATGGCCTGCATGGCGCGGCCTGCGCCCGCCTTGTCCGGCCCGAATACGGTGTCGCGGAACTGCTTTGGCACCACCTGCCAGGAAAAGCCGAACTTGTCCTTGCACCAGCCGCACATGCTCTCTTCGCCGCCATTGTCGACGAAATTGTTCCAGTAATAGTCGACCTCCGCCTGGCCGTCACACTCGATCATTATGCTGACCGCCTCGGTGAAGGGGAATCGCGGGCCGCCGTTGAGCAGGAATATCTGCTGGCCGGCGAGCTCGATCACCGCCGTGAAGGCGGCAGAATCAGGGGAATTACGCACCAGCTCGATCACCTTCGAATCCTTGAAAGTGGTCGTATAGAACTTGATTGCCTCGTCGATGCGGTCATCGAACCACAGGCAGGGGGTCAGCTTGGTCATCACGATCTCCTCTCTTAATGAATAACCAAAAGGCTATATTCTTATTTGGTTATGGAATAAATCCCCGGCTGTCAAGCGGGTTTGCGGGCGCTCGCGCGGTTAATGGGACATGAATGGGTAACCATGCTGTCTCGCAATTTGCGCAGAAGTTAACGCGGTTGGGACAATTGTTAGGCTCTGGTTAACGAATTGGCGGGTAAATCTTTACCTAACCACGCCACCTATGGGGCCAAGCCATAAATGACCATCAATCTCACGATCCCCGATATCCAGGAACTCAAGCCCCGCATTACTGTCTTCGGTGCCGGCGGCGCCGGGGGTAACGCCGTCAACAACATGATCGAGTCCGGTCTCAGCGGCGTCGATTTCGTGGTGGCCAATACGGACGCCCAGGCCTTGGCCCTTTCCAAGGCCCAGCGCATCATTCAACTCGGTGTCGGCGTCACCGAAGGTCTCGGCGCAGGTTCGCACCCCGAAGTGGGTCGCGCGGCTGCCGAAGAAAGCTGGGATGAGATCAACGACCATCTCTCCGGCTCGCACATGGTCTTCATCACCGCCGGCATGGGTGGTGGTACCGGTACCGGTTCTGCCCCGGTTATTGCCCGTGCCGCTCGCGAGCAGGGCATTTTGACGGTTGGCGTGGTCACCAAGCCGTTCAATTTCGAAGGCAATCGCCGCATGCGTCTGGCCGAGGACGGCATCGACGAGCTGCACCGCCATGTCGATACGCTCATCGTCATCCCGAACCAGAACCTCTTCCGCGTTGCCAACGAGAAGACCACCTTCGCCGACGCTTTCGCGATGGCCGACCAGGTGCTGTTCTCCGGCGTGGCCTGTATCACTGACCTCATGGTCAAAGAGGGCCTGATCAACCTCGACTTCGCCGACGTCCGCGCCGTCATGCGCGGCATGGGCAAGGCGATGATGGGTACCGGCGAAGCCTCGGGCGAAGATCGTGCCCGCCACGCCGCCGAAGCCGCCATTGCCAATCCGCTCCTCGACGATGTGTCGATGCAGGGTGCCCGTGGCCTCCTCATCTCCATCACCGGCGGTCCCGACCTCACCCTCTACGAAGTCGACGAAGCGGCGAGCCGCATCCGCGAGGAAGTCGACTCCGACGCCAACATCATCCTCGGCGCCACCTACGATCCGGACCTCACCGGCACCATCCGCGTGTCCGTCGTCGCCACCGGCACCGATGCCACCATGGTCCAGGCCCTCGAGCCGGCAAAGCCGCATGCTTCGCGCACGCCGCTGGCCGTTCGCCGCCACGTGCCGGTCGAAACCACCCGTGCTGCCGCACCGGCTCCGGCCCCCGAGCCGACCGCTGAACTGATCGAAGACATCGGTTTCGAGGTCGAATCGGCTGTCGCCCAGGCTTTCGCCGCCGAACGCCCCGCTGCCGCTCCCCAGCAGCAGTATATGGAAGATGACGGCATCGTCGTTGAGCCCTACACGCCCGCTGCTGAAATGCACTCGGAGCCGGAAGAGGCTCCCATGATTGAAGAAAAGCCGATTCCGAGCGTTTATGTGCCGTCTCATGCGGCCCGCCCCGATGGCTATCGCCGCATGCCGCGCACCGAGGAGCTCCCGGTTGTTGCACGCCAGTCACAGCAGGCACAGGATCGTCATGCCGAAGAGCCGCGCAATGCTCGCGCTCTCTTCAAGCGCCTGGCCTCCAATGTGGGTCTGAACCTCGGTCAACCGCAGGCCGAACCGCGTCGCGAACCGGCCTCCAGCATGGCCGATGACGCTGCTGCCCGCAGCGCGATTGAGGCAGGCGGCGCAAGGACTTCCCGCGTTCCGCCTGCTGTCGAAGGCGCCCGCGGCAACCTCGACAATCAGGGTCGCAGCCAGCCTGCAGCGCCCCAGAAGGACAGCCTCGAAATTCCGGCTTTCCTCCGCAAGCACGGTTAAAGTCTCTTAAAGAGAACTCTGTAAACGTTACTCGGCGCGGCTTCCGCGCCGAGTTTTTTTTGGCTAACAGTTGCGCGAGCGTGAGACCCTTGGGGGTGGAGTAAGTAAAGTATGAAAACAATGTCCACACGCCAGCGCACGCTTTCCGGCGAAGTCACCTTTTCCGGATACGGCGTGCACTCTGCTGCGCCTGTAAATCTCACGATCAGCCCGGCTCCGGCCGATAGCGGCTTCCTCATTCGCCGCGATCTCGGCGAGGGGCGTGTTACCCAGCCCGTTTCCGTGCACTTCTCGCGCGTCAGCCGTACGACTCTTTGCACCACGCTCGATCTCGGCGACAGCGTCAGCGTCGCGACCGTCGAGCATGTCACCTCCGCGCTCTCCGGCATGGGCGTCGACAACGCGCTCATCACCGTCGACGGCCCGGAATGCCCCATTCTCGATGGCAGCGCGCATCCCTTTGCAGCCGCCATCATGGAAGTCGGCCTCGAATCCCAGCCGGCCCCGCGAAAGTTCCTCAAGATCATTCGCGCCGTCACCGTGCGCAACAATGACGCCTTCGCCGCCCTCGAGCCCTATAATGGCCGTGCGCTCGACCTCGAAATCGACTTCGATTCCAAGGTCATCGGCCGCCAGCGCATGATTTTCGACTGGACCCCGCGCCGTTATCTCGACGACGTCTCCCGCGCCCGTACCTTCGGCTTTGCCCGCGACGCCAAGGCGCTGCGCCAGGCCGGCTATGCGCTGGGCTCCAGCCTCGACAATTCCATCACGGTCGATGAAGACCGCGTGCTCAATCCGAACGGCCTGCGCTACGAAGACGAATTCGTGCGCCACAAGCTGCTCGACGCCATTGGCGATCTTTCGCTTGGTGGCCTGCCCATCTGGGGCCGCTTCCGCTCCTACAAGGGCGGGCATGCGCTCAATGCCCATGTCCTGGCCGGTCTCTTTTCGAGCGAAGCCAATTATGAGATAGTCAACGCCGAGGATCTGCCGCTGGAAGTCGAGGCTTTCGACGACCATCCGGAGGGTTTGGGCGTTCGCCACTATCTCCGGTCCGTGCGCTGACCGGCTCTGCCGGTCATCACGCCACAGTTTTGATCCAATTGCTAATTACGCCGCAATCGCTTGTGGATGTTTGAGAACGGGGCACTTCGTGACTGTTAAAGTTGTAAGCCAGATGGCGAATTGGGCATTCCGATTTGCCGCCGTGGGTCTGTTCGCCACTGTTCTCACCGCTTGCGCCGGCATGAACCTGTTTGGGCCCCCCAAGCTCAAGGAAGAACCGATCGTTCCCGCTGCCGCGCTCTATCAGGGCGCGCTGGACGATATGGACCGCCAATATTACCAGACCGCCATCAAGAAGCTCGAACAGCTCGATCGCCAGCATCCGCGCGATGCGCTGACCGAGAAGAGCAAGCTGATGCAGGTCTATGCCCATTATCGCATCGGCAAGTTCAACGAAGCGATCCTGGCCGCCGACCGCTATATGGCGCTCTATCCCAATGGCAAGGACGTCCCCTACGTCCTCTGGCTCAAGGGCACGTCCTATTACGGTCAGATCAAGGACATCACCCGCGACCAGCAGCTTTCGCGCGATGCCATCGACACCTACACCCTGCTGATTTCGAACTACCCGAATTCCGAGTACGCCAAGGACGCCAAGGAAAAACTCCTCGTCGCCTATGACCAGCTCGCCGGCAAGGAAATGTCCGTCGGCCGCTATTATCTGGGCAATGGCGAATACACCGCCGCCATCAACCGCTTCCGCGAAGTGGTCGAAAAGTGGCAGACGTCCACGCATATCGAGGAAGCCCTTTACCGCCTGACCGAAGGCTACCTGCTGCTTGGCCTCACCAACGAAGCCATGTCCGCCGCAGCCGTCCTGGGTCACAACTACCCGTCCAGCGACTGGTACAAGCGCGCCTTCGAGCTCCTCGGCAAGCAAGGCCTCGCCCCCCAGCTCAACTCCGGTAGTTGGCTCGCTGCTCACCGGACCTGAGTCTTTTGTAATCTGAATTCGAAAGGGCCCTTCGGGGCCCTTTTTGTTTGGTCAGACGCCGATGGTCGCTCGAACAACCAAGGTCGTCACCCTCGGGCTGGCCCCGAGGGCCCTAAACTTGCTGCGCTATTGCCAAGTGCAGTGTCCTCGGGTCAGGCCCGAGGATGACGTTCGGTGGTTATTGGGCGCCTTGCAGCGGATCAAACCTTGCTTGGTCTTTGGTCACTCAGGGCCCTAAGCTCGCGCCCATGGCGCCAAGCATCACGATTCCCGCGCATTTGCTCACCGTCCGCTACAACGCCGCGGTCCATCCCGGCGTCGCGCATCCGGCCGACTTGTCGACCGGGGCCAATTGCCAGGTTTTCGCCTACGCGCTTCTGGCCCACTTCGGCATTGCCTTTCCCCCTCTGCGGTCGAGCGAGCTCTGGGCCGATGCCGAGTATTCGCGCGCGGTAGAGGCGTTCGAGCCCCTCGACCTTCTGCTCTTTAGCAAGACCGCCGATGCCTTCGGCGCCCACGTGGCCGTTTGCGTGGGCGCGGGTAGGGCGTCCACCTCTCCCGAACTGTCGGCTTCCCCGTCGAGTGGAGCATCGAGGATTTCGCGACGCACGAAAATTATCGCGTTCTGATCGGCGGTAAGCGTCCCCTCGTCAGGGTTTGACATCAGCGAAGCCAAGCCCCATCTCCCCGGAAACGGAGAGACCCATGCCCCCATCCCCCTTCGACGCCCAAGCTGCCCGCCACTATGCCGAAGGCCCGCCGCGTCAGGTGCCCGGCTTTGCCGGCCTCCATCGCATGATGAACCTGCTCCTCGCCGAAATCCTCTCGAACGACGCCCAGATTCTCGTTCTCGGCGCCGGCGGCGGCCTTGAACTCAAGGCAATGGCCGATTTTCGCCCCGGCTGGCGTTTTTCGGGCGTCGACCCCTCCGCCGACATGCTGCAGCTCGCCCGCCAGATCACGGCCGAGCACGCCCCGCGCATCGACCTCACCGAAGGTTATATCGACGCCGCGCCCGAAGGCCAGTTCGATGCCGCCACCAGCCTTCTTACCTTCCATTTCATCCCGCGCGACCAGCGCCTTGAAACGCTTCGTCAAATCCGCCGCCGTCTAAAGCCCGGCGCCCCCTTCATCCTCGCCCATATCAGCTTCCCGCAGACCGAACCCGAGCGCTCCGCCTGGATCGCCCGCCACGTCGCCTATGGCCAGGCCGACGACGTCGATCCCGCCGTCGCAGCAAAAGCCCGCGAAGCCATCGGCACCCGCCTGACCATTCTCGCGCCCGAAGAGGAAGAAGCCATGCTCCGCGAAGCGGGCTTTGCCAACATCACCCCCTTCTACGCCGCCTTCAGTTTTCGCGGTTGGGTGTCCTACGCAAGCTAAGGTTCTTCCGCTGCACCCAACCCACCCACCGTGTCATTCCCGCGAAAGCGGGAACCCCTGTTTGGGACGTCAGCGCAAACAACAGAGGCTCCCGCTTCCGCGGGAGTGACACCGGGAAGTGGATTGGCAACAAGCCTAGTTGCCATTTTGTTCTTTTTCTCTATCATGCGTTCCCATTCGCATTGCTGTGCGAAAGTGACTCGCCGCTGACGCCGGGCCGGCCCTCGAATGCTATGAGGAAAGCCCGACAGGCCTTGGATAGATCCGCATGCTGAACGCGCTTTCGGTTCGCAACATTGTCCTTATCGACCAGCTCGACCTGGCACTCGATACGGGCATGACCGTTCTCACCGGCGAGACTGGTGCCGGCAAATCCATCCTTCTCGATGCGCTGACCCTGGCCCTTGGCGGCCGCGGCGACGCCTCGCTGGTCCGGCAGGGGCAGGAGAGCGGCCAGGTGGTCGCCATGGTGCAATTGCCGGCCAATCATCCGGCCCGCGCCCAATTGCGCGACAATGCCATTGCCGACGACGAAGAGGTGATCCTTCGCCGCGTGCAATTCGCCGATGGCCGCACCCGCGCCTTCATCAATGATCAGCCGGTTTCCGCGGCACTGCTGCAAAAGATCGGCAGCCAGATCATCGAAATCCACGGCCAGCACGACGACCGGGCGCTTGTCGATGTTGCCACCCATCGCGCCGCCCTCGATGCCTTCGGCGAACTCGCCGCGCCGGCCGTCGCCGTGCGCGAAGCCTGGGCCGACCTCGTCGAAATCCAGCAGTCCGTACGGGAACAGCAAGCCAGGGTCGCCGAAGCCCTCGCGGCCGAGGACTACGCCCGCCACGCCGTCGACGAACTCGAAAAGCTCAAACCCGTCGAAGGCGAAGAAACCGAACTCGCCGAACGCCGCCAGCAATTGCAGCAGGCCGAAAAGTCGGCTGCCGATCTCATCGAGATCGACGAAATCCTCAACGGCCCCAGCGCTCCGTCGCCCGCACTGTCCGGCCTGATGCGGCGCCTGCTCAGAAAAATCGACGGCGGCGCCGAGCTTTTTCAGCCCATCGTCGATGCGCTCGACGCTTCTCTCGCCACACTCGATCGCGCCGGCGAAGCCCTCGAAGACCTGCAACGCCAGATGGCCTACGACCCTGCCGAGCTGGAAGGCGTCGAAGAGCGTCTCTTTGCCCTCCGCGCCGCTGCCCGCAAGCACCAGGCCACCTGCGACGAGCTGCCCGCCATTCTCGAAAAGTATCAGGGCGATCTCGATACCCTGCAAAGCGGGGAAAGCCGCCTCAAGGCGCTGGAGGCCGATGAGTCTCGCGCCCGCTCTCGCTATCGCGAAGTCGCCGAAACCCTTTCCGCGGGCCGCGCCAAGGCCGCCAAGGCCCTCAGCAAGGCGGTCGAAGCCGAACTGCCGGACCTCAAACTCGGCGCCGCCAAATTCATCGTTGATCACCAGATCGAAACCGACCGCGTCGCTGCCGCCGGCTTCGATCAGATCGCCTTCCACGTCCAGACCAACCCGGGCACGGCCGCCGGCCCCTTGCTCAAGGTCGCTTCGGGCGGCGAATTGAGCCGTTTCCTCCTGGCGCTGAAGGTCGTCCTCGCAGATCGCGGCTCTGCCCCGGTCCTGATTTTTGACGAAATCGACACCGGTGTCGGTGGTGCCGTGGCCGATGCCATCGGTCGTCGCCTCGCGCGTCTCGCCAAGACCGTGCAGGTGCTCACCGTCACCCACGCGCCGCAGGTGGCTGCCCGCGCCAATCGCCATCTGCTTATCGAAAAGCAGATGGTGGAGGAGGGCGCCTTCATGCGCACCCATGTTCGCCCGCTCGAGCCCGACTCCCGCCAGGAAGAGGTCGCCCGCATGCTGGCCGGCGCCGAAATCACCTCGGAAGCTCGCGCTGCTGCCAAGAAATTGCTCGCCGCGGTGAAATAACCGCCTCTACCGCTACCACGCCATCTCCGTGTCATTCCCGCTTAAGCGGGAAAGTCTGTTTTGCTCGCGGGGATTCCGGCTTTCGCGCGCGTGGTGTGGTGGCTAAAATACTGACCTAGCCTCGAGTTGAGTGAGCCATGTCCGACCTGTCCCAAAAGCCCGCCGCCGATCTTACCGAAGACGAAGCCCGGCTTGAGCTCGAACGGCTCGCCGCCGCCATTGCCGCGGCCGACATCGCCTATCACCAGAACGACGCACCCGAGATCACCGACGCGACCTATGACGCCCTGGTCATTCGCAATGCCGAGCTCGAGGAAGCCTTTCCCGAGCTGGTTCGCCCCGACAGTCCCACCGGTAGGGTCGGGGCCGCCCCGGCCGAAGGCTTTGCCAAGGTGCGTCATGCCGTGCCCATGCTCAGCCTCGCCAAGGCCTATACCGATGAAGACGTCGTCGATTTCATCGAGCGCGGCCGCCGTTTCTTCAAGCAGGACGAGGGTCTCGAAATCGCCTTCACCGCCGAGCCCAAGATCGATGGCCTTTCCGCCTCGCTGCTCTATGAAGACGGCGTTTTCGTTCGCGGCGCCACCCGCGGCGACGGAGCCGTGGGCGAGGACATCACGGCCAACCTCAAAACCATTGCCGATATTCCGCACAAGCTGAAGGGCTCAGGCTGGCCCAAAAGCATCGAAATCCGCGGCGAGGTCTATATGACCTATGCCGAATTCCAGGCCCTCAAGGAGCGCTCCGCCGCCGTCGGTGGCCAGAATTACGTCAATCCGCGCAACACCGCCGCCGGTTCCCTGCGCCAGAAAGACCCCAGCGTCACCGCCAGCCGCAATCTCAAATTTTTCGCTTATGCCTGGGGTGCGACCACGGAAGATCCGGCGCCGACCCAATACGAAGCCGTGCAAAAATTCGCCGAATGGGGTTTTGCCGTCAGCCCGCTGATGAGCCGCGCCAAGACGGTCGAAGAGCTGATCGCCCAGTATCACAAGATCGAGGAACTGCGCTCCTCGCTCGGCTACGATATCGATGGTGTCGTCTACAAAGTCGACCAGCTCGAACTGCAGCGGCGCTGGGGTTTTGTCACCGGCGAGCCGCGCTGGGCCGTGGCCCACAAATTCCCGGCCGAACAAGCCATGACCGTCGTTCGCGATATCGAAATCCAGGTCGGCCGCACCGGCACCCTGGCGCCTGTTGCCCGGCTCGATCCCGTCGGCGTCGGCGGTGTCACCGTGGTCAACGTGACCCTCCACAACGAGGATTATATCGCCGGCCGCGATAGCACCGGCCTGCCGATCCGCGAGGGCAAGGATATCCGCATCGGCGACACCGTCGTCATCCAGCGGGCAGGGGATGTCATTCCGCAGATCGTCGATGTCATCCTCGACAAGCGCCCGGCCGACGCAAAACCCTATGAAATGCCGCATACCTGCCCGGTCTGCGGCTCGCCAGCGGTGCGCGAAATCAACGAAAAGACCGGCAAGGAAGATTCCCGCCGCCGCTGCACCGGCGAGCTGATCTGCCCCGCCCAGGCCGTTGAAGGCCTGCGCCACTTCGTTTCCCGCGGCGCCCTCGATATCGAGGGCCTCGGCGCGGAAAACATCGACACCTTCTTCAATGCCGGCCTCATCCGCACCGCCGCCGATATTTTTACGCTGAAAGACCGTCGCCCCGAGGTGCAAAAGGCGCTCGCCGAGCGCCGCGAGGAGCAGGCCAGGGCCCGCGAGGCCGCTTCGGGCAAAACGCGGAAGAACGTTAGGGGTGTCGAAGACCGCAACTACGAAGGCCTCGACAAGCTCTTCGCCGCCATCGACGCGCGCCGCGATCCGGAACTCGACCGCTTCATCTTCGCCCTCGGCATCCGCCATATCGGGGAGACTACGGGGGCCGTCCTTGCCCGCACCTTTGGTTCGATCCAAAAACTCGAAGAAGCCGGCAAGGAAATGGTCGCCGCCGAGGACCCCATGACCGTCTTCCCCTCCACCGATGGCATCGGCAGCACGGTGGTGGAAGCCCTCGTCACCTTCTTCGGCAATCAGCGCAATGTCGATGCGCTCGATGCCCTGCTGCAGCAGGTGACGCCCAAGGACTATGTCGTCACCATTTCGGCCGATAGCCAAATTGCTGGCAAGACAGTGGTTTTCACCGGCACGCTCGAAAAAATGTCACGATCCGAAGCCAAGGCTATGGCCGAACGGCTCGGCGCCAAGGTGGCGGGCTCTGTTTCGGCCAAGACCGATATTCTGGTTGCCGGCCCCGGCGCCGGCTCGAAATTGAAGACGGCGCAGGAGCATGGCGTCGAGGTCATCACCGAAGACGAGTGGTTCGCGCGCGTCGGCAGATAGCTTTTGAGGGGAGGGGATCGCATGAGGATTTTTACAGCCGCAGCAGGCCTTGCGCTGGCGCTGAGTGCCGGCGCCGCACAGGCCGGCGAGGCGGGCGATCAGCTCGCCCAAAGCCTCTACGATGGCACAATCAGCGATCTCGCCGCCCGCTCCACCGCCGCCTGCGATGCCGGCGAAGGCGATGCCTGTTTCGCCCTCGGCCTCGATGGCTTCATCACCGCCTACGAGACTTTCGCCCAGGGCCTTTATCGCCACGGCGCGGTCACGCCCAATTCTCCCGCCATGGCCATGCTGCTCGGCATGGGCCTCGATACCCCCGCGGCACCAGCCAATCCCAACCCGGAGCCGCTCACCTATGAGCAGTTCCGCGATCTCCTCGACACCTTTTCCAAAACGCTTGACACTGCCGCGGGCCACATGAAACAAGCCGGCGAAGGCACGCCCTTCGTCATCCATATCGACCCGCTGCAAGTCCGCATCGATCTCGACGGCAATGGCGAAGCCGGCGTCGGCGAAACACTCGGCGCGCTCCTGGGCGAAGCGGGTGAGTTCGTTGATATCCCCGCGCCCGATGCCCCGCCGCCGGGCAAGACCAAGTCCAAGGGCACTGAGCCGACGGAAAACACCATTATCGGTTTCGATAATGCCGATGCCATCTGGTTCGCCGGCTACGCCAGTATCAGCGCTACGCCGGTCGAAATCATCCTGGCGCATGACTTTTCCGATTTCTTCAACGCCTATTTCCACCGCATCTTTCCCAAGGCGGGCCTGCCCATGCAGGAGTTTTCGCGTGGCGAAGGCACCTTGATGATGGATGCCGACAGCGATGCCTTCATCGCCGATATCGTCGCGGCCATTCACACCGCCGATTTCCCGGTCATCGATCAGCCCAGGCTCGCCGCCGTGCTCGGACGCCTCAGCGCCATCACCGCCCTCAGCCGCCAGAACTGGGAAATGATCCTCGCTGAAACCGACGACGATCGCGAACTGCTGCCATCGCCGACCCAGACGTCCCTCGTGCCCGATCAGACGATCACCGAGGATGTGGTCAAGGCCTGGTTAGCGACCCTCGATCAGCTCGATCTCATCATCAATGGCGAATTGCTGCTGCCGCATTGGCGCTTCAGCAAGGGTTTCAATTTGAAGACCTATTTCGAGACGGCCACCGAAACCGACCTCGTGATGCTCTTCACCGGCCACGATGCCTTGCCCTATCTCAGCGACGGCCCCGTCGCGGACGCTGCCGCCTTTGCCGAGCTCAACCGTGTCATGGGCGACGAATGGCCCATGTTTGCCCTGTGGTTCAATTGATGCTGCGCGCGCTACCGTTCCTCGGCCTCTCCCTCCTGGCGCTGCCGGCTTTCTCCGCACCCATACCCGTCTTCGACGAGCCCAAGGCTCTGCTCGAAGCGATTTACGGGCAGATCGAAAGCTATGAAGAAGCCTATACAAACGGCACGTTCGACCCCGAAGACAGTTTCGACGACGTGGAATCCTTTTCCACCCGTCTCGGCACGCTGCTCCAGGAGGCTGACGAAAAGCTTTTTGCCGCCGGCAGCGAAATGGGCGCCCTCGATTTCTCGCCCTTCATCAATGGCCAGGATTCGGGCGGCCAGACCTATGTCATTCACGATCCCAAGGTGAAGGGCGGCCGCGCCATCGGCGATGTCGATATCCTGCTCTCCGGCGATCCGCTCTATACGATCACTTTCCAATTGGTCGATGAGGGCGCCGCCCGCGGCTGGAAGATCGATGAAATCCTGCTGCCCAATGGCGATTCCGAGGGCAGTTGGCCCCTATCCGAATATCTGGCCAGTCCTCTGGTCCAATAGGAGTTTTTCCGATGCGTCGCCTTACCCTCATTCCTGCCCTGCTGCTGGCCCTCGCCGCTCCGGCCTTCGCCCAACCCTATGCAACGCCCCAGGAACTGCTCGAAGCCTTTTACGAGCCCTATTTCTCCGGCGATTTCCCCGAGTTCGAATCCGACTACCGCACGGCCGCGCTCAATGCGCTCTATGAGGCCGATGCGCAAAACACCCCCGAGGGCGAAATCGGTGCGCTCGATTTCGATCCCTATATTGACGGGCAGGACTATGACCTTGCCGATTTCGTCATCGGCGAGCCGGAAGAGAGCGAGGGCTTTGCCACGGTGGAGGTCACCTTCACCAATTTCGGCGAGCCCAGGCACATCACCTATGATCTGGTCTTCGAAGACGGCGGCTGGCGCATCAATGATTTGGCGGGCGAAAACCCCGACTTCACCTATCGCCTCAGCGAGATTTTTGCGGAGGCAGCCACGCGCTGGGAGTAGAGGAAACACCCACTGAACGTCATCCTCGGGCCTGACCCGAGGACACTTCACTTGGCAATGTCACCGCGAGTAAGAAGCACTCGGTTCAAGCCCGAGGGTGGCGATCTGAGGTAGCGAAATATTCAGGTCTCTGCTTAGCGGGTGACGTCTTCCTCGATCCCACCATCCTGTCCAAGAATTAATCCCGCAGCCGCAATTCGGCCCAGCCTCATCGCGATCGTGTGCCCCAACTTGCAATGAGGGCACGATGAAATCAGCGATTCTCGCTCTGGTCCTGCTGGCCATGCCGCTGGCCCCGGCTTTGGCCGCAGAGACCTATTCCGATCCCAAGGCGCTGGTGCAGGCCATTTATGACGGCTATCGACCCGGCGCGCCGCATGGCGATCCCACCGTGCATTATTCGGCCCGGCTCAAGGGCATTGCCCAGCTCGCCGAAGAAAGCGCCCATGTCACCAAGACCGCGGGCTCCGAACTCGATCCGGTCGCCGACCCGACCTTCAATCCGTTCCTGCCCGATACCAATGCGCTGCTGTTCGATCTCAGGGTCGGCGAACCGGCGCGCCTCGATGACCGTGCCGTGGTGACAGTTACCTATCACAATTTCGACCAGCCGCGGCTCCTGGCCATTTCGCTGGTGGAAGAAGACGGCAGTTGGAAAGTCGACGACGTCGCCTCGATGGGCAGCGACGTGCCATGGCTATTGAGCTGGGCTCTGGCGGCTGATCCCTATGCGATGTGAGGGCTTTGCCACGCGCCGGGTCCCCCACCCTTGATCCCTCCCCACAAGGGGGAGGGAGACGATGGAACCGGGACGCTGGAGGCTTGCGCCTCCCTCCCCCTTGTGGGGAGGGAATGAGGGTGGGGGTAAGAGGGGTAGGGCGGGTACCTAAATCGCCGCCGTAGCCCCCTCAAGCCAGGCCTTCACGTCCCCCGAAACCTTCGGCCCGATCTCGTCCCAAACCCGCTTGTGGAAGGCATTGAGCCAGCCAAGCTCCGCCTCGGTGAGCAGTCCCTTGTCGATCAACCTGACGTCGATCGGCGCCAGCGTCAGCGTTTCGAATTCCAGATAGCCCGCAAAACCCTCGGCCTCTTTCACCACCACCAGGTTCTCGATGCGGATGCCATATTCGCCGGCCTTGTAAAAACCCGGCTCATTGGAAATCACATTGCCCACTTCCAGCGGCAGCGGATAGCGCGGCGCGATGCCGATCGGGCCTTCATGCACGCCGAGATAGGCGCCCACGCCATGGCCGGTGCCGTGATTGTAGGTGACGCCATCGGCCCAGAGGAATTGCCGTGCCAGCACGTCGATCTGCGCGCCGCTGGTGCCCTTCGGAAAACGCGCCATCGAAATGGCGATCATGCCCTTCAGTACGCGCGTATAGCGGTCCTTCTGCTCGGCCGTCGCCTCGCCAGTGGCCAGCGTCCGGGTAATGTCCGTCGTGCCCGAGAGATATTGCGCGCCGCTATCGACCAGCATGATTTCGCCGGCGTTGAGCTTGCGGTCGGTCTTGGTCGAAACGCGATAATGCACGATGGCGCCATTCGGCCCGGCGCCCGAAATCGTATCGAAACTGGCGTCGACACAGCTTTCTTCCTCGCGGCGGAAGGCTTCGAGCGCCGTGACGATGCCGATCTCGGTCAGCTCGCCCTTCGGCGCTTCTTTGTCGAACCAACTCAGAAACTTTGCCAGCGCCACGCCATCGAGCCGATGCGCCTCGCGCATCCCGGCCAGTTCTGCTTCATTCTTCCGCGATTTTGGTAGCAACACCGGATCGCGCTTTTCGATGAGCTTTGCGCCGGCTCCGGTCAGCGTCTCGGCAATGGCGATCGGCGCGCTAGCGGGGTCGACCAGCACGGCCCTAGCGTTCTTGCCCAGCTTTTCCAGCGCCTTGGTCAGCTTCTTCGCCGCTTCGATCTTGGCGACGCCATCGAGCGCCGTTTCCAGTTCCGGCGTCACCTTGGCCGGATCGAGGAAAAGCGTCGGCTTGCCCTTTTGCGGCACGACCGCAAAGCCGAGCACGAAAGGCGTGTTCGGCACGTCGCGGCCGCGAATATTGAACAGCCAGCAAATGGATTCGGGCAGGGTGAAAACCACCGCATCGGCCCCATCCGCGCCGAGCGTCTGCTGCAACTGCTCGATCTTGTCCTCGGCCGTCTGGCCCGCTCGGTTGTGACCGAGAATTTCGATGGCGCCGGCCGGCGGCGCCGGGCGATCGCTCCAGACGCTGTCGACGAGATTGTCATGGGCGACAACCTTGGCATGACCCTTGAGTTTCTCGGTCAGGTCGCGCACCTCGCCCGGCGTATGCAGCCAGGGATCATAGGCAACGACCGTGTCCTTCTTCACATAGGGCTTTGCATCGATCGCCAGGCTTGTCACCTCGTGCACATCCACCAGCGCGGTGTCCGTCTGCGCCGGCGCCTGCAGCGTGTAGCGGCTGTCGATGAAAAGGTGTGCATCCTTGAGGCCAACCAGCGCCAGCCCGGCCGAACCGGTAAAGCCCGTCACATAAGCAAGGCGCGCCTCGCTTGCGGGGACAGATTCGCCGCGATGCGCGTCGGCGCGCGGTACGAGGAAATAGTCTACGCCGGCCGCCTTCATCGCCTTGCGTAGCGCCGCCAGACGCGGGGCCACCTGGCTCGGGTCGGACTTTTCCTCAAAGCTCTGGAATTTTGCGGGAGGGAAGGGGGAGGTGGTCATGAATGTCATCCCGACTGCGTCGCCGTCATGGCTGGCTTGTGGTTCCTGCGCTGGTGAAAGCGCCCGGGGAACCTATCTTATTGTGCGGAACCAGGAGACGAAAAATGAGCAAAGAGAGTAATTTCTTCCAGCGCGCCCTCAACGCTCTGGTCGAAGGCCGCACCCGTCAGGCCGAACGTTATGTCGCGCAGTATGCGCGCGATCACATGCGGTCTGAATCGAAAGTGAACAAGCGTTAACTGCGCCTTGCACGAGTGGCATGGCTGGTCTGTCGCTAAACCTCTAACGCAGGGCTGAGAAAATAGGTAAAACCCAACTCGACGCTAGGCAATAGACCTACGTCGCATGGAGTAAAAGATGACTGAGAGCAAGAACGGTTTCCGCAACGCACTGGGTGGTCTGATTGACGCTCGTGGTCGCGAAGCGTCTCGCCAGGTCAGCTACCGCATGCAGCACCAGCTGATCGGCGCCGTAACCAAGCGCCCCTAAGCGGCAGCTAGTTACCTGTTGACGATCCGACGATCCCCGAAGCCTGCTTCGGGGATTTTGCTTTTGGGGGTAGCAGATCCATAACGAAAGGGGCGCTCGCGCGCCCCTCGATGCTACCAGTCTGCTAACGAAGTCAGCGCTTTTCGAGCACCAGCGTTGTCCAGTCCTTGCGCTTGAGGTGGTCCACCAGCCGGAAGCCGGCCAGTTCATAGGCGGCGATGACGCCATCGGCCTGGGTGTTGAGAATCCCCGACAGAATCGCCGTGCCGCCAGACTGAGCGATCCCGCCCATACCCGGCGCCAGCTCGGTCAGCGGCCCAGCAAGAATGTTCGCGACGATCAGATCATAGGGCGCCCGCGCCGCGATTTCGGGATGGTCCAGTCCCGTCGCCTCGATCGAGTCGATATTCTCGCCAACGCCATTTTCCTGAGCATTTTCAATGGTCGTCGTCACCGCGATGGGGTCGATATCCGTCGCCAGAATCTTGCCGCCCAGGCGCTTCGCCACCGCAATCGCTAACACACCCGTTCCGGTGCCGATATCGATGACTGTCTTCGGCGTCGTCTTGGCCAGCAACATTTCGATGGCTTCGAGGCAACCCGTCGTTGTCTCGTGATGCCCGGTGCCAAAGGCCTGAGCCGCATCGATTTTCATCGGCGTCAGACCCTCGGGGATCGGCCCGGTCTCGTGGCTGCCATAAACATAAAAGCCGCCCGCGATCACCGGCGCCAGACCTTCGAGCGACTTGGCGACCCAGTTGATCTCCATGTCGATTTCCTCGACGGAGAAATCCACAGCACCGCCAAGCACTTGGCTCGCGAGTTCATTGAAGGCATCAATATTGGGAGGGCTGTCGCAGGTGGCTTCAAACACCCATTCGCCCGTCTCCTCGATCTCATGCGCCGAGGCAGTCAGGGCCAGATCGTCGCGCTCCATGACGGCATCGACCAGGGCATAGGCCTGTTCCTTGGTGAGGGTCGCGGAAAGCTGGTCGACGGACATGGCAGGTAATCCCGGGTTATTTGCCGCCCTAGTTGCGGCAGGTGGCGCGGCGAGTCAATGCCGTGCCATATCACTTTGATTTATCAGGGAAATGACTTCAGGCGCGCTGGCGCGTCTGGGGCGAAAAGCCCTCGGTGACGATGCAGTTGCGACCCGCGCCCTTGGCCATATAGAGCCGCTGATCGGCGAGCGAGAAGATGTCGTCCCAGTCCTGCGCCGAGCCGGCGGGCCGCATGGCGACGCCGAAGCTCGCCGTGACCTTCAGATCCAGCTTGCTCTGAACCGCCGTCTCGCACAGCAAAATGCGCAGGCGTTCCAAAAGGTTATAGGCGGTAATGTCGTCGGCCCGGCGCAGGATGAGGACAAATTCCTCGCCACCAATGCGCGCCAATGTGTCACCGGTCCGCAGCGCGCCGTCCATCAGCCGCGCCACCCCCGAAAGCACTTCGTCGCCCACGGCATGGCCATGGGTATCGTTGACCACCTTGAAATGGTCGATGTCGAACAGCACGACCGCGAGGGATTCCCCGATCCGGTCGGCGCGGCGGAACATGGCGCCGACGCGGCTCAGGAGCGCGCGGCGGTTGAGCAGGCCCGTCAGCGTATCGGTCTCGGCCAACCGGCGCAGACGACGATTGAGACGGCGCTGCTCCTCTTCGAGAACGCGCTTTTCCGTCAGGTTCTGACGCAAAACATCGAGGCCGCTGAAGATGTTACCGACTTCACGCGCCATGCCCTGCGGCAGCTCCGGCCGGCTGTGATCTCCGCCGGCCAGCGCCAGCACCTCGTCATGAAGACGCATCAACGGCGAAAACAGCGTCCGCCGGAAGACAACGGCAACGATCACCAGCACCGCCAGGATACCCCCGGTCAGCAGTGCCGCACTCACCAGTGCCTTCAATGAATTTTCGGCATTGCGATGCATGGCCGCGACCGAATGGGTGACGACGGCCGTCCGCAACAGTTCCGAACTGCGCATGCCGGGAACATAGTCCGCCGTCAGCGCCGCGGGGGAGAGCGAGTTGTAGGCGGTATGGTTCTCCGCCGCGTCGAGCGCCAGGAGGAGCGCGCCATCAAAGAAATCGTGCTGCACCGCCTTGACCAAGTCGGCGATCTCGGGATCTGGCAGCAGCTTGTCCGCCTGGCTCACGCTGGTGGACCAGACGCTGCGGATAATGCCGTCGGTCGCCTGCATCCGCTGCAGATACATCGGATCCCGCTCCGGTGGCGCCACGAGGGCCATGACGACGAAGGAACCGAGCCGGCCTTCCTGATCGCGCAGGGTGCTGGCGCTGTTGGCGAGCATCAGTTCACCGGCAAGGCTCGGCGTCTCGACCATGATGTGGCCGCTGACGAGATCGCGTAGCGTTGTTGCGGCGTCGGCCGCGGTAAACATGGCCAGGATGCCCCGGGCAATTTCGCGCGGGTCGCGCTCGGCAAAGCTCGTATTGGCGGCAAAGTCCACCTTCTGGCGGCCATTGGCGAGGTCGGCATGCAGGCGCGCTCGCGCCGCGCCGCATTCGTCGTCAACGAGCGTTCCCTCGAACACCGCTTCCATGCGGCCCACGGCGGCATCGGTCTCTGCGCGCTTGGCGGCCAGTTCGGCGCGGCGGGCGGCGGCGTCTTCGTCGGTCGCGCCCATGGCCGAGTTGGCCGGTCCGCGTTCCGAGGAAATGGCGTTCACCGCTTCGAGCAAGGCGCTGAAGCGTTCGAGTTCGTAGGCGCCATGGCTATGGCGCTGATAGTCATTCAGATTGGTGAGAACCGCGGTGCCGCCCAGCAGCAGGCAGCCAATGGCCGCCGCCGCGATCCCCATCCATTGCAGGTGCTGTATTCTGAACACGACGGACCCCACGCACTGTGCTCATCAAAGCACGAGTGGTTCTGACAAGGCGTGAACGCAGGTGGTTAATTGAGTTTGGCTATCAGATAAGTACGGCGGTGCCGGAGACAGACACCATGAGCATCGAGCCGCCCTGGCCGACCACCTCATAATCGATATCGACGCCGACGACGGCATTGGCGCCGAGGCGCTTGGCTTCGTTTTCGAGTTCGGCAAAGGCCTCGCGGCGCGCATCGCGCAGGGTGGATTCATAGGCCCCGGCACGGCCGCCGACGATGTCGCGGATGCCGGCGAAGAGGTCCTTGAAAATATTGGCGCCAACGATGACTTCGCCGGTCGCGATGCCGAGATATTCCCGGATCTGGTGTCCCTCGAGCGTCGGTGTCGTCGAAATGATCATCGGTATTGCCTCCATGCCCGAACGCGCCGGGACTAACCTTTCTGGATGAAGCTTTCGAGAACTTTCTTGGTGCCGGCCTTCTCGAAATCGATCGTCAGCTTGTTGCCCTCGACACTCATCACTTCGCCATAGCCGAATTTGAGATGGAAGACGCGCTCGCCGGGCTTATAGCCGCTCGATTGGCCGCCGAGGTCGACCGACCGCGCCACCAATTCACCCTCGATGGTGAGGGGACCGCCACCCTTGCGATTGGCCTGGTTGGCGCGTGCGCGCTGCCAGCCCGGCGTTTCATAGACGCTTTCAAACGGATCGGCCTTGTTGAAGCGCGACGTGGCCCCACCACCGTAGCCATAGCCGCCATAGGCCGAGCCCCGATCGGTCACGACCACCGCATCCGGCGGCAGTTCGTCGACAAAGCGCGATGGCATGGCCGATTGCCACAATCCATGAATGCGCCGGTTCTGCGCCGCCGAAATGCGAACGCGCTTGCGGCCTCTCGTGATCCCCACATAGGCCAGCCGGCGTTCTTCCTCGAGTCCGGCGCGGCCGCTTTCGTCCATCGAGCGCTGGCTTGGAAACGTGCCTTCTTCCCAGCCCGTCAGGAAGACCGTGTTGAATTCCAGCCCCTTGGCCGAATGCAGCGTCATGATGGTCACGGCATCGCTGGCTTCGGCGTTGTCGCGGTCCATGACCAGGGAAATATGCTCGAGGAAACCGCCAAGCGTCTCGAACTCTTCCATCGAGCGGCTGAGTTCCTTGAGGTTTTCCTTGCGGCCCTGAGACTCGGCGGATTTGTCGGCCGCCAGCATGTCCATATAGCCGCTCTCTTCGAGAATCTGTTCGACGAGCTGATAGGGCGGCAGGTTTTCCGCGCGATAGGCCCAGTTGTCGAACTGGTCGACGAGCCCGCGCAGGGTCGTACGCTGCTTGGGTTTCAGCTCTTCCGTCTCGATCAGCATGCGCGTCGCCGAAAGCAGCGGCACGCTCTGGTGACGTGCCGTTTCCATCAGCGTCTTCACCGTGGAATCGCCAAGGCCGCGCTTAGGAACATTGATGATGCGTTCGAAGGCCAGATCGTCGGCCGGCTGCGCCACGAGCCGCAGATAGGCGAGGGCGTCGCGGATTTCCTTACGCTCATAAAAACGCGGGCCGCCGACGACGCGATAATTCAGCCCCAGCGTGATGAAGCGCTCTTCAAGCTCACGCATCTGGTACGATGCGCGCACCAATATCGCCATCGAGTTCAGCGGCTCGTTGAGGCGCTGATACTGCTCGATCTCCTCACCGACCGTCCGCGCCTCTTCCTCGGAGTCATAGACTTGCGTGAAGGAGATCGGCTCGCCTGCCTCTGCAACGTCCGTGTGCAGCGTCTTGCCGAGCCGGCTTTCGTTGTGCGCAATCAGCGTCGAGGCGGCCTTGAGGATATTGGCCGTCGATCGATAATTGCGTTCGAGCTTTATGACTTTTGCGCCGGGAAAATCGGTTTCGAAGCGCAGGATATTGTCCACCTCGGCGCCGCGCCAGCCATAGATCGACTGGTCGTCGTCGCCCACCACGCAGATATTGGCTTCCGAGGCCGGCTTTCCCTGGGCGAGCAGACGGAGCCAAAGGTATTGGGCCGTGTTGCTGTCCTGATATTCGTCGACCAGCATGTATTTGAATTTGCGGTGATATTCGGCGAGCACTTCCGGGTTTTCTCGGAATAGCCGGATACATTCAAGCAGCAGGTCGCCGAAGTCGACGGCGTTCAACGTTTTGAGGCGGGCCTGGTAGTCGGCGTAAAGGTTCGGCGCCTTGCCATTGGCGAAGTAGCCATTCTCGGCAGCGGGCACGTCCTTGGGCAGCCAGCCCCGGTTCTTCCAGGCGTCGAGCATATTGGCGAACTGCCGCGCCGGCCAGCGCTTCTCGTCGATGTTTTCGACTTCGAGGAGCTGCTTGATCAGCCTGATCTGGTCGTCCGTATCCAGAATGGTGAATTGCGGCTTGAGGTCGACCAGTTCGGCATGAGTGCGCAAGATGCGCGCCGATACGGAGTGGAACGTGCCCATCCATGGCAGGCCCTCGAAGTTCGGCACGAATTCGTGGACGCGCTTCTTCATCTCGTTGGCGGCTTTGTTGGTAAAAGTCACCGCCAGGATCTGGCTGCCCCAAGCCATGCGCTGGTTGAGAATATGGGCAATGCGCGTCGTCAGCACCCGTGTCTTGCCGGTGCCCGCCCCGGCGAGCACCAGAAGCGGGCCTTCCGTCGTCGACACGGCGTCGCGCTGCTCGGGATTGAGGCCGCGCAGATAGTCCGGTACTTGCCGGTTCAACTGGCTCGTGATCGGGCCGCCTTGGGGACGGGGCAGGGGGTGGATTTCACCGGGCATCGAGGGCCTTTCCGTCGCGCCGGGCCGGGGCAGCACGCTCTGCGCGGGATTGACGAATCTTATTTTGTTCTCATGCGCAATATAGGGATGCGGGGGCGCGGTGTATAGAAGCCCGCTTCGTCATCCAAACGTCACAAGCCCGTCATGGCAATGTTTTGTCCCACTCTTAAGCGGAACCTGCATTTTTCAGGGGGACTCCGCAAATGCATACTTCCAAGGCTCTTGGCGCGCTCACAGTTGCGTTGCTGCTTTCCACGGCCGGCGTGCAGGCCGCCGAATATTTTAATCGTATCGCCAGCTTTGCCGTGGCGCTCAACAATCCAGACGTTGAGCCCGGTTCGACCGAAAACTCGTCGGAAATCATCACCGGGACCGAAGACGGCAACACGCTGATCTATTCGAACGCGCTGCTGGGTGGCATTGGCTTTGTCGACATCACCGATGCTGCCGCTCCCAAGGCGGGCGGTTTCGTCCCTCTCGACGGCTCGCCGACCTCGGTTGCCGTGATTGGCAGCAAGGCCCTGGTCACCGTCGATACAACCGAAGACTTCACTGCCCCGACCGGCTATCTCGCCATCGTCGACCTCGCCACCAAGGCGGTTGATCTCACCTGCGATCTTGGCGGCCAGCCGGATGCCGTTGCCAAAAACCATGATAGCAAGATCATCGCTATCTCGATGGAAAATCAGCGCGACGAAGACGTCAATGACGGCGCCATCCCGCAGCTTCCGGGCGGCAACATCACCTTCTTCGACGTCGCCGAAGGCGGCTCGGTCGATTGCGCCACCATGCGCGTCACTGACCTGACCGGCGTTGCCGACATTGCCGGCGAAGATGCCGAGCCCGAATATACCGACTTCAACGGCGCCAACGAACTCGCCGTGACGCTGCAGGAAAACAACCACATCGTCATCCTCAACGGCGTGACCGGCGAAATCATCAACGATTTCTCCGCCGGCTCGGTGACGCTGGAAAATATCGATGCGACCGAAGATGGGCGCCTGTCCTTCTCGGAAACCCAGACTGACCGCCTGCGCGAACCCGATGCCATCCAGTGGCTGGATGACGACCGCGTCGTCATTGCCAATGAAGGCGACTGGAACGGCGGCTCGCGCGGCTTCACCATCTTCAACAAGGACGGCACTCTGCTCTACGAAAGCGGTCCGTCGCTGGAATATGAAGCAGCCCGCCTCGGTCACTATCCGGAAGGCCGTTCGGACGCCAAGGGCATCGAGCCCGAAGGCATGGAAGTCGGCACTTTTGGCGACACCAAGTTCATCTTCGTCAACCAAGAACGCTCCTCGCTGGTCGGCATCTACAAGGATACCGGTGCTGCTCCCGAATACTGGCAGTCCGTTCCCTCGGGCCTCGGCCCGGAAGGGGCCCTCGCCATTCCCTCGCGTAACCTCTACGTGACTGCCAACGAGACCGACCTTAGCGTCGATGGCCTCGCCGGCGCCCATGTCATGATCTTTGAACTGCAGGACGTCGAACAGCCGAACTATCCGCAGATCATCTCCGACCTCGACGAAAACAACCTGCCGATCGGCTGGGCCGCTCTTTCGGGCGCGGTCGGCGATGCCGAAAAGCCGGGCATTCTCTATGCCGTGAGCGACAGCGCCTTTACCGAAGCCGCGATCTACGAGATCGATGCGACCGCCAAGCCGGCCCGCATCGATAAGAAGACGGTGGTTACGCGCGGTGGCGAACCGGCCCAGAAGCTTGACCTCGAAGGCATCACCCTCGATGGCGAAGGCGGCTTCTGGCTGGCTTCGGAAGGCGACACGGCCGTGCTCACCCCGCACGCCCTGTTCCACGTCAATGCCGACGGCGAGATCGAAGACGAAATCGCGTTCCCCTCGTCTCTGCTGGCCGGTGAAACTCGTTCGGGCTCGGAAGGTATTGCTGCCATCGGGACCGGTGACGACCTGACGCTCTGGATCGCCATCCAGCGCGAATGGAAGGATGACGAAAAGGGCTTTGTGAAGCTCGTTTCCTACAAGCCTGCCAGCGAAGAATGGGCTGCCGTGCGCTACCCGCTCGAAGCTGCGCCGGAAGGCGGCTGGGTTGGCCTCAGCGAAATCACCATCCATGGTGACTATGCCTATATCGTCGAACGCGACAACCAGATCGCCGAAAAGGCCGGCCTCAAGGCCATCTACCGTGTCCCGGTCGCCGAACTCGCCGGTGCCGAACTCGGCGGCGAACTGCCTGTCGTCACCAAGGAACTGGTCCGTGACCTGATCCCGGACCTCGCTTCGAACAATGGCTATGTCGTCGACAAGGTCGAAAGCTTCGCCATCGACTCGACCGGCAAGGGCTTCGTCATCACCGACAATGACGGTGTCGATGACTCCTCGGGTGAGACCTTCTTCTGGTCCATCGACCTCGAATAAGCTGCCCTTGAGCGGATAATGAGCGGCCGGACGAAAGTCCGGCCGTTATCATTTGAACGGATTGGATTCTCATGTCGGAATCTTGCGCAGGATTCGTGCCCGGCGCACTTGCACGGGGACGGCAAGTCCCTACACTCGCGCCAGGAATCTGACATTCAGTTCGAGAAGCCGTGCTCAACCGGATCTACATCATCGTCGGTATTATCGCGATCCTGGCTCTGGCGGGCGCCTTCATTGCGCCGCGCTTCATCCAGTGGGGCGACTATCGCGATCGCATGGAGATGCTGGCCGAGGGTGTGTTCGGCACCGAAGTCACCATTCGCGGCGATATCGATTTTGCCCTGCTGCCGGCCCCGCGGCTGGCTTTCTCCGATGTGGTGATCGGCCCCGTCGACAAGCCCGCCGCCACGGTCGGCGCCGTCGAGGCGCAGTTCGCGCTGATGGATTTTCTGCGCGATCAATACAATCTCTCGGCGCTGATCCTCAAATCGCCCGCAATCGCCTTTGAACTCGACGAAAACGGCCTTCTCACCAGCGGCGTCGATCTCTCTGGCGCCGGCGAGGGTGTAGCGCTCGATCAGGCGCGCATCGAGAGCGGGCGCCTGACGCTGACCGATCGCCGGTCCGGGTCGATCTACGAGTTCACGACCATCAATGGCGACCTGCGCCTCGGCAGCTTTGCCGGACCATTCCAGTTCCAGGGCAATGCTACCCGGGACGGCACGGCCTATAGTCTGCGCCTCAATAGCGGCGTCGTCGATGACGCAGGTTCCGCCCGCGTTTCCGCTTTTATCGCCGAAGTGGCGGGCGGTGGCTCGCTGACCCTCGATGGCGCCCTCGTGACCGGGCAGGCGCCGAAATTCGACGGCACCATGATCCTCAAGCAGGCGCCGCCGCCGGCCGAGCGCGCCGAGCAGATCCGCGGCAATCTGGTGCTGGAAAGCAAGGTCACTGCCTCGACCGACCGCGTCGTCCTCAATGGCTATACGCTGCTGCCCGACGAGAACCGGGCCGGCATGCGCCTCACCGGCGCGGCCAGCATTCAGCTCGGCGCCCGCACGTCTTTCGAAGCGGTCGTGTCCGGTGGCGTCTTCACCCTGCCGCCGCGCGATGCGGAGGAAGATGCGAGCCTGATGCCCTATGAGCTGGTGCGCCTTCTCGGCGAATTGCCGCCGCCGCCGCTACCGCCCATTCCGGGCGAAATCGGCATCGACCTCGCCGAAATCGGCCTGCGCGGTGCGGCTCTGCGCAATGTGCGCATCGATGCCAGCACCAATGGCGATATCTGGACCATTTCCAGCGCCGAGGCCGAACTGCCCGGCAATAGCCAGGTCAGCCTCACTGGCGCCCTGCGCAACGATAGCGGCGTCGCCGGTTTCAATGGCGACATCACTATCACAACCACACGCCTTGACGCCCTGAGCCAGCTCTGGCGTAAGGCAAGCGAAAACAGCCCGCTTTTCAATGTCCCGGCCGAACTCTCCGGCCAGATCATTCTGGCTGGCGATGCCCTGGGCTTTTCTCATGGCCGGCTGGTGCTCAACAATAAGGTCCATGCGCTCGAACTGCGCCTGGGTTTCGGGGACGAACCGCGCCTCGACCTCGTCGGTCGCTTCGACGACCTCGCTCCCGGGGACAGCGCCATTCTGGCCGCCATGTTCCCCGATCCGAACAGCGACCGCACTTTTGGCACCAGTTTTCCCGAAGGCAGCTTTTCCTTCAACAGCCAGACGATCCGCATTCTCGGGCTCGAGGCACAGGACCTCATAGCCGAGGGCAGTTGGTCCGGCTCCGGGCTCCGCTTCTCCAGGCTCGTCAGCAGCGATTGGGGCGGCATGGGCATCAATGCCTCGGGCGATCTCGCAGGCACGCTAGCGCAACCCTTTATCACCGGCTCTGGCCATGTCGATGTCGGCGCCGCCAATGCCCCGGCGCTCGACGCGATCTATGGCTTTCTCGGCGTGCCGATCAATTGGCGCCCGGTGCTCGATCGGTCCGTGCCTGCCTCGCTCGATTTCGCACTGCTCGGTGGCGACAATCCTGGTTCGCAGCGTTTTACTCTCAACGGCACGGCGGGCGTCGCGCATCTCGACCTCGCCATCGATATGGCAGGCGGGCTCAGTGGCGTCTCGGAAGGCCATGTCCAAGTGATCGGCTCGCTCGAAGCCAGCAATGGCGGCGATCTCATTCGCCAGCTTGATGCGTCCGATATGTCGCTGTTCTCAGGCAATGAATCTGCCTTCCTCAGCCTTTTTGCCGAGGGCGACGCGGCTGCCGGTTTTGATGCACGCCTTTCCATCGGCCAGGGCAACGAACTCCTGGCCTTCGGCGGCGAGCTTTCTGTGCTTGAGAGCGGCGAACTGGCCGGCACCGGCACGCTCGATGTGGCGCTCGATGATGGCTCCGGCCTTGCGGCGCTGGCTGGCGGCACCGGCATAGGCCTGGGTTCGCTTCAAGCCAGTGCCGGCGTCGAATTCTATGGTCTCCAGTCCATCGCCGTGACCGGCATTGCCGGCACCTCGGCCGGCACGGCCTTTTCGGGCGATGTGGCCGTGGAGCAGGTGGCGCTGCGCCCCAGTGTCCAGGGCGCGCTGCATTTCGACCGCCTGCCTGGCACGGGCCTTGCCGCAGCATTGCTTTCGCCCGTCGCCCTTGTCCCCGGTGACGGCCTGTGGCCGGAAGGCCCACTCGCTGCCAGCAACAGGACCCGCACCACGCGCGGCGCCATTGCGATAACGGCCGGCGAGATCACGCTGGGCGCCTCCACGCTCACGGATGCGGCCTTCGACCTTACATGGGATCAGCAGACCCTGGCCATTGCCAACCTCAAGGGCTCGATCGGCGGGGGCAGTATCAATGCCACCCTCAGCAATTGCTGCGCCGGACCGTTGACCGATCGGACGATTACCGGCCGCGTGTCGCTCGATAATGTTCAGATGGCCGCTCTCCTGACTTCCGAAGCTGCCTCCGGCCTTTCGGCCCGCCTCACCGGCAGCGGCAGTTTTGAAGGCACCGGCGCCTCGCTCGCCGAAGTCGTTTCGAGCCTCGCTGGCGAAGGCAATTTCTCGCTGGCCGATCTGTCGCTCGACCGCCTCAATCCGGGCGTTTATCCGGCCCTTGCCGGGCTGCAGGACGTGCTCAATATCGACGCCGAAGCCCTCGATATTCTCATCGATCAATCGCTGGGGCAGGGCCCTTTCACAGCCGAAACTGCAAACGGCGCCTTCGCCATCGCCGGCGGCACGCTGCGTCTTGCCAATCTGATCGTCGAAGGCAGCGGCGCGCGCCTCGCTGGCGGTGTCGATTTCGCGCTCCCCTCGCTGGGCCTCAACGGCAGCTTCGTGCTGACCCCCTTCAGCTATGTCGATCCCTCGGGCCTCATCGAAAACGACGCCGCGCGCATCATCGCCCGGCTGAGCGGCACCTTCTTCGCGCCGGTTGTCGATCTCGATACCACCGAACTGATCGCCGCCATCCAGGTTCGCGCCAATGAGCTTGAGGTCGACCGGCTAGAAGCCCTGCGGATCGAAGACGAAGAGCGCCAGCGTGCCGCCGCCGCCGAGCGCAACCGCTTGATCGAAGAACAGCGCCGGAAGGCCGCCGAAGAAGCCGCCGCGCGCCAGGCGATCGAGGACGCCGCCCGCGAGGCGCTCGAAGAGCAGCAGGGCACAGGCACGCCCCCGCCGGCCGAAGCCCCTGAAGAGCCTCAACCGACTATCCCTGCGCAGCCGCTCAATCTGGGCTTTCAGCCCGGCGTGAGCACTGTGCCCACTGGCCCGGTCAATCTGCTTTTTCGATAGGCTCGACGGCGCGCGCCCGATACCAGGCGAGGATCGATAGCCGGATGGCAGAGGAAAGGTTCGCCGCTTCGCGCGTCTCGTCGATCTCCCGCACAAGGCCGGCAAGGCTTAGCCCACGCACCGAAGCGATCTCTTCGAGCGCCAGCCAGAATTCGGGTTCAAGAGCGATGGAAGTGCGGTGGCCGGCGATCGAGAAAGACCGCTTCTGCATCACGCGGCTCGAAAATCAGGGCTTTTTGCGGAAGGCGTCGAGGCTGACGACCTTTTCGCCGCTCTGCTCGCCTTCAGCAGCCTCGCCCTTTTCGGTGCGTTCTGCCTTGGCATCGGCCGCGTCTTCTTCCGAGCCATCCTCGCGCGGCGCGGTGGCCGGGTCGAACTGCAGGCCAAACTGCACGGAGGGATCGAAGAAGCCCTTGATGGCGGCAAAGGGGATCACCAGCGTTTCGGGCACGCCGTCAAAGCTGAGGCCGACTTCAAAACCGGTCTCGTTGACCTTGAGATCCCAATACTGGTTCTGCAGCACGATGGTCATTTCCTTGTCGTACTGCGTCAGCAATTTCTCGCTGAGGCGCACGCCGGGCGCGCGGGTAGCAAAGGAAATGAAGAAGTGGTGCTCGCCGGGAAGACCAGTGCGGGACACTTCGGCCAAAACCTTGCGCACGACGCCGCGCAGGGCTTCCTGGGCGAGAATGTCGTAGCGCAGATGATCTTCGGCCATTTTAGTTCCTTGGTCGTCGCTTTTTCAGGCAGAATCCCGAACGGCCCATATCAGCCTTACGTTCCCGAACTTTTCAAGGACTAAGGCACAAGTGTCGGGCGGAATAGAGGAAAAGTGCAGGCTTCTGTTGCCAGGTGCCTGCGAACCCCGCCTGTCGCCCGGCTAGGAGCGGAGGACTTTAATTCCCAGTGCTAGCACCGCTTAAGCGGCGAGAGCGACCGGAGCCTTATGGTTGTCATTAGCAACTATAAGTTGTGGACCGATAACGGTGGTACCTCACCGAGCAAAAGCACACTCTTTACGCCCTCGTCGATCCTATTTCGTCCCCATT
Organism: Devosia riboflavina; assembly: GCF_000743575.1. Taxonomy (GTDB): domain Bacteria; phylum Pseudomonadota; class Alphaproteobacteria; order Rhizobiales; family Devosiaceae; genus Devosia; species Devosia riboflavina. The sequence continues at coordinate 61,820 of NZ_JQGC01000033.1, read as the reverse complement.
GGCTCCCCCTCTAGGGGAGATGGTGGAGACGCCGGGTACCGCCCCCGGGTCCGATGGGTTTATTACAATGACAGTTTATCGCCATAGCCCCGAAGGGCACGCTCTATATAGGTGAGGGTAGCCCCAGATGCAAATGCGGCGGAGGACAAATTCCGCCGCCGCCATTTTGGCGCATTGGTCCTGCCCAGGCGATTATGACGGCACCACTTCCGTCTCGTCATTGGTCCGATCGGGAACGGCGCCCGATCCGCCGCCCTGGCCGATGACCACATAGCCGATAATGGCCACGATGGCGACGATCACAATGATGACGAGGGGCCGGCCGACCCCGCGATTTCCGTCTTTCGCGTCGGGATTGTTCTGCATTGGAACCTCCATGAGGCTTCCAATGGACCACCGCCGCAGCAGTTCCAAAGATCGCCAATTTTGGGGGCAGGGCCGGGCACACCTTACGGATTAACCCCGAATATACCCTGCAAGTGTCATCTGCCAAACCAACGGACCGGCTTGGCGGGTGGATTCGGCGTGGCGACAGGCAGGCAATTTTTCGGGGGCAGGACCGGGCGACGTAGAGGACGCGCGTGGTTCAACCTGCCGCTGATGCCCTTGCTCTTCATCGGCCTTGTAGCCATGGCCGCCGTCAGCATTCGGGAAACCGACCTCGCCACGTTCCTCCTCGATCCGCCATCGCCGATCGTTGGCACCATAGCGCCGCGCAGCTTTGGCCTTTGTGGCGGTGGCGCGCGAAAAACCTGTGTCGTTGACGGCGATACGTTCTGGTTCGATGGCACCAAAATCCGCATCGCCGATATCAATACCCCAGAAATCGGTGAGCCAGATTGCGCCGCCGAAGCGGCGCTGGGCCGCAAGGCCTCGCTCCGTCTCGCTGAGCTTCTCAGTGGCGCGACCCTAGATCTGCGCGCCGCCGATCGCGACGAAGACCAATATGGCCGGAAGTTGCGGGTGGTCGAGCGCGATGGGCGCTCCGTCGGGCAGGCGCTGGTCGCCGAAGGGCTGGCGCATGAATGGCGCGGCCGCCGCGAAAGCTGGTGCTAGGCCCTAGCGGTTCCAGTCCATCCGCATATAGACATAGCCGTCTTCCAGCTCTTCAAGCATTTGCCCCAGCCGCTTCTGCTTGGTCGCTTCCTGTTTGGCGTGGTTGATCCACATCAGGTAGTCGTTGCGCTGATAGGGCGGCCGCGCGTCATATTGTTCGCGAAGACCGCGCTCTTCGAGCGCGGCCCTGACGAATTCGGGCATGTCCTCGCGCTTGCGCAGCGGACGCAGGACCGGGCTCACGGCAAGACGGCCTGGGCTTCGATTTCGATGAGAAAATCGGGATTGGCGAGGCCCGCCACGCGCAGCCCCGTCACTGTCGGCGGATTGGGCCGATTGCCCCAGACCGCCATCCAGGCGCCGAATGCTGCCCTGAGATCGATATCCTGCTGCATGATGATCGTCGTCTTGACGAGGTTCTCGACCGTCGCGCCCGCAGCTTCCAGCACCTTCTGCATATTGGCCAGCGCCTGCTCGGTCTGCTTGACGACGTCACCCTTGTGGACGACCTCACCCTTCTCGTTGACGCTGTTCTGCCCGCCGATGAGCAGGATACGGGCATTGGCCGGCAGGATGATGCCCTGCGAAAAGACGGGGCTCTGATACATTCCCGACGGGTTCACATATTCGATGGCCATGATTTTTCCTCGGTTCCTGGCGATGCCTCAGTCCTAGACCAGGGCTCCTGCCACGCCCTGTCAGCAAATCCGGCGGTATTCTATTACCGGCACTCACGCCGTGTTGCGGCTGCGATCTCGCGATAGAGTAGGGCAGTCTACCGCTTCGCGAGTCCGAAATGTCAAACGACAAAACCGACAAGTTTATCCATGCCGCCGAGACTTTTCTGGGCAAGGCCGAAGACGCCCTGACCGAGCGAGAGCGGAGCGTCGTCGAAAAGGCGATCCACCGGCAAACCCTGGCGCGCGATTCCGGCGCCGCCTTCGACGACCGGCTGACCTTTGGACAGAGGCTTGCCGACGGCGTTGCGGCATTTGGCGGCTCTTGGGCCTTCATCGCTGGCTTCGGCATATTCCTCGTGCTCTGGACTGCCACGAATATCCTCCTCGCCAATCGGGCCTTCGATTCCTATCCCTTCATCTTCCTCAATCTGATGCTCTCCATGCTCGCAGCCATCCAGGCCCCGGTGATCATGATGAGCCAGAACCGCCAGGCCGCGAAGGATCGCGAAGTGTCGACCCATGACTACGAGGTGAACCTCAAGTCCGAGATCGAGATCATGGCGCTGCACGAAAAGCTGGACCACATGAGGAGCGCCGAACTGCGCGAACTCATCACCAAGCAGCAGGAACAAATCGATCTGTTGACGAAACTGATCGAGGGGCATCTCAAGCAGGTGGAGCGCTAAGCGGTAACGGTTGTGCCAGGATAGCAAAGCGGATTTTGTTCCGCTTCGTAGCTCATGACTTCCTGGAAAATTCCGCCCGTATGCGAGCGCGCCGCTGTTCGCCGCTTTCGCCATGCGCATCGGCTTCGGTCATTAGTTTGCGCGCTCGAACAGAGACTTGAATGCCCTCGACGGCATTGAATTGTATGGCCGCGCGACGGCTGATGACGAATTGACCCGTGTTGGCGTTGCGCTTGACCTGCTTTGACATGTGCACAGCATACCACAATCGCCGTGTGGCGGAAGCGAATCGAAGTAGAGTAGGGCCATGCAGCCCTACCTGAAACTTCTCTCCGATATTCTCGAAAACGGCGCCGACAAGTCGGATCGCACCGGCACCGGCACGCGCAGCCTTTTCGGCTATCAGATGCGCTTCGATCTCTCGAAGGGCTTTCCGCTGCTGACGACGAAGAAGCTGCATCTCAAATCGATCATCTATGAACTGCTCTGGTTCATCCGTGGCGAGACCAATGTGCGCTGGCTGCAGGAGCACGGCGTCAAGATCTGGGACGAATGGGCCGACGAGAACGGCGACCTCGGCCCTGTCTACGGCTCGCAGTGGCGAAGCTGGCCTGCGCCCGATGGGCGGCATATCGACCAGCTCGCGGCAGTAGTGGAATCGATCCGCACCAAGCCCGATTCCCGCCGCCATATCGTTAGCGCCTGGAACCCGGCCGAGGTCGATGAGATGGCCCTGCCGCCATGCCATTGCCTCTTCCAGTTCTACGTCGCCAACGGCAAGCTGAGCTGCCAGCTCTATCAGCGCTCGGCCGACACGTTTCTGGGCGTACCCTTCAATATCGCCTCCTATGCGCTCCTCACGCACATGGTGGCGCAGGTGGCCGGGTTGCAGGTTGGCGATTTCGTTCATTCCTTCGGCGATGTGCACCTCTACAACAACCATTTCGAGCAGGCCCGCCTGCAACTGACCCGCGAGCCGCGCCCGCTGCCGCGCCTCGTCATCAATCCCGAGCGCAAGCGGCTCGAAGATTTCGTCTTCGAAGACTTTTCCTTCGAGGGCTACGATCCGCATCCGCATATCAAGGCCGACGTCTCGGTATGAGCCGGACCCTTGCTGATCTCACGGCGCTCGCTGCCCGGGTCTCGGATATGTACGAGCGCGAGACCGGTGTGCGGCGCGACGACGATTGGTATGCGCTCAAGATGCAGGAAGAGCTGGGCGAGCTGATCGCGGAGCACCTGCGCCTTTCCGGCCGCGGACGCCGCAAGAATTTCACCGATGCCGAGATCATTGAGGCGCGGGACGACGAGGCGGCGGATCTGCTCGCCTTCCTGCTGCTCTATGCCCGGCACAATGGCATCGACCTTGAAGCGGCGCTCGATCGGAAATGGTTCTCCTATCTTCGCGCCGACAAAGAGAACGGCTAGACATATCGGCACCGAGGGATAGGGGAGATAGATCATGCGGCTTTGCGCGGCAGCCATTCTTGCATTGATGCTGGCAGCGCCGGCGGTCGGCAACGACACCACGGCGCAATTGGGCACGGGCGGTCTGGTCTTCGTCACCAATGAACAGATCCGGATGGCTTCGGAAGACCTCTATATTTCGCCCACCGAAGTGCGGGTGACCTATGAGTTCGAGAACACGTCCGACGAGGACCAGCGCATCCTCGTGGCCTTCCCCATGCCCGACATTCAGGGCAGCGGCGATTTCATGGTCGACGTGCCGATCCAGAACGCGAATTACGGCACTGCCGAACCCATCGATGATCCCGATAACCTCTTCGGCTTCGCCACCACCTTCAATGGCGCTCCGGTCGATGCGGAACTCCATCAATACGTCTTCAACAACAATATCGACTACACCAAGCTGCTTAGAAACCTCGGCGTGCCGCTCGAACCCTTCGGCGATGCGACCTCGGACGCGCTGGCCAAGCTCGATGCCGACGACGTCCAGAACCTGACCCGGCTGGGCCTCGTCTTCTCCTATGAATACGATGCCGGAAATGGTGCGGAGTTTGACATCGTGCCGCTCTGGACACTGCGCTCGACCTATAGCTGGGAAGCGACCTTCGAGCCGGGCATTTCCAACGTCGTCCATACCTACCGCCCCAGCGTTGGCGGCACGGTCGCGACGACCTTCGTGCCCAAGGAAGGCGACGAATATTCCGAGGCGCGCTACGCCGAATATGTGAAGAAATACTGCGTCGAGGACAATCTTCTCGCGACCCTGCGCAAGCAGGGCGTGACCCAGGACGGTTGGACCAACTATCCCTATTACGAAAACTGGATTTCATACATCTGGTCGACGGGCAATAACTGGTCCGGCTCCATCGGCAAGTTCACCCTCACCGTCGACAAGGGCAGCACCGACAACCTGGTGTCGTTCTGCGGCGAAGACGTCAAGAAAATCGGCCCGACCACTTTCCAGATGACGGCGACTGACTGGTGGCCGCCTTATGATCGGGAGCTGGAAATCCTGCTGCTCAACAAGGTCGAAGCCGAATAGCCGGAAAGGGCAGGGGATGACCCCACGCATTTCGCTCATCGCCGCAGTTGGGGCAAACAATGTTATCGGCAAGGACGGTGACATGCCCTGGCGCATTCCGTCCGACTTTGCCTGGTTCAAGCGCAGCACCATGGGCAAGCCCATGATCATGGGCCGCAAACAGTTCGAGACCTTCCCCAAGCCGCTCGCCGGCCGGCCGCATATCGTCGTCACCCGGCAGAAGAACTATGCGCCCGAAGGCGTCGATGTGGTCCACGATCTCGATGCCGCATATGTGCTCGCCGCGCGCCTTGCCGCCGAGGCGGGCACCGATGAGATCATGGTCATCGGCGGGGGCGACATTTACGCGCAGGCGATGGCGAAAGCCGACCGGCTCTATATCAGCCATGTCGAGCTATCCCCCGATGGAGACGTCCGTTTTCCCGATATCGACCCGGAAATCTGGGCGGTTGTCGATACGCCGGAGGTAGCGCCCTCGGAAAAGGATGCCGCGCCCTATCGCATCAAAATCTACGAAAGGCGCAAACGCCCTACGCATTGATCGCGTCATCGCCTTGCCTATATAAGTTTGCGAACAAAATACGCAGGAACCGAAAGGAACGAGATGCCTTGGGAGAATAATGGAGGCGGAGGCGGCCGCAATAACGGCGGCCCCTGGGGCCAGGCACCCGGTGGAGGTGGCGGCGGCCCGCGCCGTCCTGGTGGAAATACTCCCAATCTCGAAGACATCCTCAATCGAGGACGCGACCAGTTCCGCGGTGGTGTCCCCGGTGGCCGCTGGGCCATTGTCGGCGGCGTGATTGCGCTCCTCGCTTTCTGGGGCGTCAATTCGATCTACACCATCAATCCGCAGGAAGTCGGCGTCGAGCTACGCTTCGGTGCGCCCAAGCCGGAACTCTCCGGTCCGGGCCTGCACTTCCTGTTCTGGCCGGTCGAAACCGTCGAACGCGCCACCACCACGGTCAACCAGACGCAGATCGGCGTTGCCAATGCCAGCGGCGGCTCGCGTGCCGCGGCGCGCGATGGCCTGATGCTCTCGGGCGATCAGAACATCGTCAATGTGCAGTTCTCGGTCTTCTGGGCCATCAATGACCCGGTTTCCTACCTGTTCAATGTCCGCGATCCTGAATCCATGGTTCGCTATGCCGCCGAAAGCGCCATGCGCGAAGTGGTCGGCCGCCGGCCGGCACAGGACATCTATAGCGACGACCGCTCCGGCATTTCGGCTGAAGTGCAGCGCATCACGCTCGCCACGCTCGAAAGCTATGGCCTCGGTGTTTCGGTCAATCAGATCCTGATCGAAAATGCGGGTCCGCCGTCCGAAGTCTACGATGCCTTCAACGAAGTGCAGCGTGCCCGTCAGGACGAAACCCGTCTCCAGGAAGAAGCGCGTTCCTACGCCAACACCCTTCTCGGCGATGCTCGTGGTCGTGCCGCGGCCCTGCGTGAAGACGCAGCCGCTTACACCAACCGAGTCGTTCAGGAAGCAACCGGTGAAGCCGAGCGTTTCAATGCGGTCTATGCCGAATACGTGAATTCCCCGGAAGTCACCCGCAAGCGCCTGTTCCTCGAAACCATGGAAGAGGTTCTGGGGGGCTCGGAAAAGGTGCTGATCGAAAACGGGGCCTCGGGCTCCGGCGTCGTCCCCTATCTGCCGCTGCCTGAGCTTCGCTCCGGCCCAACGACATCGACGGGGAACTGATCATGACGAACCGCCTCTTTATTCTTGGTGCCGTCATTGTCGTGGCCCTCTACATCCTGTTCTCCTCGCTCTACGTCGTCGACGAGCGCGAACAGGCCATCGTCACGCGCTTCGGCAGCATTACCGACGTGCGCACCGAGCCGGGCATCTACTTCAAGATCCCGACCGATTTCGTGGATAGCGTGCAGATCATCGAAGACCGCCTGCTGCGCTATGACATCGCCAATATGCGCGTGCAGGTTTCGGGCAACGCCTTCTACCAGGTCGATGCTTTCCTCACCTATCGCATCTCCAATGCGCGTCTCTTCCGCGAACGTGCAACGGGCCAGTTGTCGGTGGCCGAGGACCGTATCGGCGCCAGCCTCGATGCGGCCCTGCGTCAGGTCTATGGTCTGCGTGAATTCAGCGCGGCCCTTTCCGACCAGCGCGCTCAGATGATGCGCGAAACCGCCGAACTGATCCGTCCGGATCTGGCGGAACTCGGCATCGACGTCATCGACGTGCGTATCCTGCGCACCGATCTCGATGAAGACGTCTCGGCCACGACCTTCGAGCGTATGCGCGCAGAGCGTCTCGCCGAAGCCGCACTCCTGCGCGCCCGCGGTGAAGAACAGGCCCAGAGCCTGCGCGCCATCGCCGATCGTCAGGGCGTCGAAATCGTGGCAGCTGCCACCCGCGACGCGGAAATCATCCGCGGTACCGGCGACGCCGAACGCAACCGTATCTTCGCGGCTGCCTATGGCCAGGATCCGGAATTCTTCGAGTTCTACCGCTCGATGGATGCGTATCGTTCGGCACTGGCCAAGACCGGCACTACCATGGTCCTCTCGCCCGATAGCGCCTTCTTCCGCTATTTCGGTTCGAACGGCGAACTGCCTGCGGCAAGCACGACCTTTGCGACGCCCATCGCACCGACGGCTGCTCCGCTGACCGTCACGAGCGACGAACCGGCCCTTGATGGTCTCGGCATCGAAGAAACCGTGGCACCGCCGGCGATCACGCTGGAAGATGGCTCGGAACTGACCCCAACCATCGGCACGGAAGCCCCGGCGCCCGTGGAAGCCCCGGCGACCAGCCAGTAAGGCGGTCGACAAAAACAGAAAGCCCGGCATTCGTGCCGGGCTTTTTTGTTTTGAGGTTTTTGCTGATTTTAGGCCTCGATCACCCGGATGGACCTTCATCCGAAACTCCAACACCCACCGGGCTGCCCTCGGACTTGATCCGAGGGCCATTGCGGGCGAACTGGTGCCGGGCACACTTGGCCCTCGGGTCAGGCCCGAGGGCCGCCCGGTGCATATGAGGAGATTCCATGGCGCTCGATACGACACGTCTATCTGAGGAGGCCGGGAGGCGCTGACGGAAGTACCGATGCCTGCGGCCGAAAGGGGGGCAAATCTATCCCACTTATCCCCGCCCACTCCTTCCCATGGCAATATGCCCTCATTCCCGCCGATAACACGCGGCACCGACGAAGTGTCGGGCGGGAAGTCGGGTCGCTCGGGGTCGCCTGGGCGAGTGCGTGGATGCTGACCACCGGTCAAGCGGCAGAAAGCCCCCGTCGCATCTTCGGATGCTTCCGACGGCGATCTGGACCGTAAAACCCCAAAAGGGGACCGCTCGATGCGTGCGCAAAAAATCCCGGACGTGCGAAGCGGCTTTCGCCTCTTCTTTTCTACCAATTTTCAGGGCGAAAGCCGCTTCCCACCGTGCGCCCGAAGGGTGTCGCGACCGTGCAACCGCAAGCCGAAAGGGCCGGGCGGCGTTTGGTGCTGCGCGCCTATCGGACGAAATCGTCCTCGGCATAGCCTTGCAGGTAAAGCAGCGCCGTCAGGTCGCCATGGTCGATCCGATACCCTGCAGCGGTCGCCACGGCAGGCTTGGCATGCAGCGCCACGCCGAATCCGGCGATCCCGATCATGTCGAGGTCATTGGCGCCATCGCCCACGGCCATGGTCTGGCTCAGGCTGAGCCCGCGTTCCGTCGCCAGTGCTTCGAGCCGGATACGCTTGGTGTTCTTGTCGACGATCGGCTTCTGCACCGTGCCCGTCAGCCGGTCACCATCGAATTGCAGCACATTGGCGATGGCCTCATCAAAGCCGATCCGCTTGGCAAAATAGTCGGCAAAGAGCGTAAAGCCGCCCGAGACCAGCGAGGTGAAAGCGCCATAGGCCTTCATGGTGTGCACCAGTGCCCGCCCGCCCGGCGTCAGCGTGATCGCCTCGCGGCGGATTTCCTCGATAGTGGCGCGCTCCAGCCCCTTGAGCAGGGCGACGCGCGTATCGAGCGCCTGGCCGAAATCCAGCTCACCGCGCATGGCGCGCTCGGTGATTTCGGCGACCTGAGCCTTGAGCCCGAGCGCAGCCGCCAGTTCGTCGATGCACTCCTGCTCGATCATGGTCGAATCCATGTCGGCAACGAGCACTTGCTTGCGGCGGCCTTCGGTCGGCACGACATTGGCGTCAACGCGCCGGCTGCCGATGAGCTCGCGGGCGATATCCAGCGCGTTCGGCGCCTTGGGTTCGAGAATATCGCAGGCGACCTCGTGGTTCAGCCAGTTGAGTTCTCCGCCGGTTTGCTGCACCACTGCGGCCGCAAGCGAGACGTCGAGGTCGGAATCGGCGGGATTGGCGATGAGGCTGAGAACCGGCATGGCGAAAATGACTTTCGGGAGACAAGGGTGACGCGCCAGAGAAGCGCCGTCCTGATAGCGGGTCCGACTGCCAGCGGCAAGTCGAGCATGGCGCTTGCCCGTGCCCGCGCCAGTGGCGGCGTCATCGTCAACACCGACGCCATGCAGGTCTACGACACGCTCCGCATCGTCACTGCGCGCCCATCGATCGAGGAAGAGGCGCTGGCCGAGCATCGCCTCTACGGCACCGTACCGGCGTCGCAGCGCTTTTCCACTGGCCAATGGCTCGAAGCCGTCCGCAAAATCGTCGCCGAAATCGACCCCTCCCGAGAGGTGATTTTCGTTGGCGGAACTGGGCTCTATTTCGAAGCCCTGACAAACGGATTCGCCGACGTTCCGGAAATCTCTCAGGAGCTGACCTTGCAGGTTCAGCGCGAGATCGAAGACCTCGATGAAACCGACCGCATGGCATTGCTTCTGCAAGAGGACCCCGAAACCGCGCGCCGTCTCAAGGTTGCGGACCCGCAGCGCGTCACCCGCGCTCTCGCCGTCAAGCGCGCCACCGGCAAGCCGCTCTCCGCCTTCCAGGACAATCCGCAATCCGGTCTCCTGAACGACTGGAGCATCGAGCGCTTCGTCCTCTCGCCCGATCGCGACGTGCTCCGCGCCCGCATCGCCCTACGTTTCGAAGCCATGTTTGCGAGCGGCGCCGTAGATGAAGTCGAGGCCCTGCGAGCGCAAAATCTCGACCCATCCCTGCCGGTCATGAAAGCCATCGGCGTGCGCGAAATCGGCGATTGGCTCGACGGCGTAGAGACGCGCGATGAGGCCATCACCCTCGCGATCATCGCCACGCATCAATATGCCAAGCGCCAGCGCACCTGGTTCCGCAACCGTATGGGCGATTGGCCACGGCTGGGGCTGGAAGGCTCCGCGCTCAGCTAATCTGGCGCAGCAGCCCGATCCGTTCGCGCAGTGCAAATCGAGCCAGCAGCACGACCGCCACAAAAGCGAGGCCAGCAGCGAGGCCAATCCAGATGCCGATACCGCGCCAGCCCACCACGAGCCCCAGCAGATAGGCGATGGGCAGCCCGACGAGCCAATAGCCGACGATGGCAACGATCATCGGGATTTTGGCGTCGCTAAGGCCACGCAGGGCATGGGCGGCGACCACCTGCACGCCATCGACCAACTGGAAGATGCCGGCGATGACAAGGAAGGTTGCCGCCAGGGTCAGGGCGTTGAGGTTCTCGGGCTTGGTCGGATCGAGGAACACCGAGACGATTGAGGGCCCAAAGCTGAGGAAGGCGAAGCAGGACAGCGTCATGAATGCCGTTCCCAGGGCAAGTCCGGTCCATCCGGCGTGACTTATCCCCACCCGGTCCCGCCTGCCGTAAGCTATGCCGACGCGAACCGTGGTGGCCATGCCGATGCCCATGGGGACCATGAAGGCGAGGGAGGCACACTGGAGGGCAACAGCATGGGCCGCGACTTCGTCAGTGCCAAGACGGCCCATGAGCATTGCGGCGGCCGTGAACAGGCTGACTTCGGCAAGGACGGTAAGGCCGATAGGCAGGCCGAGGCGGAAAATCTGACGGAAGCGCGGCCAGTCCGGTTTCCAAAATCGAATCAGCAAATGGAAGCGCTTGAAGCGGCGATGGCGCAGCACATAGGTGAGCAGCGCGAGGAACATCGCGATATTGGTAATAACAGTCGAAATGGCGGCGCCGCGCAATTCGAGGCGCGGCATGCCGAAATTCCCGAACATCAGGGCGTAGTTGCCGATAAAGTTCACGACCACGCCGCCAAGGGTGACCAGCAGCACGACGCGCGCCGCATCAAAAGTCGACAGGAGCGAGCGCAGCACGATGATGCCTAGCCCGGGGAACAGCAGCCAGGCCGCGATCTGGGTATATTCCTCGGCCCGCATGGCGAGCACCGGGTCCTGTCCGAGCCAGCCGAGAATGGTCCTGATCTGCAGGATGATCGGCACCAGGACGAGCGCCGTAAGAAGGGCAACCCAAAAGCCCTGGCGGACAATGCGCCGGACCGCCTTGATGTCACGCGCGCCGCGGGCCTGGGCTGTCAGCGGTGCGACGGCGCCAACCAAGCCGATACCGCCGACCAGGAAGGGCATGATGAAGGTGGAGGCGAGCGTGCTGGCCGCCAGATATTCCGGTCCCAGCCAGCCGGTCATGATCACGTCGGTGGTATTGATCGCATTTTGCGCCACCTGTGCGATGACCAGCGGCCAGGCGAGCGCAAAAGTGGCCCGGAATTCAGTGGCCCAACTGGTCGGCGCTTCAGCGCTCGTGCCCGCCGCCTGCTGCGACGGTGCGACAATCTCGGTCATTTTCGTTTCCCACACACACCGCCATGCTCTAGTCGAAAGGCATCTGGCTTGGAAGGTGGGGACGGAAATGAGTGATTGGATGCGGCGCGTTCTGGTTGGCGTGGCAGGCTTGCTCGGGGCAATCGGCGTCGCCACGGCGGCAATGACCTCGCATGGCGAAGATGTACGAAATCTCGCCGCCATCTCGGCCATGGCGCTGGCTCATGCACCGGTGCTGCTCGTCCTGGGTCTCATGGGACGGGGCAGGGCACTCTCCATTGTGGGCCTGGTGCTGACGGCCGGTTGCCTCATCTTCGTTGGCGACCTCGCCATGCGGCACTGGGTCGGCACCTCGCTTTTCCCCGGTGCGGCGCCCATTGGTGGCGGCGGTATGATCCTTGGATGGCTCGGTGTGGCGATCGCAGGAATGTTCCGAGGTTTACTTAACGAATGATTCAACATTTCTTGAGCGGTGGCTGGAACTAAAATTCCGACCGAACATTAATCGTCCGATCAGTCCTGGAGGATCTCATGCATAAGTTCCTGATTATCGTTGCCGCTACCCTTTCCCTCGCTGCATGCACGTCGACCCAGCAGGGTGCGACAGTCGGCGCTCTCGGTGGCGCTGTTGTCGGTGCCAGCGCAACCGGCGGCAGCCTTCTGGGAACGGTTGTGGGTGCTGGCGTCGGCACCGTTGTTGGTGCCGCTGCGGGTGACGTGCTCGGTCGCGTCGAAGGCAGCAACAACCGCTGCGTCTATCAGCGCCGCGATGGTAGCCAGTATATCGACACCTGCCCGCGTGGCTAAGTTTCGCTGAGGCGGTTAGTCGTCCCCAAACCGCCATCATGCTGCGAAGACACCCGGCCGGCGCCCCCACCGACCGGGTGTTCTACGTCCAACTGCCGATATTGCCTTGAAAATTTCCCGGCGGATCGCAATAATCCCGAAATACGTGCCACTCGACTTGCGTTACCTGAACGACCGGTTATTCCGGAATCTAGGCTACCTCCTGATCTTGGTGCATCGTAAGTTCGGAACCCTCTCTGGGGCCGAATAAACCCTCCCACCGCAAGTTGCGGTATTACAGACCACGAGGTTCAACATGGCTGCCATTACCGGTACCGTGAAATTCTTCAACACGACCAAGGGCTACGGCTTCATCTCGCCCGACAATGGCGAGAAGGATGCGTTCGTGCACATTTCTGCTGTGCAGCGCTCGGGCCTCCAGGGCCTCTATGAAGGCGACAAGGTCAGCTTCGAACTGCAGACCGGCCGCGATGGCAAGGTTTCGGCAACCGAACTGACCCTGCTGAGCTAATCGCTTCAGCAACGGAATTTTGAGGGGCCCTTCGGGGCCCCTCTGTCTTATGACAGGGAATCGGTCTCAACTCGCTTGAGAAAGGTTCGAATTCGATATGCTGCGACGTCTCTTCAAGGATTGGCAAACTGCGGAAGCTCCACCGGGGGCAATCCGCCAGGTCGGCGCTCTGCCTTATGCGGTGGTGGATGGACGCATGGCCTTTTTGCTCGTGACGTCCCGGCGCAGCGGGCGCTGGATTTTTCCCAAGGGCGCCATCGAGCCCGACCTGACGCCCTGGGACAGCGCCGCCCTCGAAGCCTATGAGGAAGCCGGCGTCCTCGGCGAGGTCGAGCAGGAGCCGATCGGCAGCTATCGTGCGGCGGCGGGTTCGGGCGGCTACAAGCTCATCGATATCGATCTCTATCCGCTGCGCGTCACCCAGCAACTCGATAGTTGGAAGGAAAAGGGACAGCGCCTGCGCCATTGGGTGACGGTGCGCGAGTCGCGCCGGCTGCTCGCGCATCGCGACCTTGCCGATCTCGTCGCCGGCTTTCACGACGCCCGCGCCGAAAAGCGCCGCGCCTAGAGCGCGAACTGGCTCACGACGAAAAATACCAAAGCTGCCAAAAGGGCCGAGCAGGGTAGGGTGACCATCCACGCCCCCATGATGCGATAAACGCTCTGGCGCCGGATCAGCCGCCGATGATCCGCCTCGCGCGCATTGGCAAAGGCCATTTCCGGGGTCGCGTTCAAGGCGCGCGGATCGACGAAACGGGCATAGATCGGCACAGCCTTGCGTTCCATTTCCCGGCGCGAGCGATATTCACGCAAGAAACCGATGCCGAAGACCGCGCCGATGGCGATGTGGGTGGTCGAAACTGGCATGCCCAGTGCCGAGGCGATCAGCACCGTGATCCCGGTCGACAGCGCCGCGCAAAAGGCGCGGATTTCATTGAGCTTGGTAATCTGTTCGCCAACGGTCCGGATCAGGCGGGGTCCGAACAGCGCGAGACCGACCGCGATGCCGAAGGCGCCGATGGACAGCACCCAAAAGGGCAGGTCGGCGTCCGGCGTCGCTTGGCCATCGGCGAGGGTAGAGACGATAGCGGCCAGCGGCCCAATTGCGTTGGCCACGTCATTGGCGCCGTGGGAAAAGGAGAGGAGCGCAGCGGCGAGGATCAGCGGCAGGCGGAAGAGTGTCGCTACGTGCTTCTTGCGATTCTCAAGGTGCTGCGAACGACGCCGTACCCCGGAGAATGAAATCGTCCAACCGATCGCCGCCGCCAGCAGTCCAACGACCACCACGGCTGGCGTGCCGGGATCCCAGACCCGTTGGAGCCCCTTGTCAGCCAGATACATCGCAAAAGTGCCGGCCATAACGGCAACGAAGGCGGGCACCCAGGTTCGTGCCGCCTGCAACTTGTCGATTCTTCCGGTGATGGTCACCTGAGTGAGGAGCAGCAGCAGGGCAGCAATTGCGCCTCCAGCGACGGGCGAGACGACCCAGCCGAAGGCGATGGTCAGGATTGACGGCCAAGACACCGCGCTCAAACCTGCCGCGGCGATACCAGCGCCCGTTACGCCGCCAATGATGGAATGAGTGGTGGAAACTGGCGCGCCGATGAAGGTTGCGAGATGCACCCACATGGCCGACGCGAGAAGCGCTGAAATCATGACCAGCACAAGACTCGCCGGCGCTATGTTCAATCCTACCAACAAATCCGATGCGACCGTTTGCACGACGTCGCCACCGGCCAGCAGCGCGCCTGCGGCCTCGCAGATGGCGGCAATAAGCAGCGCGGCGGGCATGGTGAGCGCCCGGGCGCCGACCGCCGGGCCCATATTGTTGGCGACGTCATTGGCACCAATGTTGAGCGCCATATAGCCAGCGACGATGGAAGCGATGACGACGACTGTTCCGGCCGGCGAATGACCAACTGACGCGAATGCCCACAGGGCCGCAAGTGCAAGGAACAGGACTGCCAGGCCCGGTGCCGCCATGCGCTGAACCAGCGCCTGGCTGGCCGTATTCATGCCCGAGATGTGTTGCAGCTCCTTGTCGAGCGGATTTCTGTTCATGTCGTCGGGATGGCCGTTTGGAGAGAGGAGGAGAATATGACGAAGCTTCGGGTGCAAAGCGAGCCTTGACAGTTTCGTTGCAATGCTCCTATCAATGCGCGACTAATTTTTTGGAGAGGTCCCGTGCGGGCACTCATTCTCGTAGTAGGTAGGCGCATCGGCAACGTGGGGTGAAACCCCGCGCGATAGCTGGTGCGCCGAACACAGGTCCCGAAAGGGGCCTTTTTTATTGCCTTTTTCCGCCAAGGCGGTTGAAAGGCGTCAAGGACGTAACGCCCGGTACGGCGGGCACGAGGAGTAGGAAGCGCAAATGGCCGAGAAAATGACCGGCGCGGAAATGGTGATCCAGGCGCTCGCGGATCAGGGTGTTGAGCATATCTTCGGTTATCCGGGCGGTGCTGCCCTGCCGATCTATGACGCGATGTTCCAGCAGGATCAGGTCCAGCACATTCTAGTTCGTCACGAGCAGGGCGCGACGCACATGGCCGAGGGCTATGCGCGTTCGACCGGCAAGCCGGGCGTGGTCCTTGTGACCTCGGGTCCCGGTGCCACCAATGCCGTGACCGGCCTCACCGACGCGCTGATGGATTCCATCCCGCTCGTCTGCATTACCGCCCAGGTGCCGACCACCCTCATCGGGACCGACGGTTTCCAGGAATGCGACACCGTCGGCATCACCCGCTCGTGCACAAAGCACAATTATCTGGTCAAGAACGTCAACGACCTGCCGCGCGTGCTGCACGAGGCCTTCCATATCGCCACGACCGGCCGTCCTGGCCCGGTGGTCATCGATATTCCGAAGGACATCCAGTTCGCCGTCGGCGAATACTACAAGCCCGAGATCGAAACGCTGCGCCACGCGTCCTATCGTCCGCAGGTCGATGGCGACCTCAAGGCGATCGAAGCTGCGGTCGACCTGATGCTCAAGGCCGAGCGTCCGATCTTCTATACCGGCGGTGGCGTGATCAATGCCGGCCCGGAAGCCTCGGAAAACCTGCGCGAGCTGGCCGAACTGACTGGTTTCCCGGTGACCTCGACCCTGATGGGCCTGGGCGCTTTCCCGGCGTCCGATCCGCAGTGGATGGGCATGCTCGGCATGCACGGCACCTACGAAGCCAATATGGCGATGCACGACTGCGACGTGATGATCAATATCGGCGCGCGCTTCGACGACCGCATCACCGGCCGCATCGACGCCTTCTCGCCCAATAGCCGCAAGATCCATGTCGACATCGACCCGTCCTCGATCAACAAGATCATCCGAGTGGATGTGCCGATCGTGGGCGACTGCAATCGCGTGCTCGAAGAAATGATCCGCATCTGGCGGAGCCGGACCAACCAGCCACGCACGGAAGCCATCGCGCCCTGGTGGAAGCAGATCGAGAAGTGGCGCGCCGTTGGCTCGCTCAACTTCAAGAATTCGGACACGGTCATCAAGCCGCAATGGGCTATTCAGCGTCTCTATGAGGCGACCAAGCAGCAGTCCAAGGAAGTCTACATCACAACCGAAGTCGGCCAGCACCAGATGTGGGCCGCCCAGCACTTCCACTTCGACAAGCCGAACCACTGGATGACCTCCGGCGGCCTCGGCACGATGGGCTATGGCCTGCCGGCAGCGGTCGGCGTGCAGGTGGCGCATCCCGATGCGCTGGTGATCGACATTGCCGGCGAAGCCTCGGTGCAGATGACCATGCAGGAGATGTCGACGGCGGTGCAGTATCGCCTGCCGATCAAGATCTTCATTCTCAACAATGAGCGCATGGGCATGGTTCGCCAGTGGCAGGACCTGCTGCACGGCTCGCGCTATGCACATTCCTATTCGGAATCGCTGCCTGATTTCGTCAAACTGGCCGAAGCCTATGGGGGGCGGGGTATCCGCTGCGAGAGCCCGGCCGAACTCGACGCTGCCATTGCCGAAATGCTCGACTATGACGGCCCGGTGCTCTTCGACGTCATCGTCGAAAAGGACGAAAACTGCCTGCCTATGATCCCGTCGGGCAAGCCGCATAACGAAATCATCCTGCCCGATACCGCCAATCTCGGGTCCATCATCGACGAGAAGGGAAGGGCGCTGGTCTAGGCGCTGCGGAGGAAAAAGACATGAACGCACATCTCCAACCTACCGGCTCCGCCTATTTCCTCACGCAGGAAACCCAGCAGACCGAGCGACACACGCTCTCGGTTCTCGTCGATAATGAGCCGGGCATTCTCGCCCGGGTCGTCGGCCTCTTCTCGGCCCGCGGCTACAATATCGAGAGCCTGACTGTCAGCGAGACCGAACACGGACGTCGACTTAGTCGCATCACGGTTGTCGTCATCGCCACGCCCAAGACGCTGGTGCAGATCAAGCTGCAGCTCGAGCGCTTGGTGCCGGTGCACCGCGTGCACGACCTGACTGCCGAAGGCAATTATGTCGAGCGCGAACTCGCCTTGATCAAGGTGAAGGGCACGGGCGATCACCGCGCCGAGACCCTGCGCCTTGCCGAGGCCTTCCGCGCGCATATCATTGATGCGACGGTGGAAAGCTTTGTTTTCGAAGTGACCGGCAAGCCCGACAAGATCGACAGTTTTATTGCTTTGATGTCGCCGCTCGGGCTCGTCGAAGTCGTCCGCACTGGTCTGGCCGCCATCGGGCGGGGTGCCGAAGGGATGTGACGGGCTACCCGTCACAACTCTCATAAGCCTTATCAAAAGGTTCGATTGGGCGGCGCGGACGATCCGGTATAGGAAGAACAAAATTCCTACCGAGTCCGCGCCATGACCCTGCTTTCCGTCAATCTCAATGCTGTCGCTCAGCTTCGCAACCGGCGCGATTTGCCCTGGCCGAGCGTCACGGGCATTGCGCGCGTGGTGATGGATGCCGGCGCTAGCGGCATTACTGTGCATCCGCGGCCTGACGAGCGGCATATCCGCCGGACCGATGTCTATGACCTCAGCGCCCTGTTGCGCGAGGAATATCCGGATGCCGAATTCAATATTGAAGGCTACCCGAGCGACGATTTCCTTGAGCTGATCGAGGACGTCAACCCGCAGCAGGTCACGCTGGTACCAGACGATCCGGCGCAGGCGACGTCCGACCACGGCTGGGATTTCGTCGGGAAGGGCAATTTCCTCACCTCGGTCGTCCAGCGTCTCAAGCGTAGTGACCGCCGCATTTCGTTGTTCTGCGATCCGGATGCGGGGCTCAAGGGCGTGGCCGCCGCAAAGGCCACCGGTGCCGATCGCGTCGAACTGTTCACCGGCCCCTATGGCGGCTGCTACGCCGATCCAGCGCGCGCCCAAGTCGAACTGACTTCACTTGCCGAGACGGCGGCGGCGGCGCTCTCGGTTGGGATTGGCCTCAATGCGGGGCATGATCTCACCCTCGAAAATCTGCCGGCTTTCCAGTTGGCAGTGCCGGGCGTGGCGGAAGCGTCCATCGGGCATGGAATCACGGCCGATGCCTTGCTCTATGGTTTTGCCGAAGCGACGCGCCGCTACATCGCGGTGCTGGCGTAAAAATAGGTGCCGGTTGTTCCCATTTAGCGAACGCTGAGTTGGCTCCCAAGAGACAAGTCTGCTGTCCTTTCCCGGAAAATCTGAAAAATCGGCGAAAAATCTGAGTTTTCCTATACTTACACCGATGTGACTGGGTGACTCCGATGTCGCCGGACCACAAGCGGGTGCCCTCTTGAGCGAAACTGAGGCAGGCACATATATCGCCTCAGTTACGTTTTGTTACCAAGGAGGGCACTCAAATGTCCAAGCTCAAGATCGGCGTCATCATCTCCTCCACCCGTCCCACCCGCTTTGGCGAAAAGCCCGCCCAGTGGATTCTGGACAAGGCCAATGAGCGCCCTGAAATCGACGCCGAAATCGTCGACCTGCGCGATTTCCAGCTCCCGTTCTTTGACGAAATGGCTTCCAATGCCTGGATGCCGTCGCAGAACGCCGAAGCTGTTCGTTGGCAGAACAAGATCTCCGAATTCGACGGCTTCATCTTCGTCGTTGCCGAATATAACCGTGCCATCACCGGCGCCCTCAAGAATGCTCTCGACCAGGCCTATGTGAACTGGAACAAGAAGGCTTTCGGCGCAGTGGGTTACGGCACTGTCGGCGGCGCTCGCGCCATCGAAAACCTCCGCACCATCGGTATCGAGCTGCAGATGGTTTCGACCCGTTCGGCCGTCCACATTGCCGGCGCCGACTTCATGGCCGTGCACCCGGGCTTTGGCGGCACCAAGTCGCTCACCGAAATCGAAGGCTCGATCGGCAATTCGGCCAAGGACATGCTCGACCAGTTGATCTGGTGGGGTGAGGCTGCCAAGGCTGCGCGCGAAGAAGACGCTGCTACCGCCAAGGCTGCCGAATAAGTTACGAGGACCTCCAGGTCTCGTTTGCAGCAGGGGTCGTTCCGCAAGGGGCGGCCCCTGTCTCGTTTTTGAATCCGTTACGCTTATGGTGTTGTTTGTGTAAGGTGCCGGGTGTATAGCGGCGCCCGCCCTTAAACAGAGAGCCCCAAAGCTCATGACGCAAGCGGAAACCACCGGCCACCAGGCCGGTCTCGCAGCGGCCGATCAGGCCGGGCATGCGAAAAGCAATCTGCCAATCCTGACCCTTGGGGCTATCGGCGTTGTTTATGGGGACATTGGTACCAGCCCCATCTACGCCTTCCGGCAGGCCATGTATGTGCGGCCTGGCGCGGCTTCCTCGGATATTGAGGTGCTTGGCCTGCTCTCGCTGATCGTCTGGGCGCTGACCCTGACCGTCGCGGTCAAGTACGTGTTCTTCGTGACCCGTGCCGACAACAATGGCGAAGGCGGCACGCTCTCGCTTATGGCCCTTGCGCGAAAGACTTTTACCAATCCCCCGGTCTGGATTACCGCGCTCGGCGTGCTCGGCGCGGCGCTGTTTTTCGGCGATGCGATCATCACTCCCGCCGTGTCCGTGCTGTCGGCGGTTGAAGGGCTCGAGCTCGTGCAGCCGGGTATGACCCGCTGGGTGGTGCCGATCACGCTGGTGCTGATTCTGGGCGTCTTCGCCGTCCAGAGATTCGGCACGGCGAAGGTGTCCATCGTCTTCGGCCCTGTGACCGCGATCTGGTTCCTGACGCTGGGGATTGCCGGCATTTCCAACATCATCCAGCACCCGGAAATTCTCTGGGCGATCAATCCCTTGCTGGGCGTGCAGTTTCTCGTCACCCATTTCGGCATTGCCTTCGTCGTGATCGGCGCCATTTTCCTGGCCGTGACCGGTGCGGAGGCGCTCTATGTCGATCTCGGTCACTTTGGCCGCAAGCCGATCGTGCTGGCCTGGTTCGGCCTCGTCTTTCCCTGCCTGCTGCTCAACTATTTCGGGCAGGGCGCTTATGTGATCAGCCATGGCGTCGACAATGTCGCGAGCCCCTTCTTCGAGATGATCCCGGAATGGGGCCTGCTGCCCTTCGTGATTCTCGCGACGCTGGCGACCATCATCGCCAGCCAGGCGGTGATCACCGGCACTTACAGTCTCACCCAGCAGGCGATCGCTCTCAACATGCTGCCGCGCATGGTGGTGCACCACACTTCGGCGACGCAGAGCGGGCAGATTTATATGCCGCAGATCAATTCCATGCTGATGATCGGCGTGCTGGTCCTGGTGGCTGCATTCGGCAGTTCCTCCGCACTTTCAAATGCTTACGGCATTGCTGTGTCGGGCGTGATGATCGTGACGCTGATGCTGCTTGTTGTCGTCATGTGGCGCAACTGGAAGTGGCATCCCATCGCCGTGGTGCTTTTCGGTGTGGCCTATCTTTGCATCGATGGCGGGTTCTTTGCCGCCAATGTCTCGAAATTGTTCCAGGGCGGCTGGGTGCCGGCAGCGGTGGCGCTGTTCGTGGCGCTGATCATGTGGAGCTGGATGGCTGGACGTCGGCGCCTGTCGGAAAAGACCCGGCGCGACGAGGTGCCGCTGGAATTCCTCGTCAACAATCTCGCCAAGAAGAAACCGACGACTGTGCCGGGTACGGCGATTTTCCTCACCAGCGATATCGAGGGTGCGCCGACGGCGCTCCTGCATTCTCTCAAGCATTACAAGGTGTTGCACGAACAGAACGTCATCCTGACGGTCAGGACTTCGGCTTCACCGCGCGTGCCGGATGATGAGAAGGTGACGATCGACGCCTATAACGAGCTGTTTTTCCGCGTGGTCGTGACGTTCGGCTATATGGAAACGCCTAATATTCCGACGGCCTTGGCGCTGGCGCGCAAGCTCGGGTGGAAGTTCGACATCATGTCGACCTCGTTCTTCCTGTCGCGGCGTTCGTTGAAATTGGGCAAGAAGAGCGGGCCGTTGCGCTTCTGGCAGGATCGGCTGTTTATCCGTCTCGCCCGCAATGCGAGCGACGCGACCGAGTACTTCCACATTCCCACCGGTCGCGTGGTGGAAATCGGCACGCAGGTGGTCATTTAGGCGTGTAGCGACACGCTTGCGCTAACAGACTGCTCACATCGAGTGCCGCCCTGGGCCGAATTGGTTAGCGCGGCATATCCGGGCAGACGGTGGGGACGACGGCAGGGGCAAAACGCTGCTCGACGACGTCGCTGCCGAGCTTGAGCGAGAGCACGAGTTCGTCTGCCGTCAGCGACGAAATATCGGCATTGATGGTCATGCCGTCTTCTTCCCAGGAAATCGCCGTGTCGGAAACCTGCTGCCACTTCGAGAGGCGATAGGTTTCCCAGCAGCTATCGCTGACGAGCGTGCCGTCGGCGAGGAAGATCTGCATGGTGCCGGGGCTGGCCGACTCGCCCTGCTGGACCCAGACCTTGTTGAGCAGCGGATTGTCGCTGTCGCCTTCGTCTTCGATCGCTGCCTCTTCGGCGGTTGCCGGCAGGCAGGCTGCGGTTCCAACTCCCCAGACGCTCAGAAGCGCGATGACGGCAGCCTTGGTATCCATGTTCTCTTCCCTTGAGCCTGACGCTGAAGTGGGTATCGGCAGCGCTTGGCTCAAGGGTGTATTCGCCTTGCGGCGAAATTTCGATTGGGCGGTGAAATTGTTGGGGCGATCGCGGGTTGCGGTTCGCCCCAAATGGGCCTCAGCCCCGCAAGCCGAGTACGCGGTCGTGCTCGGAGACGCGTTGGGTCTGGACGGGCCAGAGCGAATAGTCCTCGGCGCCGAGATAGCGCTGGGCGTGGACCGGCCAATTGGGATCGTTGAGGGCACCGCGGGCGAGGGCGATGAAATCGGCGTCGCCATTGGCTATGATCGATTCGGCGGCGTCGACATCGCCGAGGAGGCCAACCGCCATGGTTGGAATGTCGGCGCCTTGCTTCACGGCGCGGGCGAATGGCACCTGGTAGGAGGCAGCATAGGCGATGCGGCCCTGAGCAAAGCCGCTGCTTGAACAATCGACGGCGTCGACGCCACGAGCCTTGAGTTCGCGGGCGAGCACGACGCTGTCCTCGACGGTCCAGCCGCCTTCGGCATTGTCGCTGACGGAAATGCGGACCAGCAGGGGCTTTTGCGCGGGCCAGACGGCGCGGACAGCTTCGGTCACTTCCAAGAGGAGCCGCATGCGGTTCTCTCTGGAGCCGCCATATTCGTCGGTGCGGTGATTAGCGAGCGGGGAGAGGAATTCGTTGAGCAGGTAGCCGTGGGCGGCGTGGATTTCGATAGTGTCGAAACCGGCCTTTTCGGCGCGCTGGGTGGCACTGACGAAACCGTCGATGACGCGCTGGATGCCGGCCTTGTCGAGCGCGAGAGGCACCTGAAAATTGGGATTGGCGGGATCGTGCGATTCCGCCGAGGGGGCGACGGGCTGCCAATGCTCATAACCGGCGGCGCGGCGCTGTTCTTCGGTTTGCAGGGTTTCGGGGCCGCGCCAAGCGACAGGCGTCGAAGCCTTGCGGCCGGCATGGGCGAGCTGGATGCCGGCGGCGGCACCCTGGCTATGGAGAAAATCGACGATGCGGGCGAGGGGAGCGATCTGTTCGTCCTTCCAGAGGCCGAGATCGCCATAAGTGATGCGTCCCTCGGGCACGACGCTGGTCGCTTCGAAAATGACGAGGCCGAAGCCGCCGATGCCGAAGCGCGACAGATGGGCGAAGTGCCAGTCATTGGCAAAGCCATCCACGGCCGAATATTGGCACATGGGGGCAACGACCGTCCGATTGCGCAGGGTGAGATCGCGCAGCGTGAAGGGGGACATGAGCGTCATGGAAGGTCTCTCGGAATAAACTGCCGGGGAGGGCGACGAGCGGATAGATGCATATTCCTGCATCCATCGGCAAGTACCGATAAAAGGATGCGCTCTTGCGTCCGGTGCATGTCACTGGCTAGTTACTTTGCGGTCAGGGAGGACAGAATGCCGATAACTCGTTCCCGCTTCAGCGAATTGCTGGGTTTTGAAGAACCGCCGATTTCGCTGGTATCGAGCGAAGAGGAGGGGCGGGGCGACTATGTGATTGAGCATCTGCGCCTGCAGATCGGCGATGAAGTCGTGCGCGGGATTTTGACGCGGCCGGCACAGGTCGACCGGCGCCTTCCGGCCATTCTCTATGGGCATTCGCATGGTGGCGGCTATGCCATCGGGGCGCGGGAACTGCTCGACGGGCGGGAATATCTGGTCGATCCGCTGGGACCGGTTTTTGCACGGGCAGGCTATGTAACGCTCGCTATCGACATGCCCATTTTCGGCGAGCGGGCAACGGTGAGCGAGAGTTTTGCCGCCAAGGCGCTGCTTTGGCACGGCAAGTCGCTCTTCGGGCAGATGGTTTGCGAGCATGCGGCGGCGCTGACTTATCTCGCCGGGCGTAGCGATGTCGATCCCAAGCGGATCGGGGCATTCGGGATTTCGATGGGCTGCACGCTGAGCTATTGGCTCGCGGCGCTGGATGACCGGATCGCGGCAGTGGCGCACCTTTGCTGTTTTGCCGATTTCCGCACCATGATCGAACTTGGGGCGCATGACGGGCACGGGATCTATCTCACCGTGCCGGGGCTGCTGCGCGAAGCGGATGGCGGGACGATTGCTGCCCTCGTGGCGCCTCGGCCGCAACTGATCTGCATCGGCGAGGCGGACAAGCTGACCCCGCCGCTGGCCGTCGAGCGGGCCTGGGCCGAATTGGCGCCGGCCTATGCGGGGATGGAGGAACGGCTGGAGCTGGTCAGCGAGCCGGGCGTGGGGCACCAGGAAACGCCGCGGATGCGCGAGGCTACGCTGGCGTTTTTCGAGAAGTGGCTGCGATAGAGTTGGTGGAGGGGACTGGATTCACACCCGGTCGCTCTCGCCGGGAATAAGCTCCATTGGCCAGATCCGCTGCACCATGCCGAGGGGATAGGCATCGGCATAGGCCGGCATGCTGGCGAGGAGGGATTCGCCAAGCGCGATGCCGAGATCGCGCAGGGACAGGCGGAAACAGGTGAGGCGGGGCGACATGAAGCGCGAAACCGGGTTTTCGCGGAAGCCGATAATGGCGAGGTCGCGGCCGGGCTGCAGGCCGGCTTCGGCCAATTGACGATAGATGCCAAGCGCGAGCAGCTCATAATTGAGGATGACGGCCGTCGGTCGGTCCTTCATCGACAGGATATCGTGGCCGAGCTGGTAGCCGCCGAGTTCTGACGAGGGCACGCGCATGATCAGCGAGGGATCGAGCGGCAGGCCATGGCGCTTGAGCGCGGCCTTGTAGCCATCAAGGAAAACGAAGCCGAGATTGATGTCATTGCTCGGCACGGCCGCGGCAATGCGGCTGTGGCCAGCGGCGACGAGACGGTCCACGCCGCGGCGGGCGACGCCGTCGAAATCGAGGTCGATCCAGGGATAATCGCCCGTGGTCATGGATCGGCCGAGGGCGACGAAGGGGATGCGCGCCTTGGTGAGCAGATCGATACGCGAATCCTTGCGATGCGTGGCCGAGATGATCAGGCCGTCGACGAGCCGTCGGCCGATCATGCGCTGGAGATAGGCGGAGGGGTCTTCGTCGGTTGGGCAGGGTAGGGCCACGAGGTCGAGATGGTGCCGGGTAAGCACCGATTGCACGCCATCGAAGACGCCCATGAAGAAGGTGTCGCTATTGCTGTTGATGTCGGCGCCGAGCTCGATCATGAAGCCGATGGCATTGGTATTGCCCTGGCGCAGGCTGCGGCCGGCCTGATTGGGCACATAGCCCATGGCAGCGGCTGCTTCGAGCACGCGGCGGCGCGTGTCTTCGCTGACATCGGTCCGGCCATTGAGCGCGCGGGAAACCGTGCCAATCGAAATATTCAAATCCTGCGCCAGGCGCCTGATGCCCTTCATCTATCCCCCAAAGATGCCGCAGCGGCGGCTCACTGTTGGCCGAAACAGCGAGCGATCTCAAGGCCCTGCCTGTCGCTTTGCCTGACGAAAAACAGGCCACGTTCAATTTTCTCAACAGGCACCAAAAACGTTTACGGAACCGTCTTGACACGGATTTCATCTCAATTGTAGCGTCGTAAACGTTTACGGTAACGAGACCCTTCAAGGCTGCTTCACAGAGACAGCCGGTCCGTTGCGGGGAGGGTTTTGGTGCAGTTTACGGCCGTTCTTGCGGGTTGCGGAGCCATGTCCAAAGGCTGGCTCAATGCCTTGACCGAGCACCCCTTGCTCAAGGGCCGGGTGCGGGTGGTTGGGCTGGTCGACCTCGATCCAAATATTGCCCAGGCGCGGGCGTCCGAGTTTTCGCTGAGCGATATTGTCATCGGCAGCGACCTCGACGCGGTGCTGGCTGAGACCAAGCCTGACCTGCTGTTCGACGTTGTGGTGCCCAGTGCGCGACCGGCCTTGGTGGCCACGGGGCTTGCCCATCGCTGTCATGTTCTTACTGAGAAGCCGATGGCGCCGACGCTGGAGAGCGCAGGTGCCATGGTGGAGCAGGCCAAGGCTGCCGGGCGGGTGCATGCCGTGGTGCAGAACCGGCGCTATGTGCCTGGTGTCAGGCGCATCCGGCAGTTGATCGAAAGCGGCGCGCTGGGGCAGGTGACCTCCATTAATTGCGATTTCTTCGTCGGCGCGCATTTCGGCGGGTTCCGCGAAGAGATGGAAAACGTGCTGCTGCTCGATATGGCGATCCATACGCTCGATGCGGCGCGGTTTATGGCCGGCACGGCGCCACGGGCCGTCTATTGCCTTGAAACCAATCCACCGGGCTCCTGGTATGCCCATGGCGCGGCGGCCAATGCGATCTTCGAATTCGAGGACGATATTGTCTTCAACTATCGCGGCAGTTGGAGCGCCGAAGGGGCGAATACGAGCTGGGAGGCTTCCTGGCGGATCGTGGGCACCAAGGGCACGCTGCTTTGGGACGGCTACGACAAGTTCGAAGCCCATCGGGTTGCTGGCACGGAAGGCTTTTTCCGGGCGCTGGAGCCGCTTGATGTTCCCGAAATGCCTGACCGCTCTAAGACCGAGGGGCATGCCAGCGTCATCGCTGATTTCCTCGATGCCATCGAGAGTGGTGCCCAGCCGGAGACGGCGGGCAGCGACAATATCAAGAGCTTGGCCATGGTCTTTGCTGCCATCGAGAGCGCCAAGCTCAAGCAACGTGTTTCTATTTCTGTCTAGGATTTTCGTTCAGTGACCAATCCCGCCAAATCCATTCGTATCGGCACCATGATCCAATCCACGGAGGGTAAGGCGCCGGAGAATATCGCTCGGATAGCTGATCTCGGCTTTGAGAGCTTTGAGCCGTTTTTCTGGCAGACGACTAGTGGGCAGGACCTGGCAGAACTCGGGAAGCGGTGTCGCGACGCGATCGGGGACCGGGACATCACGATCTCGACCATCGGCATGTTCGGCAACCCGCTGGAAACGCAGGAAAAGGACCTTCTTACCCTCGAAGGCTGGAAGCAGTGCATCGATAATGCGCACCATTTTGGCGCGACCTGCGTGGCTGGCTTTACCGGGCGTATTCGTAACCAGGTGCTGACGGATAGCCTGCCGCGCTACAAGGAAGTGTGGAGCGAGTTGGCCAAGCGTGCGGCGGACAAGGGTGTGAAGATCGCGTTCGAAAACTGCGCTATGGACGGCAACTGGCAGACCGGCGACTGGAACATTGCGCACAATCCCGACGCCTGGGAGCTGATGTTCAACGAGACGCCGGACGACAATATCGGGCTCGAATGGGAGCCGTGCCATCAGATGGTCTATCTGATCGAGCCCATCCCGCAGATCCGTAAATGGGCGCACAAATTCTTCCATGTGCACGGCAAGGACGCGACCATCCGCTGGGATGTCATTCGCGAGCACGGCGTTTTCGGCAAGGTGCCGTTCGTGTTCATGCGCACGCCGGGTTTTGGCGACACCAATTGGACCGATGTGATCTCGGAACTGCGGCTCGCCGGCTACCAGGGCTCGATCGATATCGAGGGCTGGCATGACCCGGTCTATCGCGGCGATCTCGAAATGAGCGGCCAGGTGCATGCGCTCAATTATCTCAAGGCGAGCCGGGGTGGCGATTTCATCCCGTCATAAATCATACTTAACTTGACGGAGCGGAAGAAAAGGTTTTCTCTGCACGAGAAAACGGTTTCTCAGAGGAGGTTTTCGTGAGCGCTGGGGGAGGTCGAGTCCGTATTTATGACGTGGCAAGCCGTGCCGGCGTGAGTGTTGCGACGGCCTCCAAGGCGCTCAACGATACCGGTCGAATGACCGAGGACACGCGGCAGCGCGTCAAGGCGGCGGCGACGGAACTGGGGTTTCGGCCCAATGCCATGGCGCGAGGGCTGATCCAGAAGCGCAGTTTTACGATTGGGCTTCTTACGAACGACACCTACGGGCGTTTTACGCTGCCGGTGATGGCGGGGATTTCGGAGGCGCTGGTCGATCAGGGCGTCTCGGTTTTCCTGTGCGGGATCGAGGATGACCCGGCGCTGGGGCGCGTGCATCTCGATGCCATGCTCGACAAGCAGGTGGATGGGATCATCGCGTCCGGAAAACGCATCGACCGGCGGTTGCCGGTGGATCTCAGCAATCTGCCGGTGCCGGTGGTCTATGCCTTTACCGAGGGGCATGAGGGTTCGGTGACGCTGGTTTCGGACGATTTTCAGGGTTCCGCCGAGGCGGTGGAGCACCTGATCGCGCTGGGGTGCAAGCGTATCGTGCATGTTACGGGTCCCGAAACTTTTGCCTCGGTCAAGGAGCGGACGAAGGCCTATCGGGCTGGCATTGGCGGGGACGGTGTAGTGCTTTACGGCGCCTGGTCCGAACACTGGGGGCATGAAGCGGTGGCGCAGCTCTGGCAACAGGGCGAGACGCCAGATGCCATTTTCTGCGGCAATGACCAGATCGCGCGTGGTGTCGTCGATGCTCTGCGCGAGCGTGGGGTGAAGGTGCCTGCGGATGTGTCGGTGGTCGGCTTCGACAATTGGGAAATTGTCGCGGGCCAGACGCGGCCGCCGCTGACTTCGGTCGACATGAATTTGAAGGCTCTCGGCCGCGAGGCCGGGCGGCTGGTGCTGGAGCTTGCCGAGGGCAAGCCGGTGGAGCCGGGCGTGCGGAAATTGCCATGCCAGCTCGTCATTCGAGAATCCTGCGGCGGTAACGCTGCGGTTACGGAAAGTCGCGGGGGTGTTGTCGCCGCCGTCGATTAGTCGCTGCCAAGGGGCAGGAGGGCTCCGTGCAGCATATTTGCGGCGATTGTGCCGCTCAGGGAGGAGAACCTGATGAAACTGAACGCATACGGACTGCTGGCTGCCGTGAGCCTTGGCGCAATGAGCCTGGCGACGCCGGCCTTTGCGCAGGTGACGCTGAAAATCTGGTCGATCGATGGGGTGGATCGCGTCGGTATCGCCGATACGTTCTCGAAGGAATTCGACGAGGCTAATGAGGATATCGTCGTCGAATACCGCGCCATTCCGTTCGACGATCTCGTCAACGAAACGCTGCGCGCTTTTGCGACGGGCAATGCGCCTGACATCGTGTCGTTCGATAATCCGGACTTTGCGCTGTTCTCGTCGCGCGGCGCCATGCTCGACATTACCGACCGGGTGGCCAACTCGAGCGTGATCAAGGCCGAGAACTATTTCCAGGGTCCGCTGAACTCGGTGTCGTGGGATGGCAAGCTGTTCGGCATTCCGAAATATACCGACACGATCGGCGTGTTCTACAACAAGGACCTCTTCGCCGAGGCAGGGATCACCGAGCCACCGAAGACCTGGGCGCAGTTGACTGAATATGCCGAAAAGCTGACCGATCCGGCAAATAACGTCTATGGCGCGACCTTCTCGGCCCGTGCGGGCGAAGAGGGCACATTCCAGTTCCTGCCGATCATCCAGATGTCGGGTGGTGGCTACGACAATGTGGCGACCGACGGCGCGGCCGAAGTGCTCGATCTGTGGAAGAAGATGGTCGACAATGGCTGGGCTTCCAAGGACGTTTTGAGCCTCGGCCAGTGGGATTCTACCGGCACGTTCAACTCGGGCAATGCCGCCATGGCGATCTCTGGCCCGTGGGAAGTTGACCGTATGGTCGAAGACGCCAAGTTCGACTGGGGCGTGGCGCTGCTGCCGACCATCACTGACGGCGGCGAGCGGTCTTCGGCTCTCGGTGGGTTCGACTGGGGTATCATGTCGACCACCAAGCATCCGGACGAAGCGTTCCGCGCGCTCGAATATTTTGCCAGCCAGGACAACCGGATTTTTGAAGAATTCGGCTCCATTCCGGCACGCAGCGATATCGAACTGCCGGTAACCGGCGTCGAGAAGAAGGATGCGGCGCTAAAAGTGTTCCTGGAACAGCTCCAGTATGCCCAGCCGCGCGGTCCGCATCCGGAATGGCAGAAGATCTCCAAGGCCATTTATGACGCCATGCAGCAGGCCCTGACCGGCCAGATGTCGTCCAAGGATGCGCTGGCCCAGGCCCAGACCACCATCAACGGCATTCTCGGGAAGTAGGACCCATCGGGTGGAGCTGCGTCTGCCGCACCCCCACCCTTGATCCCTCCCCACAAGGGGGAGGGAGACGATGGAACCGTGACGCCGAGGCGAGCGCCTCCCTCCCCCTTGTGGGGAGGGAATGAGGGTGGGGGTGATCATGGAAACTGGTCCCGCCGTTGGAGGTCTTATGCGACGATTTTTGGCTTCCCTGCGCGATGGCGTGGGTTTCGATATTCTGCTGGTGGGCGCGGCGATGGTTTTTCTCATCGCCATGGCTGGCCTGCCGCTGATCTACAACGTGCTCATGAGCTTTCAGCAGGTGGATATGTTCACCCTGGGCTCGCTGATCCGGCCATGGGCCGGCTTCCAGAACTATATCGATGTGGTGCGCGAGCCGGCATTCTGGCTGGTGGCGAAGAACACTTTTATCTTTGTCTTCTTCTCGATGGGCGGACAGTTCGTCATCGGCTTCGCGCTGGCGCTGTTCTTCGCGCAGAACTTTCCGGGTGCATCGACCATTCGCGGGCTGTTCCTTGTCTCGTGGGTGATGCCGGGCCTGGTGGTCGGCGCCATCTGGAGCTGGATTCTCGCCGGCGATTTCGGCGTGCTCAACACGATCCTCAAGGGCCTTGGGATCATCCAGTCGAATGTGTTCTGGAAGTCCGATCCGGCCTTTTCGATTTGGGCCGTGGTCATCGCCAATATCTGGCTGGGCCTCGCTTTCAACATGCTGCTGCTGTCGGTCGGGCTCGCCGCCATTCCGCGTGATCTCTACGAGGCCGCCGAACTGGATGGCGCCAATGCGCTGCAGCGCTTCTGGACGATCACGTTGCCGATGATGCGCTCGACCATTGGTGCGGTGCTCTCGCTGGGGCTGATTGGCACCTTGCAACAGTTCGACCTTTTCCCTGCAATCACCGAGGGCGGCCCGGCCAATACCTCGACGGTTGCCCAATACTGGTCCTGGCAGATGAGCTTTCAGCTTTACGACTTCGCCAAGGGCGCCACGATTTCCGTGATGATGCTAGTGCTCGTGCTGATCGCTTCGATCATCTATGTGCGCTCCACCCGCCATGAGGTGCGCGGATGACCCGGCCGTATGTTCCCTGGCTGCTCGTTGTCGTCGCTCTGGCGCTGGCCGCGGTCTATCTCTTCCCGCTCTACTGGATGTATGTCACGAGCTTCAAATCGGGCTCGGAGATCTTTGCCAATCCCCCCACCTTCTGGCCGCGTGAGATCGACCTTTCGATCTATCCCAATGTATGGACGCGGCGGACCATGCATGTGTTCCTCTGGAACTCGACGCTGATCGCGGCGGGCGTCACCGCCATTACCGTGATTTTCGGCACCGGCTGCGCCTATGTGCTGGCGCGTTACCGGAATGTCTGGCTGGATATCGGGCTGTTCTCGGTGCTGATGCTGCAGGTGCTGCCGGCTTCGGTGATGGTGACGCCACTCTTTGTCGCGTTCAATCAGTTCGGCTTGCTGAACTATCCGCGCACGGCGGTGGTGCTGGCGGCGGCGGCGAAGGCCATGCCGTTCTTCGTCGTCTTGGTGCGCGCCACCTTCATGACCGTGCCGCGTGAACTCGAAGAGGCGGCGCTGGTGGACGGCAATTCCCGAGTTGGGGCGTTCTTCTCCATCGTGCTGCCGCTGGCGCGGAATGGCATTTTGGTCTGCGCCATCCTCACCTTCATGAGCTCGTTCGGCGAGTACATCTATTCCAAGTCGATCATCCAGGCGCCCGCCTTGCAGCCGGCCAGCGTGGGTCTTTCGGGCTTCCTCGGACCCAATTCGACCGACTGGAACGCCATCATGGCCTATTCGGCGATCTATGTGACGCCGATCCTTGCCGTCTTCGTCCTGCTGCAGCGCCGCATCGTCTCCGGCCTCACCTCGGGAGCACTCAAATGACTGCCCAGATCGAACTGAAAAATATCGATAAGCATTATGGCGCTTTTCATGCGCTGAAAAAGGTCAGCCTTTCCATTGAGAAGGGGAGCTTTGTAGCGCTGGTTGGGCCTTCTGGCTGTGGCAAGTCTACACTGCTGCGCTCGATTGCCGGGCTCGAAACCATTACCTCGGGTGACCTTCATATTGCCGGGAAGGAGATGACGGGTGTGCCGCCGCGACACCGGGACATTGCCATGGTGTTTCAGAGCTATGCGCTCTATCCGCATATGACGGTGGAGGAAAACCTGACCTACTCGCTGCGTCTGCACGGCGTGGGGAAGGCGGAGGCAAAGGCCAAGGCGGCGGAAGTGGCGGCCACGACGGGGCTTTCGGCGCTGCTGTCGCGTTATCCGCGGCAGCTTTCGGGCGGGCAGCGGCAGCGTGTGGCCATGGGCCGGGCGATTATCCGCAATCCCAAGGCGTTTCTGTTCGACGAGCCGCTCAGCAATCTCGATGCGGCGCTGCGCGTGCAGATGCGCAAGGAAATCCGCGCGCTGCATGATCGGCTCGGGGCGACATCGGTCTATGTGACGCATGATCAGATCGAGGCCATGACCATGGCTGATTGGGTCGTGGTCATGCGGGATGGCGTCATCGAACAGCAGGGGCGGCCGCTCGACCTCTACGACCAGCCGGTCAATCGGTTCGTCGCCGGGTTCATCGGTTCGCCGGCGATGAATTTTGTCGACGGTGTCATTTCCGAAGATGGCCGCGGTGTTGTCGTGGGGGCGGGGGATCGCATTCCGCTGGCGCGGCAGGCTGAACCCAATCGCAAGGTGGTTGCCGGCGTGCGCCCTGAAAATCTGCGCGTGGCCGAGGGGGCGGCAAGCTTCCATTTCGAAGTTGGCAATGTGGAGTCGACCGGCTCGGCGACGTATCTGACCTCCAAGGATGGTGCCCTGCAACTGGTGCAGACGGAGCGGCTTGGCTTTTCGGTGGGGGACCGGGTGGGCCTCGATATCGATCCGGCGCTGGTGCACCTGTTCGATCCGCAGACCGGGGCAAGGATTTAGCAAACACTATCAGCCCCCACCGCGTGTCATCCCGGCGAAGGCCGGGATCCATCTTGAGATCTCAGGATGGGCCCCGGCCTTCGCCGGGGTGACAATCGGAGGTGGGGAGAGCCCAACTACGAAACTCTACAGCTTTGAAAGCGAAAAGGTTTTCTCATGTCTCGTTACGCTCCCGTTCCCTTTCCCGATGTGCGGCTTGAGGGAAAATTCTGGCATGAACGGCTCGAAACGGTGCTTGACCGAACCGTGCCCAGCCAGCACAAGAAACTGGGTGAATATGGCATTCTCGACTCGCTGAAGCTGCCCAATCCGCAGCCGCCGCTGCGCTTCCCGCGGCACAGCAACGGTTTTACCGTGCAGGTTTTCTGGGACAGCGACGTTGGCAAGTGGATCGAGGCGGCGAGCTATGCGCTGGCGCATCGGCGCGATGCCGACATCGAGGCCAAGATTGAGGCCGCCGTCGATGACCTTGAAAAGGCGCAGGCGCCGGATGGTTATCTCAATTGCTGGTATCTCGGGCATGAGCCGGAGAACCGCTGGACCAATCTGCGTGACAATCACGAGATGTATAATGCCGGGCACCTGCTCGAAGGCGCGATAGCCTATTTTCAAGTAACCGGTCGGCGACGGTTCCTGGATGTGATGGAGCGCTATCTCGACCACATCTATTCGACCTTCGGCACCGAACCGGGCAAGAAGCGTGGCTATGATGGGCACGAGGAAATCGAGCTGGCGCTGATGAAGCTCTACTACCTCACAGGGGAGAAGAAGCATCTCGACTTTGCCACCTATATGATCAACGAGCGGGGGCGGCCGAACCCGCATTATTTCGACATCGAGCGCGAGGCGCGCGAGGGCGGAGACAGCAAGCAGCGCTATGTCTTCGGCAATTACGAATATTCGCAGAGCCACAAGCCGGTGCGCGAGCAGGAGAAGGTGGTCGGGCACGCCGTGCGCGCCATGTATCTCTATACGGCCATGGCGGACCTCGCCGCAGAGCTGAACGATCCGGCGCTGAAGCGTGCCTGCGAGGTGCTTTGGGACGATGTGATGGAAACCAAGATGTATGTGACGGCGGGCCTTGGCCCCTCGGCGCATAACGAGGGTTTTACGCATGATTTCGACCTGCCCAACCAGACGGCTTATGCCGAGACGTGCGCCTCGGTGGCGCTGATCTTCTGGGCGCAGCGCATGCTGCATCTCGATCTTGATGGGAAATATGCGGACATTCTCGAACTCGCCATGTTCAATGGCGCGCTTTCGGGGTTGAGCCGCGATGGCGAGCACTATTTCTATGCCAATCCGCTCGAAAGCGACGGCACGCCGACGCGGTGGGATTGGCACACCTGCCCATGCTGCACGATGAATGTGTCGCGGCTGGTGGCTTCGGTTGGTGGCTACTTCGTCTCGACGTCGGACGACGGTGTGGCGTTCCATCTCTATGGCGGGATTGGCTCGACGGTCGAGATCGGTGGGCAGAAGGTCGCGCTCAAGGAAGTGTCTGATTATCCCTGGTCGGGTGACATCAGGATCTCGGTCGATCCGGAAGCGCCGGCGGTGTTCGATGTGAAGCTGCGTATTCCGGGCTGGTGCCATGGGGCGACGGTTTCGGTGAACGGGCAGAAGGTCGAGGCCAAGGCCGTGAACGGCTACGTCACGATCAACCGTACCTGGGCGAAGGGCGATACGATTGAGCTCGACCTGCCGATGCCGGCGGAGCGGCTCTATTCGCATCCGGGC
Source organism: Devosia riboflavina (assembly GCF_000743575.1). GTDB lineage: Bacteria > Pseudomonadota > Alphaproteobacteria > Rhizobiales > Devosiaceae > Devosia > Devosia riboflavina. Next base: position 27,293 of record NZ_JQGC01000033.1, on the reverse strand, counting down.
GTGATCATGAATGCTGGGCGCGTGGCGCTGAAGCGTGGACCGCTGGTCTATTGCGTCGAGGAAGTGGACAATCCCGGCGGGCGCGTGCAGCGGCTGAAGATCAAGCGCGATGCGGCGCTGGAGGTGAAGACCGAGGCGGGGCTGTTCGATGGCGTTGTTACGCTGAAGGCGCCGGCAACGGCGATCGATGAGGGCGAGTGGTCGGGGCTTTATCGCACCAAACCGCCGGCAGAGCGCGAGGCGAACCTCACGGCTATTCCATACTATCTCTGGGCCAATCGCGGGCAGGGGAGCATGGTGGTCTGGATTCCCGAGGTGGTTTGAGCATTGGCGGCCCTCGTTGAGGGCCACCGTCTAGCTGCGATAATGCACCACCATCAGCGCCCTCGCTGGCGCGGTGGCTTCATTGACGATTTCGTGGGGCAAGTCGGCGCGGTAGCGCGCCGTCTCGCCATTTGCCAATTTCTGGCGATTGCCGCCGCTGATGACCGAGAGGCCGTCTGTCCAGGCGGTCAGGTGCTCGGTGGTGCCGGCCGAATGCGGGGAGCTGGCGAGGCTTTTGCCCGCGGCGATTTCCACTTCATACCATTCCACCTGGCTCGCAAGGTTCGGCGGGCTGAGGATGCGCAGGGTCCAGTCGCCCTTGGGTGAGCGGATTTCCGGGGTGTGGGCGAGACTCACGACCTCGATGGTTTCGGCCTGCTTTTGTGTGACGCCGCCGCCGACCAGTTCCGACAGATCGAGTTGCAGAGCCTGGGTGAGGCCCCAAAGAACGGCGAAGGTCGGATTGGCCTCGCCACGTTCGATCTGGGACAGCATGGATTTTGAAACCCCCGACCGGGCCGCAAGTTGTTCCAGCGTCAGGTGGCGGGCCTTGCGCTCGGCCTGAATGATGGGACCCAGTTGGGGCGCGGACTCGGTGCTCATACGAATTCCATTGTGACGGAATACAAAATCCAATATATCGGAATTTCCATTATAGCGGAGGATGCGGCGGTGGATAGCGGATTTCTGGATCATGTGACCTCGGTTCTGGCCGAGATCGAGGCGGCGGGCCTGCGCAAGGTGGAACGGGAGATTTCCGGGCCGCAGGGCGGTCGGATCGCCGTCGGCGGGCGCGAGATGCTGAACCTTTGCGCCAATAACTATCTTGGGCTTGCGAACCATCCAGATATTCGCCGCGCGGCGGCCGGGGCGCTGGATAGCCATGGGTTCGGCATGGCGTCGGTGCGGTTCATCTGCGGCACGCAGGATCTGCATCGCGAACTGGAGCAGCGGATCGCAAAGTATCTCGGGAAGGATGACGCGATCCTGTTCGCCGCGTGCTTCGACGCGAATGGGGCGCTGTTCGAAACCCTGCTGGGGGCAGAGGATGCAGTCATCTCCGACTCGCTCAACCATGCGTCGATTATCGACGGCGTGCGGCTGAGCAAGGCGAAGCGCTATCGTTATGACACCTCGGACATGGATGCGCTGGAAACTCAGCTCAAGCAGGCAGAGGCGGATGGCTGCCGCTTCAAGCTCATCATCACCGATGGCGTATTCTCCATGGATGGGCATGTCGCCAAGCTCAATGAAATCTGTGCGCTAGCCGAGCGGTTTGGGGCGCTGGTGGCGGTGGATGATTGCCATGCCACGGGGCATTTGGGCGAAAAGGGCAGGGGCACGCCGGCGCTGACGGGCGCGGGGAACGGTGTCGATATTGTTACGGGTACGCTGGGCAAGACGCTGGGCGGCTCCATGGGCGGCTTTATCGCGGCGGCACAGCCGATCATTGACCTGCTGCGGCAGCGGGCGCGGCCTTATCTCTTTTCCAACAGTCTCGCTCCGGCCGTGGCGGCGGGGTCGTTGAAGGCGATCGATATTGCCGAAGAGGCCGACGATCTGCGGGCGAAGCTGGCGGGGCATGCGGCGAAATTCCGCAAGGGGCTTAGCGAGGCTGGCTTTTCGCTGATCGATGGGCAGACGCCGATCATTCCGGTGATGCTGGGCGATGCGGTGCTGGCGCAGAACATGGCTAAGGAGCTGGATGCGCGGGGCGTCTATGTCGCCGGGTTCTTCTATCCGGTGGTGCCGCAGGGCAAGGCGCGTATTCGCACGCAGATGTCGGCGGCACTGACCGATGAGGATGTGGATTTCGCAATTGCGGCATTCGGCGATGCCGGCCGCGCGCTGGGAGTGATTTGATGAAGGCGCTGGTCAAGGCAAAGGCGGAACGCGGCATCTGGATGGAAGATCGTCCGGTGCCTGCAATTGGGCCCGATGACGTGCTGATCAAGGTCAAGAAGACCGGTATCTGCGGCACGGACGTGCATATCTACAATTGGGACGAATGGGCGAGCCGGACGGTGCCGGTGTCGATGATCACCGGGCATGAATATGCCGGGGAGATCGTCGCCGTTGGCGACAATGTGCGCGGGCTCAAGATTGGGCAGCGTGTGTCCGGCGAGGGCCATGTGGTCGGCGGCAATAGCCGCGCGGCGCGGGGCGGCAAGTATCATCTCGATCCCGATACCAAGGGGATCGGGGTCAATCTGCCGGGGGCGTTTGCCGAATTTGTGCGTATTCCGGCGTTCAACGTCGTGCCGCTGCCGGACAGTGTCGACGATGAAATCGGGGCCATTCTCGATCCACTCGGCAATGCGGTGCATACGGCGCTGTCGTTCGATATTGTCGGCGAGGATGTGCTTATCACCGGCGCCGGTCCCATCGGGATCATGGCTGGTGCCGTTGCGCGGCATGTCGGGGCGCGGCATGTGGTGATTACCGATATCAGCCCGCAGCGGCTGGAGCTGGCGGCGAAGGTCGCCGATGTGGTGCCGGTCAATGTGGCGCAGGAAGACCTTCGCGACGTCATGAACCGGTTGGGGATGCGCGAGGGTTTTGACGTCGGGCTCGAAATGAGCGGCGCGCCGGCGGCGCTCGACCAGATGATCGACCATATGGTTATGGGCGGGAAGATTGCGCTGCTCGGTATTCCGGCGCGTCCGTTCCCGTTTGACCTCGGCAAGATCGTGTTCCGCATGATCACGCTCAAGGGGATTTATGGGCGCGAAATGTTCGAGACCTGGCACAAGATGCTGGCCATGCTCGAAAGCGGGCTCGATGTGCGCGGGGTGATCACCGGGCGCAGACCGGCTGGCGACTATGCAGCGGCGTTCGAAGAGGCGGCGTCCGGGACGGGCGGGAAGATCGTGCTCGATTGGGAGAAGATCGCCTCGTAAGCCTCGAGGGGGCGCGCCGCGCCCCCTCCATTTAGTGGTTGTTCACCAAATCAGCCCAGACTCAATATCGCGCTTAGGTACTGCGTATGCGCTCCAATATTGATCGATAGGTGCGCCCGTGAACTTCCCTGTTGCTATGAGCCTCCTTTCAGCGACTACTCTCGCTATCCTCCTTGGTGTGCCCTTGGGGAGAGTATTCATGCGACGTCGTCGCCGCTGGTAGAGGCCTTTCACTTTCGGTAGGTTCATCACGACCGCCCCGCATCTGCTGCGGCGGTATCGGTAGGGACGCTAGGCGCTCGTCGCCCCGTCATCACCAAAATCCGCTCCAAATCCAAAAATCCCCCTTGCGCGGAACCGTACCGTACGGTACGCCTGCGGACGGAAATTGCCGAAAGCGTTCGGCTGTGGCTGTGCGGGGAACGACCAGTGCCTTTGCCCATCAAGATCAGTGAAGAGACCTTCACGCCTCGCCAGCAGGCGGTGCTGACGGCTGCGCTCGATCTCTTGGTCGAGAATGGCGACGGGTTGACCATGACGGCCGTGGCGCGGCGCGCTTCGTGTTCCAAGGAAACGCTTTACAAGTGGTTTGGCGATCGCGATGGGCTGCTCACTGCGACTGTGCAGTGGCAGGCAGCAAAAGTGCGCATGCCGCATGTGGACCGCAGCCATCTCAGCGCAAAAGTACTGCGCGAAAGCCTGGAGCAGTTTGCGCGTGACCTGCTGACCACCATCATTGGCGAAGTCTCGATCACGCTGAACCGCACCGCCATTACCCACGCTGCCCAGGAAAAGGACAGCCTGGGGAACATCGTGCTCGAAAACGGGCCGATGGCGATCCGGCGGCGACTAAAACCCATTCTGGAGGCGGCGCGCGATGCGCGACTCCTACGCTTCAATTCGAGCGAAGACGCTTATCGTATCTTTTTCGGCCTTGTTGTCCGCGATGTGCAGATCCGTCTGCTGCTCGGCGACAAGAGCCTGACCCAATCCAATGTCGAAGCCAATATCGAAGCCGATGTTAAGGCCGCGACGGATCAATTCCTGGCCCTTTATGGGGCCAAGGCCAATACCTGAAATTCGCTACTGAGGGGAGATTCCCATGCGCGTCTATTACGATCGTGATGCCGATATCAACATCATCAAGTCCCGCAAGGTTGCCATCATCGGCTACGGCTCGCAGGGCCACGCGCATGTGCTGAACCTGCGCGATTCCGGCGTGACCAATGTCGCCGTTGGCCTGCGTCCGGGCTCGCCGTCGGCCAAGAAGGCTGAGAGCGAAGGCCTGAAGGTCATGTCGGTCGCCGAGGCTTCTGCCTGGGCCGACGTCATCATGCTTCTTACGCCCGACGAACTGCAGGCCGATATCTACAAGAAGGACATCGAGCCCAATATTCGTGACGGCGCTGCCCTGGCATTTGCCCACGGCCTCAACGTGCACTTCAACCTGATCGAACCCAAGTCCACCGTCGACGTGATCATGATCGCGCCGAAGGGCCCGGGCCACACCGTTCGTGGCGAATACCAGAAGGGTGGCGGCGTGCCGTGCCTCATCGCCGTGCACCACGACGCTTCGGGCAATGCCCATGACATCGCTCTCGCTTACGCATCGGGCGTTGGCGGCGGCCGTTCGGGCGTTATCGAAACCAACTTCCGCGAAGAGTGCGAAACCGACCTCTTCGGCGAACAGGCAGTTCTGTGCGGCGGTCTCGTCGAGCTGATCCGCGCCGGCTTCGAAACGCTGGTGGAAGCCGGCTACGCGCCGGAAATGGCCTATTTCGAGTGTCTGCACGAAGTGAAGCTGATCGTCGACCTGATCTACCAGGGCGGCATCGCCAACATGAACTACTCGATCTCGAACACGGCCGAATGGGGCGAATACGTCACCGGTCCGCGCATCATCACCTCGGAAACCAAGGCCGAGATGAAGCGCGTGCTCCACGACATCCAGTCGGGCAAGTTCACTTCGGAATGGATGCAGGAAATCAAGTCAGGCGGCGCCCGCTTCAAGGCAACCCGTCGCCTCGCTGACGAGCACCCGATCGAAGAAGTCGGTGGCAAGCTGCGCGACATGATGCCCTGGATCAAGGCCGGCGCGCTGGTCGACAAGGCGAAGAACTAATCGCCATAATTGGTATCTAGAGACGGGGGCTTCGGCCCCCGTTTTCGTTTCTCCAGCGTCGAGAAGTCTTCCATGAGTATTAGTGTCCTTCCTATCAATGGCGTCGATATCCGTTTCGTGCCGGGGGCATGGCCGATGCCGGAGGAGTTGCGTGCGTCGGTGTCGGGGCGGTGGGCGGCGATGCTGGAGGCAAATCCGCATCTTTGGGATGGGAGAATCCTGGGTGTGTCGCCGCCGATCGTGAGCGCTGATGGCATTCTGCGCGCGGAAGCGCGGGAGGATGCGTTTTCGGCCTTTTTGACCTGGCGCGAGGCGGGGTTTCCAGAGATGGGGATCCGCAATCTTTTCGGTTCGGCGCTGGTGATCTCTGCCGACGGATTCCTAATCCTGGGCGTGATGGGCGAGGACACCGCCAATGCCGGACGGATCTATCCGCCGGGTGGCTCGCTTGAGCCGCGGGATGTGCTGGAGGATGGGCGGGTGGATGTCGCTCGATCGACGGAGATCGAGCTGACGGAAGAGACCGGGCTCGATGCGGCTGATGCGCGGATAGGCAATCTCGTTGCAGTGCTCGATGGGCCGCGCGTGTCTATCGGCCAGGCTTTCCATTTTGACGCGTCGGCCGAAGAATTGTTGGCGGAGATTCGCGCCAATCTTGACCGGCAGGAGCATCGCGAACTGGCCGATGTCGTGGCGCTCAAGCGCGCGTCCGATGCCGCGGGCAGGGGGCAGGTGATGGCCTATACAGCGGCGCTGCTAGATGTTTGGCAGGACGGCAAGATTTCGCTTTAGCACAGCCTCGCCGATGCAGTAGAACCAAGCTCGCCTGATGGAGGACAGCATGGCTTTGCCGGATTTTCCCGTTGAGGGTGGGTGTCAGTGCGGGCGTGCGCGCTACCGCCTCAATGCCTCGCCGCTTTCGGTCTATAATTGCCATTGCAAGGACTGCCAGCGCTTTTCGGGTGCCGGCTGGTCGATGTCGGTCATCGTTAGGAATGACGACTTCGAACTGCTGCAGGGCGAGATCGACCGCTATGATCGCACGGCCGATAGCGGCAATGTCGTTCGCATGAATTTTTGCGCCCATTGCCATGGCTGGCTCTGGAACGACCCGCCGGCTGGGACCATCAAGGTGGTGCGGGCCGGTACGCTGGACGATATCGACTGGGCCGCGCCAGTGGGAAATATCTGGACAGACAGCAAGGCTGCCTGGGCGCATATTGACCCGGCACAGGTCAATTTTCCCAAGGGCGCCGCCGACCGCACGCCGCTTTTCGACGCCTGGACCCGTTCGCATCAGGATTGAGTGACATGACCACCGAAGACGATATCGCCCTGGTAAAACGCCAGGAGCTGGAACTGGTTCTGCCGGCGCTGGATGAGGCTGTGGCTTTTGAGATCGGCTCGTCCATTCGAGCCCGTGCGCTTGAGGAGGGGCTTTCCCTCGTGGTCGATATCCGCACCTGGGATCGGCAACTGTTCTTCTCGGCGACACCGGGCACGAGTGCCGACAATGCCGAATGGGTGCGTCGCAAGATCAATTCCGTGCGCCGTTTTCAGCGCGCCAGCTATCGGCTGGTGCTCGAGCGGGGCGAAGTGCCGTTCTCGCCGCAATCGGGCGCCGATGTGGCGGATTATGTCATTGCTGGCGGCGGCTTTCCGCTACGTGTGCCGGGCGCCGGGATCATTGGTTCGCTGACCATTTCGGGCCTGCCGGGCCGCAAGGATCATGGCGTGGCCGTCGACGCGCTCTGCGATCATCTTGGCCGTAATCGTGCCGATTTTGCCCTGCCCGAGGCCTGAAAGATGAAGCTCGATTATCTGCTGCTCGACGTGTTTACGCGCGAGCGTCTGCAGGGCAATCAGCTCGCCGTTGTGTTGAAGGCCGACGGCTTGCTCGACAATGAGATGCAGGCCATTGCGCGTGAATTCAATCTCAGCGAGACGGTGTTTCTGACCAAGCCGCAGAGCGAGCGTAATGCTGCCGGGGTGCGCATTTTTACCCCGCATCAGGAACTGCCCTTTGCCGGGCACCCGACTGTTGGCGCCGCCGTCGTGCTCGGGCTGCAGAATGATCGCAGTGCGGTGCGGATGGAAGAAAAGATCGGTCTCGTCACCGCACTGTTCGAAAAGGCCGACAAGCGCTCGGGCGAGGCCCGCTTTGCGCTGCCGCGCCTGCCGACCAAGGTGGCTGACCTGACCGATAAGCTGGGTATTGCCCAGGCGCTCGGCATTGAGGTCGAGGAAATTGGCTGCGATGTGTTCACGCCGGCGGTCTATACGGCCGGGGTGACGTTTCACCTCATTCCTGTTCGCGATGCGGGCGTGTTGAAGCGCGCGAAGCCGAACATGGCGATGTTCGAAGACATCTTCTTCCACGATCACAACTCGGCCTATGTATTCACGCTGACGCCGGAAGAGCCGGAAAACGATATTGCCGCGCGTATGTTCGGCGTGGGCGAAGATCCCGGCACAGGTTCGGCCGCCGCGGCGCTGATCGGGCTGCTTTCCGACAAGGCGGATTTCGGGACCGGGCAGGGAGATTTCTCGCTGCGCCAGGGCAAGGAAATGGGCCGGCTGTGCCGAATCTCCTTGCAATTACGCAAGGAGAATGAGGTGCTGACGCATGGGGCTATTGGCGGGCATGCGGTGATCGTGGGCGAGGGGGTGCTGGATCTGGGGTAGGGCGCGCTCGTCGGTATGACTTCGGAAACCAATGCGGCGCCGATCTCGATAAAATCATATCAATCCCGCGTTGCAGGCTTGCACGATGCGGCGAATTCGATCATGCTGGCTTCAAATTAGAGAGTTTTCTCCATGCAGCGCCGCCGCGCCAAAGCCATAGCAATCGCACAGACTCAGGAGCGCAACCGCGCCTTGATGATTGCTGCTGGCTTGCTGCTGCTTCCGGCCGCGCTTCTTCTCCTTCTTATCAGCCCCTGATCACCGGCAGCTCGGATTAGCGAGCGGGTCGTCAGGGGATATCGCCATAAACCGAACATCGAAACATGTCCGGTCCAGCGAGCCATTGCCTCGGGGCCGATAGGAAAGTGCCTGAAATGACCTCTACTGCTTCCAACAGCAACAAAGAACGCGTCTTCATCTTCGACACCACGCTGCGTGACGGCGAGCAATCGCCCGGCGCGACCATGACGCTGGAAGAAAAGCTGCAGGTTGCCGACGCGCTCGACGAAATGGGCGTCGATATCATCGAAGCCGGTTTCCCGATTGCTTCCAATGGCGACTTCGAGGCCGTCGTTGCCGTCGCCAAGCAGGTGAAGAATGCGACCGTGGCTGGTTTGGCCCGCGCCATCACCGCGGATATCGACCGGGCAGGCGAGGCGGTTCGCCACGCTCGCAAGGGCCGCATCCACACTTTCGTTTCGACCTCGCCGATCCATCTGGCCCACCAGATGAAGAAGACCGAGGACGAGGTGATCGAGATCATCGCCCGCACGGTGGCGCAGGCGCGCAATCTGGTCGATGACGTCGAATGGTCGGCTATGGACGCGACCCGCACGCCGCTCGAATTTCTGAAGCGCTGCGTCGATACTGCCATCAAGGCCGGCGCGACGACGATCAACCTGCCCGATACGGTGGGCTATGCGGTGCCGGAAGAGCACTTCCGCATGTTCAAGACCATCATCGAAAGCGTGCCGAATGCTGACAAGGCGATTTTCTCGGTACACTGCCACGACGACTTGGGCATGGCCGTCGCCAATTCGCTGGCCGGTGTGGCCGGTGGTGCGCGGCAGATCGAATGCACCATCAATGGTCTGGGCGAACGCGCCGGCAATGCCGCGCTGGAAGAAGTGGTAATGGCGCTGCGGACCCGCGGCGATGCCATGCCGTTCTTCACCGAGATCGAGACGACCCAGCTCTCGCGCGCCAGCCGCATCGTATCGGCCGCGTCGAATTTCCCGGTGCAGTACAACAAGGCCATCGTGGGCAAGAATGCTTTCGCGCATGAAAGCGGCATCCATCAGGATGGCATGCTCAAGAATGCCGAGACCTATGAAATCATGACCCCGGCCAGCGTCGGCATCAAGGAAACCACCTTGGTGATGGGCAAGCATTCGGGCCGCGCCGCCTTCAAGGATAAGCTCAAGGAACTGGGCTACGAGCTGGGCGACAATGCCTTCCAGGAAGCGTTCCAGCGCTTCAAGGACCTGGCTGACCGCAAGAAGCACGTCTATGACGCCGATATCATCGCGCTGGTGGACGACGAAGTCGGCTCCGTCGGCGACCGGATCAAGCTGGTCGACATGGAAGTCGTTTCGAAGACCGGCGGCGTGCACAAGTGTAACCTGGTGGTGACGATTGATGGCGTCGAGACCACTGTCTCCTATGAGGGAACGGGGTCGGTCGATGCGATCTTCAACGCCATCAAGGAAGCTTCGGGGCAGGATCCACATCTGGTGCTCTATGCCGTCGATGGCGTGACCGGCGGCACCGACGCGCAGGCTTCGGCCCATGTGCGTCTCGAAATGAATGGCCGGATTGCCTCGGGCAATGCGGCGGAGCCCGACACCCTGGTGGCCTCGGCTCGTGCCTATCTCAATGCGCTCAACCGCGTGATGATCGAACGTGGCGCCTCGGCGCAGGGCGCGCTGGCCGGCTAAACTCGCCGTCCTGATTGCAAGCTCGATGCCGCCCCGGTGCTTCTGGGCGGCACGGCCGAGGGGAAGGGCGTGCGATGGGCTATGAGCTAGTTAGAGTTGTCGATCCGGCGGATTGGGCTGATTTTCACGCCATTCGCCGGGTCGAGCTGTTCGAAGCGCGGGGGCGCTTCGGTATTTACGATGAGAACCACCCGCTCGATCGTGCTGAGTTCGCTCATCCGTTTCTGCTGAAACGGAATGGGCAGGCGCTGGGTACGGTGCGACTCGATTTGTTCGGAGGCGGCCGGGCTGCGGTCCGGCTTGTGGCGATCACGGCTTCGGAGCAAAAGCGAGGACATGGGCGGGTCATGGAAGCGTTGGTGACCGAAGAGGCGCGTGTGCTTGGTGTTCACACTCTGCTCGTCAATGCCGTCGAGACCGCGTTGGGCTTTTACGAAAAGACGGGTTGGGAACCGTTCGAATGGGACCCCAGCGAGCTCGTGAACAGTCCGCTGTCTTGCATCCAAATGAGGAAGCTGCTCTAGCCTGTTCCGACCAGCGCGAGAGAGCGGCATGTGGAGCAAAGCGGAATATCGAGGCGCGGTCCTTGCCCTTGGCGGCGTGCTCGCCATCATTCTCGTCATCACGTCGGTTACGCCGGGTCTGCCCGGCGAACTTTTGTTGCAGACCCTGCGGTTTCATCTCGTGGGGTTGGGACTGGTGCTCGCCTTGTTCATGGTGTTGTTCGGCGCCAGGTGGCGGGCGCTGCTGTTCATGGCTGTGCTTGCCGTCGCTTTCGCCCATGGCGCCTACTACGTCTGGGAGTTCCAGGCGCGGCGGAATGAGCCGGTCGGCGCGCTGCGGGCTGAAATGAGCTTCCTCAACTACAATGTGCTGAGCGGCAATCGCACGGCCAGCGAGGCGGTCGATTTCATCGTCGCTACGGCGCCCGATGTGGCGCTGATCATGGAGACGCCGGGCGTCGTCGAATATATCCCGCAGATCGAGGCGGCCTTGCCCTATCGGTTGGGCTGCGATCGGGTGGCGACCTGCGATATTTCGCTGTTTTCTCGCCATCCTATCGTGGATGGGAAGGTGCTGGAAATTCCGCCTTTCCGGCGCTCGAGACTGGTAGTGGCGCCGATGAGCATCGACGGCGTTGATCTCACAGTGGTTGGAATTCACCTCTCAAAACCCTATTTCGACGAGGCTTCGCTGCAGGAGCTGGGCTATCTGCGCTACACGCTGGCTCAAATCGAGGGGCCGGTAGTGCTGTCGGGCGATTTCAACTCGGCTCTCTGGACCGCGCCGGTCGCCTGGCTGGGGCGGGCGCAAAACCTTGTGCCCGGGCCGACTTACCCGGCGACGTGGCCGGTGGAACTGGGGCCGCTTGGCGTGCCCATCGACAATATTTTTACGCGGGGCGACGCGCGTATTCTCGACGTGTCAGCGGGTGCCGATAGCCATGGTTCCAACCATCGCTATCTCCTCGCACGGATTGGCTTTCATGCGCCGCCCTGAGCGGCGCGAATGGCCTTGGGCAGGGATTCGGCGAGGAGGGCCATGTCGGCCTCCGGGCCGACGCTGATGCGGATGTGCTTGTCGAGCCCCGGCGTGCCGGGCTTGCGGATGAAGACGCCGAGCAGGGCGAGTTGCTCGAGGATTTTCGTGGCATAGTCGCCATCGCGGCCACAATCGACCGCGACGAAATTGGTGGCGGAGGGCAGGGCAGTAAGGCCATTGTCCCGCGCAATCCGGGCAATACGCTCCCGGGCGGCGGCGATGTTGGCTTTCGCCTCACGCAGATAGTCCTGATCGGCCAGCGCGGCCATGGCGGCAGCCTGGGCGAGGCGATTGACACCAAAATGGTTGCGCACGCGGTTGAAGGCGCCGATGAATTTTTTCGGGCCGATGGCATAGCCGACGCGGATGCCGGCAAGGCCATAGGCTTTTGAAAAGCTCCTGAGGCGCAGGAGATTGCCCTTGCTGGTATCGATGGGCGGCAGGGCGTCGTCGGGCGCCAGTTCGCCATAGGCCTCGTCGAGCATGATGAGGGTTTCGTCGGGCACGGCGGCGATGAATTTTTCGATGTCGGCCGCGGGCCAATAGGAGCCCATGGGATTGTCGGGGTTAGCGACATAGACGATGCGCGGCTTCAGGCGCTGGGCGGCTTCGGCGAGGGCGGCGAGGTCCTCGTGGGCGCCCTGATAGGGCACGAATTCCAGACGGCCGCCATGGCCGACGACGTGATAGTTGAGCGTCGGATAGGCGCCGAGCGAGGTCAGCAGCACGTCGCCCGGTTCCATGAAGAGGCGCACGATCAGGCCCATCAGGCCATCGACCCCTTCGCCGATGGTGACTTCGTCAGGCGCGATGCCGTGGAAGTTAGCGAGAGCGACGCGGAGCTCGTAATTTTCGGGGTCGGGATATTTCCAGATGCCCTCGGCGGCCTCGCGAATGGCGGCCAGAACTTTGGGGCTGGGGCCGAAGCCGGATTCGTTGGCGCCGATTCGGGCCCGAATCTTCACCCCGGTCTTGCGCTCGATGGCCTCCGGGCCGACGAAAGGAACGGTTTCCGGCAGTTTTTCGGCGATTTCCGTGAGTTCGGGCAGAGGCAATTGACGGCTCCGACAAGAGGTGCAGCTCCGTTTTAGCGCATCTGTGCGGCCGTGCCAGCGGAGATCGGGGCGAAGGCGGGGAAGTTCTCAACAGCCAGATTAGGTGTTCAAAACCGGCAGAGCCCCTTGGGCCGGGGCTCTCGGGGCGGCGTTCCCGGTCCATGGCATTTGAACTAAATCGCAGGCAAGTCAGCAAGTAGCCGACAACTATGCGCGTTCACCCTTGTTCATGCGCCGATTCCCCTTAAGCCGTATAGAAAGGAGCAAAAGTGAACCCGACCTATTTGCTTGCTCGTGACCATTTGCAGCGCGCTGCGGTTATCCTGCAAGGCGCCGACCAGCAATCTCGCCAATTGCGTCACATCATCGAGCGGACGATCGGCCTGATGGACGATTTCCGGCCTGAAGAGCCCGAGCCGCGCGACAATGTCTTCGAATTGAACGCCTATAGGCACCTGCGCTCGTAGAAGTCTGCTCTCCCGCCCGATGCGCCGGGAGGCATCACGATCTGTTGCGGCGCCCGGTCGCGCCGCAGGAGGGGCGATCCACAAGGATCCCAGAAGCTTATCCACATTTTGTGACGAAACGGGCTAGACAGTCGAAAAGTCAGTTGGTAGAGAGGCGCCACTTTGGTGCCGGTCTTCCTAAGACGGGCGCATAGCTCAGATGGTAGAGCAGCTGACTCTTAATCAGCGGGTCCAAGGTTCGAGCCCTTGTGCGCCCACCAAAGTCTTCCTTGTTTACAAGGACTACGAGAGGCGACCTTCGGGTCGCCTCTGTCGTTTCTGCCTCTCAGACGAGCCGAGGATAGTCGGAGAAACCGACATCCTTTGTCGCGTTTTCGAAGCAGAAAACCGGCGACCACTTTTCTTGAAAACGCTCTAGACAGCCGAAAAGTCGCTTGCTAGAGAGGCGCCACTTTGGTGCCGGTCCCTAGAGACGGGCGCATAGCTCAGATGGTAGAGCAGCTGACTCTTAATCAGCGGGTCCAAGGTTCGAGCCCTTGTGCGCCCACCAAAGTTTCAAGAAATACAAAGCCTTAAAACAGGGTGCCGCCAACCAGCGGCGCCTGTTTTGCTTTTGGGACCGGGCTTGCGGACACAAAAAAAGCCCCGCATGTGCGGGGCTTTGTCGTGAGGTTCTGGCGCTTACTGGCGACCGGCCGTGTGCTGACCGCACCAGTCGTCATTCTTGACCGTCGGCCACACCGCGGCCGGCTTTTCCGAGGCGGAGGAGGGGACCGGCGGATGGGCGCGGCACACGCCGGCATTGGCAGCGGCCTTGTCTTCGAAGAACACGCAGGAGGTGCAGGTGGTGGCGGCGGAAGTGGTCATTGGTCGCTCCGTAAACTCGACTTTTGAAATCATGAAATCTAGTGATCTCAACCTGTTAGCGAGAATAGATTAGAATGAATCCAGACTGCAAGCGCTTTTCTTAGATTCATTCTAAAGTTTGTTGGACGGCTGTGCGCGCTGGGTGGGGAGAAAAATCGACAGGGAGGTGGAACGATCCGGTGGGCGGCACGTTGTTCAAGTGTCGATACGAGATGGAAACATATCAACGTCGACAACAAAGGCCCCGGCAGCAAGCGCTACCGGGGCTTTTTGCTGCGCTGTGCGGGGCTGCGAGATCAAATGTCGGCCCCGCGCACAACTATCCCAATTGTTTACGGAACAGGCGCTTTCTTCCTTCCATCAGGCATCGTATAGCCGCAGAAGATTTTTCTGATTGGAAAGCGCCTCCTTCATGTTCGGCATCGATCCGAGTTTCTTCAGCTCGCTGCTTCAGGTCATTCTCATCGATCTGGTGCTGGCGGGAGACAATGCTGTCGTCATCGGCCTCGCCGCTGCCGGACTTCCTTCTGACCTGCGCCGCAAGGCTATCCTCGTGGGTATTGCTGCGGCCACCGTGCTGCGCATCGGCTTTGCGCTGATCACCACCCAGTTGCTGTCGCTTGGCGGCGGCCTGCTGATCGCCGGCGGCGTCCTGCTGCTGTGGGTCTGCTGGAAGATGTATCGCGAGCTGACCGTTTCCGACGAGGAAGAGGGCGAAGCAACCGAGGCCCTGGCCGGGCATGATCTCAATGCCGACGGCACTGTCGCCGGCAAGGCGCCGCGCAAGACGCTGCGCCAGGCGGTCACCCAGATCATCATCGCCGACGTTTCCATGTCGCTCGACAACGTTCTGGCCGTGGCTGGCGCGGCGCAGCACCATTTTGAGGCGCTAATCTTCGGCCTGGCGCTCTCCGTCGTGATGATGGGCGTTGCGGCGACCTTCATCGCCCGCCTGCTGCATCGCTTCCGCTGGATTGCCTGGATTGGTCTCCTCATCATCCTCTTCGTCGCCATCCGCATGGTGCTCGAGGGTGCTGGGGCGTTCTTCACCATTCCGGAAATCCCGTTCCTCTACACGCCGCATGCGCCGGCTGCTGCAGCCGCAGCGCATTAAGGCTTGAGCATTCGCTAACCAAGTGCCGCGATTGCAGGCATTTGGTGCAGCGAAATAGGAATTTGCTCACCTCGAACCACTAGCCTCCCCGCAGACGACCAATCTGCGGGGATTTTCATGTCCGTTATTGCCGGGGAGATGATGGAGCCTGCGCGGGCCGCCGTTCCGGCTGCCGGCGCCAATGCCATCGCGCTTGTGGCGCGGCAGGTTTCCGGCGCCGAATGGGACAGGCTCATCGGCGGTTTCGATGAAGTCTGCCAGGAGCAGATGCATGCTTTTGCCTCCACCCGCTGGCCGGGCGTGAGCCAGGAGCCGGTTGTCTTTCAGCGCGGCAACACGGTTGTGGGCGGCGCGCTGGTCATGATCCAACCCTTGCCGCTGCGGCTGAGCAAGATGGCCGTGGTGAAATGGGCGCCCATGCTCGCTTCGACCAATGGGCCGGATGCTGACGCGCTCCGCTCGGCCATGGTCGAGCGTCTCGCCGAAGACTATGCGGAAAAGCGCGGCATGATGTTGTCGGTCCTGCTGCATGCCTCGCCCGAGGAAATCAACCGCGGCTATCTGGCGCTGCGCCAGCGCGGTTTCAGGCGCGGTTCGACGCTGCTGTTCCCCAATCGCTATCTGGTGAGGCTGCGCCTTTCCGACGATGAGCTGCGAAAAAGCTTCCACCAGACCTGGCGGCGGCAGCTCAACAAGGCCGAAAAGTCGGGGCTTGAATTCGAATGGGCTCAAGGGGGCGATATCGAGGCCTTCAAGACGCTTTATGCCTCGATGACCGAGCGCAAGCAGTTTCCCGATCATTCGGCCTATGAAACGCTCGACGCGCTGATGGCGCTCGACGAGCCGTTGCGGCCGGAGCTGTTTTTTGTGCGCCACGAAGGCGAGACGGTGGCCGGCGCGCTGGTCTTCAAGGCCGGCGAGCGGGCCGTCTATCTCTATGGCGCGACCAATGACAAGGCCTTGCCCTTGCGGGCCGGCTATTTCCTCCATTGGCATGTGATCCGCTGGCTGCGCGACCATACGCGCGCACAATGGTATGACCTCGGCGGTACCGATGGTTTCCACGGGTTGCATCAGTTCAAGACCGGCATGGTGGGTACGGCGGGCGCTATCCGTCCCGTGCCGCCGGTGCTGAACTATGCCTCGTCACCCTGGGCTGGTTTTGTCGGTAACGCTGCCTTCACGGCCCGTGACGTGGTCCAGCATACGCGCCGGCATCTCGATTGGCTGCGGAGCAGCAAGGCGCGGCCCGATCAGGCGCCGCATATCTGGGACGAGTATCTGCAATGAGCCTCGCCCGAAAACTGGCCTCGCAATCCTCCATCATCTTTGCCGCCCGCATTTTCGGGGCCGGCTTCATTTTCGTTGCCCAGGCGCTGATTGCGCGGCTGTGGGGGGCGGAGCTTTTGGGCGAGTTCCTCCTGGTGGTCGCCAGCGTCAATCTCGTCTCGGTGGTGATGCCGCTCGGCTATCACACCGTCGGCACCTATTTTGCCGCGGAATATCGGGCGCGGGGCAATCGGCAGCAATTGCTGGCCTTCCTGACGCGCTCCTACGGCTTCGTGGCGCTGAGCTTTGCCGGGTTGATCATCATCGGGCCGATGCTGCTTGAAGCCATCGGGCAAGGGCAGGGCGCTGTGGCGCTGCACTTCGTGCCCTTCGCGCTGCTTACTCTGGGTACGGCCGTTGTCTATGTGAACAGTGCGACCCTGGTCGGGCTCAAGCGGCCTTTTGCCGGTTTTTTTGCCGATACGCTGCTGCGGCCGATGATCGTGCTGGCGTCCTTCCTCGTAGCGCTGGGCGCGGGCATTCCGGAGGCCGGGTTTACCCAGATGCTCTGGTGCATCGGCGTCGGCTATGTCGTGGTGTCGCTGGTGCAGTTCGGCTTTGTGGTGACGAGCCTGCCAAAAATTCCGCTCGGTGAGAGCGCTCAGACTGCCGAGACCCGCCGCTGGTGGCGATTTGCTCTCCCATGGGTGGTGATCAGCCTTGCCACCGATTTCTTCTTCGACATCGATCTCCTGTTGCTGAGCCAACAGCTCGGTCGTGAGGAATTGGCCATTTTCGGCGTCTGCACGCGCATCTTCTCGCTCGTCTCCTTCGGCGTGGCGGCGGTTTACGCCGTGACCATGCCCGACATGTTCGAGAGCGAGGCCAAGGCCGATCGCGACGAATTCAACCGCAAGGTCGGCGAGGCCAATGTGGTGGCGAGTGGGGTGGCGCTGCTGCTGTTCTGCGTGGCCCTGGTGGGCGCGCCGATTGCGCTGATGCTGTTCGGGCCCGAATTTTCAGCCGGGGCGATGCCGCTCGCGATTCTGTGCCTGTCGCTCGTGGTGCGCTCGGCCATGGGGCCGGCTTCGATCGTGCTGTCGATCCATGATCGGCCCTGGGCGAGCTTGCCCGCCATTGCGCTGGGGATTTTTGCCCTGTTCCTGGGCAATCTGCTGCTGGTGCCGAGCTTTGGGCTGGTCGGCGCGTCGCTGGCGGCAATCTTTGCGATCAGCATCTGGTCCGTCGCGCTGTGGCTGACCGCTCTCCACACGGCCCATATCGACGTGTCGATCCTGCAGTGGTTCCGCTCGCGGCGGCGCGTGGTGGCAGCAGAGTAGGGACGCTCAGGCCCCTACGAGACCTTTCAGCCGATTTTTGAGGCGTCCGAGGCGGCCGATATTGACGCCGCTGTCATAGCCTTCCTCTTCCTTGGTGTAGAACTTTTCGATCAGCAGGTAATCCTGCCCGAAGATGTGCTGCTCGAGCAGCGCCGTTTCCTTATAGCCGTAGCGCTTGAGCAGCATGCGGGCGACTTCGTTTTCGGGGCGCACGAAGGTGAAAGCCTTGTGGAAACGCTTCTTGTCCCAATGCTCGTCGAAGGCGCGCATGCCGAACATGCCGAGCTTGGTCTGGCGATGCGAGGGGAAAACCCAGCTCCAGTAGCGGAAGACGGCGCCGCATTCGGGACCCGAGACCATGGCGCCGCCGGGCACACCATCGGCGCACATGATCATGATGTGCCAGGGATCGATGGCCATCAGGTTGTGGAGAAAGGTCTTGTTGAGGCGGCCCATTTCGTGGGCCTTGAAGCGGTCGCTATAGTGCGGCGAGGTCGCGATCACATCCATGAGTTCGGCATGGATAAGCGGCACATCCCCTGGCGTGGCGGCACGGATGGTCATTTCGGCCATGGCTCTGCTCCCTTGCGCAAATCTGCGACATTTAGTCTAGCGCGAGGCCGTTAATGGAGCGTGGCGTAACACTTCAGTCGTATCGTCAAGGGCTTGCGGCGGATAGAACGGCTCATTAGAACGGGTCCCGGGAGAGACCAGGGAGGATGACAATGAGCGAAGAGCTCTTGTTCCAGCCAAGTGCGGCCGCGATTGCACATACCCAGACGACGGGCGAGCAATATGCTGCGCAATATGAGCGGTCAGTCACAGATCCGAACGGATTCTGGGCTGAGCAGGCCAAGCGCCTCGATTGGGTGACCTTTCCCAAGACCATAAAGAATACGACGTTCGAATATCCTGATGTCTCGATCAAGTGGTTCGAGGACGGGGTTCTGAACGTTGCCGCCAATTGCATCGACCGGCATCTGGCCGAGCGTGGCGACGATATTGCGATCATCTGGGAGCCGGACAATCCGGCCGATGAAGCGGAATATATCAGCTATCGCAAGCTGCACGAGAAAGTGTGTCGCTGCGCCAATGTGCTGAAATCGCTGGGCGTCAAGAAGGGCGACCGCGTCACCATCTACCTGCCGATGATTCCGCAGGCTGCCTATGCCATGCTGGCCTGCGCCCGTATCGGCGCGGTGCATTCGGTGGTGTTCGGCGGTTTTTCGCCGGACGCGCTGGCCGGCCGCATCAATGACTGCAATTCCGAGGTCGTGATCACGGCCGACGAAGGCCGTCGCGGCGGCAAGGCCGTGCCGCTCAAGGCCAATGTCGACAAGGCGCTGCAGGATTGCCCCGGCGTGCGCAAGGTGCTCGTGGTGCACAATACCGGCGCCGATGTGCCGATGAAGGGTTCGCGCGACGTGTGGTGGCATGAGGCCGCCGCTGGCGTCGAGCCGTTCAACGAGCCGGAGCCGATGAATGCGGAAGATCCGCTTTTCATCCTCTATACGTCCGGCTCCACCGGTAAGCCCAAGGGCGTGCTGCACACTTCGGGTGGCTACCTTACCTATGCAGCGCTGACGCACGAAAAGACCTTTGACTACAAGCGTGGCGAAGTTTTTTGGTGCACGGCGGACGTGGGTTGGGTCACCGGCCACAGCTATATCGTCTACGGGCCGCTGGCCAATGGCGCGACGACGCTGATGTTCGAGGGCATTCCCTCCTGGCCCGATGCCAGCCGCTTCTGGCAGGTTGTCGAGCGCCACAAGGTCAACATCTTCCACACCGCGCCGACGGCCATTCGCGCGCTGATGGGGGCCGGGTCGGATTTCGTGGACAAGTTCGAAATGCCGAGCCTGCGCCTTTTGGGCACGGTGGGCGAACCGATCAATCCCGAAGCCTGGCTCTGGTATTCCAAGCATGTGGGCAAGGATCGCTGCGGCGTGGTCGACTGCTGGTGGCAGACGGAAACGGGCGGCCACATGATTGCCCCGTTCCCGGGCGCTTTCCCGGTGAAGCCGGGTTCGGCGACCAAGCCCTTCTTCGGGGTGCAGCCTGTCGTGCTCTCGCCCGAGGGCGTGTTGCAGGAGCAGACCAAGGCCGAGGGTGTCTTGGCCATTGCCGATAGCTGGCCGGGGCAGATGCGCACCGTCTATGGCGATCACCAGCGCTTCATCGATACCTACTTCACCCAGTACAAGGGCTATTATTTCACCGGCGACGGCTGCCGGCGCGATAAGGACGGCTACTACTGGATCACGGGCCGCGTCGACGACGTGCTCAACGTGTCCGGCCACCGGCTTGGCACGGCGGAAGTCGAAAGCGCGCTCGTGGCTCATCCAAAGGTCAGCGAAGCGGCCGTTGTCGGCTATCCGCACGATATCAAGGGGCAGGGCATTTATTGCTATGTGACCCTGATGGCGGGCGAGAGCAGTTCCGACGAGTTGCGGGCCGAGCTCAAGAACTGGGTGCGCAAGGAAATCGGACCGATCGCTACGCCGGACCTCATCCAGTGGGCGCCGGGCCTGCCCAAGACCCGCTCGGGCAAGATCATGCGCCGCATCCTGCGCAAGGTCGCCGAAAACGACTTTGGGTCGCTCGGTGATACGTCGACACTGGCCGATCCGGCCGTGGTCGACGATCTGATTGCCAACCGGCAGAACCGCACGGCGGGCTGATTTTAGCTCGGAGCCTGTCGCTACCCCCACCCTCATTCCCTCCCCACAAGGGGGAGGGAGGCGCAGGCTGAGACGTCGCGGTTCCATCGTCTCCCTCCCCCTTGTGGGGAGGGATCAAGGGTGGGGGTGTTGGAGGCACGGAGCCCGCCACCCAACCTCAGTCATTGTCTCGCCCGTTTTTCATGGCCACTCTGCGCGACAGATTCGCCCGCCGGAGTCCCGTTTTGCGCCCGATATTCGCCGCTGCTTTCACATGCCTAGCCATTGCCGTGCCTGTTCATGCCGCCACGCTTGAAGAAATGGCGGGGCAAATGATCGTCATGGGTTTTGAAGGCGACAGCGCAGGCGATGCCAGCGTTGAGGCGATCAGCGCGGAGTTGGCAGCCGGCCGACTCGGCGGCGTCATGTATCTCAAGAAGAATGTGGCGAGCCTCGAAGCCGTCGCGGCGATGAATGCGGAATTTCGTGCGGCGTCGCCGGACCTGCCGCCCTTCATCACCATCGATCAGGAAGGCGGAGCGGTCGAGCGGCTTACCAAGGATGTCGGTTTCACCGAGATCCCCAATGCAGCCACCATAGCCGCGCGCGATACGCCGGAAGAGGCCGAGGCGATCTATGGCGACATGGCCAAGGGTATCGCGGCGCAGGGTTTTACCGTCAATTTCGGGCCGGTGGCTGATCTCAATACCAATCCCAACAATCAGGTGATTGCCAAGTTTGGCCGCGCCTATGGGGCCAATCCCGCCACGGTAATCGACTATGACCGGGCCTTTATCGAAGGCCACCACAAGGCTGGGCTCGCGACGGCGCTAAAGCATTTTCCCGGCCATGGATCTTCAACCGCGGATAGCCATGAAGGCTTTGTCGATATCACCAAGACCTGGTCGCCCGACGAGCTAAAGCCCTATCAGGAGCTGATTTCCGAAGGCGTCGTCGACATGGTCATGGTCGGCCACCTCTATCACGCCGACTATGCCGACGATGACGGCCAGACCCCATCCTCGCTTTCGGCGCGCTGGATCGACGGTGTCTTGCGCACCGATCTCGGCTACGACGGCGTGGTGATCAGCGACGATCTCGAAATGGGCGCCATCCGCGATCATTTCACGCTCGAACAGACTGTCATCGAAGGCGTGAAGGCGGGGATGGATATCCTGCTCTTTTCCAATACCGGCTATCAGCGGCCGACCCTGTCGAGCGAGGTTCTGGATATTCTCGTCAAAGAGGCCGAGGCCGATCCCGCCTTCGCTGGGCGTATCGAACAGAGCTACAACCGCATTGTTGCCCTGAAGCAGCGGCTAGAATAGGCGGAACAGTCGCTGGGCTTTCCACCTCTTTCTGACGAAGCCGGTTTCCTCCGTCGCGCTCCGAAGATAAAGTGCCGCAGTAACTTGGAGGCCGGGCAATGACGGATGACCGCGAGGTGCGGCGCGTAAGGGCGTTGTTCCTGTCCGACGTGCATCTGGGCATGAAGCCCACCCGGGTGAAGCAGCTTATCGAATTTTTGCGCCTGCATGACGCCGAGACCATTTATCTGGTCGGCGACATTCTCGATGGCTGGCGGCTGGCCAAGGCCTGGCACTGGCCCGAGGACTACAACATCCTCGCCCAAATCCTGCTCGATAAGGCGACAGCCGGCACGCGCGTCATCTACCTGCCGGGCAATCACGACGAATTCCTGCGCGAATATCTCGGCACCTATTTTGGCGAGATCGAGCTGGTGGATCGGACGATCCACACTTCGGCGACCGGACGCACCTATCTCGTCATCCATGGCGACCAGTTCGACGTGGTGGTGATGAATGCAAAATGGCTCGCCCATGTAGGGGATTGGGCCTACAACTTCGCGTTGCGCGTGAACATTGCCATCAACTGGGTGCGGCGCCGGCTGGGGCTGCAATACTGGTCGCTGAGCGCCTGGGCCAAGCAGAAGGTGAAGAACGCCGTCTCAGTGATCGGGCGCTTCGAAGAGGCGCTGGTGCATGAGGCCAAGGAGTCGGGCGTCCACGGCGTCATCTGCGGCCATATCCACTTTGCCGATATGCATGACCGCCTCGGCATCCATTACATCAATACCGGCGATTGGGTCGAAAGCTGCACGGCAGTCGCTGAGAATCACGATGGCGAATTCGAACTCATCAAGTGGACCGAGATGGTGGTGGGCGAACCGCGGCGGGCGAAAATCCGTCGCCCGGTAACGGAATAGGCTGTCGCCGCTCCGTCGCAATATCGTCATGGCAACGCAAATTGGCGGGAGCAGGCTGAACTTGCCTGAACTCAGCCACGCGGTGCCGCCATGGCCAATACCGTTTCATTTCCGTCATCCCGTCGCATCGTTATCGTCACCGATGCCTGGCGCCCACAGATCAACGGCGTCGTGCGCACGCTCGAAAGCGTCGGCAAGGTTTTGCGCGAGTGGGGGCACAGCGTCGATTATCTGACGCCGGAGGCCTTCTGGACCGTGCCGGTGCCGACCTATCCCGAAATCCGGTTGTCGCTGGCCTCGCGCCGGGCCGTGTTCCATCGCCTGGCCCATTCGCGTGCCCATCATATCCACATCGCGACCGAAGGCCCGCTGGGGTTGCTGGCCCGGCAATATTGCATCGAGCGCGGCAAGGGTTTTTCGACGAGCTTTCACACGCGCTTCCCCGAATATGTGTCGGCGCGCCTGCCGGTGCCGCAGGATTGGAGCTATGGGTATCTGCGCTGGTTCCACGATCCCGCCGGCAATACGCTGGTCCCCACGCCATCGCTGCGTGACGATCTCGCGGCCCGCGATTTCAAGCACCTGAAACTCTGGGGGCGCGGCGTCGATATGGAGCGCTTCCAGCCCGGTAAGTCCGATGTTTTCGCCCATCGTCCGGGACCGCATCTGCTCTATGTGGGCCGGGTGGCGGCGGAGAAGAATATCGAGGCATTCCTGGCGCTCGACGTGCCGGGCACCAAGATCGTCGTCGGCGACGGTCCCGACCGCGTCCGGCTCGAAAAGCTGCACCCCGATGTGGTGTTCTGCGGCTATCGCCATGGCGATGCGCTGGTGGAAGCCTATCAGGGCGCCGACGTCTTCGTCTTCCCCAGCCGCACCGACACCTTTGGCAATGTCATGACCGAGGCGCTAGCCTGCGGTACGCCGGTGGCGGCCTATCCGGTCACTGGCCCCAAGGACATTCTCACCGATGGGCGGGCAGGGGCGCTGCATACGGAGCTTTCCGTTGCCGTGCGGCGGGCGCTGATGCTCGATCGGCGCGATGCCAGTGCGCATGCGCAGAATTTCACCTGGGCCGCCAGCGCGAGGCAGTTTCTCGATGGGCTCGTGCCGGCGACGGTGCGGCTGCCGCAACTGGCCGAAGCGATCTAGGCGTACCCGAAAGGACGCATTGCTTTAGAACGTTGCAGCCTGCCCCTATTTGGGTCTTGCATTGTGTGACAGTGCAAGGCACCAAGGGGTCCGGGGCGCTGATTTGCGCCCGGAGTCTTTTTTCCATGTCTTCCGTTCTGTCGCGCCTCGATACACCCGAGGCGCGTGCATCGCTTTATCAATTTACCGTCTATCTTCCGGGCGCCGTGGCGTCGGTCTTTCTCGGCATCTGGTTGAGCCTGCATGGCATACCGGCCGACCAGATCGGCCTGATCAACGCACTGCCCATGCTGGGCCTTCTGCTCCTGAACATGGTCATCGGTCGCATAGCCGACCGCGCGGATGACTGGCGCACCGCCATCATTTCCATTTCGCTGGTTTCGGCGGTCATTCCCTTCGCGCTTTATTTCATGAGCGAATTCTGGGGCATCCTGCTCATCTGGGCGCTGACGGCCATGTCCAATGGCTTGGTTCCGCCCATCATCGATGCGGCGACGGTGCGCATGACCAAGCGCAACGGCACGGATTTTGGCGCCGTGCGCGCCTGGGCGACCATCGGCTATGTGGTCGGCGCGGCTGGTATTGGCGGCCTTCTCACCGTTGTCGGGCCGGGTGCCTTCGTGACGCTCTATATCGCCATGACGGTGATCCGCGCCGTTCTCGGCTTTCTCCTGCCGCGCTTTCGGGCGCCGGCGCAGGAAGCGACCCTCGCCAATGTTCCACAGGGCGCGCCGCTGCAGCGGGTCAAGCTGCGCGATTCGCTAAAGCCCTGGTTCGTGCTGCCACTTATCGCCTTCGCGCTGGTCAATGCCAGCAATGCGGTGATGGGCAGCTTTGGCGCGCTGCTCTGGCACCAGCAGGGGGTTCCCGATCATTTCCTCGGCCCGCTGCTCGGCATTGCGGCCGTAGGCGAGGCGGTCCTGATGTTCGCCTGGCGCCGCTTCGGCGGACGGGTCACGGCGCGCAACATGATCCTCGTCGCCTGCCTGGCCGGGCTCTTCCGCTTCACCGTCCTCGCCTTTGCGCCGCCGGTGCAGGCGCTGTTCTTCCTGCAATTGCTGCATGCCTTCAGTTTCGGCATGGGCTATTTCGGGGTCGTGCACTTCATTGCCAATTGGACGCATGAATCCAACGCCGCCGAAGCGCAGGGTTTTGCCAATATGCTCAACCAGGGCGCGGCCATGATCATGCTGGTGACGTTCGGGTGGCTGGTCGAATGGTTCGGTTCGGCCGCCTTCTTTGCTTCGACCGTGACCTGCTCTGTCGGTATTGTCTGCGTATTGATTTCGCTGCGTATGCGTCCACCCAAGGACGCGACGCGGCCAGCCGTTTCCTGACGCGGGCACCCGCCCGCCTTTCTCGTTTCCTCGGATTGCTTGAATGAGCCAGATGCCTGCCGGCCGCGTGACGCCCGAAATGCGCACTTCGGCCTTTTATGCGAGCTTCTTCACCGGCAGCGGCGCGGCGGTGATGTTCCTGCCGATCTGGCTTTCGGGCAAGGGCATTACGCCCGAGCAGATCGGCCTCATCAACGCCGTGCCCATTGCCATGATCCTGCTGTTCAACCTGGTGATCGGGCGCGTGGCCGACCGGGCCAAAGACTGGCGGCAGGTCATCGTCATCGGGGCGCTAATCGGCGGCATCGTCCCCATCGGCCTTTTCTTCGTCAACGAGTTCTGGGGCATTTTACTGTTCTGGACGCTGGTCTGCCTTCCCGGCGGCGCCGTCGGGCCGGTGCTCGATGCGGCGGCCATGCGGCTGGCGCGGCGCAATGGCAGCGATTTCGGTGTCATGCGGGCCTGGGGCACGGTGGGCTACATGGTCTTCAATGGGCTCACCGGCTATCTCGTCGTCTGGTTCGGCGCCGATATCTTCGTGCCGCTCTTTGTCGGCCTCGCCATATTGCGCGCACTGGTAGCGCTGCAATTGCCCGCTTTCCGGGCGCCGGCCGAGGAAAAGACGGTGAAGGCGGCAACCTCGGCTCCGGCCGCTCGTCTGCGCGACATTGCAAAGCCATGGTTCCTTCTGCCGCTGTTCGGCTTCTGCATGGTGTTCGGCACGCATTTCATTCTCAATGCCTTTGCCTCGCTGCTGTGGAAGGAGCAGGGCATTTCCGAAGACGTTATCGGGCCGTTGATCGCGCTCGGGGCAGCGTCGGAAGCGGCGATGATGTTTTTGTGGAAGCGGTTCGGCGGGGGGATTTCGGCCCGCGTCGTGATCCTGATCTCGGCCATCGCTTCGGCGCTGCGCTGGTTTGCCATGGGCTTTGAGCCCGGCATCGGTTTCCTCGTGGCGCTGCAATTGACCCACGGCATCACTTTTGCCCTGGGCTATATGGGCTGTGTGCATTTCATCGCCAATTGGACGAGCGAGGACATCGCGGCCGAAACACAAAGCCTTTATGTCGTCGGGCAGCAATTGCTCTCCATCATTGCGGTTGTCGGTTTTGGCTGGCTCGTCAAGGATATGGGCGCCGGGGCCTATTTCGTGGCCGCAGCTTTGGCGCTGCTGGGCGGGCTCTGCGTGTGGCTATCGCTGCGACTGATGCCGGCGCAGGGGAAGTAACTGTTCTTCGCCTTCTCCGCTGTCGCCATTGCCGGATTGTCCCGGCAATCCATTTCGCGGCTGCGTGTACCGCCAGTACAAGCCTGGTGGTGACAGCTCCAGGGGGGGATTTCGAAAGGGACAGGTTGGGTAGATTTTATCCCAGCCACTGTGCTGCCCTCGGGCTCGACCCGAGGGCCGTCCATGTCAAGCACAGACCTATGCGGCTCCCGCACCGGCCCTCGGGTCGAGCCCGAGGGCAGCACGGTGGAAATGAAGGTTTTCCGACAAATCGAACATCAGGCGTTTAGGACGCCTGCGCTTGCGAGAGCACCAGTTCAAAGGGGTATGCTCTAGAAGTGCGATGGTCGCACCGCGATATGGTCCACTGAGTGATAGTGCGCCAGCAAGTACTCCAAAACAAAAAAGCCCCGGATCGCTCCGGGGCTTTTGCGTTTCTTTGCTTTGCCTTAGCTCAGGCGGCCGCTGGCATGGGCGAGGGTAGTGTAGACCTTGCCGCGATCGGAGAGCAGGTATTCGCGGGTTTCGGCAGCGGGGCGCGGGCCGGCGGCGGCGCGCTTAAGAAGCTGTTCGAAATCGCTCATATAGGCCTGGGCCGTGCGGGCGAATTCAGGATCGCGCTGCAGGCGCTTGCGGACTTCGTCATAGGTGCCCTGGCCGGTCAGCGAATAGATGCGGCGCGAGAAGACGTTGGATTCGCCGGCCTGATAACGGGCCCAGGCATCGGCCAGGGCGTTGTCGTCGATGGCATTGGCGATTTCTTCGGTCAGCGTGGAAAGGCCTTGCGTGGGCTGGCCGGCCTGGCTGGCCGAAGCGTTGCGCAGCACATCACGCAGCCAACCGCCTTCACCGGCTTCGGCTTCCTGACGCTGCGGCACAGGAGCGGCCTGACGGGCAACCGGAGCAGGCTGGGGCTGCTGGACCGGAGCCGGGGCGGGCTGCTGAGCCTGGACGGCCGGACGGGCAGGGGCGCGGGCCGGTTCTGCCGGGCGAGCCGTGGTGCGGATCGGATCGACGAGAGTCTGCGCGGCAGGCTCAGGGCGATAGGCTTCCGGTTCCAGCTGGCG
>NZ_JQGC01000032.1 GCF_000743575.1 Devosia riboflavina | reverse complement strand
GCTGTGGCGCGCGTCGCCGGGATCATGGGCGCCAAGAAGACGTCCGACATTATTCCGCTTTGCCATCCGATTCCGCTGACCAAGGTGAGCGTCGAAATCGAGGGCGAGAATGAGACGACAATTCTCATTCGGACTGTTGCGGAGACAACCGGGCAGACCGGCGTCGAGATGGAGGCGTTGACGGCAGCAACGACCGCGGCGTTGACGCTTTACGACATGGCCAAGGCGCTCGACCGGGCCATGGTGATTTCAGACATTCGCCTCGTGGAAAAATCCGGCGGCAAATCGGGCGATTATCGAAGAGAATCATGACACTGCTGCCGGTTGATGAAGCGTTGAATCGCATTCTGGCGCGGGTGCCGGATGTGGTTGGCGAGAGTGTTGCGCTGGCCGAAGCGGCGGGGCGGGTGTTGGCGGCGCCGGTGGTCGCGAGCCATGACCAGCCGCCATTTGATGCCAGTGCCATGGATGGCTATGCCATGCGGGCGGCGGATGTGGCGGAGGGCGTTTGGCTCAAGGTGATCGGCATGTCGCAGGCTGGGGCTGGGTTTGCCGGTTCTGTCGGCGCAGGCGAGGCGGTGCGGATTTTTACCGGGGCGCCGGTGCCGGACGGCGCCGATACCGTCATCATGCAGGAAGAGGCGGAGCGGAACGGGGATCTCGTTCGGTTCACGGCCCCTGCCCGGCTGGGACATAGTGTCAGGCCGCGGGGTTATGATTTTGCCGTGGGGCGGACGATCCTTGAGCGCGGGACGCGGCTGGGGGCGTTTCAGGTGGCGGTGGTGGCGGCGGCCAACGCGGGGACTGTGACGGTCGCGCGGCGGCCGAGGATTGCGCTGCTGGCGACGGGCGATGAGCTGGTGATGCCGGGCACAGTGCTGGGGCCGGATCAGATCGTGGCTTCCAACAGTTTTGGGCTGGCGGCGTCGCTGGCAGCTTTTGCCGAGACGGTGACGGATTTCGGGATTGCGCGGGATGAGCGCGGGGATCTCGATGCGGTGATGGAGCGGATTTTTGCGCACGAGCCCGATGTCGTGGTGACGACGGGCGGGGCGAGCGTTGGCGAGCATGATCTGGTGCAGGCGGCGCTGGTCGAGCATGGGGTAACGCTCGATTTCTGGCGTATCAATATGCGGCCGGGAAAGCCGCTGATGTTTGGGACGCGGGGCAAGACGCTGGTGTTCGGGCTGCCGGGCAATCCGGTTTCGGCCATGGTGACGGCGGAAATCTTCATCAAACCGGCGCTGCGGCACTGGTTGGGGCTGCCGGATGTGGAGGCGCTGCGGCTGCCGCTATTGGGGCCGACGCCGGCCAATACGGCGCGGCGACATTTTATGCGGGCACGGGTTGTCGTTCGGGACGGTGTGACCGGGTTGTTACCGATCAGTGAGACGGATAGCGGGCACACGTCGTCGCTGGCGGCGGCGGATGCGCTGATCATGCAGCCGGAGTTTGATCCGGGGCAAGGGGGGCGCGCGCCCATGCGTTCGTCATAGCCGTGTTCGGCCAACCAATCGGCAGCTTCCGGGGTCAGGTTGATCGTGACGCCGCGCTCGGCCAACTGGCCTTCGAGCTGCAGCACGAACTTTTCGACCACGCGGCGCACCACTTCGCGCGGCAGCGGCGCGAAGGAGATGATGGCATCGAGGCGGTTGCGGAACTCGGGCGTGAAGGTGCGGTTGATCGCCTCTTCATCGTCCCCCTGCTCGCGCTTGCGGCCGAAGCCGATGGGCGAGCGGGCGAGTTCGGATGCCCCCACGTTGGACGTCATGATCAGGATCACGTTGCGGAAGTCGACCGACTTGCCGTTGTGGTCCGTGAGCTTGCCGTGGTCCATGACCTGCAACAGGATGTTGTAGAGGTCCGGATGGGCCTTTTCGATTTCGTCGAGAAGCACGACGCAATGCGGGTGCTGGTCGACGCCGTCGGTGAGAAGGCCGCCCTGGTCGAAGCCGACATAGCCCGGAGGCGCACCGATGAGGCGCGAAACCGTGTGGCGTTCCATATATTCGGACATGTCGAAGCGGAGCAGTTCGACGCCGAGGGTGTCGGCGAGTTGCTTCGCCACTTCGGTCTTACCCACACCGGTCGGGCCGGTGAAGAGGTAGGAGCCGATCGGCTTTTCCGGTTCGCGCAGGCCCGCACGGGCGAGCTTGATGGCCGAGGAGAGCGCGGTGATCGCCTGATCCTGACCGAAGACGACGGTCTTGAGGCTCTGTTCGAGACCCGAGAGCAGTTCGGCGTCGGACTTGGAGACCGACTTGGGCGGGATGCGGGCGATGGTCGCGATGGTGGCTTCGATGTCTTCGACGTCGATGATCTTCTTGCGCTGGTCTTCCGGCAGGAGCATCTGGCTGGCGCCGGTCTCGTCGATCACGTCGATGGCCTTGTCGGGCAGCTTGCGATCGTTGATGTAGCGCGCGCTCAGTTCCACGGCGGCCTTGAGGGCATCATCCGTGTACTTGATCTTGTGGAATTCCTCGAAGTAAGGGCGCAGGCCCTTCACGATCTCGATCGCATCCGGAACGGTCGGCTCGTTAACGTCGATCTTCTGGAAGCGACGGACGAGGGCACGGTCCTTTTCGAAGAACTGGCGATATTCCTTATAGGTGGTCGAGCCGATGCAACGGATCGCGCCTGATGCCAGAGCAGGCTTCAGGAGATTCGAGGCGTCGAGCGCGCCGCCCGAGGTGGCACCAGCGCCGATCATGGTGTGGATCTCGGCATTCGGCATCTTCTCGAGTTCCTTCATGACGGACTTCAGACGTTCTTCGAAGTCACCGCGATAGCGGGTGCCGGCGAGGAGCGAACCCATGTCGAGGGCATAGATGACCGCTTCCTTGAGCACTTCGGGCACGTCGCCCTCGATGATCTTGCGGGCAAGGCCTTCGGCGATGGCGGTCTTGCCGACGCCAGCGTCACCCACATAGAGCGGGTTGTTCTTGGAACGGCGGCAGAGCACCTGGATGGTGCGGCGCAGTTCGCTGTCGCGACCGATCAGGGGATCGATCTTGCCCTGACGGGCCTTCTCGTTGAGGTTGACGCAGAAATCGGCCAAAGCCGACGTCTTCTTGCCTTCGGCAGCGCCGCCTTCGCCATTGCCTTCACCTTCTTCGGTGCCGCGGACCTTGCGGTCTTCGGCGGGGCCGGACTTGGTGATGCCATGGGAGATGAAGTTGACGGCGTCGAGCCGGCTCATGTCCTGCTGTTCGAGGAAATAGGCGGCATGGCTCTCGCGCTCGGCGAAGATCGCGACGAGCACGTTGGCGCCGGTCACTTCCTCGCGGCCGGATGATTGGACGTGGATGACGGCGCGCTGGATGACGCGCTGGAATGCGGCTGTCGGGCGCGCATCCTGACCGTTCTGGACGACAAGGCTGTCCAGTTCCTCATTGATGAAGTCTTCAAGATCGCTCTTGAGCGCGTCGATATCGACATCGCAGCCATTGAGCACGGCGATCGTTTCGCGGTCGTCGGTCAGGGCCAGCAAGAGGTGCTCAAGCGTTGCGAACTCATGGTTCCGCTCGCGCGCCAGGTTCATCGCCTGATGCAGAGCCTTTTCGAGTCCGCGAGAGAATGAGGGCATATGATGTTCCTATTGCTTTTCCATCACGCATTGCAGCGGATGCTGGTTCTTGCGTGCCGTATCCATGACGCGGGTCACCTTGGTTTCGGCAACCTCGTATGGATATACGCCGCACTCACCGACCCCCTTCTGGTGAACGTGCAGCATGATCTGCATGGCGTCTTCGCGTGATTTGTTGAAGACGTCCTGTAAGACCAGAACGACGAATTCCATCGGCGTGTAGTCGTCGTTGAGCAGCAGAACCCGGTAAAGGTTCGGCCGTTTGGTTTTGGGACGCGTCTTGGTGACGGTCCCGGTCTCAAAACTGTTTCCGCCGTCTCCCTTGCGGCCGCCATCATCATCCTTCGGCCCGGCCACAAGCTTTCCGAGGGGCCTCTCGAAGCCTTTGGCTGGACGGGCAGACGGAGAATGGGTGGTGGATCGTGTCATATTCTTAGCGGCATTTCTGGGAGGAACCGAAGCAGCTCTTCGGACCCATTATGTAGGCAAAAAGGGGCCCGTGTTAAGGGGCACATGATCCCGAAAAGTTGAGCGCCGATATCCGAGCTTGGACAAGAGCTTGCCGCATCGCCCCCGGAGAAGGGGCGGCGTGACCGGATTGCGACTCTGAGACAGAAATCGATGGCATTTTACGGAATGGTAACGGGGTGGGCCTATTCTGCATCAATGGCATGGATCGGGCGGGGGCCTCGATCTGCGGGCCAGTTTTCAGTTGCGTACGGGCAGTTTGGCCCGATGAGTAAAGTTGGAGTTCCGGGTTGACCTTCCAGGCCATGACCCCTTGGCGCGCTTCCTTCGTCCGCGCCATCGCTGCGATTGCCCTCGTGCTGGGCCTTTCCCTGCATCTTGCGGCCCCGGCGCACGCCATCGAGAATCTCAGGAAATATGCCGGCATCGTGGTCGACGCGAAGTCTGGCGAAGTCCTCTACGAAGAAGCCGGCGATTCCAAGCGGTATCCGGCTTCGGTCGCCAAGGTGATGACGCTCTATGTGCTCTTCCAGGAATTGAGCGCGGGCAATCTCAGCCTTTCCACCAAGATGACGGTTTCCAAGCATGCGGCTTCGGCCGTGCCAACCAAGCTTGGGCTGCGCGCTGGTTCGACCATTTCGGTGGAAGATGCAATCAAGTCGCTGGTGACGCTGTCGGCCAATGACATGGCTCGCGTGATCGCCGAACATATTTCGGGTACGGAAAGCAAGTTTGCCGAGCGCATGACGGCCACGGCCCGCGCCATGGGCATGCGCAACACCACCTATCGCAATGCTTCGGGCCTGCCCGATGGTGGCCAGCTAACAACGGTGCGCGACCAGGCGATCCTCGGCATCGCGATCTACCAGCACTTTCCGCAGTATTACGAATTCTTCCAGACCAAGTCGTTCAGCTACAACGGCAAGACCTATGGCAACCACAACCGCGTGCTTGGCTATATGGGCGCCGTCGATGGCATCAAGACCGGCTATATCAATGCCGCCGGTTCGAACCTGCTTACCGCTGCCCGCAAGGATAACCGCCACATCGTGATCGTCGCCTTCGGCTTCAACTCGGCCGGTGCGCGCGACGAGAAAGTGCGCCAGCTCGTGGCCAACTACCTGCCCAAGGGTCGCCGTGGCGATTACCTGCAGACCGCAATGGTTCCGCAGCCGGGGCGCCAGGGCAATTCCAACGTGCAGGTTGCCGTGGCCCAGCCGACGCAGCCAGTTTTCGTGATGCCCATGCCCCTGCCCGGCTTCCGCCTTGCAGAACTCGCGGCGGCGCAGAATGGTATTGCGCAGCCGCAGGTGGTCGTTGCTTCGGCCGCGCCGGTTCCGGCCGCTGCGCCCGCCGATATCGGGCTACAGCCGGCCGTGCAGGCCGCGGCCGTGCTCGCTGCGCCGACGCAGGCGCCGACCCCCGCTTACCCCAGCCAGGACATTATCGGCGCCTGGCTGAGCGATACCTATAATCTCGGTTCGCCGCC
>NZ_JQGC01000031.1 GCF_000743575.1 Devosia riboflavina | reverse complement strand
GCCACCTGCCTGCACGAGCCGGGATGCGCATCCCGGCTCGTGCAAAGACTAAATCACAAAGCATCCACACAAGCCCGAGGATAACGTCCGGTGGCGCCTCACCCCTGAGTCGGCAGCGCCTCAAGGAACCGCATCGGCTGCCCCTTGCTCGGCGTCACCAGCTCGCCCTGCCACATCACCTTGTGCCCGCGCACCACCGTGCCCACCGGCCAACCAGTCACCTCAACCCCATCATAAGGCGTCCAGCCGGCGCGGCTCCTGATCCACTCATTGGTGATGGTCTCGCGCCGCTTCATATCCACAATGGTCAGGTCGGCATCATAGCCGACCGCAATGCGCCCCTTGCCGGCAATGCCAAACAGCCGGTTCGGCCCATAGCTCGTCATATCCACAAACCGCTGCAGGCTCAGTTTTCCGGCATTCACATGATCCAGCATGGTCGGCACCAGCGTCTGCACCCCGGTCATGCCCGAATGGCTCGCGGGATAAGCATGGTCCTTCTCCTCGCGCGTATGCGGCGCATGGTCAGACCCCAGAATATCGGCCACCCCATTTTCCACACCCTTCCAGATTCCCTCCCGATGCGCCTTGTCGCGCACCGGCGGGTTCATCTGTGCATAAGTGCCAAGCCGCGTGTATGCCGTCTCATCCAGCGTCAGATGGTGCGGCGTCACCTCCACGCTCGCCACATCCTTATGGTCGGCGAGATAGATCATCTCTTCCCTGGTCGAGATATGCAGCACATGGATGCGCTTGCCCGTCTTGCGCGCGAGGTTCACCAGCCGCGTCGTGCAGCTCATCGCCACCTCCGGCGAACGCCAGACCGGATGGCTCGATGGATCGCCCGGCACGCGCAGATGCTTGCGCTCCTCAAGCATATATTCGTCTTCCGAGTGGAACGCAGCGCGGCGGGAAATCGCGCGCAGAATAGCTTCCACCCCGGCATCGTCCTGCACCAGCAGCGAGCCCGTCGACGAGCCCATGAATACCTTTACACCCGCACAACCCGGCAGCTTTTCGAGCACAGCCAGTTCGCCGACATTCTCGTGCGTTCCGCCGATATAGAAGGCAAAATCGCAATGCATGCGGTTGGTGCCCGCCGCGATCTTGGCCTCAAGCGTCTCGCGGCTCGTGGTCAGCGGATTGGTATTGGGCATTTCGAACACGCCCGTCACGCCACCCATGACCGCGCCAAGCGAGCCCGACTCGAGGTCTTCCTTGTGCGTCAGCCCCGGTTCACGAAAATGCACCTGCGTATCGATGACGCCGGGCAGGATATGCAGCCCCCTGCAGTCGACCACCTCATCCGCATCGCCCGCGATCGTCCCCAGCGCAACGATCTTGCCGCCCTTCACCGCAATATCGGCCAGCCCCTCGCCGTCATGATTGACCACCGTGGCGTTCTTGAAAATCGTGTCATACTGCGCCATGTCTGCGGTCTCCGCTGGTTCCGGTTCAGGGCTGGTTTAGCGGAGGAAAACTCCGTGAGGCAAGGCATCATGACCATTCATCTGCGCAGCGACCGCGTCATCTTCCGTTTCTCCGGTCCCGATGCGCATCGCCTCATCAATGATGTGGTCACCGGCGTCATGCCGACCTCCGCCGAAGAGCCCGCCAGCCTCTGGGCCCTGCTCTCCCCCCAAGGCAAGATTCTCGCCGAAGGCCTCGCCGCTTGGGCCGAAGACGCGCTCTGGCTCGACGTCCACCAGTCCGTCGCCGACGACTTCTTCAAGCGCATGCGCATGTACCGCCTCCGCGCCAAGGTCGACATCGACGATTTTCGCGAGACCCACCGCATGGGTTTTTCCGCCGAGCCGACGCACCTTGCCCATAGGGACCGCCGCGGCCCCGTCACCCTCGGCTTCCGCATCATCGCCCCCGTCGAAGCCACGGCCGACTGGTCCGACGACACCGCCTACCACACCGCCCGCATCGGCAACGGCATCCTGCATCAGGGTAATGACTTCCCCCCCAACGACACTTTTGCCCATGATATCGGCATGGACATCCTCGACGGCATCGACTTCGTCAAAGGCTGCTATGTCGGCCAGGAAGTCGTCTCCCGCATGAAGCACCGCGGCACCGCCCGCCGCCGTCCAGTGATCGTCTCCGGCATCGACGCCCCCGCCGGCACGCCCGTCATCGCCGGCGGCCGCGAAGCCGGCACCATTGGCCAGGTCGTCGACGGCAAAGCCGTCGCCATCCTCCGCCTCGACCGCATCACCGACCCGGACGCGGTGACCGTAGACGGCAAGCCCGTCACCCTCGCCCTCCCCGCCTGGGCGACCTATCAGTTTGGCGAAGCTGTCACCGAAGACGCCGAGTAACCCCGATCCCTCCCCACAAGGGGGGAGGGAGGCGCCAGCCTCAACCTTCCCGGTTCTTTCGTCTCCCTCCCCCTTGTGGGGAGGGATCAAGGGTGGGGGTATTGGCAACCACCTCACTCGCCATTCACCAAACATTCTCGAATCGGCCGCATCTGTTAGTGTCACTGCCAACAGTCTGCTAACGAACTCGACCCCTATGGCCCGCACAAGCTCACGTGCCTGGCAGCGCATGCTGTCGGGTCGCCGCCTTGATATTCTTGATCCTTCGCCCGTCGATGTGGAACTCTCCGACATCGCGCATGGCCTTGCCCGCGTCGCCCGCTGGAACGGCCAAACCATTGGCGATTATCCCTTTTCCGTCGCGCAGCACTCCGTCCTCGTGCTCGAACTTTTCCGCGCCGCGAACCCCGAGGCGGCGCCCGCACACCTCCTCCAGACGCTCCTCCACGATGCGCCCGAATATGTCATGGGCGACATCATTTCCCCCTTCAAGACGGCCATGGGCGGAAACTACAAGGACGTCGAAAACCGCCTGCTTTCAGCTATTTACCTGCGCTTCTCCCTGCCCGCGACCCAATCTGTCCCCCTCAAGAAACAGATGAAAAAAGCCGACCAGGAAGCCGCTTATTTCGAAGCCACGAGCCTTGCCGGCTTCGAACCCGCTGAAGCCATAAAATTCTTTGGCGAACCGGGGGTTGCCGCCTTCGAGATCGAGCATTTCGACCGGTTGATCCAGCCCTGGCCGACGCGCGAAGCGCATGACCGCTTCATCGCCAGTTTCGAAGCCATCGCAGAACTTATCCCCGCCCCCTGAGCCCGTGGCAGAATTAACCAAGGCTTAAGGAAAGGGTCGCTTCGCCGCATCTTCATGGTTACTCATTCGTTAATCGTGTGCGCTCGCACTGGATCAGAATGGGACGACTGCCATGAACCTGCCCACGCTTTTGAGCCTGACCGCGGCCGCCCTCGTGCTGTCCCTCGCCTCCGTCCGCGCTGACGGCTTCGATCCGAGCAAGCTGCTCATCCTCGGCGACGATGAGGGCGTCCGCTACGAGGACTGGGTCTCCACCGACCCGCTCGACACCCACACGATCAAGAAGATCGAGGGCGGGCGCGTGAGTTATGTCACAATCACGCGGACATCCACCGGCACCTATTCGAGCGATGGCATCGCCTCGCCCCATGTGCAGTATCCCGGTGTCATCGAACCCGATAACCCACGGGACCGGTTCAGCTTTTCGAGCTGGAACAATGGCCAGTGGACCCGCCTCAAGACCTATAGCGGCAATTCCTACGTCTCGATCTCGACCTACAAGACGCATCGCGGCGAGACGCGGACTTCCACCTGCATCTCGACCGCAAGCCATTGGTATTGCTGAACTTTATCCGAACAGCCAGCCGCGTTTGAACTTGTAGAAGACGTGCAGTCCGATCTGGGTCACCTTCTCCATGCGCGGGGCCCAGGCGGGACGCACATAGGTCGCGTGGTAGTGGGTCGCATTGCCCACTTCGGTCAGGTAAAGCTCGCCCTTGAGATAGCGCTCGGCAATATCCTCTGCCTGCATCCAGGGCTCCCGCTCGCTGATAACTTCCGGAATGCCGTCGCAGGCAAAGGAGAACTGGCAGGCATTGCGCTTGTTCTGGTTCTGGAACACCACGCCGCAAATCGTATCGGGATAACGATGATCCCGAACCCGGTTCATCACCACCTGCGCTACCGCAACCTGGCCGCGATAGGCCTCGCCGCGGGCTTCGAAATAGATCGCGGTCGCCAGGCACCACTTTTCGCGCTCGGAAACTTCAACCGGCGCCGTGGTCGAAAAAGCCCCGGTGACCGGGGCATTGGCGCGGGCATAGGCCAGTTGTTCCGAGGCCATGGCCGGGATCGGATCGGTCGGCGTCAGCGAAGCCGTCTGCGGCGCGATGCCAGCAATGGCGTCGAGCGCTGCCGCCGTTGCCGGATCGATTGAAGCGACCGACATGCGCGGCCCGGTCTCTTCCGGCGCATCGTCAAGTTCGGCAATACGCGACTGGCCGAGAACATTGGGATCGCCGCCGGGATCACGCAGTGCTGCGATGCGGACCCGGGCTTCCTCGAAATTCTTCGAGAAGGCGACGACATCGACCGCCGGCTTGTAGCGATCGGTCTTTTCCGATCGATTTGGGCCGGTAAAACTAATGGAATCAAAGAGATGGTCGACCGACCCCGTAATAACCGGGTCGGCGCCGGAATAGCTCAAGCTTGCAAGGGCAAGGTCGGGTTTTGAGCTCTGGATTTCGGGCAGATCACCAGACGGGCCAAAGGCGCCGCCGGCAAGGCCTGCATAGGCCAGGGACGCGACAACGCCCAACGCCATCGTCCTGGCGACGGGCAATCCCCGGCGAACCGCTCTAGCCGCGTGCGGGTGCACGGGCCGGTGTGGATGGGCCATAAACTCTACTCAACGCTACGCAACACGAACTAGACCGGCAAAAGTGACGCTAAAATGCCGACATTCGTGATGATCTCTGATTAAGGTTAGCGCCGAGTAAATAGGCAAACGGGCGCGCAAAGGGTCAAAGCGCGGCCATCAGGCGGCGGAAATATGATTGGCTGTTTTGTCGCAGTACCTAAGAACAGGCTGCCCGGACCGGCTCAACCTGTTCAAGCACGCCGGCAAGATTAAAGCGCACTGACAAAGATCGGGAATTGACGGGGGTCACCCGTGTCGTCAGGTTCTGCGCCCCCGCCAGCGTATCGAGAAAAGCCTGCGTGTCCGCCGTATTATCAATCACCAGCGCCGTGTTGGTGGAGTTGACCAGTAGCGTTCGGCTGCGCGGCGATTGCAGGTCGACCTGCAGGGTAATCCCCGCATCTCGCCCCAGGGCCGACATGGTGTTCCCGGCATAGGCGAAGGCGACGCTCAGCCTGCCGGCTTCGCAGGCAACCGTCATGGTTGCGGGCATGCGCCCGCTCGGCCGCGCGGGAATAAGCTGTTCGGATTCAAAGCTGACGCTCAGCGCTTCGCCGCTGGTCGCGCCATCGCGAAAGATCGCGTCATAGCAGGCGAGCCGCTCGCCATCGCTAGGGATGGCAGCGCATTGCGCTCCGGACTGTGCAAAGGCGGGGGCCGCAAACATGGCGCCAAGCATTGTCAGCGCCACCAAACCCCTGATCCCGATCACCAGCATTATCCCCCCATTTGTCTCGCTAGTCTTTTGTCACGTTCTTATATCGTGACCAATGCCTGCGATTGAAATGGCTTCATGGAAAAGTGTGGCGCGTCAGGTTGCCGCCTGCGCCAGCGTCAGCCGCGCCACCGGCACGCGATAGGGCGCGCAACTGACATAGTCGACCCCGAGCCCCGAGAAAAACTTCAACGAGACGGGATCGCCGGCATGCTCGCCGCAAATGCCGATCTTGAGCCGCGGATTGGCCGCCCTGCCCCGCTGGATGGCGATGGAAATCATCTCGCCTACGCCCTTTTCGTCGATGGTGACGAAGGGATCGCGCTCATAAATGCCCTTGCGCTGGTAGACATTGAGGAAAGTCGGCGCATCGTCGCGCGAAATCCCGAATGTCGTTTGCGTCAGGTCGTTGGTGCCAAAGGAAATGAAATCCACCATGCCGGCAATATCCCCCGCCCTGAGGCAGGCGCGCGGCAGTTCGATCATCGTCCCGAACGAGAATTTCACCTTCTCGGATTTGTTGAGCCCCGAATTGGCAAAGATCGCCATGGTGCGCTCGCGTACCCAGGCAACCTCGCTCGCTGTCGAAACGAAGGGCACCATGACTTCCACCGGGATCGGCTTGTTGAGCCGCTCACTGGCCTCCCGCGCCCCGGCGATAACGGCCTGCATCTGCATCTGCAGGATTTCGGGGTAGGTGATGGCGAGGCGCACACCACGATGGCCAAGCATCGGGTTGACCTCGGCAATCCGCTCCAGCCGCAGCCGCAGCGCCCGCACAGCCACCCCCAGCGAAGCCGCCGTTTCCTCGATCTCTTCATCGTTACGCGGCAAAAATTCATGCAGCGGCGGATCGAAGAGCCGCACCGTCACCGGCAGCCCACCCATGACCGAGAACAGCGCCGAATAATCGCCGGTCTGGAAATCGACGAGGCCATTCACCGCAAGGCTGCGCGCCTCTTCGTCCTCGGAAAGGATCATGCGTCGCAGCGCCACGAGACGCTCGGGCGAGAAGAACATGTGTTCGGACCGCGCAAGGCCAATGCCCTCCGCCCCAAAACTCAGCGCGGTCGCCGCCGACTCCACTGTTTCTACATTGGTGCGCACGGCAATCGACCGGCTGGCATCGGACCAGCCGAGCAG
Organism: Devosia riboflavina; assembly: GCF_000743575.1. Taxonomy (GTDB): domain Bacteria; phylum Pseudomonadota; class Alphaproteobacteria; order Rhizobiales; family Devosiaceae; genus Devosia; species Devosia riboflavina. The sequence goes on along the minus strand of NZ_JQGC01000031.1, from coordinate 39,572 downwards.
CGTGCCGATATTGCCGCCGATATGCGGCTGCGCCAGCGGCAGCGTGCCGAGATAGACCGAGCCATCGCTGCCATCGATGGTCAACCGATCACCCGGCCGCAATTCGCGCGAGCCGATGCGGCACACCATTTCATTGGTATCGACCGACAGCGTGCGAACGCCCGCGACACAAGGCTTGCCGGTAATACGCGCAATCACACCGGCATGGCTGGTCATGCCGCCGCGCGCCGTCAAAATCCCCGTCGCCGCCTTCATGCCTTCGATGTCGGCGGGGCCGGTCTCGTTGACCACGAGGATGCAATGCTTGCCGCGCGCCCGAAGCCGCGCAGCGTCTTCCGCCGAAAAGGTAATAATGCCGCTCGCCGCCCCTGGCGAAACCCCAAGCCCGGTGGCAATGGGCGTCACATCCTCAGTCGACTTGATCCGCGGATGCAGCAATTGCGGCAGGCGATTGGGATCGACGCGGCTGACCGCATTATGCGGCGACCAGATCTTGTTCTGCACCCGATCCACCGCCGCCTCAAGCTCCGCCGCCGCTGAAGCCTGCACCGGGCGAGCCGACAGGAACTGCACCTTCCCCTTCTGGATGGCGACGAGACAGGCCATATGGCGCCCCGCCTTGGCATCGAGCAGCGAAATCAGCGAACCAATGGACTCCGGCAGACGCGGCAGCGGCGCGCCATTAAGCGGCGCTGGCCCCAGTGCACCGGTCGCCGCGTTCCGCGTCAGAAACTGTTCGAGCTCGCCTTCTGCCGCGGCCTGAATGAGCACGATCTGCCTGGCGCGATCATCTTCGCCACGGAAATTGGCCCAGCCGCCCTGCGAAAAACCATAGCTTTCAAAGGCCTGCTTGATGGCCTTGGCCAGCGGCCGCGTCGGATCGACGGAGTCCTCGGGCGCGGTGGGCGCCGCTATACCGATGCGCGCCGGCTGCAAACCGCTATTGTGATTTGCGGCCGACGTCCGCACCACCAGCAGCGGCGCCTTGCCATCCTTGCCCACGAGCTTGAAGAGACATGCGATCCAATGCGTGCGCAGCCGCGTATCGAGCCGCGTACGCTCGGATTGGAGCGCTTCCCAGGCCGCGCGGGTGATCGCAATAGTAGGCACCGTCGGGAAACCAGCCTCGCCGACGCGAAAAATCCAGCGGGCCTTGCCGGCCAGCAGTTTCAATTGGGCGGCGGTGAGGTTTGCCTTCCCCTGGGCAGGGGCAATCGCAAACATTTCCTGCGCAAGACTCACCGTAAAACCGTCCCTGACATCATTGTGACCTCATACTGCCTCAGGCTCAGGTGCGGCTGCAACAGCACTTGACTTGGCCCGACGCGGAAAGCATCTGATCTCTCATGGAAAAACGGCCACACCTCGACATTCTGTTATGCGCGCCGCGCGGATTTTGCGCAGGCGTCGATCGCGCCATCCAGATCGTGGAACTGGCGCTGCAGAAATACGGCGCGCCTGTCTATGTGCGCCATGCCATCGTGCATAATAAATATGTGGTGGAAGGGCTTAAGGCCAAGGGCGCGGTCTTTGTCGAAGAACTCGACGAGATCCCCGAGACCGAGGCTCCGGTGGTCTTTTCGGCCCATGGCGTCCCCAAAAGCGTGCCTGCCGATGCCAAATCGCGCAACATGTTCTTCCTCGACGCCACCTGCCCGCTGGTGAGCAAGGTGCATGTGGAGGCCTCGCGCCACTTCGAGGAAGGCCACGAAATCGTTCTTATCGGCCATGCCGGTCACCCCGAAGTGATCGGGACTATGGGCCAACTGCCCGCAGGTGCCGTCACGCTCATCGAGACCGTTGCCGATGCCAATGTCTTCACCCCGAAGAATCCGGAAACGCTCGCCTTCGTGACGCAGACGACGCTCAGCGTCGACGACACCCGAGAAATCGTCGCCGCGCTCCGCGCGCGCTTCCCGTCCATCAACGGGCCGCACAAGGAAGACATCTGCTACGCCACGACCAATCGCCAGGAATCGATCAAGGCCGTGGCGCCGCTTGTCGACGCCATGATCGTCGTCGGCTCCCCGCACTCCTCCAATTCGCAGCGCCTTGTCGAAGTCGCCCTTCGCAGCGGCTGCAAGGTCGCGACCCTTGTCGATCGCGCCAGCGAGATCGACTGGTCGCTCTATGGCGATCTCAAATCCCTCGGCGTCAGCGCCGGCGCCTCGGCGCCGGAAAGCCTTGTCGAAGAGGTGATCGACGCCTTCGCCACGCGCTATGACGTATCGGTCGAGACCAAGACCACGGCCGAAGAGAACATCGCCTTTAACATTCCCAAGGTGCTGCGCAATCTCGAAGTGGCCTCGGGGCGATGATCCCACTCCACGCGCTGGAGACGGATCGGCTTCGGCTCGTGCCCTGGCGCGACGACCTCGTCGACGCGCTTTGGACCATGCATGCCAATCCCGCGGTCGCGCGCTATATCGATGCGCAGGGCCGCGTCTATGATCGGGCCAAGGCTGCGGACCGGATCGCCGGCTGGCGCCTCGAATATGCCGAGCATGGCATCGGAAAATTCGCCATCGAGCGCAAGACCGACGGCGCCTTCATCGGCCGCGCCGGCTTTTCGCCCTTCGAAGGCGAACCGGAAATCGGCTATTCGCTGGCCGAGGAGCATTGGGGCCAGGGCTATGCCAGCGAGATTGCTTCGGGCCTCCGCGATTGGTTCTTCGCCCATCGGCCGGAAGATCATTTCATCGGTTTTGCCCACACGGACAACGCTGCCTCGCGGCGCGTGCTTGAAAAGATCGGCATGATCGAGACACATCAGGGAAACGTGGCCGATATGCCGCATCAGTTCTACATCCTGCGCCGGGGGCCAAGCGCATGAGCACCACTGTCATCATCCATACCGACGGCGCCTGTTCGGGCAATCCCGGCCCCGGCGGCTGGGGCGCCATTTTGCAATTCGGCCAGCACCGCAAGGAATTGAAGGGCGGCGAAGCCCTGACGACCAACAACAAGATGGAGCTGACCGCCGCTATCGAGGCGCTCAATGCCCTCTCCCGACCCTGCACGGTCGAAATTCACACCGACAGCCAATATGTGAAAAACGGCGTCCAGAGCTGGATGCACGGCTGGAAGAAAAACGGCTGGAAGACTGCCGACAAAAAGCCGGTGAAAAACGTCGAACTCTGGCAGGCACTCGACGAAGCCACCAAGCGCCACCAGATTTCCTGGCACTGGGTGAAGGGTCACGCCGGCGACGAACTCAACGAGCGCGCCGACGAACTCGCTAGGGAAGGTATGGCCCCCTTCAAGCAGAAGAAGGCGCCGGAGAGTTTTGCGCCGCCGTTCTGACGGCCACATCTTCCTCAAAAAACTCGATGTCATCCCCGCGAAAGCGGGGATCTCTGTTTCAGGCGCAAGATCGAGATTGGAATTGGGCTCTTATGCCCGCTTCGGCAGCACGCTCTTGATCGCCTTCCAGGCCGGCGCGATGACATAGCCCGCAATCGGGATCAGCAGCGCGCCGAGGATCAGGCCAAAGAAAAAGTCGACAAACGCCGTGGCAAACCAGCCGGCAAAACCCGCGATAGCCGGGAATGTGTACTCCGCCCAATGCGCCGCCGTCTCGATGACCACTTCCGGCCCGTTGAGCCCAAATTCATAAAGCCCATGGGCGACAATGGACCCGCCGACCCAGGTCATCGCCGCAGTCCCGACAACGCTCAGCACCTGCATGAAATAGGGCATGCCGACCACAAGGCCGCGACCAAAACCGCGGCCGATCGGCGTGCGGCTATTGCGCGCCGCGAACACCCCAAAATCATCGGCTTTGACGATCAGCGCCACGGCGCCATAGACCGCTATGGTGATCCCGACACCAGCCACCGCCAGAATGGCTGCGCGCGTCCAGAAATCGGGCACCTCGATGGCCGCGAGAATGATGGTCATGATCTCGGCCGAGAGAATAAAGTCGGTCTGGATTGCGCCTGCGACCTTCTTGTCCTCAAGGCTCTGCGGATTGATCGCCGCCGGCTCCAGCGAGGCCTCGTGGTGCTCAGCCTCGTGCGGGGCGAGCATATGAAAAACCTTCTCGGCGCCCTCATAGCAAAGATAGGCGCCGCCAATCATCAGCAGCGGCGTGATCAGCCAGGGCGCAAAAAAGCTCAGCAGCAGCGCTGCGGGCAAGAGGAACAGCAGCTTGTTCTTGATCGAGCCCCAGGCGATCTTGCCCACGATCGGCAATTCGCGATCGGCGGTAAAACCCTGCACATAGTTCGGGGTCACCGCCGCATCGTCGATGACCGCGCCGGCCGCCTTGACGCCGGCCTTGGCGGCCTGACCGGCCACGTCGTCGAGCGAGGCGGCCGCAACCTTTACGAGGCCGGCCACATCATCAAGCAAGGCAAGAAGGCCGACACTCATCTTTTGGTCCTTTAGCCGGCGACTTTGCCGAAATCCGCGACGAGATGCATGGTGTCGCGCAGCCGTGCCAGGAGATTCAGGCGATTGGTGCGAACAGCCGGATCGGCATCATTGACGAGCACGGCGGTGAAGAAGGCATCGACCGGCGCGCGAAGCGTTGCCAGTTCTGCCATGGCGCCCTTGTAGTCATCCTTGCCCACATGGCTCGCCACAGCCGCATGCACGGCATCGACGGCAAAGGCCAGTGCCTCTTCTTCCGGCAGTTTCAGCGCCGCCTGATCGACGGCACCGGCATAGGACTTTCCATCCTTCTTCTCCTCGGCCGCCAGGATATTGGCCGCACGGCGATAGCCGGCGAGGAGGTTCTTGCCGTCGTCGCTGGAGAGCAGCGTCGAGAGAGCCTCAGCGCGCTGGGTGACCTGAAGGATGTCGTTGCTGTCGGCCGAGATGACGGCGTCGACGAGGTCATGCCGCGCCCCGGCATCACGCAGCGACACTTTCAGACGATCATGGAAGAAGGCCAGGAGATCGGCATCGACCTTGAGCGGGAATTTCAGCCCATTTTCCGTGACGATGCGGATGATGCCCAGAGCCGCGCGACGCAGTGCGAAGGGATCGCGCGAGCCGGTCGGCTTTTCGTCGATCGACCAGAAGCCGGAGAGCACGTTGAGCTTGTCGGCCAGCGCCACGGCAATGGACACCGGCTCGGTCGGCACGCGATCCGAAGGACCGACAGGCTTGTAGTGCATTTCGAGCGCATTGGCGATTTCCGCCGGCTCGCCCTGCGCGGTTGCATAATAGCGCCCCATCAGGCCCTGCAATTCGGGGAACTCGCCAACCATGCCGGTGACGAGGTCTGCCTTGGCGAGCATGGCAGCGCGCTTGGTCTTTTCGACATCGGCACCGACCTGCGGCGCGATTTCGGCGGCAAGCTTGACCAGCCGTTCGACCATCGCGAACTGCGTGCCGAGCTTGGCGTGAAACACCATGTCTTCGAGTTTTGGCAGACCATGCTCAAGCGGAATGGCGAGGTCGCCCTGATAGAAAAAGGCAGCGTCGGAAAGACGCGCGCGAATGACGCGCTCATTGCCCGCCACGATCACAGCGCCGCCGTCGGTCGGAATGGTGTTGGAGGTGATGATGAAATTCGGCGCCAGCTTGCCCGAGGCATCACGCAGACAGAAGCATTTCTGGTTGGCGCGGATGGTCGCGATGATGACTTCTTCGGGAAGTTTCAAAAATTCTGGATCGAACGACCCCATCATCACATTCGGCCACTCGACGAGACCGGCGACTTCCTCAAGCAGGCCTTCGTCATGGATGACGGTCAGGCCCTGCGCAAAGGCGAGCTGATCGGCATCGCCACGGATGATGTCCTTACGACGGTCGATATCGAGCACGACCTTGGCGCGCTCAAGCGAGGTCACATAATCATCAAAACGCTTCACGCGGATGGCATCGGGCGACAGGAAGCGGTGCCCAAACGTCGTCTGCGCGGACTCGATGCCGGCAGCCGCAAACGGCACGACAATCGGCTCGTCATTCTCGGTGCCGAAGGTGGCAGTGATAGCGCGCAGTGGGCGCACCCAGTTAAAGCTGCCCGAGCCCCAGCGCATCGACTTGGCCCAGGGGAAGTCGGTCAGAATCTTTGGCAGGATGCCCGAGAGCAGTTCCACCGCATCGGCGCCCGGCTTGTTGATCACGGCGACGTAGAAATCGCCCTTCTTTGGATCGCTCTCGACCTTGGCCTGATCCAGCGACGAGAGGCCGGCTGAACGCAGGAAACCATCTATAGCCGGCTGCGGCGCACCGACCTTGGGGCCCTTCTTTTCTTCGCGCGTATCTGGCGAGCGCACCGGCAGGCCCGACACGGTCAAGGCCAGGCGGCGCGGGGTCGCAAAGGCGCGAGCGCCCTCATAGACCAGACCCGCATCGACCAGGGCATTGGTCACGGCTTTCTTGAGGTCCTCGGCAGCGCGCCGCTGGAAGCGGGCGGGAATTTCCTCGGAGAAGAGTTCAAGCAGAAGTTCGGGCATGGTCTAACCAGTCAAAGAGCGCGTGATTGCCTAGCAAGTGCGCCCGGCAATGTCCACTCGGCTCAACCGCCTGCACGCTTGAGGTGCAGATCAAGACGGTGGCGCACTTCTTTCATGATCGGCTTGGGCACCGGCACATAGCCCTCCCGACCGAGCCACTCCAGCCTATCGTAGCGCATCAGCAGAAATTGCAGCACGAGAAGCGTCAGTTCGTCCTCTACCGGCATGCCGAGCAACAGCGCTCGTTGTGGTTCGTCGAGATAGTGCCGCGCCGTCACAATGCGATCGCCCGCGGTAAAATCGTAGTCGACGAAATTATACCAGTAGCCGAATTGGCCGGGCAGGTTCGGGTCGGGGTCACCAAACTCGACAAGGTGCCGGACCGCGATAGGCGCGATGACGTCTTGATCGTAGGGGTGCGCCGCCACTTACCAGCCGCCTCCGCCGCCCCCACCGCCACCGCCGCCGGAAAAGCCGCCGCCACCGCTGCTGGAGCCGGAAGAACTGGCCTGCACCGGCTGTGCCGCGACCATGGCTGCAGCCATGCCGGACGATGCCCCGGCGATGACATTGGATATCGAGCCCGATGAGAAACTCCGACCCGACCCATGATACCAGCCCGGCGAATAGCCTTCGCGCGCATCGACAACGGCATTGCGCGCGAGTTCAGCGTCAAAATGCTCCGACCACGGCTTTTCGACGCCGAGCGCGATGGCATAGGGCAGGATGCGTTCGAACCGTTCCACGGTCATGGGTGGTTCGTTGCTGATGTTGAGCCGGTTCTTTTCCGCCGTGTCGAGATAGAGCTTGAACCCGTCGATCTCGTCCATGATCTTGCGGCCCTGCACCGTGGGCGCGCGCATCAACACCGCGAAGATGGCAGTGATCAGCACCATGGAACCGGCGGCAATGGCAGCGGAATTGATCGTGAGACTGGAAAATGTCTCGACCATGCCGCCGATGAAATTGAATGCAAAGACGCCGACGATCAGCCCGGTCAGATAACGCTGCCATCCGCCGGTGCGCAGCGCATTGAAGACGATCGCCCCGATGACCGCGGCGAAAATGCCGCCGACAAAGGCGGCGACCAGCCAGACCGGTTCCAGCACGTCGAGCGCCACCATGCCGATCAGCATCAGGATCATCAGCACCACGCCGAGCACGGCAAAACCGATATTGTGGTTGAACCAGACATTGCGGTTTTCCCGCTGCAGCGCCGCCATGAACTCGTTGCGCTTGGTCGCAAGCCCCGGCCCGGTGGATTTATCGATGGTGACGCTGCCCTTGTCGGAAAAGTAGCGAAACAGCACCTCTTCCCCGACCGGCAAACCCGCCTCGGGCTCTTTGCCTGTCGCCTTGACGGTCAGCGCATCGTCGCGATTGTCGATGGTCACGAGGCCACGCACGCCGAGATTGAAGATTGCCGCGGTCATGGCGGTCCAGCCAGAATTGGCAAAACCCCATTTGTGCACATAGTGCGTCAGGGCCGGCGAAAAATCCTTGGGCGGATGAAAGAGCGGGATGATCGTGCCTTTGGGCGGATCGCGCCCCACGCGCCACCAGGCTCCGAAATTATAGACGAGCAGCAGCAGGACGGCGACCACCGGCAGCCAGACTTCGCGAAGATCCGAGGCCTCCTGCAGAAGCGCATCAAAACCCTGCGGAAGCTGGACGATGCCCTTCTGGAAGGACACCGCAAAGCTCATCCCCTCCCCCGCAGCAAGCACGCGCTGCGTGCGGAACGTCGCCTCGGTGTCCGAATTGCGGGTGATGGTCACCGCCTGCTCGGTCGAGCCGGCGACACCGGTATAGGCGGATAGTTCCGAAATCACCGCGCCATCGGGCAAGGTCACCCGCGCCACGGATTTTAGGATCGGAAAATCCCAGTAATTGCCCGTGGCGTTCCAGTAGAGTTCGTCATGGTCGGCAAAAGACCGCGCCATGCGCTCCATGACATAGGTGATCACATAGCGATGCTCGCCCACGGCAATGAGCCGCTCGGAATTGCCGATCCAGATGCGCTGGAAATTGCCCATGCGCTCGACGCGAAAATCCTCCGGCCTGCCCTCGCGCGTCACCGTTTCGACAGCGAGCCCGACCCTGATCTTGTTGCCCGAGGGCCCGAGCAGGACCGTGGGGATATCGCGATAGATGCCCCGCCGGATCTGATTGCCCTCGGCGCGAATATCGACCGTCTCGATCACCCGCACCGAGCCATCGAGGCGCAAGGTCACATCCGCGGCAAAGGCGCGGATTTCCTCGCGCGCCATCCCTGGCAGCGCAAGGGTAAGCGCAAATGTAAGAGCAAGCAGCAGTCTGCCGAGGGCGTTGAGCATGCCTAGAATTTTACGTTGGGAACCTGCCGGTCGGCCTCGTTCTCAAGCTCGAAATACTGCGCCTTGATGAACTTGAAAGCATTGGCGATGAGATTGGAGGGAAAGGATTCGACCTGGATATTCAGGTTGCGCACCGCGCCATTGTAGTAGCGGCGCGACATCTGAATTTCGTCCTCCACCGTCTGCAGCGCTTCCTGAAATTCCAGGAAATTGGTGTTGGCCTTGAGGTCGGGATAGGCCTCCGCCGTCGCAATCAAACGCCCCAGCGCGGAGGTCAACTGCCCCTCGGCCGCGGCGCGCTGTTCCGGCGTGCCATTGGCTGCGGCGGTCGCGGCGGCGCGAGCATTGGTGACAGCCTCGAGCGTCTCGCGCTCATGGCTCATATAGCCCTTCACCGTCTCCATGAGGTTGGGAATGAGATCGGTGCGGCGCTTCAATTGCACATCGATGCCCGACCAGCCCTCCTCGACCATCTGCCGGTTTTTCACCAGCCCATTGTAGATGACAATGGCATAGCCGGCAGCCGCAACCACCAGCGCTAAGATGACCCATTCCATAGGCGCGTCCCTCACAGCGTTCCGGCCGGAGACTGGCAGTTTGCTCAAAGCCTTGCAATGGGCGAGGCAGGGTCGGGCTTGACTTCCCCGGCGCAATCCCTAGCTTTGAGCGCATGAACATTTCGCGCCCAAGCCATAGCTGCACCATCCTCCTCGCAGGATAGATACCCTAGGCATGCGCGCGCCGGAGCCTGCTTAGGGTTCAGGCACTTTCGCCACCCCGGCTCCCAGTTCACCCTTATTCAAGACCGCTTCAGACGCCGCGCATTGTTGCGGCCGCAGCACATCAGGATTTTCTAAATGAACGATATTCGCAGGGACCTTGCGCCCGCCATCACTCTTGGCCGCGCCGACCACACCAAGCTCAATTCCCTCGCGCTGGCGAGCCTCGAACGCCTGCCCGATCTTGCCGACCGGCTCCTCGAAGAGCTGGAACGCGCCAAGGTGGTTGCCGACGAAAAACTGCCCGAAGGCGTCGTCCGCATGGGCTCGTCGATCACCTATGTCACCAATGCCGACAAGGAGCAGACCGTCACGCTGGTTTACCCGGCCGACGCCGACATCGAAGCCGGCCGCATTTCGGTGATGACGCCCATCGGCACGGCTCTTGTCGGCCTCAAGGTCGGCCAGTCGATCACCTGGCGCGACCGCGCCGACAAGCGCCACAAACTGACCGTGGTTTCGGTGCTGGCGCCGGCAATCGCCTAGCAGCGAGAGGGCAATCGCTTCTTGCCGGAGGGCACTGAAAACCACCCGCTGTCATCCCGGCGAAGGCCGGGATCCATCCTGATATCTCAAGATGGGCCCCGGCCTTCGCCGGGGTGACAATGGAGTGATTGCTAAATAGTGCGCGAAAACTATTCCGCGCCGCCGCCCGCCGTTTGCAGCCAGGCCTCGCCGCAGGCCTTGGCCAGTTCGCGAATGCGCAGGATGTAGCTCTGTCGCTCGGTTACCGAGATCACGCCGCGCGCATCGAGCATGTTGAAATTGTGCGAGGCTTTGACGACCTGCTCATAGGCCGGAATGGCCATGGTCTGGCGATTGCCCTCGGCGCCCTTGGCGAGAATGGCGCGGCATTCCTTTTCCGCGTCTTCGAAATGGCGGAACAGGATGTCGGTGTCCGCAGCCTCAAAATTGTACTTCGAGGACTCCTGCTCGTTCTGCAGGAACACGTCGCCATAGGTGACCTTTTCATCGCCTTCGCGGCCGTTGAAATTGAGGTCGTAGACGTTTTCGACGCCCTGCACATACATGGCGAGGCGTTCGAGCCCATAGGTGATTTCGCCCGGCACCGGCGAGCATTCAAAGCCCGCCACCTGCTGGAAATAGGTGAACTGGGAAACTTCCATCCCGTCGCACCAGCATTCCCAGCCAAGACCCCAGGCGCCGAGCGTCGGGCTTTCCCAATCGTCTTCCACAAAGCGAATATCATGCACCGACGCGTCGAGACCGATGGCGGCCAGCGAGTCGAGATAGAGCTGCTGGATATTGTCCGGCGAAGGCTTCAGGATCACCTGGAACTGATAATAGTGCTGAAGCCGGTTCGGGTTCTCGCCATAGCGCCCGTCCTTGGGACGGCGCGAGGGCTGCACGTAGGCGGCCTTCCAGGCCTTCGGCCCCAGCGCGCGCAGGGTGGTCGCGGTGTGGAACGTACCGGCGCCCATCTGCATGTCATAGGGCTGGAGAATGACACAACCCTGCTCGGCCCAGAAATTCTGGAGCGTCAGGATCAGACCCTGGAAGGAATTCTTCGGGTCCATGTGAGCGGGGCGAGAGGTCATGTCAGCGGTCCTGCAAATCTGCGGGACAAACCTCTAGTTTGACCGCCCGGCACGGTCAATGGCGCTTGGCGCTCAGCGCATGCGGTAGCTGCGCATCAATTCATCCAGCCAGCGAGATTTTTTACCCTCGGGCCGACCGATATCGGCCCGCCGCCGTGCACCGAGCCCGCCCAGTTGCAGTTCTCGGCTGACGCCCATCCGCCAGAGGCGATAACGGGCAATGAGGCGCTTCTGCCAGCGCGGGCGAATAGGAGAATAAGACTTGGTTAGGGATACGAAGAGCGTTTCGACGGCCATGACAGCCTCCCGGCAAATCGGATGCTGGAAGGCTAGGCCCGGCGCTCGAAAAAGGCTGTGCGCGGATCGTGCTACAGGTTGGTGTCGCCCGATCGGGTGACGAAGCCAGCGTTGGGCGGCTACAGGGGCATGCCTACCGAGAGCAGCACGCGCACCAGCGCCGGCTGGGTATGAACGCCGGTCTTGTCATAGATGCGCTGCAGATGGGTTTTCGCGGTATTGGCCGAGATACCCATTTCGCGGGCCGCATCGGGAAGCGATTGACCATCGGCGACAAGGCCTGCCAACCGCCGTTGGCCGGCAGAAAGGCCGTAAATGGCAGCGGCAACATCGAGGCGCGCTTCGGTCAATCCCTGTCCGTCCATCAGGAAATAGATGACGCCGCCTTCGACCTGCACCCACCAGACCCTTGTGGGCAGGCCCTCGCCGGCGCCCTGCACGATCGGCAGGCTGCCGCGGCCGGAATTGTAGCCGCTATCAACATTGGCTGCCCAGGCCAGGGCGGCGGTCAAGCGGCGCTGACAGGCCGCGTCGCGCACCCGGAGCCTGCCATTGCGGATGACCAGATCGTCGTCATCCTCCAGGCGCCGCAGGGCCTCCGCGCTGGCCCAATGGATCGTGCCCTCGGCATCCAGTTCGAGGATGGCGGCGCCATCGTGAAAGCCGTCATTGCCCATGTGTCCGAGCACCGCGATCTTCCAGCGCCCTTCATGGCGCTCAAAAACACGAAGTTCATGGGTAAGGCCCGAGCCCCTGAAGCCCGGATGGCCGCTTTGGGGATATTGCTGGTCGAATGCCGCCCAGGCCATGTCGCCATAGATGCGCAGGGTCAGGTTCTCGACCGTCGTGTTGTGGGCAAAGTTGGCGTCATAGGGCATCTCGCCACCGCCGGCGAATACCGATACGGCGCGACGCGCCAGCTCGTCCCACGAGCGGCGCACGAATGGTCCACCCTGGACGTTATAGCCCCAGCGCGTGATATAGGGGGCATGCACGAAACAGGATGACCAAAGCTCGTAATTCTTGGTCCAGATGCCGATGCGATTGGCGTGGATCAGTGCCAATATCTCGGCCCGGTCGTCCTCCTCGCTCACAGCGAGACCCTCCCAAGACCGCCGCCTCGGCAAGGATAAGGCGCTACTGGAACCCACGCAATCTCAATTGCGCCGGCCGTTATCCTTGTCTCCCGGCCTGAAAGTGCCGTCGTCGCCGCGCTTGAGGTCGATCACGTCGGGTCGCTGGCGCTCTGCCAGGTCGCGTTCGTGGCGCAGGCGCTTTTCTTCCTTGGCGTCGCTATCGAACTTTTGCGACCAGTCCTTCCAGATGCGGCGAATGCCGAAATAGACCATCAGCGCCAATACGGTGAATATCAGGATACGCAGCAACATGGTCTAAAGGCCCAGGCGCGCCCAGAGCGCGCGATCATCGATAGTGGTCGATACCTCGTCTACCATGCCTCGGGCCGAAAAGCCGAGACGCGGCAGCGCAAAGAACGGCCGTTTCGCCGCAATGGGTTTGAGCACAATATCGCGGCCATAGCGCTCGCGCAGCGTCGAATGCAGTTCGCCGATACTGTCCACCAGCCCCAGTTCGACCCCGCGCAGGCCCGGCCACCATTCGCCGGTGAAGAGCACATCGTCTTCCGCCTTGAGCCTGCCGGTGCGATGGTGCTTCACATGGTCGATGAAGACCTGATGGATATCGAGCTCAAAGCGCTTGATGCGTTCGACGTCCTCGGCCTTTTCCGGCAGGAAGGGATCGAGCGTCGATTTGTTGCGCCCCGCCGTGTGCACGCGCCGCTCGACACCGAGCTTTTCGAGCGCCCCGACGAAACCGAAGGTCGCCATAATGACGCCGATGGAACCGACAATGGACGAGGGATCGACGATGATCTCGTCGCCCGCTACGGCAATGAAATAGCCGCCCGAGGCCGCTGCATCTTCCACGAAGACCAGCACCGGCTTTCCGGTTTCGTCGGCCAATTGCCGAATGCGATTGGAAATCAACCGGCTCTGCACCGGAGAGCCGCCGGGCGAATTAACGACAACGGCGACGGCCGGCGCCGACCGCATGTCGAAGGCGCGCTTGAGAAGCGGTTCGACGGATTCGATATTGAGGCGCCCCGGCCGCAGTTCGGCAGCGATGACGCCATGAAGGCGCACGACCGGAATGGTGGTGGGACGGCGAACGAGACGTACGAACCAGTTCGGTTTGCGTGCAGGTGTTCCAGCCATGTCCCCTCCATGATTTTTCAGTGATTTAGGCATGGCGGCCGCGGATTACCAGTCGAGCGCCGCAACCCCGCGAAAAATGGCATCGAATTCGGGCATAAAATCGCGCCCGCTTTCGCCATGCAGCGCCCGGCCCGCCAGCAAGGTCAGCGGCGCGCGCGAGCCCTTGATGCCGCGCACCAGAATCCGCGTCGCCGCCTGCCCTGCCCGCGGCGAGATCGGCAAGACCGTAATGGCGCCGAATCGCGCGGTCATGGCGTTTAGCAGCGCAGTTAGCCCCTGCGCTGGATAAACGACGATCAGCTCCCCGCCCCCGGCAGCGCAACCTGCAGCGCATTTTACCCAGGCATCGAGCCCTTCCTGCGCCATATGCCGCGCGTCGGCCCGGCTCGTCTCCGGCGCCAGCGTCCCCTGCCCCGCCTCGAAAAACGGGGGGTTAGCGATCACGGTTTGGAAATGGTTGGCCCTGAGCCCTGCAGCGTTGCGCACCGAGCCCGGCGCGAGAATATCGAGCACCAACACCTCGGCCCGCCCGACAAAACCATTGCTCGCAACATTGTCGTGCGCCAGCGCCGCCGTCTCCCCGTGCCGCTCGACCAGCGTGGCGTGTCGCGCCCGCTCCATTGCCAGTGCCACGAGCCCCGCCGTACCCACACCGGCACCGAGGTCCAGCAGGCCCTCCGTGCCCGCCCGCACCGCCGCGCCGAGCAGCACGCTGTCAAACCCGGCGCGAAAGCCGTTGCGGGGTTGCGACAGAGTGATCCGGCCTGCCAAAAAGGCATCGCGCGTTGTGGTTTGGTGTTTTACAAAGTCAGTCGGCTGGTCTAGGGACATCGCACCCTGAAAGCTGGTTCTGCGCGAGTTTACATGCGCTGATATGGCGGGCTCAACCGATTTGCCGCCGGCGGCAAACGAGGACGGTAATGGCGGTCTCAGTTCTGACCCAAAAGAAAAACGCGCCGACAGGCAATCCGGTCGACAAGCTGCTTGCAGCGACCGCCGACGACATGGCCAAGGTCAATAGCCTGATCCTGAGCCGTGCGGAATCGCATGTCGACATGGTCCCCGAACTTGCCCGCTATCTCATCGAGAGCGGCGGTAAGCGCCTCAGGCCCATGCTGACCGTCGCGGCCGCGCTGCTCTTCGGCAAGGGCAAAGGCAACGAGGTCAATTTCGCCGCCGCCGTCGAATTCATGCACAATGCCACCCTCTTGCACGACGATGTCGTCGACGAGAGCGACATGCGCCGCGGCAAGCCGGCCGCCCGCATGGTCTGGGGCAACAAGGCTTCCATCCTTGTCGGCGATTTTCTGCTTGGCCAGGCCTTCATGATGATGGTCGAAACCGGCGACATCCAGGCGCTCGGCGTGCTATCGGCCGCCTCTGCCGTCATGGCGGAAGGCGAAGTCTTCCAGCTCGCCAAGACCGGCGACCTCACCACCACCGAAGCCGACTATGCCGAAGTGATCCGCGCCAAGACCGCCGTGCTCTTCAAGGCCGCCTGCGAAGTGGGTGCCATGTCCGGTGGCGCCGACGCGGCCGGTCGCGCGGCCCTCGCCCAATATGGCCTTGAACTGGGCAATGCCTTCCAACTCGTCGACGATGCGCTCGATTATGGTGGGCAGTCTGGTGCTTTGGGCAAGAATGTCGGCGACGACCTTCGCGAAGGCAAGATGACCCTGCCGGTCATCCTCGCTCTCGCCGAAGGCAGCGAGGCCGAACGCGCCATCATCGCCGGCGCCCTCGGCAAGGTCGATGCGTCCGAGCTCGAAGTCAGCCAGGTGGTCGCAATCTTCAATCGCCACAACACGCTGGCGCGCACGCTGGAAAAAGCCCGGGCCCATGCCGATGCCGCCGTCGAAGCGCTTGCCGGTCTACCGGACAGCGAAATGAAGACGCTACTCGGCGAAGTCGTGCTGCACAGCGTCAGCCGCGCTTCGTAATTTTCACGGCACGATCAGCGACGCCGCAGCGACCCAATGATCGGGATTGCGCTCGCGCATGACCTGCGCAGCCTGATGCGCCTGCCCCTCTGATCCGAAGAGCCCAAAAACCGTCGCGCCCGACCCCGACATGCGCGACAGGATGCAACCCTGCGTCTCGGCCAGATCATCGACGATAAAGCCGATCTCCGGCACCAGCTTTACAGCGGGCGGCTGCAGGTCATTGCGCGTTTCGGCAAGCCACAGCCCCAGTTGCGCCGGCCGCGTCAGCGGTTCGGGCAAAGCTGGCAGCGGATAATTGTCGTGGGCGCGCAGACGCCGGAACACGTCCGCCGTCGCCACCGGCACCAGCGGATTGACCAGCACGATATGCGTAGTGGGAAAATCCGATAGGGGCGCAAGAATCTCCCCCACGCCCCGCGCCACCAGCGGCCGGCTCAGGAGGCAAGCGGGCACATCGGCGCCAAGCGTTGCTGCCAGATCGGCCAGTTCGCCAAACGGCACCGGCTCACGCGCCATGCGCACCAGAATACGCAAAGCCGCCGCCGCGTCGGCCGAGCCGCCGCCAATCCCCGCCGCAACCGGCAGGCGCTTTACGAGATGCATGGCAAGGCCATCGGGCACACGGCCCGGCCAGCGCTGACGAAACGCCCCCAGCGCCCGCATCACGAGATTGGTGCCGCCCGTCCCCAGCGCCGCAGCAAAAGGCCCGGAAATTTCGAGACTATCGGCCGTCGCCTCGACAGCCTCCAGCTCGTCCGCCACATCGGCGAAAACGATCAGGCTTTCGAGGTCGTGATAGCCGTCGTCGCGCCGACGCGTGACATGCAGCGCCAGATTGATCTTGGCCGGCGCTGCCTCGACAAAAGTTTCCGTCATGCTGGCGGACTATTCCGTCGCGGTTGCGGGCGTCAGGCCATCGACAAGTTTCGGGCCGACGCGTTCGGCCACATTGCCGACCTCGTCCACCGACTTAGCGACCTTCCACTGGAACTGGGCTTCGAGCCGACGCCCGGCCTTCCAATAGGCATCGCCGAGGTGATCGTTGATCTCGGCATCATTGGGCCGCAGCATCACGGCGCGTTCCAGCGTCTCGACCGCCTCGTCGATGCGGCCAAGCTTGTAGAAGGCCCAGCCGAGCGAATCGACGACATAGCCATCCTGCGGCTGCGCCTCGACAGCCTTCTCGATCATGCCGAGCGCCTCGTCGAGATTGAGGTCCATATCGATCCAGGAATAGCCGAGATAATTGAGAACCGAGGGCTGATCCGGATTGAGGTCGAGCGCCTTGAGGAAGTCGGCCTCAGCCTGCGGCCAGTGCTTGGCACGCTCATTGGCAATGCCGCGGACATAATAGAAGCGCCAATCGGCCGGCGACTCGCCACCGGTAATCTCCAGCGCCTTGGTATAGGCGTCCGCGGCATCCTCATATTGCTCGTCGTAGCGCAAGAGGTCACCCAGCACCGAAACGGCGTCGAGATCGCCGGGGCGTGTCGCCACAATATTGCGCAGCCGGCGCAGCGCCTCGGCGCGATCGCCCATGGCATCGAGGTTTTGCGCCACGCGCACAACCGCCGTCGGCTTCATCGGCGAAGACGAAGCCACCGCATCGTAAATCTCATTGGCGGCATCGTGCTGACCTTCGGAGTCGAGCAGCAGGCCCGCGGCCAAGCCGATCACATCGGCATTGGGGTCGAGATAATGGCCGAGGCGCAGGAAGACCAGCGCCAGGTCCTTGCTGCCATCGCGCGACAAGGCAACGCCAATGCCATGGAACATTTCGGCCGCGCCAAGCTGCACATTGGTGGCGAAAACGCCCGGACGGCGCTTAGCCTCAACCGCCTCCTTGACCACAGTCACCAGCGGATGGGTCAGGCCCTGGTCCTCGAAGCTGGCGATCACCTCGGCCGCCTCATCGAAGCGACCTTCATTAGCCAGCATGCGCGAATAGACTTCGACCATGCGCGCCACATAGGGCTCGTTCTCAAAGGCCTGGGCGGCAAGCTCCAGCGCCTTCTCCTTCTCGCCGGCAACTTCAGCCATCAGAGCGCGGTGGAACACCAGGAAATCTTCAAGGCCGGTATCGCCGAGCTTGGTGAGGATGGCGTCCGCCTCGTCATACTTCTTTTCGCCCACCAGCGCCCAGGCGCGCAAAATGCCCGCGGTAATACCGGTAAAGGTGTCCTGCCCGATGGTTTCAAGCGCGCTGCCGGCCGCACCATAGCGGCGCTCCTTGAGCGCCTCGGTGGCAACGACCAGTTCGGCAAGCTCGTTCTGGCCCACGAGTTCCATGAGCCGCTTGGCGACCTGGGCCGATTGCCCGATCTGGCCATTGGCGGCAAAGGCAATGAAGGAACGCTCGACCAGCACCGGATTGTCCCAATCGCCCTGCGCCGCTTCGTTGAAATAGCGGGCGGCCTCGTCGGTCCGCAATTCCTCGAGGGCCTGGCGTCCGGCGAGATAAGAGCCGGTCGCGCTGGGGCGGAACAGTTGCAACATGTCGAGCAGGTTCGAAGCGCTGCTCTGGGCCGAAGCCGCAGGCACCAGGGCCAGTGCGAGGATCGTCGCCAGAATGGGCCGGGCCAGTCGGTTCGAAAGCAAGGTCACGTGCAGAATTCTCCATATGCCGCTGCCGGCACGCTGTGGTCGCAAAGATTGTCCGTTTTACGACTGCGCCGCAAGGCCGCGCGGCTTATGGCCGGTCACATTCCGCTGTAATTGGGCCCGCTGCCACCCTCAGGTGGCACCCAGGTGATGTTCTGCGCGGGGTCCTTGATATCGCAGGTCTTGCAATGGACGCAGTTGGCCGCATGGATGCGGAACACCGGCTCGCCGTTTTCGCTGGCCATTTCATAGACCCCTGCCGGACAGTAAAGCGGCGCCGGCTCACCATAAAGCGGCAAGTTCTGCCGCACGGGCACCGTGGGGTCCTTCAGCTTCAGGTGAACCGGCTGATCCTCGTCATGCGCCAGATTGGCGAGAAAAACCGAGGAAGCACGATCAAAGGTCAGCTTGCCATCTGGCCGTGCATAGGTTTTTCCATTCACCTCTGCCCGCTTCTTCAACTTCGCGAAATCCGGCGCGCCATGCGAGCGCATGTTCAGCAGCGAGCGTCCGACAATGGCCGAAAACCACAGGTCCGCGCCAATGGCGAGCGAGCCGATGATCGTGCCCAGCCGCGACCAGAGCGGCTTGGCATTGGCAACACCCTTCAATTCCTTCTCAATGCCGGTGCGCAGCACGCTCTGGGCAAAATCCTCGACCAGATCATGCTGCCGCCCGGCAACAACGGCAGCGCCCACCGCGTCCGCCGCGCCAATGCCCGAAAGAATGGCATTGTGGATCGCCTTCAGCCGCGGCGCATTCATGAACCCGGCCGAACAGCCGATCAGCCCGCCACCGGGGAAGGCCAAGCTCGGAACCGACTGCCAGCCACCCGCCGTCACCGCGCGGGCGCCATAGCTCACGCGCATCCCGCCTTCGAGCATTTTGGCCACCGAAGGATGCGCCTTAAAACGCTGGAATTCATCGAAGGGCGACAGCGTCGGATCGGCATAGTCGAGATAGGTGACCAGCCCGACATAGAGCTTCCTGTCCTCGGCGTGGTAGACAAAGCCGCCGCCGGCCGTCGAATTGTCGAGCGGGAAACCGAGGTAGTGGTCAACCTGCCCGGCATGGTGCTTCTCGGCCGGAATCTCCCAGATTTCCTTGATACCAAGGCCATATTTCTGCGGCTCGCGGCCAAGCTCGAAGTCGCCGATGATTTGCTTCGCCAGGGATCCGCGCGCGCCCTCGGCAATCAGCGTATATTTGGCTTCGAGCGCAATGCCCTCGGCAAAGCCCGATTTCGGATTACCCTCGGCATCCCGCCCGAGATCGCCAGTGATAACCCCGCGCACCGGCCCGTCGCCCGTACGCAACACGTCCACCGCCGCCGTCATCGGGAAAATATCGACGCCGAGTTCCGCGGCCTGTTCACCTAGCCACTGCACCAGCCGCCCAAGGCTGACGATCACCGCACCCGGCGTTTTCAATTGCGGCGGCACCAGCAAATGCAGCAGCGCGAAGTCGCCCTTTTTGGTCAGATAGTGAAACGTGTCATGCGTCACATCGGGCCCAACCGGCGCCCCCTTGAGCCGCCAATCCGGCAGCAACGCATCAAGCCCCTTGGGGTCCATCACCGCGCCCGACAGAATATGCCCGCCGATCTCGGCTGACTTTTCCACCACTGTGACGCTCAGTTCCGGATGGCGCTGTTTCAGGCGAATAGCCGCTGCAAGGCCCGAAGGACCGGCACCGACAACAAGAATGTCGGTCGAAATTGTCTCTCGATTGCCAGCTTCGGCCATAGTCCAACCCTCAACGTCGGCAGGCGACTGGTCGCCTCGAATGCGGTGTGACATAACGGGCCCTATGTCTCAAGGTCGAGAACTCAACAAGGCCGAACTGCTTGCCGTGCTGGACTGGTATCGTGCCGCCGGCGTGGATCTTGCCGTTGGCGAGGATCCCGTCGACCGCTTCGCCCAGCCCGCTCCCGCGCCCTCCTCGGCTCAGGCCTTGCGTCAGGCCGCCGCTGCGCCAGCCCAACCGCCACAGCCCGCGACCGCCGCCATTACCGGCGATCCATCGGAAGCGCGAAAACTCGCTGCCTCCGCCAGTACGCTCGACGAACTGCAAAAAATTCTCGACGCCTATGATGGCTGTAGCCTCAAATTCCGCGCCACCCAGCTCGTCTTTGCCGACGGCAATCCCGAAGCGAAAATCATGCTGATCGGCGAAGCTCCCGGCGCCGAAGAGGACCGCCAGGGCAAACCCTTCGTCGGCCGCTCCGGCCAATTGCTCGACCGCATGCTCGGCGCCATCGGCCTTGACCGTTCAAAGGTCTACATCGTCAACACCGTCCCGTGGCGCCCGCCCGGCAATCGCACTCCGACGCCCGAAGAGATGGAACTGTGCCTACCCTTCCTCAACCGCCAGGTTGAACTGGTGGCGCCCAAGCTCGTCATGACCTTGGGCGGCCCCGCCATGCAGACAGTCTTCAAAACCACCGCCGGCATCATCAAGATGCGCGGCCGCTGGCAAGACGTGGCGATTGGCACCCACCAGGTCGACGCGTTGCCCACGCTCCACCCGGCCTATCTCCTGCGCAATCCGGCCGCGAAGCAGCAGGCATGGGCGGATTTGCTGAGTTTGAAGATGAAGATGGAAAGTCTGGGGATAGTTTGAGCTTTTTGGCGGTTGGCTGCCGTACGAGATGCCCCCCATCCACAGTGTCATTCCCGCGAAAGCGGGAACCCCTGTTTGGAAACGGAGGTCTCCGCTTTCGCGGGGATGACACTGTGGTTTTGGCTAGATCGCGCCCAAAAACTCGATCCGACACCTCCCCCTTGATGGGGGAGGAGGGGTGGGGCGCCCCCCACGAACGCCCACCCAACTTTTTCCCCCGCCTCCCCATTTCCGCCCTATCGCTTCTGTCATGTCGCGCTATGGTCACCTTTCGGTGATTTGCAACGTTTCGCAGCCTTTATTCTCAGAGCGCCATGGCTTCCGTCATCAAAATCTATGCCCTGTTCCTCGGCTCGGCCCTGTTGATGTTCGGAGGTGGCCTGCAAGGCCTCCTGCTCTCGGTGCGTGGCGCGGAGGAAGAGTTTTCCCTCCTCGCCCTCGGCCTTATTGGCACCGGCTGGTCCGTTGGCTTCGTCGCCGGCTCCATCACGGTCCCCATGATCGTGCGAAAGGTCGGCCACATCCGCGCCTATTCGGTCATGGCCGCCATCGGCACCATCACGATCCTCCTCAATCTCCTCTGGATCAACGATATCGGCTGGATCGTGCTCCGCGCCCTGTCCGGCTTCTGCTTTGCCGGCGCCGCCATGATCGTTGAAAGCTGGCTCAACGAAGTCGCCGACAACAAGAGCCGCGGCACGATTTTTTCGATCTATGTGACCATCAACCTCGCCGCATCGACCGTCGGCCAGATGGCCATGTCGATCACCGGCACGGCCGGTTACCTGCCGTTCGTCATCGGCGCCATCAGCTTCATTTGCGCCCTGCTGCCGACGGCCCTCACCTCGAGCCCGCAGCCGCGACCCCTCGCCTCAGCCAAGCTCGACCTGCGGCTTCTCATAAAAACCTCGCCTGTTGCCGCCGTCGCCGCCTTCTGCTGCGGCATGGCCAATGGCTCCTTCGGCACGCTGGCCCCGGTCTATGGCTATGAACAGGGGCTCGACGCATCCGGCATCGCCCTCCTCTTTGCCATTTCCGCCATTGCCGGCGCCGTCGCGCAAATCCCCTTCGGCCGTCTCTCTGACCGCATCGACCGCCGCCAGGTCATGATCGGCCTTGCCGCCGGCTCCGCCGTCGTCGGCCTCCTCATCGTCCTCATCAATCCCAGCGCCGGCTGGCTGATGTATCTGCTCTTTGGCCTCTATGGCCTTGCCGCCAACCCGCTCTATCCGATCGCCGTGGCCCATGCGAACGACTTCGCCCGGGATGGCGATTTCGCCAAGATCGCCGGCGGCATGCTGCTCATTCTCGGCGTCGGCCTTGCCATCGGCCCTGCCATCGCCTCGGTGCTGATGAGCAACATCGCCCCCATGGCGCTTTTCATCATCACCGCCATTTTCCACGCCGCGGTCGCCGGCTTTGCCTTCATGCGCATGCGTGTCCGCAAGAGCCGCGACGCCGCCGAGCGCGCGCCGTTCCAACCCATGGACCGGCAAGTGACACCCGAATCTATTGTGCTCGATCCGCGGGCTGATAGTGATGCCGAGGACGAAGTGATCGTGCGCCACGAGCCCGACGTCCCCGAAGAGCTGATCGAAACCACGGAGCCAAAGCGTGTTCAAGACGGAACGGTTTGAGGATCGGGCCTTCAAGCCCCTCTCCATCGCAGTCATCGCCGTTTCCGATACGCGCACGCTCGAAACCGATACCGGCGGCGCGCTCCTAAAATCCCTGCTCGAAGCCGATGGCCACACCTGCTTCGAGCGCCAGGTCGTTCGCGACGACATCCAGCTCATCCGTGCCGCCGTCCAGTCCTATGTCGCCAATCCCAAGGTCGACGTGATCCTGACGACCGGCGGCACCGGCTTTTCGGGCCGCGACGTCACCCCCGAAGCCGTCGAGCCCCTCTTCGACAAGCGCATGGAGGGCTTTTCCGTGCTCTTCCACCAATACTCGTCCTCCACCGTCGGTACGAGCTCGATCCAGTCGCGCGCCACAGCCGGTCTCATCGGCACAACCTTCGTCTTCTGCCTCCCCGGTTCGCGCGGCGCCTGCCGCGATGCCTGGGAAGGCATTTTAACCCAGCAGCTGGATTACCGGCACAAGCCGTGCAATTTCGTCGAGCTGATGCCACGCCTCGACGAGCGCTGATCTTATCGTTTTCCCGAACAACACGTTCGGCACCGTTCGCTTTACGGAACCGACCATAAAGCGCATTTGAATGGGCAGAGAGCGCGGGCAGTCCGCGCCAAGGAATCTTTGCCCATGTCCGCTACGGCCCCCATGCAGATCGGCCTGGTGACGCTCAATGTGCGCCAGGTAGACACGGTTTCCGACTATTATCGCCACCTTCTCGGTCTCGAAGTGATCGACCGCGACGGCTCAACCCTGCGCCTCGGCGTCGGCAAGACCGCGCTGCTCGAACTGCGCGGCGGCGATTTCACCCAGCGCAATCCGCGCTCGGCCGGCCTCTTCCACACCGCCTTCCTGATGCCCACCCGCACCGATCTCGCCGCCTGGCTGCGTTATGTCGCCAAGGAGCGCATCGGCGTCGGCGGCGCTTCGGACCACCTCGTCAGCGAGGCCTTTTATCTCAACGACCCCGAAGGCAATGGCATCGAGGTTTATGGCGATCGTCCGCGCACCGATTGGCCGAACGACAATGGCCTCATCCAGATGGCCTCGGACCCGCTCGACATCGACGGCCTCCTCAATTTCGACGCGACCAGCACCTGGTCCGGCGCCCCCGCCGGCATGATCGTCGGCCACATGCACCTGCAGGTGGGCGACCTCTCCACCGCCCAGCCCTTCTATTCCGGCGTGCTCGGCACCGACATCACCTGCCACTATCCCGGCGCCACCTTCTACGGTGCCGGCGGCTATCACCATCAGCTCGCGACCAATGTCTGGTCGAGCCGCGGCGCCGGCCCGATCGATCCGAAAACCACTGGCCTCGTCGGCTTCGAACTCATTCTCGATACCGCCGCACAGCGCGACGCCATCACCGCGCGTGCCGGCACCGACACGCTCACCGACCCGTGGGGCCTCGCCCTCACGCTCAGCACCAAGGAGGCCTGAAATGCTCGTCAACGGAAAGTGGACTGCCAACTGGCAACCAGTGCAGGGCATCGACGCCAAGGGCGGCTTCGTGCGCCAGACCTCGTCCTTCCGCAACTGGATCACACCCGACGGCAGCGCCGGCCCGACCGGTGAAGCTGGCTTCAAGGCCGAAGCCGGCCGCTATCACCTCTATGTCGCCCTGATCTGCCCCTGGGCCTCCCGCACCATAATCGGCCGCACCCTGAAAGGTCTCAACGACGTCATCTCCATGTCCGTCGTCGAACCCGAACTGACCGACGAAGGCTGGCGCTTTGCAACGCCCGACCCGATCAATGGCGCGACCTATATGCACGAAATCTATACCGCGGCCGACCCGACCGTCAGCGGCCGCGCTACCGTGCCGGTGCTGTGGGACAAAAAGCAAAACACCATCGTCAACAATGAGAGCGCCGATATCCTGCGCATGCTCAATTCCGGCTTTGGCGACCTCGCCTCATCCGAATACGACCTCTATCCCGAAGCCCTCCGCCCGGAGATCGACGCGCTCAACGACTACATCTATCCGCGCCTCAACAACGGAGTCTATCGCGCCGGTTTCGCGACTACCCAGCTCGCCTATGACGAAGCCTATGCCGATGTCTTCGCGGCCCTCGACGCGCTCGAAGCCCGCCTCGAAGGCAAGAAATTCCTCTTCGGCGACGCGCTGACCGAAACCGACATCCGCGCCTTCGTGACCCTAGTCCGGTTCGACGCCGCCTATCACGGCCTCTTCAAGACCAATTTGAAGCGTATCGCCGACTACCAGAACCTGCAGGCCTATATGCTGCGCTTGCTCGACATTCCCGGCATCCGCGAGACCGTAAACATCGACCACATCAAGCGCGGCTACTATTCCATCAAGTCGCTCAATCCCAACGGCATCGTCCCCCGCGGCCCGAATATCCCGGGACTTTATGAGGTGGCTGCATGAGCGACAGCCTCGTCATTCTCCTCCACGGCGTCGGCAGTTCCGGCGCCGATATTGGTGGCCTCGCTTCGGCCCTCGCCCCTGCGCTGCCGAACACAAAGTTCGTCAGCCCCGATGGCCCCGGCCGCTTCAACGCCGGCCACCAGTGGTTCTGCGTCACCGGCGTCACCACCGAAAACCGCCCCGCCCGCGTCGCCGCGGCACGGCCGGCCTTCGATGCCATCCTCTCGGATATCATCGGCCGCGAAGGCTTTGCCGGTCGCCTCGATCGAGTCGCGCTGGTCGGCTTTTCCCAAGGCTCCATCATGGCCCTCGACGCCATTGCCTCGGGCCGCTGGCCCGTCGCCGGCGTCGTCGCCTTCTCCGGCCGCCTGGCATCGCCCGAGCCACTAGAGCCGGTGAAGGGCTCAAAACTACTGCTGATACACGGCACCGAAGATCACATGATGCCCGTCGCGGAGGTCACAAACGCCGAAGCAAAACTCTCGCCCCATGGGGTCGCTGTGAGCAGCTTCATCCAACCAGGCCTTGGCCACTCGGTATCCGCAGAAGGCGTTGGTGAAGCGGCAAAGTTCCTGGGCAAGCTGTTTGCCTAGAACTCTCCTCCCCACCGTGTCATTCCCGCGAAAGCGGGAACCTCTGTTTCAGAACCGAGATCCCCGCTTTCGCGGGGATGACACCGAGTGGTTGGGCGTGCACAGCCAAACAAAAAGGCCGGGCAATCGCCCGGCCTTTTCTCATTCCTATCAGTGACCCATTGCCGGGCCGCCGTGACCGCCTTCCGGCCGCTTCACGAAGAAGGCCGCAACGATCATCAGCAGCGACACGATGGCGCCGCAGAGGAACCCGCCGCGAATACCCGCTGCCAATGCATCCACCGCATCGAGGCCTGCCGCAGCACCTGCCGCCGTCTGGAGGCTCATCACCGCCACAAAGAGCGCGATACCAGCCGCACCGGCCACCTGCTGCACAGAGCCCAGAATGGCGCTGGCATGCGAGTAGAACTTTGGCGGCACCGAGCTCATCGACGAGGTGAAGAGCGGGGTGAAGGTGAACGCCAGGCCCACGCTGAGCACGATGTGCCCGGCAACCACGGCCCAGACCGGGGTATGCTGGCTGACCAGCGTCAGCGCCCACATCACGGCCGAAACCGCAATGACACCCGGCACCAGCAAGGGCTTCGGACCAACACGGTCATAGAGCCGACCGACAACCGGGCCCAGCACACCCATGAGCAAGCCACCCGGCAGCAGCAGCATGCCGGTCTGCAGGGTATCGAGTCCCAAAACCTTCTGCGTATAGATCGGCAGCAGGATCGAGCTACCGAGCAGCGCCACCATGGCAACCGCCATGGTGATCAGGGCAAAGGTATAGTTCTTGTGCTGCAGCGTGCGCAGGTCGAGCAGCGCCTTGTCATCGTTCTGGAGGCCAAACTGGCGCCAGACGAAAACCGCCATGGAAACGAGACCCACGGCAATCGGCGCCCATGCCGGAATGGCCGAACCATGCTCCGCACCTTCGCCCAGGCTCGAAAGACCATAGACGAGACCGCCAAAGGCAAAGGCCGAGAGAATTACCGAGAGCACGTCGAGCGGCGCATAGCGCGGGGTCGAAACATTGCGGATGCGGCTGGCGCCCAGCACCAGCGCCAGGATGGCGATGGGCAGGGTGAAATAGAACATGAAGCGCCAGTCGAAATGGGCCAGGATGAAACCACCAATCGTCGGGCCGATGGCCGGAGCCACCGACATGACGATGGAGATATTGCCCATGACCTTGCCGCGGCCTTCCGGCGGCACCAGCGACATCACGGTGGTCATCAGCAGCGGCATCATGATGGCCGTACCGACGGCCTGCACCACGCGGCCAACAATAAGAAGCTCAATGCCAGGGGAAACCGCGCAGATCAGCGTGCCGGCCGCGAAGACCGACATGGCGACCATGAAGATCGGCCGCGTATTGAGGCGCTGCAACAGGAAGCCGGTGATCGGGATCACGACAGCCATGGTCAGCAGAAAGGCAGTAGTCAGCCATTGCGCGAGGCTCGCCGTCACGCCGAGATCGGTCATCAGGTGCGGGATGGCCACGCTCATGATGGTTTCGTTGAGGAACACCACAAAGGTGGACACGAGCAGAAGCCCGATGACCAACCGGTTGCGCGCCGCATTGTCAGGATGATGGGGAGCGCTTTGGGGGAGCGCGTCGAATGTTGCTGTGTCTGTCGTCATGTCCATACCCTCACTAAAGCGCGTGACACCCGTGCGACGCATGGCATCGCCTGAGTTCGACAGCGCTTTCCAATTTCTCTGCGACAAGGCCTGTCAGCAGCCATCAGTTCAGACCGCGCTTAACTAATCCCCGGAGGGATTGGCGGTCAATGCTAAATATTATGCTTAACTAATGCGCCCCATTTTCGGGGGCAGCCTTCGTAGGCGCACGGCGCCGCTCCGTCCAGTCCCAATCCGCGCAAGGCTGCAATGCACGACAAAAATTTGAGAACAAAATTCGAACATCGTTCTTGTTGTGTTCTCATTCGATTGCTAGATTTGGAACGTGCCGACGAGGTCGATTCCAGATCGCGGCGGAGACAGCAGGAGATATGCCATGGCCCTTTATCAGGCCCCCAGCTTCGAAGCCCTCGAACGTCTCAGCCAGAGCCGCGACGCTGATCTCGCGCGGCGCGAACTGCTCAATTCCGACCGCATCCGCGGCCGCGGCGCCCAGTCGAACCACACCGGGCGCTTCGAGACGCATGCACGCGAAAATTTCGATGATGGCTGGGGCGTCGTCGAAGCCCTGCCCATGACCGAAACGGTGGAACATGCCGAGCGCGCCAAGAGCATCATCACCACCAATGACAGCCCCGATATCGGTTTCGAGCGCTCGATCAATGCCTATCGCGGCTGCGAGCACGGCTGTTCCTATTGCTATGCCCGCCCGACCCACGCCTATCTCGGCCATTCCGCCGGTGTCGATTTCGAGCGCGAAATCTACGTCAAGACCAATGCCGTCGAAGCCCTGCGCAACGAACTGGGCGCAAAGTCCTATCGCCCCAAACCCATTGCCATGGGCACCAATACCGACCCCTATCAGCCCTCCGAGCGCAAGCACCAGCTCACCCGCGGCATTCTGGAAGTCATGCTCGAAACCCGCCATCCGGTGATGATCACCACCAAATCGGCGCTGATTCTTCGCGATCTCGACCTGCTCACCGAATTGGCAAAGCTCGGTCTTGCCAAGGTCGCCATTTCGGTGACTTCCATGGATCACAAGCTGAGCCGCAAGATGGAGCCTCGCGCCTCCTCGCCCGCAAGACGCCTCGAAGCCATCCGCGCCCTCAGCGAGGCGGGCGTACCCACCGCCATTTTTGCCTCGCCGATGATCCCGGCCATCAACGACATGGAACTCGAACGCATCCTTGATGCCGGTAAAGCCCAGGGCGCCCTCGCCGCCTCGATGATCCTCCTCCGCCTCCCCGGCGAAGTCCGCGACGTATTTCGCGAATGGCTCCTGCGCCATTTCCCGGATCGCGTCCGTCACGTCCTCGCCCTCGTCCGCGACACTCGCGGGGGGCGGGATTATGACTCCCGCTTCGGCACGAGAATGACCGGCGAAGGCCCCTATGCGACGCTCCTCCGTCAGCGCTTTGACAAGGCTCGCGAACGCTATGGCCTCGACACGAAACTGCCGGGCCTCCGCACCGACCTCTTCGTGCCACCAACGCTGGAGAGCAAGCAGATGAGCTTGTTCTAGGCTCTTCCCATCGCTCTGACACGCATTCACTCTCGATTGTCACCCCGGCGAAGGCCGGGGCCCATCCAGAGATCTCAAGATGGATCCCGGCCTTCGCCGGGATGACAGCCGGTGGCTGAGAAGCGGTTGGGACCAACCCTCTCCCCTCCATCGTCACCACCGGGCTTGTCCCGGTGGTCCATGCCACCGCGAAAGTGGATTGCCGGGACCAACCCCGCAATAACGACGATCAGGCGCCCAACGCCTCGCTCGCCCCAACGCGCTCGGCAATAAACGCCAACATGTGCGGATCCGTGTAATCCCTTGCCGCCAGCGTCGCGCCCGCCTCCAGCAGTTGCGCCAGCTCCAATCCCGTCGCCATCCCGATCGTCGCGATCCCCGCCGAAGTCGCCGACTTCAGCCCCGTCCGCGAATCCTCGAACGCCACGCAGTTCTGAGAATCAGCCCCGAGAATCCGCAGCCCCTCCAGATAGGGCAGCGGATGCGGCTTGCCGAATTCAAGCTCGTCTCCGATCACCAGCCCCTTGAACCGGTGCCGCGCCCCGATGCTATCAAGCAATTGCTCCGCATTGTCCCGCGGCGCATTAGTGACCGCCACCGCGGGCAAGCCAATGGCATCCGCCCAATCGAGCAGCGCAAAAAGCCCATGCACCGGCTCGACGCCCTCCGCCGCCAGCGAGCGGAACAGGGCCTCCTTTTCCATCATGATTTCCCATTGCCGCTCCGGCGTTTCATGCGGCAGAAACTGCGCGCCGATCGCCTCATTGGCGAGCCCCTGCAATTCCCGCCCAAAGCGCTCGCGGTCAAAATGGTGGCCATAGGGCGCAAAGGCACGATTAAACGCTTCGAGATGCAGCGGATCGCTCTCGACCAGCGTTCCATCGATATCAAAGAGCAGTCCGGCGCCAGGCTTGAGAGTCATGAGCAATCCCTAGATGATCGCCGGGGAAAGCACACCAAGACCAACCCGTCGTCAACGAGGCAAATTGTGCCGGAAATCCCCGTCCACATGTCATTGGAACGGCTGCGCGAACTGACCGTCGCCGGTCACCCGCAGTTTGCCGGTGCCCGCTTCACCATTCTCGCCGACGGCTGGGACAGCGTCGCCCTCGATGTGGACAACCGCTACATCATAAAATTCCCGCGCCACGAGGTGGCCGAACAATCGCTCCGTCGCGAAGTGCTGCTGCTCTCCGTCATCGCCCCGCGCGTCCTGATGCCTGTCCCTCAGATGGACCTCCACGACATCCCGGTCACCCACACCATTCACGCCAAACTGCCCGGCCGCGCCCTCGATCCCGCCGCCTATGCCAAGGTTCCTGAAAGCATGCGCGCCGAGATCGGCGAGCGCCTCGGCCAGTTCTATGCCCATCTCCACGCCATCAATTCCGATCTCCTCGCCAATGCCGGCGCCGGTCCGGTGCAGGAATGGCTCGATGCCGAGACGATCCGCCAACGCATCGAACCCCACCTACCGCCCGCCCTCGCACACTGGGCCGACAAAGCGCTCGAAAAGCTTGCCAGTCTCGGTCCCGATCCCCATGGCGTCACCTATGGGCTCTTTGACGGCCACGGCTGGAACATGGCCTATGATCCCGCGCAAAACCGCTTCGGCGGCGTCTTCGATTTCGGCGATTCCGGCTTCGGTCCGCTGCACCAGGAATTCATCTATTCCAACCTGACCTCGCCCGACCTCACTGAGCGCATCATCGCCAGCTACGAACAGCACACCGGCCGCGAACTCGACCGCGCCCGCATCACCCTCCTCACCGACATTCACCGCCTCTGGGAAATCGCCGAGGAACATGAGAACGCCGAGGGCATGGCCGCGATGATAGAGGCAGCCGACGCCTGGTTCGCCATGCGCCCCTAGTATTGTTTTACCTTGCGCGCATTGGCCGACATGAAATCGAGCGAAGCCATGACGCCCTGCAGCGATAGCCAGGTATCGGCCGGCTGCTCCGCACCCGTCATCGGCACGATGAGTTTGAGCGATGCCCGCTCCTTCATCCGCTCGATCAACTGCGCCTCAAGGTCGGCATCAGCCACAAAATACTGGTTGGTGACGTTGAAGCGTGTTTCCAGCTCCTCGCCCATGGCCAGCATCATCGGCCCATCGCCGGCAAACAGCAACCGCATCGGCCGGCTCTCATCATAAGAGCCCTCATCCGCCGCCACGGTGATGGCCACGTCGATATCCCCATCGAGTCGATTGCGGATCAGCGTCAGCTTGTAGACCGGCAGGCTGGCGCTGTTTACTGCCGCGCTGCCGGTACTCGCAAAGCAAGAATAGCCATAATAGTCGGGAGAATCCTCGACGATGGTGTCGGGACAGGCCGCCAGCCAGTCGCGAAAATATTCGCGCCATTCGCCATAAGAATGATGAAAGGGTTCGGCCGCTGCCGGAATTGTGAGCAGCAACAGGGCAACAAGGCGGGCACAAGCGCGCATTAAAACACTCTCGTCTTTGCCCCCCGGCCAGACTCTTATATCAGTGACCCCAGAAAGATGACCAGAGGACAACAGGCTTGGCGACCGAGAAGATAAATGGCCTCAATGTGATGCTGCTCGACGAGACCGGGCCGCTGCTCGCCTCCGAGCAGGACGCGCTCGACGTCATCGGCGCCACTTACGGCCTCGAAGTCGACGCCGTTGCCATTCCGGTTGCACGCCTCGACCCCGACTTTTTCGTCCTCAGCAACAAACTCGCCGGGCACTTCATCCAGAAACTCCAGAACTATTCGATGCGCCTCGTGATCCTCGGCGACATTTCCGCCCCCATGGCCAGCAGCAAGGCCCTCACCGATTTCGTCGGCGAGACCAATCGCATCGGCCACCACTTCTTCGCCGCCGATCGCGCCGCCATGGAGGCCGGCTTCGGCCGAGCCCGCTGATGCCGCGCAAGGTCACCGTCACAGTCGAATCATCGGCCGAACTCTTCGCGCCCGAAGCCGACTTCCCCGATTTCAGCCACGAACAGATGGCCTATGACCGCGGCGCCCGCTGCGTCGTGGGCGTCGACGAAGCCGGCCGCGGCCCCCTCGCCGGCCCCGTCGTCGTCTCCGCCGTGCGCCTAGATCCCAATCGCATCCCCGAAGGCCTCAACGATTCCAAGAAGCTGACGCCCGAACGCCGCGCCGAACTTTTTGACGAAATCCTCGCCGTCGCCGATGTCGCCATCGTCAGCGCCCCTCCCTCAGACATTCTCGATCTCAACATCCGCGGCGCCACTCTCGCCGCCATGGCCCGTGCCGTCCGCGCCCTGCCCTGCACGGCCGACTGCGTGCTGATCGACGGTCGCGATATCCCGCCCGGCCTCCCCTGCCCCGGCATTGCCCTGATCGGCGGCGATGGCCGCAGCGTCTCCATCGCCGCAGCCTCCATCGTCGCAAAGGTCATGCGCGACCGCATGTGCGCAATCATGGATTGCGACGCCCCAAATTTCGGCTTTGCCGGCCACAAGGGCTATGGCACCGCGGCCCACCTCAAAGCCCTCAACCTCCACGGCCCCAGCCGCCACCACCGCTCGGCCTTCGCCCCGGTGGCCGCGCTTCTTATGCAAAAGACGACCGTCACAATCGAGGGTTAACCCCTCGCTAACCCCTTACAAACGCTCCATTAACCCTGACGAAGTACAAAGGCATGGTTAGTACTGCGTTAGGGATAGTTGCATGTTGCGTACCGCGCGTACGGCCCAGTCGGCCGATGCGGAGGAGGCTTCCCGCCTTCCGATCGACACCATTCTCGTGGGCGATTGCATCGACCACATGAATGCCTTGCCGGCCGGCTCCGTCGATCTCATCTTCGCCGACCCACCCTATAACCTGCAGCTGGAACAAGGCCTTACCCGCCCCGACCAGTCCAAGGTCGATGCGGTCGACGACGATTGGGACAAGTTCGATTCGTTCGCCCACTATGACGCGTTCACCCGCGGCTGGCTGAAAGCTGCCCGCCGGGTGCTAAAACCCGATGGCGCCATCTGGGTCATCGGCTCCTATCACAATATCTTCCGCGTCGGCACGGCGCTCCAGGATCTCGATTTCTGGATGCTCAACGACGTCATCTGGCGCAAGGCCAACCCGATGCCGAACTTTCGTGGCACACGGTTCACCAATGCGCACGAAACTCTTATCTGGGCTTCCAAAAGCCAGAAGAGCCGCGTGACCTTCAATTATGAGGCCATGAAGCTCGCCAATGACGATACGCAGATGCGGAGCGATTGGCTCTTCCCCATCTGCACCGGCTCGGAGCGCCTCAAGGACGAGGACGACGGCAAGGTCCACCCGACCCAAAAGCCGGAAGCCCTGCTCTTCCGCATCCTCAACGCCACGACCAAGCCTGGCGATATCGTGCTCGACCCCTTCTTCGGCACCGGCACCACCGGAGCCGTCGCGAGAAAGCTCGGCCGCCACTTCATCGGCATCGAGCGCGAAGACACCTATGTCGCCGCGGCCCGCAACCGCATCGCCTCGATCCGCCCCGCGGTCTTCGATGCGCTGCAATCGGTCACGCCCAAGCGCAAGGAAACGCGCATTCCCTTCGGTTCGCTGGTCGAACAGGGGCTTATCGAACCCGGCGCGCAACTTTTCGACTTAACGAAACGTTATTCCGCAATGGTTCGTGCAGACGGCTCGCTCGTCTCGGGTCCGCACCAGGGGTCGATCCATAGGGTTGGCGCTTTGGTCCAGGGCGCCGAGGCATGCAACGGGTGGACCTTCTGGCACCACGACTATCTTGGCGTCGCCGAGCCCATTGATGTGCTGCGGGCCAGCGTCCGCCAAAAACTTGATTTGCTTTCTGCCTGATCCTGACCTCCAATCATTACTCAGGCTCTATAACTGGCCGCCGGTTTGCCCCGGCGGCCTTTTTGTTTGTGCCTTCTAGCGGCTTTGACCGGGCACTTGATCGCAGGTTCAACTTTTCGCAAATTCGGCACATGGAAAATAAGGGCACCGCTTGATATCGAACGCGCTTCTGGGGGCGATTCGAGTGAAAATTGGCGTCGTAATATTTGGCATACTGGCATCCTTCGCCTTAATGGCCGGAATCTGGAATTTGGCATCCAGCCAACAACTGAGAGCACATTTTGGTCATCAGGTGGTTGGCTTCACTGTCCAGCAGCAGCGAGAGATAATTCGCGCTTGTGACAAAGAAACTGGAGAAGTCGCATACAAAACATGTGTGGGGGACGCGCTAGGAGACGGACTTACCGCCGTGCGAGAAGTGGCGGACCTTCAAGCGCAACAGAGTATGGCTCAGTGGGCCGCCATAATGGCTTTCGTGGCAGCCGCCCAACTAGGACTATCGGCAGCTGGTGCATACTTCGTTTGGAGGACGCTTCAACAACAATTGCAGGCAAACACGATAACTAGAAACGTGGGCATTGCCCAAACACGTGCCTACGTTGGCATCGACGGACCAAATAGAGGCTTCAAACAGTAGACGGTTCACCTAGTTCTAGGCGGCTATCAATTTGGGTTGGTCCACTCATGCGTAATAGCGGCGCGTCGCCTGCCGTAATTCAAGCGCTTTACACTCAAAGAGTGGACATACCTTCAGAAAATTTCAATGAGAGGGTTGAAGTAACTTTAGCTCCAACACGGCGCAAAATACCCCTTGGCGCAGGCCAAGCCTACTCGATGTATCAGATTGGGTTCGACGCCGACCTAATCCAAAGCATCACTGCAGGAATAACTCGTTCCTTTGTTGTCGGATACTGCGAGTATACGGACGTATTTTATCCAGAAACGCCAATTCATATCTCTGATTTTTGTTTCGAGGTAGGTTTCCTCTGGCCCCTTGATGTCTTGGGGCTTCGGGATGTACCCGCCGATTATTTTCAGTTCGCTGACCACCCGAACTATGCGATCAAGATCAAAACTTAGCGTCAGACCGATATACGCTCATGCCGGCCCTCCGCTAACTAGACTAGTGAATGGAAGTCAGCGGCAATTAAGCTCACCGTTATTCTTCTGAGCTTACTATCGAATCTCGAACCAGGTTACCCCAACCCCGCCTGTGCCAGGACTTTTCTGAACAATGTCGGCAGTGCCTCACCTTTCAGCGCCGATGGCGGACTCCACCAGCCATTTGCCAGCCCATCCGCCGGCACCAGCGAGGACCACACTTCCAGCTCCAGCCGGAAATGGGTAAAGACGTGCACCACCTGCCCCCGATGGCGCCAGTTCCCGACAACGGGATAGGCCGCCTCCGAAAGCTCCGAAACCCAGTCCGAGGTCGGCACCTCCGTCATGCCGCCCAGCAGCCCCTTGCCCGGCCGCGATTGCAGGTAAACGTCTCCACCCGCATCGGTCATGACAAAGGCATGGCCGCGCCGCACCGGACGTTCGGCCTTGACCGGCTTGATGGGATAAAACACCGGCTCGCCCTCGCGCGCCGCGCGGCAATCGGGTTGCAACGGACAGATAAGGCAACAAGCGGCCCGCGGCGCGCAGGTGGTCGCGCCAAGATCCATCATCGCCTGCGCAAAATCGCCTGATCGCTCCGGCACATTTTGCTGCAATGCCGCCCGCAATTCGTCCTTGGCCTCGCGCACCGGCACATCGAGCGCATAATAGCGCGCTAGTACCCGGTCGAGATTGCCATCGAGCACGGCAATCCGCTCGTCAAAACAGATCGCGGCAATAGCCGCGCTCGTATAGGCGCCGATGCCTGGCAGGGTTTGGAGACCTTCCGAAGTCTGCGGGAAGATGCCGCCATGTCGCTCGACAACCGCTACCGCGCAGGCGTGCAGGTTTCGCGCTCGGGCATAATAGCCAAGCCCAGCCCATTCGCGCAGCACCGCATCGAGCGGGGCGGCGGCAAGGTCGAAGACAGTCGGCCAAAGATGGGTAAAGCGCAGAAAATACTTTTGCACCGCCGCCACCGTCGTTTGCTGCAGCATCACTTCGCTCAGCCACACCCGATAGGGATCGGCATGCACGCCCCTCGCCCGATCAGAAGGCGAAACACGCCAGGGCAGATCGCGGGCATGGCGATCGTACCAGGCGAGCACGGCAGCGGCGTCGATGGGGTGGGGAGCAAGGAGGGGCATGGCGGATGGATATAGTTTTTGGGGTGGGGGCTTCAAGAAGAATACCCCCACCCTTGATCCCTCCCCACAAGGGGGGGAATGAGGGTGGGGGTGTTATGAGCGCGCATCGGAAGCCCTTGCCCCAAACCCCGCCCAGCGCTACTCCCACCCCATGGCCGAAAAGGAACCGCCCGAACCCAAGCGCAGGAACAAGACACTCAGCGTTGCTGACGTGCTTTCGGGCGCGCTTGATCCGGTCTTGAAAAAGCGCGGCTTTGCCACCCGCGATATCATCACCCATTGGCGTGTCATCGCCCCCGCGCCCTATGACCAGACCACCATGCCCGACAAGCTGGTCTGGCCGCGCAGCGCCGCCCAGAGCCACGAAGGCG
Organism: Devosia riboflavina; assembly: GCF_000743575.1. Lineage (GTDB taxonomy): Bacteria > Pseudomonadota > Alphaproteobacteria > Rhizobiales > Devosiaceae > Devosia > Devosia riboflavina. The sequence continues at coordinate 3,586 of NZ_JQGC01000031.1, read as the reverse complement.
CCGTGCTTTATCTGCGCTGCGGCCCCGGCCAGGCCCTCTTCGTGCAACATGCAGCCAATGACATCGCCGCGGCGGTCAACCGCTATTTTGGCTACCTCCTTGTCAGCGAGGTTCGCCTTTCCGCCGAGCTATTCACCCCCGGTTCAGGCGCCAAGGCGCAAAAGAACAGGCAACCGAGCCAGAGCGAAATCGCAAAGGTCGGCGCCACGGTCGACAAGATCGAGGATACTGATCTGCGGGAAGCGTTGCGGGCATTGGGCCTCGCGCTCTCCGGCAGGTCGGACAAAAAGGGCAGATAATCGTGTCCCCCCGGAAGCATTCATGGTTTCGGGATCAGGACATGCAAAGCGGATAGTCCGTTCACCCCCAAGTGATAATCGTGCCCACTTGCCGACACCAAGCCCATGTGTAGTGTCGCGCAGAACAATAATCAGGAGCCTGACCCGTGAAGTTCAACCGCCGTGAGACCCTCATCCTTGCCGCCGGCGCCACCGCGCTTAGCCTTTGCGGCCTCAGTGGGGCCCAGGCCGCCGAAGGCGACGTCGTCGATCCGGCCAAACTGGCAGCTCCCGCCGGCAATATCGCCGACAAGGTCCTGGGCAATGCCGACGCCCCGGTCACCGTCATCGAATATGCTTCCCCGACCTGCCCGCACTGCGCGACCTTCCACAACACGGTCTATGAGCCCTTCAAGGCCGAATATGTCGATACCGGCAAGGTAAAATTCATCCTGCGCCCCTTCGTGCGCAACGTGCTCGACGCAGCCATCTTCATGCTGGCCGAAGCTGCCGGCGAGACCAATTACCACAACGTCATCTCGACCTATTTCAAGACCCAGGGCGAATGGGGCGTTTCCGAAACCCCGCGCGATGCGATCTTTGCCATCGCGACCCAGCTCGGTTTTACCAAGGAAAGTTTTGACGCTGCCTTGACGAATCAGGACCTGTTCACTGGCATGGAAGCCATGCGCGAACAGGCGCTGAACGAATTCGGGCTCCAGGGCACGCCGACCTTCTATGTCAATGGCAAGACGCTTTCCGGTGACAAGACGCTCGAGCAGCTCGCTGCCGAGATCGACCCGCTTGTGCCCGCCGATTTCGTCGCTCCCGCCGCTGACGCAGCTGCAACTCCTGCCCCGGCAACTGAGGCAATGGCTCCGGCCACCGACGCCATGGCGCCTGCTGCTGACGCAATGGCTCCTGCGACCGACGCAATGGCCCCGGCTCCTGCACAGCAGTAATCAAGAACTCGATGTGCACCTCCCCCTTGACGGGGGAGGTTGGGAGGGGGTGCTGGCCCGCTCGATGTTGCGGCTCCCGCCCCCCTCCCCATCCCTCCCCGCAAGGGGGAGGGTGCTCTTCGGCGCTTGGGGTGGCGCATGAAGTTCTCCCGCCTGAAACTCCACGGCTTCAAAAGCTTCTGCGACGAGACCACCCTCGTCATGGAGCCGGGCCTGACCGGCATTGTCGGCCCCAATGGCTGCGGCAAGTCCAATCTCGTCGAAGCCATGCGCTGGGTCATGGGTGAAAACTCATACAAGGCCATGCGCGCCTCCGGCATGGATGACGTCATCTTTTCCGGCTCCGGCAATCGGCCCGGCCGCAACTCGGCCGAGGTGACGCTGGTCCTCGACAATGTCGACCGCACCGCCCCCGCCGCCCTCAACACCGCCGACATTCTGGAAGTCACCCGTCGCATCGAGCGCGAGGCCGGCTCGGTCTATCGCGTCAATGGCAAGGAAGTGCGCGCCCGCGACGTGCAGCTACTCTTTGCCGATGCGTCCACGGGCGCCCATTCCCCCGCCATGGTGCGACAGGGCCAGATCGGCGAGCTGATCGCCGCCAAGCCAACCGCCCGCCGCGCTCTCCTCGAAGAAGCCGCCGGCATTTCTGGCCTTCATTCGCGCCGCCACGAGGCCGAACTCCGCCTCCGCGCCGCCGAGAGCAATCTCGAGCGCGTCGACGACATCATCGGCCAGATCAGCAGCCAGCTCGATACGCTGAAACGCCAGGCCCGCCTCGCCATCCGCTATCGCGGCCTTTCGGGCGACATCCGCCGCGCCGAAGCGACGCTCTTCCACATCCGCTGGGTCGCCACCCGCGCCGCGGAAAAAGAAGGCGAAGCCGCACAGGCCGTCCTCATCCGCAAGCTGGCCGATGCCACCCATGCCGAGCGCATGGCCCAAAAGAATGTCGAAGAAGCCGAAGCCGCACTCGCCCCCTTGCGCGAACGCGAAGCTGTCACCTCGGCCATCCTCCAGCGCTACAAAATCCTCTTCGAGCAATTGAGCGAAGAATCACGCCGCCTGCAGCAGCGCCGCACCGAACTCGAAGAGCGCCTGAGGCAGATTTCGCAGGACGGCAGCCGCGAACGCGAACTGGTCAGCGAAAGCGAAGCGAGCCTTGCCGCCTATGCGGAGGAGCAAGAGCGCATCGAAGCCGAAGAAGAACAGGCCATTGAAAGCCTCGAAGCCGCCCGCCGCGAAGCCGAAGGGGCCCGCGCTGCCGCAACCTCAGCCGAAACCGAATCCCGCATCCTCAGTGACCGCCTCGCCCAGATGCGCGTGCGCCGAGGTCAGGCCCAGCGCGCCGTCGCCGATGCCGACCTCCGCCTCGAACGCCTGACCCGCGAGATCGCTGCCGTCGAAGCCGACATGGCCAAAATCGCCGAAACCATTGCCGGCGACGAAACCCTCGCCCGCCATCAGGACGCGCTCGAAGCCGCCCACGAAGAAGCCGAGATCGCCGAAAGCGCCGCCCTCAGCGCCGAGGAAGAAGCAGCAGCCGCCCAGCAAAAGCTCGACGAAATGCGCCCGCGCCTCGCCGAACTCGACGCGCTGGTCACGGGCCTCGAAGCGGAAGCATCCACCTTGGGCAAAATGCTCAATGTCGGCTCCAGCCTATGGCCTGCCATTGTCGATGAACTCAAGGTGGAGCCCGGCTACGAAACCGCCCTCGGCGCCGCGCTCGGCGACGATCTCGATGCCTCGTCGGATGCCGGCGCTCCGCTCCATTGGTCCATCGCCATCGAAGGCTATGACGATCCGCCGCTGCCACAAGGCGCCGAGCCACTGTCGCGTTACGTCACCGGCACGCCGCTCCTTAAACGCCGCCTCGACCAGATCGGCCTTGTCAGCGATATCGTCGGTCCCGGCCTCATGCCCGCCCTCTGGCCCGGCCAGCGCCTCGTCACGCTCGAAGGCACCATGTGGCGCTGGGATGGTTTTGTCGCCGCTGCCGACGCCCCGACCGCCGCCGCCCTCCGCCTCTCGCAGCGCAATCGCCTCGCCGAACTGGACGAAGAAGTCATGCGCGCCAAGGCCGAGCGCAACGCCTTCCGCCGCGACATCGACAGCCAGACCGCCGCCCTCGACCTCGCCCGCCAGGCCGAACGCGCGCGCCGCGAAGACTGGCGCAAGGCCCAGCACGCCATCACTCTCGCCCAGACCGAGCTCGACCGCGCCCTCCGCGCCCAGGGCGAACTCGCCTCTCGCCGCTCCGCCCTCGAGGAGGCGCATACCCGCCTCCAGGCAAACCTGAGCGAAGCCGAAGCCGTCCGCGAAGAAGCCGCCATCATCCTCGAAGAA
>NZ_JQGC01000030.1 GCF_000743575.1 Devosia riboflavina | reverse complement strand
CCTTACAAAGGTGTTGCACTTCGTTTGAGAACTCAGGGGATCTCTGTTTCAAAACACAGCACACCTTGCCAAACCCAATTTACGGGCATATACCCGCACCCATGCAAAACGACGTCTGCCACGCCACTCAGCTCCGCAAAGCCTATCGCAAGGCCGCGTCGCGCTATGACGATCTCCTGTCGCCCCTCGGCATCAATATCGGCCAGTTCAGCCTCCTCAGAAACATCAGGCGCATGGCCCCCGTCTCCCTCACCGACCTCGGCACGCGCGTCGAACTCGACCGCTCCACCGTCGGCCGCAATTCCAAAGTGCTCGAACGCATGGGCCTCATCGCCACCGTCCCCGGCAAGGACAAGCGGGAGGCCATGCTGACCATCACCGAGAAAGGCCACGACATTCTCGATGCCGGCGCCCCGCTCTGGGATCAGGCACAGCGCGAATTCGAAACACGCCTCGGCCCTCAAAACATGAAGGTCCTCGCCGACCTCCTCTCCTCGCTCTGATTTCTTTACCCATAAGCGGGCATATGCCCACATATCCGCCAGCGGAAAGGCACTCACAAAATGATCTCCAACAGCGTCGCAAGGTGGATGGAGGCCCGCAACCTGCACTATGGCTGGATTGTCGCGGCAACGACCTTCCTCACCATGCTCGCCACCGCTGGCGCCATGGGCTCTGCCGGCGTCATGATCCAGCCGCTGCACCAGGAATTCGGCTGGGACATTGCCGACATTTCCGCCGCCATGGCCGTGCGCCTGGTGCTCTTTGGCCTCCTAGGCCCCTTCGCCGCCGCCTTCATGAGCCATTTTGGCATTCGCCAGGTGGTCACCACTGCCCTTGGCCTCATCATGGCCGGCATCGTGGTCTCCTTCTTCATGCGCGAAGTCTGGCAACTCCTGCTGCTCTGGGGCGTCGTCATCGGCGCGGGCACCGGCATGACGGCTCTCGTCCTCGGCGCCACCGTCGCCACCCGCTGGTTCTCCAAGCGCCGCGGCCTCGTCGTCGGCTTGATGACCGCCAGCAGCGCCACCGGCCAATTAATCTTCCTGCCCATTCTCGCCTCGCTCACCGAAGCCTATGGCTGGCGCACCGCCATGACGCTCGCCGTCGCCATCATTGCCAGCGCCATGGTCCTGGTTGCCCTCCTCATGCGCGACCACCCTGCCGATCTCGGCCTACCCCCCTATGGCGACGCAAGTATCACGCCCGTTCCCAAGCGCGAACAGAGCCTCCTCAAGACGCTCGCCTTGCCCATCGTCACCCTCAAGCAAGTCGCTGGCGTCCCCGCCTTCTGGGTTCTCTTCGGCACCTTCTTCATCTGCGGGCTCTCCACCAATGGCCTCATCCAGACCCATTGGATTTCCATCTGCGGCGATTTCGGCATGGCCGCCGTCACCGCCGCCGGCACGCTCGCCGTCATCGGCATTTTTGACTTCTTCGGCACGGTCCTTGCCGGCTGGCTCTCCGACCGCTTCGACAACCGCTTCCTGCTGTTCTGGTTCTACGGCCTGCGTGGCCTGTCGTTGATCTATCTCAGCTTTTCCGGCTTCACCTTCGCCGAACTCGCCATCTTCGCCGTCTTCTACGGCCTCGATTGGGTCGCCACCGTCCCGCCAACCGTAAAACTCGCCGCCGACAATTTTGGTCGCGAAAAGGCAGGCCTCGTCTTCGGCTGGGTCTTTACCGGCCACCAGCTCGGCGCCGCGGCCGCCGCCTATGGTGCCGGTGCCCTGCGCAGCGATTTTTCGACCTACCTGCCGGCCCTGCAGCTTGCCGGCGCCATGTGCATCATCGCAGCCATCGCCGTGCTGCTGCTGCAAAAGCCGGGCTCCCTGCGTACATTTCCGCAGCCCGCCTGACACAAGCAGGTTCCCCGCCTTCACCCCTCATTAACCATAAATCGCCAGATTCTTTGGTCGGTGAAGGTGGGAACCGGCAATGAAACTGGCGAGCCTATTTATGTGCCTGACGCTTCTGTCGGCGCCCTCCGCTCTGGCGGCAGATGTCTATGTGCAGGATTTCTCGCTCCGCACCCATTCTGCCGGCCACGATTGGTCGGGCACCTATATCGGCGGACACCTCGGCTACGGCTTTGGACAGAGTCAAAACCGCTGGGCGGCGACGCCGAGCGGACCATGGCAACCCGACGGCGACATCAAATACCAGAGCCTGCTGGCTGGCCTTCACGCCGGCTACCAGCACCAGTTCAATGCCTTCGTCATCGGTGCCGAGGCCGATCTCTCGATCGGACAATTCCGCGGCGACGATTCCCAGTTTGCCGGCCTCGTCAACACCATCGACATCAACGGCTTCGGCACGCTCCGTGGCCGCGTCGGCCTCGCCCATGACAATCTGCTGATCTATGCCACGGCAGGTCTCGCCGCGGCCGATTTCAGCAAGGGCGACACCTCGAACAATTTCACCAGCCGCCATCTGGCCTCCGGCTGGGCGGCCGGCGCCGGCCTCGAATGGGCGCTCGCCGACAATCTCAGCCTCCGCGCCGAATATCTGCATATCCGCCTGGGCACCGTCGAAACCGGTATAATCGGCGCCATGGGCGGAGGCTACCTGCACCGCGCCGAGGCTCCCTACCTCAATATCGTCCGCACCGGCCTCAACTACCGCTTCTAGCCCGCGACCCAAACGCCGGACGCATCAAAACAGCGCTGGTCAGCGCCGATAAACAGTAATGTCATGAAAATGGTGGGTGCGACAGGGATTGAACCTGTGACCCCTGCCGTGTGAAGGCAGTGCTCTCCCGCTGAGCTACGCACCCGCTGCGCTTGCGCAGGGAAAAAGAAGAGATGGTGGGCGTAACAAGGATCGAACTTGTGACCCCTACGATGTCAACGTAGTGCTCTCCCGCTGAGCTATACGCCCATCTCTCCGGGCCGGTTCGGCGTTTGCCTCTCCGGTGGCGCGGATAGACCACAAAAGAACCGTAGCGGTCAAGGGGTCAATCTCACGCCTGTGGATTTCTTCTTTGTGCATACCCCGCAAAACGCGAAAACGGTTTTGCTTCAAAGGCATGCAGCGCCATCAGGCCGCGAGCAGCCGCTCCACTTCGGACACGAGATCCTTGAGGTGGAAGGGCTTTGACAGCACCGACGCATCTTTCGGCGCGTCGCTGTCCGGGTTCAGCGCCACCGCGGCAAAGCCGGTGATGAACATAACCTTGAGGTCGGGATCGAGTTCGGTCGCGCGCCGCGCCAGTTCGATCCCGTCCATTTCCGGCATCACGATATCGCTGAGAAGCAGCGAAAACGGCTCTTCGCGCAGGCGCTCATAGGCGGAAAGCCCATTGTCGAACGAAACGACTTCATAGCCGGCATTCTTCAGCGCCCGGGTCAGGAACTGGCGCATGTCGTTATCGTCTTCGGCGAGCAGGATGCGCTTCATCAAAAACCTCTTCAGGCATGCCCCCCGAAAGTGGTTCCGGTTTCGGGACGAGGACACGCGTCAAAAACAAGGGCCTGAAGCGTATGGAGCGAATCGTGGGGATCGCGACGCGCTTCAGGGGCCAATCCGGCAGTGAGTCGTATTGAGCCGATATTTAATTCAGATTTGTCCCAACGCAAACGGCCTCACGCCATCAGTGCGTCTTTTTGCAATCAACTGGACAAGTTGGCTGCGCCGCGCGACACTTGGGTGACAGCAAATCACTCGACCGCGCGGGAAGCGCGGCCCCCGTGGAGGCAGCGTGCGATCCGACTATTGGGATCAACCGGCATTCGAAACCATACGGCCCCGTCGCATGGTCGCGCCACTTGTGTTCAATTCGCCCCATTCCGGCCGAAGCTATCCCGATCGCTTCCTCGCCATGACCCGGCTCGATCATCTTTCGATCCGCCAGTCCGAGGATGCCTTCGTCGATGAGCTGTTTGCGCGCGCGCCCCATCTTGGCGCCCCGCTCCTCAGGGCGCATTTCCCGCGCGCCTATCTCGACGTCAATCGCGAACCCTGGGAACTCGATCCCACCATGTTCGTCGATGCCCTGTCTGACCGGTTCAACACCACCTCGCCGCGCGTCGCCGCCGGCCTTGGCACGCTGGCCCGCGTCGTTGCCGAAAATAAGCCGATCTACCGCGAAAAACTGACCCTCGATGATGCGCGCATGCGCATCGAGGGCATCTACCACCCCTATCACGCGGCCCTCCAAAACCTCCTCACCGAAGCCGCCACCAGCTTTGGCGTCGCTGTGCTGATCGATTGCCACTCCATGCCCCGGCTTGGCCGCCATGGCGAGCGGGCGACGCCCGACATCGTCCTCGGCGACCGCTATGGCACGACCTGTTCGCCTGCCCTGATCGATCTTGTTGAAACCGGCTTCATCGCCGCTGGGCTGAAGGTCGCGCGCAACCGCCCCTATGCCGGCGGCTTCTGCACCCGCGCCTATGGCCGCCCGCAACACGGCGTCCATGCCCTCCAGATCGAGGTCAGCCGGCATCTCTATATGAACGAGGCGACGCTGGAGAAGAATGCCGGCTTCGAACCGCTGCGCCAGTTGATCGAGGGCATGATCCACGCCCTGATCGGTCTCGACCTGATGACCCTGGCTGCCCCCACCGCCGCGCCCGAGCGCGCCGCGGCCGAATAGCCCTTCCACACAAACAAGGGCCGCCCCTAAAGGCGGCCCAGTCAAGGGAGGAACGATGCGCTCCGGTCCGGCGCAAGAGCTGCCGCAAGGGCCGGAATGCACATCATGCCACTGAAGGCTGAACCTCTTTTCGGTCCCGCACAAGGCTCCACGCGGCCTCGCCTGCCGTTCGACACACGCTTGTTGCAAAAATGAATCATGACGGATGGACGACATTTCCGCCCCAGAAGCCGTCACGATCCTCGGGCAAAAAGCGTAACTGTTTGAGGCGCGTCGGCATTTGTCCGCTTGCTCCATGCCGCGCCGCCTCCTAAACCAGCTTCGCCTGCCGCTGGAGGATTTTCATGGCCACGCAACTCGATTTCGCCCGTATCGAAGCCACCCTCCTCGCTGCTGCCGATGCCGCTGCGGCGCACACGCTGCCGCTCTTTCGCACCGGCCTTGCCATCGACAACAAATTGACGACCGGCTTCGACCCCGTCACCGAGGCCGACAAGGGGGCCGAAAAGGTCATCCGCGCCATCATCGCCGACGCCTTTCCCGATCACGCGGTGATCGGAGAGGAATGGGGCACGAGCGGGGAAAGCCCCTATACCTGGATCATCGATCCCGTCGACGGCACCCGCGCCTTCATCTCCGGCGCACCGGTCTGGGGCACGCTGATCGGCTTTGCCGTCGATGGCGTAGCCAAGGCCGGCATCATGAGCCAACCCTTTATCGGAGAAACCTTCATCGCCGTTCCCGGCCATTCGCGCTATGAGCGCGGCGGCCTCACCCAGCCCAATCGCGTCAGCGGCCTCACCGATCTCGCCCCGGCCCGCGTCTTCACCACGACGCCAAAACTCTTCAACACACCGTCGCTCGCCGCCAAGTGGCACGCCGTCGAAGGCGCCACGCGCCTGCAGCGCTTCGGCATGGATTGCTATGGCTATGCTCTCCTCGCATCAGGCCATGCCGACCTCGTCATCGAGCCCCATCTCAATACCTATGACATCGCCGCGCTCGTGCCGATCATCCGCGAAGCCGGTGGCGCTATCGCCTGCTGGGACGGTTCCGAGCCCACCGCCGGCGGCAATGTCGTCGCGGCAGCCAGCCAGGCCCTCCTCGACAAGACCCTCGAGCTGATCAACGCAGCTTAAAACCTATTGGAACGGGATCGCCGTCACGAAGCGCGGCCGATGCACGGCATTGGCCGTAAAAGTAATGTCGCTGAACCCGAAGCCGGCAAACATCGCCTCATGCGGCACAAAGCTCTCGGTTACCAGCACGGTATCGCCATTGGCGATCTCGGGCAGGATGGAGGTGGGGATCGGCGTGGTGGGAACATTGCTGCCGACGCTGTGCGACCAGCGCAACACGAAAGCGCCATTGTCCCTCGCGATCGAACTGATGCGCAACCCGCCATCATGCGCGCTCGGCACCACATTGAGCATGAGATTGAGCATGCCGGTCAGGGTCGAGGCCGAGACCGAAGTTTGCCGCGACAGCATGTCGCCAATGGTGAATGTGGCTTTTTCAACGCTCTGCGCATTGCGCAAAAGATCGAAAGCGGTCACCGAGCCCAGCAAGACCAAGAGCAGCACCGGCGCGAGCAATGCGAATTCGATGATCGTCGCCCCGCGCTCGCTTCGCTGAAATTGCCGTAACGCCCGCCTCGCCATCATGCCGGCTCGTTGATGAAACCGGACTTGGACACGAGCCGCACGGCCCCCGTCTCGTCCTTGGAGAGCACCAGTCCCAGGCCAAGGCCCGGCGTGAACAGCTCGACCACATAGCAGGCGCGTACGAACACGGTCTGGGTCCGCTGCCCGGCATCAAAGCGCAGCACCGGCTGCAATGTCGTCCCGCGATTGAGGCAGCGCGCCGCATCGGTCGGATAGCTCGCTGCACTGGTGATCGGGATGAGTTCGAGCGCCAGGGTCTTCTGGCAATCGATCAGCACCACCGCCTGCGCGCAGATGCGATCCCGCATGGCTTCCTGGGTCGGATTGGCGAAGCTGCCGATCCGCAGTTCGCGCACCGTCAGGTCCAGCGCCCGGTCGAGCATGATCGTCTGCACCATGAGCCAGCCGGCTTCGAGCGTCGAAAAGATGATGGCAAGCAGGATCGGCACCAGCAGCGCAAACTCGATCGCCGCGGCCCCCTTGGTGTCGCGTCCGAACCGCCGCCGTCTCCTTCCAGCCCTCACCAACGGGTTCATTGCGTCAGCTTGATTTTCTGGATCGACATGGCGATTGACTGGAATGCCGCCCCGATATCCAGCCCTTTGACGTCGTAGAAATGCGCCGGGCTCGAAGCGCAATTGCTCATCTGCGCTGCCCCGGTGCTGTCGACCTGAAAGGCGATGGTGAACACCACAACGCCATTGGCTTTGGCACGATTGCACACCGCATACATATTTTGCAGTGGCGTCCCGCCATTGGAGAGTGACTCATTGTCGACCGCGGGCGTGCGGGGATAGTCGTACTTCTTGGGCTGATACTGAGGTGAAATGGCGCCGTCCGTCATCAGCACCAGGACTTTCAGCGTCTCGCCATCGTCAAACGGGGCCGGCCGGTCTGCAAACTGATTGGGCACCAGGCCAGCCGCCACTGCCTGGGCGACTATGGGTTGCGCGGCAGGTTCAAGCATCAGCATGCCCCACTTCATGGCGATAGCCGTGCCGGTGCCGTCGTGCATCCTCATGGCATCGATTTCGGCCTTCAATACATCTGCGTCATTGGAGAGATAGGTGATCGCCGTTGCTTCATAGGGACACCAGGCCCATTCGAGTCCAGGCTCATTGACCCCATTGTGGTTTTGCGTGAAATGCGCCGTTTGCAGCCTTTGGCTGAAGGGAATGAGGCCCATGCCATAGTCGCCGGAGACAAAGTTCAGGCAAGATGAATATGAGTGCTTGCGCGGCACGCCCAGGATGCTGAACATGGCCGCACCCGGATTGGCCGAGCCCGCATAGGGCACTATGGTGATCGAGGTCGTGTCCTTGGTGCCCTCGGTCAGCAGCGCATCGATGAAACTCTTGGCAGCGGGCCGCAACAGGCTGATGCGCGTTGGGGCACCCGCTGGGGTACTCCAGCGCATGGAGCCGGAAATATCCAATATCATCGATACTTCGACGTTCCGGCGCCGTTCCTCCGCGCTGGCGCGAGCCATCATGTCCATTGAATTGATGCCGATGAGCGGCAAAAACGCCGTCGCCAGACTGTAGCGTGCGGTAATGGTTACTTCGCGCGCATTGAGCGAGGTTTCATAATCGTATTCGAGGTCGACTTCGTCGATGAAGGAGACTGATTTGAGATATTCAGCGGCCGTCTCTTCAACGCTCAGGTCCTGCGTCAACGACGCTGCTGCAAGCACCGCTCGATCCACGCCGTCCTGCAATTGTGCCCGATGGGCCTCATACCGGGCTATGTCAGTCGCTCCACCCGCCAGCACCAGCATGGGCAACAGCATCAGCGCTGAAATAACCGCGACGTTACCCTGCTGATCCCTCAGCAATCGCCTCAACTGACTCATCGGGGTCCCCAAGACCCTTCTGGGTCTGCGAGACCCTAGATATCGTGTGTTACAAAAGGTTTAGCGCGTCTGATTTGTGATGAAGGCGTCAAACGCCGCGAGCACCTGGCCGCGAACGGGATCGGTCTCGATGAAGAGTTCATGCTTGGCCCCGGCAATCACCACATGCCGCCCGTTCCTCAGCCGCAGGCCCAATTGCTCGAGCGCCGGCGTCGACACGATCGTGTCACGCGCCGCCGCCAGCACCAGCAGCGGAATCTGCAGCCTTCCGGCAAAATCCTCGCGATTGGCCTCCACCATTGCCTTCATCGAGGCAGCGAGCCAGCGAAAACTCGGCGAACCGATATAGAGGCCATCGTCGGCCCGGATGATGTCGACCATGCGCGTATAGCGCAGGAGGTCCGAGGTCAGCGGATTGTCCAAAAATCCGGCCTCGTCCGGCCGCTTGTCCCCCCTGCGCTTGAGCGGCACGGCGCCCAGCCCTAGAAAACTCAGCGTCTCGGCAAGAGCTCCAAACCCGCCAATACTATGTTCCATCCCATGCAGGCACACCATGGGCGCCGACAGGAAGACGCGATCAAACATCACCCGGTCGCGCGTCGTCGCATAGAGCGAAGCGAGCCCGCCCATGGAATGGCCCACGAGATAAAAGGGCGGCGGGCAATCGGGCAGCAGGATTTCGGCATGAAAAGTCCTGAGATCGGTCCAATAATCGTCGAACCGATCGACATAACCCACGGTACGATTGCCGATCAGCCGGTCCGAGCCGCCCTGCCCGCGCCAGTCGAACGTCGCCACCGCAAACCCACGCGCCTGAAAGTCGGCGATCGTCTCAAAATACTTTTCGATATATTCCGTGCGCCCCTGCACGAGGCAGACCGTACCCCGATGCGGCCCGGCCGATTTCGGCCAGATGGCATAGCGCAGTTTCACCCGGTCCGGCGTCGTCACATAGCCGACCCGTACGCCAGCCGGCACCGGGTTCGAGGGAACGATGGCGAGTTTCGGGCCGGTGGGATCAACCAAAGCGGTCAAGACGCGTCTCCACGATTTTGCCCGCACGATAGCGTCGTCAGGTAAAGAAAGGCCAGCATTCCGGGCTGGGAATGCTGGCCTTTTGAGGGCGGGCCCGTGCGGGGGGCGGATGACGGACCCGCTGCATGAGGACCGCGGCGGCGGCCTCACGCTCATGTTTATGCACGGGTCAGCCTGAATGGGTTTGGACCAGCCCGTTCATTTTCGGTTCAGTTTGAGCCTGCAGCCGGCAGAAATGCTCCAGTCTATACCCACACCCTTGATCCCTCCCCACGAGGGGGAAGAAGACGATGGGCCCGAGACGACTGAGGCTTGCGCCTCCCTCCCCCTTGTGGGGAGGGAATGAGGGTGGGGGTAGCGGCACACACGATTTTCGAAAATCCCATTCCCCCTTGAAGCCCCAAAACCCCTTCCTAAATATGATTGGTCCGCCGGAAAGCCGGGGACACCGGCCCTGCCGAAAAGGTCGCTCGCCGCATCAGGGAGCACCACGGGAGGCACCGGCATCGGCGTGCCGCAAGGCATCGCTTCAACCACGTTGCTCAACTGGAGAATGTGAAAATGCAGACCATCGATTTTTCCCCCTTCTATCGCTCGACCGTCGGTTTTGACCGCCTGTTCAACCGCCTCGACACCCTGGGCACCCAGGAAGCCAAGTCCTACCCGCCCTACAATATCGAGCGCACCGGCGAAGACACCTATCGTATCTCCATCGCCGTGGCCGGCTTTTCCAATGGCGACATCGCCATCGAAACCAAGGAAAACAGCCTCGTCGTGAAGGGCGCCAAGCCGGTTGAAAACACCGATACCAAGCGCGAATTCCTCCATCGCGGCATTGCCGAGCGCGCCTTCGAGCTGCGCTTCCAGCTTGCCGATTATGTCGAGGTCCAGGGCGCTGCCCTCGAAAACGGCCTCCTCCATCTCGAACTGAAGCGCGAACTGCCCGAAAGCAAGAAACCGCGCACCATTCAGATCAATGGCGGCACCGCTACCATCGAGGACAAGTCGGTAAATTAACTAGGTCATCTCCTCCCAGAGACGACAGGAGCGCGGTCCCAAAAGGGGCCGCGCTTTTTGTTTGTCTTCACCTCTTCAGCGGGAACGAGTCATACTGCCGCAAGTTGAGTAAGGCGCTCGCGCTTTCCTCCCCAGCGTCAGGATATTCCCATGAAGACTCCCTCCATCACCCTAAAATCCAATGCCAAGTCGGCCATCATCGACATTCTCAATGCGCGTCTCGCCGACGCCATTGATCTCGCCTTGATCACCAAGCAGGCGCATTGGAACCTCAAGGGTCCAAATTTCATCGCCGTGCATGAAATGCTCGACCCCATGCGCACCCAGCTCGACGACCATGTCGACACCATTGCCGAGCGCGTCGCCCAGCTCGACGGCATTGCCCTCGGCACCAGCCAGGTCGTCGCCAAGGCGAGTAAATTGGCAGCCTACCCCACCGATATCCGCAAGGTCGCCGACCATCTCGCGGCCCTCGCCGAGCGCTACGCAGCCCTCGCCAATCAGGTGCGCGAAGATATCGACGCGACCGACGAAGCCGGCGACGCGGACAGTGCCGATATCCTCACCGCCTTTTCGCGCGACCTCGACAAGAACCTCTGGTTCATCAAGTCGCACCTCGAATAGGCCGCGCCTGTCGCTCGGCTGAACGCGCCATTCATCGCCCACTCAGTGTCACGCCTCCAGAGATATTGTATCATCGCCCGAAATCTCTGGAGGCTCGCCATGTACCGACTGCGCCTTGCCTACCTGACCACAGCTTTCGCCGCCCTCGCCTTTCCCGCAGAGGCGGCCAATCTCCTCGTCGACAATGCCTGGCCCATGGCCAAGATCCAGGACGAGTTCGCCAACCTGATCCGCGGCGATCTCGTCCACGACATCACCATCGACGCCGACAGCATCAGCATCACGGCCGATCACCCGACCGATGCCGAGCAAACCGTCGACTATTCCTGGGACCAGTCCGAAGTCCGCCGCTCCGGCAGTTTCGTGAATTTCGCCGCCCTCGGCATGGGCGACACAAAACCCTTCGCGCTCGACCAGTTGCAGTTCGACAAACTGCCCGAAGTGAAAGCCGCCGCCATCGCCGCCTTTGCGACCCCGGGCAGCCGCATCGTCGAGATCGAGGCGAGCCAGCCCACCACCCGCACCAGCAAGAAACTGCTCCCCCTCTGGGAAGTCACGCTGTCTAACGCCAGCAACAAGACCGGCACCGTCTGGCTCACCGCCTTGGGCCAGGTCGTCGACGTCGAACTCCCCGAAGGCTCAGCCACCGCCGCCGCCCTCGGCCCCTGGCTCGCCCCGGCCACTGTCGAAAACACGCTTTCACGGCTTGCCGAAGAATTCGGTACGGACGCAAATTTCCTCGAAATCATGATCGATGATTCCAAGGCGCTCATCACCATGGAGGACCCACAGAATCCCGGCGAAACCGCCGAGTTCTACATGGACGCCGAAAAGATCACGCGCTCGTCCTCAAACATGCCCATGCCCAATCCCTTCGCGCCCACTCTCGACCGCGCCTTCACCCTCGCCGATCTCGCAAGCCTCGACGTCACCCGCCTCACCGACCTCCAGGCCCGCACCATCGCCCGCATGGCCATGCCGGACATGACCGTCTTCCGCTACACCATCTCGCGCAACACGCTCTTCATGACCCCCGAAGACGATCGCCTGCTCGTCGAAGTCCGCGCCGAGGCTCCAGATCAATGGACCGGCGGCCGTGTCGCCTATGACATGGATGGAAACGAGGCCGATGTGGTCCTGCCCTAGCCAAAAATAGGAAAGTCTCATCCTTTCTTAACCGAACGGGCCGTCCTCCGGGGCGGCCCCAATCGTTTCCAGCGCCTTTTCCGACCCAATTCCTACGCTTTCCTACACAGAAAATAGGAAAGTCCTATTTTTTGTGTCGCGAATTTGGCAAAACCGCTTGTGCCTAGTTTTGAATTATGCAAATGTGGAGCTGTTAGGGCAGTGCTTCTGTCCTATCTGACGCGTCGCCCCGCTCTCCGCGGCAAGCAGCGCACGCTGGTCCGGCTGGACCGCTAGACGATAGCGGAAACGGACAGGCGGAGCTAAGATAGCTCGAATATGAGCGGCCATTTGGATGCAGCGCCGCTCCCCACGCATGGATGCATTTGCTCATCCGAGCCGTACCCCGACGTACGACCCGATTGAGAAGTGTGCCCACAGAGGACCAAGACTGCATCCAGCGGGCCGGCACCGGCACCATCAGGATGCACACGACATAGCGAACCAAGCCCGGAAACGGGTGCGATCAGACAGCGAGGATTAAGACATGGCCCCCCAGCAGAACGGACAGATTTCTCCGGTTTCAGCGAAAGCCAATACTCGCAAAACCCTGATCCTCGATGGTGTCCGCGTCATCGCAGATGATCGCGCCCGCGTCCACAGCCGCCCCGAAGCCCAGGGTCTCTACGATCCCATGCAGGAACATGACGCCTGCGGCATCGGCATGATCGCCAACATCAAGAACAAGCCCAGCCACGAAGTGGTCGAGAAGGGTCTCGAAATCCTCGAGAACCTCGAACACCGCGGCGCCGTGGGTGCCGATCCCCTGATGGGCGACGGCGCCGGCATCCTGGTGCAGACCCCGCACGCCTTCTTCCAGAAGGTGCTGCCCTTCGCCCTGCCCGAAAAGCACCACTATGCCGTGGTGATGATCTTCTATCCCAACATCACTGCCCTGCGCGATCGCTGCGCCGCTGCCGTCCGCGCCTGCCTCGAAAAGGAAGGCATGGCCCTCCTCGGCGAGCGCGTCGTCCCGACCGACAACAAGAAGCTGTCGGCAGGCGTCATCGCCACCCAGCCGATCATCGAGCAGATGATCGTCGCCCGCCCCGAAGGCCTCACGCTCGACGAATTCGAGCGCAAGCTCCTCATCGTGCGCAAGGTGATCTCCAACACTGTCTACGCTCAGGTTCCCGAGAGCAACGGCGACAACGGCTTCTATGTCGTCTCCATGTCGGCGCGCACGCTGGTCTACAAGGGCATGTTCCTCGCCGACCAGCTCGGCGCCTTCTACCCCGACCTCCACCACGAGGACTTCGAAAGCGCCATCGCCCTCGTGCACCAGCGCTTCTCGACCAACACCTTCCCGTCCTGGAAGCTCGCGCACCCCTACCGCATGACCACGCACAATGGTGAAATCAACACCATCCGCGGCAACGTCAACTGGATGGCGGCCCGCCAGGCTTCCGTGCACTCGAAGTACTTTGGCGACGACATCTCAAAAATCTGGCCGATCTCCTATGAGGGCCAGTCCGACACCGCCTGCTTTGACAACGCGCTCGAATTCCTCGTGCGCGGCGGCTATCCGCTGCCCCACGCAGCCATGATGCTGATCCCGGAAGTCTGGGCCGGCAATCCACTGATGGATGAAAAGCGCCGCGCCTTCTACCAGTACCATGCTTCCCTCATGGAACCCTGGGATGGCCCCGCCGCCATGTCCCTCTCGGACGGCCGCTATGTCGTCGCCACGCTCGACCGCAATGGTCTCCGTCCGGCGCGCTATCTCGTGACCAAGGAAGGCCATGTGGTCCTCGCCTCGGAATCGGGCGTGCTGACCATTCCCGACGAGGACATTGTCGAGCGCTGGCGCCTGCAGCCGGGCCGCATGCTGCTCATCGATCTTGAGCAGGGCCGCATCATCTCCGACGAAGAGATCAAGGCAACGCTTGCGACCGCCAACCCCTATGCCGATTGGCTCGCCCGCACCCAGATCGTGCTCGAAGACCTGCCAGCCGTCGCCCCCAAGGCGCCCGAGCCGACCGAGGCCCTCCTCGATCGCATGCAGGCCTTTGGCTATACGCAGGAAGACGTAAAGCTCCTGATGGCGCCCATGGCCACCACCGGCCAGGAAGCTGTCGGCTCGATGGGCACGGACACGCCGATTTCGGCGCTCTCCAACAAGTCCAAGCTCCTTTACACCTATTTCAAGCAGAATTTTGCGCAGGTCACGAACCCGCCCATCGATCCGATCCGCGAGGAATCGGTGATGAGCCTCGTCTCCTTCATCGGTCCCCGCCCCAACCTCTTCGATCTCGAAGGTCTGTCCACCGTCAAGCGCCTCGAAGTGCGCCAGCCCATCCTGACCAATGAGGATCTCGAAAAGATCCGCGGCATCGGCGAGATCGAGACCAACCAGTTCAAGACCAAGACGCTCGACATCACCTACCCCGCCGCATCAGGCGCGGCAGGCATGGAAGCGGCGATCGACGCTCTCTGCCAGGCGGCCGAAGAGGCCGTGCGCGGCGAATACAACATCATCATCCTCTCCGATCGCCTGGTCGCTGCGGATCGTCTGGATATTCCGACGCTCCTGGCGCTCGCTGCCGTGCACCACCACCTGATCCGCAAGGGCCTCCGCACCTCGACGGGTCTCGTGGTCGAAACCGGCGAAGCGCGCGAAATCCACCACTTCGCCATGCTGGCCGGCTATGGCGCCGAAGCCATCAACCCCTACCTCGCCTTCGAAGCGCTGCAGGCTCTCCACGCCGAAGGCAACTACCCCGAAGAAGTCTCGGCCGACGAAGTCGTCTACCGCTACATCAAGTCGGTCGGTAAGGGCCTCCTCAAGGTCATGTCCAAGATGGGCATTTCCACCTACCAGTCCTATTGCGGCGCCCAGATTTTCGACGCGGTCGGCCTCAACTCCGATTTCGTGAAGAAGTATTTCTTCGGCACCGCGACCTCGATCGAAGGCGTCGGCCTCGGCGAAGTTGCCGAGGAAACCGTGCGCCGTCACGCCGAAGCCTTTGGCGACGACGTGGTGCTCAAGAAGGCGCTCGATATCGGTGGCGAATATGCCTATCGCATCCGCGGCGAAAAGCACGCCTGGTCGCCCGACGTCGTCGCCGACCTCCAGCACGCCGTTCGCACCTTCGAGGAAAGCCCGGAAACCGCGCAGGACCGTTACAACAGCTTTGCCGAGCGCGTTAACTCGGGCGAAAACGGCTACCTCGCCATTCGCCACCTCTTCGACATCAAGCCGCTGGGGCCCTCTGTCCCGCTCGAAGAAGTCGAAAGCGCCGCCACCATCGTCAAGCGTTTCGTCACCGGCGCCATGTCCTTCGGCTCGATCAGCCGCGAGGCGCACACGACGCTGGCCATCGCCATGAACCGGATCGGCGGCAAGTCGAACACCGGTGAAGGCGGCGAAGAGCCCGATCGCTACAAGCGCCTGCCCGATGGGTCGCAGAACCCGCTGCGCTCCGCCATCAAGCAGGTTGCCTCCGGCCGCTTCGGCGTCACCACCGAATACCTGGTCAATTCCGACCAGATCCAGATCAAGGTCGCGCAGGGTGCCAAGCCCGGCGAAGGCGGCCAATTGCCCGGCCACAAGGTCGACTGGGTCGTCGCCAAGACGCGCCATTCGACCCCGGGCGTGGGCCTCATCTCCCCGCCGCCGCACCACGACATCTACTCGATCGAAGATCTCGCCCAGCTCATCTATGACCTGAAGAACGTCAATGAGCAGGCCGATATCTCGGTAAAGCTGGTTTCGGAAATGGGCGTCGGCACGGTTGCTGCCGGCGTTGCCAAGGCACGCGCCGACCACATCACCATTTCCGGCTATGATGGCGGCACGGGCGCTTCGCCCCTGACCTCGCTCAAGCACGCCGGCGGCCCGTGGGAAATCGGCCTCGCCGAAACCCACCAGACCCTTGTGCTGAACCGCCTGCGTTCACGCGTAAAGCTGCAGGTCGATGGCGGTCTCAAGACCGGTCGTGACGTTCTCATCGGTGCCCTGCTCGGTGCCGACGAATTCGGCTTCTCGACCGCGCCGCTGATCGCTGCCGGCTGCATCATGATGCGCAAGTGCCACCTCAACACCTGCCCGGTTGGCGTCGCCACCCAGGACCCGGTGCTGCGCAAGCGCTTCAAGGGCACGCCCGAACACGTCATCAACTACTTCTTCTTCATCGCTGAAGAACTGCGTGGTCTGATGGCCGAAATGGGTGCGCGTACCCTCAACGAACTGGTCGGCCGTTCTGATCTCCTCGATCAGCGCCGCGCCGAAGGCCAGTGGAAGAGCGAAGGCATCGACCTCTCCAAGGTCTTCTACAAGCCCGAGCCGATCGGGGGCGACACGCTCTATCACTCGGAGCTGCAGAACCATCACCTCGAAGCCGTGCTCGACCGCAAGCTCGTCGAACTCGCCAAGCCCGCGCTCGAAGAGGGCAAGCCGGTGCAGATCGAACTCCCGATCCGCAGCCGCGACCGCTCGGCCGGTGCCATGCTGTCTGGCGCCCTCGCCAAGAAGTACGGCCATGAAGGCCTGCCCGAAGACACCGTCTCGATCACCCTCCGCGGTACGGCCGGTCAGGCTTTCGGCGCTTTCCTTGCGAAGGGCATCTCGATCGACATGATCGGCGACGCCAATGACTATGTCGGCAAGGGACTTTCCGGTGGCCGCATCGTCGTGCGCCCGTCCGACAAGGTATCCTTCGATCCGACCAAGTCGATCATCGTCGGCAATACCGTGCTCTACGGCGCCATCAAGGGCGAAGCCTATTTCCGCGGCATCGCCGGCGAACGCTTCGCCGTGCGCAATTCCGGCGCCATCGCCGTTGTCGAAGGCACGGGCGACCATGGCTGCGAATACATGACCGGCGGTCTCGTCGTCGTCATCGGCCCCACCGGCCGTAACTTCGCGGCCGGCATGTCGGGCGGCGTGGCCTATGTCCTTGACGAGGACGAGACCTTCCGTTCGCGTTGCAACCTCGCCATGGTCGATCTCGAACCGGTGCAGGAAGAAGAAGACCTCATGCGAAAACTTCACCATCACGGTGGTGATCTCGAATGGCATGGCCGCGTCGACATTTCCGGCGACATGACCAAGCACGACGACGAGCGCCTGCATCAGCTGATTTCAAACCACCTGCACTATACCGGTTCGACCAAGGCCAAGCAGATCCTCGACAACTGGGTCGAGATGCGCCCGAAATTCGTAAAAGTCATGCCGGTTGAATATCGCCGTGCCATCCTCGAAATGGAACGCAAGCGCTCATCCGGCGCACACGTGGCGGCGGAATGATCATGAACGGCGGCCCTAACTCCGTTCTTGCCACCCACACCCCCCTCCCATCCTCCCCCGCAAGGGGGGAGGTGACGGATCGAGTGTGTGGCACCATCTCTTCCAAATCACCGGCTCGGCACCTCCCCCTTGACGGGGGAGGCTGGGAGGGGGTGCTCTCAGGCACCACGCTTTCCATTTCGACCGCTAACGACAATTTCGCGCCCAAGCGCAAGAATGAGGAGCAAAGCCATGGGTAAGGTAACAGGCTTTCTCGAGATCGAACGCGAAGAACCGCGCTACGAGCCGGCTTCCGACCGCATCCGTCACTTCGGCGAATTCACCATTCCGATGACGGAAGGTCGCATCGTCGACCAGGCCGCGCGCTGCATGGATTGCGGCATTCCGTTCTGCCACGGCGATACCGGCTGCCCGGTCCACAACCAGATTCCGGACTGGAACGACCTCGTCTACAACGGCGATTGGGAAGAGGCTGCGCGCAACCTCCACTCGACCAATAACTTCCCTGAATTCACCGGCCGCATCTGCCCCGCGCCCTGCGAGGAAGCCTGCACGCTGAACCTGGAAGACACCCCGGTCGCCATCAAGACTGTGGAACAGGCCATCGCCGACAAGGCGATCCGCGCCGGTTGGGTCAAGCCGCAGCTCCCCAAGGCCAAGACCGGCAAGAAGGTCGCCGTCGTCGGCGGCGGTCCCGCCGGCATGGCTGCGGCCCAGCAGCTCGCCCGCGCCGGTCACGATGTTCACCTTTTCGAGCGTGAG
The DNA here is from genome assembly GCF_000743575.1 of Devosia riboflavina. Lineage (GTDB taxonomy): Bacteria > Pseudomonadota > Alphaproteobacteria > Rhizobiales > Devosiaceae > Devosia > Devosia riboflavina. Next base: position 98,410 of record NZ_JQGC01000030.1, on the reverse strand, counting down.
CCCAAGGCCGGTGGCCTCCTCCGCTACGGCATTCCCGACTTCAAGATGGAGAAGGAACACATCGACTTCCGCGTCACCCAGATGGAAGCCGAAGGCGTCACCTTCCACTATGGAGCCAATATCGGCGTCAACGTGCCGCTCTCCGATCTGCAGCGCGACCATGATGCGGTCCTCCTCTGCGGCGGCTCGGAACGTCCGCGTGAAGTCGACGTCGATGGCCAGCAGTTCAACGGCGTCCACTACGCCATGCCCTTCCTCGTGCAGCAGAACCGTCGCGTCGGCTACGAAGACGTTTCCCACGAAGTCCAGCTCACCGCCGCCGGCAAGCATGTCGTCGTCGTCGGTGGTGGCGATACCGCCTCGGACTGCGTCGGCACGTCCTTCCGTCAGGGCGCTATCGCCGTGACCCAGCTCGACGTTCGCCCGATGCCGCCGGAACTGGAAAACAAGCTGACCAACTGGCCCAACTGGGCGGTCAAGATGCGCACCTCGTCCTCCCAGGCCGAAGGCGCTATCCGCGAGTTCTCCGCCGGCACCATGAAGATCATCGGCAATGCCGCAGGCGACGTCATCGGCGTCGAATGCGCTAGGGTTGATCGCAAGCGCCAGCCGATCCCCGGTTCGGAATTCATCATCAAGGCCGACCTCGTGCTCCTCGCCATCGGCTTTGCCGGTCCGGTGCATGACGGCATGCTGACCGAACTCGGCGCGGACTACGACAAGCGCGGCAACCTCTTTGCCGACACCATGACCTACCGCACGACCCAGCCCAAGGTTTACGCCGCCGGCGACATGCGTCGCGGCCAGTCTCTCGTTGTCTGGGCAATTCGCGAGGGCCGCCAGGCCGCCCGCTCGATCGATTTCGACCTGATGGGCAAGACGGACCTGCCGCGCTGAGAAGCGTACCAAAGGCAAGATCGCTCCGGTGGAGCGATCTTCGCTGAATAGGCCATGCCCGAATGGCGCCCCACCCCCAAGCGTCACCCTCGGGCTCGACCCGAGGGCTCTGCACTTAGGCCGCCTCCAGTAGATGGTCTCCAGTAGATAGTCTGCAGTAGACAGCCGCCACAAACACCGACGCCCTTGGGGCCGCTTAAGCCGTCTCCGGCAGATGGTCTCCGGCAGATAGTCTCCCGCGGACAGTTTCCAGTAAACAGCCTCCACAAACACCGACGCCCTCCGCCTCGCTCCAAGGGTTCACCCTCAAGAATGGCGGCAGCAAACACCGATGCCTCTGGATCACCTCCGGGGACATCGCCGTTCTGTGACCTATTCCACCAGCCGCTACCCTCGATGGCAACAGTCTGCTAACAGTCTCGCGCTTGCGCTACTCGGACTCGCCATGACCCAAAAGCCCTACATCGTCGACGAACTGATCTCCGCCAAAGCCATCGCCGCCCGCGTCGAAGCGCTCGCCAAAGAGATCTCCACCCACTTCGCCGACACGGAAAAGCTGGTCGTCGTCGGGCTCCTCCGCGGCTCCTTCATCTTCATTGCCGACCTCGTCCGCGAACTCGACCTGCCCGTCGAAGTCGATTTCCTCGAAGCCTCGTCCTACGGAAATTCCATGGAATCGAGCCGCGAAGTGCGCATTTTGAAAGACCTGCGCGGCGAGATCGCCGGCCGCGATGTCCTTGTTGTAGAAGACATTATCGACACCGGGCACACCCTCAAGCACGTCCTCGAAATCCTCGAAACGCGCCACCCCCGCCGCATGGAAGTCTGCGCCCTGCTCTCAAAGCCAAGCCGCCGCGAAACCGAAATCCACGCCAAATGGCTGGGCTTCGAAATCCCCGACCGCTTCGTCGTCGGCTACGGCATCGACTACGCCCAGCGCAACCGCAACCTCCCCCATATCGGCGCCGTCCGCTTCACCGAAGAAAATTCGTGATCCTTCGGGATTAAACCCGGCGCCCCGGTGTTCTTCTCAATGCAGGCGCATCAAGCCCCTGCTGCGAGGAGAAAAAATATGATCCTGCGTTCGCTTCTGGCCGGAGCCACGGCCCTCTGCCTCATCGTCGCCCCGACTTTTGCCACCGACTATCTCGGCGGCGCGGTCAAATCCACCGATATCGGCGGCAAGATGGTTCTTACTGATGCCAATGGCATGGCGCTCTACATCTTCGACAAGGACACGGCCGGCGTCACCAATTGCTATGACACCTGCGCCGAAAAGTGGCCGCCGCTCTTCGCCGACGCATCGGCAGCAGCCGAAGGCGACTTCACCCTCGTCGACCGTACTGACGGCACCAAGATGTGGGCCTACAAGTCCATGCCGCTTTATTACTGGGTCGAAGACACCGCCCCCGGCGACATCAAGGGTGACGGCGTCGGTGGCGTCTGGCATCTTGCCATCGAATAAGAGCGTTTTCAGGAAAAGTGGACACCACTTTTCCGGTTCGAAATCGCGCCCAAGAAAGTCGATGGTGGGTCGTCCGTTTCTTCAAACGGATGATCCATCGAGATGCGAGGCCTGATTGGTCGACATCCTGCATGAGATCGAGGCCGCCGTGCCGGCGCTCAGGCGATATGCCCGGGCGTTGACGCGCGACTTCGATCGCGCCGACGACCTCGTGCAGGATTGCCTCGAACGGGCCCTCGCCAAGCGCGGCCTCTTCCCGCCCAAAGGTCCGGTCCGCGCCTGGCTTTTTACCATTCTGGTCAATGTCCATCGCAACAGCTTGCGTGGCTCTCGCCGCCGCGGCGAGGTGGTGGATTTTGCCGATATTCCCGAGCCCTCGGTGCCGGCTCCGCAGCCCGGCCATATGGCGCTCGCCGAACTCGACCGCGCCATAGGCATGCTGCCCCACGAACAGAAGGAGGCCCTGCTGCTGGTAACCCTCGAAGGCCTGCCCTATGCCGAAGCGGCAGCAATTCTCGATATTCCCCTGGGCACGCTGATGAGCCGCCTTGGCAGGGCCCGCGCCGCCCTGAAAACGCTGACTGGCACACCCTCCGAACCGCATTTAAGAACCGTGAAATGAGCGAGATTACCCGCGACACATTGATGGCCTATGCCGATGGCGCGCTCACCCCCGCCGAGCGTGCGGACGTGGACGCCTATCTTGCCGACCACGCCGACGCCGCCGCGGAAGTCGCCCTGATGCAGCGCCAGGCCAATGCCATTCGCACGCTCTATGGCCCCGTTGCTGCCGAACCCGTGCCGCCCCGCCTCTCGGTCGAAAAGCTGCTGCAATCCCGAGAAAAGCGCCGCAGCCAAATCTGGACCCGCGCTGCCGCCGCTGTCGTCCTTGTCGGACTAGGCCTCGGCTCCGGCTGGCTGCTGCGCGGTCAGGTGGACACGCCTGATATTGCCGATCGCCTCATCGCCGACGCCGTCAGCGCCCATACCGTCTATGTGCTGGAAAACCGCCACGCCGTGGAAGTGAATGGCGACGATAGCGAGCACCTGTCTTCCTGGCTTTCCAACCGCCTGCAGACCACCCTCGCCATGCCCGATCTCAGCGCCTCGGGCCTCGCCTTCCTCGGCGGCCGCCTGCTTCCGGCGCCCAACGTCCCCGGCGGCCGCGCCGCCCAACTCATGTACGAAGACACGACCGGCGCACGCCTGACGCTTTACGTAACCCCCTCGCCCGGCCCCAATACGCCGACCTATGAGCTGGCCAATCTCGGCCTCGACACGGCGCTGTTCTGGGCCGATGCGGCGATCAGTTGCACCATTACCGCCCCCTACCCGGCCGAAAAATTGCAGGCCATTGCCCGCACCGTCTTTTCCCAGCTCAATCCAACCCTGACGGATTATCGAACCTAAAGCGCGTCGCGATCTTTCAGATTCGCTCCATGCGCTTTAGGTCTTTGGTTTTACGCATGTCTTTATCCCGAAACCGGTACCCACTTTCGGGAGACCTGCTTTAAGAAAAAGGCCGGGTCTCCCCGGCCTTTTCGTCTCTATGCCGCTTTTGCCGCTGCCCTGCGCAGGCGCCGCCGTTCCTCGCGGCGTTCCATTTCCACCTTGGGGTCGGGTACCGGCACCGAAGCGATCAAGCGCTTGGTATAGTCGTGGTGCGGATCCATGGTCACCTGCTCGGCCTCGCCGATCTCGACCACTTCGCCGAAATAGAGCACCATGATGCGCTGGGCGATGTGCCGGACGACGGCGATGTCGTGCGAAATGAACAACAGCGAAATGCCCAGTTCCTTCTGCAGGTCCATCAACAGGTTGACCACCTGCGCGCGGATCGACACGTCGAGTGCCGACACGGCTTCGTCGCAGATGATCAGCTTGGGATTGGTGATCAGCGCCCGCGCAATGCCGATACGCTGGCATTGTCCGCCCGAAAACTCGTGCGGATATTTGTTGATCATGCTGGGCAGCAACCCGACCTTCTGCATCATTTCGGCGACCCGAACCGCCCGCTCCGCCTTGCCGATATTGGGCATGTGGATCTTGAGCGGCTCTGCAATGATATCGCCGGCCGTCATGCGCGGATTGAGCGAGGCCAGAGGATCCTGAAAAATCATCTGGATGTCCTTGCGCAGGTCCAGAAGCTCGTTCGAGTTCATCTTCTGGATATCGCGCCCGAGCCATACGGCCTCGCCCGCAGTGGCGGGCAGGAGCCGGATGATCGCTCGCGACAGGGTCGACTTGCCGCAGCCGCTCTCGCCCACGATACCGAGGGTTTCGCCCTGGTAGAGGTCGAAGGACACGCCTTTGACCGCGCGCAGGATTTTCTTGCCGCCAAACAGGCCGCCCGAACCAATGGTGAATTCCACCGATAGGTCACGCACCCTGAGGATGGGTTCTCTTTCGCCCGCGCTCATGCTTCACCCTTTGCGGCCATAAAGTCGTAGGAAACGGTCGAGAGGCGTTCCACCTTCCGGTCGAGACGCGGCACTGCCGCAAGAAGCCCCTGCGTATAGGGATGCTCGGGATTGTCGAAGATATCGGCGGTCTTGCGATATTCCATCACCCGACCGTCGAACATCACAAGCGTGTCCTCGCAGGTGCCCGCCACGATGCCGAGATCGTGGGTGATGAGGATGATCGCGGTGTTGAAATCTTCCTGCAGGTCGACGAGGAGATCGATGATCTCGGCCTGAACGGTCACGTCGAGCGCCGTGGTCGGTTCGTCGGCGATGAGCAGTTCGGGGCTGCAGAGCAGCGCCATGGCGATCATCACGCGCTGCCGCATACCGCCCGAAAACTCGTGCGGATACATATGCACGCGGTTCTTGGCATCCGGAATGCGCACCGCCTCGAGCATGCGTACGCTCTCGGCCAGCGCTGCCGCGTGGCTCATGCCACGGTGCAGTTCCAGCACTTCCGTCATCTGCCGCGAAATGCGGAGATAGGGATTGAGCGAGGTCATCGGGTCCTGAAAAATGATCCCGATGCGCTCGGCGCGATAGGACCTCAGCTCCTTGGTCGGGAGATTGAGGATTTCCTTGCCGTCGAACATGACCGAGCCCGAGGCCCTTCCGTTCTTGGGCAGCAGCCCCATCAGCGCAAAGGCGCCCTGGGTCTTGCCTGAGCCGCTTTCGCCGACGATGGCGAGCGTCTTGCCCTTTTCGAGCGTGTAGGAAAGATCTTTCACGGCATGGACGGTGCCATCATGCGTGAGGAAATCGATCTTGAGATTTTTGACTTCTAGCAATGCCATGATGTGCCTCCTTACCGGTCTTTCGGGTCGAGCGCGTCGCGCAGACCGTCGCCGATATAGGTGAGGCAGAGCAGCAGCGTGACGAGCACGACAGCCGGTCCCAGGAGCATCCAGGGCAGAACTTCAGCTACCGGCGCACCGGCGGAGATCAGCGTGCCGAGCGAGGTCTGCGGCTCCTGCACACCAAGGCCGAGATAGGAAAGGAAGCTCTCCGCGATGATGATCTCGGGGATCGTCAGGGTCGCATAGATCACCACGGGCCCGGAGAGATTGGGCACGATGTGGCGCATGATGATGGCAAAAGGCTTTGCACCGCTCGCACGCGCCGCCTCGATGAACTCCTTCTCCTTGATGGAGAGGGTCTGCCCACGCACGATGCGCGCCATGGTCAGCCATTCGATGGCACCGATACCGACAAAGAGCAGCACCGGATTGCGCCCGAACATCACCACCAGGATGATGACGAAGAGGATATAGGGCAGCGCATACATCACGTCGACGAAGCGCATCATCAGCGCGTCGACGCGACCACCAAAGTAGCCCGACACCGCGCCATAGATGACGCCGATGGTAACCGAAACCACAGTTGCCACCGCCGCCACGATCAGGCTCATCTGCGTGCCCTGCAGCACGCGGGCAAGCATGTCACGACCATTCTGGTCGGTGCCGAAATAGTGGCCCTTGTCGAAATCGGGCGGCTTGCGGATCGAGGTCCAGTCGACTTCCGAATAGCCCCACGGCACGAAAAAGGGGCCGATGAAGGCAACGAGAATGATCAGCACGACGATGCCGATCGAGACCACTGCGGCCTTGTTCTTCGACAGGCGCCGCAGGGCGTCCTGCGTCAGGGAACGGCCCTTGGGCGCGTCGAGCACAGCCAGCTTGTTGGCATAGTCCGTCAGGACCGTATCTTTACCGGTAAGGCCGGGCATCAGCGATACCTCACCTTGGGGTCGAGCCAGGCATAGACCAGGTCGACGATGAGATTGAGGGCGAGGATGATGAACATGTAGAGGATCGTCGTGCCGAGCACGATGCCATAGTCGCGGTTGAGCGCCGCGGTCACAAAATACTTGCCGATGCCGGGAAGGCCGAAAATCTGCTCGACGGCCAGCGAGCCGGTGAGAAGATAGGAAAGGCCCGGTCCGAGATAGGACACAACCGGCAGGAGCGCCGGCTTGATGGCGTGCCGCGCGAGGACGAGGCGTTCACCCAGACCCTTGGCGCGCGCCGTGCGCACGTAGTTGGAACCCAGCACTTCGATCATCGAGCCGCGCATGAGCCGGCTGATACGCGCGGCATGGGGCCAGGCAAGAACCGTAACGGGCAACACCAGATGGGCGACCGAGCCCGAGACCCACCCCCCCGCCGGCAGCCAACCCAGATGCACGCCAAAAACCAGCTGCAACAGCGCCGCGTTGAGGAAATTGGGAATGACCACGCCGATCATCACGACCAGCACCATGACATAGTCAGGCCACTTGTTCTGGTACACCGCAGAGAGCATGCCCGCGACGATACCGATGGCCGTGGCGATCACGAAAGCATAGAGCGCCAGGGTCAGCGTGAAGGGGAAACCGATGCGGATCAGGTCCGCCACGCGGAAGCCGTCGATGACCATCGAGGGGCCCAGATCACCCTGGAGCAGCCGTCCCACATAGATGAAGTACTGCATGATCAGCGGTTGATCGAGGCTGTAATGGGCGCGCAGGTTCGCCAGGACGGTCGGCGGCAGCGCGCGCTCGCCATCGAAGGGGCCACCGGGCGCCAGGCGAAGGATGAAAAAACAGACTGTAACGGCGATCAGTGCAATCGGAATGGCCGAAAGCACGCGCCGGAAGGCATAGGCCAACATGTGTTAGGACTCCAAGGGCATCGGACCGAAAAGTGCGAAGCGGTTTTCGGAAGAGTTCGATGCTCCAATAAACCTCCGGAAGCGCCGGAAACGGAAAGACCGGAGGGCGCTATACGGCAAAAGAACCGTGGGGGCCGCTGGCCCCCACGATCTCATTCTATCCGCTTATTCCGACTTCGAGAGCCAGCGGGTGCGGAAGATGTTCTTGGCGTTCTCTTCGAAGCCCGAAATCTTCGGCGACACGACGTCCTTGGACACGTACCAGTAGATCGGGATCGCAGCGAATTCGTCCATGGCGATCTTTTCGGCCTGGGCGAGAAGTTCGCCACGGGCGACGAGATCGAGTTCGGTCGAAGCCTGGACCATCAGCGCGTTGAACTCGTCGTTCGCATAACGGCCGTAATTATTGCCCCAGTTCATCGTACCGGCCTGATCGACGCCCTTCTTCAGGAGGTCAAGCGTGTTGGACGGATCGTTGTAGTCGAGCAGCCAGCCGGCGCGGCCAACCTGGAAGTCACCGGCGCGCAGGGCGTCGTAGTGAACGGCGGTTTCGGCGTTGAACAACTCGACCTTCACACCGATCGGCTCCCACATGGCGGCAATCGCCACGGCGATACGCTGGTGGTTGTCATTGGTGTTGTAGCGAAGCTGCAGGGTGAGCGGCTTGTCGGGACCGTAACCGGCTTCGGTCATCAGTTCCTTGGCGTGCTCGACGCGCTCTTCGTAGGGCGTATCGGCCCAGGCAGGGTGATAGGCGTTTTCGACATAGTTGTTGGTGCCCGGCGGGACCCAGCCATAGGCCGGCAGTTCGCCCGTGCCCAGGATATCCGGCCCGATCACTTCGCGCACGACGGTGGTCGAGAGCGCCTCGCGGATACGGACGTCGGAGAGCACCTGGCCCTCTTCCTGGTTCATCACGTAGTAGTAGACGCCGAGGAACGGCACCACGTGTGCCTGGCCCGGCATATTGTCCTGCAGCCACTGATACTGGTCGGCCGGGAAGTCGGTCAGGATGTCGAATTCGCCAGCGCGGTAGCGGTTGAGCGCTGCGGCCTGATCTTCGAGGACGTGATAAAACACTTCGTCGATCTGGACATTGGCGGCATCGTAATAGTCAGCGTTCTTTTCCGAACGGACATAGGAGCCCGGCAGCCATTCCTTGATCAGGTACGGGCCGTTGCCGACGATGTTTTCCACCTTGGTCCAGTCATCGCCCAGCTTCTCGACGAGATGCTTCGGCACCGGATAGGCGGTGTAGTGGGTCAGCGCATCGAGGAAGAAAGGGGTCGGCGCTTCGAGGGTGATTTCGAGCGTCTTGTCGTCGATGGCCTTGACGCCGAGCTCGTTGAAATCGGTGATTTCACCCGAGTTGATCTTTTCCGAGTTCTTGATCGGGAACTGCAGGTAAGCGTAGTCCGCAGCCGTTGCCGGATTGAACAGACGCTGGAAGGCGAAGACGAAGTCGCCGGCGGTCACCGGAGTGCCATCGGACCACTGAATGCCATCACGCAGCTTGAAGGTGTAGACGGTGCCGTCTTCCGAGATTTCCCAGCTCTCGGCCTGGCCCGGAATGGCTTCAGCCTTGGCATTCTCGGTGAGCAGACCCTCGATATAGTCGCCGATAACGCGGTTTTCCCAGTCGCCCGAGGCCTTGTGCGGATCCAGCGTGCCCGGATCGCCACCATTGTGCATCTGCAGGGTCACGGCGGAAGCCGCCGTCGACATCATCAGCGCCATGGCGCCGGCAGTCGCAATCGCCTTAATGGCAGTGGTGAACTTCATTCTCGTCCCATCTCCTTGTGGAATTCTTGAGCTTGTTGACCCGCATGTTTGCCCACGCGGCTCCACCCCTTACGCAAAGGGTTTGTCCCTTCGGTCAAGATTGCTGGATGGTATCTTGCAAAAGCGTCCACTGACAAGCAAAACATTGACCTAAGCGTAAACGTGCGTCTTTTTGTTAACATCTCGGAAGCGATAGCAAGGCTTTTCACTTCACAATTGTTTGGCAGCAGCACTTTCCGCAAACCTGCCGGAAGACGAAAAGGCACCGCTGCGTGGGGCGCAGCAGTGCCTTTGAACTTTCCGTGGGGCGAATTGGCGCAGGGCGTCAGCCGATAAGGCCGGCCTGCTGGACGAAATAGATAACCAGCGCCAAAGCCAAAAGCACAGCAAAGGGCAGCCAGTTCGGCATGGGGCCTCGGGGCGGCCGAACCTTTGGCGGTTCGGGCTGCTTTTCGGGCCGGCGGAATTTTACGACATTGTCACTCATGCCGCGCTTTCTACCAGCGCCGCGACGCCCATGCCACCCGCCGTGCACACCGAAATCAACGCTCTTTTGTTTGACTGCTCAGACAAGAGCTTTGCCGTAACGCCGAGAATGCGCGCACCGGTCGCCGCGAAGGGATGGCCATAGGCAAGGCTCGATCCCTTCACATTGATTTTTGCAGGGTCGATTTCGCCCAGAACCGCATCGCGACCGAGCACGTCCTTGCAGTAAGTCGGGTCTTTCCATGCCTTGAGCGTACACAGAACCTGCGCCGCAAAAGCCTCGTGCAGCTCAAAATAGTCGATATCGGCAAAGCCGAGGCCGGCGCGCTGAAGCATTTCAGACACCGCAATTGTCGGCGCCATAAGAAGGCCCTCGCCATGCGCAAAATCATTGCCGGCAACGCGGCCCACGGTCAAATAGGCCAGGATCGGCAGCCCACGCGCCTTGGCCCATTCTTCGCTCGCCAGCAGCACGCTCGAAGCGCCATCCGTCAGCGGCGTCGAATTGCCGGCCGTCAAAGTGCCATGGCCCGAAGACTTGTCGAAGGCCGGCTTCAGCGTCGACATCTTGTCGAGGTTGCTGTCAGCCCGAACATTGTTGTCGCGCACGAGACCCGCACACTGGACGAGCAGGTCATCATGGAACCCCTCGTCATAGGCCTTTGCCGCATTCTGATGACTAGCCACCGCCAATTCATCCTGCGCCCTTCGCGAAATACCCCATTCGCGGGCCATCAATTCGCAATGCTGCCCCATGGACATGCCGGTGCGCGGCTCATTGACCGAAGGCGCCACCGGCGTCAATTCGCCAAAGGAAAAGCCCTTGGTGAACGCCTTGAATTTCTGGCCACCGGTCTTCGCCGCATTGGCCGCCAGCAGCCGATGCTGGAATTTCGAGCCAAAAACGATGGGGCTATCCGAAACCGTATCGGAGCCTGCGGCAATACCGCTGTCGATCTGACCCGAGGCAATCTTGCCCGCCAGCACCAGTGCGGCCTGCAGGCTCGTGCCGCAGGCGATCTGCAGCGTCGTACCCGGCGTGCGTGGCGAAAAACCGGCATCGAGCAGCGCTTCGCGCGCAATATTGAAATCGCGAGAGTGGTTGATCACCGCGCCGGCAATCACCTCATCCACCTTCTCACCCCTAAGCCCATACTTGTCCGCAAGACCACCCAGGGTCGTCGCGAGCATGGAAAGATTGGTTTCATCCGCATAGGCCGTGCCACCGCGGGCAAAGGGAATACGGGCCGAGCCGACAATGGCAACGCGCTTGAGTTCAGTCATTCTTTTGTTCCCCCTTAGGCCCGGCCATCGGCGCGTGCGCGCAATGGCCCGCCAAGGAATGGCGCAAAGCCCGTACCCATGATGACGCCGACATCGGCCAGATCGGCATTGGCAACGACGCCCTCGCTCAAAACCACTTCCGTCATATCGACCAGCGGCTTCACCAGCTCGCGGCCAAGCGCCACGAGATCAGCATAGGGCGGCGTCGAGCCCTTCACGGCCTTGCCGTTCTCCCACTTGTAAAAACCCTCATTGCTCTTGCGGCCCAATTTGCCCTCGGCAATCAACCGCGCAAACTTGCTGTCGCTAGGCACCGAATGACCCAATTCCGTCGCCACCGACTTGCCGACATCGAGCCCCACCGTATCCATGAGTTCGATCGGCCCCATGGGCATGCCGAAGGCCACCGCCGCCGCATCGAGCAATTCCTTGCTCTCGCCGCGCTCGACCCGTTCCACGGCGCCCAGCATATAGGGCATCAGCACACGATTGACCAAAAAGCCCGGCGCGGACTTCACCACCACCGGCGACTTGCCGATAGCCAGCGCAAAGCTCGCGCCCTTGCCGATCGCTTCATCCGAATTGAACTTCGACTTGATCACCTCAACCAGCGGCAGTTGCGCCACGGGGTTGAAGAAGTGCAGGCCAATCAACCTTCCCGGTTCCTTCAGTGCTTCGGCAATCCGCTCCAGCTCGATGGAAGAGGTATTGGTCGCAAGAATCGCGCCCGGCTTCAGCCTGCCTTCCACGCCCGAAAAGATCGACTGCTTCACCTCAAGCTTTTCGACCACCGCCTCGATGATTACATCGGCCCGCGGCACGCCATTGCCCTGCGGGTCAGCGGTCAACCGCAGCATCGCCGCATCGACCTCACGCTTTTTCTTGTAGCGCTTCTGGAACAGTTTCTTGGCCCGATCGAGCGCTGGCTGAATGCGCGCCATGTCGAGGTCCTGCAAAGTGACACTCATGCCGCGATAGGCGCACCAGGCCGCAATATCGCCGCCCATGACGCCGGCCCCAATGACATGCACCCGCGAAAACTTCGCGCCCTTGAGGCCTTGCTTCTTCAGCCCCTCGGACATGAAGAACACGCGCCGCAAATTCGTCGCCGTCGGCGAGCCCATCAGCGGCACAAAGGCATCGACCTCGCCCCGCACCATGGCCTGCCAGTCATTCCCGTGCTTTTCAAAGAGCTCGATCAGCGCATAGGGCGCCGGATAATTGACCCGATTGGCCTTCTTGCCGACCTCCTCGCGCATCTTGTTGGCGACATAGTCGCGCAGCAGTGGCCCGGCCATAGCGCGCTTCACAAAGCCTGCTGGCTGCGACTTGCGGTTCTGCAGCACCGCCTTGCGGCCTTCCCAGCGCAGCATGTCGCGATGCCGTACGAGCTTGTCGACGAGATTAAGCCCCCGCGCCGCGCCAGCCTTCAACATCTTGCCGGTCAGCATGATCTGCATGGCGTCCACGGGCCCCGCCTGGCGAATGGAACGCCCCGTACCGCCAAAGCCCGGGAAAATCCCCAGATTGACCTCGGGGAAGCCAATGCGGGTTTTGTCGTCATTGACCGCAATGCGGTAGTGGCATGCCAAAGCCAGTTCGAGCCCGCCACCAAGGCAGAACCCATGAATGCCGGCCACGAACGGGATCTTGAGATTCTCGATCCGCGCAAACAGCGCATGGGTACGCCGCAACGCCTCCGGCAGCACCGAAAAATCGCTCATCGCGTCGAATTCGCTGACGTCGGCCCCGGCAATAAACCCGCTCTCCTTGCCCGAGAGCAGCACCACACCGACCAGTTCCTTGCTATTGGCAAGGTCTTCGAACCGCGCCACAAGCGTTTCGAGTTCCATGATCGCTTCGCGGCTCAGCACATTCACCGGTCCGCCTGGTGAATTGATGGTGAGCCAGCCGATATTCTCGATATCGGTGTGAAAACTCCAGTGCTTGGTGTCGGTTGCCTGTGGGGCGATCATGCTTGCTCCTCGGTATTCCCTGTCGATCCGCCGGCTTTTTTATTCGGCTGCCGCGCGCGGCTCGGTATGCTTCAAAACATCCTTGTCGAAATCGTCGACATGCACCGCCCGTTCCGTCGCCTCGTCCGCCGCCCGCATGATGCCGGCTTCATTGTCATTGATGACCCCGGCCTTGACCGCATCAACGATGGCATCGCGATCGAGCCGCCGTTCGAACACGCCCCGGCGCGACGCTTTCACGAACCGGGCCTCGATATCCTCGGCCTCGGTCACCTTAATGAAGGCATCTTCGAGAACGCCTGTGACATCATTTGGGTCCGTCGTGACGTAAACGCCCGTGGTCAACCGATCGCGGAAGGCGCCAGGCCGCAGCACGGCACGCACGAAGCGATAATTGACCCGATCGCTGGCCCGCTTGGCATGCCGCCCGAGCGGGAAGCAGAGAATGCGCATGGCCCAGGCAAAGAAGGGATTGGGGAAGTTATCAAAGACTTCGCCAAAGCTCTTCTCGATGGACGCGATCCGGTCGGCCATGATGGCCTCAACCAGTTCCTTGTCTTCGGCAATCCGCCCCTCTTCGTCAAAGCGCTTCAGCGTCGCAGACATCAGGTAGAGGTCGCCAAGAAGGTCGGCCATGCGGCCCGAAAGCTTCTGCTTGCGCTTCAGCGCACCGCCCAGCACCACCGTGGTCCAGTCGGCCACCAGTGCAAAATCCTGCGAATAGCGATGCAGCTTTCGATACCAGCCCGCCATCGGCCCATCATTGGGCGAAGAGGCAAAAGCGCCATTGGTGAGGCCATGGAGGAAGCTCGCCACGATATTGCGCAGCATGAACGCCGTATGCCCACCAAACGCCTTGTCGAAAGCATCGATCCCGGCCTTGCGATCCCGGTTCTGCGCCGCGTCCACTTCCTTGAGCAGGTAAGGATGCGCGCGCAGCACGCCCTGCGCAAAGGTCATCAGCGTGCGCGTCAGGATATTGGCGCCTTCCACGGTGATCGCCACCGGCAGCGCCTGATAGGCACCGAAGAGATAGTTGCCCGGTCCGTCCTGAATGGCGCGGCCACCCTGGATATCGAAGGCATCGTCCATGCTGTCGCGCATGGCTTCCGTCGTCGTGTATTTCAAAAGCCCAGCGATCACAGCCGGGCGCTGGCCCTCGTCGACCATCGACGCCGTCAACCGCCGGGCCGCCTCAAAACTATAGGCACGCTTGATCATTTCGCCGAGCGGCTCGGCCACGCCTTCCATGATCCCGACCGGAATACCGAACTGCCGGCGCACGCGGGCATAGGCCGAGGTGGCGCGCAAAGTCGCCTTGATCGAGATAGAACCGATAGCCGGCAGCGAAATGGCGCGGCCCGTCGCGAGGCACTCCATCAGCATGCGCCAGCCCTGCCCGGCATATTCCGTGCCGCCGATCAGATAATCGATCGGCACGAACATCTCTTTGCCCCGCACCGGGCCATTCATGAAAGCCTGCCGCGCCGGATAGTGGCGACGGCCGATATCAAGCCCAGGATGATCGCTCGGAATGAGCGCCAGCGTGATACCGATGTCTTCCCCACGACCGAGCAGATTATCCGGATCCTTTAGGATGAAAGCCAGACCCACCAGCGTCGCAATCGGCGCGAGCGTAATATAGCGCTTGTCGAACGTCAGGTTGACGCCGAGCACTTCCTGCCCGTTCCACATGCCCTTCTGCACAATGCCGATATCGCGCATGCCGCCGGCATCCGAACCCGAATGCACCCCGGTCAGCGCAAAGCAGGGAATGTCCTGACCTGTCGCGAGGCGGTGGAGATACTTTTCCTTCTGCGCCGGTGTCCCGTATTTTTCCAAGAGTTCGCCCGGCCCGAGCGAATTGGGCACCATGACGGTGATCCCCGCCGCCACCGAGCGGCTGGCAATCTTCGACACGATCATCGACTGCGCCTGGGCGGTAAAACCGAGGCCGCCGTGCTCCTTGCCGATGAGCATGCCCAAAAAGCCTTTTTCGCGCAGGAACTGCCAAAGCTCAGGCGAAAGGTCCGCGCGATTGTGACGAATATCCCAGTCGTCGATCATCTTGCAGGCGGTTTCAGTCTCGTTGTCGAGAAAGGCCTGCTCTTCCGCCGACAGCGTCAGCGGCCGGATTTTCGTCAGCTTGTCCCAGTCCGGACGCCCCGAAAACAGTTCCGCATCCCAACCCACCGTGCCGGCATCGAGCGCTTCCTGCTCCGTGCGGCTCACCTTGGGCAGGATGGATTTGACGGCTCCGAAGATCGGCGTGATCAGCAAGGCCTTGCGCAGCGGTTCCAGGCTCAGCGCCAGCAGGATGACGCCGAGAGCAATCAGCACCCAACTGCCGAACCCAAGCCCAAATGTCGCTCCGCTCGACACGAAATTGACGCCCGACAGGAGGCCGATGCCCACCGCCGCTGCACCCCATTGCCAGAGCGGGCTTTCGCGCATGGCGAGCGTCGCAAACACCGCAACGGCAATCAAGATAAGCAATAGGGTCACTGCACTGTCCTCCTCGGACGGCGCGACACCAAGATTGGAGGCGTCGCCCGCCATGCCAAACCGCTGGACCGGTTTCCATGAAACCAGCCCTATGCCTCACGCCGGCCTAGAGCACGGCGGGGCATTTGTTGACGTCACTCTAGCAAGCTTTACGTAAACGTCAACTAAACGCCGCAAACGTCCATTCGGTTCGACGCGACGCCTCTCCCAAGACCAGCATGCGCTTGGATTCTTTAGGCGAGGTTGCCGAGCGCGGCATTGGCATTGAACCGCTCGCGATAGGCGCCGACCCCGAGCCCGGTTATGCGCTGGAACACGCGCCGAAATGCGGCTGGGTCCTTGTACCCGACGTCCCAGGCGATCTGTTCCACTGTATCCCGGCTAAACTCGAGCTTCTCGCGCGCCAGCGCCACGCGCAGGTCCTGCACATACTCGGTAGGCCTGACCCCAGTCGCCTTCTGAAACCGCCGCAAAAAGGTCCGCGTCTCCAATCCCGCCTCAGCCGACATGGCCTCCACGGACACTTCCTTCCCCGCCCGCCCTTGCAGCCAGTGCTGCACTTTCAAAATTGCTTTGTCGCCATGCGTCAGGTTGGGCGCAAAGCGCGAATAATGCCGCTGCTCGCGCCCTGCCGGATCAACCAGCAGGAATTTTGCCGTATCCGCCATCACCGTCGGCCCAAGAATGCGGTGCACCAGCCGCAGCCCCAGATCAGTCCAGGCCATCATCCCCGCCGCCGTGATGATATCGCCGTCCTCGATGAGAATATCGCCCGGCGCCAGCTGCGTTTCCGGAAACGCCGCCTTGAACGTCTCGCTATAATACCAATGCGTCGTCGCCCGCCGGCCATCGAGCAATCCGCTATGCCCAAGAATAAAGGCCCCGACGCAGACCGAGGCAATCGTCGCCCCATTCCCATGGCAATCGCGCAGCCAGGCGGCAATGTCCCGCGCCTCGTCCCTCTCCATCGGCGGCGTCAATCGCCCCGGCACGATCACATAGGCGGGTCGCTCTTCCTCCCCCATGTCCAGGGACCACTGATAGGAGCGGATGCGCACCGCGCCCCCGTGATCGGACGCATATTGATTGGCGACTGAAAAGAGATCCTCGAGCCCATGCACGGACGCCATCTGGCAATTGGGATAGAGCATCAGGGCTACATCGACGGTCTTCATGAGAACCTCGCAGCGTTTGTCACTTCTGGACCTATTAATGTCATATCCGCCAATCCCGGCAATGACGAACCCAGCCTAATCTCTCCTCATGAACGGCGAACAAGGGGTTCGCCAAACACTGAGGAGACTAAAATGACCAACACGATCGTTCTTATCCATGGCGCCTGGCTCAATGCTCGCTCCTGGGAAAAGGTGAAGGCCCGCTACGAAGCCAAGGGTTTTAATGTCATCGCCGCCGACTGGCCCTTTGATGACCGCAGCCCGGCCCAGCTCCGTGCCGCCCCCGCCAAGGAACTCGCCACCCTGAGCCAGAGCCAGATCATCGAACACTACGAAGCCATCATCCGCGCCCTGCCGGAAAAGCCGATCCTGATCGGTCACTCGCTCGGCGGTGTCTTCGTCCAGCATCTGCTGTCCCGTGGTCTTGGTGTCGCCGGCGTCGCCATCAACCCCGCTCCGACACCCGGCGTGCCGCTCGGACCCCAGGCCATCGTCTCGGCCCTGCCGGTCTTCTCTGACGTCTTCTCGTGGAAGAAGGCCAAGGTGATGAGCCGCGATTTCTTCGCCAGCCGCTTCGCCCAAACCCAGGATATCGCCGATGTCGACGCCAACTACGATCGCTACGTCGTCCCGACCCCCGGCCGCGTCTACTGGAACGGCGTCGTCAACCCGATCAAGATCGACTGGGCCAAGCAGAACCGCGCTCCGCTCCTGCTTATTGGCGGCGGCAAGGACCTGATCGCCGATGCCTCAATGACCCGCGCCATCTACAACAAGCAGCGCAAAGCCAAGACGCGCACCGATCTCCATATCTTCGAGGATCGCTCGCACTGGACACTGATGGACAAGGGTTGGGAACAGGTTGCCGACATGGCTCTCGACTGGGCCGTTGCCCAGGCTGCCGAAGGCAAGCCGCAGCTCCGCGCCGTTGCCTGAGGTTTTCAACTTCATCCAGCCAGCATACTAAGGGCCCTGCTCCGGCGGGGCCTTCTGCCGTCAGCCTGGTCCCACGACCATTTCGATCTCAAGCAGACCATTCTCGGGAATGGTGATCTTCTTGCGCACCGCGTCCTTGAGCGGCAGCAGATAGCCGCCCTCCTTGGGAAAGAGCGAGGTGCGGAACGTCACATCGCCGATCACCGCTTCGACCGGAATGACGCCCCAGCCATAGGACACCGACTTGGCCATCTCCCCGACCTTCCGCGCCACCTCATCGGGCAGCCGCGCAAAGTAGAACGGTGCCGGCCCGCGCCAATGGATGACTTCGGCTTCGAAACGAAATTCCCGCACCTTTGTCTCCCTGCCGCATTGTTCGGATCAGTGGGGAACGCCGATACCCCACGGTCAGTTGTTTGACGCTAACGTAAAGCCATGAAATAGTCTTGCTGCATGCTGGCGGAGGAAGCGACGGAAAATACCGCGCTGCCGGCATCACGAGGAGGAACAAGGCATGTCGACCGACACTCATTCGCCCGATCGCGTCCGTCCCTGGATCGCCAGCTATCCCGAGGGCATCGAGTGGCAGACCGAGATCGACACCACCCCGGTACATGAACAGGTCCTGGCCGCCTGCGCCCGCAACCCCTCCGCAGTCGCGCTCGATTTCCTTGGCGGCACCACCACTTTCGGCGACCTCGCCAAAAAGATCGTCGCCTTTGCCGGCGCCCTCCAGTCCCAATATGGCGTCAAGAAGGGCAGCCGCGTCGCACTCATGCTGCCCAATACGCCCTTTTACCCGATTGCTTATTATGGCGTGCTCCGGGCCGGCGGCACGGTGGTCAATTGCAACCCGCTCTACACCGTCCCGGAACTCAGCCACATCACCAAGAATGCCGGCGCCGACATTCTGATCACGCTCGATCTCAAACAGATTTTTGAAAAAGCCGAGGCCCTGCTTGCGGCCGGCCATGTCAAATCCCTGGTCGTCTGCCACTTCCCCGACGCCCTGCCACTGGCCAAAAAGGTTCTGTTCTCGCTCTTCAAGCGCAAGGACCTCTCCAACCCGTCCCGCTCCGTGCATGCCGGAAAAATCCGCGCCTTCGATGAGCTGATTGCGGCAAAGGAAACCCCGAGCGCCGTCCATATCGATGCGAAAACCGACATTGCCGTGCAGCAATATACCGGCGGCACCACCGGCATCCCCAAGGGTGCGCTGCTCACCCATGCCAATATCGCGGCCAATATGAGCCAGATCGACAAATGGGGCTGCGGGCTGTTCTACCCGCCCTCCAAGGTGGTCGCCGTCCTACCCTTCTTCCACATCTTCGCCATGACCGTCTGCATGAACGTGCCGCTCTGCAACGGCACGCAGGTGGTCATGCTGCCGCGCTTCGAATTGAAGGCGCTGCTCGACCTGCTCCTCCGCACCAAGGCAAACGTCCTGCCCGCAGTGCCGACGCTCCTCAACGCCATTGCCCGTGCCGACACGGCGACATCAGAACACCTCGCAAGCCTCGAAGTCGCCATCTCCGGCGGCGCAGCCCTGCCCGACGAAGTGCGCCACGCCTTCGCCAAAAAATCGAAGGCCATTCTCGCCGAAGGCTACGGCCTCACCGAAGCTTCACCCGTTGTCTGCTGCGCTGCGCTCCGCGTCGCGTCAAAACCCATGTCCATCGGCCTGCCCCTTCCCGGCACTGATATCCGCTTCGTCGATGTCGACAAGCACAAGGAAGTCGGCATCGGGGAAAACGGCGAATTGCAGGTTAGGGGGGCCCAGGTGATGTCGGGCTACTACAACAATCCCGAAGCGACCGAGGAGGCTTTTGACGATGGCTGGCTGCGCACCGGCGACGTCGGCCATGTCGATGAAGACGGCTATGTCTTCCTCGTCGACCGTATCAAGGACCTGATCATCTGTTCCGGCTTCAACGTCTATCCGCGCACCATCGAGGAAGCGCTGATGGCCCATGAGGCCGTCGAGGAAACCAATGTCATCGGCGTGCCCGACGACTACCGCGGCGAAGCCCCCGTCGCCTATGTAAAACTCCGCGAAGGCAAGACTGTCAGCGAAGCGGACCTGAAGCACTTCCTTGCCGAAAAGCTCAACAAGATCGAGATGCCCAAGGAAATCATCTTCAAGGACGCGCTCCCAAAGACGCTGATCGGCAAGCTCTCCAAGAAAGAGCTGCGCGAAGAATATGCCCAGAAGAAAGCCCAGAAGCAGTGACTTCCTCCGACGCCGATAGCCCGGCCATTTCCGATGGCCCGGATCTCTATTCCATCGCCGATCTCGCCCGCGAATTCGGCATTTCGACCAGGGCCATTCGTTTTTACGAAAGCAAGGGCCTGATCGCGCCCGAGCGGCTGGGCGCCACCCGCGTCTTCCGCCGCCGCGATCGCGCCCGGCTGATCCTGATCCTCCGCGGCAAGCGGCTCGGCTTTTCGCTGCGCGATATCTCCGACTATCTCGCGCTCTATGACGCCGACCGCGGCCAACAGGTAAACTTGCTCGCCGAAAAAGTGGACGAGCGTTTAGAATTGCTTGAACAACAATTGGCTGACCTGCAAACCACGATTGCCGAACTGCAAGAAATCCGCAAACTTGCCCGGACACGAGTCTCCCCTGCGAGTTAGGCCATGTCAGAATTGTTCGCGTCCCTGACAGACGGTACCGGCCATCCCAATCGCTGGCCCTGCGCCATGCTGGTCTGCAGCCAGACCGAAGCCCGCCGCACTGGCCTGGAATGGGCCCCGAGCCACATCATTTCCATCTATGGCCCGGAAAGCCGCTATCTCGGCCTGCCTGACTTCGATCAGACAAAACAGCTTCACGCCCGCTTCGAAGACGTCGCCGATCCCGCGGCTACGGGCGCCCCCACCCGCGCCCATATCGACGAGATCATGACCTTCGTCGATGGCCTCCCCAAGGACGCGCGCCTGATGATCCACTGCCTCCAAGGCAGCACCAGAGGCGCCGCCACCGCCCTCGGCATTCTTTCGCGCTATCTACCCGCCGACAAAGCCGGCCAGGCCATCTTCAAGACTTTCCCCAATGTTGCCCCGAGCCCCCTCGTCATCGCCCTCTGGGACAAGGCCCTTGGCCTCGACGGCAAGCTGATCAAGGCCGGTCGCAAATTCCCCACCTCGGGACTAAGACGCGCCGTGGCCTAGGTGGCGCCGACAAACGCATCCATATCCTCGAGCCGCGCCGCTTCCTGCGCTGGCTTATCCCAGCGTATCCGGTTGATCCGCGGAAAGCGCAGTGCCACCCCCGACTTATGGCGTCCGCTCTTTTGCGCCGAGTCAAACGCGACCTCGAACACCAGCTCCTTCTTCACTTCCCGTACCGGCCCAAAACTGCCCGTCGTATTGGCGCGTATCCACTTGTCGAGTTGCTTCAACTCCTCATCGGTAAAACCGAAATAGGCCTTTCCGATCGGCACGATCTCGTTCCCCTTCCAGACCCCAAACGTGTAGTCCGAATAATAGGAACTGCGTTTGCCGTGCCCGCGCTGCGCATACATCAGCACCGCATCGACGACATTGGGATCGCGCTTCCACTTGAACCAAAACCCCTTGGGCCGCCCCGGCACATAGGGCGCCGTACGAAGCTTAATCATCACCCCTTCATGGCCATGCTCATCGGCACCCTGCCGACGTAGCCGTCCCAAATCCTCCCAGCCGTCGAAGGGCAAAACCTCGGAAAGGTCCAACCGCGTCTGCGGATTCCTGGCAAACCACGCCTCGAGCCGCCCCCGCCGCCCTTCCCAGCCGAGCACACGAATATCCTCCTCGCCATCGAAGAGCATGTCATAGACCCGCACAAAGGCCGGCAGCTCTTGCATCTGCTTGCCCTGCGCCACTTTTCGGTTCAGCCGCTGCTGCAGGTCGTTGAAGCTGCGCGCCTCGAAATCGTGCCCGACAAGCAATTCGCCATCGAGCACGGCCCGCCCCATGACGCTCTCGACCACGTCGGGAAACGACCCGCTGATCTCGTCGCCGGTGCGCGAAAACATCGACACGCCTTGCTTCCCCATGACGAGCTGCACGCGAATCCCATCCCATTTCCACTCGGCCGAAAAATCCCTCGGATCGAGCTTTTCAAAATCCTTGTCTTCGATCGGATTGGACAGCATCAGCGGATGAAAGCGGGCCGCGTTGTCGATATCCGGCCGCCCCGCCTTGCCTTCAAGCCAGGCAAAGAGATTGGCATAGGGCGGCCTCAACCCATGCCAGACCTCTTCGATCTCTTGCAGCTCCGCCCCGCTCATTTCCGCCAGCGCAGTCTTCGCCAACCGCGCCGAAACCCCGATCCGCAGCGCCCCCGTCGCCAGCTTTACCAATGCCCAGCGTTCATGAATCGCGGCCTGACTAAGCAGCCCACCGATCACCTTCGGCAGTTCAGCCTTGCTCGTGTGATTGAGGAGATCGACCAGCGCCGAAAGCCCCGGCAACTCGCCCTCGGCCTTGTGCGGCCAGATCAGCGCAATCGTCTCGCCGAGATCGCCGACATAGTCATAAGAGAGCCGAAACAGCGTCTCGTCGACCTCGGCCAGCACCGTGTCGCGCAACAGAGCCGGCTTCACATTGCGAATATCCATCTCGCTGGTCAGCACCGCCAGTGCAATGCCCCGGTCCGGATCCGGCACCTCGGCAAAATACCGCTTCAGCGCCTCGATCTTTCGCGTCCGCGACGGCGTCAAAGCGAGCAGTTCCAGGAGGTCGGCAAAGCGCTTCACTCCCCGCCCTCCCCGCCATCGTCATCGAGCCCCGGCAGTGCCAACGGCTCCGCGTTCAGCCCCTGCTGCTTGCACCAATAGACCAGTGCATCCTCGCGCCCATGCGTCACCCACACGGTCTCCGCCCCGCTTTCGAGGATCGAGACATTGAGTTCGCCCCAGTCGCAATGATCCGAGATTACCAGCGGCAATTCCACCAGCGCCTGTCTTGCGCGCTGTTTCACACTCATCCAGCCTGAGGCCTGACACACCACCGGATCGGGAAACCGCCGGCTCCAGCGATCGCGAATGGCCGAAGGCGGCGCGATCACGATCTGCCCCATCATCTCGGCCTTGCCCATGCCCGTTGCCGGCAGCAATTCGCCGATCTCCACGCCGAGCGATTGATAAAGCTCACAAAGCCTGATCATCGCCCCATGCAGATAAATAGGCCGATCCCACCCGGCATCGCGCAACAGCGCAATCACCCGCTGCGCCTTCCCCAGCGCATAGCAGCCAATGAGATGGCTCCGCTCCGGCTGCGCCGCGACCGATTTCAACAGCCGCGCGATTTCATCCCTTGGATCAGGATGCTGAAACACCGGCAGCCCAAACGTCGCCTCGGTTACGAGCAGATCGCAAGCAACCGGCTCATAAGGCTGCGCCGTCCGATCCCGCAGCCGCTTGTAGTCGCCCGTAACGACCACCCGCTGCCCCTCGGCCTCGACCAGCACCTGTGCCGATCCCAGAATATGCCCCGCCGGAAAGAACGTGATCGTCGCCCCATCCATCGTCAGCGGCTCATGAAAATCCAGCGCTTCAAACCGTCCGGCACAATCCTCGCCATAGCGCACCTTCATGATCTCGATCGTATCGGGCGTCGCGAGCACCGCCCCATGCCCCGACCGCGCATGGTCGGCATGGCCATGGGTAATGATAGCCCGCGCCTTCGGCTCGGACGGATCGATCCAGGCATCGAGTGCCGGCACATAGAGGTTGCGGTCGATAACGGGCATGTCCATCAGACTCCTCACAACGGCAAAATTGGCAACCCGGTTCAGGCGACACGGCAATTTCGGCACGGCAGCTTCTGCCGCAAGGCACCGCCGGCGCGCGCCAGCCCGCCAAATCCCCAGGAATTGCGGCCGTCCGGCACTGGCAAGCTCCTTGCATTGATTGAAACACCATCCCTCCTGTCATGGTCTGTCATGATCACGTCTTCCTACAGTCCCATCACCGCCACCAATAAGCCGCTCAGCCTGTCTTCGAGTTCGCTGACCAATCAGATCAAACCCGGCGCGGAGGAAGAATTCCTCAAGATCGCCAGCATGTCGCCGGCCGAGCGGCTGCATATGCAGATGCTCCAGAGCATGGGGCTCACCGAAGAAGATCTGGCCGCGATGGACCCAGAAGCACGCAAGGCGATCGAAGACGAGATCAGCCGTCGCATCCTCGAAGACGTGACCAACAACGCCGATGCCGAGCCCGGCTCGCTCGTCGACATGATGGCCTAAAACCTTGCCAAGCCGGACACGAACCGGCAAACCGGGGGCCAGGCCAATATTTGGGAGCACGCCATGCGCCGCACGACCCACGCCCCCGGCACCGTCCATCGCCTCGCCATCGAGAGCAAGGCCCTAGCCGGCAATCGCCTCGGCGATCCGACCGAGCGCCTTGTCGATGTCTACATTCCCGCCGGTCACACCGGCACCGGCCTGCCGCTCCTCGTCGATCTTGTCGGCTACACCGCTGGCGGCCCCGCCCATACCGCCTGGAAGAATTTTGGCGAAAACGTCCCCGAGCGTCTCGATCGCCTGATTGGCGACAACAAGATGCCGCCCGTCGTCGTCGCCTTCCCCGATTGCTTCTCCCGCCTCGGCGGCAATCAATATGTGAACAGCCCCGTTCTCGGGAATTACGAAGATTTCCTCATCGGCGAAATGGCGCCCTTCGTCGAAGAAAAATTCTCCTGCGGCGGTACCCGCCGTCGCGGCGTCTTCGGCAAATCCTCGGGCGGTTTCGGCTCGCTGGTCCATGCCATGCTGCATGCCGATTTCTGGGCCGCCGCCGCCAGCCATTCGGGCGATGCGGGCTTTGAAAACCTCTATATCCCCGAATTCCCCAACAGCCTGCGCGCGCTGGCAAAATCCGACAATTCCATCGAAACCTGGATGCGGGCTTTTGAAGCCAAGCAGAAGATCGACGGCAAGGACACACTCCTCCTCATGATCCTCGCCCAGGCCGCCAGCTTCGACCCCGATCCGGAACCAAGCACCTTCCTTGGCCTCCGCCTACCGGTCACCCTGGATACCTGCGAACTCATCGAAGAGCGCTGGGCCAACTGGCTCAAATGGGACCCCGCTCGCATGATCGAAACCCACGCGGAATCAATCACCAAACTGAAGGGTTTCTACTTCGACTGCGGCACCGAGGATCAATACAACATCCTCTACGGCTCCCGCCGCATCCACCGCACCCTCGAACAGCGCGGCATTCCCCACCGCTACGAGGAGTTCCCCGACAACCATTCCAGCGTCGATTACCGCATGGACATCAGCCTGCCGTTCCTGGCGGAAACACTGACGCGCTAACCGGCGGCCGCTGACTGGTCAGTAATGCGGCGGCGGCTTTTCGCTGGATGGATCAGCGATAAAACTGCCGCTGCGCACCTGCTCTTCCATCACCTCGAGCTTGCGGCGCAATTGCTCGATCACCGTCCACTGTTCGGTGATGACGGCGTTGAGGTCTTCAATCGTCTGATCCTGGAAGGCGACCCGGCTTTCGAGGCGCTCAAGCCGCTCGTTTTGATCCTGATCGGCCATGTCGGTTCCCTTTCGAAAGACCGGCCCCAGATAGTCTCCGGCGCGGCCCTTCGCAAGCCATCCACACACGCGAGCGTGTTAACGTATAGGGAACCCTTCTCCGCCCCACGCCATTGACTCCCCGAAACAGGAACAGCGGGAGCCGCAAAATGGCGACCATCACAGCCCAGCAGAGCAACTTCCATTCGACCGCCCACGCCATGGATTTCGGCGCCTTGGCGCGCCCAATGCTCTCTGCCGTTCTACCGCTCGCCGCCTTTGGCGCCGTCAATTTCATGGCCGAAGCCATGGGCCTGCAGCCCTATTTCTTTTCCCCCGTCGGCCTGCCCGGCTGGGCCGGCGCCGCCATTCACCTTGTCCTCCTGTTCCTCGTCGGTCTCGCCATTGGTCTTGCCGCAAACAAGAATCGCACCGTTCTGCCTTGGGGCATCGCGCTTGTCGCCGCCATGATCGCCTTTCCTTTCCCGGCCGCGGCGCTCGATTCCCTCGCTCTGGCGCTGGTCATGACCACGGTCATGCTCCTCGCCCTCGCCACCAGCCTGCGTATCACCGCCTCTTCCCGCCTTGGCGGTTGGCTGATGGTTCCGGTCCTCGTCTGGATCGGGTTTGGTGCCGCCCTCGGCCTTGCGGTCGCTGCCGCCTGGAGCCCGCCCTTTGCTCTGATCACCGCGCAAAACCCCGCGCCTGCCGCCACCTGAGGCAAGGTTACCCGAAAGTGCCTTCTTGCAGGCCGGACGAGCCGGCTCCATGTGAGGGCAACCTCATTTACTGGAGCGCCTAATGGCTCGCACTCTCAAGATCGACGTCTTTACCGACGTCGTATGCCCATGGTGCCTCGTCGGCTCTGCCCGTCTCGACCAGGCCCTGGCCAAACTCCCCGACGACATCGACGTCGTCGTTGAAAACCACCCCTTCTATCTCGACCCCACCGTGCCGCCCGAAGGCGTCGATGTCGGCGAGATGCTGAAACAAAAATATGGCCGCGACCCCAAGGAAATGTGGGCCCGCGTCGAAGGCGAAGCCAAGAAAGCCGGCATCGATCTCGACCTGTCGCAACAGCCGCGCATGTTCAACACGGCCAAGGCGCACACCATCACCCGGCTCTCGAAGGCCAATGGCAACCAGCACGAACTGGCCAACGCCATTGCCGAGGCCTATTTCCTCGATCACCAGCAGATCAACGACGACAATACCCTCGCCGATGTCGCGGTAAAATTCGGCTGGGACCGCGGCGACGCACTCGACGCCATGAACGACGCCAACGAGCTCTCGATCACCGAACAGCTCGCCACCTCCGCCGCCCAGCAGGGCATCCGCGGCGTGCCCTTCTTCGTCTTTGGCGAGAAATACGCGCTTTCGGGCGCCCAGCCCGACGAGGTTTTTGCCCAGGCGCTCGAAAAGACGATTTCCGAACTCTGATCGCTCACGGCCTGTTATAGGCAGAGCAGCAAACTGTTCGGGAAATACCGGTGAAGCTGCTCCGAATTAGCGCCATTGCGCTTATCGCCCTGGTCCTCGTGGTCTACACGGGGGCCGTGGGCTTCATGTATTTCAGTCAGCGCGCCCTGCAATACGAGGCGACGGGCGAGATAACGTCCCTCGCCGAAACGGCCCTGCCGGATGCCGAGGAAATCGCCATTCCCGTCGACGGCGCCGTCATCAATGGCTGGTATCAGCCACCCCAGCCCGGCAAGCCGCTGATCGTCTACTACAAAGGCAATTCCGGCAGCTTTAGCGCCGAACACATCCGCTACGAGCGCTTCGTCTCGGAAGGCTTTGGTTTTCTGGCCTTCGACTATCGCGGGTTTCCGATGTCGCCGGGCACGATCAGCGAAACCGGCATTCTGGCCGACGCCATCGCCGCCTATGATTGGGCCGCAGCCAAGAATTTCCCCATCGTCATCTGGGGCCGTTCGCTCGGTACGGGTCCGGCAACCTATGTCGCGAGCGTTAGGGATGCCAAGGCGCTCCTTCTCGAAACACCCTTCCTCTCCGCCGTCACCGTCGCCGCCGAGCGCTATCCCATCCTGCCGGTGAATTGGGTCATGCTCGACCAGTTCCGCTCCAACGAATGGATCGCCGACGTCACCGAGCCCGTCATGGTCGCCCACGGCACCGCCGACCGCACGATCGGCGTCTCCAATGGCGAACGCCTCTACGCCCTTGCGCCCAATCCCGACGAACTCTGGATCGTCCCCGGTGCCGACCATTCCGATCTCTGGGATGCCGGCATCTGGGACAAGGCCAAGGCCTTTTTCACCCACGCCGGCGCCGTGAACTGACGCAACCTTTCTAGACCAATGACCGACCAAACCAGCACAGTTTCACCCGCCATGTCCGGCCGCCGCACGGCCATCATCGGCGGGCTCATGGTGGCGACCGGCCCCCTGAGCCTCACGCTTTATGCCCCGGCCCTGCCCTCCCTCGTCACCGATCTCGGCACCAATGATGCCGGCGGCAAGCTGACCCTGACCGTCTATTTCGCCGCCTTCGCGCTTGCCCAGCTCATCTGCGGCCCCCTCTCCGATCGCTTCGGCCGCCGCGCCACCGGCATCGCCTTCTTCGCCATCTATGTCCTCGGCGGTCTCGTCGCCACCTTCGCGCCAAGCCTCGAAGTGCTGCTCCTCGGACGCGTGCTGCAGGGCTTTGGCGTTTCCGCCGGCGTCGCCCTGTCACGCGCCATGGTGCGCGATCTCTTCGTCGGCCGCGAAGCCATCGGCATTCTCACCCTCATCAACTTGGTTCTGACAGTCGCCCCCGCCGTCGCCCCGACGCTGGGCAGCGTCATCATGCTCGTCGGCACCTGGCACGTCATGTTCATGGTCATGGCCGGCTTCGGCCTCGCCATCATCGCCCTCCTCGGTTTTTCCGCCCGCGAAACCCTGCCCGAAGACCGGCGCATCCCGCTAAAGCCGTCCACCATCATCGGCAATTACGGCCGCCTGCTCCGCGCCCCCGCCTTCCTCCTGCCCGCCGGCACGCTCGCCGCCGCCTTCGGTGGCTTTTACGCCTCCGCCGCGCTCTTGCCCTTCGTGCTCATCGACCAGATCGGCCTGACGCCCTTCCAGTTCGCCATGGCCATGCTGATCCAGACCGGTTCCTTCATCACCGGCAATATCGTCGCCGCGCGCCTCTCAAAGCATCTCGATGGCTGGCAGCTCGTCGCCATCGGCCTCGTGCTCATCGCCCTCGCCGGCCTCGGCTACGCGATGGGTCCACGCCTCTGGCCGAACGAGGTCATGGCCGTAATGATCCCCGTCGGCTTCTGGATGCTCTCGCTCGCCTGCCTCAGCCCCAGCGCCACAGCGGCGGCCATGTCCGGCTTCGGCGAAATCGCCGGCTCGGCCGGTGCGCTCACCGGCTTCTTCCAGATGGGCGGCGGCTTTTTGGCATCGCTCGCCGGCACAATCTTCTTCCCCGAAGCGCGCACCGCGCTCGTAACCCTTATGCCCGGCCTCGCGGCGCTAGCGATTGTGCTAGCAGTCACAGACCTACGACGCGTGCGGAAGGCATAGACACCTAACCACCACCGGCTGTCATCCCGGCGTAGGCCGGGACCCATCTTGAGATTTGGGGATGGGCCCCGGCCTACGCCGGGGTGACAATTGAGTTCGTGAAGGCGGAAGACGCCCTTCCAAAACCAAAAAAACGCCGCCCCGAAGGGCGGCGTTTTCAAATTTCCTAGACTACGCGCTGACTAGCTGCGCGGCGCCGGAGCGGCGATCAAGCCTTCGCGCTGTGCGCGCTTGCGGGCCAGCTTGCGGGCGCGACGAACGGCCTCGGCCTTCTGGCGAGCCTTCTTTTCAGAGGGCTTTTCGTAGTAATTGCGCAGCTTCATTTCGCGGAAGACGCCTTCGCGCTGCAGCTTCTTCTTCAGGGCGCGCAGCGCCTGGTCTACATTGTTATCGCGAACGACTACTTGCAAAGGTCAACTGCCCCTTCAAAGCTTTGGCAAATTGTTTGGATAGGAGCGAAACAGCCATAACAACCACTTCGCCGACCAGCCGAGCCGGTCACCGTGGCGCGCTATATAGCTCGCCTCTCAGGACTTGTCCACATGGGAGTCAGGAAATTCGGCGTATTGCCTGATTTTCCGAAGCCGTCTACCGCTTCTTTGCTGCTCTCAAGAGGTTGGCGCCGTGTACACACCCATCGTCCTCCTGCCTGGCCTGCTTTGCGATGCGCGTTTGTGGCGCGATGTCGTCCTGCCGCTGCGCGACACCGTCGCGCCCATGGTTGCCGATCTCACGCTCGATGATTCCGTCGCCGGCATGGCCAGCCGGACGCTGGCAGCAGCCCCGCCAAAATTCGCCTTGGCCGGCCTTTCCATGGGGGGCTATGTCGCGCTCGAAATCATGCGCCAGGCGCCCGATCGTGTCACCCATCTGGCGCTTCTCGATACCTCCGCCCGCCCCGACACCGACGAGCGCCGCGAAGCCCGCAGAAAAGGCATCGAGAACGTCAAACTCGGCAAATTCATCGGCGTCTCGCGCAGCCTGCTCCCGAGCCTCGTCGCCAAGCGCAATCTCAACACGCCGCTCGCCGAAGAAGTGCAGGCCATGGCCGAGCGCCTGGGCCAGGACGCCTATATCCGCCAGCAGCAGGCCATTCTCGGTCGCCCAGATTCCCGTCCCGACCTCGCGGGTGTCAAGGTCCCGACCCTGATCGGCGTCGGTACTGAAGACGTCCTGACGCCCATGGAGCTGGCCGAGGAAATGGCCGCAACCGTCCCCCATGCCGACATCGTCCGCTTCGCTAGGAGTGCCCACCTGCCGACCATGGAAAACCCCAAGGCCGTCGCCGACGCCTTTGGGAATTGGCTCGCTCGGTAGCGCTCGCACCAGCGGCCTGTAGCTCTCGCCCCCATCAAGGGGAGGGAGGCGCTTGCCTAGATGAAACGGCCCTTTCGTCTCCCTCCCCCTTGTGGGGAGGGATCAAGGGTGGGGGTAGCAACGAGCACTGCCCGCGCCTACTCGCTCCGCACAATCCGGTTGATGTGCCCCATCTTCCGCCCCGGTCGCGCTTCCGCCTTGCCATAGAGATGCGGCTGCGTATCGCCATCGATGCCACCCGGCACCACTTCGACCTCATCGCCAATGAGATTCTGCATCACCACATCGGCATAGCGCCGGGGATCTCCCAGCGGCCAGCCGGCCACGGCCCGCATATGCTGCTCGAACTGATCGGTGAGGCACACGGCCTCCGTCCAGTGCCCCGAATTATGCACCCGCGGCGCAATCTCGTTGACCACGAGGCTCGGCCGCTCGCCACCGAGCACGAAGAATTCGACGCCCAGCACACCGACATAGTCGAGCGCCACGACGATCACCTTGGCGAGCATCGCGGCATGCTTGGCAATGCCAGGCGCAATATCCGCCGGCACCGTCGAAGTAAAAAGAATATGGTGCCGATGCACATTCTCGGCCGGATCGAACGCCCGCACCGAGCCATCGACCCCGCGCGCCACCACCACCGAAATTTCCTTTTCAAAAGGAACAAAACCTTCCAGCACCAGCGGATGCGGTTTTAGCTCGGCAAACGCCGCCTCGGCATCGCCCGGCTGGCGCAGCACCCGCTGCCCCTTGCCGTCATAGCCCAGCCGCGTCGTCTTCAGCACCGCCGGCAGCCCCAGCTCCGCCACCGCCGCCTTCAAATCCTCAAGCAAATGCACGGCTCGATAGGGCGCCACCGGAATATTCTTGGACGCCAAAAATCCCTTTTCGGCCAGCCGGTCCTGCGAGATCGCCAGCGCGTTGGCGCCCGGCCGCAATGGCTTCAGGCTCGAGAGGATTTCCGCCGTCGCCGCCGGCACATTCTCGAACTCATAGGTGACGACATCGACCTGGGCCGCAAATTTCCGCAGCGCCGCCTCGTCATCATATGCCGCCACCGTCTTGAACGGGGTCACATCGAAAGCCGGGCTCTGCGGGTCCGGACAATAGATATGGCTCTTCAATCCCAGCTTGGCGCCGGCCAAAGCCAGCATGCGGCCAAGCTGCCCTCCCCCCAGAATACCGATGGTGGAACCAGGACGCAGCGAGACGGAGGAATCGGACAAGGTCTTACTCGGTATCGGAAGGGAATTGCGGGACGGATGCAGTCTGCCGCGCGCGATGCGCATCGAGCCGGTCAGCCAGTTCATCATCGTTCAGCGCCAGCACCGACGCTGCCAGCAGCGCCGCATTGATCGCGCCCGGCTCGCCGATGGCCAGCGTTCCCACGGGCACGCCGCCCGGCATCTGCACGATGGAATAGAGGCTATCCATGCCGCTCAGTGCCTTCGAACGCACCGGCACGCCGAAGACCGGCAGCGGCGTCATCGCGGCGATCATGCCCGGCAGATGCGCCGCGCCCCCGGCCCCGGCAATGATGATCTTGATCCCTTCGGCCCGGGCATTCATGGCGAAGTCGACGAGCCGCTCGGGCGTACGATGCGCCGAAACGATCCGCGCCTCATATTCGATCTCAAGATTTTCGAGGGTTTCGGCGCAGAGCCGCATGGTGGGCCAGTCCGATTGGCTGCCCATGACGATGGCAACTGGTGGCTTGAGCATGGCGAGTTCTCCCCCTGCCGCTCCGCAAAGCGCGCATCTAGCCTAAAAAGCCGCAGCGCTCAAGGCGCCTCAAGCATGTCTCCCGAAAGTGGTCACCGGTTTCGGGGCAAAGACATGCCAACAAAGAAAGCTGAAGCGTGTTTACGCTTTAGCGCCAAAACCGTCAGGCGATAATGTCGGGAAGCAGAATGCTTTCGAGTTGCACGATGCGGTCCTTCAGCGCCAGCTTGCGCTTCTTGAGCCGCTGCACCAGCATCCGGTCGGCAAATTGCGATTGCGTCAGCGTGTGGATGGCGGCATCCAGGTCTGCATGCTCCTGGCGCTTGGTCGCCAGCTCCAGCCCGAATTGGGCTTCCTGTTCCTTGTCGAGCTGCAGCATAGAAAAACCAATAGTCCCGCCCCAACTCACACTTGGTTAACGCATCGGATCACGATTTGCATCTCAATTCGATCACCCCCTTTTGAGGCAGTCGACAAAGCGTGAAAGATTTGTGACTATCCCCTCGTCCACGATGTCGAAGGAGTTGTCTATGACTACTGAAGGCCACATCGCAGCGCTGGAACGGCGCCATCAGGAACTGGACCGGCAGATTCAGGCAGAGATGCAGAATCGCCAGATTGATGACCTGATGGTCTCAGCGCTCAAGCGCAAAAAGCTGGAAGTAAAAGACGAAATTGCCCGCTTCAATGTGATGGAGCGGCACTGATCCGGTTGGACGACCAGACACACTGAATTCTTGAGGGTCACGGATTTTTCCGCGGCCCTTTTTATTTGCCTTCGCGGATGCGAGGAGCAATTCGTTAGGATTAACACCCTCTTAAGTCACTTTCCTCATTCTCTCCCAAAACGGCACACCCGATTCGTGCCGAGCAACGAAATGAACTTGGGATAGGCATGACGCGCGTTCTTGTGGTCGACGATGATCCGGTGCAACTCCGCCTGACGGCTGAAATCGCCAACCGCGCCGGCTTCAAGCCGCTCACCGCCACAGGCGGCGAACAGGCGCTTGCCATTCTGCGCGACGACCGCCAGATCGGCGCCATGATCCTCGATCTCGTCATGCCAGATCTCGACGGCATGGGCGTGATGTCCGCCATGCGCGCCGAGGGCCTGACCACCCCCGTCATCATCCAGACGGCCAACTCGTCGCTCGAAACCGTTATCTCCGCCATGCGCCAGGGCGCGGCCGACTACTTTGTAAAGCCCGTCTCGCCCGAGCGCCTTGTCGTCTCATTGCGCAATGCGCTCAAACTCGACACGCTCGAAGCTGCTATCCGCTCCGAACACGCCCGCCGCTCCGGCACCTTTTCCCCGTCGGACATGATTGCCAGCGCCCCGGCCATGGCCCGCGTCCTCGCGCTTTCTGCAAAAGCGGCCAAAAGCCCGATCCCCGTCCTCATCGAGGGCGAAACGGGCGTGGGCAAGGAACTGGTCGCCCGTATCATCCAGGGCGGCTCCGATCGCGCCGGCAAACCCTTCGTCACCGTCAATTGCGGCGCCATCCCGCCCAATCTCGTCGAATCCGTGCTCTTCGGCCACAAGAAGGGCGCCTTCACCGGCGCCATCGCCGACCAGCCGGGCAAATTCGCCGAAGCCCATGGCGGCACACTCTTCCTCGACGAAGTCGGCGAACTGCCCCTCGACACCCAGGTCAAGCTCTTGCGCGCCCTTCAGGAAGGCGAGATCGAACCAGTCGGCGCCACGCGCCCCGAAAAGGTCAATGTCCGCCTGATCTCGGCCACCAACCGGCGCCTCCTCAACCTCGCCAAATCAGGCGAGTTCCGCGAGGACCTCTTCTACCGCCTCAACGTCTTCCCCATCTACGTGCCGCCGCTGCGCGAGCGCCTCGAAGACCTGACCGCGCTCGTCTCCCATTTCACCGCCCGCTTCGCCGCCGAAGCCGGCAAACGCGTTCTCGGCGCCACGCCCGCGGCCCTCGACCTTCTCGCTTCCTATGACTGGCCGGGCAATGTCCGCCAGCTCGAAAACGCCTGCTATCGCGCCGTCGTCCTTGCCGATGCCGCGTTCCTCGAAGCTGACGATTTCCCGCAGATCCTGGCTCAATCCGCCGGCCGCGAAGAAGCCGTGCGCGCCACCGAACAAGCCGCGGTCCTCGCCGCGCCCGTCCATATCGACAGCGCTCCGGCGCGCCTCCGCACCGAACCGGCCGTCCAGCCCATGCAGGATCGCTTCCTCAATGCATCGGGCGACCTCCAGGCCCTCTCCGATATCGAGCGCGAAGCCATCGCCTTTGCCATCGACTATCACGGCGGCCGCATGTCCCGCGTCGCCCGCGCCCTTGGCATCGGCCGCTCGACGCTCTACCGCAAGCTCCACGAATACGGCATGGCCGAAGGCCTCATCAACGACGCAGCGTAAACGAAGTTTATCGCCGCATAGCCGCTGTGTCCGCGCGGCCCTTGCGCTATGGCGGGACCGTGCTTTAGAGCACGGACAACATCGGCAACCCCAGTAGTCCTCATGGTGAGGTGCGGAGCGTTAGCGCAGCCTCGAACCACGAGGACGTGGCACCGCACTGTTGAGGTCTACTGAATTTCTCAGAAGGCCCAAAAGAATGATCCGCCTCGAAAGCATCGGCAAGCAAAACGGCAAGCAGATTGTCTTCATCGAGGCATCGGCAACGCTCCTCAAGGGTGAAAAAATCGGCCTCGTCGGCCCCAATGGCGCTGGCAAGACCACGCTTTTCCGCATGATCACCGGCGAAGAGCAGCCTGACGAGGGCCAGGTCTCGGTCGAGCGCGGCACCACCATCGGCTATTTCAGCCAGGATGTCGGCGAAATGTCCGGCCGCAGCGCCGTCACCGAAGTCATGGATGGCGCCGGCCCCGTCAGCGCTCTCGTTGTCGAAATGCGCGCCCTCGAAGCCGACATGGGCAATCCCGACAAGGCGGACGAGATGGACGCCATCATCGAGCGCTATGGCGAAATCCAGCACCAGTTCGAAGAACTCGATGGCTATTCCCTCGATGGCCGCGCCCGCGAAGTCCTTGATGGCCTCGGCTTCTCGCAGGAAATGATGGACGGCGATGTCGGCGCCCTGTCTGGCGGCTGGAAGATGCGCGTCGCGCTCGCCAAAATCCTCCTCATGCGCCCCGACGCACTGCTCCTCGACGAACCCTCCAACCACCTCGACCTCGAAAGCCTGATCTGGCTCGAAGCTTTCCTGCAGAATTACCAGGGCGCCCTGTTCATGACCTCGCACGACCGCGAATTCATGAACCGCATCTGCACGAAAATCGTCGAGATCGACGCCGGCGCGCTGACCACCTATTCGGGCAATTACGAATTCTATCAGGCCCAGCGCGCCATCGCCGAAAAGAACCAGCAGGCCCAGTTCGAGCGCCAGCAGGCCATGCTCGCGAAAGAGCTCGACTTCATCGCCCGCTTCAAGGCCCGAGCCAGCCACGCCGCCCAGGTGCAGAGCCGCGTCAAGAAGATCGAAAAGATCGACCGCGTCGAGCCGCCCAAGCGTCGCCAGACCGTCGAATTCGAATTCCGTCCCGCCCCGCGCTCGGGCGAAGACGTTGCGCTTTTGAAGGGCGTCTCAAAAAGCTACGGCAGCCGCTCCATCTATGATGGCCTCGACTTCCACGTCCGCCGCCGAGAACGCTGGGCCATCATGGGCATCAACGGCGCCGGCAAATCGACGCTTCTGAAATTGGTCACTGGCACCACCGAACCCGACCAAGGCACGGTCTCCCGCGGCCCCAGCGTAAAAATGGCCTATTTCGCCCAGCACGCCATGGACGTGCTCGATGGCGATCTGACCGTCTTCCAGCAGCTCGAATATTCCTTCCCGCAGGCCGGCCAGGCGCCGCTCCGCGCCCTTGCCGGCTGCTTCGGATTTTCCGGCGACGAAATCGAAAAGAAGTGCCGTGTCCTCTCAGGCGGCGAAAAGGCCCGCCTCGTCATGGCCATGATGCTCTTCGATCCGCCGAACTTCCTCGTCCTCGACGAGCCGACCAACCACTTGGACATCGCCACCAAGGAAATGCTGATCACGGCGCTGAGCCAATATGAAGGCACCATGCTCTTCGTCAGCCACGACCGCCATTTCCTCGCCGCGCTCTCCAATCGCGTACTCGAATTGACTCCCGAGGGCGTCCACGCCTATGGCGGCGGCTACACCGAATACGTCGCCTCCACCGGCCGCGAAGCCCCAGGCCTCCATAGCTGAGGCACACGCCGCTTCGCGGCTCCTTCGCCTCCCTCCCCCTTGTGGGGAGGGAATGAGGGTGGGGGTATGAGAGCCACTGGCACACGAGCCGCCGGCCCCTTCCCTAACGCCACCTTTCACAAATCGATAAAACCCTGCGCGTTAACCTTATTCCTTACCCGATCATTAAGACCTTGAGACGATTTTGAGCCTCATGTTTAGGCGTATATCGACGAGGCCAAAAATGAAGCGTTCCGCCATTGTGATTTCTGCTCTCCTGGCGCTGACGGCGTCGGCCGGAGCCGCCGATCTGGGCTGGAACAGCGCTCCGGCGACCTCGCCCATGTATTCCTCCACCTCGGTCACCGACTGGAACGGCTTTTATGCCGGCGTCAACGGTGGCTACACTTGGGGCAACACCACCAATTCCCCGGCCATCGTCAACACCAACAATAACAGCTCCGGCTGGACTGCTGGTGCCCAGGCCGGTTTCAACGCCGATATGGGCGGCCTCGTGATCGGCGCCGAAGGCGACCTGCAATGGGCGAACCTCGCCTACAGCGAACCGGCCGTCACCCCCGGCACCTTTGAAGCCAAGCTCGACATGTTCGGCACTGTCCGCGCCCGCGCCGGCGGCACCTTCGGCCAGGTCATGCCCTACGTAACCCTCGGCGCCGCCTTCGGTCGCGGCACCGCCCAGGTCGTCAATGGCGGCGTCACCACCTCGCAGTCCGCCACCCATTTCGGTTGGACCGCCGGTCTCGGCATCGAAGCCAAGGCCACCGACAATATCTCGGTCAAGGCCGAATACCTCTATGTCGACCTCGGCAGCCAGTCCTATGGCGGTCTCCCGGGCGGCGCCCGCGACATCGGCCACAAGTTCAGCGTCATCCGCGCCGGCGTGAATTACAGCTTCTAAGCCAAGGCGGAAACGCCGAGCAGAATATAGGAAGGCCCCGTTGGCATTGCCGACGGGGCCTTTTGTCTTATCCGCACTGGCCGAGCACTTTGGCGATTGCGGCATTGGAGCCTCTGGCGCCGAATTCGTGCCCGTCGAACACTTCCAGCCCGCCCTGCGCCTTGCGCCGGACGAACCCGACCCGGATCATATCACCCGCCCGTTGCGCGATTCTGGCCCATTGCCGGGCCACCGGTCCACGCACCAGGATCGAGCTGCCATCGCTATGGATGAGTGGAAAATCCTGCGCGAAAATCGTGCCGCCTGTCGAGGCGAGGCTGCCCGAAGGCGTGCCGCTCGCATTGATGGCAAGACTCAAACTCGTCGCCGCCGCCACGTCCGGGCTCGGTTTGCGCACCCAATAGGCCATGGCGAGGTCGCCGCCGCGGCAGGCGAATTGGAACTGCGCCTCGCCATTGTCGAAATAGGCGATCGGCACATTGCCGCCTTCATATTTCCAGTCGGCAGCAAGGCTTGGCGTTGCGAGCAAGAGGCAAAGCGCAACGGACAGAAGTTTCGACATCGCGCTTCGGCCTCGTCTTTGGGAAACAGATCGCCGCTTCCGCAGCCCTGCCACCTTGAGACGGCTTGGTAAACGCGCCGCTAACTCACGCCTTTGCCTGGTGGCCCATCCCCGCAAAAGCCGCCTCGTCGCAGAACACGGTCACGTGACCATGCCGCTGCAGGGCTGAAGCCGGACAAGTCTCATCCGGCGGCGCCAGAAACGCCCGGGCCAGGGCTTCGGCCTTGCCGGCGCCCGTCGCCACCAGCACGATTTCACGCGCCTCCAGAATGGTTCCTATTCCCATGGTGATCGCTTCCGGCGGCGGCACCTCGCCCGGCGGGAAATCGCTGGTATTGGCGGCAATGGTGGATGGCGTCAGCTTCGCCACCTGCGTGCGGCCATCGAAGGCCGAGCCCGGCTCGTTGAACCCGATATGGCCATTGCGCCCGATACCGAGCAACTGCACATCAATCCCGCCGCGGGCGACAATCGCCGCTTCATAAGCAAGGCACGCCGCTGCCGCATCGCCATCGGCCTCAGGCAACAGTGCTCGCTCGGCCGGCAGATCGACATGGCGGAAGAAATTCTCCTCCATATAGCGCCGGAACGAAGCGGGATGGTTTGGTGCCAGCCCGACATATTCGTCGAGATTGAAGCTTGACGCCTCCGCAAACGAGAGCCCCGTCTCGACGCTCACCCGCACCAGGGCCTCATAGATCGGCACAAAGGTCTTGCCGGTGGCAAGCCCAAGCACCGTCTCCGGACGCGCCCGAACCACTTCGGCGATATGGGCGGCAACCGCCTCAGCCACTGCCTCCGGCGAGACAAAAACCTGAAATTGAGCTTTGATCATGGGTCTCTATGAAGAAAAGAGTCAGCTCGCGCTGCGAATGCTGCCGGTGCCGCCCGAGGCCTGAACCGAACGGGTGCCGGCCTCGATGGCAGCCATCAAGGCGGTGCGATTGTCCGCGCCATTGAGCCAGGCATGCAGGAAGCCGGCATTGAAGGCATCGCCCGCCCCGGTCGTATCCACGACCTCGACGCGCGGGCTGGGCAGATCGATGATCACCCCATCCGCCGCCAGAATGGCGCCTTCGCCGCCACGCTTCAGCGCCACGATGGGAAAGTGCCGTTGCAAGATAGCCAGCGCCGCGCCGGGATCGCTCTTGCCGGTGAGCGCCTCCGCCTCTTCCATATTGGGGAGGAAAATATCGGTCCCCGCCGCCCGCTCGAAGAACAGGGGATCGCGGATCAGCGCATCGTCCCAACTCGGATCGAGCGACACCGTCAGCCCATGGCTTTTAGCCCTGGCAATGGCATCGGGCATTTCATGCAGCGTCGCATATTCGGCAATATGCAGATGCGCCGCCTCGGGAGACGCGACCGCGGCCTCGAACCCAGCCGGCCGCGCATGGCCAGCCCGGCGCGACAGGAATGCACGATCCCCATCATGCACCATGACCACCGTCAACTGCGGCCCCGCCGTCTCGTGCCGATCGAGAAACTGCAGGTCGAGCCCCAGTTCATCGATCTGCTCGGACAGTGCCGAAGACAGCGCATCGGTACCAAAGCGTGCCAGCAGCGCCGAATGGCGGCCAAGTGCTGCCAGATGCGCCGCCGTAATCAGCGCACCGCCGCCCGGCGTAATGGCAAAATCGCGGGCAAAGAGCTCACGCCCCAATTGAGGCATACCGTCGAGCCCGCGAAACACCATGTCGCAATAGATGCGGCCGAGATTGAGCACAGCCCCGGCGCGTGGAAGAGAAGATGTCATGCGCGGCCCAGAGCCTTTTCGCTGACGGCATCGAAGAGATAGAGCGACCCGGCGCCGGCATGTACCGACACCGTGCTCCCGATGGCGGGCACGACGCGGCCGGGCGCGGTGGCAATGACCTGCGCCTTGCCCACATTGAGGTGCACCAGCGTTTCCGAGCCCAGCGGCTCCACCGCCTCGACCGTGCCCGAAGCCGAAAGCCCCGCGCCAGCCGCCTCGCCGACAACGAGGTCATGCGGACGAACGCCGATCAGCGCCTTCCCCTCATGCGCCGGCAAAGTCAGACCCGAAATCGCGGCCCCATCTACAGACAGATTGCCGCCGGAGATCGTGCCCTCAACCATGTTCATCGACGGGCTGCCGATAAAGCGCGCGGTAAACACATCGACCGGGTTCTCATAAAGATCGGTCGGCGACCCCACCTGCAGGATATTGCCGTCGCGCATGACGACGATCTTGTCAGCCATGGTCATGGCTTCCACCTGGTCATGCGTCACATAGACGATAGTGGTCCCAAGCCGGCGATGGAGGCTCTTGATCTCCATGCGCATTTGCGAACGCAATTGCGCGTCGAGATTGGAAAGCGGTTCGTCAAAGAGGAAAGCCGCCGGATCGCGCACCATGGCGCGTCCAATGGCAACGCGCTGGCGCTGCCCACCCGAAAGCGCCGCCGGACGACGATCGAGCAGTTTTTCAAGGCCCAGAATCTTGCCGGTTTCCTCGATCCGCTTCTGCTTCTCGGCCTTCGACAGCTTCGAAGTATAGAGACCAAAGCCGATATTCTGGCCCACGGTCATGTGCGGATAGATGGCGTAGTTCTGGAACACCATGGCGATATTGCGCTGCTTGGGCTCGCGCTGGTTCACCACCTCGCCGCCGATAAGAAGATTGCCGCCCGAAATATCCTCGAGCCCGGCGATCATGCGCAGCGTCGTCGATTTGCCGCAGCCCGAAGGGCCCACGAACACCACAAACTCGCCGTCCTCGATGGTGAGGTCAATGCCATGCACGGCGCGGGTCTTGCCGTATTCCTTGACCAGTTTCTGCAGTTCGATCTTGGCCATTAGACGGTTCCCTTCAATGCGCCGAAGCGCTCCTTGAGCATGCGCGCGGCATCAACCTGGCGGCGCAGTATTTTTCCATGAGTGTCGGCAAGTCGCGCAGCGTCCTGCCGGTAACCGGCAATGGCCGCATTCAGCGGCTCGGGCGCCGGCCCGCCAAAGCGGGTACGCACGGCGACGAAATATTCCGGCGAGACGATTTCGGCGAAGCTCGCTTCATCAAGCGTCGAACGTCGTCCGGTCGCCTGCTCGAAAGCGGCAGTGAACGGTGCATATCCATCGGTGACGAGATCGCCTCCCATAGCCACCACGGCCTTGGCAACGGATGCCGCAATCTCATGCCCCTCGCGGAAGGAAAGCCCTTCCCGACGCACGAGCGAGTCAGCCAGTTCCGTAATGGTAATGCACGAGCGCGAAATATTGTCCCGCACGCGCTTGGGATCGATGCGAATCTGCTGCACCAAAGCGGCCAACAGGTCGAGCACACGATAGGCCGAGGCAAAGGCCTGATAGCCCATGGCCTGCGTTTCGCCCTCGCTGTCATTCATGTCGGTGAAGGGCGTATTGTGCATCACCGTGAGCATGGCCTGCGCCCGCCCAGCCGTCTGGCTCGCCAGATGCCGCAAATGTTCGATCGGCACGGGATTACGCTTCTGCGGCATGATCGATGAAATCTGCACGAGGCTATTGGGCACATAGATCTGCCCCACCTCAAAGCTGGTCCACACCTGGAAATCCTGGATCGGACGCCCGAGATGCAGGAACATCAGCTCGATGGCCGAATAAGTGGACGTGATGTAGTCCACCCCGGCGATGCAGGAATAAGAATTCTGCAGCGGCGCCGCAAAGCCCAAGAGTTCCGCCACCCGCGCCCGATCCGTCGGAAAGCCCGTCGTGGTGATGGCTGCCGCGCCCATGGGAGAAAGCTCGACGATCCGATAGGCCTCAAACAGCCGCTCGATATCGCGCCCAACGAACTCAACGATCGCCGAGAGATAGTGCCCAAAGGTTGTCGGCTGCGCCGGCTGCCCATGGGTATAGGCAACGATGAGCGTATCCTTCTCACGCTCCGCCGCTTCGATCAGCGTTGCATGCAGTTTCAGCGCCTTGCCGATCAGGACATTCAGCCGCTCCCGCAGCCCGAGCTTGAAGAGCGTATGGTCGATATCGTTGCGCGAGCGTGCCGTATGGAGGCGCCCCCCGAGATCGGGCCCGACGCGCTTCTTCAATTCCTTCTCGATGAGGAAGAAGAAGTCCTCCACCTCACCCGTATAGACGAGCTTGCTGGGATCAATCTCGGCATCGATGCTATCGAGCGCCACGGCAATGTCGCGCGCCTGCCCGGCTTCCAAAATACCAGTCTCGGTGAGCATCACCAGATGGGCCCGGTCGATGGCCCGAAAACCTTCGACATGGTGGTCCTTGGCGCCATCGAACAACGGCGCCAGCACGGTTTCCTTGTAGACCGGATCGGGAAAGACCGACTGATCGGCAGAACGTGGATCGGTCATGGCTTAACCCTTGAGGCCGGCTAGCATCACGCCACGGACGATGTAGCGCTGCAGGAGAAGGAAGACGAGGAGCGTCGGAATGGTGCCGATGGCGGCCCCGGTCATGATCAGCTCCCACTGGATGGAGGCCTCAGCCGAGAAACTCGAAATGCCGACAGGCAGCGTATAGAGCTCCTTGGAGGTCGTAACGATCAGCGGCCAGAAGAACGCCGTCCAGTTGCCGAGGAAGGTGAAGATAGCGAGGGCCGAGATTGCCGGCACCACCATTGGCATGGCGATCTTCCACCAGATGGTGAATTCGTTGAGCCCATCGACACGTGCCGCTTCAAGGAAGTCGTTCGGCACGCCTTCGAAGAACTGCTTCATCAGGAAGGTACCGAAGGCCGTCATCATGCCGGGGAACATGATGCCCCAGTAGGAGTTCAACCAACCCAACTGGCTCGACATCAGATACCAGGG
Source organism: Devosia riboflavina (assembly GCF_000743575.1). Taxonomy (GTDB): domain Bacteria; phylum Pseudomonadota; class Alphaproteobacteria; order Rhizobiales; family Devosiaceae; genus Devosia; species Devosia riboflavina. The sequence goes on along the minus strand of NZ_JQGC01000030.1, from coordinate 56,247 downwards.
AATGACGAGCATTTCCGTGGGGATCATCAAGGTCGAGAGGATAGCGAGAAAAATAAAATACCGGCCGCGGAACTCGAACTTGGCCAGCGTGTAGCCGACGAGACTGTCGAAGAACACGTTCGAGATCGTCACGGTAACGGCGATCAGCGTGGAGTTGAAGAACCACTGCATGAAGCGGCCATCGCCCAGCACTTTTATATAGTTGTCGAGCGTCGGCGCCGCCGGGATCAAGCGCAAGTCATAGACCTGGCCCGACGTCTTCAGCGAGGTCGAAAACATGAACAGCAGCGGCGTGATCATGATGAGCCCGCCGATCAGCAGCAGGGTCCAGGCAATGATGCGGCCGGGGCGGATATCGCGGCTATTGGCCGCCAGCTCTTTGGTCGAGGCCATGGTCATTTCTTTTCCCTCAGCACATAGAGCTGGAGCAGGGACACGATGAGCAGGATGGTGAAAAGCACCACGGTCTGCGCTGCGGCATAGCCCATCTGGTAGGATGAAAAGGCGGTCTGGTAGATCATGAGCACCAGGGGCTTGGTCGCATTGAGCGGCCCGCCGGGATCATTGGTGGTCATGTTGTAGACCTGGTCGAAGATGCGCAGGAACCCGATGGAGGAGAACACCACGAGGAACACGGTGGTCGGCTTCAAGAGCGGAATGGTGATCTTGCGCAGGATCGCCCAATCCCCCAGCCCGTCGATCTTGGCCGCCTCATAAAAGGTATTGGGAATGGCGCGCAGACCCGCCATGAATATGATGATCTGGAAGCCCAGCCCCGCCCAGATCGCCGGGATCAGAATAGAAAACAGCGCCTGATCGACCGAGCGCAGGAATGGCTGCTGCGCAATCCCGATGGAGGACAAAAAGCCGTTGATCACCCCGATCGGCACCGGCTGGTAGAACCAGCGCCAGACCCAACCCATGGCCGCGGCCGTGGTGAGGAACGGCAGGAAGTAAAGGGCGCGGATAAAGCCGTGCATGAGCTTCACGCGATCGAGATAGTAGGCGATTACGAAGGAGACCACGAGGCTCACCGGCGTGCCGATGATCAGGTACAGAAACGTGTTCTGGAACACTTTCCAGAAGATCGGGTCCGCGAACATTTTCTGATAGTTCGCAAAACCGATGAATTGGGCCGGCCGCAGCAGGTCCCAATTGGTGAGGGACAGCCAGAACGCCTGGAATGTCGGGTAAAAGCGGATGCCCGCATAAAAGATGATCGGCACGGCGAGAAACGCCCAGGCCCAGATGACCCGCTTGGTGCTGATATTCAGACGGTCCCAGAAGCGAACCGGGCCTGTCTGTGGAAGTGCGTTCGCCGACGCCATGTTCGCTCCTGCGATGAGATGCCAGGGAGTTTCCGAAGCGCCAAAATATCACCGGCAATCACCCCGGCGAAGGCCGGGGTGACAGTCCGTGTCGTGGCGAAGTTCGAGCTCCTGAAGAGCTAGTCCCTTACTGACGGCCCTGATCGATGATCGCCTGTTCGGCCGCAGCCGCCTGGGCGATCGAGTCTTCGATCGACTGACCTTCGAGCAGCACGCGGTTGACCATGTCGATGGCGGTCTGGCGCTGCGCGGCTTCGTCATAGAACTGGGTGGTCTGGGCGTATTCGAGACCCTTGAGGAACGGCCCGCGGATCGGATCCGCCAGGTTCGCCTCGGTCAGGGCCACTTCACGGCGCGCCGGCAGTTCGCCGACCGTGTTCAGCCAGATTTCCATCGCTTCAGGCGAGGAAATGTACTGGAGGAACTTCTGCGCCGCGACGAGTTCTTCGCCCTGTGCGGTCGCGCCGATACCATTGGCGAAATAGCTCGAATAGTTCGAGCGCAGACCATTGGCGTCAGCCGGCAGTTCCACCACGCCCCATTCGAACGGGTTGTCGGCGAAAGCGCCGAGACGGAACGTGCCATCGATGGTCAGGGCAGCAAGACCTGCGCGGAACGCAGCCTGGCCTTCATCCATGAAGCCCACGAGACCCACATTCTTTTCGGTCTGGAGATCGGTGTAGAACTTCAGTGCGGCAGCGCCGGCAGCGTCGTTATAGGCAACATTGCCTTCGGCGTCATAAGGCACGCCGCCATTCTGGCGGATCAGCACTTCGCGCCACCAGTGGTGATCCTGGCCCGCCATGTCCATGGTGATGCCGGCAGAGGTGATATTGCCGCTGCCATCGCGCTTGGTGGTGGCTTCGGCAACCGCCAGCAGTTCGTCGAGCGTGTTCGGCGGCTGCACACCGGCTTCGTCGAGCAGGGCCTTGTTGTAGAACAGGGCCAGCGAACGCACGGCGGTCGGCAGGCCGTAATAGTCGTCGCCGCGCTTCATCGCCGAAACGATCGGGAAGAATTCGGATTCAATTTCGGCATGCGGGAACACGGCCGGATCAAGCGGCTGGATCAGGCCGCCATTCACGAACTGGTCGGTCCAGCCGTAGAACAACTGCACCACGTCCGGACCCTGGCCGGCAACCTTGGCGGCGACAACGCGCGTCTGGTAGTCCGCATAGGGGAAAGTGGTCTGCTTGACGGTGATGTCCGGGTTCGCAGCTTCGAATTTCTCGATGAGCTGGTCCATGGCCTGGACGCGGCTGTCGAAGACATACTGCCAATATTCGATTTCCACGGCCTGGGCAGCGCCCATTGCGATGAAGCTGATGCCGGCTGCAAGCCCGGCCACATATGCCTTACGCATAAAGTCCCTCCTTTGGAGCGTCGACCCTCCGACAGCTCTCTCATGCCAAAACACGGCCCACGCCGCCTGACAGGACCCCAACGTCCAATATGTGACAGTGGCTTGTCAATAACATAATCTACTTGCGTTATCTTGTTCCCCGGCTAGTCTCCTCCTCCATTGCCGTGCTAGCCAGACGTATGGGAGGCAACGAATTGAACGGCCGCAGCAAGAAAGAGCTTCGTCAGCGTGTGGCCATCGGGTCCAATCCCGAGCGCAACCGCGCGCATAACCGGCGCGTGGTGCTCGAGGTCATCCGCTTCCACGAACATCTCGGCCGCACCGAGATCGCCCGCCGCGCCCAGCTCACGCCCCAGGCTGTCGCCAATATCGTCGATGAACTCCTCGAAGAAGGCCTTCTCGTCGAACTCGGGCGCCTGCGCTCCGGCCGCGGCCAGCCGCCCATCCAGTTCGCCGTCAATCCCAATGGCCCCTTGACCGCCGGCGTCGAAATCGCCGCCGACCACATGGTCACCGCCCTCCTCGATCTCTCGGGCGGCGTCCGCGCCAAATCCATCCTGCCATTGGAAGCCACGGGCCCGGACACTGTCCCCGACAGGGTGACGGCCGAAGTCCAGCGCCTCGAAGCCTCGCTTGGCGTCGACCGCAGCAAACTGCTTGGCATCGGCGTCGTCATGCCCGGCCCCTTTGAAGTCGAAGGCATGAGCTCGGTGGGTCCCGCCACGCTCCCCGGCTGGACCGGCGTCGATGCCGCAGCCCTCTTTGCCAAGGCCACCGGCCAGCATGTCGTCGTCGAAAACGACGCCACCGCTGCCGTCGTCGGCGAACGCCTTTATGGCGCCGGCCGCCAGCTTGGCAGCTTTTGCTACCTCTATTTCGGCGTCGGCCTCGGCCTCGGCGTCATCCAGGAAGGCCGGCCCCTCCGCGGCGCCTTCGGCAATGCCGGCGAAATCGGCCATGTCGGCCTCGTCCCCCGCAAGGGCAAGGTTCATTACGGGCCCGCCGGCGCCTTGGAACGCTTCGTCTCGGTCTTTGCCCTGCGCGAACGCCTCGCCATGGCCGGCATCTATGCCGCCACGGTGGACGACATCCAAAAGCTCCACGACGAAGCCAATCCGACCCTTGCGGAATGGATCGACATGGCCGCCGACTATCTCGCCCCCACCGTCGCCATGCTCGAAAACATTTTCGATCCAGAAACCGTCATCTTCGGCGGCGGCCTCCCCGATTCCGTCCTCGAAGCGGTCATCGCAGCGCTCGACCCGCTCCCGGTTTCCGTCGCAACGCGCGGCAAACGCAGCCTGCCCCGCGCCATCCGCGGCCAGACCGGCCAGCTCACGGCCGCCCTCGGCGCCGCCGCCCTGCCGCTGCTCGACACGGTTTCACCCCATCTCAGCGTTTCCGACCCCGTCTCTTGAGGCATCTTCTCCATGCGCTCATTCGCCGATGCAAACCCATCCACGGTGTCATTCCCGCGAAAGCGGGAACCTCTGTTTTAGAACCGGGATTCCCGCTTTCGCGGGAATGACACGGTGGGTGTTGAGAGGCCGAACACGACCCCATCAGCACCCACTTCGCCCAACGCCTACAAAATCTGGACCACCCATGCTCACCGCCCCCGAACGCCTGCGCCGTCGCGCGGCCCAACCGCGTCTCGTCACCCTCGCTCGCGCCCTCTCGCGCCTCAAATCCACCGTGACGGTGATGAACACCGGCGCCCACCCCGATGACGAGCACAATGAAATGCTCGCGACGATGCGCCATGAGATGGGCATGCGCATTGTCGTCGCCTGCTCGACGCGCGGCGAAGGCGGCCAGAACACCCTCGGCCCCGAACGCGGCGGCGCCCTCGGCGTCCTGCGCTCGCGCGAAATGGAAGAAGCCGCCCGCGCCCTCGATGCCGATATCGCCTGGCTCGGCCACGGCCCCGATGACCCAGTGCACGATTTCGGCTTCTCCAAATCCGGCAAGGACACCCTGTCGCGCTGGGGCGAAGAGCGCACGATCGACCGCCTCGTCCGCGCTTATCGCCAATTCCGCCCCGACGTGGTCATCCCCACCTTCCTCGACGTTCCCGGCCAGCACGGCCACCACCGCGCCATGACCGAAGCCGCCGAACGCGCCTTGGCCCTCGCAGCCGATCCCGCCTACGAAACCGACGGCCTCGCGCCCTGGACCGTCACAAAATTCTGCCTCCCCGCCTGGTCCGGCGGCGGCGACACCTATGACGACGAAGTCCCCCCGCCCGAAGCCAATCTTTTCGTAACGGCCACCGGCAGCGATTTCGCCACCGGCATGCCCTTCTGGCAGCTCGGCGAAGCGTCTCGCGCCTTCCACGCCAGCCAGAACATGGGCCACTGGCGCCACCCCGGCGAAACGCAATGGCCGCTCCACCGCGTCGGCGCCAATGCGCAGGGCGACCTCCTCGACGAGCTGCCCAAAACCCTCGCCGATCTCGGCCCCTCGCCCTATCTCGCCGCCGCCGACGCCGCCCTCGCCCAGGCGATAGCCGCCTTCCCCAATAGTTCAGCCATTCTCCCCGCTCTCAGCATCGCCCGCCGCGCCATTCGCGGCGCGCAGCAGGATATCGCGCCCCAACACGCCCACCGCCTCGCCCGCAAACTCGAAGAACTCGACGCCGCCACAGCCGTGGCCGCGGGCCTCGAAATCTACGCCTCGGTGTCTTCTTCCAGCGTCGCCCCCGGCGAATCCATCGACCTCATCCTCGAAGCCGAACGCGGCGAGGCCCAAAATATCCGTGTGACCCCCATCACTTCCGGCGCCTTCACCCCCGGTGATTCCACCGAAATATCCGGCGACCGCCTGACCATCCCGCTCACCGCCCGCCCCGACGCCAAAATCGACAACGCCTTCCGCCCCGAATGGCAGAATCTCGGCGCCAACGGCACTGTCTCGGTCCTCGTCGAAGCCGAAGTGAACGGCGAACTGATTCGCTTCACCCGCGACACCGAAGAAGACCTGCAGCTCGCCCCGGCCTATTTGGTCGCGATCAACCCCGACGCCCTGATTCTCCCCCTGTCGGCCCCGACGACCAAAACCGTCGCCATCAAAACCGACATCACCCTCGATCGCATTTCCATCTCCAGCGCCCCCAGCCTGACGATCGAGCGCCACGAAAACACCTTCGCCGTCACCTCCGACGTCCTCCTCACCGCCGGTCGTCACAGCCTGCCCCTCCTCGTCGATGGCACCCCGGCCTTCGGCATCACCCCCATCGCCTATCCCCATATCGGCCGCACACGTTTCGCCCGCCCCCTGTCGCTCGACATTCTGGCGCTGAACCTCACGGTCCCCGATACCAAGGTCGGCTATATCGGCGGCGGCGCCGACCGGGTCGGCCTCTGGCTCAACCGCATGGGCGCCGACGTCACCGAACTCGACGCCGAAGCGCTCGCCGGCGATCTCTCGGCCTACGACACGATCGTCATCGGCATTTTCGCCTTCGGCCTCCGCCCCGACCTCAAGGCAGCAACGCAAAAACTCCACCGCTGGGTCGAAGCGGGCGGCCATCTCGTCACCCTCTACCACCGCCCCAGCGATGGCTGGGCGCCGGACACAACCCCGCCCCGCCCCATCACCATCGGCAGCCCCTCGCTGCGCTGGCGCACCACCAATCCCGCCGCCGAAGTCACCTTCCTCGATCCCGACCACCCACTCATCACCGGCCCCAACCGCATCACATCTGACGATTTCGCCGGCTGGGACAAGGAACGCGGCCTCTACTTCGCCTCCGCCTGGGACAGCGCCTATATCCCCCTTCTCGCCATGAGCGATGCCGGCGAAAAGCCCCTCGCCGGCTCCCTGCTCTCAGCGAAAATCGGCAAAGGCCGCCATACCCACACCAGCCTTGTTCTTCACCACCAGTTGGAAAAACTCGTCCCCGGCGCCTTCCGCCTGATGGCCAATCTTCTGCAGTCGGCCTGACATGCAGACCACACATTCGCGAGCCGGCTATGCCTGGCTCGCGAGCGACATGATTCTGGTCACGATAATGACCGTGCTGGTGAAGCTAGGCGGCGCCAGCTATCCCGCCGTGCAGATGGTCTTTATCCGCTCGCTGATCGGCCTCGTCAGCGTCCTGCCCCTCGCCTGGCGCCACCGTCGGGCTTTGCGGGAAACGAACCAATGGGGCCGCCACGCTTTCCGCGTGCTCTGCAACACATTGGCCCTCAACACCAACTTCGCCGCGCTCACCGCCCTGCCTCTGGCCCTTGCCAATGCCATCGGCTTCATGCGCCCGCTCGTCGTCCTGGCTCTCGCCACTATCCTCCTCGGCGAACGCTCCGGCCCCTGGCGCTGGATCGGCGCCGCCGTGGGCTTTCTTGGCGTCCTCGTCATGGTCTCCCCCGGCGAAGTCACCTGGAATCTCGGCATTCTCGCCGCCCTCGGCTCCGTCCTCTTCGGCTCCCTCGCCACCGTCCAGACCCGCGCCCTCGCTAAGGAAAACACCACCGTCCTGATGGTTTTTTACACGGTCGGCCTAAGCGTCTTCACCGCCGTGCCCGCCGCCTTCGCCTGGCAGCCGGTCGCACCGACCGATTGGCCCCTCCTCCTCGCCATCGGCGTCCTCGCCCAGATCGGCCAATACTGTTTTCTCCGCGCCTATCAATCGACCCCGGCCAATCTCCTCGCGCCCATTGGCTATCTCTCCATCGTCCTCGCCACGGCAGCCGGCTTCCTGGCGTTTGGCGAAGTGCCCGCCCCCACGACGATCATCGGCACCGCCATCATCATCGGCGCCCTGGTGCTGACGACCCACCTCGATCGGCCAAGGCGCTAACCTACTCCCGAAGACCTCATGGTGAGGCGCGGAGCAAAGCGAAGCCTCGAACCACGAGGTCGGGCACGCCAAAGCTTGGGTGCCACGACCTCGTCCTTCGACAGGCTCAGGATGAGGTCTACTTTCACCCCCCCAAAAAAACAAAACCCCCGGCCTGGGGCAAGGCCGGGGGTGACCGCCGCAACTACGGGGCGGCGACGGCTCGCGCTGGGAGGTGGCGCGAGCCGGATGCTTTTTCAGCCTCAGCGCTTCGCTGGCTGGATGAGATTAGCCATGATGCGGAAAGCACCCGGCGTGAGCTTGTCGAGCTGATGATGCAGCACGAGGCTCGTATGGGTGTGGCGTCCCTCGCCGATTTCGGCCGAGAGCAGCGAACCGGTGAGCGGCTCTTCGCCGGCATCGGCCATGGCGAGCAGCGGCACATAGGCCTCGTCCCATTCCGAAGCGAAATAGAGCCCGCGCTCCTTGTCCCAATTGTCCCAGTCTTCCTGGGTAATGGCATTGGGATAGGTGAGGAGCGGATGGTCGGGCTCGAGCACATCCACCGCCGACTTGGCATCGGTCACGCGATAGCGGATCGAGGGCGAGCCGATCTTGAGGAAGGCCAGCGGCACGGTCGCCGGGTCCCAGCCGTCCGATGGACGGTGGTAGAGCGTCACGAGGTGCCCACCCTTCTTGACCCATTCATGCACACCCGGCAGCGCGGCGACGAGATCCTGTCGACGGCCGAAGGAGAAGATGCCCACGACCAGCGTATCGAGATCGCGATAGGCTCCCGCTTCCATATCAGCCGGGCTCAGTTCCTTGAGATCAACGCCGAGGCGCTTGAGCCAGGTCGCGACATTGTCATTGCCGCCGCCGATATAGCCGATCTTGCCCTCGGGAATGACCGCCCCAACCGACTGCACCGGCACCGCCACTTCCGTCGGAACCACCGACCGCCCGATATGGGGATAGGTGAAGACGTTGATGGCATAGGCCTCCTTGCCCAACAGCTTTGGTGCAATGGTGATGCGCTCGGTGCCCAGTTCAGCCGGTGGCGTCAGCTCGAACGAGCCCGCTTCCAGCCCCGTTTCGCCCTTGGCGGCCATCACCCAGCCCTCTGGAAGCTGGAAATCGAGATCGGCCGTCGTGCCGCCCGAAACCACGGCGGTAAAAGCCACCGGCGAGATTTCGCTTTCGGTATTGAACACCACCGCATCGGGCTTCAGTTCGAGCGAGGCTTCCGGCAAGACGCGTAGCGCATCTTCGAGGTCCACATCGAGCACTGCCTTGTGGCCGGCAATCGTCGCCGTCAGACGCACAAAGGCATCGCCATTGCCGCCTAGCGGATCGAACTGCTCGGTCAAGGGATTGGTCAGCGCCGCATCGGAGGCAACGCTCACCTTGACGCCGTCCTCGGCCGTTTCGCCGGAAATGCCGGCACGCGCGATCACTTCAACGGAATCGACCGTAACCGTATCCGGCCCATCGACCAGCGCCTTGACAATGATGTCTTCGCCCGGATGGAGATCGGTGCCATCGGTATAGGCGCGCACGCGCATACCAGCCGCTGTCGCCAGCGCTAGGTCGACCTCCTTGATCTTGCGATCGAGGCGGTGCGCTACCTGGTCTTCAAGTTCGGTCGGCAGCGTGGAACGAGCTTCCGAAACGGCCTTGCCGATTTCAACGAGGCGCTTCACCACTTCGACCGGGTCGCCATAATCGGCCAGGGCTTCATCGATCAGCCCCTGCGCATTGCGCAGCGCATCGGCCGAAGCGGCTGGCATGCCATCGAGTTCGGCAATGTGGCCGACCGTGGCGATGAGACCATCGCGAATGTCGTTCTCTTCCTTGCCCGCTTCGCCATTGGCGGCCCAGGACAGATTGATCGGCCATTCGGTCTGCGGATCGGGCCGCCAGGAGCCCATGCCCTGCGTCAAATGGCAGGAACGCGACCATTCGCCCATCTGCGGGAAGGTCGCGCCCGAAATCGGATCGCGTTCGGGCGCCCGCACCACCAGCGTCGTCGGCGGGGGCGGGGTTTCGTCATCATAGACGCCGCCGCCACCACCCCATGCCGGCTGGTAGATCTTTGGCACGGTCCAGGTCTTCAGGCCGGCCGCGATCTGGTCCGGAAACTCCTCGGCATTTCCCGAAATCCCGGCGACGATAAAGGTCGCCACATTCGCCGCGCGGTGGTGGCCATGCTGCCCGCCCACATCGAGGAAGCAGTTCATGATCACGTCGGGCTTGTACTGGCGCACCGCCCAGGTCATGCGCTCGATCACGCGGTCACGGCCCCAGCGGTCGATCGTCTGGTTCGGGTCCTTGGAGAACCCGAAATCGTGCATATTGTCGTGGTGGCCCTGGCTACCAAAGGCCAGCGAGGCATCGAGCGAACGCGAGGCTTCGGTGATTTCGCGCGTGCGCAGCACGCCCAGCACCGAACCGCGTTCCGGCCCGATGGCGTTCTGGCCGCCTTCGCCACGCGTGATGCAATAGAGCACCGGGCGGATACCATAGACATGGCGCAAAGCCGCCAGCATGCCGCTGGGCTCGTCGTCGGGATGCGCGCCGGTCGTCATCAGCGTGACCGTGGAGGTCAGGCGTTCGAGCTGGCGATAAAGCTTTACGATTGCCGGCTCACCTTTCTGCGCCGCAATCAACTCCAGATCGGAAGCGGGAGCCGCCCAGGCAGGAATCTGCGTGGCGGCCAGAAGCGGCGGCACCGACGCGATGAAAGTTCGACGGGTCAAACGTGGCATAAACTAGTGTCCTCTCCTTACACTGCCATCGCCGCCAGCCCCTCCGGCCAGCCGATATGACAGCTTCAAGACAGGACTATGTGAGGCTGATTAACTTAACTCAAGTGTGTTAATCGAGATTTTTGGAACGAATTTTGATCAATCCGCGTGTTTTAGGAATGGAACACCTGAAGCGGTCTTTTCTGCGCAGGCGGACAAGGGCAACGTTCAACTCGCAGTCCCACTAACAGCCATGAATCTAAAATTGACCGATTTTGCAGAACACAGTACCATCAAATCAAAATCAGATGGCAAATTGTTCCGAAAATGACAAATCATTTAGAACACGCAGAATCATGGACCAGCCGAGCCATTCGCACGCTCGACGCTGATGCCCAGCGTTCCGCCGATTCCCATCTTATCCCCATGGCACTGCCCGGTTTTCCGGAAGTAGATTTCTACTTCAAGGACGAGTCCTGCCACCCGACGGGCAGCCTGAAACATCGCCTGGCCCGCTCGCTCATCCTTTATGGCCTCTGCAACGGCGTCATCGGCCCCGATACAGCGCTCGTCGAAGCCTCCTCCGGCTCCACCGCCGTCAGCGAGGCCTATTATGCCCGCCTCCTCGGCCTCAAATTCTACGCCGTCCTGCCACGCACGACCTCCTGCACCAAGATCGAAGCCATCGAGCAATATGGCGGCGAATGCGTCTTCGTCGACGAGCCCTCGGCCATCTATGACGAGGCCAAGAACCTCACCACCCGCACCGGCGGCCACTATCTCGACCAGTTCACCTTTGCCGAGCGCGCCACCGACTGGCGCGGCAACAACAATATCGCCGAGTCGATCTTCCGCCAGATGGCCATGGAGCGCCACCCCATCCCCCGCTGGGTGGTGATGAGTCCCGGCACCGGCGGCACCTCGGCCACCATCGGCCGCTATATTCTCTACAAGAGTTTTTCGACCGAGCTCTGTGTGCCCGATCCCGAATTCTCCGCCTTCTACGAAGGCTGGACCCAGACGGACACGGCCTGCCGCTGCAAGCGCGGCAGCCGCATCGAAGGCATTGGCCGCCCCCGCATGGAAGCCTCCTTCGTGCCCAACGTCGTCGACGCGATGCTCAAAATCCCCGACTCCGCCTCGATCGCCGCCACCCGCGTGCTGTCGAAACGCCTCAGCCGCCGCGTCGGCGGCTCCACCGGCACCAATTTCATCGGTCTTCTCTGGGCCGCCTCAGAAATGGCGCGGAACAACGAAGCCGGCTCCATCGTCACCCTCATCTGCGACAGCGGCGAACGCTACGCCCAGACCTATTTTTCCGATGAATGGCTGGCGCAGAACGAGATCAACATCGCGCCAGACATGGCCCGTATCGAAGAGGTCATTGCGACGGGTGTGTTTGATCCCGACCTGCGTATAGCCGGGCAACGCAGGGAACGCGTTTAGATCGCAGTCCCCCACCCTTGATCCCTCCCCACAAGGGGGAGGGAGACGATGGAACCGAGACGACTGATGCTTGCGCCTCCCTCCCCCTTGTGGGGAGGGAATGAGGGTGGGGGTACTTAAGCCCTTGCCACCCGCGAAAACTTCACCGGTACGTCCGGATGATCACTCTCCGCCGCAGCCTTCGCAAAAATCTTCCGCACCGTATCTTCGCCCTCGGTCACCTGCCCAAAGGCCGCAAACCCCTGCCCGTCCGCATTGCGCTTGCCGCCAAAGTCCAGTTCCGGCTGGTCGCCAATGCAGATGAAGAATTCCGAAGCCGCCGAGCCCGGCGCAAAACGCGCCATGGAGACGGTCATGTTCCTGTGCTTGATCCCGGTCTTGTCATTGGTCTCGTGCGCAATCGGCGGAAACGGCGTCGGCCTGGCGTCCGAAACCCCAAAACCCCACTGCACGACTTCGATCTTGATCGGCTTCTGCGGCTCATTGGTGTCGGTCACGATGCGATAAGCGGTCGCGTCGTTGAGATAGCCGCCATCGACATAGGCGAGAAAATTGGCAGCCGTACCAGGCGCGTTCTTTTCGTCGACTGCGATGGTGAAATTGCCGAGTTCGGTTTCGAGAATGACAGGGATGGTCACGTTAAAAGTCCAGACATGAAAGAGAGCTCCCGCCGGACAATCCGGCGGGAGCATGGAGTTTATTCTGCGATCTGAGCGTCGCGGAAATAAGGCACGTTGAGCGGCGAACGCCAGAAGCCGGTCACTTCCGGGCTCATCATCATGTAATTGTACCGGTGGTACTGCGGCAGGATGACGTGGTCGTTCATCAGGATCGCCTCGGCCTTGCGCATCTCGTCGCGCGAGGTCGCTTCGTCGCTGGCTGCCTTCGCCGCTTCGATCGCCGCGTCATAGTCGGCATTCGACCAATTCGCGAGATTGTTGGCGCTGCCGGTGACAAAATTGTCGAGGAAGGTCATCGGGTGCGGATAGTCGGCACCCCAGCCCATCTGCGCGATCTGGTACTCGACCTTCTGCACTTCCGGATAGAAAACCTGCCATTCGGTGGCCTGGATCTCGACGTCGATGTTGAGATTTTCCTTCCACATCTGCTGGATGGCTTCGAGCAGCTTTTCGATCGGCGGGGAGGAATAGGTCACATAGACGGTAGACGGGAAACCCTCGCCATTGGGATAACCGGCCTCGGCCAGCTCCGCCTGCGCGCCTTCGACATCGGCAGTCTCGGAAAGGCCAAAGGTGTCGCGGCCGTCCGTAAAATCTTCGCCGGCAAGGCTCATGCCTGGCGGCACGAGGCCGAGAGCCGGTGTATCCGCCGACTGCAGCACGAATTCGATGATTTCCGAGCGGTCGATCGCCATGGACAGCGCCTTGCGCACATGGAGATTGTCGAGCGGCGCCTGGTGCGGGTTAAAGAAGCCATAGGTCGTGCCGAGAGCCGGAACGATCATGAAACCTTCGGACTCGACCGAAAGACGCGGAATTTCCGGCGCCGGCACCGCTTCGATCCCATCGACATCACCGGCCTCAAACGCGGCCAGCGCCGTCGCCGGATCGGGGATCAGGCGAAAGGTCAGCTTGTCGAGGCTGACGGCATCGGCGTCATAATAGTTCGGGTTCTTCTCGAAGACGACCGACTCGCCCTGGTTGAACGCAGTGACGCGGAATGGGCCGGTGCCGATAAAGGTCGCCGGATTGCGCGTCCAGCCTTCGGGATCAGCCGAAACCACATCCTCACGCACCGGATAGAAAGTCGGATAGTTGAGGAGCTGCAGCATATAGGGCACGCGCTGCTTGAGCGTAAACGTCAGCGTCTTGTCATCCGGCGCCGAAACGGCAATCGCCGAAGCGTCGCCGCCGCCAAAAGCCTCTTCGGCGCCGACGATGTGATAAAGCATCTGCGAGTTCATCGCGCCGGTGGCGGGGTCAAGCACGCGCTTCCAGGCATAAACAAAATCCGAAGCCTTCACCGGCTCGCCGTCCGACCATTTTGCGTCGCGCAGGTGGAACGTATAGGTCAGGCCGTCCTCGGAGATTTCCCAGCTTTCGGCCAGAGCCGGCACGACTTCGCCCTCGGGGCTCAGACGCACCAGGCCTTCAAACGTGTTGCCGATGATCGGGGAAGCAAAGGTCTCGGCCGTGGTGCCGGGATCGTACTTGGCGCTTTCATTGTTGACCACATAGGTCAGTTCGCCGGCGGCAAAGGCCGAACCGGCCGAAGCCAGCAGCGCCGCGGTTATCAGCGGCAGAACCAGTCTCTTCATTGCGTTCTCTCCTATAGCGGGGCCCTTACCCCGTTTGCTTGTTGCGCCAGTTCCCCGGCGAAGTGACAGGCGGCCAGATGCCCCCCACCAATATCGGTCAATTGCGGCTCCACCTTCGCGCAAAGCTCCACGGCGAGCGGACAGCGCGTACGGAAGCGGCAACCGGATGGAATGTCGATCGGGCTCGGAATTTCCCCTTGCATCGGCTCCGCCGCCCGCGCCGCTTCCGGGTCCGGCACCGGAATGGCCGAGAGCAGCGCCCGCGTATAGGGGTGCGACGGCCGATGATAGAGATCGGCGCTGGTCGCGAGTTCGACGATTTTCCCGAGATACATCACCCCGATCCGGTCCGAGATATGCCGGACCATGGAAAGGTCATGGGTGATGAAAAGATAGGTCAGCCCCAGGTCGGCCTGCAGGTCTTCCAGCATGTTGACGACCTGCGCCTGAACCGACACGTCGAGCGCCGAAATCGGCTCGTCGCAGATCACCAGATCAGGCTCGAGCGCAATCGCCCGCGCAATGCCGATACGCTGCCTCTGACCACCCGAAAACTCATGCGCAAAACGCTGCGCCGAGTCGCTCGGCAACCCAACGCGATCGAGCAGACCGGCCACCTTCTTGCGCCGCTCCGCCGCCGTGCCGATACCGGCAATCTCCAGCGGCTCGGCAATCAGGTCGCCCACGCTCATGCGCGGATTGAGCGAAGCATAGGGGTCCTGAAAAATCATCTGCACCCGCCGCCGGAAATTCCCCAGCAGCCCCTCCGGGGCCTTTCCCACTTCCTGCCCGTCAAAGACGATGCTGCCCGAAGTCGGCTCATGCAGCCGAATGACCGTCCGCGCCAACGTCGATTTTCCGCAACCGGATTCGCCCACGAGCCCCAGCGTCTCACCCTTCATGAGATCGAGATCGACGCCATCGACTGCTTTCAAAACAGGCTTCGGCGCAAACGGCGCCGCAGGCAGCCGGAAATGCTTGTGCAGATCGCGCAGTTGAAGAAGAGGCTGTGTCATGGCGCGCACCAATCCCCCTCCCCATCCCTCCCCGCAAGGGGGAGGGTGCTGGTCTGGTGATTGTGAGAAGCTCTCACCCCAAACTCGATGCGGCACCTCCCCCTTGACGGGGGAGGATGGGAGGGGGTGCCGGCAAACTCGATACCCGCTCTCATGCCGCCACCTCATGCACCGCATCCACCTTCGGCGCCTCAGGGTGCTGCAGCCAGCACCGCGACTGGTGAGCCGCGCCAAACAGCGGCGGCAACGCCGCCATACACTGGCTCATCGCATGCACACAGCGCGGCGCAAATGGACATCCCGGCGGCGGCGCCAGCATGTTCGGCGGGCTCCCCGGAATCGGCGTCAGCCTTTTGTGCGTATCGTCCCGCAAATCCGGCACAGCCCCCAGAAGCCCCACCGTATAGGGATGCGCCGGCCGCGCAAAAAGCTCCCGCACCGGCGCCGTCTCCATGACCAACCCGCCATAAAGCACCAGCACCCGATCGGTCACCTCGGCGATGACGCCAAGGTCATGCGTGATCAAAATCACCGACATGCCCAGCCGCCGCTGCAAGTCCTTGAGCAGCGCCAAAATCTGCCGCTGAATGGTCACATCCAGCGCCGTCGTCGGCTCATCGGCAATCAGCAGTTTCGGATCACAGGCCAGCGCCATGGCAATCATCACGCGCTGCCGCATGCCGCCCGAAAATTCATGCGGATAGGAGTCGAGGCGCTTGGCCGCCGACGGAATGCGCACCAGCTCAAACAGCTCCACCGCCCGCGCCCGCGCTTCCGCCGCGCTAGCCTTGCGATGCCGCCTCACCGCCTCCATCACCTGCTCGCCCACCGTCAAAGTGGGGTTGAGCGAGGTCATCGGGTCCTGAAAGATCACCCCGATCCGGTTGCCCCGCAGGTCCGAAAGCGCATCTTCGTCGAGCGAAAGAATATCGGTCCCCTCAAACGTCGCTGACCCCGCCTTGATCGTTCCGCCCGCCTTCAGCAGCCGCAGCACCGACATGCAGGTGATCGATTTCCCCGAGCCGCTCTCGCCCACGAGCCCGAGCATTTCGCCCTCATGCACGTCAAAACTGACGCCGCGCACCGCCTGCACTTCGCCACGCCGCGTGAAGAACGACGTCGTCAGATCTCGCACCGAAAGAATTGGCTCACTCATCGCCCAACCCTCGGATCAAGCGCATCGCGCAGCCCATCGCCCAGGAAGTTGAAGGCGAACATGGTCAGAGAAATCGCCGCTGCCGGGAAGAAAAGCTGATGCGGATAAGCACGCAACGTCTCCACCGCCTCCGAAGTCAGCGAGCCCCAGCTTGCCAGCGGCGGCGTCACGCCAAGCCCGATAAAGCTCATAAAACTCTCGATGAAGATGGCCGAGGGGATCAGCATGGTCAGGGTGACAATGATCGGCCCAATCGAATTGGGCAGTAGATGCCGCGTCAAAATTCGCGCCGGAGAAGCCCCCATGGTCCGCGCCGCCGCCACATAATCCTGGCTCTTCAAGCTCAATATCTGGCCGCGCACGATCCGCGCCATATCCACCCAGAATACCGAGCCAATGGCGACAATGATGGACAGGAGCCCGGAGTCAAAAACCACCATGAGCAACACGACATAGAGCGTCAGCGGAATCGTCGAAATGATCTCGACAAACCGCATCATCACCGCATCGACCTTGCCCCCCATATAGCCGGCAATGCCGCCATAGAAGACGCCGATGAAAAAATTGACGAGCGTCGCGACAAAGGCCACCGTCAGCGAAATCTGCGCGCCATAAAGCTGGCGCACCAGAATATCGCGGCCCAACTGATCGGTGCCGAAGAGATAGGTTTTGTTCCAACTCCAGCCGCTCGGTCGCACTTCGCTGCCATCTTCGAGCAGCAGCCGCACCGGCAGTTTCGAATAGTCGAGCGTCAGCGTCTGGTCGCCAAACTCATAGGGCTGGCTCTTCTTGATCATTTCCTTGCGGCCGCCACGCAGCAGCCCAAGCATGTTTCCCTCGGCATCCACCTCATAGAGGTTGAAATTCGACGCATTGAGGAAGAACCGCGTCGTCTCCCCGGCCCCATCCGTCACCGCATAGGTTTCAAAAAACGGCGGAATATTCGCGAGCTTCAGGTCCTGCTTGTAATAGGTATGCGGTGAAAAATACGGCCCGAAGAACGCCGCGATCACCAACAGAATAATGAAGACGATACTGACCACGGCCGGCTTGTTGGCCCAGAGCCGCCGCCGCACTTCCTGCCCATAGGTCGGCGCGGGCGGCGCTATGGGCGCCACCTTCTCCGCAGCCGGCACCTTGGCCCACATTTCCGGCGAGATATCGGTCATGCGGCAGCCTTGGTCAGTTTGATGCGCGGATCGAGCCACACATAGAGAAGGTCAACGATCAGGATCATAACCATCAGGATCGCCGCATAGAAAATGGTGATGCCCATGATGGCGGTATAATCGCGATTGGTGATCGACAGCACGAACTGCCGCCCGATCCCCGGCAGGGCAAAAATCTGCTCGATAACGAAAGACCCGGTAATCAGGTTCGCCACCACCGGCCCCAGCACCGTCACTACCGGCAACAATGAATTGCGCAGTCCATGCTTGAAAAGGATCTGCCCTTTTCGCAGCCCCTTGGCCCGGGCCGTCACCATATAATCCTGTTCCAGCGTTTCGAGCAGCGACGAGCGCGTCAGCCGCGACACGAAGGAAATCCAGAACCCCGACAGCGCAAACACCGGCAGGAAATACCCCCGCCAATCATCGAGCCCAAAGGTCGGTACCCAGCCCAGCCTCAGCGCAAAGACATAGATAGACACCGTCGCGATCACATAGCTCGGAATGGCCACCCCGAGCGTCGCAATGAACATCACCGTCGTATCCGGCCAGCGATTGCGATTGAGCGCCGCGATCACCCCGAGCGGCACGCCGAGCGCCACGACGCAGATCACCGCCAGCAACCCCGTCTGCAGCGTCACCGGCAATCCCGCCGCGATCATCGAATTGATCGACACGCCGGGATACTTGAACGATGGCCCGAGATCGAACGTCAGAATCCGCCCGAGATAATTGAGATACTGCTCCCAGATCGGCAGGTTCAGCCCATATTTGGCATTGAGCGCCGCCGCGATCTCCGGCGCGAGCATGCGCTCGGAGACGAACGGCCCGCCCGGCACCGCATGCATGAGGAAAAACGTCAGCGTGACGATCGCCCATAGGGTCACGAGCATCATGCCCAGACGATTGAGGATATAGGTAAACATCAGCTACGCCGTCCCAGGAAAGCCGTGCTGAAGATCGATGCGGTTTCGAAACATTTACGCATAGCATCACCAAAATGACGCAATATCAATCCGATAACCGGGAGATCACAGGGCTTATTTTCTAAGCCTTTGGGAAGCGAAGGGCGGCGCTTAAGCCGCCCCTCCAGGCTAAACCTATTTCAGGTTCTCGGCAAAAAACTCGGCAAAGGTCGTGTCCACCAGCACCGTCACATCCGGCTGGTCGCTATAGAACCCATAGCCATGATCCGCCTCCGGCGCCACCACCAGGCTCGCCTCCGGATAGGCCGCAATCACCGCCTCATTCACCGCCGCCGGCACGACGACATCCTTGTCCCCATGCACGACGATCATCGGCCCCTTATAGGTCCCCGCCAGCTCCAGCGGTTTTGAGGCGATCATGTCGTCAAACCACTGCCGGCTGAGCTGCTGCACCTGCCCCCATTGGGTGGTGAACTCGGCATAACCCTTGTCCCCGCCAGACTCGGCATAAAGCCGGTCGTACTCGGCCTGTCCGCCGAGGAACCCCACCATCATCTCCTGCCCCCAGTCCGCGGAAGGCGCCAGAAGTCCGATGGCCTTATAGGGATTGTCGCTCGAGGCCCCGATGGTCAGCGCAATGCGCCCGCCCATGCTGTAGCCAAAGATCCCCAGCCGATCCTTGTCGACCGCATAATTCTCCAGAATGTAGCCAAGGCTCGCATTGGAATCCGAGATCATATTGGTGAGATAGCCCTCGGTGAACGGCTCCTTGCTGTCGCCCGATCCGGCAAAATCCATGCGAATGGTCAGAATTCCCTTGTCAGCCAGCGCCTTGGCAATCCGACCAAAGCCGCCATTCTCCTGCCGCCCGCCGCCATGCCCATGGTTCATCACCACGGCCGGAAACGGCCCCTCCCCGTCCGGCACCACCACCGTCGCCGGCACAGCCCGCGCACCGTTCTGCACCGTCACTTCATCCACGGTCTCTGCCCTCACAGCGACACTTGCAGCAAAAATCGCGACGCCGGCCACAAGCAGCGACGATCCCAAACGTCTGGCTTTCATAATTTTACCCTCTACCCGTGGCATCCACTATGGGCCGCCACCCAAGATCGCCCAACCGCGATCATGACGAGTGTATGACGCCCAAAAGCCTTGTCTACACCCCGCGCAAATTTGACATGTGCATATGCACGACCTAAATCACCGCCCATGGACTACGCGCTCGAAGACTGCCTGATCATGAACACGCGCAAGGCGGCGCGGGCGCTGACCCGTCGCGCCGATCACCAATTGCGCAGCGTCGGCATCACCGCCGCCCAGTTCAACATCCTTGGCGCCCTGAGCACAAATTCGGCCGCCTCGATCACCGAAATGGCCAGTTTCCTCGCCGTCGACCGCACGACCCTCTCGCGAAACCTCGCCGTACTTGAACGCCGCAAACTGGTCTCTGCCGGTCCCGGCGATCTCGCCCGCATGCGCCGCATCGCCCTCACTCCCGAAGGCCGCAAGGCCTTCGACGCCGCCCTGCCGATCTGGCGTCAGGCCCAGGACGAACTGCGCACCGTGCTGACGAACCCCGACTTCCAGACCACGCTGACCGGCCTCCGCCACCTCGCCAAACTCTAGGCCCAAGACCCTGAATTCGCCCCAATTGCACATCACATCGTGCATATACACAGGAGACAAATATATGCTGCGCCCCGATCCCCAGGACCCCATCGTCGTCACCGGCATGGGCGTTGTGAGCCCCCTTGGCGTGGGGGTCGAAACCAACTGGCAGCGTCTCCTCGCCGGCCGCAGCGGCATCGTCCGCAATGACCGCTTCGACACAACCGACTTCGTCTCCCACATCGCCGGCCTCGTCCCGTCCAAGGCCAATGACGAAGCCGGGTTCGATCCTGCCGACCACATCGACGGCAAGGAAATCAAGAAGATGGACGTCTTCATCCAATATTCCATCGCCGCCACCGCCGAGGCGCTGAACCAGGCCAATTGGCACCCCGAAAGCCCGGCAGATCAGGCCGCCACCGCCACCATCATCGGCTCCGGCGTCGGCGGCTCCCCGGTCATGGCCCGCGCCGTTGAAACCATCAACACCAAGGGCCCGCGCCGCCTCTCGCCCTTCACCGTGCCCTCATTCCTCGCCAATCTCGCCGCCGGCTGGCTCTCGATCCTCCACAGCTTCCGCGGCCCCATCGGCACCCCGGTCACCGCCTGCGCCGCCTCGGCCCAGGCCATCGGCGATGGCATGCGCCTGATCATGACCGGCGAAGCGGAAGTCGCCGTGGTCGGCGGCGCCGAAGGCTCGGTCGATCCCATTTCCCTCGGCGGCTTCGGCGCCTCCCGCGCCCTCTCTGCCTCCCACGCCGATGACCCCGCCAAGGCCTCGCGTCCCTTCGACAAGGGCCATGACGGTTTTGTCCTCTCCGAAGGCGCCGCCACCCTCGTCATCGAAAAGCTGAGCCATGCCCGCGCCCGCGGCGCCAAGCCGCTCGCCGTTCTCGCCGGCTATGGCACCTCGGCCGACGCCTATCACCTCACCGCCGGCGCGCCCGATGGCGCCGGTGCCCAGGTCGCCATCCGCAACGCCCTCTCCATGGCCGGCCTCGACCAGACCCAGATCGGCTATGTCAACGCCCACGCCACCTCGACGGCCGTCGGCGACCAGGCCGAAATCGCCGCCCTCGCCGCCGTCTTCACCAATCGCGGCAAGGACCTTTCCATCTCCTCGACCAAGTCCGCCACTGGCCACCTCCTCGGCGCTGCCGGCGCGCTCGAAGCCGTCTTCTCCATCAAGGCGCTCGAAACCGGCCAGCTCCCGCCCACCATCAATCTCGAAGACCCGATCGAAGAAGCCGCCCCCTTCGACCTCGTCCCCAATCAGCCGCGCGCCAAGGCGATCGATTACGCCCTCTCCAATTCCTTCGGCTTCGGTGGCGTCAACGCCGCGCTGATTTTCGGGAGGGCCCCGAAGCAATAGGGCGCAACCGCCGCTTGGCGCTTGGCCACAAAGGGGGGCGATGGACTGGGAAATCCCGGCAAGCACCTCCCTCCACTTGGGGGAGGTCTATTCCGAACGTCCGCTGACCTTGTGATTTTTTCACCGTGTCATCCCCGCGAAAGCGGGGACCTCCGTTTACAAACAGGGGGTTCCCGCTTTCGCGGGAATGACACCGTGAATGGAGCGTAAATCGCGCAAACGTCCGAGGTGAACAGCCCCCTTGTGGGGAGGAAATGATGGCGGAGAGCCGCAAGACAGGCAAGGCGTCTTCCAGGCCTGAGCCTGAGCCCAACCCCGAAAACCCGGACCAGCCGCTAGGCCTTCAGCACGATCACCTTGGTATCAACTGGCGTCTTCTCATAGAGATCGACCATGTCCTGCGTCAGCAGGCCAACGCAGCCGCTGGAAATGCCCTTGCCGATCGTCTCCGGCATGATCGTGCTGTAGATCGTGTAAAGCGTATAGGCGCCGTTCTGGTAGAGATAGAGCGTGCGCGCGCCCAGCGGATTGTCGAGGCCCGGCTTCATGCCATTGGCATAGGGCGCAGCCTCCGGCTGGCGCGCGATCATTTCCTTCGGCGGCGTCCATATCGGCCATTCGGCCTTGCGCCCGATATAGGCCTCGCCGCTCCACAGGAACCCGGCGCGCCCGACATTGGCGCCATAGCGGGTCGCGTAACCATCGCCTTCGATGCGATAGACATAATAGTGGCGGGGATCGACGATGATCGTGCCCACCGCCTCCTTGGAATCATAGCGCACGCGCCGGCGAAGATATTTGGGATCGACCTTGTTGAGATTGACCGCCGGCACCGGAAAGCGCTCGTTGGGCAGCGGCCCATAGACCCGCTCCGCCTCGGCCACGCTCATTCCCCCGGTCGCAGCGCACCCGGCAAGGCCGAGCGCACCAAATGCGCTGAGGCCCATGAGGAAAGACCGGCGGCTAAAGCCCAAAGGTTTCGTGGCAGTGCCCGCTCCGGCACCGTCGCCAGCATCGATCAAGGTCATCTCGATTTGCTCCCTGGCGCGCCAAGGGCGCGTCTTCCGGGGCAAGATTGGTCCCACCGGCGTTAATTGGCAAGCCGCCTATGCCGTCCCTCCCAAGCGCGAGGGATCAATTCTCGCAACCGCAGCGCGTCCCTGGCGGCGGAATGGCTACCGTCTCGGCTCGTAGCGCAGCGCCACAGCGCCGGAGCTGAGCTCCTTCCGGTCGAGCAGTTTCAGCTCGACATATTTGGAAAGCCCCGAAAACAAGGTGGGTCCGTGGCCGGCGAGTATGGGCTGCATCACGAATTCATATTCGTCGATCAGGCCCAGCTCCGCCAGTGCCAGGGGCAATTTCACCCCGCCCGTAAAAATCGGGCCGCCCGGCTGCTGCTTGAGCTTGGTCACCGCTTCGCCGAGGTCTCCCCTCACGAGCTCGGAATTCCACTCGACCCGGTCGAGCGTTGATGAAACGACATATTTCTTCATCGCGTCGATCGTCCGGGCAAAAGGCTCCGTCCAGTCCGGCGGCGTCGATGTTCGCGTATCCAGCCGCCAGGCGCCTTCCATCATCTGATAGGTGACACGGCCAAACAGCAGCGCATCGGCCCGGCCGATGCTCTCGGTCGCATGGCGATGCGTTGCCCGCAGCATTTCCTCCTGCAGCGCCGGGTCTGCCGGTATCGCATTGTGATGCACGCAACCATCGAGCGTCACGTTGATCGAATAAAGAAGAGGTCTCATTACGCTCATTGCTCCTTTGTCGCGCGGGCCGCGAGGGCCAGGGCAAAGCGCTCTAGCTGGCTGACGAGGGCAATGGTGGCGCCGCGCGTCATTTCCGGGTCTGGGTGACGATCGGCCGTCAGCACCATCCGAACGCGGCCCCCTTCGGCATGAAGCTCGACCAACATGTCATAGGGGTAGGATTCGACCCCGGGCACAAAATCGATATCGAAGCGAATGCGCAGTCGCCGCAGATGCGCCAGTTCGACGAAGCGGCCGCGTACCTCTGCCCTCGGCGGCCTGTTGAGGTTCGCGAGATAAGCGATCTGCTCGCCGCCCACCGCAGTCATCACATGTTCGAAGGCACCGCCGACCCGCAGATCGAGAACAGACACTTCCATGCGCATGCCCTCCGGACCGAACCAGGCTTCGAGCCCGTCCTTGGTGGTCCAAAGCGCCCAGACGTCCTCTATCGCCGCGTCATAGACCCGCTCGAACCGGATCGTATCCGCGCCCAATGCACTGACCTCGTGCATCACGTCTCCTCCCCGGATTGCCGCTCGCCCTGCCGTCGCGCCAGCGCCGCATCGAAGCGATCGAGCCGACCTTCCCAAAGCTTGCGATAGCTTCGCACCCAGTCCTCGATTGCCTGGAATGGCTCGGGTTTGAGCGAATAGAGCCGCCGCGCCCCATCGGGCCGCATGGCGACAAAGCCGGCTTCACCCAGAATCCGCAGGTGCCGCGAAACGCCGGACTGATCGATATCGACCGCCCGGACCAGATCGCCCACGGCCCGCTCTCCGTCCGCCAGCGCTTCGACAATCCGAAACCGCGTCGGGTCGGCCAACATCTGAAACACGTCTTCCTGCATCATGATGCATATGTATCGTCATGCATATATCGAGTCAATCCGCCTTGCTGTTCGGCAGGCCGCGCACTGCCCAAAAGGCCGCCCGCCCTACCCAAGTCGATAAATTTCAAGGGCTTGGATCAAGCGCCCAGATGACGCCCGCCGCGGCCGCGTTGCGTCTCCGCCACAGATGAACATCACGTTTATGGGAGCGATTGCTCCCGTTAAGGTTTCATGAGTAATGAATTTACCCCTGATGTGCCCGAATCTCTTGGATTCTGAGGCGTTTCCGGCGTGATTAGGAGCGAAGATGCGTAAGCTATTGGTCAGTCTCGTTGCGGTGCTTGCTGCGACCTCCATTGGCCAGGCGGCAATCGGCCAGGAAGTGGCCGCCCTTGCCATTCAGCCGGTGGTCATCGCCCCACCGCAAAACGATCTCGCCCGCACCATCAAGACCGGCCTCTCTTCCGCCTATGGCGCGGCCAAGACCGGCTCGCGCGCCTACGAAGAGGCCCAAAAGCTCTATTTCCTCTATGGCGAACGCCACTTCGAGCCGATCTGGCTCAGCGAAGGCGCCGGCGGCAAGGTCACCTTCTCGCCCTCGGCCCAGAAGATCATCGCCCTCTTCGAAAAGGCCGATACCGAAGGCCTGCGCCCCAGCGACTATCTGACCGCCGATATCGACCTCACCCGCGCCAATAGCAGCGATCCCCTCGCGCTGGCCGGCCTCGAAACCGCCTTTTCCGGCGCCGTCCTGCGCTATGCCAACCACATCTACAATGGCCGCATTCGCCCCCAGTCGGTGAGCGAGAACCTCGACATCACGCCCAAGCCGCTCGACCAGGCGGCTTTGCTGGAGCGCCTCGCCCAGAGCCAGGACCCGGCCCCGATCCTTGCCGAGCTTGAGCCAAAACATCCCGAATTCCTGGCCCTCAAGGCCGCGCTTGCCAATTTCGGCGCCAGCACCACCGAGCGCCCAGTTCCAATCGACAATGGCCCGACGCTGCGCCCCGGCAATTCCGACGCCCGCATTCACGCCATCCGCGCCCGCCTCGAACTTCCGGCGGGCGCCACCAATGTTTATGACGACACCCTCGTCACTGCCGTCAAATCCTTTCAGGAAAGCCAGGGCCTCGAAGTCGACGGCATTATCGGGTCGGCGACCATCGCCGCCTTCAATGGCGGCAATGCCACGCGTCGCGAAGACATTCTGGCCAATATGGAACGCTGGCGCTGGATGCCGGCCGATCTCGGTCAGTTCAACGTCTTCGTCAACATCCCCGAATTCCGCCTCTCCATTCAGCGCAATGGCGTCGAGGAATACGGCACCCGCGTTGTCGTCGGCACCACCAAGAACCAGACCCCGATTTTTTCGGATAATATCCGGCATCTGGTGGTAAACCCCTATTGGAACGTCCCCTCCTCGATCATCAAGGGCGAGATCGCGCCGGCCGTGCTGCGCAATCCCGGCTATACCGACAGCCACAATATGGACCTCCTCTATAACGGCACCCCGGTCAGCCCCTGGCAGGTGGATTGGTCGCAGGTTTCCACCTCCTACTTCCCCTTCAAGGTCCGCCAGCGCCCCGGCGCCGGCAATGCCCTGGGCCAGATCAAGTTCCTCTTCCCCAACAAGCACGACGTCTATCTCCACGATACGCCGTCCAAGTCGCTCTTCGCCCGGTCCTTCCGCGCCTTCAGCCACGGCTGCATCCGCGTCGAGAACCCGATGGAATTTGCCGACGCCTTGATGGTCAACGATCCCAAGATCAGCCGCGCCTCCCTCGAAGCCATGTTCGGCCCCAATGAGCGCTGGGTGAACCCGGAAACCCAGATCCCAGTGCATCTCGCCTACTTCACCCTGCGCGTTGGCACCGACGGCACGATCCGCTCCTATGGCGACGTCTATGGCCACAACGAGAAGCTGATTGAAGCCATGGGCCTTGCCAATTCCGCCCCGCCCACCATCGTGGCCGAGGTCGAAAACGTCCCCGAAGAGCTTTCCCCGTAACCAATTCTCGCCTCGGTTACGGTCAACGGTAACAGTCTGTTAGCATTTTCGCCTTGGTTGCGCCCGCTTTTGCCCTTAATAACGAAGGCGTGAGGGGGCCACCTGGTCGGTTCACACCTGGTTAGCGTTAATAAAATCGCACGATTTTAGCGCTAACGTCGAACGATACTGGCATTGAACCGGGCAGAGTTAGGCGTGACGGGGATTTCCTTTTTGCAGCGTGGTGTTTTTCTGCGTTTTGTCGCAGTAACGCTTGTAACTATTTGTGCGATCGGCATTTTTGCCGTTGGACCCGCCATGGCCGCCACCGAGCGTGCCCTCTATCTCTACTATACGCACACAAAGGAAACGGCGCGCATCGTCTTCAAGCGCGACGGCAAATATGTGCAATCGGGCCTCAACGAGCTCAACCAGTTCCTGCGCGATTGGCGCCGCAACGAACCCACCAAGATGGACCCCCGCCTCTTCGACCTGATTTGGGAGGTTTATCAAGAGGTTGGCGGTTCCCAGCCGATCAATATCGTCTCCGCCTATCGCTCTCCCAAGACCAACGCCATGCTGGCGGAAACCTCCTCGGGCGTTGCCGACAATTCCCAGCATATGCGCGGCACCGCCATGGACTTCTTCATCCCAGGCGTAAATCTTGCAAAATTGCGTGCCGTGGCAATGAGTAAGCAGGTCGGCGGCGTGGGCTACTATCCAACCTCCGGCAGCCCCTTCGTCCATCTCGACGTCGGCTCCGTCCGCGCCTGGCCGCGCATGACCCGCGCCCAGCTCAAGGAAATTTTCCCCGACGGCCGCACCATGCACCTGCCGACCGACGGCAAGCCGCTCTCGCAAGAAGGCTACAACATCGCCCTCGCCGAGTGGAAACAGTGCCACTCCTATCCCTGCAATGGCCGCGGCTCCTCGGGCACCATGGTCGCCGATTCCGGCGGCGGTGATGGCAAGACCCTGATGGACGTCCTCTTCGGCGGCAAGCCTGGCAACGCACCCGCTCCAGTCGCCGCGGCAACTCCGGCACCGGTTCAGGTCGCTTCCGTCGCGCCAGAAATGGCAATGCCGGAAGCAGCTCCCGTCCCGGCCGCACGCCCGGCCAGCATGATGGTTGCTGCAGCAGCGCCGCAATCCGACGCTGTGGCGCCCGTCCCCGCCGATCCCGCCTTCATGCCCTTCTCCACCGTCGGCAGCGCACCGCTCGATGCCTCGGAAATGACGACGCCCGTCATGGCGCCGATCCCCGCCATGAAGTCCGAGACCCTGCGCGTCGCTACCGCCTCGGCCCTGCCCGCAGGCGACGCTGTCACCGCTCTCGCGGCGCTCACCGACGCGCCCGTCCCCATGCCGCCGCTCCACACGAGCGAGCCCGAAACGACCCTCACGGCCTATGCCCCGGCCCCGACCGGTCTCGGCCGCCCGGTGATCGCCTCGCTCGGTCCGACCGTAACCGGCTCCATTCCCTCGACGCCGGCCACCCAGCACTCCGTTCTGGCTTCCGTCGGTACGCCCATGCCCACCGAGCTGACCGCGCTTCCGCCTTCGCCGACGGAAATGGCCAACCTCTTCTCCGGCACGTTCACCGCGGCTGAAGCAGCACAGGAAGCCGACCTCGTCGCGGCCTTGACCAGCCATGTCTCGCGCCCGGTCGCCCCCACCGGCATGCGCAAGCCCGAGCTCGTCGCCCCCGATTTCGAACACGTCGCCGACGTCTTTGCGGCTCCCGCGAGCCTGAGTTCGAACCATTTCGCCGTGATCTTTGATCGCGACGAGGCAGATTTCGATCCGACCCCGGAAATGGGCCGCTATGTCATCGTCATGGGTGCCGGCGAAGACACGACCATGGGTGGCAATGCCCGTTTCGCACCGGCAACCAACTAAAACGCGGCAAGGCGCCGCATCCGCGCCACTTTCTTTGATTTCAAGCGTTTGATGTGACCGGCGCCTCGTGGTGCCGGTCCTTGCATTGGCACAGGCACGCGCCTAAACAACTCGTGTTGCCGCCGCTTCCCAAGGAGCCCCCGCTTGGCCGAAAAGCCGCAGACGCCGTTGCTCGACACGGTCCAATCGCCCGCCGACCTGCGCGCTCTCCCCCGCGAGCAGCTGCGCCAGCTTGCCGATGAACTGCGCACCGAAATGATCGACGCGGTTTCCGTCACCGGTGGGCATCTGGGCGCCGGCCTCGGCGTCGTCGAATTGACGGTCGCCCTGCACGCGGTTTTCGACACGCCGCACGATCGCATCATCTGGGACGTCGGCCATCAGGCCTATCCGCACAAGATTCTCACTGGCCGCCGCGACCGCATTCGCACCCTGCGCCAGAAGGATGGCCTTTCCGGCTTCACCCGCCGCGCCGAAAGCGAATACGACCCCTTCGGTGCCGGCCACTCTTCTACCTCGATTTCGGCCGGCCTCGGCATGGCCGTCGCCAGCGAGCACTTGGGCACGCCGCGCAATGTCGTCGCCGTCATCGGCGATGGCGCCATGTCGGCCGGCATGGCCTATGAAGCCATGAACAATGCCGGCGACATGGATGCGCGCCTCGTCGTCATCCTAAACGACAATGACATGTCGATCGCCCCGCCGACCGGCGCACTCCGCGCCTATCTCGCCCAGCTCGTCTCGAGCCCGGCCTATCGCGGCACGCGCGACGCGGCGAAATCCATCGTCAGCAAGCTGCCAAAGCCGCTGCACGAACCAGCCCGCAAGACCGAAGAATTCGCGCGCTCCTTCTTCACCGGCGGCACGCTCTTCGAAGAGCTCGGCTTCTACTATGTCGGCCCCATCGACGGGCACAATCTCGACCACCTGCTTCCCGTGCTCGACAACGTGCGCGAGATGGAAAAAGGCCCGGTACTGATCCATGTCGTGACCAAGAAGGGCAAGGGCTACGCCCCGGCCGAAAACTCGGCCGACAAGTATCACGGCGTCAGCAAATTCAACGTCATCACCGGCGCCCAGACCAAGGCGCCGTCCAACGCGCCCTCCTATACCTCAGTCTTTGCATCAAGCCTCATCCAGGAGGCCGAGGCCGACAAGCGCATTGTCGCCGTCACCGCCGCCATGCCCAACGGCACCGGCCTCGACAAGTTCGCTGAACTCTTCCCCACCCGCATCTACGATGTCGGCATTGCCGAACAGCACGCGGTCACCTTTGCAGCAGGCCTTGCCAGCGAAGGCATGCGCCCTTTCTGCGCCATCTATTCGACCTTCCTGCAGCGTGCCTATGACCAGGTGATCCACGACGTCGCCATCCAGGGCCTGCCGGTGCGCTTCGCCATCGACCGCGCGGGCTTTGTCGGCGCCGACGGGCCCACCCATGCTGGCAATTACGACAACGCCTATCTCGGCGCCATTCCCGGCATCGTGCAGATGGCCGCCGCAGACGAAGCCGAACTCCGCCATATGGTCGCAACCGCCGCCGCCTATGACGCCGGCCCGATCAGCTTCCGCTATCCGCGCGGCGACGGCATGGGCGTCGACATGCCCGCCCGCGGCGAAATCCTTCCCATCGGCAAGGGCCGCATCGTGCGCGAGGGCGGCACCATCGCCCTCCTCTCCTATGGCACCCGCCTCGGCGAAGTCATGGCCGCCGCCGACAAGCTCGCCGCCCTCGGCCTCAACCCGACCATCGCCGATGCCCGCTTCCTGAAACCGCTCGACGAAGAGCTGACCGCGCGCCTCGCCCAGACCCACGATGTGCTGATCACCACCGAGGAAGGCAGCATCGGCGGCTTTGGCAGCCATGTCGCGACCTTCCTCGCGTCGAACGGCCTCCTCGACGGCAAGGTGCGTTTCCGCCCGCTGATGATTCCCGATCGCTTCGACGAGCATTCGAGCCAGAACGACATGTATGCGGCCGCTGGCCTTGACCGTCACGGCATCGTCCAGACGGCGCTCACCGCCCTCGGCTACGACGAAGCCGCCATGAAGGCGGCTCTGGCTCAGGCCTGAATCAAACCAAAAATACGCATGAAAAAATCCCCGCTCGCGCGGGGATTTTTGTTTGGAGAATTGCGTTCGCCCTACTTCCAGGTAAAGGCGCGCGTCACCGCATAGTTGAACACCGAGCTCATGATCGCACCGGAAAGGCCCGCCACAAAAGTCTGGTGATCCCACTGGTAGATGGCATTGGCGACCGAGATATTGGCAATGCCGCCCAGCGCACAGATCGCGCAGAAGCTCAGGAAGCCCGTGATCAGGCGCGTGCCTTTCAGCTTGCGGTCGGCATAGGTCAGGTTGTTGTTGAGCACGAAGTTCCACGCCATGGCGATCAGCGTCGCCGCGATCTGCGACACTACAAAGTCCTGGCCGAAGATCGAGGTGAAGAGCGCCAGCGCCGCAAGGTGCACCACGACGCCTGTGCCACCCACGAGCCCAAACAGCAAAAAGCTCGGCGGCAGCGCGCCGGCGGTCATCTTCGAGACCCAGAGACCCAAATACTGGATCACGATCAGCGGGTTCATCTTGCTCTCGCCCGCATGGCGCGGGCGGAACGTGTAGGGCACTTCCGCGATCTTCAGCGGCTTGCCCATGCGGGCCGAGGTCACGATCAGGTCGATGAGGATCTTGAAGCCGTCGCTGGCAAGTTTTGGTGCCGCTTCCAGCGCAGCCTCGCGGCGCATCAGGAAAAAGCCGCTCATCGGATCGCTCACCGCCTGCCCGGCAATCATGCCGGCAAGGCGATTGGCAAGGTTGCTGCCCGAAAGGCGTGTGGCACTAAGCCCATCGCCAGCCGAACCGCCCTCGGCAAAGCGCGAGCCAACGACGAGATCGGCGCCATTCTGCGCCTCGGCCAGCATTTTGGGCAGAATGGTTTCGTCGTGCTGATGGTCGGCATCGATGACAGCCACATAGGGCGCCGCCGTAACGGCCATGCCTTCGACACAGGCTGAAGCCAGACCCCGCCGACCAAAGCGCCGGACGCAACGGATATTGGCATAGACCCGGCTCAGCTCGTTGACGACATCGGCCGTGCCATCGGGGCTGTTGTCATCGACGACGATCATTTCCCAAGGCGTATCGCCGAGCGCCAGAGCGACTTTTTCGTAAAGCAACTCGATATTGCCCCGCTCATTATAGGAGGGGACGATGACGGCGAGCTGCGGGGGACGGAAATTGGTATGAAGTGCGACGCTGGCTTCTTGGATCGGGCCGTTCGACATTTTTCTGGAGCACTCTGGCTGCGGGCATTCCCCCTTAAAAGCACGACACGCACTTAAAGTTGCGTGGGATAGATTTCATGGCTGGGTTGCACGGCACGCAGATGTGGCCGCCCCCGCTTTATGCCAATCCACGTTTTCCCCCTCATAGCCGGAGGCGCCGTGTATTCACCCAGTACCGATTTCAGGCAGGATAGGCCGACCGCGCTGATCCTGCTTTTGCCGCTCCTCTTCGTACTAAGCGGCACGCTGATCCGCTTCCTCGCCTTCCGCTATGCTCAGCCCGATACCGATTGGACGCAGTATTTCGACGCGCTCTGCCGTTGGGATTGCACCTGGTATGTCCGCATGGCCGAGACTGGCTATGACACGTTCCCGGTGCCCTCGCGCGTCTCCGCCGGCAATTGGGCCTTTTTCCCGTTCTATCCCATCCTTGTCGGGATGATCGGCAAACTCATTCCCTTGCCCACCATTGTTCTCGCGAGCATTCTCTCGATCGTCACGGCCTATGCCGCCGTCGTCGTCGCCTGGCCGCTTCTGGGTCGAAACATCAGGGCCTACGCCCTCTACGCCGCCTTCATGCTGTCTGGCCCCGTGTCGTTCTACTTCACCACCTTCTTCACCGAGGTGATGTTCGTCCTTCTTACAACGCTGGTCTTCCGCTTCCTCAACCGCTCAGACTATCTCGGCGCGGCCGCCGCGGCGGCTCTCCTATCCGCCACCCGCATCGTCGGGGTCTTTGCCTCGCTCTCCATCGGCATCAAGGCGCTGATGGACTATCGGCAAGACAAGGGCACCTGGCGCGGCGTCATCGGCGGCCTGCTCGGCCAGCCAAAACTGGTCCTCGCCATCTTCATCTCGCCGCTCGGCTTTTTCACCTACATGGCCTTCCTCAATTACTGGATCGGCGATGGCCTTGCCTTTAGCCACACCCAGCGCGCTTGGGGCCGGCAGATCGCCAATCCGCTAACTTATCTCTGGGAAGGCCTCGTCAACTGGTCCAACGGCGGCGCGCTCCTCAGCAATTCCCAGATCCTGGCACTCGCCGCGGTTACCGGCCTCATCATCACCGGCGTTCTCGCTTGGCGCAGGCAATGGCCTGCCGTGGTCTTCTGCCTCTTCTGCATCATCATTCCGCTGGCGGCCGGCCTTGCCTCCATGCTGCGCTTCATGGCCGGCATGGCCCCGATCACCATCACGGCCGCGACGATCCTGGGCAAAAACCGCTGGATCTTCGCCATCAGCCTCATGAGCCTCGTCATCGGCGCCTGGTTCGTCACCCTCGCCTGGCTCGGAGGCAATGTTGCGCTTGTCTGATCGCTCGCCGCTGACCCTCGGCGCCTATACGCTTGCGGCTATCCTCGCCCTCTTCGAGCTCGCCGTGCTCTGGCAGGCGCTCAACCCCAATGTTTCGGCCGACTACCGCGCCTACTATATCGACCGCACCACCACCTGCCTGCCGCAGCCGGTCACGGGCGAATATGCATTGGGCACGGAGCTCGATTTCCGCTCCGAAGGCGACGAAACCCGCGAACTCCGCCCCTGCGGCTGGACGGGCCCGGCTGGCGACGGCACCCATTCGGTGGGCGAAACCTCGCGCCTGCGCTTTGCCGTCGACGCAAATGGCCCGCTGACCCTGATGCTGGAATTGACCGGCGTCACCCTGCCCGGCCCCGCCCAGCAACGCGTTCTCATCTCCGCCAATGGCCAGGACATCGGCGAAATCGCCGTAACGCCCGACAAGACCGAACGTTTTGCCATTTCGATCCCGGCAAATGCTTTGGATGATGATGGCTTCGTCGACATAAAGCTCGACTATCCCGACGCCATCTCGCCGGGAAAACGGGTCTCGAACACTTATTGGCGTTCGGTGAAACTCACCGCCGCGTCGCTCAGCCCGGCTTGACCGGGCTGAGACGCAAAAAAATGTCAGTGGTCGGAGGCGCCTTCGACCATGCCGAGAGCCGACATATAAAGTTCAAGCAGGGCTTCCTGCTCCATGCGCTCATTGGCGTCCTGCTTGCGGATCGTCACGATCTTGCGCAGGATCTTCGTATCAAAACCGTTGCCCTTGGCTTCGGCATAGATTTCCTTGATGTCAGCCGCAATGGCGGCCTTTTCTTCTTCCATCCGCTCGATGCGCTCGATGAATGCGCGGAGCTGGTCCTGGGCGACGCTGTCTTCGACGGCCATCGTAAACCTCTTTTTGTTCTGGCTGTCTTGAACCCCAAGGACCCGCTCGGTTCAAGCCCTTGACTGGCCGATTCTCTACAGAAGCACGCATTGCATGCCCGCAATTCGGTCAAATCCCCGCAATAGCCATTGACCCGCCTCCGTCCATCGGCTCAAACACTCCGGTATTTCCATGACCCAGGGTTCGCCCTTGCATCGCTTCCGCCTCGGCCTGACGATTTTGCCACTGCTTGCGGGCGGCTTTTTTCTGGCCCCGGTCGCGCCCGCCTATGCGGATTTGCGCATCTGCAACGAGACGGCAAACATCCTCTCCGTGGCCCTTGGCTATCGCGCCGAGCGCGGCTGGATGAGCGAAGGCTGGTGGCAGACCCCGCCCGGCGATTGCCGCACACTCTATCAGGGCGACCTCGCTCGCCGCTTCTATTACCTCTACGCCGTCGACGATATCGGCGGCGGCGCCTGGGACGGCCAGGTCTTCATGTGCACGCGTGACGAAACCTTCACAATATTCGGGGTTGAGGATTGCCTCGCGCGGGGCTATGAGCGCACCGGGTTCTTTGAAATCGATACCCAGAACCGGACGGACTGGACGCTGCAGCTAACCGAAAGCGCGGGCGCGCCCAATGTGGTCGGTCCGGATGCAGGTGAAGATCTTGAGGAGCCGGCCTTCCTGGTTGACCCCGAAAATGATGCCGACCAGGTGGTGCCCCTCCCGCCGCCACCGCCGAACAGATAGAGCACGGATACGCAATGAGACGGATCAGACGCGCGAAGATCCTCGCCACCCTCGGGCCCGCAAGCAACGAGGAAAAGATGATCGAGGAACTGGCAAAGGCCGGTGCGGACATTTTCCGCATCAATATGAGCCATGCCAGCCACGAGCTCTTGCACCAGACGGTCGCGCGCATCCGCAGCGTTGAAGCGCGCCTGAAACATCCGCTCGGCGTGCTTGTCGACCTTCAGGGTCCCAAGCTGCGCGTCTGGAAGTTTGCCGAAGGCTCGGTCAACCTGGTCCAGGGCCAGAAGTTCACGCTCGACAGCGACAAGAACGACACCGGCAATTCCGAGCGCGTCTACCTGCCGCATCCGGAAATCATCGAAAGCGTCTCGGTCGGAGACCGCCTCCTTTTGGACGATGGCAAGCTGCAACTCAAGGCGACTAAAGTCGGAGGCGGCGTCATCGAGACCGAAGTCATCTATGGTGGCAAGCTCTCCGACAAGAAGGGCGTTTCCCTGCCCGATACCCTGCTCCCGACCGGTGCTCTCACCGAAAAGGACCATGCCGACCTCTTGGAAGGCCTCAAGGCCGAGGCCGACTGGATCGCGCTTTCCTTCGTGCAGCGTCCTGAAGACATCATCGATGTCCGCAAGATCGTCCAGGGCCGCGCCGGCGTCATGGCCAAGATCGAAAAGCCCCAGGCCATCGATCGCCTCGAAGAAATCGTAAAACTGTCCGACGCCATCATGGTCGCCCGTGGTGACCTCGGCGTCGAACTGCCGCTCGAAACCGTTCCGGGCCTGCAAAAGCGCATGATCCGCATGTCTCGCCGCTATGGCAAGCCGGTGGTCGTGGCAACGCAGATGCTCGAATCCATGATTACCGCGCCGGTGCCGACCCGCGCCGAAGTTTCCGACGTGTCGATCGCCGTCTTCGAAGGCGCCGACGCCGTCATGCTCTCGGCCGAGTCCGCTTCGGGCCAGTACCCGATCGAAGCCGTCGCGACCATGAACAAGGTGGCCGTTGCCGTCGAAAGCGACGCCAACTATCGCGGCATCATCCGCGCCGCCCAGACCGAGCCGGAAGCGACCGCCGCCGACGCCATTTCGGCCGCCACGCGCCAGGTTGCCGAAACGCTGGACCTCGCTGCCATCGTCACCTACACGGCTTCGGGCTCGACCGGCATCCGTGCTGCCCGCGAACGTCCGAGCAAGCCCATCATCGTGCTCTCGCCTAATATGCGCACCATCCGCCGCATGTCGGTGGTCTGGGGCGTCCATTGCGTGCAGACCGAAGACGCCGTCAGCCTCGAAGACATGGTCGACCGCGCCTGTGTCATCGCCTACCAGGAAGGCTTTGCCCGCCCCGGCGACCGCATCGCCATCACTGCCGGCATTCCGCTCGGCACCCCCGGCGCCACCAACATGCTCCGCATCGCCTTCGTCCGCCAGGACGGCGCCGGTTCGAGCTGACTTCGCGCCGTGCCAAGGCAAAATCGCTCCGGTGGAGCGATTTTAGGCAAGAAGGCCATGAGAGCTACGCTCGAATGGCACGACTGAATTGGAAAAGGCCTCGGACAGCGTTCGAGGCCTTTTGTTTTGGAGAGTCACAAACAACTCGAAGTGGCATTGGTCCCATAAGGATGCCGAAAGCTGACGATCCTATTGCTGCCCCTCGTTTTCCGTTTCGCTTGGGTCTATGCCGACGCCGAAGGCGTCGGCGCGGCCGATTGGGGCGGCCATCAATTGCTCCAATGAGAAGCCCGTATCTGAAGCAGGCTGTGGGGTGGCGACGAGGAGGTCGGCGGCGCGTTGTGGGGCGCGGCTGATTGGGACGACGGCGCCGGCGACTTCGAGAAGGCGGGTCTGGCCCTGGCCCTGATAGGGCGGGCGGAGCATGGCTGCGGCGTCGGTGCCGAGGAGCGGGTCGGCTACGGCGACCGTGATGCCGCCACCGCGGTAGAACGTGCGGATCGACTGGCTGATATAGAAGGCCAGCTTGTCGGCACCCGCCGTCGAGAAGTGGATACCGTCATCCTTGCGCATGCGGGCGTTCTGGCCGTTCACGTCGGGACCTTGCGAGGAATATTTGCCGTCTTCGCCGAGGAAGCGCTCGTAGATGTCGAGATATTCGGCGCCGCCCGAGAACGCCGCCATCTTGTAGAGGGCGCTGATCTGGCTCATGGCGGCGGAATATTCGGTCTTGGACATGGGCGGCAGGCCGACCCAGATCACCGGTTTTCGCGCGGAGCGGAGCTGGCCGAGAAAATTGTTGAGGCGGGCCTGATAGGCCGCGGTCCATTGCGGGGTCAGGGAATTGTAGGACTGGCCGTCGACGCGGATTTCCTGGCGGTCGTTGACGCCGATGATGACGATGGCAAGGTCAAAACTGTCGGCAGCGATCTGTTCGCCGATGGTCTTGTTCCAGTTGAAATAGTCGTCGCGGACGAAGCCCGAGGAGCCGACGCCCTGGTTGATGACCAGGAGATTGGGATCTTCGGCGTAAAAGCGTTCGAGCGCCTTGGCGAGGTCGACGGCGAGGGAATCGCCGAAGACGGCGAGGCGCGTGGCGTTTTCGGCTTTTTCCACCTGCGGCTTTGGCGGCGGCAGGGCGACGGGGGCGGCCTGGCGCGGCTGGGTCTGCTGGACCGGGGGCGGGGCCTGCTGTGGTTCAGCGCCGAAAAGGACGTCGAAGAGGGTGCGGCGCTTTTGCTGCTGGGCGACCTCGATGCGGGTTTCTGCCTGTGCGAAAGCCGGCGCCACTTCAACGGTGGCGAAGAGGGCGATCAGCAAAAGGGCGAAAATACGCTTCATGGCTCAGTCCGAAATCTTCTTTCGGTCTAGCAGACAGAGGTCAACAAAACCATGCGCTCGCCATGGCGTTACCGCGTCGCCGAAGCCAAAGCCTCGGCGGTGGCGCGGGTGATAAAGCCGTCGGCGACCTCGCCGCGGGCGGCCTGGAAGCGGGCATAGGCGGCCTGGGTGATGGGGCCGAGACGGCCGTCGA
This sequence comes from Devosia riboflavina, assembly GCF_000743575.1. GTDB lineage: Bacteria > Pseudomonadota > Alphaproteobacteria > Rhizobiales > Devosiaceae > Devosia > Devosia riboflavina. Next base: position 19,391 of record NZ_JQGC01000030.1, on the reverse strand, counting down.
CGGCGCCGTCATAGAGGCCGAGGGTTTTGAGGGATTGCTGGATCGACTGGCGCTGGGCGAGGTCGGGGAAGGCGGTATCGCGTGGCCAGGGCGTGACATAGCTGCCGCCACCCTTGAGGCGATCGGTCAGGTGGGCGACGGCCATGGCGTAGCTGTCGGAGAAATTATAGCCTTTTAGGACCAGATAATTGCCGGTCATCAGGAATTTGGGGCCGGTATGGCCGGTCGGGACATAGAGAAAGACCGGCGTGTTGGGATTGGCGAAGGGGCGGCCGGAGACGCGGGTGATGCCGCGTTCGGCAAAGAAGCTGATGGGGCGGAGCTGGTCGCGGGTGGCGAGCAGGTAATCGAAGTCTTGCGGAACATCGACCTCAAAACCCCAATCCGTGCCGGGCTGGTAGCCGAGGTCGAGCAGGAATTTGGCCGAGGTGGCCAAGGCATCGGCGAGGGAATTGTGGAGGTCGACGCGGCCGTCACCATCTCCGTCGGCGCCATGGGCGATGACATTGGTGGGATTGACCTGCAGGTGGCCGATGGCGCCGGCCCAGGAGCCAATGGGCGAGGTGCCTCCATTGCGTTCGGCGAGGCGCAGGGCGGCGAAGAAATCGGCCTTGTCCTCGGCATAGCGGCTGCGGTGCTGGAAGGTGACGGTGGCCAATGAGCGGACGATGGGGCGGATCAGGTCGGCATTGCCGAGGACGGCGCCATAGTCGGTTTCGATGCCCCAGATGGCGCCGAGCAGATAGGGATCGACGCCGAAGTGCTGGCCGATGGTGGAAAAGAGGTTTGCGTTGCGCTCGAGCGCAGCCTGGCCGCGGGAGATGCGGCCGGCATTGACGCGGGTCTCGATATAGTCCCAGACCGGGGTGGTGAATTCGGGCTGGGTTTCGACGAGTTTTGGGACGCGTGGATCGGGTGTGAGGCCCGCTGTTAGCGCGTCATAGGCTGAGGCGCTGACGCCCGAGGCGACCGCTTCGGGTTTGAGGCTCGACAGAAAACCGGCGAAATCCGACTGCGCCAGTGCCGGACTGGTCATCAGCAAGACGAGCAGGGCGGCGAAGCGGCGCATGGCAGACCTTAGCGGTTGCGGGTCATCAGGTGGCGTTCCCAGGCATAGGCGGTTTCGACGATTTCGTTGAGATCGTCATGCTGGGGCTTCCAGCCCAGGAGAGCGCGGACCTTTTGGCCGGTGGCGGTGATAGAGGCGGGATCGCCGGCACGGCGCGGGCCCTCGTCGGCGCGGAAATTGATGCCCGAGACTTTTCGCACGGTCTCGACCACCTCGCGCACGGAATAGCCCTGGCCATAAGCGCAGTTGAGGGTGGTGCTTTCGCCACCCTTGCGGAGGTGATTGAGAAGGAGGGCGTGGGCGGCGATCAGGTCGGTGACGTGGATATAGTCGCGCACGCAGGTGCCATCCGGCGTTTCGTAGTCGGTGCCGAAAATGTCCATCTTCTGTCGCTGGCCGAGGGCGGTCTGGCAGGCGACCTTGATGAGATGGGTGGCGAGCGGGGTCGACTGGCCCGAGCGCTTTTGCGGATCGGCACCGGCGACATTGAAATATCTGAGCACGCCAAAGGTGATGGGATGGGCCGCGGCCACGTCGGCCAGCATCCATTCGGTCATGAGTTTGGAGCGGCCATAGGGCGACATGGGATTGAGGGGGGTGTCTTCCACCACGGGAGCAAGGCCCGTCATGCCGTAGACGGCGGCGGTCGAGGAGAAGATGAAGTGCTTTACCCCGCCCTTGACGGCGGCCTCGATGAGGTTGCGCGAGGTGGCGGTGTTGTTGGCGTAGTATTTTAGCGGATTGGTTACCGATTCAGGAACGACGATAGAACCCGCGAAGTGAATGATTTCGGTGATGCCGTATTTTTCGATGAGGCCGACGACGAAATCGATGTCGCCGGCATTGCCTTGAACGAAGGTGGCGCGACCATCGATAGCCCAATCGAAACCGGTGACGAGATTGTCGAGAACGACGACGTTCTCGCCTGAATCGGCCAGGTTGAGAACCATGTGGCTGCCGATGTAACCTGCTCCACCTGTGACCAAAACCGTCATTGGCCGTACTCCTGCCGCAAAAGCTCTTTTGTTGTGCAAGGATATGTAACAGATGTCGATATAGGTCTACGCCTAAGTTCAGATCGACAAAGCAAGGGAACAATCCGTGTCAAAACGCGTCCGCACCGCCGTCTTTCCTGTCGCTGGCCTCGGAACCCGCTTCCTGCCTGCCACCAAGGCGATGCCGAAGGAAATGCTGACCGTGGTGGACCGGCCGCTGATCCAATATGCGGTGGACGAAGCGCGCGAGGCGGGGATCGAGCACTTTGTTTTCGTCACCGGCCGCAACAAGGGGGTCATCGAGGATCATTTCGATCGGCAGTTCGAGCTGGAAACGACGCTGGAAGTGCGCGGCAAGGATGAAGCCCTGCGCGAACTGCGCAAGGACCTGCCTTCGGCCGGTCGCACCAGCTTTACCCGCCAGCAGGAGCCGCTGGGCCTTGGCCATGCCGTCTGGTGCGCGCGCGACATCGTGGGGGACAACCCCTTTGCGCTGCTCCTACCCGACATGCTGTTCAAGGGCGAGCCGGGCGTCTTGAAGCAGATGATGGACGCCTATGAGGAAACCGGCGGCAATGTTATCGCGGTGGAAGAAGTGCCGCATGACGAAGTTTCATCCTATGGCGTGATCGGGCGCGGCGATGGTCCGGACACGGGTTTCAAGCTGACCCAGATGGTGGAAAAGCCCAAGAAGGAAGACGCGCCATCGAACCTCATCATTTCGGGCCGCTATATCCTGCAGCCGGAAATCTTCTCGCTGCTGGCAGAACAGACCAAGGGCGCGGGCGGGGAAATCCAGCTCACCGACGCCATGCAGACCCTGATGCACCAGCAGAGCTTTACCGGCGTCAAATATGTCGGCAAGAGCTTCGACTGCGGCTCCAAGATCGGCTTTTTAACGGCCAATGTGGTCTATGCCCTGGAGCGCGACGACATTCGCCCCGGCTTCATCCGGGAGTTGCGCAAGCTCGATCTCGAAGAACAGCTCTGAGCGCGAGTAGATCACTTTACTGTTTCTCTGAAACAGTGAAGTGATCACAGTATTTGTTTTGTCGCGCTTTCGAACCGGAAAAGTGGTGTCCACTTTTCCTGAAAACGCTCTAGCGCGTGATCGTGACGCCCAGGCTCACCTGATGGGTCTGGGTGTTGCCATTGGAATTGTCGGTATTGCCGTAGCCGTAATCGGCATTCAGGCTCGTATGTGCGTTGAAGACATAGTCGGCGCCAGCCCCGAGGCCGAGGCGGCGCTCGGTGGTTCCGGTGCCGACCAGTTCCGACTGACTCCAATCGGCCGAGGCGCGCAGGCGCAGCCAAGTGTTGACCGTGTATTGAGCATTGGTGAAGGCGGTATATTGAATGCGGGCATTGCCCGGATTGTCGGCGCCGGCCGGGGCCAAGGCCGTTTCGAGCCCGGCGGTCAGTTTCACCGTTGAATCGGGCGTATAGCTGACTTCGGCCCCATAGAGTTGGGCGCGGATGGCGCCGAGCGTCGCTTCATCGAAGACGCGTTCGCCAATGCCCACCGAGGCGCTGGCCGACCATATGTCGTTCCACTTGCCGGCAATGCCGGCCCGCAGCGAGCGATTGGTGGCGTTGGGATAGGTGCCGAGGCTGGCCGTCGGCACATCGAAAATGTCGCGCTGTACTTCGCCTTCTCCGAAAACTTCAAAGATGGGCGTGATCTGGTAGCCGAGCCGGAGATTGGCGCTGGCGGCCCAGTAGTTCTGCTCGGCATTGTCGGTAAGGCCGGTATCGGTGCGCTCGGTTGGCCCATAGACGGTGCGGTCGAGGCCGGCGCCGATGCCGACATTGAACTTGCCGAACTGGCGGGTGACGCCGAACTCGGCGCCGCCGGTGAAAATCTGCGGCGGGGTGACGATCGAGGGCGAGAGACCGGCTGTGCCCGGCAGGTCCTGGCTGAGGCCGATATTGGCGGAGACCGAGGCGGTGGTGACCGAATCGGTTGACGCGGAGCCCGAAATGGTCAGGCCGCCGGAGGCGAGGGTCGGTAGATTTTGGCCGCCGGTCTTGGCGATATCCGCACTGCCATCGACCACGATGGTGGCGATGCCGCCGGCATGGGTATAGGTGAAGCGCGGCAGGAGATGAGTGACGAAACTGCCTGTGCCATTGGAATTGAGATAAGTACCGCGGAGGCCCACCGACCAGTCGAGCGGTGCGGTTTCGCTGCTTTCCGGGCCAATGGCGAATTCGGGCGGAACCGGCTGGGCGGGGTAGACGCCTGGGCGCAGACGGGCATTGGAAAGCGTGGGATCCGAAGCGGTCTGGGGGAGGCGCGCGGCAATGCCGGCGGTGGTCGTGTCATCGACCGGCTCGGTTGCAAGCAGCGCAGGCGCGGCAAAAGCCGTGCCGGCAATGAGGCCGGCAACCAGGCCCAAGGCCAGGCTCCTGATATGCTGCGACAAAGGCAAATCGCGCTCCGAAAAACCGGGGGCAAAGAGGGCGCCCCGCGCGCGATCCTTTCAGCTTATGGTTAACGAATACTTGCCTTCTGTCTCAAATTGCCTCGACCAGCAGCACGGCGCCTTCGCTGCCGGTGATGCGAATGCGTTGCCCTGCAGGCAGATCGGGGCCGGAAATGCGCCAGATCGTATCGCCCAGGGTGAGGCGGCCGAAGCCACCGGCAATGGGTTGCTCAAGCACGGCTTCGTGGCCGACAAAGCTGTCGGCGCGGCGATTGAGATAGGGGCGGTCGGACTGGCTGGGGCGGTTGCGGCTCCAGCGCGTCCAGAGGACGATGGTGACGAGGGCCAGGACACCGAACATCAGCCACTGATAGGGCCAGGCGATGGGTTCGAACAGCACGACGAGCCCGGTGATCAGCCCGGCAATGCCGAGCCAGAGGAGATAGCCGCCGGGCACGACCAGTTCGAGCGCGAGGAGGATGAGCCCGGCAATGATCCAGGCCCATGGGGCATTGGCGGCGAGAAACGCGATGAGCGCCATGGATCTCCCCTCGGCTAGAACTGGCCGGGTTCGCGCGGCGGCTGGCCGGCGGTGGGCGGACGCGACGTCGGGCGGGTCGCGGTCGGTGCGCCGCCGCCAAAGGCTTCGCGGGCAATTTCGCCAATGCCGCTGATGGCACCGATGACACTCGATGCCTCGACCGGCAGCATCAGCACCTTCTGGTTAGGCGAGGTGGCGATCTTGCCCAGTGCCTCGATGTAATTGTTGGCGACGAAATAGTTGATCGCCTGCACATTGCCCGAGGCGATGGCGTCGGAAACCATCTGGGTCGCCTTGGCTTCCGCTTCGGCGGAACGTTCGCGGGCTTCGGCATCGCGGAAGGCGGCTTCCTTGCGGCCCTCGGCTTCGAGCACTTGGGCCTGCTTTTCGCCTTCGGCCTTGAGAATGGCGGCCTGACGGCTGCCTTCGGCTTCGAGAATGGTGGCGCGCTTTTCGCGTTCGGCCTTCATCTGCCGGCCCATGGATTCAACGAGGTCCTTGGGTGGATCGATGTCCTTGATCTCGATGCGGGTGATTTTCACGCCCCAGGGCGAAACGGCGGTATCGACGACGCGCAGCAGGCGTTCGTTGATCTCGTCGCGATGGCTCAATAGTTCGTCGAGATCCATCGAGCCCATGACCGTGCGGATATTGGTCATGGTGAGGTTGAGAATGGCGTTTTCGAGATTGGAGACTTCGTAGGCGGCTGCGGCCGCATCGAGAATCTGGTAGAAGGTCACGCCATTGGCAGTGATGGACGCGTTGTCGCGGGTGATGACTTCCTGGTGGGGAACGTCGAGCACCTGTTCCATCACGTTGATCTTCTTGCCGATCGTATCGATGAAGGGAATGATCAGGTTAAGGCCCGGCTTGAGCGTGCGGGTATATTTGCCAAAACGCTCGACGGTATAATTGTAGCCCTGCGGGATGGTCTTGGCGCCGGCGAACAGCACCAGAATGAGCAGGATGCCGAGGCCGATCAGCGTGACGCTGAGGCCGTCGAGAGTGAAGCTGTCGAATTGCATGATGCGATCTCCTCTTGCGGGCCTTCGCAATATTTACGGTCGCCCAGCGACATAGGCAACCTTGCATGGATTTTTTGCGCAATGGCGCTTGCAGGAGCGAGGCCTTGGGCCTAACCCTTCGGCGAACCTTTCCTTTGCTTTTCTGGAAGTGATGCCCATGCCGCAGGACGCAAACGCCATTCGTTCCATTCTCTCGCTGGCGCCCGTCGTGCCCGTCATCATTCTCGATGATGTCTCCCAGGCGCGGCCGCTGGCCGAGGCCTTGGTGGCCGGCGGTCTGCCGGTGCTGGAAGTGACGCTGCGTACGCCCAATGCGTTGAAGGTCATGGAAGAAATGGCCAAGGTGACCGGCGCCATTGTCGGCTCGGGCACGGTGCGGCATGCGGCGCATATGAAGGCGTCGGTCGATGCCGGTTGCCGCTTCATGGTGTCGCCCGGCGCTTCCCCGCGCCTGCTCGATGCGGCCGACGACGTCGCCATTCCGCTGCTGCCCGGCATCGGCACCCCGACCGAAGCCATGGCGGCGGCCGAGCGCGGCTATTCGTTTTTGAAGTTTTTCCCGGCCGAAGCGCTGGGTGGCGCGCCGGTGCTGAAGGCCTTTGCCTCCCCGTTGCCCGATATCACCTTCTGCCCGACCGGCGGCATCGATCCGGCCAAGGCCAAGACCTATCTGAGCCTCCCCAATGTCATCTGCGTGGGCGGTAGCTGGATCATGCCGGCCGATGCGCTGGCGAGCGGCGATTTCGCGCGCATCGAAGCGCTGGCGAAAGAAGCGAGCACGCTGCGCGGCTAAGGCATCTGGGGGCTCGGGACTGGTTTCATGAACAAGCCTGCGCCCCCTTCCGGCCTCGGCCATCTCCGGATTGTCCTCAACGACAAAGCCTATGTCGGGCCGGGGCGGGCCGACCTTTTGGAAGGTATTGCCCGGACCGGGTCCATTTCTGCCGCCGGCAAGGAAATGGGGATGAGCTACAAGCGCGCCTGGAGCCTGGTGCAGGCGCTCAATGACGGGTTTGGAAGGCCGCTGGTCGAAACGGCCCGCGGTGGCGCGGCGCAGGGTGGGGCGCTCCTTACCCCGCTCGGGGAAGAGGTACTGGCGCGCTATCGCGCCATGGAAAAGGCGACGGAAGCCGCTATCGCCGATGATGTCGCAGCCCTGAGGGCAGTGGTTTCCGATATTTCCAAATGAACATATCGCTTGCGCAGGCGAAGCCTTTCCGCCATCGATATGGCCATTCAAACATATCGGAGGCTTCCGTGTCCCGTCTGCTGCTTTCCCTTGCCCTTGTGGCCGTGAGTTCCGTCCCGGCCTTTGCCGAGACCGTCAACGTGGCCGTCGCCGCCAATTTCACCGCGGTCGCTGAAGAGCTCGCCGAAATCTTTGAAGCCAAGGGCGAGCATGAGGTCGAGCTGAGCTTTGGCGCTACCGGTCAGCTCTATACCCAGATCACCCAGGCTGCCCCTTTCGGCGTCTTCCTTGCGGCTGACGACACGCGTCCGCAGAAGGCGATCGACGAGGGCTTTGGCGTCGAAGGCACGGCCTTTGTCTATGCCGAGGGCCGGTTGGCGCTCTATGCGCCGGGGCGCGACGTGACCGATGGCGAGGCGGCGCTCAAGGGCGACTATAACAAGCTCGCCATTGCCGATCCGGAAGCGGCGCCCTATGGCAAGGCGGCGATCGAAACCTTGACCGCGCTCGGTCTGCTTGAAACGCTGACGCCGAAACTGGTGCAGGGTGAGAACATTTCCCAGACGCTGCAATTCGTCGAAAGCGGCAATGCCGAACTCGGTTTTGTCGCGGCAAGCCAGGTGCTCGGCAAGGCCGACCAATGGCTGGTGCCGGCCGAGCTGCATGAGCCGATCGCGCAGGGCGCGGTTCTGCTCAAGACCGGCGAAAACAATCCGGCTGCCGTCGCTTTCCTTGAATTCCTCAAGTCCGACGAAGCCGTTTCGGTGATCGAAGCATCAGGCTATTCGGTGCCATGATCGGTGGCGACCCGCTGCTTTCGGCAGTCCTCTTGACGCTGGCGCTTGCTGCCAGCGTCACGATGGTCCTGCTGGCGGTTGGGTCGCCTCTTGCCTGGTGGCTGGCGCGCAGCCAATGGCGCGGCAAGGAGGCGGTGGGTGCCGTCGTCTCCCTGCCGCTGGTGCTGCCGCCAACCGTGCTCGGTTTTTATCTTCTTCTCGCGCTCGGGCCGAATGGTCCGGGTGGCGCTCTTGCCGGGCTATGGGGCGCGCGGACCCTGGCCTTTTCCTTTGGCGGTCTCGTTATCGGCGCCGCCATTGCTTCGCTCCCCTTCATGGTACAGCCGCTGCGCAATGCCTTTGCTGCCATCGATACCGAGGTGATGGAGGTGGCCGATACGCTGGGCGCCTCGCCGAGGCAGCGGTTTTTGCGCGTGGCGCTGCCGCTGGCCATGCCCGGCTATCTCGTTGGTGCCATCATGGCCTTTGCCCATACGATGGGCGAATTTGGCGTGGTGCTGATGATCGGGGGCAATATTCCAGGCCAGACCAAGGTGCTGTCCATCGCCATTTACGATTTCGTCGAGCGGCTGGAATGGGAAAAGGCGCATGTGGTGGCCGGAAGCATGGTGGTCTTCGCCTTCCTCGTGATTTTCTCGACGCTGATGATCGGCAGGCGGTCGACGGCGCCGGTGGGGTGAGTTGAGGGTGGCCTCAGCGTTCTTGGCCTCAGCCATTCGCGCATAGCGCTCATGGCCTTCACGCCTCAAATCGCGCCACCGGCGCGATTTGGCCCGAAGGGCCGGCGTGAAGTTGACGACTAACATGTTAGTTGCTAGGGCAGGTCGAACGCGCTTTCGGAGCCTCGGCCATGACCGCCATCGACAAGATACTCACCGTTGACGAAATGATGCGGGTGGCGCGTCGGCGCGTGCCGAAAATGTTCTTCGAATATGCCGATAGCGGCTCCTATACGGAGGGCACCTATCGCGAGAACGAGAGCGATTTTAACAAGATCAAACTCAACCAGAAGGTGGCGGTCAATCTCGAGGGGCGCAACCTCAAGACGAAAATGCTGGGCAAGGAAATCACCATGCCCGTCGCCATCGCGCCGGCGGCGACCGGCGGCATGCAGACGGCCGATGGGGAGATCAAGGCGGCAAAGGCTGCCGAAAAGTTCGGCATTCCCTTCTCGCTCTCGACCATGAGCGTGTGTTCGATCGAGGACGTGGCCGAGAACACGACGGCGCCGTTCTGGTTCCAGCTCTATGTCATGCGCGACCGCGATTTCATCAACCGCCTGATCGACCGCGCCAAGGCGGCCAAGTGCTCGGCACTGGTTCTGACCATGGACCTGCAGATTCTCGGGCAGCGCCACAAGGACATCAAGAACGGCCTGTCGACGCCGCCGAAATTCACACCCTATTCCATCTGGCAGATGATGCAGCACCCGCTCTGGTGTGCGCGCATGTTGGGGACCAAGCGGCACACGTTCCGCAACATTGTCGGCCACGTCAGCGGCGATCATGACCTCGCTTCGCTCTCGGCCTGGACGGCGAGCCAGTTCGACCCGACGCTGAACTGGGGCGATGTGCGCTGGATCAAGGAGCGCTTTGGCGGCCCGGTGATCGTCAAGGGCGTGCTCGATGCCGACGACGCGCAGGCCGCGATTGACAACGGCGCCGATGCCATCGTTGTGTCCAACCATGGCGGCCGCCAGCTCGATGGCGCGCCTTCGACCATCCGGGTTCTGCCCGAAATCGTCGATCGGGTCGGCCACAAGACCGAAGTTTATCTCGATAGCGGCATCCGCATGGGTCAGGATGTCATCAAGGCGCTGGCCTATGGCGCCAAGGCGACCTTTATCGGCCGGCCGATGCTTTATGGCCTGGGTGCCGGCGGGGAAGCGGGCGTGACGCGCGTGCTCGAAATCATCCGTCGGGAGCTCGATACGACCATGGCGCTTTGCGGCGAGCGCGACATTCTCAATGTCGGCCTCCACAATATCTATTCGAACGATATTCCGCCGCGTAACGCGCCCAAAACCCGCGCTTAAAGCGCGCGCATGTCTTTATCCCGAAACCGGTGTCCACTTTCGGGAGACATGCTCTAGGTTTCCGTTTCGGAGATGGTGCGCTGATCCTCGATGCCGGTGGCGAGCTTGCGCCGCCGCCGGTCCGGACCCGCATAGTCGGGGGCATCGATGAACTCGCGCGGCTTGATGTCGAGGCCGGCAATGCGCTTTTGCAGGTCGGTGGCCGAGAAGGGCTTTTTCAGAAATTCGCTGACCCCGGCATCGCGCGCTTCGGCAATGCGGGCGATGTCAGGTGCTGCTGACATCATGATGACGGCCGTCGTGCGGTTGGGGCTCTCGATATCGGTGCGCATCTGGCGCACCAGTTCGACGGCATCCGGCGGGCCCATCATGTCGTCGAGAATGATCAGGCTATAGGAGCGGCTATCGAGCACGGCTTTCAATTCGCGTGGGTTGGTAATTTCCAGCACCATGCGATGGCCGAGGCCGCGCACCATGGCGGCGATGAGCGAGGTCATGTTCTCTACCGGATCGGCGATGACGACGCCGTGCTTGACGATTTTATCCATTCCCAGCCCCTTGGAACCGGCCAAAACTCTAGCCTGACAAGGCTGACTTGCCGGTTAACGGGCATGCGGGAAGGCCGGAGTCGAAAGGGGTAAAACTCTTTGCCGGGCGCGTTGACAGACGGGAGGCTTTTCCCTATGAAGAGCGCAGTTTTTGGGCGCTCTGGCGCCCCTTTTATTTGACCAGGGAATAAGACGATGAAGATCACCAACTCGCTGAAGGCGTTGATGACGCGCCACCGCGCGAACAAGCTCGTCCGCCGTCGCGGTCGCGTGTACATCATCAACAAGGTGGACAAGCGCTTCAAGGCCCGCCAGGGCTAAGAACCGGTTCACGGTTTGATTTTGACAGGGCCTGCACTTCGGTGGGGGCCCTGTTGCTTTTTTGAGGATGCGCTAATTTGCGGGTCCGAGCTTAGCGTGTACCCCCACCCCTTCCTGGCCCCGGGAAAAAGATGAAAGCGAAGTGTTCGCTAGCGCCGCTCCTTACATCACCGCCCCAACCTGCCAGGGCACGAACTCATTGTCGCCATAGCCAAGCTTTTCCGACTTGGTCTCTTCGCCCGAGGCCACGCGCAGCATGAGATCGAAAATCTCCTGCCCCTTGGCCTCGATCGACACACCCTCGACGATATCCCCGCAATTGACGTCCATATCGTCGGTCATGCGCCCATAAAGCTCCGAATTGGTCGCAAGCTTGATGGAAGGCACCGGCTTGCAGCCATAGGCTGAGCCGCGCCCCGTGGTGAACGCCAGGATATTGGCACCACCGGCCACCTGCCCGGTCGCCGAAACAGGGTCAAAGCCGGGCGTGTCCATGAACACAAAGCCCTTTTCCGTCACCGGCTCGGCATATTCATAAACCGCCGTCAGCGGCGAGGTACCGCCCTTGGCCGCCGCACCCAACGATTTTTCGAGAATGGTCGTCAGCCCGCCCGCCTTGTTGCCCGGCGAAGGATTGTTGTTCATCTCGCCGCCATTGCGATGGGTATAGTCCTCCCACCACTTGATGCGCGAAATGAGCTTTTCACCGACTTCACGATTGACCGCGCGGCGGGTAAGAAGGTGCTCGGCACCATAAATCTCCGGCGTTTCCGAGAGGATCGCCGTCCCGCCATTGCGCACCAGAATGTCGGCGGCAACACCCAGCGCCGGGTTAGCCGTAATCCCCGAATAGCCATCGGAACCGCCACACTGCAGCGCCAGCGTCAGTTCCGAAGCCGGAATGGTCTCGCGCCGCGCCTTAGCGGCGATCGGCAGCATTTCCCTAATCTTCTCGACACCCCATTCGATCATCTTGGCGGTGCCGCCGATCTCTTGGATGGTCATGGTGCGGAACGTGTCCGTCTCGCTCATCCCATAGGACTGCTTCATGCGCTCGATCTGGAACACCTCACAGCCGAGGCCCACCAGCAGCGCCGCCCCGAGATTGGGATTGGCCGTATAGCCCCACTGCGTGCGCCGCAGGATCTGATAGCCCTCGCCCAGATTGTCCATGGCGCAGCCGGTGCCGTGCACGAAGGGAATGATGCCATCGATCTCGGGATAATCGTCCAAAACGCCCGAATTATTGATCGCCTGCGCCATGAATTTTGCGACCGTAGCCGAGCAATTCACGGAGGTCAGGATACCGATATAGTTTCGCGTACCCACCTTGCCGTTGGAGCGGCGATAACCCTGAAACGTCGCCTGCTGCGTGCCGGTCAGAAACTCGACCGGCACCACACCTTGGGCAAAAGCATAATCATGCTCCAGCGTGCCATCCGGCCCGCCCATGCCGCAATTGTGCTCATGCACCCAGTCGCCGGCCGGAATGCCTTCCTTGGCAAAGCCGATAATCTGCCCGAATTTGACCACTGCCTCGCCGGCCGCGATGGGCCGAGTGGCAAATTTATGCCCGCGCGGCACGCGGCGCACGATGGAAACGCCCTGCGCCGTTTCGGTGCCGACATCCAGATTGGCCAGCGCCACCGCGATATTGTCGGCGCTGTTGAGGGTCAGGGTTTTGCCCTGCGGGCGGGTCATGGTCTCGGACATCGGCGTCATTCCGGCGGTATGAGGTCTCAACTCGTGCTTTACGCCGTTCCGCATCGCAGTCAGATTGGGGGCCATTGCGGGACGGCTGCACACTAACTAACATGTTAGCATGAACAACCATACAAGTTCCTATTCTTTTTTGACACGGCCTCCGACCCTGGCACGCGGCAATGTGACCGCGGAGGTCACCCAGGCCCTGCGTCAGGCCATCGTCACCCTCGCTTTGCCCCCCGGCGCAGCCCTCGACAAGTCGGCCATCTGCGCCCAGTTCGAAGTCTCGCGTTTCCCGGTCAGCGAGGCCTTTGCCCGCCTTGCCGAAGAGGGCCTCGTCGACATCGCCCCGCAGCGCGGCTCGACCGTGTCGCTGGTCAAAATCGCCGATGTCCGCGAATACATGCTGATCCGCAAGGGCCTCGAAAGCGAGGCCCTGCGCGTCCTCATCGGCAAGCACGACACCGAGGTCATCGAAGCGCTGCACGCCAATATGGCCGAGCAACGCGAGGCCGCCGCCCGCGACGACGCGGAAACCTTCCACCAGATCGATGTCGCCTTCCACGACATCATCTTCCGCTCCATGCGCATGACCAAGGTCAAGGCGATCATCGACAAGGCCCGCGCCAATCTCGACCGCGCCCGCCGCATGATCATCACCCCGCGCCGTCTTGCCCTGACCATCGCCGAACATCAGGCGATTCTCGACGGCATCGTCGCCGGCGACACGGCCCAGGCAACATCCGCCATCCGCGCCCATATCGACGCCGTCATGGTCGAGCTGTTTGCCTTCGCCCAGGAAAACCCCGGCATTTTTGCCGACGGTACCGAAACAGTGCTCGACGCCGACTATTTCCCCTTCGGCTGATCCGACAACAAAATTCCCCGGAGACCAAAATGCTGAAAAACATTCCGCCGCTCCTCGGCCCGGAACTCCTCGCCACCCTGCGGGCCATGGGCCATGGCGACGAGATCGTCATTGCCGACGCCAATTTTCCCGCTGAATTTCTCGGCCCCCAGGTCCACCGCGCCGACGGCATTTCCGCCACCGACCTGCTCGGGGCGATCCTGACCGTCATGCCGCTCGACGATTTTGTCGATCAGGCCGCCATCGGCATGGCCGTCGTGGGCGATCCCCATGCGCGCCAGCCGATCTATGATGATTTCCAGCAAATCATCACCCGCCACGAACCCTCCATGCACTTTTCGACCGTGGAACGCTTTGCTTTCTACGATCGCGCCAAAAAGGCCGCCGCCGTTGTTCAGTCAGGCGAAACGCGGCTCTATGGCAATATCCTGCTCAAGAAGGGCATCATCCGTCCCAAATCGTGAGAAGCGAACGGACCGAGCGAAAGTCGCACTCGACAGACTAACATGTTAGCCTCTATCAGCGAGGCCAGAGAAAGAGGAGCTTTGCCCCATGAAACTGCTTCGCGTCGGCCCCAAAGGGTCGGAAAAGCCCGCCATCATCGCTAGGGATGGTTCCATTCGTGACCTTTCCGGCGTCGTCGCCGATATCGGCGGCGCGACCCTGCTCCCCGAAGGCCTTGCGAAAATCGCAGCCACCGACATCGACCTCCTGCCCAAGCTGGACGCCTCCGAACGCATCGGCCCCTGCGTCGCCAATGTGGGAAAATTCATCTGCATCGGCCTAAACTACGCCGACCACGCCGCCGAAACCGGCGCGCCGATCCCGGCCGAACCGATCATCTTCATGAAGGCCACCAGCGCCATCATCGGCCCCAATGACGATGTCATCATCCCCAAGAACGCCATCAAGCCGGATTGGGAAGTCGAACTCGCCGTCGTCATCGGCAAGGAAGCCCGCTATGTCGAAGAAGCCGACGCCCTCGACCATGTCGCCGGCTATTGCGTCTGCAACGACGTCTCCGAGCGCCATTTCCAGACCGAGCGCGGCGGCACCTGGGACAAGGGCAAGGGTGCCGACACCTTTGGCCCCATCGGCCCCTGGATGGTAACCAAGGACGAAGTCGCCGATCCGCAAAACCTTGCCATGTGGCTCGAAGTCGACGGCCACCGCTACCAGAACGGCTCCACCAAGACGATGATCTTTGGCGTTGCCAAGGTCGTCTCCTATGTCAGCCAGTTCATGAGCCTGCAGCCCGGCGACGTCATCACCACCGGCACCCCGCCCGGCGTCGGCATGGGCATCAAGCCCGAGCCGGTCTGGCTGAAACCCGGCAACGTCATGCACCTCGGCATCGAAGGCCTCGGCGAGCAGAAGCAGAACGTTCGGGCATACAGCGCCTAAGTAATTTTACGGTGCGGACACTGAGTCCGCACCGTGTCGCTACGAAATACGTAGTATACCCAACTGCAGAAATGCTAAGACAATGACGCGTCGGGGAGCGTTCTTTGTCAAAGCTACTTCTCTTCACCGTTCTTGATCGAGAGCTGCTGGACGGCGGCGCGGAGTTGTTCGAACTCCCGGACCTACCGAACCTCACTGATCGTTCTGGCGATCAGGTCATAATCGCTGATACCCAACCCTCACTGAAGCAGGGCTATATCGCGCTAGGCATTCTCGGTGACGTCAAAATTGGGGGGCTGGGCGTAGGGTCTATTTATGTCAGCGACATCCGTCTATTCCCCTCGCCGCTGCCATTCGACGAGCAACCGGCAAACTCCCGTGGCATCGAGGACCTGACCGAAGAACGCTTCAACCGCATTATCGCCGACGCCTTGGGTGAGGAGGGGCTCGATGAAAAGACAGGCGCCAGTAGTTTCAGCGTTTCGGCCTATCAGTTTGCCGAGCAGCTCGGACGGCAGCAGAATATGCGCTGCAGCTTTGCCGATGAGAAAACCTACAATGGCGTTGCCAGCGTAATCCGGCCGCTGCACCTCGGCGGCAAGCTGCACGTCAGCAATTTCCTGTTTCTCGATCCGGAGCCGGGCGCCCTTTTCGAGCGCTTCGCATGGACCGTCGGCCCGCAATTCGAGATCATCGTGGATACCCACACCACTAGTCCGGACGTCACCGATACGGTCAACCGGACCGGCATGCTGGCACTCAGCGATAGTATCGAC
The DNA here is from genome assembly GCF_000743575.1 of Devosia riboflavina. Lineage (GTDB taxonomy): Bacteria > Pseudomonadota > Alphaproteobacteria > Rhizobiales > Devosiaceae > Devosia > Devosia riboflavina. The sequence continues at coordinate 3,693 of NZ_JQGC01000030.1, read as the reverse complement.
GCGTGGCCCGACCGCGAGGCACTGGCTTGGCATCGTGAACAGTTCTTTGCCCGGCTAAGCCGGGCACAACGGTCCTGAGCTGCACCTACTCGGCCATCAAATACGTCGCCACCGCATTGAGATCCTCATCCGTCCAGAATGAGGTAGAATCCGCGATCACTTCGCCCATCGCTCCGCCCAGCACGTCAAAGCCCGGCGTAAACCCATCCTTGAGCGTTTGCGCCAGCGTCGCCACGTCATAGCCTTCAGCGACCAGCGCCTCACGCGTCAGTGCCGGCGCCCGGCCACCCGTGCCCCCGGGAGATCCCGCAAAGGCCTGATCCCATTGCAGCGCTCCCAGCGCATTGCGCGGCGTGTGGCAGGCAACGCAATGCGCTGGCCCCATGGCGAGATATTTTCCACGATTATAGACCTCATCCTTCCCCGCCTCCGGCTCGAACCGCCGCGGTGAAAAGAAGAGGTTCTTCCAACCCGCCATGATCAGCCGGACATTGAACGGAAAGGGGATGCGGCTCGCAGCAGCGGGCGTCGCCACCGGCTCCGTCGCCATCAATGCCGCATAGAGATCGACCACGTCCTGATCGGTCATCAGCGTGTAATTTTCATAGGGGAAGGCCGGATAGAGGTGCCCCTGCGGCCCCATGCCATTGCTCAGCGCGTCCGAAAATTGCGCCAGCGTCCAGGAACCGATGCCCACATTGGGGTCCGAGGTGATGTTGGGCGGCACAAAAGTCCCGAAGGCCGTTTCGAGCCCCACCCCGCCGGCGAGTTCCGCCCCGCCATCGGCCGCATTGGTATGGCAGGCAACGCAGCCGGCCAGCCGCATGACATAGTCGCCGCGCGTCGCGTCGCCCACCAGGGTCAGGTCCCGCTCGGGCCCGGTCACAGGCTTGAGGAAATAGGCGGCCGTCGCAGCACCCAGAACCGCGACCGCGATCAAACCAACCCAACGCTTCTTCATCACCGTTCCCCGACGAGCCCGGTGCGATCACACCAGAGCCCAGGAAAAACCGCAACGTCGCGGCCGGTCAACTGCTTGCGAGGACCGCATCCACCTGTGCACGGGTCGGCGGCTTGCAGCCCTTTTCGGCGCAATTGAGCCCGGCCACTACTGCACCGAAGCGCAGCGTCGTCTTCAACGCTGCCTCGTTCAGAGTGCCCAGCTTTCCGAGCTTCAGCGCCCCGGTTTCGTTGAGCCAGGTGAGAATACCCGCCATCAGGCTATCGCCCGCGCCCACCGTGTCGCCAAAGACCGGCGGCGCATAAATGCCCGCCTCGGCGCTCGCGACATTGGAAAACGCCCGCGAGCCGTGCTCGCCGAGGGTGACGACCACCAGTTCGCAATTGGGCCGGTCGAGCAGCAGTTTTGCATGCTCCTCGATATCAATGCCCGGCTCCAGCCATTCATGATCTTCTTCGGAGAGCTTTATGATATGAGCCAGGTCGAGGAACGTTTCGAGCCGGCGGCGATAGCCGTCCTCGTCATCCACCTTGCGCACATTGATATCGAACGAGATCGTCGCCCCGCGGCCAATGGCAGCCTTCACCACCGGCAGCCACTTTTCCGCATCCTCTTCCAGCATGGGGGCAAAGCCGCCGATCTGGTAGAGTTCGAGCGATGGCGGCAGCGCCGACAGCAGCCCCTCACGCGTAAAAGCGCGATCGGCGCCGCGCTCGAACACATAGCTTGCCTGCATCTTGGCGTTAAAGGTGATCACGGCCTTGGTGGTCGGCTCCGGCACCCGATCTCTAAGCAGCAGCGAAACACCGGCCTCCGCCAGCGGGGCCAGCAGCAGGTCGCCATATTGGTCCTGGCTGATGGGGCACAAAAAACCGGTTTCATTGCCGAGCTTGGCCAGCGCAATGGCGCAGTTGAAGGGCGAGCCCCCCGGCAAAGCCAGCCGTTCCGCTCCCGGCGCCGCCGATACCGGCACCAGATCGACCAGGCTTTCTCCACCGACGACGAACATGCTCTTCTCCCTCAAAGTTCCGGCCTGCCCTTAGCATTTTCGCCGCCTGCCCCGCCAGCCCGTCGACCGGCGTTTCCGCGTTTTCGCCGCCGCTTTACTCGCTCACGCCGCCGTGTATTGTTTCAATAAGGCTGGCAGGAGGATAGCCGGCCTCTTTGAGGGAGAACCATTTTGGATCGTCGGAAATTCTTTTCCAAGGCCGGTGCCGTGGGTGCTGGCGCCGTTGCCGCGTCGACCGGCCTCGCCATGCCGGCCATTGCCCAAAGCCAGCCGAAAATCACCTGGCGCCTGGCCTCGTCCTTCCCGCCCGGCCTCGACACCATCTATGGCGGCGGCGAAACCCTGGCCAAATATGTGAGCGAAGCTTCGGACGGCAATTTCACCATCGACGTTTTCGCCGCCGGCGAACTGGTCCCCGCTTTCGAAGTGGTCGATCCGGTTTCCGAAGGCTCGATCGAAATGGCCCATACCGTGGGTTACTATTTCTCGGGCAAGGACGTCGCCTGGGCCGCCATGGCCGCCATTCCCTTCTCGCTCAATGCCCGCGGCATGAGCGCCTGGTACTATTATGGCGGCGGCCTCGACATCACCAACCAGTTCCTTTCCAATTACAACATTGTCGGCTTCCCCTGCGGCAATACCGCAGCGCAGATGGGCGGCTGGTTCCGCAAGGAAATCAACTCCGTCGCCGATTTGCAGGGCCTCAAAATGCGCGTCGGCTTTGCCGGCACCATTCTCTCCAAGCTCGGCGTCATCCCGACCCCCATGCCCGGCGGCGAAATCTACAACGCGCTCGAAAAGGGCACGATCGACGCGGCCGAATGGGTCGGCCCCTATGACGACGAAAAACTCGGCTTCCAGAAGGTCGCGCCCTATTACTATTATCCCGGCTGGTGGGAAGGTGGCCCGACCGTCCACGCGCTCATCAACAAGACCAAGTTCGAAGAGCTCCCGGCCAATTACCAGTCGCTGCTGAAAACCGCCTGCCAGGCGACCAGCGCCGACATGCTCGCCAAATATGACTATGTGAACCCCACCGCAATCAAGAAGCTGGTGGCCGCGGGCGCGCAGCTCCGCCCCTTCAGCCCGGAAATCATGGAAGCCAGCTTTAAGGCCGCCAACGAAACCTACGCTGAACTCGAAGCATCGAGCCCGCACTTCAAGACCATCTGGGACTCCATCAAGGCCTTCCGCAAGGACCACTATCTCTGGAACCAGATCGCCGAACTCAACTACGACGCTTTCATGCAGAGCCAACAGCGCGCTAACGCGCTCTGATTTTGGTAGAGACGAAAGAAAGCCCCGGTTCAACCGCCCGGGGCTTTCCCCACCGCCCGTCACCCTCGGGCTTGACCCGAGGGCTCTTCACTTCACGATCTCATCCCAGAGATCGCGCCAGTCCGGATTGCTCTCCTCAATCAGCGCTTCTTTCCACTGCCGATACCACCGCTTCAGCGACGTCTCTCGCTGGATCGCCGCCTCGATCTCGGCGTGCTCCTCGAAATAGACGAGCCGCTTGATCTTGTTCCTCTTCGTGTAGCCAGCGGCGGCACCCTCTCGGTGCTCGTACACACGCCGCACGAGATCATTGGTCACGCCGATATAGGTCCGCCCGCGCCGGAAATCGGCGAGTATGTAGACATATCCGCCCATATGCACACCCCAAAGCGCAGTGTCCTCGGGACAAGCAACCGTGGATCAGTTTGCAAAAGCTAAGTCGGTT
>NZ_JQGC01000029.1 GCF_000743575.1 Devosia riboflavina | reverse complement strand
GAGACCTTGCCCAGCTCGGGCATGTCGGCCAGCAAGGCGATGGCCAGGACCGGGCCGACGCCAGTGACCTGACGCAGCCGGGCCTGGCGCTGCTGCAACTGCGGGGCGTGGGCCAGAAGCTCGGCAATGGCGGCCTCGAGCCGTTTGATCTCCTGGACGATCGCGCTCAGGCGCTCCTCGATGAGGGACCGGACAAGCGGTTGCTCGATGGTGTCGAGTTGACCGACAAGCCCGCTCTTTTCCGCCAGGATCCGCCGGCGATGGGCGGTGATTGCGTGCAGGCTCTGCCGGGCCGGATCGGGCGCATAGGGGGTGAGGCCCTCGTGCACTTCCCGCAGATAGCGGGCGATGATGCCAGCATCGATCCTGTCGGTCTTGGCCAATTGACCGATGCTGCGGGCAAAGCCGCGAATCCGGGCCGGCGGAAGAATATGAACGTCCAGACCCGCGGCGTGCAGGCTGTCGGCCAGGCTTTGTTCATAACCGCCCGAGGCCTCCAGCCCGACAGCTACCGGCCCAAGCCGAGCAAGCCGTTTGGCCAGTTCGGCCACATCGCCCGGCCCGGTGCCACAGCGCCAATGCTGGCCAGAAGGGTGAAGATGGATGTCCAGATGGCTCTTGGAAACGTCGATGCCGACAAAGACACTGTCGTGTAACATGGCCTTGCTCCCAGGCTTGTGGTGCGGGCGAAAGCCCGATCAACCGTTCGGGGTCAAAGGGAGCAGGCAGGGCCTTGCTTGACCGCGGCTGTCAAAACCAGCCCGATAGAACGGCCGCCTGCCTGCACGAGCCGGGATGCGCATCCCGGCTCGTGCAAAGACTAAAGCACAAAGCATCCACACAAGCCCGAGGGTGACG
>NZ_JQGC01000028.1 GCF_000743575.1 Devosia riboflavina | reverse complement strand
AGCGCACCGTGGCGCATGGCGGCGACGACGCGATCGGCCGCAGGGCCGGGGCCGGAGAGCCGGGCGCCCGTCAAGTATTCGGAAAGACCGGCCTCAACGGCGCGGGCGCAATCGGCACTGTCGGCGGAAAAGTCGTACATGGGTCGTTGCTAACCCGTTGGCATGAAGGCTTCAAGGGGACTTCCGGTCTTGGCCATAGGGCTGTCTGCCGCTATCACCATGCCATGGCACGAAAAGCATCCAAGGGTTTTTGGCGGGTACTGCGTTTCCTCGGCACCGCCATTGCGGTGCTGGTCGCCATTCCGCTGGTGCTGACGCCGGTTTATCTGGTGTTAGATCCGGTTTCGGTGCCGATGCTGGAGCGCTATCTGACGGGCCGACCGGTGGTGCGCACGTGGCGCGATATCGATGATATTTCTGACCGGTTGAAGGCTTCCATTATCCTCTCGGAGGATGGGCAGTTCTGTCGTCACTGGGGTGTCGATATCGGTGCCTTACAGGCCGAGGTCGATAACTTCATTGCCGGCGAACCGACACGCGGCGCTTCGACGCTGACCATGCAGGTGGCGCGAAATCTCTTTCTCTGGAACGATCCCGATCCTATCCGCAAGGCGCTGGAAGTGCCGCTGGCGATCTATGTCGATCTGATCCTGCCCAAGAAGCGGATCATGGAAATCTATCTCAACATTGCCGAATGGGGACCGTTGGGGGAGTTCGGCGTGGCGGCTGGGAGCGAGCGGGCTTTTGGGCGGGAGCCGCAGAATTTGGATTGGCGCACGGCGAGCCTTCTTGCTGTGACGCTGCCAAATCCGATCGTGAGGAATCCAGCGCGGCCGAATGCGGGGCTGCTCAGGGTTGCCGGGATTGTCGAGGAGCGGGCGCGCACTTATGGGGAGCGCGCCGCTTGCGTGGGGAACAACGGAAGGTTGGACCTCTAACGTTCCCGCCACTCCATCGTCATTGCCGGGCTTGTCCCGGCAATCCATCCCGCGGCCGGCATGGACCACCGGGACAAGCCCGGTGGTGACGACAACCTAAAGATTGGAGGACAGTTCAGGCGTCGTCGCCGCCGCCGTGTTCGCGGACGATGGTCGTTTCCGGCGCCGGCGGGGCTTCGTGCGGGCGGCCGAAGTCGGGCGCGGCGGTTTCCTGGCCGGCATTGATGATCGAGCGGCGGATGGCGCGGGTGCGGGTGAACATGGCTTCGAGCGCCTCGCCGTCGCCTGTGCGGACAGCGCGTTGCAGCACCGAAAGATCCTCGGAGAAGCGACCGAGCATTTCGAGGACGGCGTCGCGATTGGTCAGAAACACGTCGCGCCACATGACCGGGTCGGATGCGGCGATGCGGGTAAAGTCGCGAAACCCGGAGGCCGAGAATTTGATGACTTCGGACTGGGTCGCGGTTTCGAGATCGGCCACCGTGCCCACGATATTGTAGGCGACGAGATGCGGAATGTGGCTGGTGATGGCCAGCACCATGTCGTGGTGCGCGGCATCCATGCTCTCGACCTTGGAGCCCATGGCGGCCCAGAAGCTGGCGAGCTTTTCGGTCTCGGCCGCGGGTACTTCGGGGCCGGGGGTGAGGACGCACCAGCGGCCGGCGAAGAGTTCCGGGAAGCCGGCGGAGGGGCCGGAATGCTCGGTGCCGGCGATAGGGTGGCCGGGAATGAAATGCACATTGGCCGGCAGGTGCGGGCCGACGACCTTGACCACGTGCTCCTTGACCGAGCCGACATCGGAGACGATGGCGCCGGGTTCCAGCGCGGGCGCGATGGCCTTCGCGAGAGCATCATAGGCGCCGACGGGGGCGCAGAGGATGACGAGGTCGGCGCCGCGCACGGCTTCGGCGGGATCGAGCGTGTAGATGTCGCCGAGGCCCAGTTCGCGGGCTTCATCCAGCGTTTCCTGGCGGCGAGTCGAGATGGAGATGACATCAACCAGACCCTGGCGCCGGGCGGCGAGGGCGATGGAAGAGCCGATAAGGCCGATGCCGATCAGGGCAAGCTTACGAAAATGGGTGCTCATTGGGCTGGTCCCATGGATTTGAGAATTTTGGCGACGCCGCGCATGGCGTCTTCGGAGCCGATGGAAATGCGCAGGCCGTTGTGGATGTCGTAGGATTTTCCGACTTCGCGCACGACATAGCCGCCTGCCATCAGCGTCTCGAAGGCGCGGGTGGCGGTTTCTGCATCGGGGAAGAGCACGAGGATGAAATTGGCCTGGCTCGGCAGCACGCGCATGGCGTTGCCGCTGAGTTCGGACGTCAGCCATTCGCGCCACTTGGCATTGTGCTCGCGCAGTTTTTCGTTGAATTCGACGTCCCGCGTTGCGGCCGCGCCCGCCAGTTGAGCCGGCAGGTTGACGTTGAAGGGGCCACGAATGCGGTGGATGGCGTCGTTGACATGGTCGGGCGCAACCATCCAGCCGATGCGGGCGGCAGCGAGCCCCATCTTGGAGAAAGTGCGGACCATGACGACGTTTTCGGCTTCGCCGACAAGGTCGAGGCCGACAGAATAGTCGGCGGCGGTGACATATTCGGCATAGGCGCTGTCGATGACGAGCAGGATATCGGGGCGCAAGGCGGCATGCAGGCGGCGCACTTCGGCATCGCTGAGATAGGTGCCGGTCGGGTTATTGGGATTGGCGAGCCAGATCACCTTGGTTCGTTCGGTGACGGCGGCGAGGAGGGCGTCGACATCGGCCGTGTAGTCGGTCTCGTCGACCATAACGATTTTTGCGCCGGCGGCCATGGTGATGATCGGATAGACCGAAAATCCGTAGCGGTTCATCACCGCTTCGTCGCCTTCACCGAGATAGGTCTGGGCGAGGAGATGCAGGAGGTCGTCCGAGCCATTGCCGCAGATGATGCGGGCGGGGTCGATGCCATGCACTTCGCCAAGGGCCTCGCGCAGGAGGCGCGAGGAGCCTTCGGGGTAGATTTCGAGGTGCTGGGCAGCGGCGGCGAAGGCGGCGATCGCCTTGGGGCTGGCGCCGAGCGGGGATTCATTGGCCGAAAGCTTTACCGTCTTGCTACCCGGTGCGCCGGATTTGCCCGGCAGATAGGGCGCAATATCGAGAATTCCGGGCTGCGGGATCGGGCGAGTGGGAGCGGTCATGACGCACTTTTATGACAGGCAGGAAAGGCCGCGCGGACCATATGCAAAGCGGGGAATAAAGGAAAGGCTCTCTCAGCTTGAGCGAGCCGTGGCCGCGGAGAGGCCGGGCAGGCGGACATAGCGTTCGGCGCGCTTGCGGCGGGGAACGGCCGGAAAAGCTTCCTTGCGGGCCCTTACGCAGATGACGCCGCTCATCGGCGGGCCGAAGAGGCGGCCGACGCGCTCGAAAAAGCGGGCGGAACGTAGGACGATCGAGGACTGGATCGGCGGCATGAAGAGGCCGTCGCGCCAGGCTTCGGGCACGAAGCTGTGGTCGCGGAGGAGTTTTTCCAGTTGCCCGCCGGAATAGGGATTGCCCTGGCCGAAAGGTGTCGCGTCGCGCTGGGCCCAGATGCCGCGGCGGCGCGGGACGACGATGACCAGGTGGCCATTGGGGGCGGTGATGCGCCAGAGTTCGCGCATCAGCTCCTCGGCATCGGCGACGTGTTCGAGCGCATGGACGGCGATGGTGATGTCGATGGAGGCGTCGGCCAGCGGCATTTCGAGGGGATCGCAGAGGACGGTATGCGACGGGCCCTCGCGCGGCCAGGCGGATGCGCCCTGGCGCTCGGGCATGACGGCGAGGACGCGTTCGGCCGGTTCGAGAGCGAAGCGTAGGTAAGGCGTTGAAAAACCGAGGCCCAGCACGCGGCGGCCCTTGAGGTCGCCGGAGAGGGCAATGATCTGCTCGCGCACCAAAGCGCGGGAAATCCGCCCGAGGGGGGACTTGTAGTAGGAGATCAGGCGGGTGACATCGCTGGTCATGAATCAAGTCTAGACAAAGCTGCGTGGGTTGTCATCGCAGGGTGTCGGTCCTAGCCTGCCGCGACAGAAGAAGAGGAGTTTTAGATGGCCGTGATCGTTGATGTTTTTCCCGCCCGCCAGGATAATTTCGGCTATCTGATCCATGACGAGGCGACGGGCCGCACAGCGGCGCTCGACGCGCCGGAGGCGGCGGCGATCCGGACGGCGCTGCAGATGCGCGGCTGGACGCTCAGCGATATTTTCATCACCCATCATCACCTCGATCATGTTGAAGGCATTGGGGAATTGAAGGCGGCCTTCGGCAGCCGGGTGGTGGGGCCGCGGGCCGAGGCGGACAAGATCGAGGGGCTCGATGAACTCGTGGGCGATGGCGACCGGGTGACGCTGGGGGAAACGGCGTTCGATATTATCGCGACGCCGGGACATACGCTCGGGCATATCGTCTATCATGATGCTGAAAACAAACATCTTTTCTCGGCGGATGCGCTGTTCTCGCTGGGCGTGGGCAGGATGTTCGAGGGGACGCCTGGGCCGATGTGGGCGGGGCTCGAACGGTTGCGGGCGCTGCCGGATGAGACGCTGGTTTATTGTGGGCACGAATATACCGAGAGCAATGCGCGGTTTGCCTTGAGCGTTGATCCCGACAATCTGGCTCTGCAGGCGCGGGCGGCTGAGGTGAAGGCGCTGCGGCTGGCGGGGAGGGCGACGATTCCGTTCGAACTGGGCGAGGACAAGCGGGCCAATCCGTTCCTCCGCGCCGATGCGCCGGAGCTGGCGCGGTACTATGGGCTCACCGGAAAGCATCCGTCCGAAGTCTTTGCAGCGATCCGCAAGGGTAAGGATAATTTCTGACAACCAGTCACATTTTGGGATCCCAAATCGTTAACAGACTGTTAACGTCTGGCACGCGCCTTGCACCTTTACGTGCAGGGGCCAGTTGATCCGTCTCAAAGTGGAACAACTGGCCCTCGATGACACAGGCGAGGGACCAGAATGAGCGAGATTGAAACACAGCGGACGCAGCTTCCCGTACCGGTCACGGTAGCCGGCCCGCGACCCTCGCTTGCCTGGAGCGCACCGAGTGCCGCTTTCGTCAGCCAGCTCATTGCCGCGCGGGAGCATCTGCCGAGCCAGCGCGAGCGCCGGACGGCGAGTGTGGATCGGGCGGTTGGGGCCTATCGGCAGGGGGCCGGGGTTGCCGTCAAGCGGATGCCGGAGGGCTATCGCAAGACTGTCGTCGCCTGATCGGCATAAAAAATCCCCGCCCTTGAGAGCGGGGATTTTGTTTTTGGACTTGCTGTCTTCAGCTCATCGAGACGTCGCGGCTGGCGCTGGTGATCGAAACCGTAAAACCGGCGACGACGTCGATCAGGCTCATGACCATGAGCAGGAAGAAGACGGAGCTCGAAGCGGCGCCGACCAAAAGGAATTCAATCAGGAAGAGCACGAAGAGCAGCATGGAGAACATGTGCTCGAGAATGGAATTGCGTGCGGTCTGGGTCGATTTCAGCACTTCGAAAAAGAGCGCCAGAATGCCGACCACCAGCAGGAGATCGCCGGCGGTGATGGCCCAGGGCATGCCGGAGGGCATGGGGATGGAGAAAAGGCCCGCGCCCCAATTAACGGGATTGCCGCCGAAGAAGACGAACACGGCGATATTGTAGAGCACGAAGGGCACGACCAGCAGCGGCACGATAAAGGTGTTGCCGCGGCGCGGTACGCGTTGATTGGGCAGGACGACGGTTTCCGTCATAAGAGCCTCCGGTTGGTTTTCGGAAGATGCCAGAGGAATAAGGCGGGCGGAAGAGCGCTTAGCTCTATGCCTTTTCAATCCATGGCGCGCCGGAGGCGGCGAGGAGGGTGACCAGCACCTTGTTCATCGGCGTCGGGATGCCGTGCTTTTGCCCGAGGCGGACAATGACGCCATTGCGGGCATCGACTTCCATGGGGTGACCGGCGAGGCGGTCGGCATGGAGCGAGCCGGCTGAACTGCCTTCGGCCATATTGCGGGAATTTGCGATGGCCTGTTCGACGAAGTCTTGGGAAATGGTGGCGCCTTCGGCCCGGCCGACGGCGGCGCATTCTTCAACGACGCCGCGGACGATGGCTTCGAGGTCGGGGTTCCAGACAGGGCCGGTGGCGCGCAGGGTCAGCGAGGGTACTATGGCGATGGAATTGCCGGTGAGTTTCAGCCAGGCCTCGGAGATGAAATCGGCATGGGCCGATGCTTCGATTTCGGTCTTGGCAAAGAGGGTGGCAAACTCTTCGCCGTTTTGTCCGGCGGGCACGGCGATGATGCCGTGGCGGTGCTGGGCGATGCGGCCCGGGGCGCTGCGGGCGGCCGGCAGGTTGATGATGACGGGGACGATGCGGGAGGCGGGCACGAGGTGTGCGAAGAGGCGCTCGTGCTCGACCCCGTTCTGGATGATGGCGACGCGGGTGTGGTCGGCCACGAGGTGGTCGAGCCAGGGCTTTGTGGCGTCGGCGTCGTAGGTTTTGGTAGCGATGAGGACCCAGTCGACAGGGGTGGCGTCGGCGGGGTTGGTGATGATTTTGGGCGTGGCCGTGATCAGGCCCTGGGGTGTTTCGACTTGCAGGTCAGTAAAGGGCGTGCGCGCGCAGACGGTGACTTCAATGTTCGGGTCCTGGGCGAGCCAGGCTGCCACCGTGCCGCCAATGGCGCCGGGTCCGATGAGGGCGATGGTGGTCATGGGAAACTCCGGGGCGGGCTGTGGCGAGATCGGGATCAGTATGCCCGCTAAAGCTGACACTGCAATGCGCAATCCACTGAACGTCACCCTCGGGTGAGGCCCGAGGATGACGCCGATGGTGGGGCGAAGCGCCAAAGGGCGGTGAAATAGCTCGGCTGGAACGGTGCTCCCCGAGACCTCATGGTGAGCTTGTCGAACCACGAGGTTGCGGGAGTGGAGACTTGGGTGCCACGACCTCGTCCTTCGACAGGCTCAGGATGAGGTCTACTGGCGTTTCCGTTGGTTCGTAGAGCGCTTTAGAGTTTTACAGCCAGCCCAGTCCGCACGCTTTCGTCTGCAGCGAGGCAGATGTTGAGCGAGGTGACGGCGTCGTTCATGTGGCGGGTCAGGTCAAAATTTTCGGTGATGGCGCGGTAGACAAAATCCTGCTCGCGGTCGCAAAGGCCCTGGTGGTCGGGTTCGCCGTGCATATCGAGCCAGTCGTCGGGGCGGGCGGGCTTGTTGTTGGCGTCGAGCGCGCCGTGATGGACGAGGATGCGCGAGGTCTGGGTGTGGGCGTTGATATCGGCCGAGGCCGCGCCCTGGTCCATGACGATGGAAACCGAGCCGTTGGGCGAGATGACGTCTTTCACGAAGAAGGCGGTTTCCGACATCATCGGGCCCCAGCCGGCTTCGTACCAGCCGACGCTGCCGTCGTCGAACAGCACCTGGAAGTGGCCGTAATTATACATGCCCTGCGGCAGGCCCTTGGCGAGGTTGACACCCATGCCGCGCACTTCCACCGGCTTGGCGTCGGTGATCTGGCACATGACGTCGACATAGTGCACGCCGCAATCGACGATGGGCGATGTGGTCTGCATGATCGAGCGGTGGATGTCCCAGGCGGGGCCGGAGGACTGCTGATTGAGATTCATGCGGAAGACATAGGGACCGCCGAGGTTTCGCGATTCCTCGATCAGTTTTGTCCAGGAGGGGTGATGGCGGAGGATATAGCCGATGACCACTTTTTTGTTATTCGCCACGGCCGTGTCGACGACGCGCTGGGCATCGGCGACGGTGGCGGCAAGCGGCTTTTCGACGAAGACGTGGGCGCCTGATTCAAGGGCAGCCACGGCATAGTCTGCGTGGGTATTGGTGTGGGTCGCGATGGAGACGACGTCGGGTTTTAGTTCGGCGAGGGCTGCGGCAAAATCGTTGCGGATGGGGTAGCTGGCCAGTTCGGCCGGCAGGGTCGGCGCGGAACGATTGACGAGGCCGACGATCTCGAAGCCGGGATGGGTGTGATAGGCAATCGCGTGGCTCTTGCCCATCTGGCCAAGGCCGACGACCAGGACTTTCAGTTTCTTGTCGGTCATTGTTTTGGTCTCCTGGGTCAGGCGGTGCGGCGGGCTGCGGCGATCTGGCGGGCGCCGAAGGTGGCGAGAGCCGTCGAATAGAGGGTCGGATTGGTCGCGGTGACGGTGGGGATGACGCCATTGCCGGCGACATAGAGATTGTCAAAACCCCAGACGCGGCTGTTGCGATCGCAGACGCTGGTACCGTCGTCCTTTTCGCCCATGCGGACCGTGCCCTGATAGTGGAGGGAACTGCCGACGGGCTGCATGATGGTGGCAAAGCCCGGCGCCGGACGGCCGATAATATTGGCGACGCGGATGGCGACGGCCTTGGCCTCTTCGACGCGGGCCTTGTCGGCTTCGGACGGTTTCCATTTGATCGAGATGGAAGGCAGGCCGCGCCAGTCGGGCTTGGTTTCGTCGAAGACGACGCGATTGTCCCAATCGATATCGGTGGGGCAGAAAACGCCCATGCCGACGGGCTGGCCGGTGAAATCGGGCGTCTTTTCGATCGAAGAAAGGGTGGTGGCGTGGATGGTCACCGAGAAGGGGAATTCATTGGTGGCCGGAATCCAGTTCATGGCGCGCATCGGCGGATCGCTACGCATCTCGGCCATTTGCGAGATGATGAAATGGTCGTTGAGATTGCGGCCCAAAGCTTCGGGGCGGATGCCGGACGCGAAGAGCAGTTGCGGGGTATGCAGGGAATCGCAGGCGACAACGACAGTGCCGGCGGAGAGGAAGAAGGTTTCCGTTTCGCCGGCACGGACCAGGTCGACGCCCACGGCGTGGCCATCTTCATGGACGACGCGGCGGCAGATGGTTTCGGCGAGAATCTGGAAGGTTTCGGCGGGCTCGTTGACCAGCGGACCCAGAACCACGTCGGTGCCGTGATAGCGGAGGCCTTCCGGGCCGGGCGTGGCGGCCAGCGGCATGGCGCGAACCGTGCGGTCCGGGCTGCGGCCGGCATTGAAGGCCTCGCCGAGTTTTTCGCGCAGGGCAATGGCAGTGGTGTCGCCGGCGCGCGGGTCCTTGTTGGTGCCCAAGAGGCCTTCGGCAATGCCGATTGCCGCTTCGAATTCGTCGGCGGGAATGAAGGGAACGCGCTCGGCCTCAGATGGCGTCGGGGTGCCGGTCGACCACTTCGTGCCCATGCCGCCGACATTGGCGGCGGAGAAACCGGCAAAGAGATTTTCCGAGGGGTCGCTTTCATTGGCGATGTAGAGACCGGAGCGGCGCAGGAAAGACGCATCGAAGCCACCGGCGCGACGGGCTTCCCATTCTTCCTTGCTGATCGACAGGCGCGGAGAGCGATCGCCGCCCTGGGCCAGGATTTCGAGCTCGGCGCGCTTTTCGAGATCCAGCACATTGTCGAGATGGCCGCCGACTTCGGGCAGGATTTGCGGGCCTGCTTCCACCATGACGATGCGGGCTTCCGGCCAATCGCGGCGGATCATCCGCGCATAGGCGCTGCCGGTGGGGCCGCTGCCAATGATCACGACATCAGTTGAGGGGGAAGGCATCGCGATTTCCATCCAAAGTGCTGGTATGCAATTGGTATCAATGGTTCTAATTGGTATGTAAAGTCAGAATGCGACGTTGCAAAAAATTCTCATCCAATTGGACGCATGTCCTGGTCGCAAGATCGGTATCCGCTTTCGGCGGACATGTTTTTAGGAGCGCTCGAAATGAAGATTGGCCTGTCCTCTTATAGCTTCCGCCCCATGCTGACCGATGGCAGGCTGACCCTCGAAACCCTGTTCGACTGGCTCAAGGAGCATGGTGCCGAGCACCTTGAAATCGCGACCTTTTCCTTTGCCGGAGCGGGCACGGATGCTGGCTATGACCTGAGCACGGACAAAGCCGTGCTCAAGCGGCTGGAAGCGGCGGTGGCGCGGACGGGCGTGCCGATTTCCGGCTTTTGCCTGGGGGCGAGTTTTCTCGAGGGCGAGGAGCGGCGGGCGCAGATTGATCTCGTGAAGAGACATGTCGAGCTTTGCGCGCGGTTTGGCGCGGGTTTTCTGCGCCATGATGTCGTGCCGTGGGCCTTGCGGCCCAATGATGCGGGCGAGATCGAGGCGGCGTTTTCGTCCATCGTCGATGGCTGCCGGGAGGTGGCGGAATTCGGGGCGCAGCATGGCGTGGTCACGAGCGTCGAGGACCATGGTTTTTTCATGAACGGGGCAGAGCGGCTGTTGCGGCTCGTTCACGCGGTGGGTCATGACAATTTCAAGCTGACGGTGGATGTGGGCAATTTCCTTTGCGTCGATGACAATCCCTATGTCGCGACGCGGCGCACGCTGCCGCAGGCGAGCTTTGTGCATGTGAAGGATTTTTACACGCGTCGAGCGGAGCCGGGGCCGGGCTGGCTGAAGACGGCCGGCGGGGAGTTTATTCGCGGCTCGGTGTTTGGGTTTGGTGATCTTGATACGAAGGCGCTGCTCGAGAGCGTGGTGGCCTCGGGTTTTGATGGGTTCTTGTCGCTCGAATATGAGGGGGCGGAGCCGACGCTGTTCGGGTGCGAGGTGGGGCTCAATAATATCCGGCGGGTGCTCAAGGAGATTGAGGGCTGATCGTCGCCTCTCTCAGTAGCCCTCATGGTGAGGTGCTTTGCGCAGCAAAGCCTCGAACCACGGGGGCGTGGCGCCGAGGGGTCGGGGCACGCCCTCGCCCTTCGAGGCTCGCCTTTGGCGAGCACCTCAGGATGAGGGCTACTGGGAGGGGCGGTAGTGTGAGGGCTTAGAGCGCCACGATCCGATCGAGCCGCGCCTTGATATCTGCGAGGCGCTGGCGATTGCCGCCGGGGACTTCGACCGAGACCCAGCCATTGTAGCCTGACTTGGCGAGGGCGCGGTTGACCTCTGCCCAATCGATGTCGCCTTCGCCCAGCTCGACCTCAAAACCCTTCCAGGGACCTTCGGCGTTCATGCGGGCGAGGCTGTATTCCTTGATGTCGATGCGGAAGATGCGGCTGCCGAGGGCTTCGATCCAGTCCGTCGGGCTGCCATAGCGCATGACATTGCCGACGTCGAAATACCAGCCGAGGCGGGGGTTGTCGAAACCGTCGATGAGGTGGGCGGCTTCGAGGGGGCTCAGGAGGAAATTGTTCCAGACATTTTCGAGCGCGATGGAAATGCCGATTTCCTCGGCATGGGGCAGCAGGCGGTCGATGCCTTCGACGGCGCGGTCATAGGCGGTGGCATAGGAGGTCGTGGCGTTGACGACGCCGGGGACCAGCAGCATGGTTTCGGCGCCGTAGGTTTTTGCCTGCTTCATGGCTTCTATCGAGGCGGCGACGCAGGCTTCGCGCACGGCGGGGTCGGGGTCGGTGAGCGGGGTCTTCCAGTGCGCGGAATTGACGACGCCGGGAATGGCTAGGCCGGTCGCGTCGCGGGCGGCGAGGATTTCGGCCTGGTTCAGTTCGTTGGGCGAGTCGAGTTCAATGCCGTCAAAGCCGAGGTCGGCGATCAGCTTGAACTTGTCGAGGATGGAGAGGTCTTCTTCGATCATCGACCATTTGAGGCTCGTTTTGGCCATGGGCCGGGCGTTGGAATTGGTCATAACGGACATTCACCTCTCTTGTTGAGGGCGATGCTAGACCAGCGCCGTTGCCGGGGCCAAGGCGCGAAATGCCCCATCCCCCAAACAAAAATGCCGCCCGTTGGGGGCGGCATTTTCAGGAGGGGTCTAAAACTTACTTCTTGATCGTCAGCGGACCGACCATCTGTTCGGGCTTCACTTCGGCGTCGAATTCTTCGCCGGTGAGGAGGCCGAGTTCGATGGCGGTTTCGCGCAGGGTGGAGCCGTTCTTGTGCGCGGTCTTGGCGATCTTGGCGGCGTTGTCGTAGCCAATCTTGCGGTTGAGCGCGGTGACCAGCATCAGCGACTGATCGACGAGCTGCTTGATGCGCTTGCGGTCGGGCTGGATGCCGATGGCGCAATTGTCGTTGAACGATTTTGCGGCGTCGGCGAGGAGGCGGACGGACTGCAGGAAGTTGTAGGCGATGACGGGCTTGAAGACGTTGAGCTCGAAATTGCCCTGCGAAGCGGCAAAGCCGATGGCGGCGTCATTGCCCATGACATGGGCGACGACCATGGTCATAGCTTCGGACTGGGTCGGATTGACCTTGCCCGGCATGATCGAGGAGCCGGGTTCGTTTTCGGGAATGGTCAGTTCGCCGAGGCCCGAGCGGGGGCCGGAAGCGAGCCAGCGCACGTCATTGGCGATCTTCATGAAGGCGACGGCGAGCTGCTTTAGCGCGCCCGAAGTGCCGACAAAGGCGTCGTGGCCGGCCATGACGGCATACTTGTTCGGCGCGGTGATGAACTCGTGGCCGGAGAGGGTGGAAATTTCGGCGGCGACGGCGACGGCATAATCGGGATGGGCGTTAAGGCCCGTGCCGACGGCGGTGCCGCCAAGGGCGAGTTCGCGCAACTGCGGGAGGGTCGCTTCAATAGCCTTGATGGCGAGGTCGATCTGGGCGACCCAGCCGCTCATTTCCTGGCCGAGCGTCAGTGGCGTCGCGTCCTGAAGATGGGTGCGGCCGATCTTGACCACGTCCATGAATTCCTGGGCCTTGGCATCGAGCGTATCGCGCAGGATTTTGACGCGTGGGAAGAGGTAATTGACGACCGCCTCGACGGCGGCGATGTGCATGGCCGTGGGATAGGTGTCGTTGGACGACTGGCTCATATTGACGTGGTCATTGGGGTGCACCGGCTTTTTGGAGCCCATGGTGCCGCCTGATATTTCGATGGCGCGGTTGGAGATGACCTCGTTGACGTTCATGTTCGACTGGGTGCCCGAACCGGTCTGCCAGACGACGAGCGGGAAATGATTGTCGAGCTTGCCGTCGATGACTTCATCGGCTGCGGCGACGATGAGGTCGCGCAGGGCCGGGTCGAGAAGGCCAAGCTTGGTATTGGTGATTGCTGCAGCCTTCTTCAAAATGGCGAAGGCGGTGATGATTTCCTTGGGCATCTTTTCCCCGCCAATGTCGAAATTGGCGAGGCTGCGAGCCGTCTGAGCACCGTAATATTTGTCGGCGGGCACGTTGATGGTGCCCATCGTGTCCGATTCAATACGCATGGTCATTTAAGGCTCTCCGAGTTGCTGGCCGCTCTTATCGGCGGAATTCATGACGAAAAACAAAACGGCCGACCCTATGAAGGATCGGCCGCTTAAAAGTATCAGGTCGCGCGCATCAGCGCCGCAAGCCTTTCGGCTTAGCTCTTGACGGCGAGAATCTGCCGGCCGCGATACATGCCGGTCTTGAGGTCGACGTGATGCGGACGACGCAGCTCACCCGAATCCTTGTCTTCGACATAGGTCGGGTTGGCAATCGCGTCGTGCGAGCGGCGGAAGCCGCGCTTCATCGGCGAGGTCTTTCGTTTTGGCACTGCCATGGTCGGTACTCCGAATTCAAAATCGTTGCGCCGCCGAAAGCGGCCCAGAGACACGTCTCTGTTGGGATTGTGGGGCTCTATAGAGCAGTTGCGCGCGCTTGGCAACAAGGGGATGGGTGGATTCACCGGCGAGGTGAAAGTGACGCCGGTGAATGTGTTCGGAGCCTCAGAACAGCGGGGGCAGGGCGGTGATCGGGACCAGGCCCGAGGACAGCGTGCCACCGCGGAAATTGAGCTGGTTGGTGTGGCGACCATCGGCTCCTGGGACGCCGAGGACCAGGGTG
Source organism: Devosia riboflavina (assembly GCF_000743575.1). Taxonomy (GTDB): domain Bacteria; phylum Pseudomonadota; class Alphaproteobacteria; order Rhizobiales; family Devosiaceae; genus Devosia; species Devosia riboflavina. Next base: position 71,314 of record NZ_JQGC01000028.1, on the reverse strand, counting down.
CGCCAGGGTTCTTCGATCAGGGGACCGATGCGTTCGGCAACGCCCATGGAATCGATGGCGATGGTGCCGGTTGGAAAACCCTCAGCGTCGAGGGCCAGCTTGCCCGAGGCTTTTAGGTCGGCATTGGCGTCGCTCATGCTGATGCCGACGATGTTGAGTTCGCCGCCGGCGCGCTGCCAGGCGGGCAAAATGGGTTCGAGGCCGATGGCGGCGAGTTCATCGGGGATGTTGCTGACCTCGGCTTCGACCTCGAGGGCGGTGCCGGTCAGGGTGGCGACGGGGAGATTGAGGGCGTCGGCCTTGAGATAGAGCGCGAGCGAGGCAAGGTTGCGTTCGGCGTCATGGGCCTCGGGGATATCGAGCAGGTGCACCTCGGCATGGGCGGCCTTGGCGAGCGTGGTGTCGCCCAGCAGCAGATCGTTCCAGGAGAGTTCGTCGCCGACGACCGAGAGGCGGGCGATGCGATTGTCGGTCAGGCGGAGGCTGCCATTGAGCGCGGTCCAGGAAATGGCCGAGCGCTGGCCGGTAAAGGCGTCGGAAAGCTGGGCCGGGCCCTTGGCCGAGGCGATGACATGGTTGAAGTCATAGACCATGACGCTGAGGCGGAGGCCTGGCACTTCGGCCATGAGATCGCCCGAGACGACGACCGCGTCGGTGCATTCGATATCGAAGGCAAAGGGGAAGCCGCCGATATTGAGATTGGCGCAAGTCAGTTGCGGGCTCGTTTCGCCATCGGCAAAGGCGAGGCGTTCTACCTCCTGGCGCACGATGCCGGAGGCATAGAACCAGGCGGCGCTGACGCCAAGGATGACGAGCAGCACGACGGCGCCCAGAATGATGATTCGTTTCTTCATGGAACGGTTTTAACCTTGGACGGGGCAAAGGCAAAACCGGGTCGCGTCCCTCAGCCTTTGTTCATACAAGTTTTGCCTAAGCTGTGGTTGTGGCCATGGCGAGGCTGGGCCTAGGGTTTTGTGATGGGACGAAAACCGTGGCTCCCGCCCCCCCTCCCCAACCCTCCCCGCGAGGGGGAGGGTGCTGGCCTGGTGGTCGAAAAAGAATTGTGCCCCAAACGCGATGCGGCACCTCCCCCTTGACGGGGGAGGTTGGGAGGGGGTGGTGGTGGGGCAGGGAGCGAGCGGGCGACAGGAAATGCAGGACGAGAATTCGGAAAATCATTGGGTCTTTGGTTACGGATCGCTGATCTGGAATCCGGGCTTTCCGTTCGTCTCGACGCATCTGGGACGGCTCAAGGGTGCACATCGCTCGCTTTCGATCATTTCGCACCATCATCGTGGCACGGTGGAGCAGCCGGGGCTGGTCTTTGGGCTGACGCGGGGCGGTTCGGTGCGTGGCATGGTCTTCGAGGTCGCTGGTGCGGAATGGCCAGCGGTGCGTGCCTATCTTGAAGCGCGCGAGCAGGTGACCATGGTCTATCGCGACGTGATGCGGCCGGTGGTGCTCGATGATGGGCGAAAAGTTTCGGCGCTGACCTTTGTGGTCGACGAGCGGCACGAGCAATTTGCGGGAAACCTGACGCTTGACGAGCAATTGGCCATGGTGCGGGCGGGCGTCGGCATTTCGGGGCGTAATATCGACTATGTGGTCAACACCGCAAAGCATCTCGAAAGCCTCGGGATACGCGACCGGGTCTTGATGGACCTCTTGCGAAAACTCGAAGACGAGGGTCAAGCGGCCTGATATGTTCAGGCGGCCTGATCGAGGGGGGCGGGAACGGCGCCTTCGAGGTCGGCGATGATGGAGAGGCGTTCGCCATCCACGTCCGGGCGCGGCAGGCGGAAGACGCCGTCGGCGCGGCTGAGGGCCTTGCGGAATTTGAGGCGGATCGCTGGTTCGGCAACAAGGTCCAGGCCGCAGCCGACCCAGAGAACGGTATTGCCACGGGCGATGAGATAGAGATCGGCGCCTTCGAGAATGAAGTCACGCAGATTTTGGGTAGCCAGATGATAGGAGCGGCCGGAAAGGCCTATCCACTGGCTGAGCCGCTTCTGTCGCATTGCCGGCTCCAGGCCAGCCTCAATCCACGAAAGCATCAATGTTCCTCCCTGTACGGAGCAGAACAAAAATAGAACAAATGCCGCGAATCAGTCAAGTCGCGTCACGGGACTACAAGATGTGGTGCTTTGTGGCTTTGTTGCGTCAAGATGAGGGGGTGCGTAGACGCGCCGCAGCGATGCGGGCGGCCAGGGCGGGATCCACGGGACGGGAGAGACCCGAATCGACGGCAGCCAGGCTCAGTTCATCGGAGCGGGTCTCGATGGCGCGTTTGAGGCGCTCGGCGAAGACGTCCGGCGCAAGGCCGGGCTCGATGGCCGGGAGCAGCTCGCCGCGGGCGGTGCCGGGCCAGATGATCAATGAATTGCGGCCCCAGAAGAGGCCGGAATTGAGCGCCACGGGCACGACGGGCACATTGAGTTCGGTATAGAGGCGGACAATGCCCTGGCGATAATCGGCGGGGGCGAGGGCGGCCTTGCGGGTGCCTTCGGGGAAGATGACGATGCGGCAGCCGCGCTCAAGGGCCGCATGGGCCTGGCGCATCATTTGCGGAATGGCTTCGGCGCCCTTCTTGCGGTCGATCTCGATGCAATCGAGCGAGCGCGCGGCCCAGCCGAAGAAGGGGATGTTCATCAGCTCCTTCTTGACGATGTAGGCGGGGCGGCCGGTATGGGGGAAAATGGCAAAGACATCCCAATCGGACTGGTGTTTTGAGGCGATGATGCAGCCGCCGGGCGGGATGTTTTCGGTGCCTGATATTTCGGTGCGCACGCCCGTGATGAAGCGCAGGAACTGCACGTTCGACCAGCACCAGTATTTGGCCAGGGCCCAGGTGAAGGGCGTGCGGCCGGCGATGAGGGCGATGACGCCGATGATGATGGCGATGACAGCCGTCTGGCCGATGAAGATGGCGTAGAAAAGCGCCGTGCGGATCGCCTGGATCACGGTTTTCAACTTTATTCGTCCTCCCGCCCCTCAGATCATTGTCACGTTTTCAAACCGGAAAAGTGGCAGCCACTTTCCCGAAAACGCTTTGGGGCTTGCCTCCTCAATAAAGCGGAGAACGCGGAATGGCGAGATGGGTTACCTCAGGAGGCTTCGCTGAGGTAACGCCGGACGGTCAGGCGCGAGGTGATGGCGGTGAGCGCCGCGATAACCGGCACGACGAGGGCGATGAAGATGATGCCGTCCATGCCGAGAACGAAGCTGCCGAAGACATAGCCGACCTGGGCGGTGGCCTCGGTGGGGAGGACTGAGCCGGCGGCCGTGCCGATCAGGAGGAAAAAGAGTGCGGCGAGGAGGGCGCCGAGGAGGCCGCCCTGGAGGCCAATGGACAAAAAACGCCCCTGGAATTCACCGGCAATGAATTTGTTGGATGCTCCGATGAAATGGAGCACATCGACAATTTCGCGGTTGGAGGCCATGGCGCCGCGGGTCGCAAAGATGATGGCAAGGACCGTGGCGACGCCGATAAGGCCGAGGACGAGGAGGCCCGAGACGACGACGGTGCCGGCCATGGTATTGAGCTGTTGTCGCCAGGCGGCGTGGGTATCAAGGCTCGCGCCCTTGATCGCCTGGAGATTGCGCTGGAGCTGTTCGATATCGGCGTCGACGGGATCGGCCAATTGCACGACGACGAGGCGCGGAATTTCGATGGCCGAGAGGTCGAGCCCGGCGCCGAGCCAGGGTTCGAGCAGGGCCTGGCTTTCCTCGATGGTGAGGGCGCGAGCGCCGGCGACGCCGGGGGTGGCTTCGGCCAGCGAGACGGCGGTGCGGAGATTGCTGTCCATTACTTCGCCTTCGACCGGGCGGATCTGGATGGTCATTTCGCGGCCGACATCGGCCGACCAGGCAATGGCCGACTTTTGCACCAGCACCACGCCGCCGAGGGTGACGGCGGACAGGAAGCTCATGATGGTGATGAGGAGGAGCAGGGTGCGGCCGGCAACGGAATGCTCGGGCACGATGGGGGCGCCGCCGCCGCGACGCGGAAAGGGCAGCCAATGGGGCAGACGGGACAGGAGGCTCCTAGTCATGGATGGTCAGAGCCCCCTTGTTGAGCACCATGCGCGGATAGGAGAAGCGATCGAGCAGCGGCAATTCGTGCGTGGCGAGAATGATGGTCATGCCCAAAGTGCGGTTGAGCTCGGCAAAGAGATGGACGAGGCGGCTCGACAGGTCCGGATCGACATTGCCGGTGGGTTCGTCGGCGAGAAGAATTTTGGGGCGGGCGATGACGGCGCGGGCGATGGCGGCGCGCTGTTTTTCCCCGCCGGACAGGACGGTGGGGAGCGCATGCATGCGTTCGCCGAGGCCGACCCATTCGAGCAGCTCGGTGACGTTGGGGCGATATTCGCTTTCAGGCTGGCCGAGGACGCGCAGCGGCAGGGCGACGTTTTCAAAGGTCGTCAGGTGATCGAGCAGGCGAAATTCCTGAAAGACGATACCGATATGGCGGCGCATCTGCAGGAGGCTGTCCTGGTCGAGTTTTCCCACGTCCTCGTTGAACATCGTCACCTTGCCGCGGCTCGGTTTCAGCGAGAGCAGAAGCAAGCGCAGGAGGCTGGTCTTGCCCGAGCCCGAGGGGCCGGTGAGGAAATGGAAGGAGCCGGGCTCGATGGAAAAGGTGAGATCGCTGAGGATTTCAGGACCATTGCCATAGCGCAGGCCGACATCGGAAAAATCGATCAAGAACGGGTGCTCCCCAGCTCGTCCGGTGGTCTCAACGCAAAAAGCGAATCACGAGTGGGCCGCATCATAGCAGCGCTGGCACGCGTTCGCGGCATTGCTCCCCGCTATGCCGGGGGGAAAGCGGCACAATTGTGATTTCTCATGGGTTTGAGGAGTATTAACCCAAGCGGGGATAGGGTCATGGCAATACCCGACACGGTTGCCGGCGCGATGATCATTACCTGCCCCAATTGCCAGACGAAATACCAGGTGACCTATGAGGCCATCGGCTCGGCTGGCCGCAAGGTGCAGTGCGCCTCGTGCCACCAGTCCTGGCAGCAATCGGCGCTGCCCGACCCCAAGCCCGATCTGAAACTGGTGCCGCCGGCCGATCCCGAATCGGATCGGCTGTTTGAATCCATGGCCGAAGAGGCGCTCGATGCCGCCATCGAGGCCGAAGAAAAGACCATTGTCGATGTTGAGCCGCGGGTGATCGAACCGATCGAGCCAAGGCCGGCGAAAAAGCGTGAAACCGCCGCCGAAATGCGGGCGCGGCAAAAGGCGCTGTCGCGCCGGCAGACCGCCATGGTGTCGCGCCTGCCGCTGGCGCGCATGCGGCGCTATGCGAGGGTGGTGGGGGCCGTGGGGCTCGCCAGTATCCTCGCCATTGCCTATTTCGGGCGGGTGCAGATCGTCGAGCGCAATCCTGATCTCGCGGGCCTCTATGAGGCCGTGGGGCTGGGCGTGAATGTCGTCGGGCTCGAGCTGTCGCATCTGCAATCGACGCGCGGCCTTTCCGAAGGCAAGGAAGTGCTCGTGGTTTCGGCCCAGCTCGTGGGGCTGATGCCCAATCCCGTGCCGGTGCCGCCGGTGCTGGTGAGCCTCCTCGATGACACCGGGCACACGATCTATGAATGGAGCGTCACGCCGCGCATTCGCGACCTGATGGCTGGCGAACGCGCAACGCTCGATACGCGCCTGCCGCTGCCGCCGGGCGAAGCGGTCAAGGTGCGCCTGACCTTTGCCGGTAGTCGCTCTGCGGCGGGTGGCGGCGAACAGGCCGGCGCGACTCCAGGCAATAGCGTGCCGCCCGATCCGGCGCCGCCTCCGCCGGCACCACCTCCGGAGCCGCCACCGGCGCATCCGGCGGAATCGCCTGTTGAAGCTGCCGCGCCCGCTGTTCACCACTGATGGGATCGTTCCTATATTGAAGCGAGCGTGTGACCTGTCACCTTTGCCCCTGACAGGTCCGGTCGGTGCCGCAAGGCTGCCGATCCGCCGCCCGGAGACTGCCTATGGCCCGCATTCTTGTCGCTGAAGACGACCCATCCGTTCGAGCGTTCGTCGTGACCGCGCTCACCATGAAGGGCCATGAGGTCGTCGCCGAGGAAGATGGCGGGCTTGCCGCCGAGACCATGGAAGCGGAAGGCGGCCAGTTCGACCTGCTGCTTTCCGATATCAAGATGCCGGTGATGGACGGGATTGCGCTCGCCCTGCAGGTGGGCTCGGCTTTTCCCGATGTGACGATTGTCCTGATGACCGGCTTTGCCGACCAGCGCGAGCGCGCGCATGGGCTCGAGGCGCTGGTTTACGATGTGATCGTGAAGCCGTTTACGCTGGCGGAGCTGTTGGCGAAGGTGGAAGATGCGCTGGAGGGGCGGCCGGTCGAGGTGCTGTCGCTGGCAAGGCAGGCGCGGGAAGAGTAGACTCCAAAACCTTACTCTCAATCTGTCGTCATTGCCGGGCTTGTCCCGGCAATCCATCTCGCCTCCGCATGGACCACCGGGACAAGCCCGGTGGTGACGACAACTGTAAGATTCCGCCTTGCCAAAACGGAGGTTTCCGCTTTCGCGGGAATGACACCGTGGGTGCTAGACTAGGGCCTCACACCCAGTCCGGCACGCTATCCAGCGCCAGCAATTCTTCGATCGATTTTCGCGGGCGAATGACGTGCCAGCGGGGGCCGTCGACGAGGACTTCGGGGATCAGCGGGCGCGAATTGTAGGTGGAGGCCATGACGGCGCCATAGGCGCCGGCGCTCATGATGGAGAGCAGGTCGCCTTCCCTAACGCCTGGAATGGTGCGACCCTTGGCGAGATAGTCGCCGGTTTCGCATACGGGACCGACGATGTCGCCGGTGATCGGCGGCAGGTTGGACTGGTTGACCAGTTCGACATCGTGATGGGCTTCGTAGAGCGTCGGGCGGATCAGGTCATTCATCGCCGCGTCGACGATGATGAAGTTGGACGAGCCTTCCTTCACATATTCGACCTTGGTGATGAGCACGCCGGCATTGCCGACGAGGAGGCGGCCGGGTTCGATGACGAGAGTGCAGCCCAATTGGCCGACCTTGTCGCGGACGACGGCGGCATAGGCCTCCGGGTGCGGCGGGGCTTCCTGATCGTGGTGATAGGGAATGCCGAGACCGCCGCCGACATCGACATGGTGGATGTCGTGGCCATCGGCACGAAGCGCTTGCACTAGCTCGGCCATGAGGCCGAAGGCATTGCCGAAGGGTTCGAGATCGGTGATCTGGCTGCCGATATGCATGTCAACGCCGACGGCGACGATGTTCGGCAATTCGGCGATGCGCTGGTAGACTTCGCGGGCGCGCTTATAGGGGATGCCGAACTTGTTTTCGGACTTGCCGGTCGAGATTTTCGCATGGGTGCGCGCGTCGACATCGGGATTGACGCGGACGGAGACGCGGGCGGTGAGGCCCATGTCCGTGGCGATCATCGAGAGGCGTTCGAGCTCGGGTTCGCTCTCGACGTTGAAACACTTGATGCCGGCCGTAAGACCCTGGCGCATTTCGGCGACAGTCTTGGCGACGCCTGAGAAAACAATCTTCTCGGCGGGGATGCCGGCGGCCAAGGCGCGCTGGAGTTCGCCGCCCGAGACGACATCGGCGCCGCAGCCTTCGCGGGCCATCAGGGTGAGCACGGCCTGATTGGAATTGGCCTTCATGGCATAGGCCATCAGCGTCGGGATGCCTTCAAAGGCTTCGCGGACGACGCGGACATGGCGGCGCAGCGTCGCCGAGGAATAGACATAAAAGGGCGTGCCGACCTTTTCAGCCAGCTCGTTGATATTGACGTCCTCGGCATAGAGGGTGCCGTCGCGGTGGTTGAAGTGGTGGACCATTTTTGCCCTTTTGGTCCCCATCAGAGTGTCACCCCGGCGAAGGCCGGGGCCCATCTCGAGATATGGGACTTTGCTGCATCTCAGGATGGGTCCCGGCCTTCGCCGGGATGACAACCGAGTGTGTGGAAGAACTCGGGGGATGTCCTAAGCCAAGGACCAAAAAAACAAAAGTGAGACTTATCGATCCGTCTCATAAACGGCTTCGATGCGCTCGGCGACGAGGTGTTGCAGGCGCCAGAGATGGGGATCGTGGAGGCCCATCTGTTCGAGGTGTTCTACGGTCGAGAAGAGATACTCAGCCATGGAGCCGCGGCTGCCGACAGCCCTAGCGAGGACGTCGGCTATCTCTGCCTCGGAGAGGCCGGTGACATAGCGACCGGAATGGCGATCGATACAGAAAGTCAGGGCGCGAATGGTGCGCTCGCCGGAGCGGACCGTCACCATGCGCGGTGGGAAAGCGGTTGGCTTCCAGCCCATTTCGCGCTCGAAAAGTTTTATCAGGCTCTCGTCGCGCTTGTGGGGCGGCAGGCGGTAGAGCGCGCCTTTGCAGGCGCCGCCGCGATCGAGCGCCAGCATCAGGCCGGGATTGGCATCGCTGCCGCGAAAGCGATTGTTCCAGCCCAGGCAAAAGGCGCGGTGCCAGCCGTGGAGGAGGCCGGTCCGGATTTCGACGTAGTCGCAGGCCGGTTTCCAGATCAGCGAGCCATAGGCGAAAATCCAGGTCTCGTCGCGGTCGTCGGGTCCGAAGAATTTCGCGATGGTTTCGCGGTGGTCGGCCTCGGTTGCCTCCGTCATGCCTTCGGGAGGCGGCGGCAGGCCTTCAACCACGGTTTCGGGCTGGAGATAGGCGACATGGCGCGGGGTCAGGCGCATCTGTCGAAGAGGCATCGGGCAGGCTCCTTCTCCCCGTTGGGGGAGAAGGAAAAGATTGGGCTAGTTCGCCGCTTTATTCAACACCGCCATCGCCATGGCCGCCATGCTTCTTTGCGGTGAGGGCGCGGGGCTGGTGGTCTTCGCCGGTAAGGGCGGATTTCCAACGGGCGGCCTGGGCGAGGACATTGATCGGCGCGGTGCCGCCATAGGACTTTCGCGCAGCGACGGAGGCTTCGACGGTCAGCACCTTGTGGATGCGGCTATCGATGCGCTCGTCGACGCTCTTGAAATCCTCGATGGTGAGGCCTTCGAGGCCGCAATTTTTGGATTCGGCGAGGGCGACGACCTGGCCGGTGATGTGGTGGGCATCACGGAAGGGAATGTTCAGCTCGCGCACGAGCCAATCGGCGACGTCGGTGGCGGTGGAAAAACCAGCCGAGGCCGAGGCGTGCATTTTGGCGTGGTTCGGCTGCATGTCCGAAACCATGCCGGTCATGGCAGCCAGCGACAGGGAGAGCGCATCGAGAGCGTCGAAGGCGACTTCCTTGTCTTCCTGCATGTCCTTGGAATAGGCGAGCGGCAGGCCCTTCATGACGACGAGCAGGGAATTGAGCGAACCGAGGATGCGGCCGATTTTTGCACGCACGAGTTCAGCCGCGTCCGGATTGCGCTTCTGCGGCATGATGGACGAGCCGGTGGTGAACTTGTCCGACAGCTTGATGAAGCCGAACTGGGCCGAGGACCAGATGACCATTTCTTCGGCGAAGCGCGAAAGGTGCATGGCGCAGATGGCTGCGGCTGCCAGGGTTTCGAGAATGAAATCCCGGTCGGCGACGGCGTCGAGCGAATTGGCGGTGGGGCGGTCAAAGCCGAGGGCATTGGCCGTCATGTCGCGGTCGATTGGGTAGGGCGTGCCGGCGAGGGCAGCACTGCCGAGCGGGTTTTCGTTGAGGCGACGACGGGCGTCGGTCAGGCGACCGGCGTCGCGGCCGAGCATTTCGACATAGGCGAGGAGATGATGGCCGAAGGTTACCGGCTGGGCATTCTGCAGGTGGGTGAAACCCGGAAGAATGGTTTCGGCCTCTTCCTCGGCGCGCTTGACCAGAGCCAGCTGCAGCGTGTGGATCTGGGCGACGAGGTGGTCGATGGTGTCGCGGACATAAAGTTTAAAGTCGGTCGCGACCTGATCGTTGCGCGAACGGGCCGTGTGGAGGCGCCCGGCGGCATCGCCGATCTTTTCGCGCAGACGCGATTCGACATTCATATGGATGTCTTCGAGCGCCCGCGAGAATTTGAACGAGCCGTTCTCGATTTCCGCCAGCACCTCGTCTAGACCGGCAAGGATAGCGTCGCGATCACTCTGCGTCAGAATGCCCGTTGCGGCGAGCATTGTGGCGTGGGCCTTTGATCCGGCAATATCCTGGCGGAACAGGCGCTGGTCGAAACCGATCGAAGCGTTGATTTCTTCCATGATGGCGTCGGGGCCGGATGCAAACCGTCCACCCCACATCTTGTTGCTCATCTTATGCCTTTCGGGAGTAGCCCATGTCGGACACCAACGCAGCCAAGCCAGTAGCACCGCGGCGCTGGCAGCCTTATGCGGCGATGGGGGTTGCCGGATTGGGCGTAGCTATAGCTTCGTGGGTCTATCTCGGCAATGCTGCCTCGGCCAACTCGTGTCCCGTGCAGGCGGCACAGGCGCAGATCGTGGATGCCGCCGCGGTAGGCGAACTGGCGGCGGTCAATGGCACCGGCGAGGGGCGGGGTTATGCCGATCTGGCGTTCAAGAGCGCCGATGGTACGGAGATGACGCTGGGCGATTTTTCGGGCAAGGCGCTGCTGGTCAATTTCTGGGCGAGCTGGTGCGTGCCGTGCCGCGAAGAAATGCCGGCGCTCGATGCCATTGCGACGGAATACAATTCGGACAAGTTCCAAGTCGTGCCGATCAATCTCGATATTGGCGAGGGTGGATTGGCGAAGGCCGAGGAATTTTTGGCCGAGGGCAAGTTTGAAAACCTGCCGCTTTATGCCGACAACACTTTTGCCGCCTTTGACCGGCTGAAGCGCGAGGCGGTGGCCGTGGGTCTGCCGGCGACGCTGCTGCTTGATCCCGAAGGGTGTGAGCTTGCCGTGCTGCAGGGGCCGGCGGAGTGGCACAGCAAGGATGGCAGGGCGGTGGTCGAGGCGCTGATTGGGCTGAGGGGTTAGTTGTCAGTAGCCCTCATGGTGAGGTGCTTTGCAGGGCAAAGCCTCGAACCACGGGGGCGTGGCACTGGAACGTCGGTGGCACGACCCCGTCCTTCGAGGCTACGCTACGCTTCGCACCTCAGGATGAGGTCTACTGATAGTTTGGTGAGCTAAACTATCAGATCCACTTCCGCCCCATTGATAGGATTGCGCACGATGTCGGGCAGGGCTTCGGGCTTTGCCTTGCTTTGTGTGAGCGCCATTTCGCCGCGCATTTTTGCGACCTGCGCTAGAAGCGTGTTGGCCGAGGCGCCTTCGCGGGTGGCGATGCGGTTGATCATGACCGATGTGCTCGTGCCGAGGGCATTACTCATCGGGAAGGTCTCAGGCGGTCTTGTCGACCTGCGTGCCCTGGCCCGGCGGCAGAACGGCCTGGGCAGGCTGCAGGAGCATGTCGAGAAGCTGGGTCTGCATGTCGTGGGATTTTTTGAACACCGCCAACTGCACGGACTGCTGGGTCTGTGCGGTGCGGGCCACCATGAGGCTGGAGGCGAGATCGGTGTCCATAAGAGTCTTCCTGACGCAATACTATAAGACGCCAGGAGCCTAGCAGGGCAGGGTAAAGAAACCTTCTACCGACCGCCTAAAAGCATGACGCCGCGGCGACGCATCAGCGCGGCCAAGACGACACCCGCGACGAAGCCACCGATATGAGCCCACCAGGCGACGGATTCCTGCGATCCTATGACGACATAGAAGAGCTGCGTGGCGACCCAGAAGCCCAGCATCCAGAAGGCGGGAACCGGCAGCGGAATGGGGATGACGATGCGCGCGAGGACGAAGACGCGGGCATGGGGGAACAGAAGAATATAGGCGCCCATGACGCCGGCGACGGCGCCGGAGGCGCCGATGAGCGGGCCATTGCCGTCGAGATTGAAGGCGAGATGGGCGAGGGCGGCGAGCACGGCGCAGAGGAGATAGAAGACGAGGAAGCGCAGGTGCCCCATGGCGTCTTCGATATTGTCGCCAAATACCCAGAGGAACAGCATGTTCGAGAGAAGATGCAGCCAATCGGCGTGGAGGAAGGCGTAGGTGACGAGTGTTGCCCAATCGGGCAGCCAGGGGAGGGGTGCGGGATAGACGTCGCGCACCACGATGGGGATCATGCCGAAATAGATCGTTGCTTCATCAAAGGCTGCAGGCGGCAGCGTCGCCTGGATGATGAAGACCAGAATATTGAGCGCGATCAGCCCGTAAGTGACATAGGGAAATCTGACATGGCGATGCGGATTGACGTCATGCAGGGGCAGGAACAGGTTTCTTCTCCTCGGCGAGCCGAACCATCATAAATGAAGCCCGGCTACGGGATAGGCCCCTCCGTCGTCATTGCCGGGCTTGTCCCGGCAATCCATCTCGCCTCCGCATAGACTACCGGGACAAGCCCGCTGGTGACGAAAGAGCCGAAGGACGGTGTGGGGCCTGTTGGCTTAGCCGCGGCCACCGCCGAAGAAGAACAGCGCGCCGATCAACAAGAGAATGGCGACGGCCTGGCCCATGACGCGCAGGCGCATGAGGCGCTGGCTGGTATTGGCCGAGCCGCCCTTGGTCATGTTCCAGAGGCCCATGCCGAGGACCACGATGACGAACAGCAGGGCCAGCGCGATGCCGATATTGAGAAGAGTTTGCATGGGTTTGGCCTCCTTGCCGGTTCAGCTCTCAATATAGGCGAGAAGGCCACTCGCCAAGGCATCATAAACGGCGCGGATGCGGTGGGAGGTGTACAATTCCCTGTGCGTGGTGAGCCAGACCGGCAGAGGCGGGATGGCGATGTCGATGGGGAGGGCAACAAGGCCCGGCGTGCGGCGCACGAGATTGGCCTGGGCAAAGCCGATGCCGAGGCCGGCACGCAGCAATTCCCATAGGTGTGGCTGGTCGTCGGAGCGGATGATGAAGTTTTCGCGGTTGAGCGAATAGCCGAGTTTTTGTGCGTGGGTGACGATGGCGCTGGAGCGATCGAAGCCGAGCATGTCGTGCTGCCAGAGTTCGGCCAGCGTCGTCGGGCGGCCACGGCGGGAGAGGTAACGCTCATGGGCGGCGGGGACGAGAGGGATGTCCCCGAGGTGCTTTGTCACCAGTTCGAGCTGGGTGGGGCGGAACATGCGGATGGCGATATCGGCCTCGCGCATGAGGATGTTTTCGGCCGAATCCGACGGGACGCTTTCGAGCGCGATGCGCGGATGGAGGGCGCGGATGGGGACGAGGATTTCGGGCAGCACATAGTTGGAGATCATGGCGCTGGCGGTGATGCGCACCGTGCCGCCGGTTTCGTCCTGGGCGCCTTCGGCCATCATTGCTGCCTCGGCAAGGGCGGTTTGCGCCTGTGCTATGGGGCCATAGAGTTTTAGCGCCGTGCCGTTCGGCTTGAGGCCGGAAAGGCTGCGCTCGAAGAGCGGCAGGCCAAGCTGAGATTCGAGGAGTTCGATATGGCGGCCGATGGTCGGCTGGCTCGAATTGAGGGCGCGGGCGGCCGCGGAGAGCGAGCCGTGCTCGATGACACCGGCAAAGCTGCGCCAGAGGGACCAGTCAGGCTCTCTATTCATGATTGAATATCAAATCTCGAAATTTGGCCAATCGCTATAAAAATCTGTAGCGGGCATTTTGGTCTCCAGCAAGTCAAGGAGACGCAGAATGACCAAGGGTAAAGTGACGGTTTTGGGGAGCAATGGCCATATCGGCAATGCGGCAATGATCGCCTTTCGCGATGCGGGCTGGAGCGTAACGGGGCTGGGGCGGACGAACCGCAAGCCGGTCAGCGGCACGGCGTTTGTTGCCGGCGATGCGGATGATGTCGAGGTGGTGCGGGCGGCGATTGCCGATGCCGATGTGGTCGTGCATGCACTGCACCTGCCCTACCATCAGTGGGGCAATGGCGCCTCTGAACGGCAGTTGCAGGTGGTGATCGATGCGCTGGGTAATAGCGGCAAGACGCTGCTCTTTCCGGGGACGATCTACAATTATCGGGCTGGGGATCGGACCGTGTCGCCCGCAACGCGGCAGAGTGCCGAGGCGCCGCGCGGGGAAATCCGCATCCGGCTCGAAACCATGCTGCGCGAGGCTTCGGCGGCGGGGAAGTTCCAGACGATCATTCTGCGCGGTGGCGACTTCTTCGGGCCAGGCAATCGCGGGGAGTGGTTCGAGGCGGCGATGATGATGGATATCGCCAAGGGGAAACTCTACCACATGAGCGACCTGAAGCTGCGCCATAGCTGGGCTTATCTGCCAGACCTTGCGCGCGCCTTTGCGGTGCTGGCGGAGAAGCGGGAGACGCTTGGACGGTACGAAAATTTTCATTTTGCCGGACACTGGGTGTCGCACGGGCAGATGATGGGCGCGATCCAGACGGCATTGCCGGGCAAGGTTGCGGTGTCGCCGCTGCAATGGTGGATGATCCGGGCGGTGGGGCTGTTCAATCCGGTCATGCGGGACATTTATCGCATGCGGTATCTGTGGCTCAACGAGATGGAACTGGTCGATCCACGGCTCGATGCGCTGCTGGGGCTGGATTTCGGGACACCGTTTGAGGAGGCGGTCCGGGCGACGGTGGAGGAGTTGGTGGGTGCGAAAAAGCTCGCGGCCTAACGGCCACTGGGGTCCCGGTTCTTTCGCCTTCTCCCCTTGCGGGAGAAGGTGCCCGAAGGGCGGATGAGGGGTATGGGATTTGTCCCCCACTCCTATGCGGAGGAGGGATACCCCTCACCCTGACCAATTTGCTGAACGCAAAGTTGGTCTGTCCCTCTCCCTCAAGGGGCGAGGGGAGGCCGGTGGGTGGGGCGGGTAACTAGAAGCCCACTGCTCTTCTCACATCATCGGCAGTCCAGCCCTCGCTGCGCAAGTCGGCGAGGGTTTTGCTGTTTTTGGATTTGGCGAGTTTTTGTCCGTCGTCGCCGAGGAGGAGGCGATGGAAGTGGTAGATGGGTGTCGAAAAGCCCAGCAGCATTTGCAGGAGGACGTGGATATCGGTTGCCGCTTCCATGTCGCGGCCCCTAGTGATGTGCGTCACGTTCTGCGCAGCGTCGTCGACGACGACGCTGAGGTGGTAGCTGGTGCCGATATCCTTGCGTTGCAGCACGACATCGCCCCAGCGCTGGGGGCGGGCATAGCGGATTTGCGGGCGATCGCTGAGGGTGGGGCCAATGACGGTGAAGGTCAGCATGCCGGCCTCTTCCACGGCGCGATCGGTATGGAGGCGAAACTGGACGGGATCGCCGCGTTCGAGACGCTCGATGCGTTCTTGATTGGAGAGATGCTTGCAGGTGCGGGGGTAGATGGGCGCGCCATCGGGGTCGGTGTCTTCGGCCTTGGAAGCAATATCGGAGCGGGAGCAGTAGCAGGGATAGATGAGATCGCGCTGGCGCAGGCGATTGGCGGCTTCAGCGTAAATCTCGAAGCGTTCGGACTGGATGAGGACTGGTTCGGGCCAAGAGAGGCCGAGCCAATTGAGGTCCTCGAAAATGGCTTCGGTAAATTCGGGTTTACAGCGCGTGATGTCGATGTCTTCGATGCGCAAAAGCGTCGTGCCGCCGAAAATTTCGGCTGCCTGCCAGGTCACGAGCGCCGAAAGCGCGTGGCCGAGATGCAGGCGCCCATTGGGGCTCGGGGCGAAACGAAGAATTGGTTCTTTCATGATTTTACCGACTAGCACTTTTGCGCCCGGAGCGTCACCGCGGATCGATACGGCCGAGGGCGTCGCGGTGCATCTCGACCATCTGATCGCCATGGTGCCGCAATTGCTGCCGATGCGGGAGCGCGTCGGGGCAGTGTTGCCGCGGGTTAATCCCAAGGGATTTGCCGGCATGGCCAAGGTGATCTGCGGGCAGCAACTTTCGGTACAGAGCGCTGCCGCCATCTGGGGGCGGTTCGAAAAATTGCCGGGAGCGCTGGAACCGGAATCTTATCTTTTGCTCGACGAGGAGACGGTGCGCGGCGTTGGGTTTTCGCGCGGGAAATTTCTGGCGGTACGGACGATTGCCGAGGCGGTTGGGGCGGGGGAGCTCAACTTTGCCGAGGTCGATGCTCTGCCGGCCGAAGAGGCGATCAAGGCGCTGGTGGCGCTAAAAGGGATTGGGCCCTGGACGGCCGAAGTCTATCTGCTCTTCTGTGCTGCACATCCCGATATTTTCCCGGCAGGGGACCTGGCTTTGCTGAAAGCGGCGCATCATGGGCTCGGCCTTGACGTCCGGCCGACGATCAAGGAGATGATCGGCATGGCCGAAAACTGGTCGCCGCATCGGTCGGCCGCGGCGCTGCTGTTCTGGCGATATTTCGCCATTCTGCGCGACAAGGAAGGAATTTTGCTGTGACCAAGCTTTCGGGGCCGATGATGCCGCCAGCCAATGGGCAAGCGCCCGACGCTGCGGTGGTTCTGCTCCATGGCTATGGCAGCGACGGCAATGATCTCATCGGCCTCGCGCCGCATTGGCGGCACCTCCTTCCAGGTGCGCTGTTCGTGTCGCCCAATGCGCCGATCGGCACGGAAATGGGCGGGTTTCAGTGGTTTCCGATAGACTGGACGGGGGATCGGCTGGCGAGCCGGCAAACTGGCGTCATCGAGGCGCGGCCCGTGCTCGAAGGGTTCTTGCGCGACCTCTGGGCGCAGACGGGAATCACGCCGGAGCGGACGATCCTCGCCGGGTTCAGCCAGGGCGCGATGATGGCGTTGCATGTGGGCACGGCTCTGCCCGAAAAGCTCATGGGAATCATCGGTTTTTCCGGTGCCTTTTTGCCGCCCGAGGGATTTGGCAGGGACGCACTCGCGAAGCCGCCGGTCTGCCTCGTTCACGGCGATATGGACGATGTGGTCGATCCCAATCTTTCGAGCGACGCCAATGCTTTGCTCGATGAGGCGGGCTTTGATGTCAGCTATCACGTGAGCCGCGGCGTGGGGCATGGAATTGCCCCGGATGGGCTCGGCTTTGCCGCTGAATTTATCGGGCGTGTCGCAGCGAAATAAGTCCTTCATCCCCGCTTCACAGCCCTGACACAAAGGGCTTATTATAAAGGGGCTATGGACTTAACAGATTCCCGCTTCGGGAGACTCTCGTGACCATCCATGTGTCGCCTGAGGCCTGTCCCGCTCTCGTGCTGAACGCCGATTTCCGGCCGCTCAGCTATTATCCCTTATCGTTGTGGTCGTGGCAGGACGCGATCAAGGCGGTGTTCCTCGAGCGAGTGAACATCGTTTCGCACTACGACACGGTGATCCATTCACCGAGCTTCGAAATGCGTCTGCCGAGCGTGGTTTCGCTCAAGGACTATGTGCGACCGGCGCGGCATCCTGCCTTTACCCGCTTCAACGTTTTTCTCCGCGATCGCTTCCAGTGCCAGTATTGCGGATCGCGCGATGATCTCACCTTCGACCACGTTATTCCGCGCTCGAAGGGCGGTTTGACGACGTGGGAGAACGTGGTGGCTGCCTGTGCGCCGTGTAATCTCAGGAAAGCCAATCGGCTGCCGAGCGAGATAAAAATGTTCCCGCATCAGGCGCCGTTCGCGCCGACTGTGCATGACCTGCACAATAATGGCCGGGCGTTTCCGCCCAACCACCTGCACAAGAGCTGGCTCGACTATCTCTATTGGGACATCGAGCTCGAGCCGTGATCTGTTCGTAGTCGTCCGGACTTGCTGTTGGGTCATCCAATAACTATTATTGGATGAGCTTTGCAGGAGATGGTGACATGGCGATCAGTGCGGATCTGGGTGCGACGCTCGAAAAGGTCGTGAACGATCTTGTCGAGAACGGGCGATATAATTCCAAGAGTGAAGTTTTGCGCGAAGGCGTGCGGCTGGTGCAGGAGCGCGAGGCCAGGCTGCGGGAGCTGGATGCGATGCTTGCCGCGGGGCAGGCCGATATCGACGCTGGCAGGACTAAATCGTTGGAAGAGGTAATGGCTAACGTCCAGCGGCACATCGCTGCAATTGCCGCGAAGAAAGCCTCTTGATGCGAGTCCGGCTTTCCGATCTCGCTGAACAGGATTTGCTGGACATCGCCACTTTCATCGCCGCCGACAGTGTCCTTCAGGCGGAGATCTATACCGATAGACTCTTGCAGGCCTGCGCCGGACTGGCCGAGAGCGCAGAACGTTATGCGCTCATCCCGAGATACGAAGGCCGCGGATATCGGCGGCGGCCATTCGAGAATTACGCGATCATCTATGTCGTGAACCCCGATGAGGTGGTCGTCGTCAGGATAACGTCCTCAGCTCGAGATCTTGATACATTGCTTGACGACTAGCGCTTCCGCTTTGCCTGAAACACGATCGCGCCAATCAGCAGCACAACAATCGCCAGCGAAATCAGTGCGTTATAGCCGGCGAGCGAAATACCGAGGAAGCGGAACTGGACGACGTCGCAGCCGATGACCGGGGTCATGCTGTTGAGCTGGTCGAAGCTGAAACTGTCGCCAACGCCGGTGCAGGCGGTGGGGCCGGGCCAGAAGCCCCATTCGACGCCGGCATGGTAGGAGCCCATATAGGTGCCCCAGGCGAAAATGCCCGTGACGATGACCATGCCCAGATACCAGACTGGCAGCGGCAGACGGTTCCAGAGCACCAGGATCAGCGCCAGAAGCGGCAGGCCCCAATAATAGGCCATGCGCTGTTCGAGGCAGAGTTCGCAGGGGTAGAGCCCGCCGATATATTGGCTGCCGAGCGCCGCGGCGATGGTGGCAAAGCCGAGGAGGAAGGCTGCGCCGGCGGCGAGCTTGTCGAGGGGGGCGCGGGACGCAATGGCCATGGAAATTCTCGAGTGACGCTTGATGGGGCAGGGGCTTAGCGCCGCTTTATGGCAAAAGCCAGCAGGGCACGGTGTCGTGATCAGGCAGAAGGTTTGACGCCGAGTTTTTCCGCCAGGGCCATGGCATGGGCGGGGGCGTGCAGTTTGTCCTCGTGGACGAAATAGGCATAGGTGTCGACGCCCGCATCGCGCCAACCGGAGAGGGTTTTGGCGAGACCGGTCATATCAGCATCTTCATAGCCCGTGGCGCCCGGGCGGGCGGGGCCCTGCAGGCGGCAATAGGCGAAATCGGCGGTGAGGTCGAAGCGCGGGTTTTCCGCGGTGTCGGCGATCACGCGGGCGACGTTGTGCTCGCGGAGCAGGACGTCGACTTCGGGCTTGTTGAAGCTCTCGTGGCGCATTTCCACGGCGTGGCGGAAGGTCTTGTTGCCATTGGCTTCGAGATAGGGCGGGGCCTTGGCGCCGTCGGCTTTGCTCGCGAGCGTGAGGTAGGTGTCGATGTCGTGGGGGAGTTGGGCGAGGAAAGCGGAAAAGCTCGTTGCGTCAAAAGCCAGGTTTGGCGGCAATTGCCAAATGAAGGGGCCGAGGCGATCTCCGAGGGCGAGGGGGCCCGAGGCGAAAAAGCCGGCTAGTGCGTCCTCGCAGTTTTTGAGCCGCTTGATATGGGTGACGAGTTGCGGGCCCTTGATCGAGAACTGAAAGCCTTCGGGCGTTTCGCCGGCCCATTTGGCAAAGCTTTCCGGCTTCTGATTGCCGCGAAAGGTGGCATTGATCTCGATGCTGGTCAGTTGGCGGCTGGCATAGTTGAGCTCTTTCTTCTGGACGAGGTCTGTCGGAAAGAAGGTGCCGCGCCAGGGTTCAAAAACCCAGCCGGCCGTGCCTGTGCGGATTGTTCCAGTCTTGCTCATTGCCGCTCTCCCTCAGGCGCTCAACTTGGCTCTCCCCGATCAAATTGGCAATCTCTCTTGCCTGTGATCGGCTTAGGTCAGCTTCTGGTAATGCTTTTTTGCCTTAATCGTCCCTATGGTGAACGAAGTGTTGCGGGGGCAGATTCTTGCGCGGGACCACGCTGATATCGACGGCCGCCTTTGCCTTGCTCGCCAGCGCCACGCTGGCCTGCGAGGATTTGCGCATGGCGCCGGGCGGTATGGTGGTCGAAGTGACCGATGGCGATACGGTCGTTCTCAATGACGGGCGCAAGATCCGGATGATTGGCACGCAGGCCCCGAAACTGCCGCTCGGGCGGGACGATTTCGAGACCTGGCCGCTGGCGCCCGAGGCGCAGAAGGTGCTTTCCGACCTGGTGCTGAATAGACACGTTCGCCTGGGATTCGGCGGCGAAGAGATCGACCGGCACGAGCGGGTTCTGGCGCATGTCTTCGTCGAAACCGACGAAGGCGAAGTCTGGACGCAGCTTTTCATGGTGAGCGCGGGCTTGGCGCGGGTCTATTCCTTCCCGGATAACCGGCAATGCCTTGAGCCACTTTTTGCGGCGGAAGCGCGCGCACGTGCGGATCGGCTTGGCATTTGGGCCAATCCCTATTACAGCGTGCGTGCGGCGGACCGACCGGGCGAATTGCTGGATCGTGTGGGACATTATGAACTGGTGGAAGGCAGGGTGCTCCTCGCCGACCGCAGTGGCTCCCGCATTTTCCTCAATTTTGGCCGGTTCTGGAAAGAAGACTTCACCGCCGTGATCGAAGCGCCGGCCTTGCGGCTCTTCGAGACTGCTGGACTAGACCCGCTGGTGCTTGAGGGGGCACTGGTGCGCATTCGTGGATGGGTGGACGACCGGGATGGTCCGCGCATCGAAATTACCCATCCCGAACAGATTGAGGTTTTGGCGACGCGATGACGGCGCTTTCTCTGTCCAAAAAAACAATGCGCCTCGGCGCTCTGGCCGTTTCGCTCCTGGCTCTGGGGGCTTGCTCGTCGCTGACCGGGTCGTCGGTGGCGGTGAGCCGCACTGGCGATACGCCCGCACCCATGGTCGTGCCGGAAGGCACCGAGCCCGATGACGTGGTCATCGGCCGTCGCGAGCATCCGCGCATCATCGCCGCCTATGGCGGGGTCTATTCCGACCGCGAAGCCGAAATCATGGTGGCGCGCATCGTCGGGCGCCTCTTGGCCGCAGCCGACCAGCCTAACGCGCAGTTCCAGGTGACGATCCTTGATACGTCCGAGGTCAATGCCTTCGCGCTGCCGGGCGGCTATATCTATGTGACGCGCGGTATTCTGGCGCTGGCTTCGGATACGAGCGAGCTGGCAGCGGTGCTGGCGCACGAAATTGCTCACGTGACGCTGCGCCATGCGCGTGCGCGCACCGACAAGACGCGGACGACGCAGATCGTCGATCGCGTCATCACCGGCATCTTTGGTGGCGACACGTCCACCGACGCGACGGCCAACCGCACCCGCGAATCGCTGGCGGCTTTTGGGCAGAGCCAGGAGCTGGAAGCGGACCGCGAAGGCATCAAGTTTGCCGGCAAGGCGGGCTTTGATCCGCAAGCTGCGGCGCGCTTCCTTGGCGTGATGAGCCGCTTTGCGGCATTCTCAGCGGGCGACCAGGCGGGCGATGACGGGTTCCTGTCCTCGCATCCGTCGACGCCGGCCCGCATCCAGAAAGCCATGGACACGGCCCGGCAGATGTTCGGCAGTTCCAGCGTCGGCGAGACCGATCGCGACGGCTATATGGCGGCGATCTCGGGCATGGCCTTTGGCGACAGCCCGGCGCAGGGTTCCATCGTCGGCAATCGCTTCATCCATTCGGGCTCGAAATTCACCTTCACCGTGCCGCAAGGCTATGCGCTGCAGACGGCGCAGAGCGCCGTTGTCGGCGTGGCGGGTGATGGCGAGGCCGTGCGCTTCGACAGCGCCGATGTGCAGGCCAATATGGCGCTGACCGATTACCTCAAATCGGGCTGGATCGCCGGGCTCAAGGCCGACACGGTCACCTCGCACAATTTCAACGGCATCGAAATGGCCTCGGGCCTGGCGCAGACGGACCAGTGGTTCTTCCGCGTTGCCGTCATGCGGCTCGATGGCTCGGTCTATCGCTTCATCTTCGCGGCCAAGGCGGATAGCCCGCGCTTTGCGGCTGGCGCCGATGCAACGATCAAGAGTTTTAAGCGCGCCGAAGCGGCCGATCTCAACCAGATCCGAAAACTCTCCATGCGTGTCGTCACCGCCAAGGCGGGGGATACGGCGGACAAGCTCGCTGCGCAGATGGCCAATATTCCTGGCGGTCGCGATCTGTTCTTCATCCTCAACAATCTCTATCCGGGCGATGCGGTGAGAGTTGGGGCGAAGTACAAGATTGTCGGGCTGAATTAGGCCAACCACGCCTTCCACTCCATCGTCACTACCGGGCTTGTCCCGGTAGTCCATGCGGAGGCGAGATGGATTGCCGGGACGAGCCCGGCAATGACGGTGACTGCGGTTACAGCGCTAGACCGCCTATAGAAGATCACACAGCGCCGCGATCAGCGGTTCGTCGGCCGGTGGCATGGCGTAGTCGCGCAGGTTTTGCGGGCGGACCCACTTCAATGCCTGATGTTCCTTGGCGACGGGCGTGCCCTGCCAGCGGCGGCAGACATAGAGCGGCATCAAGAGATGCATGTGCTCATAGGTGTGGCTGGCGAAAGAAAGCGGGGCAAGGCAGGCTTCCTTGGTCTCGACATCGAGCTCTTCGCGCAGTTCGCGGATGAGGGCTGCTTCCGGGGTTTCGCCGGGATCGATCTTGCCGCCGGGAAATTCCCACATATTGGCCATGTGCTTGCCCTCGGGGCGCTGGGCGATCAGCACCCGGCGGTCGGTATCGACGAGGGCACAGGCGACGACGAGCAGGATTGGTTTGTCGCTCATTTGGGCGCCCCGGGAATGCGGTAGGAATAGTCGTATTGGTGCTGGTAGCCGAGGCCGGAATAGAGGGCCTTGGCGGCGGGGTTATCCGCCTGGACGTTGAGGGCGGCTATTGTTGCGCCTTTTTCGTGGGCCCAGTTGAGGCCGGTGCGCATCATGGCGGCGGCAAGGCCCTGGCGGCGGCGGCTGGGGTCGGTGATGACATTGCCGGTGATGACGATGCCATTGGAAATGGCCATCAGGCCCGAGGCGACGGGTTCGCCATCGCGCTCGATGACGATGCCGGTGGCCGGTACGGACATGACGGCGAGCAAGGCCTTCATGCGGACCATCATGGCGTCGTCATGGCCCTGCAGCTTCTGCTGGGCAGCGAGGAAGGCGGGATCGAGGAGTGGCAGGAGTTTTCCCTGCGCAT
Source organism: Devosia riboflavina (assembly GCF_000743575.1). GTDB lineage: Bacteria > Pseudomonadota > Alphaproteobacteria > Rhizobiales > Devosiaceae > Devosia > Devosia riboflavina. Next base: position 48,357 of record NZ_JQGC01000028.1, on the reverse strand, counting down.
CGGGTTCCTGCGCTTCGAGCTTCATGGCGTAGAGATGGGACTGGTCGATCTCGTCCCAGCCGGCGTCATCCAGCGCTTCGTTGAGCGCCGGGGCGGAAAGGGGCGTGATGCGGAAGACGGGCTTTACGCCGCGTACGACGAGCCAGGAGCTGGCGCCGATGATGCGGTCTTCCACATCCTCATCGTCATTGGGGTCAAAGCACTGGGCCGAATTGGCGCGCTTGGTATAGCCGCCCGCAGCCCGTCGGACCCAGTTGCCATCCCACTTCACTTCGATGCCGGGCCAGGCCTCGAGGCCGGCGCGCTCAAAGGTTTCGACGTCTGGGAGGGAGATGGCTTGTTCTGGCATGGTGCTGTCGCTTTACCCGGTGTCATCCCTGCTAAAGCGGGGACCTCCGTTTCCATCCAACAGAGGTTCCCGCTTTCGCGGGAATGACACTGTGGTCGGAACGAGTTTTCCGGCAGGACTATCGGAGCTTTAGCTCCGATAGTCGCCGTTGATGGTGATGTAGCCGTGGGTGAGGTCGCAGGTATAGACCGTGGCCGAGCCCTCGCCGAGGCCGAGGGAGACGGTTACTTCCAGCTCTTCGCCCTTCATATAGGCCGAAGTCGCGGCTTCATCGTAGACCGTGGCGCGTTCGCCGTTTTCGGCGACGAGCAGGTCACCGAAGCGGATGGCGAGGCGGTCGCGGTCGGCGGGTTCGCCGGCCTTGCCGACGGCCATGACGACGCGGCCCCAATTGGCGTCCTCGCCGGCAATGGCGGTCTTCACCAGCGGCGAGTCGGCGATGGCCTTGGCGATGCGGAAGGCCGAGGCGTCCGAAGTGGCGCCTTCGACATTGACGGCAACCTGCTTGGTGGCGCCTTCGCCGTCGCGAACCGTCAGGATGGCGAGTTCGAAGAGAACATCGAACAGGGCTTCGCCGAAGAAGGCTGCGCGCGGATCGGAGAGGCTGGTGATCGGTTCCACTTTGGCCTTGCCGGTGGCGAAGGCGAGAAGCGTGTCCGAAGTCGAGGTGTCGCTGTCGACCGTGATGGAATTGAAGCTCTTCTGCACGTGCTCGCTGAGGAGAGCCTGGAGCACGTCGGCAGCGATGGGCATGTCGGTGACGACGAAGGAGAGCATGGTGGCCATGTCGGGCGCGATCATGCCCGAACCCTTGGCGATGCCATTGATGCGGACTTCGACATCGTCGAATTCAAGCACCGCACCCGCAAGCTTGGGGAAGGTGTCCGTGGTCATGATGGCCTTGGCCGGCTCGATCCACGGCGTTTCGGCAAGGCGCGTGGCGGCTTCGTCGAGGACGCCAGCGAACTTGCTGGCCGGGAGCGGTTCGCCGATGACGCCGGTCGAGGCGAGGAAGATTTCGCTCGTGGAACAGCCGAGGGCCTTGGCGGCGTATTCGGCGGTCAGTTGAACGCTTTCCTTGCCCTTGGCGCCGGTAAAGGCATTGGCATTGCCCGAATTGACGACGAGGCCGCGGGCCTTTCCGCCCGGGAGATTGGCTCGGCACCAGTCGACGGCGGCCGAAGAACACTTCGAGCGCGTCAGAACGCCGGCAGCGGTTGTGCCTTCGTCAAAGGCCATGAGCAGCACGTCGGTGCGGTTCTTGTACTTGATGCCGGCTTCGGCCGTGGCATAGCGCACGCCGTCAATAGCCGGCAGGTCCGGATAGGATTTCGGGGCAAGCGGGGAAACCGGATGGGCAGCCATGGCGCAAAACCTTGAACGGGCAAACGAGGAATTTGGTGTGCCTCAAAGGTGTGGCGGGCGCAAGACGTTGCGCTTTTTCTCCTGATTAAAAGGAAATCCCCGCTCGCGCGGGGATCACAGGGTCTTCTTCCGGCCGTCAGAAGTGGATCAGGCGACGGACTTCTTCTTGCCGGCGATAAAGGCGCCGAAGCGGGTGGTGATGAATGGCACGATGAAGAAGACGATGGTCGACGCCATGAAGGGCACGAGGATCAGGCTGCGCTGCCAGAATTCCCAACCGGGAGTGAGAGCGCCGATGATGGTCGCGTAGACGACGACCACGGGATAGACCGCGAAGGTCATGAGGAAGGCCATACGGGCACGAGCGGAGAAGGGCATGTGAACCTCTAATGAAACGGTACGTTTCGTTATGTATCGAAACGAGCCGTTTCGTTCAAGTCTTTTCTTTGGGAATCTTTTGACCCATATTGTGGGCATGGAAACGAGCACTGAAGACACAGACAACGGCGCCCGGCGCTCTATCGGCGCGCGGCGCAATCCGGCGAGCCAGGAAGCCATTCTCGATGCGGCCGAGGACGTGTTGCGCGAAAGCGGCATTGGCGGCTTTTCGATCGAGGCGGTGGCGCGGCGCGCGCGGGCGGGGAAGCCGACCATCTATCGTTGGTGGCCCAATCGCACCGCGCTGATGCTCGATGTCTATAAGCGCTTCAAGAATGCGCGCGGTTTTCCCGATACGGGCAGCTTGCGCGGCGATCTGGTTTCGCTACTCGAAAACCACCTGCTGGGTTTCTGGAAGGATAGCCTTTGCGGCGTGGTCTATCGGGCGATCATCGCCGAGGCGCAGAGCGATCCGGACGCGGCTGCGGTACTGTTCGCCTATCAGGCCGAGCGCAAGCAGGCGACGGCGGTGATCGTGGACCGCGCCAAGGCGCGCGGCGAGGTGGCTGAGGAAGTCGATGGAGATTTGATCGTCGACATGATCGTGTCCTTCGCCTGGCACCAGCTTCTGATTGGGCGGGTCGATGAGGCGATGAAGGTTATCGATGGCGTGGTCGATGGGGTGTTGATGGGGTGTGCGGGGTATAAGGCAACCCCAGTCCGTCACCCTCGGGCTTGACCCGAGGGCCCTGAACTTACCGTGCCATTTCCAAGTGAAGTGTCCTCGGGTCAAGCCCGAGGATGACGTTCCGTGGCGGGCCAAAACAAAAAGGCCACCCGATCGAAACCGGGTGGCTCAAAAATCCAAAAAGCCCAAAAAGCTTACTGCTGGGCCGCTTCGCCTTCGGCGGGGGCTGCCTGGGCAGCGTCCTGGGCGTCCATGGTGGCCTTGAGTTCGGGGTCGGTGACGTCGATGGTCACGCCGGCCATCAGTTCCTCGACCTTTTCGTTGAAGACGCGCATCAGCACCTGCTGCTGAATCTGCGGGGCAACCTGCTCGAAGGCAGGCGGGGACGACTCGCGCTTTTCTTCGAGCTTGATGATGTGCCAGCCGAACTGGGACTGGACCGGCGCCGAAACGTCGCCCGGATTGGCGAGGGCAAAGGCGGCGGTTTCGAATTCTGGGACCATCATGCCCTTGGCGAAGAAACCGAGGTCGCCGCCATTGGCGCCTGAACCCGGATCGATCGACTTTTCCTGGGCGATAGCGGCGAAATCGCCGCCGGCATCGAGCTCGGCCTTGATGGCGTCAGCCTCTTCCTGGGTTTCGACCAGGATGTGGCGGGCGTGAACTTCTTCCTGCGGCTGGAACTCGGCCACGAACTTGTCGTAGTCGGCGCGGATGGCTTCCTCGGTCACCTGGCCGGCAATGGCATCGGCAAAATAGGCGCGGCGCAGGGCGCGTTCCTTGAGATAGTTGAGGCGCTGGGCGAAGAGCTCGGTCTGGTCCATGCCGGCCGCTTCGGCGGCACCAGCCATGACCTTCATGTCGATGAGGACGCGCAGCAGGAAGGCGCGGCGTTCCTGGGCCGGCATCTGGGCGAGATCCTGGGCGAGGTCCTCGGCGGCAAAGCTGAGATCAGCTTCGGTGATCTCTTCGCCGCCAACGGTCGCGACGACGGTTTCAGGCGCGACGGCAGCCGGTGCTGCAGCTTCCGGGGCCGGAGCCTCCTGAGCGAAGCTGCCGATGGCAGGCGCAGCACCCAAAAGCGCAGCGAGACAGATGGTGCGCAACAGGCGCGAGGAAAGCTTCATCATGAACGTCCTGGATCTCCTTGGCCGGTCCGGGAGGGCCGGGCATGATCAAACGGGGCGGCGGGCCCGGAAAGTGCCGTGCCTCACACAATAAGGGGGCCAAATTGTGCCGGTTTCCGGCAGGTTTCGGTGGGCCTTCGGGAAGGCCTCATCCGCCGTGCGCGCAAGGTGTCGCCCATTTCGCCAACATTGACAAGACACCCCCTCACTCTTACATCTCAGCCGCTTTTTCAAAGCGTGGAGCATGGTTGCCGTATCGGCCCAATGTCCTCCACGGATCAATCCACACGGGGAGCCAAAGGGCTCTCTAGAAGTTGTGACGAGGCGAGATGGGCCGCTGGCGCCCCCAGCGTTTTCGAAAAGTGGTCAACACTTCTTCTTGAAAACGTTCTAGTGCAAGCCGCCCGCCCTTTTCGCCACGCCACTGAATGCAAAAGGATGACACGAATGGCTCTAGCTGCGCTCGCCCGGCGGATTTTCGGATCGCCGTCGGATCGGCAGGTCAAGCGCTACCAGGGCAAGGTCGCCGCGATCAATGCGCTGGAGCCGGAACTGGCCAAGCTCACCGACGACGAGCTCAAAGCCCGCACCGCCGACTTCAAGGCGCAGATCGAAAAGGGCGCCACGGTCGACGATATCCTGGTACCGGCCTTTGCAACTGTGCGTGAAGCATCCAAGCGCGTGCTCGGCATGCGCCACTTCGACGTGCAGCTCATCGGCGGCATGGTGCTCAATGATCGCGCCATTGCTGAAATGCGTACCGGCGAAGGCAAGACCCTGGTCGCGACCCTCGCCGTCTATCTCAATGCGCTGACGGGGCGCGGCGTGCATGTCGTGACCGTCAACGACTACCTCGCCCGCCGCGACGCCGGCTGGATGGGGCAGATCTACAACTTCCTCGGTCTTTCCACTGGCATTATCGTGCACGGCCTGACCGACCAGCAGCGCCGCGACAGCTATGCTGCCGACATCACCTACGGCACCAATAACGAATTCGGCTTCGACTATCTGCGCGACAATATGAAATATTCGCGCGCCCAGATGGTGCAGCGCGGCCATGCCTTCGCCATCGTCGACGAAGTGGACTCCATCCTTGTCGACGAAGCGCGCACGCCGCTGATCATTTCCGGCCCGTCCGAAGACCGGTCCGAACTCTATATCAAGATCAACTCCTTCATGCCGCTGATCGGCGAGGGTGATTTCGAGCTCGACGAAAAGCACCGCGCGGCGACCTTTACCGATCAGGGCGTCGAAAAGCTCGAAGCCGCGCTTTCGGAAGCCGGGCTCCTCAAGAGCGCGTCCATGTATGACGTGGAAAACGTGGCGCTGGTGCATCACGCCAATTCTGCGCTGCGCGCCCACAAGCTCTTCCGCAAGGACAAGGACTACATCACCCGCGATACGCCCGAGGGTGGCGAGGTCGTCATCATCGACGAATTCTCCGGCCGCATGATGCCGGGCCGCCGTTATTCGGAAGGTCTGCACCAGGCGCTGGAAGCCAAGGAAGGCGTAAAGATCCAGTCTGAAAACCAGACGCTGGCGTCCATTACCTTCCAGAACTATTTCCGCCTCTACGAAAAGCTCGCCGGCATGACCGGTACGGCGGCGACGGAAGCGGAAGAGTTTGCCGACATCTATAATCTGGGCGTCGTCACCATCCCGACCAATCTGCCGGTTCAGCGTATCGACGAAGACGATGCGATCTATCGCACGGCGGCCGAAAAATTCGACGCCATTGCCGAACTGATCAAAGAATGCCAGGAGCGCGGTCAGCCGGTGCTCGTCGGCACCACCTCAATCGAAAAGTCGGAAATGCTGGCGGACATCCTTCGCAAGAAGAATGTGGGGCAGATGAACGTGCTCAATGCCCGTCACCACGAGCAGGAAGCTTTCATCGTCGCCGATGCGGGCCTGCCGGGCGCGATCACCATTGCGACCAATATGGCCGGTCGCGGTACCGACATTCAGCTCGGCGGCAACCTTGAAATGCGCATCGAGCGCGAAGCCAAGGAACTCGAGGGCGAGGCCCGCGAAGCCAAGATCGCCGAGATCAAGGCCAAGATCGCCGACGAAAAGAAGAAGGCGCTGGCTGCCGGCGGCTTGATGGTCATCGGCACCGAACGCCATGAATCGCGCCGCATCGACAATCAGTTGCGTGGCCGTTCCGGTCGCCAGGGCGACCCCGGCCACTCAAAGTTCTACCTGTCGCTACAGGACGACCTGATGCGCATCTTCCCGGTGGATTCGATGGATTCCATGCTGGGCAAGCTCGGGCTCGAGCAGGGCGAGAGCATCACCCATCCGTGGGTGACCAAGGCCATCGAACGCGCCCAGGGCAAGGTCGAGTCGCGCAACTTCGATATCCGCAAGAACATCCTCAAATACGATGACGTGATGAACGATCAGCGCAAGGTGATCTTCGAACAGCGTCTCGAATTCATGGATGCCGAAGACGTCAGCGAGACCATTGCCGAGATGCGTCATGACGTGGTCGACAATATCGTCGGCAAGGCCATTCCGGCGCGCTCTTATCCCGAGCAGTGGAAGACCGAGCAGCTCGAAGCCGCTGCCAAGACCTATCTCAACGTCACGGCACCCGTGAGCGAATGGGCCAAGGAAGAGGGAATCGACGCCGAAGTGGTCGAGACCCGCATCCGCGAGGCGGCCGATGCCGTCATCGAGGCCAAATCGGACCGGTATGGCCCAGTGATGCGTCAGGTGGAAAAGTCCATCCTGCTGCAGTCGATCGACGGGCTCTGGCGCGAGCATCTTGTCATGCTCGATCACTTGTCCAAGGTCGTCGGCTGGCGCGGCATCGCCCAGCGCGATCCGCTCAATGAATATAAGCAAGAAGCCTATGAGCTGTTCCAGGCTCTCCTCGGGAATCTCCGCGAACTCGTGACCACGCAGATGGGTCATATCGAAATCCAGATGCGCCAGCCCGAGCCGGCCCCGGCCATCGATCCGGCGCAGTTGGCGACCACGCATATCGACCCGGTGACGGGCGAGAATGATGCGGTGGGCGATGATTCCGACGAGGGCGCCCTGGCCCCGCTCGATCCGAAACTGCTGGTGGGCCTGTCGCGCAACGCGCCGTGCCCCTGCGGCTCGGGCAAAAAGGTCAAGCATTGCCACGGCGCGTTTGTCTGATCTTTTTGGGTTTTTGGAATTTGCGGGCTCCGGGAAACCGGGGCCCTTTTTTGTTTTCATGCTGCCCCCCACTCGATCCCCCTTCTCCCCTTGCGGGAGAAGGTGCCCGAAGGGCGGATGAGGGGTATACGATCTCATTGCAGGCTGCTCTGCGGAGGATAGACACCCCTCACCCTGACCAATTTGCTGAACGCAAAGTTGGTCTGTCCCTCTCCCGCAAGGGGCGAGGGCCACCGAATTCGCTATGGCGAATTCGGTTGGGGCCGGTGAGTGGGGCGCCCTATTCCACCAGCGCAAACTCCAGCAGCAACTGCCGCTGCCAGTCATTAAAGTTGTTGTCCGAGCCGATGAGGATCCGCGTCTCGCCACCCGGCGTCGTGTGCACCATGATCGACTCCATATTGTCGATCTCGGCACCCTCGGCTGACAGCAAAAGTTCGCCTTGCATGAGATTGCCCGGCCTCACCTGATCGGCCGGAACACGGCGCAGGTTCATGACGAAGCTGAAGAGCGCCACGCCGCGTTCGAGCACCAGCAGGTCGCCATTGGGCAGGAAGGCACAGTCCGTCGGGTTGACCACGGGCGAATTGACATAGGTCACCGGACCCTTGTCGTTCTGCCCCAGAAAATGGCCGCGGTGATTGCCGTTTTCGTCGAGTGCTTCTTCGGTGAGCAGCAGGGTCGAGCCGGCAATGGGCGAGGCGGGCGGGGCGATGCAGATGGCTTCAAGGGACTTGTTGGTCCGCAAATCCGTCAGCCAATCGGGAATGGTGATTTCGCGCGCCGGACCGCCGGGGCGGCCATCGGTGATGGCGAAATCGGCGACGCGGGTGAGGTTTTCAAAACTCACGCGGACGGCCGCGGCCACCCCATCACGAAAGACGGTGTCCATGCCCTCGGCGTCCCTTGCATATTGGCGGGGCAGGGGGGCGCCGCCGGAATTCTGGATGGGGTCCATGGTGACCCCGATGAGGCTGAGGAGACGATCATCCTGGTCATAAGCGAGCTTGCCGGAGACGAACTGGCCGCGGTCGGTGACGAAGGCGATGTTCTGGTCGGGGCCGGTGGTGGTGACGCTCGAAAGGCCGCCGAACATATCGTCCTGCGACTGCAGCGTCAGGCCGCCGCGGAAGATCAGTTTCCCCACGGGCTCATCGAGCCCGACGCCCTTGAAGCGCGTGACCTGGGCCGACGTCACCGTGACGTCGACCGCCAGAGCGGGCTGGGCCAATAGCGCAAGGCAGGCTATCGGGGCCCAGCGCCGCAGCATCAGCGACCGCGCCGCCTTGCGGGCCCGGGCATTTCTTCGTCGAAGAGTGCGGCCAATTCGTCGGTCAGGGCGCCGGCCAGTTCCTCGGCATCGAGGAGGGTCACGGCGCGGCGATAATAGCGCGTCACGTCGTGGCCAATGCCGACGGCGACGAGCTGGATCGGCGAGCGGGTTTCGATGTCCTCGATGACCTGCCGCAGGTGCGCTTCGAGATAGTTGCCGGCATTGACCGACTGGGTCGAATCGTCGACCGGCGCGCCGTCCGAGATCACCATCATGATGCGGCGTTGCTCGGGGCGGGCCATCAAGCGCTTGCGCGCCCATTCCAATGCCTCGCCGTCGATGTTTTCCTTGAGGAGGCCTTCGCGCATCATCAGGCCCAGATTGCGCCTTGCATGGCGCCACGGCTCGTCGGCAGCCTTGTAGATGATGTGGCGCACGTCGTTGACGCGGCCGGGATTGGCCGGGCGATTGGCTTCGAGCCAGGCTTCGCGGCTCTTGCCGCCCTTCCAGGCACGGGTGGTGAAGCCGAGGATTTCCACCTTCACGCCGCAACGCTCCAGCGTGCGCGCGAGGATGTCGCCGCAGATGGCTGCAATGGTGATCGGGCGGCCGCGCATGGAGCCGGAATTGTCGATCAACAGCGTGACGACGGTGTCGCGGAAATCGGTGTCGTTCTCGACCTTGAAGCTCAGGGCCTGCATGGGGTCGGTCACGACGCGGGTGAGGCGTGCGGTATCGAGGAGGCCCTCTTCGAGGTCGAACTGCCAGGAGCGGTTTTGCTTGGCCATCAGGCGGCGCTGCAGCTTGTTGGCAAGGCGCGCCACGGCACCGGCGAGGTTTTCGAGCTGCTTGTCCAAAAGGCCGCGCAACTGGTCCAGTTCGTCGGGTGGGCAGAGCTCGGCCGCTTTCACCACTTCGTCGAATTTTGTGGTGAAAACCTTGTACTGGAACTGGTTCGACAGCCGCTCGCCACCGTCCTTGGCGGGCGGGGGCATGGGCGCATCTTCACCGGATTCCGCCTCGGCATCGTCGTCGACATCGGCCATGTCGGCTTCCATGCCTTCGACGTCGCCGGTTTCTTCGCTTTCGCCGGCCTGCTGGTCTTCTTCGCTTTCAGCCTGCTCGTTTTCGCCTTCGCCCTGTTCGGGCGATTGGTCGGAGCCCTGGGCCTGTTCGGGCTGGCTCTCGTCGGCATTGTCCTCGTCGGACGCGTCGGGATCTTCCATATCGCTTTCCGCGATCAGGTTGAGATCGCGCAGCACGGCCCGAACAGCCTTCGAAAAATCTTCCTGGCTTTCATAGGTCGAAAGCAGCTTGTCGATGGACGTGGACGCCTTGGCTTCCACTTCCTTGCGCCAGAGATCGACCAGCGCATGGCCCGAGGGGGGCACGGGGACGCCGGCGAGCTTTTCGCGCAGCATCAGGCCGAGGGCCTCGGCAAGCGGGGCCTCGTTCTTGTCGTCAACTTCGGCGAAATTGGCGCGGAAGAGCCGGTCTTCCAGCATTTCGTGGATGTTTCCACTCATGCCCGGCATGCGGATAACGCCGAGGGATTCCACCCGCGCCTGTTCGAGCGCATCGAAAGCGGCGCGGGCCTGCGGGTCCATCGGCGAACGCTTGCGGTGCGTATCGGGGTCGTGGCTGGCGAGCCGCATGGCCATGGCATCGCCCTGGCCGCGGGCAATGGCGATATCGCGCTTGGTGGGCAGGCGCGGCAGGTTGGCAAGCCGCGCCTTGTCTGATGTCAGCAGCGGCCGGTCGGCGGTAAAGGTAACCTCAAGCTCGGCCTTGGCACCGATGGCGCGGACCGTTGCGCCCATGGCCGATTTGAAGGCCTGGGTCTGGTCGGGCTTGTTGGGCTTGCTGCGCGGGGGCTGTGCCATGGTCAGGTCCGGTGGGTAGAGGCGGCCACATGGGTCGCGAAAAGCAGGAACATCGGTTCGTAGCGCTCTTTTTCCCATTCGGGATGCGCTGCGATGTCGGCGTCGGTGGCGGCCCACTCGTCAATGGCATCGAGCGCGAAACCGGCGCGCTTGAGGGCCATGATGGTGGTCGAGATCAGGCGATGATGTTTTATCACGCCTTCGGCGATCCAGTTGGTGCGACGTTCGCCCTCGCGCAGATATTCGGCGACGGCTGCAACCTGGCGGCCTTCCGCATCCTGAGTGAACTCAGGATTGGCGCGGGCGGCAAAGACCGGGTGTTCCATCGAGAAGACGAAGCGGCCGTCGTTCTTCACGGCCTTGCGGACGCGCGCGAGGAAGGCGTCGAAATCAGCGATGTAGTGGACGGCGAGCGAGGAGAAGACGAGGTCGAATTCGGCCGTGCCGAAATCATCCGTGTCGAGATCGGCGCGGGCCAGGGTTACCGGCAGGCCGGCGCAGGTCTTGGCGGCCTCGGCCAGCATTTTTTCCGAGAGGTCGAGGCCGGTGACATGGGCGGCGCCCTGTTCCACGGCCCAGCGGGCGAAATAGCCAAAGCCGCAACCGAGGTCGAGAACGCGAAGTCCTGTCATATCAGGCAGCATGGCGCGCAAAGCCGGCCATTCGGCAGCGGCGCCAAGTCCCTGCGCCGAGCGCGGGAACTGGCTGTAGCCTTCGAAGAAGGCCGCATCATCATAGATGTTCTGGGCCATGGGATTTTGTCCCCGTTGCGAGAAAGGCCCCCTCACCCGGCCCTCCGGGCCTGCCATTCGAGCATAGCTCTCATGGCCTTCTCACTTCAAATCGCTCCACCGGAGCGATTTGCCCAACGGGACAGTTCGAAGTCCCCCGAGGGGGAGAGGTCGCCGCAAAGCGGCGGGTGAGGGGGCCTTGTATTTACGCCGTCACGGCAAGGTTGGCCGAGGATTCCGGCAGATCTTCGCCGAACACGCGCTGGTAGAACTCGGCAACCACAGGGCGTTCGAGTTCGTCGCACTTGTTGAGGAAGGTCAAGCGGAATGCAAAGCCGACATCGCCGCCAAAAATCTGGGTGTTTTCGCCCCAGGTGATGACCGAGCGCGGCGACATGACGGTCGAGAGATCGCCATTGATGAAGGCCGAACGGGTCAGATCCGCCAGGCGCACCATGTTTGAGACCAGCTTCTTGCCCTTTTCGGTTTCGGTGAAGGCTTTGTTCTTGGCCAGAACAATGCCGACTTCCTTGTCGTGGGGCAGGTAGTTGAGCGTCGTGACGAGGCTCCAGCGGTCCATCTGACCCTGGTTGATCTGCTGGGTGCCGTGATAGAGGCCCGAAGTGTCACCCAGACCAATGGTATTGGTGGTGGAGAACAGGCGGAAGGCCGGGTGGGGCACGATCACGCGGTTCTGGTCGAGGAGCGTCAGGCGGCCCGACTGCTCGAGAACGCGCTGGATCACGAACATCACGTCCGGACGGCCGGCGTCGTATTCGTCGAAGACGAGGGCGATATTGTTCTGCACGGCCCAGGGCAGGATGCCGTCGCGGAATTCGGTGATCTGCTTGCCGTCCTTGAGGACGATGGCGTCCTTGCCGACGAGGTCGATACGCGACACATGGCTATCGAGATTGACGCGGACCAGCGGCCAGTTAAGGCGCGCCGCGACCTGCTCGATATGGGTCGACTTGCCCGTGCCGTGATAGCCCTGGACCATGACGCGGCGGTTATAGGCAAAGCCGGCCAGGATCGCGAGCGTGGTGTTTCGGTCGAAGAGATAATCCGGATCGATCGGCGGCACGTGGTCGGTGCGCTCTTTGTAACCCTTGACCACCATATCGGTATCGATGCCGAAAAGGTCGCGTGCCTTGTATTCGGTGTCGGGCAGATTGGTGAACTCGGTCATGGCAAGGGCTCGTGGATCAGGAGATTTTTCTTGTGTCAGAGGCGCATTGGCCCGTGGCTCTATAGCAGCATTGCTGACGTGCTGGTAGCCAAACTGTCACGATAGCAAGACGCATCGCTTCGCGGAAAACCGGTTCCCACTTTTCCGCGCTATGCTCCGGTCATCGGGCAACGAAGCCCATTTTCTTCAGGTGCGAATAGGCCGCAATGATGGTGCGGAGCTTTTCTTCCGAGGAGCGATCGCCGCCGTTTACGTCTGGATGGTGGATTTTTACCAGGTTCTTGTAGGCCGCTTTGATGTCGTCGGATTTGGCGTGGCCCGAAAAGCCCAGGGACTCGAAGGCACGCCGATCGTTCTCGTTCAGCGGCTTTACGCGCTCGGCGGCGGGGCGCTGGGCCTGGCGGTGCCGGTAGCGGGCAAAGACGCCGAAGGGGTCGCCATATTTGTCGCCGGGGCGAGTGCTGGCCGTCCGGCCGGCAGCGTGTGCATTTTGCGGATTGCCGGTCGCAAAGCTCGAACGCGACTCCGCCTTGGGCGGGGTCGTCAGGGCTTCGTCCAGTTCTTCTTGGCTCATGCCGGCGAAGAAATTGAAGGCCTTGTTGTAGTGGCGAACGTGCTCGAGGCAGAAATGGTGATACTGCCCCTCGCTGCGCGGCCCTTTGGGGGCGCGGTATTCGCCGGCTTCTTCGCAGCCTTCCCATTCGCAGGAAAATTCGGCCGGCTCGGGCTTTTCTTCCCGGCGCGGTCGGATGCGGATTGAATCGAAAAGCTTGGATTGCTGTTTCATAGCACCTAGTTAAGTCTTCAAATCTTCAAGCGGAGCCCGCCCCATGTCCGTCAGGGACACAATGATAGCAAAGCTCACCGAGCGGTTCTCGCCTCTCCATCTCGAGGTGATCGACGAATCGAACAAGCATCGAGGCCATGCCGGATGGCGCGAAGGGGGCGAGACCCATTTCCGAGTCAGAATCGCGACCCGCGATTTTGACGGCTTGAGCCGCGTGGCGCAACACCGCGCGGTATTCGAAACGCTGGACGCGGAGCTGAAAGATCGCGTCCATGCGCTCAATATTGAGGTTTTGCCGGCCAATTAAGCTGGCAATCACCGCTGTGTCATCCCCGCGAAAGCGGGGACCTCCGTTTCCGAACAGGGGTTCCCGCTTTCGCGGGAATGACACTGTGGATGAAGAAGTTTACTGGGATCGCATCTCCTCCAAAAATGCCGAAACCTTGGCGGGATCGACATTTTTTTCGATGAAGGCCTGGCCGATGCCACGGGTGAGAATGAAAGTCAGCGCCCCGCGCGAGACTTTTTTGTCCTGCGCGATGGCGGCCATCAGGGTTTCGGTCGAGCCCAAAATTCCGGGGATGTCGGCCAATGTGGTGGGCAGACCCGATTTGCGCAAGTGCGCGGCAATGCGCCCGCTGTCCTGACCCGGCGCTAGGCCAAGGCGGTTGGAGAAGGTATGGGCCAGCACCATGCCGATGGATACGCCCTCGCCATGCAGCAGCCGATCGGAATAGCCGGTGTCCTTTTCGAGCGCATGCCCAAAAGTGTGGCCGAGATTGAGCAGGGCGCGGACGCCGATTTCCTTTTCATCCTCGATGACCACGCGCGCCTTGTGGGCGCAGCAGCGGGCGATGGCTTCGCCGCGGGCCGGGCCGCCGGCAAAGATTTCGGCATGGTTGGCTTCGAGCCATTCGAAGAAGTCGGGATCGTCGATCAGGCCATATTTGACCACTTCGGCATAGCCGGCGGCGAACTGGCGCGGGGGCAGGGTGTCGAGGGCCGAGAGATCGGCCAGAACCAGTCTTGGCTGGTGGAAGGCGCCGACGAGGTTCTTGCCGTGCGGCGAATTGATGCCGGTCTTGCCGCCGACCGAGGAATCCACCTGCGCCAGCAGCGAAGTCGGGATCTGCACGAAATCCATGCCGCGGCGGGTGATCGAGGCGGCAAAGCCGGCGAGATCGCCGATGACGCCGCCGCCGAGCGCGATGACGAGGTCATTGCGTTCGAGCTTTGCCGCGAGGAGGCCTTCCACGACCGTTTGCAGGTGCTCCCAGCTCTTGGTGCTTTCGCCCGAGGGCAGGGTGATGGTCGAAAAGGTCAGGCCCGAAAATTCGAGGCTCGCGACCAGACGCGGCAATTGCGCCTTGGCGACGTCGGTATCGGTGACGATGCCGAAGCGGCGGCCGGGGAATTTTTCAGCCAGGATCGCGCCGGCATCGTCGATCAGGTTGGGGCCGATGAGGATGTCATAGGCGCGCTCGCCCAGGGCGACGTGCACTGTGTGGGAAATGTCGGCCATGGCGAAAACTTTCAGCGCAGGTGATGCAGAAGGGCGGAGATAACGTCGGCGGCAACGCTGTCCTGGGGCACATCGCGGCTCAAGACCGTGATGTCGGCCTCGGCATAGATGGGATAGCGATCCGCGATCAGTTTTTCGAGCGTCCCCTTGGGGTCGGCGGTCTTGAGCAGGGGCCGATTGGAACGGCGCGAAACGCGTTCGAACAGCACGTCGAGATCGGCCTTGAGCCAGACCGAGACGGCAGAGGATTTGACCAGCGCGCGGGTTTCGGGATTGACGAAGGCGCCGCCGCCGGTTGCGAGAACGATGTCGTTTTCCTTGAGCAGGCGCGAAATGACGCGGGTTTCGCCGGCGCGAAATTCGGGCTCGCCGCGCTGCGCAAAGATTTCCGGAATGGTCATCTGCGCGGCCTTTTCGATTTCCTCGTCGCTATCGAGGAAACGCCGACCGAGGCGCGCCGCCAGGCGTCGGCCGACCGTGGTCTTGCCCGCGCCCATCATGCCCACGAGAATGAGCGGCCTGCCGCCCAACCGCTCGGTGAGGGCCTTGGCGCGCGCCGATCGCGCGGGACTATCCGTTTTGCTCAAGAAGGCGCCCTCCGAACTTAAGGCCGGTTGAAGCGATACGGGTCAAAGCTGTCAAGCGCAACGCGATTTTGCCTACCGGATGGAAACCTTTCTGTGGCAAAGTTTCTCGCGAAAACGCCGGAAAGCCCATGCCGACACTCTTTCGCCTCTTGATCACCATCCTGTTCCTGGCTGGCCTCGTCTATGCCGGGATGTTTGCGCTCGTGTCTTTCGTCGAGCCCAATCCCAAGGATGTCACGCTGCGTATTCCGACGCGCGAACTGCTTGGCGAAGCCGCGCCGACCCGGCCGGTCGGCATGCCGACGCCCAATGTCACCAGCACCCCTGCCGCGACGCCGGGCCAATGAGCCACCTCGTCGGCGCATTTCTGGAAATGATGAGCGCCGAGCGCGGCGCGGCGGCAAACACGATTGCGGCTTATCGGCGCGATCTCACCAATTATGCCGGCTTTGTCGCGGGCAAGAAGCAGACCCTCCTCGATTGTCCGCGCGAAACGGTGAACGCCTATCTCGATGGGCTCAAGGCCGATGGGCTTTCGGCCTCATCGAGCGCGCGGCATCTCTCTGCCATCCGGCAGTTTCACAAGTTTTTATGCGCGGATGGCCTGCGCGGCGACGATCCGACGCGGATTGTTGCGAGCCCCAAGACGCGGCGGCCGCTGCCAAAAGTGTTGTCGGTCGCAGAGGTCGACAAGCTGCTCAACACAGCCGAGCAGTCCGCCAACAAGCCAGCGAAACCGGCCAAGGAAGAGGTGGCGCGACGGACCTATTGCCTCCTCGAGCTGCTCTATGCAACGGGGTTGCGCGTCTCCGAACTCGTCACCTTGAAGCGTCCGGCCGTGATGCGGGAAGGCAGTTTTATTACCGTCACGGGCAAGGGCAACAAGGACCGGATCGTCCCGATGAACGACAGGGCGCGCGACGCGGTGCGCGCCTGGGTGAAGACCCTGCCGGAGGACGCCAAATGGCTCTTTCCGGCCAAGGGCGAAAGCGGACATCTGGAGCGGCAGGTTTTTGCGCGGGATTTGAAAGACGTGGCGAAGGATGCGGGCATCTCGGTGGATCGCGTCGCTCCCCACGTCCTGCGCCATGCCTTTGCCAGCCATCTCCTCGCCGGTGGCGCGGACCTGCGCGTCGTACAAATGCTGCTCGGGCATTCCGATATTTCGACGACGCAAATTTATACCCATGTGCTCGACGAAAAATTGCGCAATCTCGTCGAAACGCACCATCCGCTGGCCGGTGGATAGGGTCGAGCCTGTGGGAACGGGGGGAAATCCCGTGCATTTCCTTTCCGAAACTTGACTCGGCATTGAACGATCGCCACTTTCCGGCCACTTTAGAGCGCAAGAGCCGTGGCCCAGAACAATCCGGGTCAATAACAACGACCCTTACTGGCGGGTGGGATGCTGTCTTATCTCGATTTTGAAAAGCCGGTCGCCGATCTTGAAGCGAAGATCGCCGAACTGAAATCCCTCGCCGCGACCGATCAGGCCGTGTCCATCGACGAGGAAGTGAACCGGCTTTCTGCCCGCGCCGAAGAGGCGCTGGTGGAAATCTACAAAAGGCTGACGCCCTGGCAAAAGACGCAGGTGGCCCGCCATCCGCAGCGTCCGCATTTTTCCGATTATGTGTCGACGCTGATCACCGAATGGACGCCGCTGGCCGGCGACCGCAAGTTCGGCGAAGACGCGGCGCTGCAGGCCGGCTTCGGTCGCTTCAACGGGCAGTCCGTGGCCCTTCTCGGCCAGGAAAAGGGTAATTCCACCGAGACCCGCCTGAAACACAATTTCGGCATGGCCAATCCCGAGGGCTATCGCAAGGCCGTCCGCATCATGGACATGGCCGACCGGTTCAATATCCCGGTCATTTCCTTTGTCGATACGGCAGGTGCCTATCCCGGCATTGGCGCGGAAGAGCGCGGTCAGGCGGAAGCCATTGCCCGTTCGACCGAAAAAGGCCTTGAACTGGGCGTGCCCAACATCGCCATCATCATCGGTGAAGGCGGTTCGGGCGGCGCTATTGCCATTGCCACGGCCAATCGCGTGTTGATGCTCGAAAACGCCATCTATTCGGTGATTTCGCCCGAAGCCGGCGCCTCGATCCTTTTCCGCGACGCCGCCAAGGCGCAGGATATGGCGACGGCCCAAAAAATCACGGCGCAGGACCTGCTCTCGTTCAAGGTGATCGACGGCATCATTCCCGAACCGACCGGCGGCGCGCATCGCCACCATGGTCAGGTGATGGATTCGACCCGCGTGGCCATTTCCGACTTTTTGGCCGAATTCGCTGGCAAGTCGCGCCTGGAAACCCGCGAACACCGCCGCGAAAAATTCCTGGCGATCGGCACCAATATCTAGGCCGAGGCTTTTTCGAGCCAAAAGATCAGAACGCGGCTTGCACATGCGAGCCGCGTTTTTTGTTGCCTTGGCGGCGGACAAGGATGTGCAAAACGCAGCGGCAACAAAAAACCCGGCACAAAGGCCGGGTTTTCCAATTCTGTCGCCAGAACCGTTTCTTAGAGGCCGAGGCCCTTGAAACGTTCCTTGAAGCGGCTGACGCGGCCACCGCGGTCCATGAGCTGGCCCGTACCGCCGGTCCATGCCGGATGGGTCTTGGGGTCGATGTCCAACTGCAGCGTGTCGCCTTCCTTGCCATAGGTGGAACGGGTGACATAGCTGGTGCCATCGGTCATGACGACGTTGATGGTGTGGTAGTCAGGATGGATGTCGGCCTTCATGGTCTTCGCCTCAAATCAAACGGGCGCCGCGGCGCCCGGAGAGCTGGAAACTGGTTGTTGGCGGGCTTCTTACATAATGGAGCCCCAATAGGCAAGGGCAGGGGAGCGGCAATTTTACCCGTTTCCCGGCTGTTGCTCCCATGAAGAGGGGAGCCTATATCCAACCAGCCGTCTCGAGGCGGCTTTGCGCAATCGGAATGCGGCCCCCAATATGACCGATCAAGCCGCCCCGGCGGAAAACACCACCGACAAGGTGATCTCCGTCGCCAAGCTGCAGCGACGCTTTTCGCCGCTGCGCCAGCTCCTGCCATTCGTCCTCGCCTATCCGGTGCGGCTGACCCTGACGGTGCTGTTCCTCCTCATTTCCACCATTACCTCGCTCGCCATTCCCGCCATGCTCGGCGGCGTGGTCGATCAGGGGTTTGTGGCGCAGAACCTCGACAAGGTGAGCCAGTATGGCCTGCTTATTATCGCCATTGCCGCGGTGATGGCGGTAGCGAGCGGGGCGCGCTTCTATTTCATCTCCGTTATTGGCGAGCGCGTCCTCGCTGACCTGCGGCAGGCAGCGTTCAGCCATCTCCTCCGCCTCGACGCGCGCTATTTCGATACGACGCGCGTCGGCGAATTGACGAGCCGCCTCAATAATGACGTCGCCATCATCCGCAGCGCCGTGGGGTCGAGTTTCTCGTTGGCCCTGAGGTCCATGGTCACCATTATCGGCGCGCTGATCATGATGATCCTGACGAGCCCGATCCTGACCCTGGCCGTGGTCATCGCCGCGCCGCTGATCCTGATCCCGGTCGTGGGCTATTCGCGGCGCCTGCGCGGCATGTCGAGCAAGACCCAGGATGCGCTGGCCGAACTCTCCGCCATGGCAACGGAAATGCTTGGCGCGACCCGAACGGTAAAGGCCTTCACCCAGGAAAGGGTGCAGACCGGAATTTACGATAGCCGCAGCGAAGAAAGCTACCGGGCCGAAGTGCGCCGGCTCGGCGCGCGCGCCATCCTCGTTGCGCTGGTGATTTTTCTCGGCACGGCCGCGCTTGTCGGCCTCGTCTGGTGGGGCGCCAGCGCCGTCTTCGAAGGTTCGGTCACGGCCGGGCAGCTTGCGCAGTTCATGATCTATGCGCTGATGGCTTCCGGTGCCCTCACCAATGTCTCCGAAGTCATGGGCGCCTTGCAGACCGTTGCCGGCTGCACCGAGCGCCTGATGGAAATCCTCGCCACCAAGGCGACGATCGAAGACCCCGAAAACCCCGTCGCCCTGCCGGTGCCGTCGCTCGGGACCGTTGCCTTCGAGAATGTCGCCTTCCGCTACGATCCGACCCAGCCCGGCCGCGTGCTCGACGGCGTGAGTTTTTCCGTCGCCAAGGGCGAGACCGTGGCGCTGGTCGGTCCCTCGGGCTCGGGCAAGTCGACCACACTTTCGCTGCTGCAGCGCTTCTACGACGTCACCGGCGGCACCATTCGCGTCGATGGCGTCGATATCCGCGACACCAGACTTTTTGACCTGCGGCAGCGCTTTGCCTATGTCGAGCAGGAGCCGACCATTTTTGCCGGCACGATCGCGGAGAACATCCGCTTCGGCAAACCCGACGCGACCGATGCGGAAGTGGAAGCGGCGGCCAAGGCGGCGTTGGTGCATGATTTCGTCGTCGACCTGCCCTCGGGCTATGACACGATCGTGGGCGAGCGCGGCGTCATGCTTTCGGGCGGCCAGAAGCAGCGCCTTGCCATTGCGCGCGCCATCCTGAAAAATGCGCCGATCCTCTTGCTCGATGAAGCGACCTCCGCCCTCGACGCTCAGAGCGAGCGGCTGGTGCAAATGGCGCTCGAACACCTGATGCAGGGCCGCACGACGCTGGTCATCGCCCATCGCCTCGCCACCATCCGCGACGCCAACAAAATCCTCGTGATGGAAGCGGGTAAAATTATCGACCAGGGCACGCATGAAGAACTGGTCGCCAAGGGCGGGCGCTATGCGGAACTGGCAAAATTGCAGTTCCGCGGGGACGGCTGGCAGTAAGGCCTGCTATCCCCGGTGTCATTCCCGCGAGAGCGGGAATCTCTGTTTGCGAAGACGCTGGCCCGGGGTCTCGCATGGCTCGACCCGTGATTTCCTCAAATCGCTCCACTGGAGCGATTTGACCCGCTGAAGCGGGTCGGAAATCACCCTTCCGTCAGCTTGAACTCGATCCGTCGATTGCGCCTGAACGCCTCTTCCGTCGTGCCGGGATCAAGCGGGGCGAATTCGCCAAAGCCTGCCGCGACGAGCCGCGCCGGGGCAACGCCCTTGCCGACGAGATATTGCGCCACCGAAATGGCGCGTGCCGCCGAAAGCTCCCAGTTGGACGGGAAGCGGGCATTGGAAATCGGGCGGCTGTCGGTATGGCCATCGATGCGCAGCACCCAGTTGATATCGGCCGGAATTTCGTTCTCGAGCTGCAGAATGGCTTCGGCCAGCGCGTCGAGTTGCGGCGAAGCTGCCTCGGTCAGGTCGGCCTGGCCGGGATCGAACAGCACTTCGGACTGGAAGACGAAGCGATCGCCGACAACGCGTACATCGGCGCGGCCTTCGAGGATTTCGCGCAGGCGCCCGAAGAAGTCGGAGCGATAGCGCGACAGGTCCTGCACACGCTGGGCGAGGGCGAGATTGAGACGCCGGCCGAGATCGGCGATCTGGGTGCGCGATTCCGTGTCGCGGGTTTCCGAGGCCTCCAACGCCGATTCCAGCGCCGCGATCTGGGTGCGCAGCGCGGCCAATTGCTGGTTGAGCAGGGTCACCTGCGCATTGGCCTCGTCCGAGAGCTTTTCGGCATCGATAAGGTCTTCCTGGAGACCCGCAATGGTGTCGTCGCGATCGCCGAGACCGGCGCCGATGCCGGCAAGCTGGCTCGTCAGGCTCTGGTTCTGCGCATCGGCTGTGGCGAGGGTCGCGGTCAGCGTTGCCAGTTGCGAGGTCAGATCGTCGGAATTGGCGCGTTCGAGCTGCAGGAGTTCGGTCAATTCGGCGATCTGGCTATTGAGCCGCGATAGCGCGGTATCCCGTCCCTGGATTTCCTGCCCCAGGAAAAACTGGGTGAGCATGAAGAGGCTCAAAAGAAAAATAATGACGAGCAGCAGGCTCGACAGGGCGTCGACGAAGCCCGGCCAGTAATTGGCCTCTACCCTGCGGCGTGAGCGGCTCGATGCCATGGTCTAGTCCCGGCGCCCGGAAGTGTCGCTCTCGTTGAGCATGGCTTCGATGAGGTCGCGCAGTTTCCGGTTGGTCTCGCTCTGCTCGGTAATATAGGCGCGCAGGTCTTCCTGCTCGGTGCGGATGTGTTTCACCAGCCCATCGATGCCGCGGGCGAGTTCCGCCATGGCGCGGATGGCGTTCTGGGAGGAACTCTGGTTCTGCATGGTGGCGCCGATGCTGTCGATCATGGCCTGCATGTCGGGGCCGCCGGCATTGGCCTGCATGGCGCTGACCGGGTGGTCGAGCTCGGTCATGGAGGTCATCCAGTCTTCGAGATCGGTATAGAATGCGTTCTGGGCCTGGCTCGTCTGCAGGTCGAGGAAGCCAAGGATCAGCGAACCGGCGAGACCGAAAAGCGAGGACGAGAAGGCGGTGCCCATGCCCGCCAGCGGGGCGGCAAGGCCTTCCTTGAGATTGGTGAAAAGCGAGGCGCTATCGGCCGAGGTCACATCGAGCGCGTTGATGACGCCGGCGACCGAGCCCACGGTTTCGAGGAGGCCGTAAAAGGTACCCATGAGGCCGAGGAAAACCAGGAGGCCCGTCAGGTAGCGCGACGTGTCCTTGGCCTCATCGAGGCGATTGCCCACGGAATCGAGGATCGAGCGCATGGAGGTCGGCGTGATCACCGCCTCGCCGATGCGCTCGCGCAAAAGCCCGGCGACGGGGGCCAGGAGGACCGGCGGTCGCACCTGGGTCGAATTGCCGTCCTGGAGCGAATTGACCCACTTCACCTCCGGAAACAGCCGGAAGAGCTGCCGGAACGAGAGGAAAATGCCGATGAAGAGGGCGAAGAAAATCATCGAATTGATGAAGGGGTTCGCCCAGAAGAAGGTCACGATATTGGTGAACAGGATCGCCGCGACGAGGGCGACCAGCACCAGGAAAATGACGATTTTGACGAGGTAAACGGTGGGACTGGCGAGGTGATAGGGATCGTAACCTTGCGTCATCGTGCCTGACCTTTGCCCCGCGCACAGCAAATCAACTGCGCCGAAGAGTAGTGGCGGCAGAATGGCGTGACAATGGAAAAGGTTAACGGCAGAGCGTCATGAAGCGGCTTTGCGTCGTCCCCGCGAAAGCGGCAATCTCCCTGCCCGGAAACAGAGATCCCCGCTTTCGCGGGGATGACACCGAGTTTTTCGACGCTTTCGGCAGTTCCGGATTCATATCCCTCTGTGGTGAGGAATGCGTTGGACTTACTGAACCGAACGAAGCTGCTTGAACAAAGCCCCGTGCAGGGTCTCGTTGCCGGCGACGATCTGGCCGTTCCAGACCGAGCCGGGCTGGCCGGCATAGTCGGTGACGAGGCCGCCGGCTTCCTTGACCATGAGAAGACCTGGCGCAACGTCCCAGGGCTTCAAGCCCGCTTCCCAGAGCGCGTCAAAGCGGCCCGAGGCGAGCCAGGCCATGTCGACCGCAATCGAGCCCGAGCGGCGAATGCCGGCAACGGCGGGATTGATATGGCTCAACTGGCGCAATTGCAGCCCGTCATTGGACGTGCCCTGGGTCTTGATGCCGGTGGCGACCACGGCGTCCGAAAGGTGCCGGCGTTCGGCGACGCGCAGGCGCTTGCGGTCGGCGAGCCAGGCGCCGCCGCCCTTTTCGGCAGTGTAGAGTTCGTCCAGGATCGGATTGTAGATCACCGAGGCAACGATCTCGTCGCCGCGCTGCAAGGCGATGGCCACGGCAAAGAGCGGGATCGAGTGGAGGAAATTGGTGGTGCCGTCGAGCGGGTCGATGATCCAGCTGTGCTGGCCGTCGGTGCCGGCGACTTCGCCGCCTTCTTCCATCAGGAAGGCATAGGTCGGGCGGGCCTTGCGCAGTTCGTCATAGACGATCTGTTCGGCGCGGAGATCGGCCTTCGAGACGAAATCGGCCGGGCCCTTGCGGGACACCTGCAGGTTTTCCACCTCGTTGAAATCGCGCGACAGTGACTTGCCGGCCTTGATGGCGGCATTGACCATGACGGTTAGGAGGGCGGAACGCGCCATTGTGTACTCGCTTGGCTCAAGCGGTTCATTGAGCGCCGCCGGAATTTTCATCCCGACGCGGCGCAAGTGGGGCCAGTGCCCTGCCGCTTCAATTGAAAGTTTGGCGGGCTTATTGCCTCAGAACTTGGCCGGGTTCAAGGGTCTTGCGCCGGTTCGGTGGTGGCCGGATCAGCCGGTTCGGTCTCGACCGGCGCGGCGGCAGGCGCCGGAGCGGGCGGCTTGGCATTGGTCACGCCATTGGGCAGCACGACGCGGCTCGGGGCATTTTCCATGTCGGTCGGTGCCGGCAGGGGCGGGCCAAAGACCTTTGGCGTCGTCGGAATTTCGGCGACGGTCTCGATGCTGGGCGGGGTCGAAGGCCAGAAGCGGGCGCGCTCTTCGGCCCGGGCCAAAGCATCAGGGGGAATGGAAACCAGCAATCGGTCGAGCGAGGGATCGGAAAGCCCCTGGCGCCGGGCCAGCGCGCGCCACATGGCTGCGGTTTCGAGGTCGAGCGCCGTGCCCTCGCCGACGGCCATGAGTTTTGCGAGGCGGTTCTGCGCCACGGGATTGCCGCCTTCGGCCGCCTGTTCGTACCAGCCGGCCGCGGCTTCGATATCGCGCGCAATGCCCTGGCCGAGATAAAGGAGGGTGGCGTAGTCGATCTGGGCGGCGGTCAGGTCCTGTTCGGCGGCAAGGCCGATATAGCGGGCGCCTTCGGCGGCATCGGGGGCGACGCCAGCGCCTTCGATCAGCATGGAGCCATAGTCATATTGAGCCTCGGCGAGATCGGCGTCGGCCGCTTCCTTCATCAGCCGCGCGGCTGTCGTCAGGCTGGGATCGGCATAGATGCCTTCGACATGGAGCAGAGCCAGATTATACTTGGCTGGCGCATAGCCCTTGTCGGCGGCTTCCTTGAAAAGCTCGGCCGCCCTTTCGCGGTCCTGCGCCACGCCGGTGCCGTCCTGGTAGAACATGCCCAGCTCAAAGATGGCCAGCTTGTCACCATTCTTGGCAGCAAGCTGATACCAGCCGGCGGCCCGTTCGACATTCTGGGCCACGCCAAGACCCTTGGAGTAGATTTCGGCAATCAGGGTCTGCGCTGCGCCATCGCCCTGTTCGGCGCGCGGCAGGGCCAGTTCCAGCGCGGTCAGAAAGTAGCCACGCTGGAAGGCGCCGAAGGCGTAGTCGGCCGGTTCGGTGGGGCCGAAAATGGCATTGGAAATGTTCGCGGCTTCTTCCGCATCCGCCTGCGAGCGGGTCTGGGCGAAAGCCGGGACGGCAAGGGCCGTGGCAAGGGTCAGCGCCAGCAGCGGCGCGCGCCAGCTCATGCTTTGGCCTTTTCGGCTTTGGCAAAGGCGGCCAGCGAAGCCACCGGATCTGCCTTGGTCCAGACGCAATCGGAGAGCGCGAGGAATTCGGCACCCGTTTCGTCCCCCGCATCAGGCGCGGCGGCCGGATTTGAGTGAACGGCCGGGACCTCAAAGGTCTCGGCCCACCATTGCGCCAGTTCCGCCGCCTGCGGATCCACGGGCCCGCCGAGTGGGCCGAACATCACATAGTCGACATCGAGCTCGCCAAAGCTCATCGCATCATGGCGCGTGCGCACATTGCCCACCCCGACAATGCCGTCGGGCTTGAGCGCCGAAACCGCGGCGCGAATGGCCTTGGTGCCGCCCGTCGTCACGTGCACGCCATCGGCGCCGATCGAGCGGGCGAGGGCCACATCGTCTTCGACGAGCACTGCGGCGCCGGCCGCCTGGCCGATCTGCACCAGCCGCTCGGCCAATTCGGCATAGGCGGCATCATCGAGCGAACCGCGGCGCACCAAGAGGGCGGCGATTTCAGGACCCGTCAGCACGCTCATCAACTGGCGCGGAAACTGCGCAAGATCCGGATCGGCTGGAGTGATGAGATAGAGCTGAGGGGCCATGGAGGTTCCGGAGATGACGCTGCGTGTCCGTAAGGTGCCATTTTGGCAAGAAAGGGACCGGCCTCCAATAGGGTATGGGCCAAGGGGTGGCAATGTGTGCGGCGTTTGCGGAGATTTATCCACGGTCACCGACCCGCACCGATTTCGCCATAGCGAATTCGGTGGCACCTCCCCCTTGACGGGGGAGGATGGGAGGGGGTGCGGGAGCCACGGTTTTCAGAGGGCGTGAACACCCCTCCCCAGCCCTCCCCGTTAAGGGGAGGGTGTCGCGTCGAGTTCGCGGGGCGTTAGTGAGAAAGACCGAAAAAGAAAAGGCGCGCTCCGGGAGAAGAGCGCGCCAGTCGTGACGTTGGGACGTCAATAAGAGATCAAGCAGCCTGATCGAGACGATCAAGCGGCCCGGTCGAGCTCGTTGGTCCATTCGCCGAGAGCGGCGAGCGAGTTCATATGGGCGCGGTGGGTGAAGGCGGCTTGCGCCGCCGGGAAATTCTCGCGGCGGCCGGCCCAGGTGCGCAGCGCCACGTTCTGCAGGGCCCGACCATAGGAGAAGGTCATCGGCCAGGGCTTGAACGGAATGCGGTTCATGGCCGAGAGATGGGCGGTCGCTTCTTCGTCGGTCTGGCCGCCCGAAAGGAAGGCAATGCCCGGCACGGCGGCGGGAACATGTTCCTTCAAGACTTCCACCGTGCGCTTGGCCACTTCCTCGACGGAGGGCCGATCGCGCGAATTGACCCCGGGCAGCACCATATTGGGCTTCAGGAGCATGCCCGAGAGATCGACGCCGGCAAGGCGCAGTTCCTTGAAAGTGTTTTCGAGCACTTCGCCGGTTACCTGGGCGCAGCGTTCGAGCGAATGGTTGCCGGGATCGCCATCGCCGACGACTTCGGGCTCGACCACCGGCACGATGCCGGCTTCCTGGCAGAGGATGGCATAGCGGGCCAGCGCATGGGCATTGGCGCGAATATTGTTGCGGGTCGGGGCCACGTCATTGATGGTGATGACGGCCCGCCACTTGGCAAAGCCGGCGCCGAGCGAGGCATAGCGTTCGAGGCGCTGGCGCAGGCCGTCGAGACCCTCGGTGATCTTTTCGCCGCTATCGCCGGGCATGGGAAAGGCGCCGCGGTCGACCTTGATGCCGGGAATGGTGTCGACATCGGCGAGAATGGCGCGGAACGGGGTGCCGTCGGCAGCGGATTGTTCCAGCGTCTCTTCGGTGAGGATGACACCCGAGATATAGTTGCGCATCGCATCGGTCGAGCGGAACAGCATCTCGCGATAGTCGCGCCGAAGGTCGAGGGAATTGGGCAGGTTGATCTTGGCGAAGCGCTTGGCAATCGTGCCTTCGGATTCGTCCGCGGCGAGAATGCCCTGGCCTTGTGTCATCAGCTTCTGAGCGATGGCATTGAGCGACTTGGTCATCTTCTGTCTGGCGCCTTGGTGTGGGAACGGGGATGCCAGAAGCTTAGACTTTCGGATCGTGCCGTCGATTAGACCTTGGGTTATCAGACGAAAGGATGATCTTGTATGGTAGATTCTTTTGGAACTTGGCAGCACGGTTCTTTCATCGTAATAAGACGATGAAGCTGAGTCCTTCGGCGCAATTCTCCCTAGCAATGGATAACAAGATGAGCACGCAACCCCACGTGACCTTCCACGACGGCCGTTCCATTCCCCAGATCGGGCTCGGCGTCTGGCAGACACCCAATGACGTCGCCGTCACCGCCGTCGATGCAGCACTCAAGGCCGGCTATCGCCACATCGATACCGCCGCCGTTTATCAGAACGAAGAAGGCGTGGGGCAGGGCATCGCCAAGTCCGGCGTCGCCCGCGGCGACATCTTCCTCACCACCAAGGTCTGGAACGACGACCAGGGTTTTGACGAAACCCTGCGTGCCATGGATGCCAGCTTGAAGCGTCTTGGCACCGACTATGTCGATCTCTATCTCATCCACTGGCCCTCGGCCTATCGCGGCAAATATGTCGAAACCTGGAAAGCGCTGATCCGCCTCAAGGAAGAAGGCAAGGCGCGCTCCATCGGCGTCTCGAATTTCGAGGGCACCTATATCGACGACCTCGCCGATGCGACCGGCATTTTGCCTGTGATCAACCAGGTCCAGCTCCATCCGCGCTTCCAGCAGCGCAAGCTCCGCGCCGCCTATGAGCCCAAAAAGATCATCACCGAAAGCTGGAGCCCGCTCGGCCAGGGGACGCTGCTCGCCGATCCGGCGATATCAGCCATCGCCCAGCGCCACGGCAAGAGCCCGGCCCAGGTCATCATCCGCTGGCACATCGAAGAAGGCCTTGTCGTCATCCCGAAATCGGTGACCCCGAGCCGCATCGTCGAGAATTTCGATGTTTTCGATTTCTCGCTGAGTGCCGAGGATAAGGCCGCGATCAACGGGCTGGATAGCGCCGATGGTCGTATCGGGTCTGATCCGGTGACGGCGCAGTTCTAAGCGGGATTTTCCGCGATCTCGATTCTTCCCTCGCCCCTTGAGGGAGAGGGACAGATTTTTTGCGTTCAGCAGAAAATCAGGGTGAGGGGTATTCTCACCTCCGCAGAGGAGCGAGTGGTGAGAATACCCCTCATCCGCCCTTCGGGCACCTTCTCCCTCAAGGGGAGAAGGAGGTCCGGTGAGTGGGGTAGCTACCCCTGCAACGTCGCCGTCTCGTCCAGCACGCCGGCAATCGACTCGATCACCCTGCTCGCCTCATCGAGTTTCCCCGCAAAAGCCTTTTCCGTCGCTTCCAGTTCATCGGCGATCTGGTGCCCCGCCTGGGTGAGGTTCTCGACCTCGGCTTCCAGCGCCGCAATCCTCCGATTTGCCTCGGTCAATTCATCAAGCACCGCAATGCCGGCCATCACCGTCAACCGGTTGTCGCCGATTTCGCCCACGGCGCCTTTGAGGCCTTCGACCTGGGCATTGAACCGCTCGGCCAAAGCAATCAGATGCCCCTGCTGGCCCTCCTCGCAGGCCATGCGATATTTGCGTCCGTTGATTTCGACATTGACCTCGGGCATCGGCTACTCCGTTTTCGCCAAGACAGAACGCACGGTTTCCATGGCCTCAACAAGGCGGCGGGAAACTTCGTGGGCGCTGTCGTCGAGCCGCTTGGCACGTGCCGAGGTCTTGTCGAGCTCGGTCGCCAGCCGCGCGCGCTCCTGCACCAGGCGCTGCGTATCGACCTCGATGCGCTTCAACCGCTGCAGGCGGCCGGTCATATCCTGAAGGCTCTGGTCGAGCCGCGCCATGGCGCCGTCGAAGCGCTTTGCCGCTGCGGCGAGGCCGTCTTCATCCTGTCCGTCACTCATTGGCCGCAACTACCCCTAACGCAACGTCGATTCAAGCGCACAGACCCTGCCCCAAGCCCGGCCCCATTGCAATCGCAGACCGGCAAATCGCAAGCAAAACTGGACGCCTCGGGCCTTTGGCGACATTGACAGAAGGGCCGAACCTGTTATGCCTCAACCCGCCTTTGGGAGGAGGGCCACGAGGCCTTCTATCCCCTTACTCCCTGCCTTCCTCAGCATTAGAGAGCGGCCCGCCAGATGACGAACACAGCCCAGCAGAACGAATTGGCCAATGCGATCCGGTCGCTGTCCATGGACGCGGTCGAAAAAGCCAATTCCGGTCACCCCGGCCTGCCCATGGGCTGCGCCGATATCGCCACCGTGCTCTTTACCAAGGTGATGAAGTTCGATCCCGCCGACAGCCACTGGGCCGATCGCGACCGCTTCATCCTCTCGGCCGGCCACGGCTCGATGCTGCTTTATTCCTCGCTCTATCTCCTCGGCTACAAGGAGATGAGCATCGAGGACATCAAGAATTTCCGCCAGCTCGGTTCCAAGACCGCCGGCCACCCCGAATTCGGCCATGCCGAAGGCATTGAAACCACGACCGGCCCGCTCGGCCAGGGTCTTGCCAATTCGGTCGGCTTTGCCGTTGCCGAAGCCAAGCTCGCCGCCGAATTCGGCTCCGACATCGTCGATCACTACACCTGGGTTCTCGCCGGCGACGGTTGCCTCATGGAAGGCATTTCACAGGAAGCGATCTCGCTCGCCGGCCACCTCAAGCTCAACAAGCTCGTGGTGATCTGGGACAACAACAACATCACCATCGACGGCAAGGTTTCCAATGCCGACTCGACCGACCAGATCGCCCGCTTCAAGGCTGTCGGCTGGAACACGATCGAGATCGACGGCCACGACCAAGACGCCATCGAAAAGGCCCTCAACGACGCGAAGAAGTCGACCGACAAGCCGACCCTGATCGCGGCGAAAACCACGATCGGTTTCGGCGCGCCCAAGAAGGCTGGCACGGAAAAGGTCCACGGCGCTCCGCTCGGCGCCGAAGAACTGGCCGGCGCCAAGGCCGCCCTCGGCATCGACTACCCGGCCTTCGAAATCCCGGCCCACATTCTCAACGCCTGGCGCGCCGCCGCCACCCGCTCGCAGAATGTTCGTGGCGAATGGGAAGCCCGGCTGGCCAAGTCGGACAAGAAAGCCGAATTCACCCGCCGCATGTCCGGCAAGCTGCCGTCCGACTTCGCCGCCGTCATGGCCGCCTATAAGGAAAAGCTCGTCGCCGACAAGCCCAAGGTCGCCTCGCGCAAGTCGAGCCAGATGGCCCTCGAAGTCATCAACAAGAACGTGCCGGAAACCCTGGCCGGTTCTGCCGACCTGACCCATTCGAACCTCACCAACACGCCCGAGACGCTGCCCTTCCAGGCTGACAACCGTCTTGGCCGCTACATGATGTACGGCATCCGCGAGCACGAAATGGGCGCCGCCATGAATGGCGTGGCGCTCCATGGCGGTCTCATCCCCTATGGCGGCACGTTCATGGTCTTTACCGACTATGCCCGCCCGGCCATCCGCCTCTCGGCCCTGATGGAACAGCGCGTCATCTATGTCATGACCCACGACTCCATCGGCCTCGGCGAAGACGGCCCGACCCACCAGCCGGTGGAACACCTCTCCGCCCTCCGCGCCATTCCGAACCTGCTGGTTTTCCGTCCGGCCGATGCGGTCGAAACCGCGGAATGCTGGGAACTGGCCATGACCTCGGAAAAGGCCCCGTCGATCCTCGCGCTCTCGCGCCAGAATCTTCCCGCCGTCCGCACCGAAAACTCGACCGAAAACAAGTCGGCCAAGGGCGCCTATACCCTCGTCGGCCCCGCCGATGCCGATGCGATCATTTTCGCGACCGGTTCGGAAGTCGCCATCGCCGTCGAAGCCCAGAAGGCGCTCACCGAGCAGGGCGTAAAGGCCCGCGTCGTCTCCGTGCCGTCCATGGAGCTCTTTGCCAAGCAGTCCGACGCCTACAAGGCCGAAGTGTTGGGCACGGCCAAGGCCCGCGTTGCCGTCGAAGCCGGTATCGAAATGAGCTGGAACAAGCTGCTGGGCGACAAGGGTCGTTTCGTCGGCATGCACTCGTTCGGCGCTTCCGGTCCGATCGATGCGCTCTATGCCCACTTTGGGATTACGTCCAAGGCGGTTGTTGAAGCCGTCACCGCACAGTTGTAAGAGAGCCGCGCCTCCCTTTCTCCTTTCTCCCCTCTAGGAGCGTTAAAACATGGCAGTTCGCGTCGCCATCAATGGTTTTGGCCGTATCGGCCGTAATGTCCTGCGTGCCATCATCGAATCCGGCCGCACCGATATCGAAGTCGTTGCCATCAACGACCTCGGCCCGGTCGAGACCAATGCGCATCTCCTGCGCTTCGATTCCGTCCATGGCCGCTTCCCGCATACCGTGACGGTTGCTGGCGATACCATCGATGTCGGCCGCGGCCCGATCAAGGTGACCGCCGAGCGCGATCCGGCGAACCTGCCGCATGCCGCCATGAACGTCGACATCGCGCTCGAATGCACCGGCATCTTCACCTCGAAGGAAAAGGCCTCGGCCCATCTCAAGGCCGGCGCCAAGAAGGTGATCATCTCGGCTCCCGGCGACGGCGCCGACAAGACCATCGTTTTCGGCATCAACCACGCCTCCTTGACCAAGGAAGACGTGGTTATCTCCAACGCCTCATGCACGACCAATTGCCTCGCGCCGCTCGCCTATGTGCTGCACAAGGAATTCGGCATCGAGAAGGGGATGATGACCACCATCCATTCCTATACCGGTGACCAGCCGACCCTCGACACCATGCACAAGGATCTCTATCGCGGCCGCGCTGCGGCCCTCTCGCAGATCCCGACCTCGACCGGCGCGGCCAAGGCCATCGGCCTCGTGCTGCCCGAACTCAAGGGCAAGCTCGACGGCGTCTCGATCCGCGTGCCGACCCCGAACGTCTCCTGCGTCGACTTCAAGTTCATTTCCAAGCGCAACGTCACCGCGCAGGAAATCAACGACGCAGTCAAGCGCTATGCCGACGGCGAACTCAAGGGCGTGCTGGGCTATACCGATCAGCCCAACGTTTCCATCGACTTCAACCACGACCCGCATTCCTCGACCCTGGCGCTCGACCAGACCAAGGTGATGGACGGCAATTTCGTGTCTGTCCTCTCCTGGTACGATAACGAATGGGGTTTTTCGAACCGCATGGCCGACACGGCTGTGGCCCTGGGCAAGACGCTCTAGGCGACTTTCGCCAACTGGTATTGAAAGGGGCGCCGCAAGGCGCCCTTTTTGTTTTGGTTCACCCACAAACCTCACCACAAACACGATTGTCACCCCGGCGAAGGCCGGGGCCCATCCCGAAATCTCAAGTTGGGCCCCGGCCTGCGCCGGGGTGACATGCGGTGGGTGTTTGAGGGGGCGTTGTAAGGGCGACCATTTGGCCAATCGCCTTGCCCGCCCTCTCGGCATAGGTTCAGACCAAACCGCCATCCGAGCTTTGCCATGCGTCTTGTCCCTATCCTCCTCCTGCTGCTCGCTACCCCGGCCCTTGCCGCCGAAGACACCGAAACCGGGCTCGGCGTAAACCTCCCGGACACCTTCGTGGTCGAAGCCGCCGAATCCCCGCCGCCCTACAATGTCACCTTCGGCGTCAAATCCGCCTCGGACGAACCGGCGCCGCTAACCGGCGAAAAATACCTCTGCCAGGTCAGCTTCCAGTCCGTGCCGGCCAATGCCGGGTTGACCATGGAAAATATCAACGAACAGATCGGCTCGCCCGGCTGGATCGCCATGGCCAAGGACGGCATGGAGTCGATTTTCGATTTCGTGTCCGACGCCTCGTTCGAGCTCGACGGCTACAAGGGCCATGAATTCATCGGCAAGCCCAAGCAGAAGAATGCCGAGCATGTTCGCCTCGTGCTCTCCATGGTCGAGACAGCTAGAGGCCGCACCGCCATTTCCTGCGTCACCGATGCAGACCGGCTCGACGCTGTGCTGCCTGCCTTCCACACCATCCGCGACGGCGTCACACCGCCGGTCTGACGCCGCGCTTGCTTTCCCCGCGCGCATTTGCTGCAAATGCGATGCGTGTCGGGAGAAGCGTCTTGAGCCTCAATCAGTCCTATCGGTGGCGTGGTCTTGATCTCAAGACGCTGGAGCATTGCCACGTCATCGCCAATGGCCGGGACACCCGCATTCGCGGCGCCATCATCGGCGACGATTTCGGGCTCTTTTACCGCATCAAGCTCGACGAAAACGGCCATACCCGCACGCTAAAAATCGAGCGGGCCGATGGCAAGGCGCTGGAACTCTTTTGCGACGGGCAAGGCGGCTGGTCGGACGATCGCGCCGAGCCGATCTCGGGCTTAAAGGGCTGCGTCGACGTCGATATCTGGCCCACGCCCATGACCAATTCCCTGCCCATCTGGCGCAGCGAGTGGCAGGACGGAAAGCCGCAGAAATTCGCCATGGTCTGGATCGACGCGACGACCATGGAAGTCCGCCGCGCTGAGCAGGTCTATACCCGGCTTGATAGCGGCCACTTCCGCTTCCAATCGGATGATTTCGAGGCCGTGCTGGCGGTGGATGCAGATGGGCTAGTGACGGACTATCCGGGGCTGTTTGCACGGGCCTGAGCTCACCACCGGCCGTCATCCTCGGGCTTGACCCGAGGACACTTCACTTAGGGATGTTGGCGCAAGTACAGGGCTCTCGGTTCGAGCCCGAGGGTGACGAGATCAGGTCAGCTCATCCGCACAACCATGCCCGCCGTCCGCGCCCGCGCCTCCGGCGTTCCCAGGCAATTGCTGACGCTCTCATAGCCCGGCGATCCCGCCACGGCCAAAACCTCGAAAGGCACGCTGTGATTGGGCGGACAAAAGAGGATCGCGTGACCGGCGCTCACCGCTTCGAGATCGAGCACCGCATTCGACCGCGTCATCACCACCAGCGGCATATCGCCCTCGCTCCGCCGCTGCAGCCAACCGCCGAGCGCCAGTTGCGTCGCTTCGTCCAAACCCTCCTCGACGAGATCGATTGTCCCCACCCGCTCATCATCGCGGACCATGCTTGCCAGCACGGCGCGAAGGGCAGGGCTATCCGTGGCCCCGTCCTCCAGCAGCCATTGCAGCTCATGCGCCACCCCGGCGGACATAGCCTCCGGCGCAACCCGATCGAGACCCGCAAATGCTCCACCCAGTGCCTCCGCCAGCGCCATGGCCAGCCGCGTCTTGCCGCTGCCGAGCGGCCCGACGAGATAGGTCACCGGCGCGAGCCGCTTCAGTGCAAAAGTCTCGCCATTCCACGGCCAGGGTAGTGTCAGCGACACGGCAGGCTGCCCTGCCGCCAGATCGGTAAGATCAGGCGCCCGGCCTTCGCTGAGATCATTGCGCCAGACACGCACCCGCTCGATGGCATCGAGGAGACCCGTCAGGCTGCCTTCAAGACGGGTCTGGTGTTCGGCAAGGGCCTTGTCGAGGTCGTGGCTTCTGCCCGAGAGCACCGCGGCAATCTGGGCAAGGCTCAGCCCGAGCGTGCGCAGCGCCACGATCTCACGGAGCCGCGCCATCTGCTCGCGCCCATAATGCCGCCAGCCATTGGCACCGCGGATGGGCGTAACAAGGCCGCGCTGCTCATAAAGCCGCAGCGCCTTTGCCGAAATGCCGAGCGCGCGGGCCGCCTCGCTAGGCGAAAAAACTTGGTCGGAACGGGTCAAGGGGAATCACCTCCAGATTTGACCCTTACTCTCATCAGGGCGGTCCCAGGGGACGGGTCAAGCCCCCGTCAACGCCCTGTCACCAAATCGGCCTAGAATCTGATTTGTCAGCAAGGCTTGGAGCGAACAATGTTCCATCTCACCCGTCGCTTTCATTCGGCCCTGCCACTGGCCTGGCTCGGCGCAGGGTTTTTGGACAGCCTGATGCTCCTGGCGCTGCCGGCCCTGGTGATGCTGGCCCATCTCGTCAGGCGCCACCAGCGCATTGTCGGTCTCGTCGGCACTGCGCCTTGGGCCAGCCTCGGTTTTGCCCGCCATGTCATGGTCGACGATCTCGTACGCCTGGCCGCCTGGACCGCGCTGAGCCCGTTCGTCTTCCTTTTCGGCCATCAGTTGCGCCGCGTTCTCATTGGGAGCTGACGAGAATCTTCGTCACAGTGCTTTTCCGATCCGTCTGCCTCTGATAGGCCAAGGCCCAAGTTTCGTATCTCTTCGGAGCCTGGCCATGACCGCGCAATTCAAGACTCTCGACGAACTCGACCTCAGCAAGAAGGTCGTGCTCCTCAGAGCCGACCTCAATGTTCCCGTGGCCGATGGCAAGGTGAGTGACGCGACGCGCATCGAGCGCCTCGTTCCCACCATCCGCGAAATCGTCAAGCACGACGCCAAGGTCGTGCTGCTTTCCCATTTCGGCCGGCCCAAGGGCAAGGTCGATCCCGAATTCTCGCTCGAACAGGTCTGCTCGGCCGTTGCCGACGTCACCGGCCACCCCGTCGGATTCGTCGCCACCGACTGGACCGATGTGAGCGCTGCCAAGCAGGCGATCGCCGAAGCGCCGGCCGGCTCGGTCCTCGTCCTTGAAAACACCCGCTTCCATCCGGGCGAAGAAGCCAATGATGTCGAGCTTGCCAAGCGCATGGCGAGCCTCGGCGATGTCTATGTCAACGACGCCTTCTCGGCCGCGCACCGCGCCCACGCTTCTACGGAAGCCCTGGCCCATCTCCTCCCCGCTGCCGCCGGCCTTGCCATGCAGGGCGAGCTCGAAGCGCTCGAAAAAGGCCTTGGCAAGCCCAAGAAGCCGGTCGTCGCCATCGTTGGTGGCGCCAAGGTGTCGTCCAAGATCGACCTTCTCGAAAACCTCGTCACCAAGGTCGATGGCCTCGTCATCGGCGGCGGCATGGCTAATACGTTCCTCTTTGCCCAGGGTTTTGGGGTCGGCAAATCGCTCTGCGAGAAGGATCTTGCCGATACCGCCCGCCGCATCATGGACAAGGCCGACAAGGCCAATTGCGCCATCATCCTGCCCGTGGACGCCGTGGTCTCCTGGCATTTCAAGGCCAATTCGCCGACCCGTCTCTATGGCGTCGATGCCGTCGATCCCGACGGCATGATTTTGGATATCGGCCCCTCCTCGATCGAGCGCATCAATGGCGCCATCGACGATGCCCATACCGTCATCTGGAACGGCCCGGTCGGCGCCTTCGAAATGGAGCCTTTTGACGCTGGCACCGTGGCCATTGCCAAGCACGTTGCCAAGCGCACCCATGACGGGCACCTGATCTCGGTCGCCGGTGGCGGCGATACGGTCAGCGCGCTCGCCCATGCCGGCGTCAAGGATGCCCTGACCTATGTGTCGACCGCCGGCGGTGCCTTCCTCGAATGGATGGAAGGCAAGCCCCTGCCGGGCGTGCAGGCGCTCAAGAAGTAAAGTTTCCATCTTCGGAAACTTTCTCTTGCATCATATCGGGCTGCCAGATAGTTTCTTTATATCGAAACTATCTGGCAGCCTTTGATGTCTCTGACGCTCTACGTCCACCCGCTTGCCTCCTTCTGCCACAAGGTGATGATCGCGCTCGAAGAGGCGCAATTGCCCTATCGCGCCGTTACCGTGGATTTTTCGGATCCTCTATCGGCCAGACAGGTTTCCGACCATTGGCCTGTCGGCAAAATCCCGCTGCTTCACGACGAAGCGACCGGCCGGCATGTGGCCGAAACCACCATCATCCTCGAATATCTCGCGCAGCGTCATCCGGGCATTGCGAAACTCTGGCCAAACGACCCGGAAACACTCCTCGAAGCGCGGCTCTGGGACCGCTTCTTCGATCTCTATGTGCAACAGCCCATGCAAAAGATCGTCACTGACCGCATTAGGCCCGCAGGCGCCAATGACCCCCATGGCGTCGCTGAAGCGCGCGAAAACCTGCGCCTGGCCTATGGCATGATCGAGAAGCACATGACCGGTCGCGAATGGGCTGTGAGCGACGACTTCTCCATCGCCGATTGCGCCGCGTTTCCGGGCCTCTTCTTCGCCGGTATCGTCGAGCCATTCCCAGCTTCCGCCACGGCGCTCAGCGCTTATATCGAGCGTCTCCTTTCGCGCCCGTCCGTCGCTTCCGTGCTTGCTCAAGCCCAGCCTTATTTTACAATGTTCCCCTATCGCGGCGCCATGCCGGCGCGCTTCCTGCCGGGGTCCTGATGTCAGCCGAACTCGATACCGTCTTCCAGGCCCTCGCCGATCCCTATCGCCGCGCCATGGTTTCGCGCCTCGTCGAAGCCGGCCCGACCTCGATGAAGGAACTGGCCGCGCCCTTCGATCTCGGCCTGCCGTCCACCCTGAAGCACCTCAAAGTGCTGGAGAATGGCGGCATCATCACCTCGAAGAAAGAGGGCAGGGTGCGCACCTTTTCCATCTGCGAGGAAGGCCTAAATCCCCTCCGCACCTGGCTCGACGCGCATCAGCGCCATCTCGAAACCGGTTTCGATCGCCTCGCCGCCGCCATGGCGGCTAATCCCGAGGACAAGTCCGATGGCCAGTGATCCCGCCCATTCGCGCTTCACGCTCGATCGTGTCCTGCCCGGCTCCCCCGCCCATGCCTTTCGCTTCTGGTCCGATCCAAAACTGAAAAATCTCTGGGCCGGCTGCCATCCCGATTGGACCGAGCGTGAGGTCCGCCACGATTTCCGCATCGGCGGCCACGATTTCAGCCGTCTCGCCGATCCCATGGGCGTCGAGCACGAGGTCGACATTGCCTATCTCGACATCGCGGTGCCGGATCGCGTCGTCTATAGCTACGCCATGCGCGTCGACGGAAAGCCGCTGTCCGCCTCGCTCGTCACCCTGCTCTTCCGCCCACACAATTGCGGCAGCCTGATGCGCTATGACGAACATCTGCTGCTGCTCGACGGCAGCGACGGCGCCGCAGCGCGGGAAATCGGCACCGGCCATGGTTTTGACCGGCTGGAAGCCGTCATGGCCGAGAGCCTTGCCGCCATGTCATAAAAGCGCATTGGCGCACACACATTCTTGTGGGTTGCCGTTTGCGCGGGGCAGGGGAAGCGCCTATATCTCTTGGGCTGCCCGGTACGTGAGGACACACATATCCCCGGGGCCTTAATCGATCCTAAGGGAGCTGTCCCTGACCAGGCCCGTGGGCTTGGACATACGGCGCCCACCTACGTGAGTAGGTTCCCGGGATCGCTCGTCCCACGGCCAGGGCGGCACCTATTCTTCAGAGATCCCAGAGACAGGCGCGTATGGTGGAAGACGGAATCGAGGCCGAAAAGGCCCTCC
This sequence comes from Devosia riboflavina, assembly GCF_000743575.1. Classification (GTDB taxonomy): domain Bacteria; phylum Pseudomonadota; class Alphaproteobacteria; order Rhizobiales; family Devosiaceae; genus Devosia; species Devosia riboflavina. Next base: position 10,820 of record NZ_JQGC01000028.1, on the reverse strand, counting down.
TGCGCAAAACTGCACGGGCGCGCCGCGAGGCGCTTTCTCCCGAATTCCGCGCCGAAGCCTCCAGTGCCATTTCCTTCCACTTCTTCGACAAGATCGCCTTCGGGCCCGAAGACGCCATTGCCGGCTATTGGCGCATTCGCGACGAGGCCGATTGCCAGCCCATCCTGGTGCGCCTGATGGATGGCGGACAGACCGTCATTCTGCCTGTCGTCAACGGCCCCGAAGAACCGCTCGAATTTCGCATCTGGGGCGCCGATGCGCCGCTTTACGAAGCCGGCTTCGGTACGCTCGCGCCCTCCGATCTCGCGCCCCGCTCCGAGCCCGATCTCATTCTCATGCCGCTCCTCGGCTTTGACAAAGCCGGTACGCGGCTCGGCTATGGCGGGGGCTATTATGACCGGACCCTCGCCTCGCTGCGCAAAAGGCCGATGCTGATCGGTCTCGCTTTCTCGGCGCAGGCCTTCGACCATATTCCGCGCCAAGCCCACGATATTCCGCTCGATGCTGTTGTCACCGAAAACGGGGTCGAATTCTTCGAGGCCAATTTATGAAATTGCTTTTTCTGGGTGACGTGGTCGGCAAGTCCGGCCGCGACGCCGTCGCCGAACGCCTGCCCGGCATTATCGCCACCTATGGCTTCGATTTCGTCGTCATCAATGGCGAGAATGCCAGCCATGGCCGCGGCCTCACCGAATCTCATTTCAAGGGTCTGCGCGATGCCGGCGCCGATATCGTGACCCTCGGCGATCACGCCTTCGACCAGCGCGAGGCGCTGAGCTATATCGAACGCGAAAATACCCTGCTCCGCCCCATCAATTTTGCCCCCGGCGCCCCCGGACGCGGCGCCATGATGGTCGAAGGCCGCAATGGCCACCGGGTTCTCGTCGTCAATGCGATTGGCCGTGTCTTCATGCAGCCCATGGACGACCCCTTCCGCGCCGTCGAAGCCGCTCTCGCCGCCGCGCCTCTGGGCGAAGTCGTCGATGCCGTGATCGTGGATTTCCACACCGAGGCGACCTCGGAAATCCAGGGCATGGGTTTCTTCCTCGATGGCAAGGCAACGCTGGTCGTCGGCACGCATACCCATATCCCGACCTCCGACCATCGCATCCTCAGGGGCGGCACCGCCCTGATGGCTGATGCCGGCATGTGCGGGGACTTTGACTCCATCATCGGCGTCGATGCCGAAGAGCCGCTCAACCGCTTTCTCACCGGCATTCCCAATGGCCGCTTCACCCCAGCCGAGGGCGAAGCGACGCTTTGCGGCGTGGCGGTGGAGACCGATCCCCGGACAGGTCTGGCGAAAAAGGTCCTTCCGGTGCGGATCGGTGGCACCCTCGCTCAGGCTCTTCCGGATTTTTGATCTTTTTGGGTCTAGCAATCCCCCACCCTTGATCCCTCCCCACAAGGGGAGGGAGACGATGGAACCGAGAAGACTGAGGCTTGCGCCTCCCTCCCCCTTGTGGGGAGGGAATGAGGGTGGGGGTAGCGGCTGCCATAGAAGCTGCAATAGCGCACACCCTTCCATTTTCCCCCGTCGCCCCCTATAAGCACCGCCAAAATTCAGAAAATCCGAGGTACCGAATGGCAGGCCATTCACACGCCAAGAACATCATGCACCGCAAGGGCAAGAGCGATGCCGTTCGCTCGAAGATCTTCTCCAAGCTCGCCCGCGAAATCACCGTGGCCGCAAAAATGGGCATGCCGGACCCGGCCTTTAATGCCCGCCTGCGCCTGGCCGTCGCCAATGCCCGCGCCCAGTCCATGCCCAAGGACAATATCGACCGAGCCATCAAGAAGGCGCAGGGCAGCGATGGCGAGAACTATGATGAAATCCGCTACGAAGGTTACGGCCCCGGTGGCGTCGCCGTCATCGTCGAGGCGCTGACCGACAATCGCAACCGCACCGCCTCCAACGTGCGCTCCTACTTCTCCAAGAACGGTGGCGCCCTGGGTGAAACCGGTTCGGTCGGCTTCATGTTCGATCGCGTTGGCGAAATCACCTATCCGCGTTCCGCCGGCTCGGATGACAAGGTCATGGAAGCCGCCATCGAGGCTGGCGCCGACGATGTCGAGAGCGACGAAGACGGCCACTATATCTACACCTCGTTCGAAGCCATGGTCGAAGTTTCGTCCGCCCTCGAAAAGGTGCTGGGCGAAGCAGAAGCGGTAAAGGCCATCTGGAGGCCGCAGAACGAGACCCCGATCGACGCAGAAAAGGGCGCGACGCTGATGAAGCTGATCGCCACGCTCGAAGAAGACGACGACGTGCAGAACGTCTATTCCAACTTCGACATCAGCGAAGAAGACGCAGCGAAGATCGCGGGCTGACGCACGGCCGTAAGGCAAAATCGCTCCAGTGGAGCGATTTTAGTAAGTCAGGCCATTCGAGCTACGCTCGAATGGCGGGGTACTGAAATACAAAGGGCGGTTCACACCGCCCTTTTTCACGCCGATCTCCTAAAATCCACCGGCGGCTGATCGAGCGTATGCACGATTGCCGCCTGGTTGCGCCCCGAATGCTTGGCGCCGTAAAGCCGCTGGTCGGCAATATGGAACAGCTCGGTGAAATTGGTCATCCCATCGAAGACCGCGCCGCCAATGCTTACGGTCAGCGCATAGGCCTGGCCGCGCGGCGAAAACTGGGCCAGTTGCACGGCCCGCCGCACGCGCTCGGCCATCTCTTCGGCATTGTCCTGGTCGACACCGGGCAGGAAAACGCCGAACTCTTCCCCACCCATGCGCCCGATAAGGTCGCCGGCGCGCAAGACCGAGCGGATGGAGCGCGCCAATATGGTCAGGGCTTCGTCGCCCGCATCGTGGCCATGCAGGTCATTGATGGCCTTAAAGTTGTCGGCGTCGATGATGAGCAGCGCGCCGGTCTGCGGCCCGACACTGCTCGAAAGGTGGGTCTCCACCTTGGCGGTGAAGGCACCGCGATTGAGGCAGGCGGTCAGGCTGTCGGTGCGCGCGACGAGGCCGAGCCGCCGGTTCATGATGGCGAGCGAGCGGATGCGCATCGAGAGAAAGAAAAATAGCGGCACGGCCAGCAGCAGCGGCAACACCATGGCCGAAAGCATGGCCCGGTGCAGCGCCGCGGGGCCGAGATCGGCAAAGGTCACCGCATTATAGATCAGCGCGACGACGACGCAGGCCAAGGGACCAAAGAGGGTCCAGCGGGCAACGCTGGACCAGCTTTGCAAACCGTTGACCGCGCGCGGTGACATCATGCTGACAACCCCCTTGGTTCTTGATCGGTGACCGGAAGAAATAAAGAGAAAGGCGACCCTCAGGCCGCCTGGGGCAGGGCGACGCGATCGCGGCCACTCTGTTTGGCGCTATAGAGACGTGCGTCGGCCTCTCGATAAAGGGCTCTGAACGCAATGGGCTTTTCGTGCGCCGCGCCTCCGATGCTGACGGAAAGCGGGCAGGCGACGCCCTCGGGCGTAAAATCGATATCGGCAACGGCCCGACGTACCTCGTTGGCTATGCCTTCGGCGCCGGCGAGATCCATATCGGGCAGGTAGATGCCAAATTCCTCGCCGCCCAGGCGCCCGACAAGACCGGGCTGGGGAATAGTCAGGCTCAGGGCATGGGCAATGTCGCGCAGTGCTTCGTCGCCGTGGTCATGGCCGAAGCGATCATTGACGGATTTGAAGTGGTCGGCATCGATCACCAGCAGCACGCCACGGCGGTGCGGCGCGGTGCAGTATTTTTCGACGGCTGCCGAAAAGGCGCGGCGGTTGAGAATATTGGTAAGGCCGTCGATGGTGGCGAGCCGGGTCAGTTGCGCATTGGCATGGCGCATGCGCTCGGTGCCGATGGCAAAGGTCAGGATCATCGGCCCGCCGAGGCAGATCGGCATGACGATGGAAATGAGCAGGCCGGGCATGTTCACGCCGGCAGAAAAGGTCGCCATGAAAACCACGGTCGCTATCACGGAGATAACGACCGAAAGCCCCATCATCAGAAATGTCTTACGGAAAATCCAAAGCCACGCCTGCTTCGGTAGCGCCGTTGCTAGCCCCGTCATCGTGAATCAGTGTCCCTGCGTCCCTCACCGACACTAGGACCCCGTTTCTGAATTCCCCGTTTCTCCAATGAGTAAATTTTGAGCTATCACAGCTTCTTGGTATCCTGAAGTTTCTGTTTTGTTCACTAGGGCCTTGGTAGGTTCGCTGAAACTGCTAGAAGGATGGCCATGAGCAAGAGTGTTCGAATCATTGGCATCGACCCGGGGCTGCGCCGCTGTGGCTGGGGCATTGTCGATGCGCTCGACAATCGGCTGAGCTTCGTGGCGGCCGGAACGGTGACCCCGCCGATCGATGGCATGCTGGCCGATCGCCTCGCCATGCTGGCTGCCGGCCTCAAGGAAGTGCTGACCCAGCACCAGCCCGAGGAAGCGGCGGTCGAAGAAACCTTCGTCAATGCCGGCGCCCGTTCGGCACTGATCCTGGGCCAGGCGCGCGGCGTGGCGCTCGTCACCCCGGCCCAACATGGGCTGTTCGTTGCCGAATATGCCACCAATCTCGTCAAGAAATCCGTGGTCGGTACCGGTCACGCGGAAAAGAAACAGGTGGAGTTGATGGTGCGCACCTTGCTGCCGACGGCCAATTTCAAGGGCGCCGACGCTTCGGACGCTCTGGCCGTCGCCATCTGCCACGCCCATCATCGGGTTTCCGCACGTCGCATGGGAGCGCTTCTATGATCGGCAAGCTCAAGGGCCTGGTCGATAGTTTTGGGGACGATTGGGTTCTCATCGATTGCGGCGGCGTCTGCTACGAGGTGCATTGCTCCACCCGCACGCTGCAATCCCTGCCGCGCGTCGGCGAGGCCACGGTGGTCTTCATCGAGACCATTTTGCGCGAAGACTTGATCCGTCTCTTCGGCTTTGCCAGCGAAGCGGAAAAATCCTGGTTCCTGCTGCTGACCACCGTGCAGGGGGTCGGCGCCCGCGTGGCGCTCGCCATTCTCTCCGTGCTCTCGCCTTCCGAGCTTTCGAGCGCCATTGCCCTCCAGGACAAGGCCATGGTCGGCCGCGCCAATGGCGTCGGCCCGAAACTGGCCGTGCGCATCGTCACCGAACTCAAAGGCAAGGTTCCGGCCATCGGCGGCATCGACGCCGGCACGCTGGGCCTGCAGACGGCTTTGGGCGAAGGCGTCGCCAAGTCCAATGTCGCCGACGCCGTCTCCGCCCTCACCAATCTCGGCTATTCCAGCGCCCAGGCTTCGGCCGCGCTGGCGCGGGTGGTGGCCAAAGAGGGTGAGGACACGGCCACGGAAAAGCTCATTCGCCTTGGGCTCAGGGAATTGAGCCAATAGTCGCCTTGTTTTTGATCCTTTTCCTTACTATTTTGTCCGGGTAAGGAATCCGAGGATTGGCCATGAATTCTCAGCAGAAGCTGGTGGGGCGTTCTATTGCTACCAGCAAGGGGCAGACGACCATTCCAAAACCCTTGAGGGATGCCGTCGGCATAAAGGACGGGACGCCCCTCACCTGGATTTTGGAAAATGGCGCCATCCGCGTTGTGGCCAAGACCCTGAATGCAGCCGATTTGGCTGGCTTTCTGGGGCCGCCGCCAAGCGGCGTGCATCTGACGATCGAGGACATGGACAAGGCGATAGGCGAGGCTGTTGCCGAGCGATACGAGCGAAAGACGCGACGGTGATTGCTCTCGATACCAATGTCCTCGCTCGTCTGCTGGTTGGTGACGATGAAAAGCAAGCGCGTGCCGCTCAGCACTTGATCGCGCAGCACGACAGCACCGATCCGATTTTCGTGGGCCGGGAGGTCATCATCGAACTCGTTTGGCTGCTGACAGCTCGATACGAGTATCCGGTCGACGCCGTTCGTGCCGCACTGGACGGGCTTTTCATGAGCGCCAATCTGGCGATCGAAGACGAAGAGATGATCAAGGCTGCTGTCTACCTGGCGGAGCGGACCGGGGCAGACATTGCGGATGCGATCATCTCGGCAATAGCTGCTCAAGAGGGGTGCGCGAAAATCATGACCTTCGACAAAGATGCCGCCAAACGCATCTCCGGAATGGAACTGCTCGCGTGACCGACTTTACTTCCCCCGCCGCTGGCCGCGACGACAATCTCGACGTTTCCCTGCGTCCGTCCGGCTTTTCCGATTTCGTCGGCCAGGCCGATGCGCGGGCCAATCTCGAGGTCTTCATCGAAGCCGCCAAGAAGCGCGGCTCGGCGCTCGATCACGTGCTTTTCGTCGGCCCGCCGGGTCTGGGCAAAACCACGCTCGCCCAGATCATCGCCAAGGAACTCGGCGTCGGTTTCCGCGCCACCTCCGGCCCGGTCATCGCCAAGGCCGGCGATCTCGCCGCGCTCCTGACTAATCTCGAAGAGCGCGATGTGCTCTTCATCGACGAAATCCACCGCCTCAATCCGGCGATCGAAGAAGTCCTCTATCCCGCGATGGAGGATTTTCAGCTCGACCTCATCATCGGCGAAGGTCCTGCCGCCCGCTCAGTGCGTATCGATCTCGCCAAATTCACCCTCGTCGGCGCCACCACCCGCGCGGGCCTTCTCACCACGCCGCTGCGCGATCGCTTCGGCATTCCCGTCCGGCTCAATTTTTATACCCCGCAGGAATTGGTCCAGATCGTTACCCGCGGCGCCCGCCTCATGGGTACGCCCATGTCGCCCGACGGCGCTCTGGAGATCGCGCGGCGTTCACGCGGCACCCCGCGCATTGCTGGCCGCCTGCTGCGACGCGTCATTGACTTTGCCCTCGTCGATGGGGCGTCAGAAGTGAACAGTGTGCTAGCCGATAAGGCTCTCTTGCGCCTCGATGTTGACGCACGCGGGCTCGATCAATTGGACCGCCGCTACCTCACCACCATCGCCGATTTCTACAATGGCGGCCCGGTCGGCATCGAAACCATCGCCGCGGCATTGAGCGAGCCGCGCGATGCCATCGAGGAAATCGTCGAGCCCTATTTGCTGCAACAGGGCTTTATCCAGCGCACCCCGCGCGGCCGCATGCTCACCGCTATCGCCTTCCAGCACTTGGGAAAAACCGTGCCGCAGGGCTTTGTCGGCATGCAGGCCAGCCTCTTCGAGGAAGCCGGAGACGAGGACTGAGCATGGCGCCACTCCTGCAGCGCCTTTTTAGTCTTTTCGGTGCCCATAGCTGGATCGGCGGCGATGATATCATCGTCCGTCGCTATGCGCCCCGGCCACCCAACTGGCCGCAGGACCTGAAACTGCGCATCGCCATGCTCAGCGATTTTCATTTTTCTGAGCCGTGGATCGGGCTACAAGCCCTTGACGGGATTGTCGAAAAGACCAATGCGCTAGAGCCCGATATCATCCTGCTGGTGGGTGATTTCGACGATGGTCCACACTTCAGCCGGCCGGTCCCGCGCGACGATTGGGCCCGCGGCCTGGCGCGCCTGAAGGCGTCGCTCGGCGTTCACGCCGTGCTCGGCAATCATGACTATCCCCGCCTCATCGAGAAGCGGCACCGTTTTCTGACCGAGCCTGGGGCAAAGGCGGCTCTCGAAAAGGTGGGCATTCCCGTCCACATCAATGACGCTATCCCATTGATCTGGAACGGTAAAAACTTCTGGCTCGCTGGTCTCGGCGATCAATGCACGGAATTCGAAGACGGCACGCCTTTGGCCGATCTCGATGGCACGCTGGGCAAGGTAACGGACGATGGCCCCATCATCCTCATGGCCCATGAGCCCGATATTTTCCCGAAAGTCCCTAACCGCGTCGCGCTGACCCTCTCGGGTCATGTCCATCGTGGGCAAATCCGGTTCTTCGGATTTGCTCCGGTCGTGCCATCACGCTATGGCCGGCGCTATCTCCATGGCCATATCGTTGAAAACACCAGGCATCTCATCGTCGGTGCGGGTCTCGGCCATTCCGGCCTGCCGCTGCGTTTCGATGCGGCGCCCGAAATCCTTCTCATTGAGCTTGGAGGTCAAGCGTGACCGCTCGCCATGTCCTGAGCTTTCCCATGAAGGAAGGCCGCTTCAATTTTCGTGTCGCGGGAATCATCATCGCCGACGGTCACCTGCTGATCTGCCGGGAGGACGATGACGACTATGCCATGCTGCCCGGTGGCCGCGTCGAGCTGGGCGAGGATAGTCTTCTAAGTTTGAAGCGAGAAATCGCTGAAGAAATCGCCCTGCCGGCCGAAATCGGTCCGATGGTTGCGACCTCGGAAAGCTTTTATCGCCGTGAAGGCGAGGATTTTCACGAGCTTGGTTTTTTCTATGTCGTGACGCTGTTGGGGCAGGGGCCGAATGGCAATTCGCCCTGGCTCGAACGGCAGGATGAAGGCCATGACCTGCAATTCCACTGGGTGCCGCTGGCCGGCGACGGTCTGGAAAAATTCAACCTGCTGCCGCGCTGGTTGCCAAATTTCCTCCGCGATCTGCCAAAAACCCACGCCCATGTGATCCATGACGAGCGCGGCGCATGAGCACGCATAAATTTCCCGTCCGCATCTATTACGAAGACACTGACTTTTCCGGTTATGTCTATCATGCGGCATACCTTAAATTCTTCGAGCGGGGCCGCACCGAATTTCTGCGCGATCTCGGTATTCATCATTTCGAGCTGATCGAAGACGGCATTGCCTTTGCCGTGCGCAAGATGGAGATCGACTTTCTCGGCGCCGCGAGGATTGACGATCTTCTTAGCGTCGAGACCAGAGTTGCCGAGGCGACGCCGGTTCGCCTCGTGCTCGAACAGACAATTCTGCGTGAAGATGCGGTGCTGACGAAGGCCCGCGTTCTGGTCGTGGCCATCAAGACGACAGGCGGGCCTGTGCGGCTACCGGCTGGGTTGCGGGCCCTGTTGCAAGGCGAAACTTGAGCGCGAGCGCTTGGGGAATCGCTTTGTTAACCACTTGGTCACCATAATCGAGTCAAAGGAGCGATTGCGCTATGGGGCGGGCCGAGAGGCCCGGTTTGCAGGGCATTTCTCTTAATTTTGACAGATTCCGCCCCCATCGACCAAAGCATGGGGCCGGGCGCTTGGGCCGGGCCGAAAGGATCACTTCATGGAAGTCATGGATGCAGTGGGAGCGGCCGCTCCACATGCCGACCTGTCCATTTGGGGACTGTTCTGGGCGGCCGACATCGTCGTCAAATCGGTGATGCTGGGCCTCTTGGGCGCCTCCGTCTGGTGCTGGGCCATCATTGTGGACAAGACCATCGCCTATCGCCGCGTCAGCGCCGAGATGAACAATTTCGAAAAGACCTTCTGGTCCGGCCAGTCGCTTGAAGAGCTTTACAAGCAGCAGTCCGAAAAAGCCTCCGGTGGCATGGGCGCCGTCTTCGTCGCCGCCATGAAGGAGTGGAAGCGCAGCCACGAACAGAACGCGGCGAGCTTTGTCGGCATGCAGCAGCGCCTCGACAAGGTGCTCGATGTCGCCATTTCGCGCGAAAGCGAATTTTTGGAAAAGCGCCTGGGCTTCCTCGCCACCGTCGGTTCGGCCGGTCCCTTCATCGGCCTTTTTGGCACGGTCTGGGGCATTATGAACGCCTTCACCAATATCGCGGCTTCGTCCTCGACCAATCTCGCGGTTGTCGCCGGCCCGATCGCCGAAGCGCTGTTCGCGACCGCCATCGGCCTTGTCGCCGCTATTCCGGCCGTTATCGCCTACAACAAGCTTTCGGCCGACTCGGCCAAGATGATCGGGCGCCTTGAAGGCTTTGCCGACGAGTTCTCGACCATTCTCAGCCGCCAGCTCGAAGCCCGGAGCCGCTGATATGGGCATGGGAGCAGCAGGCGGTGGAGGCGGGGGCGGCGGACGCCGCCGTCGCGGTCGCCGGAAAGCGGTGATGAGCGAAATCAACATCACGCCCATGGTGGACGTGATGCTGGTGCTGCTGATCATCTTCATGGTCGCCGCGCCGATGATGACGGCCGGCGTGCCGGTCGACCTGCCGCAATCGGCCGCTGCCGACATGCCGAGCCAGACCCAGCCCATCACCGTCGCGGTAACGCCCGAAGGCGCCATCTTCGTCGATGAGACGCCAGTGGACGAAGCCAATCTCGTGACAACCGTTGCGGGCCTCGCTACGCCGGAAGACCGGATTTTCCTGCGCGGCGACACGACCGCCAATTACGGCAGCGTGATGCGCGTCATGGGCCTCTTGTCGGCCGCCGGCTATTCCAAGATCGGGCTCGTTACCGAGCGCGAGCAATAGGCCCGCCGATGCGTACAGGCGTCGCGGTTTCAGTTTCAGCGCATGTGTTGCTGATCGTGCTTGGTTTGATCAATCTGGGATCGACCGAGCCGCTGACGCCTGTCACCGCGTCGATCTCGGTCGATCTCGTGCCGATTGAAGAATATTCCAATATCCGCGCCGGTCAGCTCGACTCGACCGTTGTCGAGACCGATACGCCGTCCGTGGTCGAAAGCGACGATCCGGCCGAACTCGCCCAGCCCACCGGCAATACGCAGGAAGACCAGCCGACCCCGTCGCCTGCCGATGTGCCGACACCGCAGCCGGTGACGCAAACAGCGCCTGCCCCTGAACCTGCGCCGCAGCCCGAGCCGGTGCCTGAACCCACGCCAGAACCAGAACCGGCTCCTGAACCGGAGCCGGCACCCGAGCCCGCTCCTGCTCCGGAACCCGCACCGCAGCCTGCTCCGACGCCGACACCCACTCCGCCGACGCCGCAGACGCGTCCGCAGCCCGCTCCCACGCCGGAGCCGACCCCAGAGCCCGAACCGGCTCCGGAACCAACGCCCACGCCCGCTCCGACGCCCGAGCCCACCCCTGAGCCGACGCCGGAACCCGAGCCCACGACGCCTGCCGTCGCGGCGCCGACCC
>NZ_JQGC01000027.1 GCF_000743575.1 Devosia riboflavina | reverse complement strand
AGACTAAAGCACAAAGCATCCACACAAGCCCGAGGGTGACGACTGAGGGGCGGCGGCACTGTTCCCGCGAGCCCAGCAAAAAGGCCCGGTGATTGCTCACCGGGCCTTCGCTTTCTCTCACTCGGGGAGGAGTGAGGGAATTAGACGATGCCGCCCGAACCGCCTTCGACGGCGGGGCGCACTCCGGCGACTTTGGCGCGGTAGCCGCTAGCGCGGTAGGTGGCGAGCGGGTCGATGGCGCCGCCCTGTTCGAGGCGGGCCAGGGCCAGGATCGGTTCGACATCTGTGCGGAAAGCGTGGCGCAACTGCTGGGTGGCGGTCAGCGCGTCGTTGTTGTTCTGGGCGGATTTGAGCGTCTTGCGATCGACGAGGAGCGCCTGGGCGTAGGAGCGCTGCACGTCGGAAGCCGACAGCATCAGCGACTCGATGGGGTCGGTGACATTGTGGCTCTGGTCGAGCATGTGAGCCGGGTGGAAGTTTTGGTCGCGGTTCTCGATGTCGACGAGTTCGTTGAACACGAGGAACAGGCGGTAGGGATCGATGGAGCCGGCGTCGAGATCGTCGTCGCCATATTTGCTGTCGTTGAAGTGGAAGCCGCCGAGCTTGCCGAACTGGGCAAGGCGGGAGACGATCATTTCAATGTTGACGTTCGGGGCGTGGTGGCCGAGATCGACCAGGCACAGGGCCTTGTCGCCCAGTTCCTTGGCGATGATGTAATTGGTGCCCCAATCCTGCACGACCGTCGAATAGAAGGCCGGCTCATACATCTTGTGTTCGGTATAGACGTGCCAATCGTCCGGCAGGGCGGCATAGATGGCCTTGGCGGAGTCGAGGTAATTGGCGAACTGGTCGGCGAAATTGACCTGGCCGGGGAAGTTGGAGCCGTCGCCGATCCAGATGGTCAGGGCCTTCGAACCCACGGTCTTGCCGATCTCGATACATTCGAGATTGTGCTCGATCGCCTGGTTGCGGGTGCCCTTGTCATAGGACGAGAGCGAGCCGAACTTGTAGGACTGAAGCTGACCTTTGGCGTCCGAGAAGGTGTTCGAGTTCATCGCGTCGAAGCCGAGGTTGAAGCGGCTCGCAGCCTGCTTCAAGCGGTTCGGATCGGCCTTGTCCCACGGAATGTGGAGGGAAATGGTGCGGGTTGCCTGGGTCAGTTGGGCGATGACGGCGCAGTCTTCGATCTTGTCGAAGATGTCGCGCGGTTCGCCCTTGCCGGGGAATTTTGCGAAGCGGGTGCCGCCGGTGCCGACGCCCCAGGAGGGGACGGCCACGGAGAATTTTGCGACCTTGGCTTTGATGGCGTCGATGGCGATGCCGCGGCGGTCGAGGCGCTCACCCAGGGTTTCGTAGTCACGGCGCAGATCGGCTTCGCGCTTGGCGTTTTCGGCGGCGACGATTGATGCGTCGATGATGTGTTCGGTCATTTTTTGCTCCTTGCCATTCGGGCATAGCCCTCATGGCCTTCTCCCTAAAATCGCTCCACTGGAGCGATTTTGCCTGCGTCCGGTTCGAAACCCCTCACCCTAGCCCTCTCCCCGGAGGGGCGAGGGGACGATGGGGGAGGAGGCAGTGCAGGAGCCGACACTAGCTTAGCGGCTCCTGCGTCCCCTCGCCCCTATGGGGAGAGGGTCAGGGTGAGGGGTCTTTCTTACCGCGGGAACGACTGGGCGTTGCCGGCGTCGACGTTGATGATGTTGCCGGTAGACTTGGCCGAGGCCTCCGAAGCGAAGAAGTAGATGGCTTCGGCGATGTCTTCCGGGAACACCGAGCGCTTCAGCATCGAGCGCTGGCGATACATTTCTTCAAGGCCGTCCTTGTCGGTCTTGTAGGTCGATGCGCGCTGCTCGAGCCATTCGCCGGCCCAGATCTTGGAACCACGCAGCACGGCGTCGGGATTGACGACGTTGACGCGGATTTGTGCTTCCGCGCCTTCGAGGGCGAGGCAGCGAGCCAGGTGGATTTCGGCGGCCTTGGCGGTGCAATAGGCTGCAGCGTTGGGCGAAGCGGCAAGACCATTCTTGGACGCGACGAAGACGACGTTGCCGCCGATCTTCTGCTGGCGGAACAGGCGGAAGGCTTCGCGCGAAACGAGGAAATAGCCCGTGGACAGGATGTCCATGTTCTTGTTCCAGAGTTCGAGCGTCGTGTCTTCAATCGGGGCTGAGGAAGCCAGGCCAGCGTTCGACACGAGGATGTCGAGGCCGCCGAATTCGACCACGGCGTGGGCGAAGCCGGACAGGACCTGATCTTCCTTGGTGACGTTGATGTTCACCGGACGGACGAAGTCGGCACCGAAGACGCCAGAGAGTTCGGCGGTGGCGTTGTCGAGGGCGGTCTGGTCGATATCGGCGATAACGACGCAGGCGCCTTCGCGGAGGAGCCGGGCTGCAGTGGCCTTGCCAATGCCGCCGGCGCCGCCGGTGACCAGCGCAATCTTGCCAGCGAGGGACTTTGGCTTGGGCATGCGGGCAAGCTTGGCTTCTTCAAGCAGCCAGTACTCGATGTCGAAGGCTTCCCGCTCGGGCAGACCCTGGTATTCGCTGACGGTCGAGGCGCCGCGCATCACGTTGATGGCGTTGACATAGAACTCGCCGGAAATACGGGCGGTGGCCTTGTCCTTGGCGAAGGTCAGCATGCCGACGCCCGGGATCAGATAAACGACGGCATTGGGATCGCGCACGGCGGGGGAGTTGTCGTGCTTGCAGCGATCGTAATAGGCCTGATAGTCGACGCGATAGGCGGCGATCTGAGCATCAAGGCCGGCGATCACGGCATCAACGTCCGGGTTGGCCGGGTTGAAGTCGATGACCAGCGGACGGATTTTCGTGCGCAGGAAGTGATCGGGGCAGGAGGTGCCCAGAGCCGCCAGCGGGCGCAGGTTCTTGGAATTGACGAATTCGAGGACCGCGTCGCTGTCATCGAAATGGCCGAGCTTGTGGCTGTCTTCGGAGATGAAGCCGCGGATCTTTGGCATGAGCTTCGCTGCAACAGCGCGACGGGCGTCGGCATCGAGCGACTGGGTCGCGACGCCACCGAAAATGGTCTTCCCAGCGGTTTCCTTTTCAAACCATTCGATGGCCTGATTGATGATGCCGATGGTCGTTTCGTAGCATTCCTTGGGGGTGTCGCCCCAGGTGAAGAGGCCGTGCGACTCGAGGATCAGGCCCTTGGCGTTCGGGTTCTCTTCGCAATATTTGCCAAGCCACAGGCCGAGCTCAAAACCCGGCTTCTTCCAGGGGAGCCAGCCGATGGTGTCGCCAAAAATCTGCTTGGTCAGTTCCCTGGAGTTCTTGGAAGCGGCGATGGCGATGATCGCGTCCGGGTGCATGTGATCCACGAAGGCGTGGTTCACATAGGCATGGAGAGGGGTGTCGATCGAGGCGGCGCGCGGATTGAGGTTGAACGTCGCGTGGGGCAGGTAGCCCACCATCTCGTCTTCGAATTCGACGCCGCGATAGAGGCCCTTCAGGGCGCGGAGCTTGTCCATATAGAGCGTCGAAAAGCCATCGAGCTTGATAGAGGCGCTATCGCCGCCCGAACCCTTCACCCACAGGACTTCGACCATCTCGCCCGTAAGAGGGTCCTTCTGCATGATCTTGGAGGAGGTATTGCCGCCGCCGTAATTGGTGACGCGCTTGTCCGAACCCAAGAGGTTCGACCGATAGACCAGACGCTCCGGCTCGGTCATGGACGCGGCCTTGGCGTCGTCCCAAAGGTTAGCGAGGCGCTTGGGCGCGGTGGACATGGACGTTCCTCCCAGAGGTTAGGCGAGATGGTGTTTGGCCCGGACATGGCCATGGAACGATGCACGCTGTCAATCAGAAACGATCATAAAACGTCATTCATGCGCGTTAATGACCGAAACATGTCGATTGTTGATTGACTCTGCGCGGAAAGAGTGAAAGCACTGCGTCCAGGGAGTATCAGCCTTGCACGAAACGGAACGCCACCGCGTCATTCTCGCCGCCGCACAATCGCACCCCGTGGTGACGGTTGCCGAATTATGTGAGGTGACAGGATCTTCGGAAGCCACGATCCGCCGGGACATTGCCTCGCTCGACGAGCAGGGCAAGCTTCGCCGGGTGCGGGGCGGCGCCGAGGCGATCAACCCGCCGGAACAGGGTGGCCTGGTGGGGCGGCCCTTTTCGGTCAATGAAACGATCAATATTGCTCAAAAACGAGCAATTGCGCGTGTTGCTGCAGATTTGTGCAGCGACGGCGAGCCGATCATCATCAATGGCGGTACGACGACCTATCAGATGGTGCACTACCTGACGTCCAAGCGCGTCAGCGTCTTCACCAACTCCTTCGCCATCGCCGAATACCTCATTCACAACTCGCGCAATCCCGTCGTCATTCCCGGTGGCACGGTCTATCGCGAGCAGAACGTCATCCTCTCGCCCTTTGGCGGGGTGGTGGCATCACATTTTTATGCCAAGCGCATGTTCATCGGCTGCCAGGGCATTGGCGCCCATGGGCTGATGGAAGCCGACCCTATGGTCGTGCAGTCCGAGCTTGGCCTGATCGGGCAGGCGGACGAGCTGATCGTTCTCGCCGACTCCTCCAAATTTATGGGCCGCAGCAGTCTGATCCTCTGCGGACTCGATAGAATTGCCGCTGTCATCACCGATAGCGGCATCCGCGATGAAGATCGCCAGATGCTGGAAACGGCAGGCGTGAAACTCATCGTCGCGGACACGACTGCTCAGGCCGACCGTCAATCGGTGGCTTGAGACATGAACGACAGATCATCCCAGGGAGGGACTCTTATGAAACTGTTCAAACTGATGGCTGCGACCGCCGCTGCAGCAATCCTGCTGGCAACTCCGGCCTTCGCCCAGACGCGTATCGCGCTTGTGGTAAAATCGCTCGGCAATGGCTTCTTCGACGCCGCCGCCAAGGGCGCCGAGGAAGCTGCCAAGGAAATCGGCGATATCGAGCTGATTTATACCGGTCCGACCACGGCCACCGCCGAAGCCCAGATCGAAGTCGTCAATTCGCTGATCGCCCAGCAGGTCGACGCCATCGCCATTTCGGCCAATGACCCGGACGCCCTGGTGCCGGTGCTGCAGCGCGCCCAGCAGCGTGGCATCAAGGTGATCTCCTGGGATTCGGGCGTGGCGCCCGAAGGCCGCTCGATCCACCTCAACCCGTCTGATATCGGGCTGATCGGCGAAACCATCATCAAGCTGGCCGCCGACTACCTGCCTGAAGGCGGCGATGTGGCTATTCTCTCGGCCGCCTCCACCGCGACCAACCAGAATGCCTGGATCGAAGCTGCCAAGGCCGTCATTCCGGAAAAGTTCCCCAATATCAACCTCGTGGCCACCGTTTATGGTGACGACGACTCGGTGAAGTCGACCGAAGAAGCCCGCGGCCTGATCGCGGCCTATCCTGATCTCAAGGCCATCATCGCTCCGACCACCGTCGGCGTCGTGGCTGCGGCCCAGGTCGTGACCGACCAGAACCTGATCGGCAAGGTCAATGTCACGGGTCTCGCCCTGCCGTCCGAGTTCAAGCAGTTCATCGACAATGGCGCTTCGCAGGCCGTGGCGCTGTGGAACCCGATCGATCTCGGCTATTCGGCTGTCTATCTCGCCAAGGCCCTTGTTGATGGCCAGGAAGCTGCGCCCGGCGCGACCTTCTCGATCGGCAAGGTGGGCGAAGTGACGCTCGACGACACGAACTCGGCCGCCATGGCTGCCCCGTTCCAGTTCGATAAGAGCAACATCGAAGAATTCTCCAAGATCTACTGAGGTCTGTAATTCAAGAGCCCGGCGCTTCGGTGCCGGGCCGACCATTTTCCGTTCCTTCGTCATCACCGGGCCCGTCCCGGTGATCCAGTGGCGCGGAGCCATCGCATGGATTGCCCGGGCGAGCCGGGCAATGACGATTGCGGATGGTACTGCGCTACATCGTGAGCATTGCTGCCAATGACAGACCTCATCCTGACCCTTTCGGGCATTTCCAAGAGCTTTCCGGGCGTGAGGGCGCTGCACAATGTGTCGCTCGAACTCTATCCGGGGCAGGTGACAGCGCTGATCGGCGAGAATGGTGCGGGCAAGTCGACCCTGGTGAAGACGCTGACTGGGATTTATCAGCCGGACGAAGGCGAAATCCGGGTCAAAGGTGAGGTTGTCACCTTGCCGACGGCCATTTCGGCTTCCGACGCGGGCATTACCGCCATCCATCAGGAAACTGTGCTGTTCGACGAACTGTCCGTCGCAGAAAACATCTATCTCGGGCATGCGCCGCGCAATCGCCTCGGCATGATCGACTGGAAGACCATGCGGAACGAAGCGCAGAAGACGCTCGATGCCATGGCGGCGGGGATCGATGCCGGGATACCGCTGAAAGAACTGGGCATTGCCAAGAAGCACCTCGTGGCCGTGGCGCGGGCGCTCAGCGTCGATGCACAGGTCGTCATCATGGATGAGCCGACCGCAGCCTTGAGCCAGAAGGAAATCGAGGAGCTTTACGTGCTCGTCGAGCTGCTCAAGCAGGACGGCAAGGCCATCCTCTTCATCTCGCACAAGTTCGACGAAATTTTCCGCATCTGCGACCGCTTCACCGTGTTCCGCGATGGCGAAATGGTGGGCAAGGGGTTCATCAAGGACACGCCGGAAAACGAGATCGTCAAATTGATGGTCGGCCGTTCCGTTGATCATATCTTCCCGCAGCGCGAAGCCGTTATTGGCGGGACGGTGCTCGAGGTGAAGGGGCTGAGCCATCCGACCGAATTTGAGGATATTTCCTTCGAGGTCAGGAAGGGTGAAATCCTTGGCTTTTATGGGCTTGTGGGGGCGGGGCGGTCCGAGGTCATGCAGGCCGTGTTCGGCATGACGCAGATCGCGTCGGGCGCAATCGTGCTCGATGGCAAGGCCATTGCGCCGAAATCGCCGGCGGATGCGGTCGAGGCGGGTATCGTCTATGTGCCGGAGGAGCGCGGCAAGCAGGGGGTCATCACCGGCGAGCCGATTTACAGGAATGTCTCGCTGCCGAGCTTGGACAAAACCAGCCGCGGCGGTTTCCTCCGCATGGCGGAAGAGTTTGCGCTGGCGCGGACCTATACCGAGCGGCTTGACCTGCGCGCCTCCTCGCTGAGCCAGAACGTGTCGACCCTGTCGGGCGGCAATCAGCAGAAGGTTGTCATCGCCAAGTGGCTGGCGACACTGCCCAAAGTGATCATTCTCGATGAGCCGACCAAGGGCATCGATATCGGCTCCAAGGCGGCCGTGCATGAATTCATGGGCGAACTGGTGAGCCAAGGGCTCTCGGTGATCATGGTTTCGTCCGAACTGCCCGAAATTCTGGGCATGAGCGACCGCGTGGTCGTCATGCGCGAGGGGCACATCATCGAGACGCTCGAAAACAAGAATTTGCAGCCCGAGACGCTGGTGCGTCTGGCGGCTGGTATTGCCAAGGAGAAGGCGGCATGAACCGGCTTCTGAAAACCCGCGAACTCTGGCTGGCGCTCGGCATTCTCGCCGTCATCGTGCTGGTGACGCTGCGCTTCCCGCGCTTCTCGCAGCCGGGCAATCTGCTCACCATTTTCAACGACACCTCGATTCTGATGATGCTGGCGCTGGGGCAGATGGCGGTCATCTTGACCCGCTCCATCGACCTTTCCATGGCGTCCAACCTGGCGCTGACCGGCATGATCGTCGCCATGACCAATGCGGCCTTTCCCGGCGTGCCGATTCCGCTGCTGATTGCCGGCTGCGTGGTGGTCGGGGCGGCGCTGGGCGCCTTCAATGGCATTCTGGTGTGGAAGCTTGATATTCCGCCCATCGTCGTGACGCTCGGTACTCTGACCATTTTCCGCGGGCTGGTCTTTGTTATTTCCGGTGGCGCCTGGGTCAATGCGGCGCAGATGAGCCCCGATTTCATCCAGCTCCAGCGCGGCGCTTTCCTCGGCCTGCCGATCCTGAGCTGGTTCGCCATTGTCGTGGCATTGCTGGTCTATCTGCTGATGACGCGAACCGCCGCCGGCCGCGCCTTCTATGCCATCGGCGTCAATCCGACAGCGGCCGTCTATACCGGCATCAATGTGGGGCGCACAAAATTCCTGGCCTTCGTGCTGGCCGGGGCCATTGCTGGGCTCTGCGGCTATCTCTGGATTTCGCGCTATGTCATCGCTTCGGTGGAAGTGGCCGGCGGCTATGAACTGACCATTGTTGCCGCCTGCGTTATCGGCGGCGTGTCGATTGCCGGGGGCATCGGCACCGTGGCCGGCGCGCTGCTTGGTGCGCTCTTCCTTGGCGTCGTCAACAATGCCCTGCCGGTGATCGGCGTTTCGCCCTTCTGGCAGATGGCCATTTCGGGCACGGCCATTCTGGTCGCCGTGGTGCTCAATGGGCGCAGCGAACGGACCAAGGGGCGCATCATCCTCAAGAAGGCAGAAGCCGCATGACCGACACGACCGCAACCGGCCGCCACCTTCCCGATCGGCTCGACAATCCCGTCAAATCCGCCGTCTTGAGCTGGGAGAGCCTGCTGGTTCTCGTGGCGCTCGCCATCTTCATCGCCAATTCCTTCGCCTCGCCCTACTTCCTCAATGAGTGGAGCCTGAGCGACATGACGTTCAACTTCACCGAAAAGGCGCTGATCGCGCTGGCTATGGCGCTTGTCATCATCACCGGTGAGATCGACCTGTCGGTGGCGTCGATCATCGCGCTTGCCTCGACCATGATGGGTTTGGCGCTGCAGGTGGGGGCGGATACGCCTATGCTTGTCGCCGTCGGGATCGGCGTCGGCATTTTGTGCGGGGCCTTCAATGGCTTCCTGATTACGGGCCTGAAACTGCCGTCCATCGTCGTCACCATCGGCACGATGAGCCTTTTTCGCGGCGTGGCCTATATCGTCCTCGGCGACCAGAGCTTTAAGGGTTATCCAGCAAGCTTTTCCTGGTTCGGCCAGGGCTATGTGTTCTGGGTGATCTCCTTCGAGCTGGTGCTGTTCCTGGTCTGCGCGCTCATTTTCTATGTCGTGCTGCACCACACCAATTTCGGGCGTCGCGTCTTCGCCATCGGCAATAATGCGACCGCGGCGCGCTTTTCGGGCGTGCGCGTCGATCGCATAAAATTCGTGCTGTTCTGCCTGACCGGCTTAATGAGCGGTCTTGCGGCCGTGTTGTTGACGGCGCGTTTGGGCTCGACCCGCCCCTCGATTGCCGAGGGTTTTGAGCTTGAGGCTGTCACCATGGTGGTTCTCGGTGGCGTATCGATCCTTGGCGGCTCGGGCACCATTATCGGCGTCGTGCTGGCCGCGCTGATCATGGGCCTCGTGACGTTCGGGCTTGGCTTGCTCAACGTGCCGGGGATCGTGATGTCGATCTTCATCGGCTCGCTGCTGATCGTCGTGATCGCGCTGCCGATCCTGTTCCGCATGTGGAGGCAAAGAAAAGCATGATCACCGACGGTGGCTACGAAAAGCACGCCTTCAAGATGCGTCTCAATCCCGGCATGACGGCCGAATACAAGAAGCGTCACGACGAGATTTTTCCCGAGCTGGTCGATCTCCTGCACGAGGCTGGGGTGAAGGATTATTCCATTCACCTCGACGAGGAGACCAACACGCTGTTTGGCGTGCTGTGGCGCCGGGTGGACCACACGATGGGCGATCTGCCGAATACGGCCGTGATGCAGCGCTGGTGGGCGCATATGGCCGATATCATGGCCACGAATGAGAAGAACGAGCCGATCTCGGTGGATTTGTTGCCGGTGTTCTGGATGAAGTGAGGGCACTGGCCTCCTGTGGGGCCGGGGCATTGTGCAAAAAATCCAAGCTCGATTGTCATCCCCGCGAAAGCGGGGACCTCCGTTTCTAAACAGGGGTTCCCGCTTTCGCGGGAATGACACCGTGGGTGGAACGCAAGCTGCATAGAAGTCCGAAGTAAGCACTTCTCCTTGCAGGGGGAGGCTAGGTGGGGTTACTTTCCCACCTCGTTGCGCCACGAATACTGCGGAGAGTAGCCCAGCAGCCGTTTCGCCTTTTCGATCGAGAGCAGGGTGCTATTGGTCGAAATATTGCCCTTGTGCGGTACGTCCGGGAACACTTCGGCGAGGAGCGAAATGTTGGACCGGGTCATTACCGAATCCGCATTGGCGATGATGAAGGCTTCAAAACCCTTGAAATCGGCCTGGATGGAGCGGCGCACGGCCTGGGCGCCGTCACGGGCGTCGATATAGGCCCAAAGATTCCATTTGCGGCTGCGCGGATCGCTGTCGAACTTGGGGAAGGCGGCGTAGTCCTCGGGATACATGACGTTGGAGAAGCGCAGGGCGACCATGCGCAGTTCCGGATCCCAGCGGCAGAATTGGGCGGCCATGGTTTCGTCGAGCAGTTTGCCGAGCGAATAGGCGCTTTCGGGGCGCGGGAAATATTCCTCGTCGACCGGGGCATAGGGCGGCGGCGTGTCGAAGGGCAGGCCCAGGACGGTTTCGCTCGAGGCGAAGACGACGTTCTTGATTTTCGCGAGGCGGGTGGCCTCGAAGACGTTGTAGGTCGTCGTCACATTATTGGCAAAAGTCCTGGCATTGGCGGCAAGGCCCGGCGCGGGAATGGCGGCGAGGTGCACTACGGCATCGAAGGGGCCGCCGCGCTCGTCGACGCCGCCGAGAATGGCTGATGCGACTTCGCCGAAATTGGTGAGATCGATTTTCACCGATCGGCAGATGGGTTCGGACAGCGCCTGCTGGTCGATGTTCAAGACGTCGTAGCCATGAGTCACGAGATCGCGCAGCACGGCGCGGCCAAGCTTGCCGCTGCCCCCGGTCACCAGCACCTTTTTCATCCGAACCTCCTCAATTTGCACGCTGATTTCGTCGGCCGAGCCTATGCGGAATTTGCTCTTCTGCCAATCGACTGACGCCGCGCGGCCGGGGTTTTGCCGGTTAACGGAAGATGAATGTGGCTCTCAGTGAGGGTTCAAGGGGCCGGGATCATAACACCGCCACGCTCGATGCAAGGACATCGAACCCGAAGGCGGTCCGCGAGGGGCGGATGCCGAACCCAAATTGGAGAAACAAAATGCTTAAAATCACCACGCTCGCCATTCTCGCCGGCCTCGTCACCGCCACTTCCGTCGCGCCGAGCTTTGCTCAGTTCGCCGTGCCGGGCGCGCAGAATCATCCCACGCCCACTTCTTCGTCCGTCGAGTGCGACGAAATCATGGGGCACATGCGCTCGGTCCGTCAGGCCGACATCAATGCCATCCATGGAAACCGCGTCAGCCTGCAAGCAGTTTGTGAAGATCTTACTGTCCTGGGCAAGAACGCTTACGGCTCTCTCTTTGTGAACGGCAATGTCAATCACCTGCGCGTGCCGATCGCCCGCAATGCCACGCTGATGGCTGCCCTGACCGCGAAGGGCTACGACCAGCACGATGTCGTCTCGCTCCGCCACGGCGCCAATGACAGCATCATCCTCTATGTCCACCAGCGCGACATGAACTAAGCCAGCCGGCCGAACGTGCCCGCAAGATGAACCGAGCCTGAACGAGCCTATCAGGGTGAGTTCAAGCCGGTTCGGGCAGGGTGAGGCCAAGATGAAATCCATCCCCGGGGGATAGTGAAATGAACAAGTCACAGGAAAAGGTTCTGGTCGCAGCGCTCTGTGGCCTTGTGGTGACCGCCGCAGCCGGTTTCGCCGTGCAGCCTGCCATGGCGGCGGGCTATCAGGTCGAGCAATTGGCGCGGGTCAGCAATGTCGCCCATTGGGACCAGTTGAACGTGCGCAAGTGGCCGGCCAGCTATTCCCAGAAGATTGGTGCCTTCCAACCCGGCACGCCGGTCTGGGTTGAACGCTGCATCACCGTTCCCAAAAGCGCCGACTGGTGCCTCGTCGAACGTCAGAATACGCGAGGTTGGGTCAATTCGCGCTTCCTGACGCCGATGGAAAACTGGGACATCTGAATTTCAGCGCCGTTTGCCCGGCGCCTCTCTTTAGTACCCGCGTACCTCCTACCCATGCATGTTGACTTTTCCGGCTCTGCACTGTTCCTCAGGGGACAGTCAGGCCGGAGTTTTTTTTCATGGATGCCAATCCCGTTCTCGCCGAGGCCGTGCGCGGCAACTGGGTGGAAAACCGCCATCGCGGCGCCTTTGTCGTCATGGATGCGGAGGGCCGGGTGATTGCCTCGGCAGGCGATATCGAGCGGCCGGTCTTTCCGCGCTCGGCGATCAAGTCCATGCAGGCCCTGACGATTTTCGATCGGCATGCCGTGGAGCGCTTTCATCATTCGACCGAAGAACTGGCGCTGGCCTGTGCCTCGCACCATGGCGAGGACGACCATGTGACCAATGTCGCCAATTTCCTGGGGCGCATGGGACTGTCGGTGGCCGATCTCGAATGCGGCGCGCATCAGCCGACCAATGGCGTGGCGCGCGAGGAACTGCGCGAGCGGCATGAGGAGCCGACGGCGCTCCATAACAATTGCTCGGGCAAGCATGCCGGCATGCTGAGTGTTGCCTTGGCCATGGGCGTGCCGACGCGGGACTATGTCAAGCGCGAGCACGAAGTGCAGCGCGCGGTGCGGGCTGCAGTGGAACTGGTGATCGGCGAGGGGCTGACGGAAGATCGCTGCGGGACGGATGGCTGTTCCATTCCCACCTGGGCGGCTCCGATCCGCGCCTGGGCGCATGGCTTTGCGCGCATGGCGACGGGGCAGGGGCTCGATGCCGGACATGCGGCAGGGGCTCGGGCGCTGTTCGATGCAGCGACCAAGCATCCGCATCTCGTCGCCGGCACGGGGCATCTCGATACGCTGGTGATGGAGGCCTTTGGTAGCCGGGTCATGCAGAAGGGCGGCGCGGAAGGCGTGCAATGCGGCGCCATTCGCGACAAGGGTCTTGGCTACGCGCTCAAATGCGACGACGGCAATATGGCGGCGAGCCAGGCCATGGTCGCGGCGCTGCTGCTGAAATTCGCCGATCCGGATGAAAAGCAGCGGGCGGTGCTGGAAGGCTTTGCGCGGCAGCCGACGCTAAATGTGCGGAAGGCCGTGGTGGGGGAAGTGCGGGCGGTGCTCTGACCGCCCTTAGCGGATCGTCACATGCGGATAGCGGTTGGCTACGGCGCGGAGGTCGGTTTCGGCAATGTCGGTCCATTTGAGGCCGACGATTTCGCCGACGCTCGGCTCATGCACCATGTTGTCGGCGATGAGCACCTTGCCGGCGCCCTCGGCGACTGACACGCCGATGCCGATATTGCTGGCATAGACGACATTGCTGCTGATGACGACGGAGCGCATGAAACTGCCGAAGCCGGCCGCGATGGCGACGCCGGGGACGTTTTCGACTACATTGCCCGTGACGGCAACTTCGGCCTCGACATAGATGCCCACGGGGACGGTGTCCGGGTTCACCTCGGATTTTGGCGAGATGTTGCGCACGATATTGCCCGAGCAGACGGCGAGGTGCCCGTTGCTGTCGAGATTGGTGATGGAAATGCCGGTGGCGGCGCCATCCACAACATTGTCGGCGATGATCGAGCCGGAAAACCCGAATTCGGAGAAGATCGCGACCTCGCCGCAGGTGCGGCAGATGTTGCCGGTGACCTGGCAGTTTTTCGTCGTGTTGAGGCGCACGGCGGTGAAGGCGCAATCGGAAATATGGTTGTCGGCGACGACGACTTCGTCGGCTAGGTACACGTTGATGCCATTGCCGTTCTGGCCATTGCCGCCCTGGCGCCAATCGATCTTGCTGATGCGGTTGTTGACGAGGATCGAGCCATCAGGGCTGGCCTCGTTGCGCCAGATGCGGATGCCGGCATTGCCGCAGCCGGAAATGGTGTTGCCGCTGGCAAGGAGGCCGGTGCTGTCGAGGGAATGGATCGCGGCGTCGCCGTGGTTTTCGAACGTGCAATCGCGGATGGTCGCGGCGCTTTCAAAGAGCGACAGGGCGATGCCGGGGTTTTCGGAAAATCGGCAGCGCTCGATGGTGACATTGTCGGCGGCCTGGACGCCGAACAGCGGATCGCTGCCGCTATCACCGGTAAAGCCGATATCGCGGAGGACGAGGCCGGACTGATACAGGAAGCCGCCAATGGCTGTCCCCGAGGCAACGAGCACGGTGGCGCCGGGTACGCCTTCGACCACGAGATTGGCCGGGAAATTGATATTGCTGACTCGGAAACGGCCGGGGGGCAGGGCGAGGCGCCCGGTGGCGCCATCGAGCGCGGCCTGCAGCGCTGCGCTCTGGTCGGCGTCGCTGTCTGGCACGAGATCAGCCGTTTGCGCCCGTGCGGCCACTGGCAGGCCGACGGCGAGACCAGCAAGACCGGCAAGGGCATGGCGACGGGTGATTTGGGTTTTCTGGCGCATGGTCTCATTCTGCCAGCTTTGGCGCACGGGGCGAGCAAAACCCAAAGACGTGGTGAACGGCTTTGGCTATAACGGGCAAGACTTTAGAAGACGCGAAGAGGTGACTACATGCTCGTGGACGGCAAGATCTATCTCGGCACGAGCACGCGGCGGGAATATCTGAGCCTCAAATATGGCAACCGCCATGGGCTCGTGACCGGCGCGACGGGCACCGGCAAGACGGTCACCCTGCAGGCACTGGCCGAGGGTTTTTCGGCGGCGGGCGTGCCTGTCTTTGCGGCCGATATCAAGGGCGACCTCTCGGGGGTCGCAAAGGGCCAGCCGATCCAGGAATGGCAAACCAAGCGGGCCGAGGATATCGGCTTTACCGACTATGCCAATGACGCCTTTCCGGTGGTTTTCTGGGACCTTTTCGGCCAGCAGGGGCATCCCGTTCGCGCCACGATTTCGGAAATGGGGCCGGTGCTGCTGAGCCGTATTCTCGATCTCAACGATACGCAGGAAGGTGTGCTCAACATCGCTTTCCGCGTGGCCGACGAGGAAGGGCTGTTGCTGCTGGATTTGAAGGACCTGCGCTCGATGCTGGTCAGCATTCAGGAGCGCTCCAAGGAGATTTCGGGGCGCTATGGCAATGTGACGACGGCCTCGGTCGGCGCCATCCAGCGGGCGCTGCTGGTGCTGGAACAGCAGGGCGCTGACAACTTCTTTGGCGAACGGGCGCTGGAGATTGCCGATCTGATGCGTACGGATACGGATGGGCGCGGCTTCATCTCGATCCTCGCGGCCGATCAGTTGATGAAGGCGCCCCGGCTCTACTCGACGTTCCTGCTCTGGCTGCTCTCGGAGCTGTTCGAGCAACTGCCTGAGGTCGGCGATCCGGATAAGCCGAAAATGGTGTTCTTCTTTGATGAGGCGCATCTGCTGTTCGACGATGCGCCCAAGGCGCTGATCGACAAGGTGGAGCAGGTGGTCAAGCTGATCCGCTCCAAGGGCGTTGGCGTCTATTTCGTCACGCAGAATCCGATCGATATTCCCGAAGCCGTGCTGGCGCAGCTTTCCAACCGCGTGCAGCACGCCTTGCGCGCCTATACGCCGCGCGAGCAGAAGGCGGTAAAGGTGGCGGCGGAAACCTTCCGGCCCAATCCCGACTTTTCGACCGAAGAGGTCATCACTCAATTGGGGATCGGCGAGGCACTGGTTTCGGTGCTGGAGGATAAGGGTATTCCGTCCATGGTCGGGCGCACGCTGATCCGGCCGCCTTCGGCGCAGGTTGGGCCGCTCAACCCGGCCGAGCGCGACGCGACCATGGCCAATTCGCCGGTGGGCGGGCTCTATGACAGCGTTACCGATCGTGAATCGGCCTTTGAAATCCTGGAGCGTCGGACGCGCGATCGGCAATTGGCCGAGGAGCGGGCCAAGTATG
Source organism: Devosia riboflavina (assembly GCF_000743575.1). GTDB lineage: Bacteria > Pseudomonadota > Alphaproteobacteria > Rhizobiales > Devosiaceae > Devosia > Devosia riboflavina. The sequence continues at coordinate 108,846 of NZ_JQGC01000027.1, read as the reverse complement.
ACGAGGCAGACCGCGTTGCGGCAGAAAAGCAGGCGCGCGAAGAGCGCGCGAGCCAGCCACGCCGGACCTCGAGCCGGCAGACGCCAGCGGAAGCGGCGATGAATTCCTTTGCCCGGACCGTGGCCAACAAGCTGGGCAATGCCATTGTCCGCGGCATTCTGGGCAGCATGAAGGGGCGATGAGCATGGCGGTTATCGGCATTTTCGCCTCGGACAAGGGGCCGGGCGATCCGGAACGGGCGAGCCTGATGAGCCAGACGGGAACGCTCTTTGCCCGGCGCGGCGCGCAATTGCTGTGCCTCTGGGAAAATGGCGGGGGACCGCTGCCGCTGATGACTGCCGCGAAGACGGCTGGCGGGGCGGTATCGGTTCTGGCCGATGCCGATGTGGCTTTGCCGCCGACGCTTTCGGGGGTGCCGGTGCGGGTTTTGCCGGAGCGCGCAGCGCGCCATGCGCTGTTTGCCGAGGAGGCAGAAGTGCTGGTGGCGCTGCCGGGCTCGCTGGCGTCGACCTCGGCTTTGTTCGGGAGCTGGGCTTCGCGGCAGGGGCGGGCAAAGCCCATGGTCATGCTCAACCGCCACCGGGCTTTTGAGGTGGTGAAGGGTTTTGCGGGCGACGTGCTGTCGCACTCGGTCGCGGGTTATGACCGGAATGTGCAGTTTGCCGATTCAGTGGAAGACCTTTGGAACAAGGTTAGCTGGGTGCTGGAGCAGAAGCGGTAGGGTTTTGCCGGGAGGCAGGGGGCAGAAACGCTTACCTTCTCTTTGAGCTAAAAGCCCAAAGACCTCATGGTGAGGCGCGAAGCAAAGCGTAGCCTCGAACCACGGGGTCGAGCGAGTGGAGGCGTCTTGCCACGCCTCGTCCTTCGAGGCTTTGCCTGCGCAAAGCGCCTCAGGATGAGGTCTACTGTGGAGAGGATGACGCCTAAGCCAGCGGCTCGAGCCCCGGATGCATGGGCTTGCGGCGGTCGGGGAAGAGCGGCACGACGTTGTCGGTCGAGCGGCGAGATTGATGGGGCTGAGGCTTGGGCATGGGAACGCGGTCGCGGCGTTCGGGGCCGCGATAGCCGGAGCCAAGCAGGCCCACCACGCTGCGATTGATGAGGCGGGCCTGGACGCGCTGCAACAGGTGGCGCGGCGACATGGGCTTTACCAGCACTTCATCGATGCCGGCGCTGATCGCCTGATGGCGCATGGGCGGGGTGATGCTGCGGGTGAGGGCGATAACGGGCAGTTCGCGGCTGACGAAGCGCGGATCGAGGCGAATGGCTTCGACCATTTCATAGGCCGGGCGGCCTTCCCTGTCGAAATCGACGACCAGCATGTCCAAGGGAGCGATTCGCATATAGGCGAAGAGTTCGGCTTCGCTTTCGAAGGGACGCACGCGCAGGCGCGTATCGCCGGCCAGAACCATGGTCAGCACAGACGTGAGCGCAGGATTGGCCGCCAGAATGGCGACCGTTTTTGGCCGTGACGTCAACGCATCCCCCCTTGTGGTAAATAGAGCGTTAACATGACCCGTCGCGAGTTTGAAGCTGGGGATTCCACCAAGTCGCGGATAATCTTGGGAAAAGTTAACCCGCCGGCGCTTGGCGCCGGCGGGTTTGGGTAATTCAGCGATTGGCCGAAGCTTACGCAGTGGCTTCTTCGAAGAGCAGCTCGACGTGTTCCCAGTTCACGAGGTTATCGAACCAGGCTTCGAGGTACTTGGGGCGAGCATTGCGGTAGTCGATGTAATAGGAGTGTTCCCAGACGTCGACGCCGAGGATCGGCTTGCCGCCATAGACCAGCGGGGATTCGCCATTGGCGGTCTTGGAAATTTCGAGCTTTCCGTTCTTGACCGAGATCCAGGCCCAGCCCGAACCGAACTGGGTGGTGCCGGCGGCGATGAAATCGGCGCGCAGCTTGTCGAAGCCGCCGAGATCGGAATCGACGGCAGCCTGCAGCTTGCCCGGCAGCTTGTTGCCGCCGCCATTGGGCTTCATCCAGTTCCAGAAGTGAACGTGGTTGTAGTGCTGGCCGGCATTGTTGAAGAGGCCGGCATTCTTGCCGAAGGCTTCCTTGACGATGTCTTCGAGCGGCAGGATTTCGAGGCCCGAGCCTTCCAGCAGCTTTTCGCCATTGGTGACGTAAGCCTGGTGGTGCTTGTCGTGGTGGAACTCAAGCGTCTCGGCCGACATGTAGGGGCCCAGGGCGTCGTAAGCATAGGGCAGGGGCGGCAGGGTAAACTTGGTGGACATGGTAGCCTCCGTTTCTGGAAAGATGACGCTTAAGCGAAATCGGATTTGTGACGAGGTATAAGCACTTTGCCTTGGCGCAACAATGACGGCGGGAGAACTAACCGTCCAAACCAACCGACTTTATCGCAAAGGCATAGCACTGGGCCGTCTCCTTGAGACGGTCGAAGCGACCAGAGGCCCCGGCATGGCCGGCGCCCATATTGGTCTTGAGATATAATGGCGCATCCCCCGTGGCGGTTGCCCGGAGCTTTGCCACCCACTTTGCTGGCTCCCAATAGGTGACGCGCGGGTCGGTGAGGCCGGCAAGGGCAAAGATCGGCGGATAGTTTTGGGCTGACACGGCCTCGTAGGGCGCGTAAGCCGCGATGCGATTGTAGTCCTCAGCCGAGGTTATGGGATTGCCCCATTCGGGCCATTCGGGCGGGGTGAGCGGCAGGGTGTCGTCGAGCATGGTGTTGAGCACGTCGACGAAGGGCACCTGGGCGATGACGCCGGCCCAGAGATCGGGGCGCAGATTGGCGATGGCGCCCATCAGCATGCCGCCGGCCGAACCCCCTTGGGCGACGATCTTACCCTTTTGGGTATAGCCACCGGCGATCAATGCCTCACCGGCGGCGATAAAGTCCGTAAATGTGTTGGTCTTGAACTCGCGGCGGCCGTTCTTGTACCAGGCATAGCCCTTGTCCATGCCACCGCGGATATGAGCGATGGCGTAGACAAAACCGCGATCGACAAGCGACAGGACCGAAACCGAGAAGCTCGCCGGCATGGACATGCCATAGGCGCCATAGCCGTAGAGCAGGGCTGGGTTGGAGCCGTCGAGTTTGGTGCCCTTTTTGTAGAGGAGGGTCACCGGGACGTCGGCGCCGTCAGCGGCCTTGGCGAAAATGCGGTGGGTTTCATACTGCGCGGGATCGTGGCCGGAGGGGACTTCCTGCGTTTTGAGCAGGGTACGGGCGCCGGTCGCGAGATCGACGTCGAACACCTGGTTGGGCGTCGTCGGGGAGGAATAGGAGAGGCGGAAAACGGTGGTGTCGAATTCGTAGCCGACAGACATGCCGAGGGCATATGCCTCTTCCTCGAAACGGACCACGTCTTCCTTGCCGGTCGTGAGGTCGCGCACGACGATGCGCGGCAGGCCATCCTGGCGTTCGAGACGCAGGAGGTGGTTCTTTATGACGATGGTATCGAGAACCAGCACGCCGGGGCGGTGGGCGATGAGGTCGGTCCAGTTTTCCGCGCCGGGATTGTCGAGCGGGGCGGTGACGACCTTGTAGTCCTCCGCGCCCTCGGCATTGGTGCGGATATAAAGAAGGCCGTCGCGCTCCTCGACATCATATTCGCGGTCGGTGAGCCGCGGGGCGACAAGGCGCGGCTCGCCGCCCTTTTCGGCGTCGATCAGGTAGACTTCCGAGGTCTGGTGATCGTGGGCGTCGATGATGATGAACTTGTCGTTCTGCGTCTTGCCGACGCCGACGAAGAAGCCGGGATCGCTTTCTTCATAGATGATCGGATCGGAGGATTGCTCGGTGCCGATGACGTGGCGACGCACACGATAGGGGCGGTGGTTATCGTCATATTCGGTGTAGTAGATCGCCTTGGAGTCATTGGACCAGACATAGCCGCCGGCCGTGTCCTTGATGACTTCCGGGCTATCGAGGCCGGTTTCGAGATCGCGCACGACGATGTCGTAATATTCCGAGCCGGCGCGGTCGGCGGCCCAGGCGAGATAGCGGTGGCTCATGTCGTGATCGGCACCGGCAAAGCCGAAATAGTCCTCGCCAGCTTCCACATTGCAATCGAGGAGGACGGTTTCAGCACCGCCGTTCCGCGGGGTACGCACGACTTGCGGATACTGCTTGCCTTCGAGCATGCGCGAATTATAGGCCCAGGGGCCGTCGGGAGAGGGGACGCCGCTATCGTCCTCTTTGATGCGGCCGCGAATTTCCTTGTAGATTTTTTCCTGCAGGTCCGCGGTCGGCTTGCCGAACTGGTCTTCGTAATAGGCATTTTCGGCGTCGAGATAGGCGCGGATTTCCGGATCGAGCGTTTCCGGGTTCTGCATCACCTCCTGCCAGTTTTCGGCGCGCAGCCACGCCCAGGGGTCTTCACGGGTCACGCCGTGATGGGTGTGGCTATGGGGCACGCGTTTGGCTTGGGGAGGAGTGATTGGGCTCATCGTCTTTCCGAGGGGATCGAGAGAAGCGGATTTTAGGCCGCGGAACAGGTGACAAGGACATAGGCCGCACGGCGCGGGATTGCCAGACCCCTAAGCCATTGAAGATATCCGCAACTATCGTCGCCCCAGGTCCGATTTGGCTTGTCCTCGGGAGTGTCATGGTTAAGGTTTCCTCAAACTGAACGAACATCGCATGGAGGAGGGGCCGAGTGGGGCTGTCCCTTGAAGCCAGCATCGCCCTTGCCGCTTTGGCGCCTTTTCTGGCGGCGCTGCTGACGCCCTTCATCCATAGCCTCGCCGGCCGCTATTCGGGCTGGGTTCTCGCGACCGTTCCGGCCGGGATTTTTCTCCTGCTGCTGGGCGTCAGCGAGCCCGTCATTGCCGGCGGCACGATTGCTGCTTCCTTTGGCTGGGTGCCGTCCTATGGGCTGACGCTGAGCTTTTTCGCCGATGGCCTGAGCCTGATCTTTGCCCTGACCATTGCGGGCGTGGGCACGCTGATCATTCTCTATTCCGGCGCCTATCTGAAGGGACACAGACACAAGGGCCGATTCCTCGCCTATATGCTGTCCTTTATGGGGTCGATGCTGGGGCTGGTGCTGGCCGATAATATGCTGGCGCTCTTCATGTTCTGGGAGGCGACGTCAGTCACCTCCTTCCTGCTGATCGGCTTCTACCATAATCGGCAGGCGGCGCGGCGAGGGGCCATTCAGGCGCTGGTGATCACCAATATCGGTGGCATGTGCCTGCTTGTAGGCGTCATCCTTGCGCAGCATCTGTCAGGCACGTGGCTGCTCAGCGAATTGCGCGGGCTCGGTGGCGTGCTGAAAGATCATGCGCTTTATGGCCTGGTGCTGGCGCTGTTCCTGGGCGCGGCCTTCACCAAGTCGGCACAGTTTCCGCTGCATTTCTGGCTGCCCAATGCCATGGAGGCGCCGACGCCGGTTTCGGCATTTTTGCACTCGGCGACGATGGTGCAGGCGGGCGTTTATTTGCTTGCTCGCATGACGCCGGTTTTGGGTGGGACTGCGGTCTGGACCGGCGTACTCGTGGCTTTTGGCGGGGTCACGCTGATCTGGGGTGCGCTCGGCGCGCTTCGGGAAACCGATCTCAAGCAAATCCTGGCGCAAACGACGATTGCTTCGCTGGGGCTGCTGGTGCTGCTGATCGGGCTCGGCAGTGAGGCGGCGATTGCGGCCATGCTGGTCTATTTCGTGGCGCATGCCTGCTACAAGGCCGGGCTCTTCATGGTGGCGGGCGCGGTCGACCATGAGGCGGGGACGCGTGACATCACCGCGCTTGGCGGATTGGCCGACAAGATGCCGGTGACCTTCATCGGCGCGGCGCTGGCGGCGCTCTCCATGGTCGGGCTGCCGCTGACGGTCGGCTATTTCGCCAAGGAAGAAATGTATCTGGCGCTGGTCGGCGGGGACTGGCTGATGCTTTTTGTGTTGGCCGTTCTGGTGGTGGGCAATGCCCTGCTGGCGGGCGTGGCGCTGATCGTGATGATCCGGCCGTTTCTCGGCGATGCCTTGCCGACGCCCAAAAATGCCCATGAAGCGCCGGTGGCCATGTTGGCGGGGCCGATCCTGCTCGGTGGCGTCGGTGTGGTTGCGGGCCTCTTGCCGGATTGGTTGAGCGCGGATGTGCTGGCGCCGGGCGCGATGGCCATTCTGGGGCATGCGGTGGAGCCGCATCTGAAACTCGCGCTCGATCTCGCGAGCCCGCTGATCTGGCTTTCGGCGCTGACCTGGTTGCTCGGTATTGTGGTCTTCCGGCAGGCTCAAGCGATCCGCACGGTGTTGCGGCGGCTAAGTGCGGGGATCGGCTGGAATGCTGACACGGCTTTCGATGCGGTCATGTTCGGCCTCATCCGCTTTGCCGCGACGGTGACGCGGGCGCTGCATCACGGAAAGCTCGAATTCTATCTGCTGGCGGTCTTTGCTGCGCTGGCCGTGGCGCTGTTCTGGCCTATGCTGGCGCTGGGTGGGCTCGACTGGATCGTGCCGACGGCGGAGCTGGGCGATTGGTCCAAGCGCCTGGTTCTGCCGGACCTGCGCCCCTATGAATGGGGCGTGGTATTGCTGGCGGTGCTGGGGCTCCTGGCGGTGTTGATCGCGCAGAGCCGGCTCATTGCCATTCTGTCGCTCGGCATTCAGGGCACGGCCCTGGCGCTGATCTTTTTGCTCTTCGGCGCGCCGGACCTCGCCTTTACCCAGCTTATGGTGGAAGTGCTCTCTGTTGTCATTCTCACCATCGTCATGACCAATCTTCGGCTCGATGCGCGGGATCACCGGCCATTCGAGGACTGGGCGCGCGATGGGACGCTGGCCGTCGTTTGCGGCGCCGGGGTGAGCCTGCTGCTCATGCTGGTGCTGACGGGTACGCTCGATACGCGGCTCTCGGATTTCTTTACTGCCACCAGCGTGCCGATCGCCCATGGCGCCAATATCGTCAACGTCATCCTCGTCGACTATCGCGGCTTTGATACGCTTGGCGAAATCTCGGTGGTCATGGGTGCGGGCATCGCCATTCTAGCGCTGCTGCGGCGGCGCAAGAAGACGGAGGAGACAGGGCCATGAACACGGTCATTTTCCGCACGGCGGCGCCGCTGATCGTGGCAACCATGTTGGTCTTTTCCGTCTATGTTTGCCTGCGTGGCCACAATGAGCCGGGCGGGGGCTTTATCGGCGGATTGATCGCTGCGGCATCCATCGCGGTTTTCGGCATGGCCTCGGGTGTGCCGGCGGTGCGGCGGGCGCTGAAGGTTGATCCGTTGGCGATTGCCGGTTTTGGCGTGTTGTTGGCGGGTTTTTCAGGGCTGCTGAGCCTCTTCATCGAAGCGCCGTTCATGACCTCGATCTGGCTCTATCTCGATCTCGGGGAAACCGTGGTGCCGTTCTCGACGCCCATGTTTTTCGATATCGGAGTCTATTTCGTCGTTTTCGGAACGCTCTCGGCCATTGCCTTGGCGCTCGAAAGCGACCGCGAGGAGGATCTGTGATGGATTATATCCTCGCCGCCCTCGTCGGTGTCTTCGTTTCGCTCGGCATTTACCTGCTGCTGTCGCGTTCGGTGATCCGCATGTTGATCGGCATGACCATTCTGGGCAATGGCGTCAATCTGCTGATCTTCACCGCCGGGCGGGTGACGCGCGAAGTGGCGCCTATCGTGCCAGGGGGGCTCGATGTGCCCGCAGGGCCGATTGCCAATCCGCTGCCACAGGCGCTGATCCTGACGGCCATCGTCATCGGCTTTTCCATGTTCAGCTTCCTGCTGGTGCTCGCTTTCCGCGCCTATAAAAGCCTCGATGCGGACAATACCGATACCATGCGCCTGGCCGAGCCGGAAAACGCGCCCCAGCCGCCATTGAGCTACTGACCATGACCCAATTGCCTCAGGCTATGATCGAGACTGCGACATCAGCCGCCGATTGGGTGCTGGTGCTGCCTGTTGTGCTGGCGCTGATGGGCTCAGCCGCGCTGCTGGTGGTGCGGCGCAGCAATAGGCTGCCGCTGCTGGGCGCGGTGCTGGTCATAGTCGCCATCATTGCCTGCGAAATCAGCCTGCTGCTCCGCATTGTGAGCGAAGGGCCGCTCAGCATGACCATGGGCAAATGGTTGCCGCCCTTCGGCATCAGCCTGACGGCCGATCTTTTTGGTGCCGGCTTTGCGCTGGCCGCGGCGGTCGTGACGCTGGTCGTCGTGCTCTATGCCGAAATCGACCGGGAGGGGAATGACGGCAAGGATGGCTTTCACTCCATGGTCCTGCTGCTTCTGGCAGGTGTGACCGGCTCGTTCCTGACTGGCGATCTATTCAATCTCTATGTCTGGTTCGAGGTGATGCTGATTGCCTCGTTCGGGCTGATCGTTTCGGGTAGCAGTCCGCTGCAGCTCGATGGCGCGGTGAAATATGGCTTCCTCAATTTCCTCGCGACGACGCTGTTCCTCCTGGCGCTCGGGCTGACCTATGGCCTGCTGGGGACGCTCAATATGGCCGACATCATGCTTGTGGCGCCGGACGCCAATCGCGCGGCGATGACGGGGATTGCGGCGCTGTTGCTGCTCGCCTTCGGCATGAAGGCGGCGGCTTTTCCGGTCAATGCCTGGCTGCCGGCTTCCTATCACACGCCGACCCCGGCGGTTTCGGCTTTGTTTGCGGGCTTGCTCACCAAGGTTGGCGCCTATGCGCTGTTGCGCGCGCTGGTGGCGGTGCTGCCCGATAGCCGCGAAATGCTGGAGCCGGTATTGGCCGTGCTGGCCGTTGCGACATTGGTGATCGCGCCGCTTGGCGCCATTGCCGAAACGCATCTGCGCCGGGCCGTGGGCTTTTTCGTCATCGGCGGCATTGGGGCAATCCTCGCCGGCCTGTCGCTGCCCGATGTCATCGGCATTGCCGGGGCGGGGATCTATATTTTCCACGCCATCCTGGCCATGACGGCGCTCTACATGGTGGTGGGGCTGATCGAAGTGCGGACCGGGGCGAGCGATACGCGGCAGATGGGCGGGCTCTATGCCGCCAGCGCGCCGCTTTCGATCCTGTTCTTCTTGCTCATTCTTGCCGTTGCCGGCGTGCCGCCCTTCCTCGGCTTCTGGCCAAAATTGCTGTTGCTCGAAGCGGGGGTGGCCGACGCCGAATTGGGCTGGGTCGGTAGTGCCTTGGTCGTGGCGCTGGTAATCAATGCCATTCTGACCCTGATTGCCGGCACGCGGCTCTGGTCGCATGTGTTCTGGCGCAATGGGCCGGAGGGCCAGCCGGCTTCGGGCGAACCGATGCCGCTGGTTGCGCCGACGCCGCGGGTTCGGCTGGCCTTTGGGGCGGTCAGCGCGCTGGTGCTTGGGGTGGTATTGATCGGCCTCTGGCCAAATCCACTTATTGAAGTGGGGCAGCGCGCGGCGGCCGATATCGTCGATCCCGGTCGCTATGTCGAGGCGGTTGGCCTTGCGGAGGTTGAGCCATGAGCGGCGCCTTTCTTGTGGTCATCCTTGCCCTCGGCTGGGCCGGCATAACGGGCAATTTTTCTGGGCTGAACCTGCTCTTTGGCGGTCTCGTCGGGGGCGGCGCCCTGTTGATTTTGCGCTATTCGATCCGCCAGCAGGGCGCATTGGGCCGGGCCGGCAAGGTGCTCTCGCTGATCGCGCTCTTTCTCTACGAATTGATGGTCAGCGCCATCAATGTCGCGCTGATCGTCCTGCGTCCCGATCTCAAATCGGCGCTGAAGCCGGCCATCGTGGCGGTGCCGCTGACGGTCAAGTCGGACGCGGAAATCACGCTCCTCGCCAATATGATCACGCTGACACCCGGGACGCTGAGCGTTGATGTCGCCGAGGATCGTTCGGTTCTCTACGTCCATGCGCTGACCATGGAGAGCGATACCGCGCTGATTGCCGGGATCGCCAATGGCTTTGAAGCGCGGATCAAGGAGGTGTTTCAATGACCGTGGCCGCTTTTGTCGACCTTTCGAGCCTGATCGCCTTGATTCTCTTGGGGCTCGCCCTGCTCGTCTCGATCGTGCGCATCGTTATCGGTCCGACGCTGCCCGACCGGGTGCTGGCGCTCGACCTGATGACCGTGGTTGCCATGGGTTTCATCGGCGCCGTGGCCGTGCGCACCGGGAGGATGCTTTATCTCGACATTGCCATTGCCCTGGCGCTGCTCGGCTTCCTCGCGACCGTGGCTTTGGCCCGCTATATTTTGCGGCGAGGCCTCAAGACTGACGCCGCCGCAATGGAGGCGCAATCATGATCGGCGATATCGCACTCTGCCTTGGGGGCGGTCTGCTGATTCTGGGGGCGATTTTCACGCTTCTCGCCGCCGTCGGTGTGGTCCGTTTGCCTGATTTGTACACGCGGATGCACGCCGCCTCCAAGGCAGGCGCAGTTGGTGGTGGATTAGTTCTCATCGCTGTTGCCGTGATCAGCATGGATGCTGCCGTGGCTTTGCGTGCAATCATCGGCGTAATTTTCGTGCTTTTGACTACGCCCGTGGCCGCGCATCTCCTTGCCCGCGCTAGTTATATTGCGGGTTATCATGCCGGGGAAAGTACGGTGCGTGACGATATCAAGACACGATTGGAACAAAATTCTGGATCATGAATAATCTGTAATGCATCCAATTAATTGGATTAGCGGCAGTTGCCTGCGGCAGTAAACAGACTTAGGAATGCAGCAAGGCTGTGACTGCCCCTGTTGCTGCCCAATAAAAAAATTACGGAAGGTTAGATCATGAACGACAATACCGCTCCGGCGGATGTGGGTGAGTTCGACCTCGTCGAACTCAGTGCCGATATCGTCTCAGCATATGTAAGCCACAATGCCGTGAGCCCCTCGGACCTGACACGGCTGATTGCCGATGTTCACGGTGCCCTGCGCGCGCTGCGGAGCAATGAAGTGCCCGCCGTGGTCGAGGATCTCAAGCCCGCCGTGCCGGTCCGCAAGTCCGTCGCTGCCGACTACATCATCTGTCTCGAAGACGGCAAGAAGTTCAAGTCGCTCAAGCGCCACCTGCGCACGCACTACAACCTCTCGCCCGAGGAATATCGTGAGAAGTGGGGTCTGCCCGCAGATTATCCCATGGTTGCCCCGAACTACTCGGCGACGCGCTCCAAGCTCGCCAAGGACAATGGCCTCGGCCGCAAGGCTGGCTGATTTCGCCTAGAGCGGACGCTTCGGAGGGACCGAAGCGAGCGCCCTAACCCCCTCATACTGCCTCGCAATTGACCAAGGCATCTGCGTGCCGGCCTTGCGATGCATCAAAAAGCTGGTCCCCCTGCTTTGCGGCCGCCTTCGGGCGGCCGCAGTGTTTTTGGCCCGTCCCATGCGTCCTTGTGCGGAAAATTTCAAAACTTATCCCCGGGGTGGACAACCTCTGTCAGGGTGTAGGAATATTGTCCTATATCCGGTGGAGGATGACCGTGCGAATCGAAACTCATCATAGCCATGCGCCGCGCGAGCGCCTGCCTTCGGTCCACGACGATGCGGGCCTGGCCCAAGTTCTTGCTTTGATTTCGCGCGAGCGGAAAATTCCTATCCGCTTGCTAGTTCACGTTTCTCGCTGTCAGGCCGATACGGCAAGGGCGCGTCAACTGGCCATGTATCTGGCCCATGTGTCGAAGGGTATCAGCCTGACTGCAATTGGTGCGGCCTTTGGGCGAGATAGGACAACAGTCTCTTACGCCTGCAGCCTGATCGAAGACTTGCGCGACGATGCCAGGTTTGATGCCGAATTGGACCGGCTTGAAGCACAGCTTATGGCAGGAGGCGAGAATGAGTGAGGGATTGCCTGAAGCGGTGGGTCGCCTTTCGGCGGCCCGGCGGGACAGCGCGCCGTTTCTTTTGCCCCACCACGTCGAGGCGGCGCGGCGCCTGGCGCAGGTTTTCGAGCGCGCCCGCCTGCGCCAGCGCGTGACCATGTCCTATGATCCCACCCGAACCGGTGGTCGGGGCAGCGGCAGCCCGGTGCAGGGCACGCTTTCGGCCAGCGCCGCGGATGCGCGAAAACATCTGGCGGATCTGGCGGCCACGATGCCCGCCGAGTGTTGGGCCGTGCTGTTCGACATTTGCGGGCTCGATCGGGGTTTGCAGGATGTCGAGCTGGAGCGCGACTGGCCGCGGCGCGGCGGCAAGCTGGTGCTGCGCATCGCGCTCTCCCATCTCGCCGCCCATTACGGGCTCGATGCTGAAGCACGGGGGCGCGAGGCGCAAAGGCAGCGGCACTGGCTGCCGGAGCGGGCGCCGATGTTTCCGCCGGCAGAGGCTTCTTAACGATGTAAGCGTCTGTAATGTTCTGGGAAATGGTACGCGTGATAAGAATGTCAGCCGCAATCGTGACCGAACCATGCCCGGGAAAATCGTCTCCGTCCAATATCTGCGCGCCATCGCCGCCCTGCTGGTGCTGGCCTCGCATGCCTTGCTCTACCCGCTGGTGGGAGAGAACATTGCCTATGGGCGGCTGGGCTGGCTCGGTGTCATCCTGTTCTTCGTGATTTCCGGCTTCATCATGGTCAGCGTGACCGATATCGGCCGCTTCGACGGGCGGCAGTTCATGCGCCGACGTATCCTCCGCGTCGTGCCGCTCTATTGGGCCTTTACGCTGATCGCCGCGGCGCTGGCGCTGTTTGCGCCGCAACTCTTCAAGACCACCAGCTTTGACGGCAACCAGTTGGCACTCTCGCTCGCCTTCATCCCGTTTTACAACGGGGCGAGCCATGGGCTGCACCCGCTTTATAAGCTGGGCTGGACGCTTAATTACGAGATGTTCTTCTATGCCTGCTTTGCGCTGCTTGCCATGTTCACCGCGCGGAGCAGGGTGGTGGGGCTGACCCTCGCCTATGCGGCGCTGGCGATCGTGGGCTTTCTGCTCGCTCCGCAGTCAGCCATTCCACAATTCTATACGAGTTTCCTGCCGCTGGCCTTTGTCGTCGGTTGCTGGATCGGGCTCGGGCACATGGAGGGCTGGATTTCCCGGTTGCCGAAACCGGTGGCCATTACCCTCGTCGTGATCGGCGTGGCTGGCCTTGCCGAAGGCTTTTTGTGGAATCACGGTTTTGTCGAGGACGTCACCGCCTTTGCCGGCTTCCTCAGCTTTTCAGGCGTGGCCGTGATCTTGGCGCTGCGCAGCGAGGGGCGGTTGCCGCGTATGGTCTGGCTCGAGCGGATGGGCAATGCATCCTACTCGATCTATCTCGTGCATATCTTTGCCGTGGCTCTGATGGCCGGGGTCGGCCTAAAGCTGATCGGGCCGAACCTGCCGGGAATCGTGCCGGTTGTGACCGTGCTGGCCATCGCGACCGGGGTATGGATGGGGCTGCTGCTCTATCGTTTCGTCGAGCAGCCGCTCCTCAGAAAATTGCAGCGGCAAAAAGCCGATCAGTGAACCTTGGCCCGCGCTTCGGCGCGGATGCGGTTGACCATGGCGACGAGGCCGTTGGAACGCTGGGCGGTGAGATGTTCGCGCAGACCCAGTTCGTCGAAAATGGCAATGGCATCGGTCTCGGCGATTTCGCGGGCCGGACGGTCCGAGTAGAGCGCGAGAAGGATCGCCACGAGCCCCTGCACGATCATCGCATCGCTTTCGCCACGAATGTGAAGCGACACGGAGCCATCCGCTTCGACGGGCTCGGAAACGAGCCAGACCTGCGAGATGCAGCCATTGACCTTGTTGGTGTCGACGCGCTCGTCGGCTTCGAGCCGCGGCAGAGCCTGGCCGAGTTCGATGAGATAGCGATACCGGTCTTCCCAATCATCGAGGAAGGAAAGATTGTCGGCAATGTCCTGGAAAGGCTGGGGCTGGGTCATGCCCTCTATCTAGGTAAAGAAAGAAAAAGCCGCAAGCACGGGGCAAGGTGCTTGCGGCAGGGGCCAGTGGACGCTGGAGTTGCGTCGCTTGGGCAAGAGACGCGTGCCACTGGATAGATCAATCGGACGCCGGGGCAGGCGTCCGTCAGCCCGCCCAATCCGGTCGAGGTCGGGGATAGGGAACCGGATTGTCCTGCGGCGCGACATGCATGGGTGTGCCGGAGGGCGGGATAGGGGGGAGGGCGGCGGCAACAATTGCCTTGCCCCCAAGACATTGCAGGCTATCGCACTCGATCGCCTCGATCTGGTTGGCAACGAACTGGCTGCCGCGAGCCAGGGCCTCGTTAGCCACCGACCCGGCAGAGGCGCGCACATCGACTTCGGGCCGGATGACCACGAAGGCGACAGTGAGCCAGAATGCCGAACGCAGGAGAAACATCATAACCGTGGCTTCCGAACGGGCCTCTCCCGCTCTTCGGTCTTAACACTAGGTGGCGCTTGTTAAGGCGAACTGGGGTCAGTTCTTAAAATTTGAAACAAATGGTTGTCGCAGTTTCGGAATTGGGCAACGCCTTGTTTACGCTAACCGGCGAAAGCCCCCTGCATGGGCGCGCACTTAAGCCTGTCTTAGCTCCTGCCGCGCGAGTGTGAGCATACAAGATCTGATGCAAATCAGACGGGCGGGTTCGGATTCGGACCGTGTCCAACGGCTTTGGGGGCCGGCAAGAGTGGCGTCTCGAATATGAGTAAAGTGATGCGTAGCCTTGGTATTTTCGGCATCGGCGGAAGGGATGACGGCACGCCTGCGGCGTCTTGCCAGCGTCCCGACGTGCTGCGCCGCAAGACCATTGCCAACAATGCCCGCCTGATGATCGCCCTCTCCGTCGTCTTCATGCCTTTCGCCATGTGGGCGCTGGCAAGCCAGGCGGCCCCGGGCTTTGCAATGGCCTGTATCGGCCTCGGCGGCGGCATGCTCAGCCTCTCGCTTTATCACCGCGCCCGCTATGACGATGCTGCACTCGCTCAGATCGTCGCGGTCATGGGTTCGGGCCTCGTCCTGACGCTGCTCGATATGCGCCTCGCCGATATGGGACTGATCGTCATCGTGATGGGCCCGGTGCTGGCGGCGCTGCTGATGGGGCAGAAGGTTCGACTATGGAGCTGGCTGGCTGTTGTGGCCGCGCTGGTGCTGGGGGCGATCGGAGCCCTCTTGAGCCTGCCTTCGGATGCCGCGCTGGCCAATGAGGCCATGCTATCGGGCACGGCAGCATTCTGCCTCGCCGCGCTGCTCGTCGCGCATACGACGCACCACATCAATGCCGGCTATGTTGTGCACGACAAGGCCCAACTCAATGCCTATCGGCACCTGGTCGAGACCGTGCAGGACACGGTGCTGTGCTTTTCGACCGAAGGCGAACTACTTTCGGCCTCGCGCTCGGCCGAGACACTGTTTGGCTGCCCGCGCTATCAATTGAGCACGGGTTCGCTCGGCGAGCGCCTCCATGTCATGGACCGGCCCGCCTATCTCACCGCCTTTGCCGATGCCAATCAGGGCGGCAAGAGCCGATCGATCGAAGTGCGCATGCGCCGCGACGACCCGCATGCGACGGGCGGCGTGCCCCAGTTCATCTGGGTAGAAGCACATTTCTCGCCGATCAGGGACCAGATGGTCGGTACTCGCTATGAAGTGACGGCGCTGTTGCGCGACGTGACCGAGCGCAAGGATTCTGAAGCCGCCATGAGCGAAGCAAGGCGCGCGGCCGAGGAAACCTCGGAAGCCAAGTCGCGCTTCCTCGCCACCATCGGGCACGAGCTGCGCACGCCGCTCAATGCCGTGGTCGGCTTTTCGGAAATGATGACGTCGGGCATTGGCGGCGAGCTGTCGCCGACGCATCGCGAATATGCCGGTCTCATCCACCAGAGCGGCAAGCACCTGCTCGATGTGGTGGGCATGCTGCTCGACATGTCGCGCATCGAAGCCGGCAAGTTTGAAATCAGCACCGCGCGTTTCCAGCCCGACGAGATCGTGCCGGCCTGCTTTGCCATGGTCGACACCATGGCCAAGGCGCGCTCGATCACGCTCGAAGCGCAGATCGAATCGGGTCTGCCGACGATTCTGGCCGATGAGCGCGCCTGCCGGCAGATTCTGATCAACCTCCTCTCCAATGCCGTCAAGTTCAGCCATGTGGGTGATACGGTGACGCTGGTCGTCAAGCGCCAGGGCCAGTCGCTGAGCTTTGCCGTGCGCGACCAGGGCATCGGCATGGCGCCAATGGCGCTGGAACGGATCGGCGAGCCGTTCTTCCAGGCGCAGGATGGGCTGAACCGGCAATATGAAGGCACGGGCCTCGGCCTCTCGATCGTCAAGGGCCTGGCGGAACTCCATGGCGGTGCGCTCCGGGCCATGTCCGAAATCGGAGCGGGGACAACCATGACCGTTCTTCTGCCGATAAACGGTCCGGCAACGAAGTTGGAAGAGACTGTCGCAGTTCTACCCCTCCATCGGGAGCCTGCGGCGGCGCCTATCAATTCATGGCAAAACGAAAAAAGAAAAGCGCAATGACAGCATCGACCCTGTCCCAACTGCCGCTGATGGCCGGTAGCGTCCTCATGAACCAGCTTGGTCGTGGGGCGTATTGGGCATTCAACCGCTATATGCAGGCCCCGCTGGCCTCGACGGGCGTTTTTGCCCTCGTGACCATGAGCGCTCTCGCCGGCAGCAATGCGCTTTATTTCCAGACCGGGATGCATCCCTCGCCCTTCTTTGCCGCTGACCGCAGCGTGCCCTATGCCGTCTCGCCGCAAGCCGCCCCCATGCCCGCGCCGGTCGAAATGCGCGAACAGGCCGTGGAAGACGCACAGCAGACGGCCGTGGTTGCAGCGCCTGTCGTGTCGCCGCAAACGACGGGCAGCGTCGCGGCGGTGCCGCAGGTCATTCCGGACCAGCCCGTGGGCAATTCCGAAGTTTTCGCCGTGCAGAAGAAGCTCGCCGAGCTGCAGCTTTTTGACGGCAAGGTCGACGGCTATTATGGCCCGATGACCGCCCGCGCCATTCGTGCCTTTGAAGAGCGTAACGGTTTTGCACCGCAGGGTGCGCTCTCGGCCGATGTGGTCAATGCCATCCTTGGCTCGAATGCTTCGGGAATGGTGACAACGTCTGCGCCGCAGCCTGTCGTTCAGGCGACCCCGCAGCCTCAGGCCGTCGTCGCTCCGGCACCGGCTCCCGTCGTGGCCCAACCGGTAGCGGTTGCCGCTGCGCCGGCTTCGGCGCCGGTTCAGCAGGCGGCCCCTGTCGAGCAGGATCGCGTCGTGGCCCGTCTGCCCGCACTTTCGCCGGTCGAACAGGCTGTCGATACGGTTGGTGTCGCCGCTGCCAATACCATTGATTCGATTGTCGCGGCTGTCGATGGCACGCGCGGTACTGGTACGCCGGTTGCCAATCCGCCCACGCCGAGCGCCAGCCTGCCGAGCCAGGCAATGCCCGCTCCGGTCCAGGCCGCGCCGCAGCCCCAGCCGGTTGTCCAGACCGTCGCCAATACGACGCCGGCCTCCCAGCCACGGGCCGCGCGCCCGGCGACGGATGGCGAACTCGTTGCCGATATTCAGCGGGGTCTTGCGAGCCTGGGGTTCTTCCGCGGCCAGATCGATGGCAATCCGGGGCCGGAAACGGCGCGGGCCATCCGCGAATTCGAAAACTTCCATCGCTACAAGATCACTGGCCAGGTGCAGCCCGACCTTATCGACCTGCTGCGCAAGGCCGGCGCGACCATCTAGTGGCCGGCGCGATCCGCAGCGATCTGTGGTGCATGGCCTTTGTCCGGCGCCACAATGACCTCGGCCATATGTGCGTGGTAGCCCGCAAGGGTGATCCCATTGCCGGGCAGGTATTTATCGAAGTCGATCATCTCGATGGCACGCGCTCGCTCCATACGCCGGCGCCTGTGATCAGTCGGGGAGATGGGGCGGGGTTGGTGTTCCAGACCCGCTTCTCGCATGTCGAGCCCGATACGGTTCGCCAGCGCATTGCTCGGGAAGTGGACTTTGACCCCGATCTCTGGGTGCTCAGCATCGACTTGCGAGGGGACGACCTCGGAATCGAGGTCGTGAAAAACCCGGGCTGAAGAACAGCCCGGGTCGAAGGAATTCCAAGATTTCGGCTTAGCCGGCGCGGCGGGCGCCGATGCGGGAGAGGGCGACCATGGCCTGCTCCACCACGGCATTGCCCGAGCCGCTGGCTGCGGCCGGCTGCGGCGTGCGGCGGCTCGGCATGTTGACCGGACGGTACTGGGGCTTGGAAAGATCCAAGAGGTTCACTTCGCCGCGCCATGCGCTCATCAGATAGGCCATGGCATCGGCCGAGACGGTAGCGAAGAGCGAGGCGAAATCGGCCAGGGCGCGGGAGCGTTCGCTGTCGTGGCTGGTGGCGTGGATCAGAACTTTCAGCCCGTCATAGGCCGAGACACCGAAACCACGGAGCACCACGAAGGTCGAGGCGCCGGTGACGTCATGGGCGATCTGGCCGCAACGGACTTCGTCGAGGCCGGTGATCTGGGCGAGAAGTTTTGTGACTTCCGGACGGCGGTTTTCCGAAAAGAGCTTCATCAGCGCCTTGGTCAGCTCCGGGGTCGCGACCGAAAGCTGCTCGATGGTGCGCGAAATCGGGGCGGCCGGGGTTTCGCGATTGGCGAAGGCCTGGATGACCTTGATTCGCTGTGCATCGGAAAGATCGAAGAAGGCCGGCGCGAGGAGGGCGGCGTCGAAATCTTTGCGTTCGCCAAGGGCTTCGGCGACGAGGTGGTCCATCTGCGCCGAGCGGGCGAGGGCGCTGAGATAGGCGCCGCGCGGGGTGATGTCCATGTTGGTGGCGAGCGCGCGATAGACTTTTCGCGAGTTCATCTGGAAGAGTTTGGCGAGAACCACATTGGTCAGGTTCTTGCGGCCGGCAATGGTGGCGGCGGCGGCGACATCGTAGCGGCCGAGCACGTCGAGGAGGGTCCGGTCGGACAATTCTTCGGCGCTGGCGAGGAAGGAAACGAGATCTTCGCCAATGTTTTCAACGACTAGCTGTTCGAGCGCCTGGGAGAGCAGTTCGCTGCGGCCGAGGATTGCAGCGGCCTTGGCGCGGGCCTGGGGGCTGGCCGACTGGAAGAGGCGGGTGGCCAAAGTTTCGAACTGTTCCATTTCGGGAACGGTCGGACGGCCGCGGCGGGCATAGGCGTCGCAGGCCGCTATCAGCAGGGTGTTGGTGCGGTCCACACCGCCGGTTTCAATGAGAAGCTGGAAGGTTTCGTAAGGCTGAAAACCGAGCATGTTGGGCAGGACCATCGACTAATTGCGCGCCCCCGGCGCGTTCTGATGATCAATTTGCCTGTAATTCGTTAGCAGACTGTTAACCTTGACGATCTCTTAATAGGGCCAGCACGAGGTGCGTCATCGTGCCGGGAGAATCACACTGAACTGGCTGCCTCCACTAGGGACGGGGGAGCCGCATTGGAGGTCAGCTTGGGCAAGCTGCTGAAATTCGAAAGGCGGGATCGACCCGCAAAATCCGGACCGCGACAGTCCGGCGACGCACAGATATTTCTCTTCACCGGGGTACGTTATGAACGCGGTCCGACGCCGCCACCCACTGACCGTCTCGACCCCTCACGGCGTCGTCGTAAACGCGGCTGAATTCATGCCGCGGTTTTTTGGTTTTCTCGGGACGGCACTTTTAGCCGGGCTGCTGGTCGCTTGTGCGTCGCGGCCCGTTGGCGATTTCGGCAGGGCCAAGCCGAGCGTGCTGCACGACGATGTGCTGCCCGCTGTCGGCACTTTCATGGCCAAGCAGCGCGAGCCTGTCTCGAACTTCAACCAGACCGACCAGGAACGCGAAATGCATGATCGCACCTGGCGCTTCCTTGTTGCCGCGCATTCGCGGGACTGGATGTTCGATACGGAAGCGGAAATGCAGCGCACGCGAATCACGCGGGCGAAGGACTGGAAGTTCACGACCGACCGCTATTACAATTGGCTGAAGCGCGAGCATTACCAGTCTTCGCGGGTGCGCTATGCGACGCTGGGCCGGCATATCCTGGCTGATCTCGATACCTTGCCCTCGACTTTTGCCAGCGTCTGCGCGGTGATCGAGGTTGACCGGAATCGCGAGATTGCGCTGGCTTCGCTGACCAATGTGGCGCCGACTGCGGCGGCCGATGTCGCGGCGCGGCGTTACGAAAATACCCATTACATCGAGTGGTTCGTGCGGGCGGTGAACTATCGCTACGAGAGCTATTCCTATGCGCTCGATAATCTCCTCGTCGAAACCCCGCACGAGCAGTCGATCGCGGTCGACAATTCCCTGAGCCAATTGCGCGCCTGGGCCGACCGGGCGAGCCGGCACGACTTCTGTTCGGGGAGCGGCACGCGGCCGGGGCAGGGCGGTGTCACCATACCGTCACGCTTCCAAACCATGGTCCCGGATACGGAAGTCATTCAAATCAAGTAGTTGCTGGAGCCAAGCGTGGGCGTCGAGAAGACCGGGTCAGCCGGGGAGGTCTTTGGGGCCTTTCTCAAACTTGGTCTCACGAGTTTTGGCGGCCCGATCGCGCATCTGGGATATTTTCGCGACGAGTTCGTCACGAGGCGCGGCTGGTTCGACGACAAGGCCTATGGCGATCTCGTGGCGCTCTGCCAGTTTCTGCCGGGACCGGCCTCGAGCCAGGTTGGCTTTGCCATCGGGCTGATGCGGGCCGGGCCGCTGGGTGCGGCGGCGGCATGGATCGGGTTCACCCTGCCATCGGCGCTATTGATGGTGGCGGTTGCGCTGGGTGCGGCGGCGCTTGATGGCGATCTGGCGCAGGGCATTCTGCATGGATTGAAACTGGTCGCCGTGGCTGTCGTGGCGCAGGCGGTGCTGGGCATGGCAAAAAGCCTGACGCCGGACCGGGCGCGGGCAGGCATTGCCGTGCTGGCTGTGCTGGCCATGGTGGCCTTTGGCGGGGTTTTGGGACAGGTCAGCGCGATCGTGCTCGGCGTGGCGCTGGGGCTGGCGCTGTGCCAGGAAAAGGGCAATGGCGCTGTGCCGGAGGCCAAGGCGCCGGTATCGCGCGGCTTTGGCATTTTTGCGCTGTTGCTGTTTATCGGCCTGCTGGTCGCCCTGCCGCTTCTTGCCGGGGTCAACCCGGCTTTGGCGCTGTTCGACGCGTTCTATCGGGCCGGTGCGCTGGTGTTTGGCGGCGGCCATGTGGTCTTGCCGCTGCTTGAAGCGGGAACGGTTGGCCGGGGTCTGTTGAGCGACAGTACGTTCCTTGCTGGCTATGGCGCGGCGCAGGCCATGCCGGGTCCGCTTTTCACCTTTGCTGCCTATTTGGGGGCGGCGAGCTCCGTCCCGCCCAATGGTATTTGGGGAGCGGCGATTGCGCTCGTGGCGATCTTCCTGCCGGGGCTTCTTATTCTCGTGGCAGCGCTGCCGTTCTGGCATGGGCTGCGGGGCAACCCGTTTGCGCAGGCGGCGATGCGCGGCGCCAATGCAGCCGTGGTCGGGGTACTGGCGCTGGCGCTTTACGACCCCGTGTTTACGAGCGCGGTGCTGTCGCCTCTCGATTTCGCGCTGGCGCTGGCGGGGTTTGTGGCGCTGGTGAGCTGGAAATTGCCGCCGCTGTGGGTGGTTGCGGCACTGGCGGCGGTTGGCGGGGTGGTTGGGGTTTTGTGAGGGCTCTTCGCCTTTCCCTTTGGGAAGCTGTCACACGCCTGGTTCTTTTCGTTCTTTCTACGGTGTCATCCCCGCGAAAGCGGGGACCTCCGTTTGAAACAGGGGTTCCCGCTTTCGCGGGAATGACACAGCGATAAAAGGAAAATCCGGAGCGCGGCCAAACTGTGGGGCAGTGGCTTAGCCCGGCGCCCCAACCGACTTCAGCCGTGCCGCCGCCTTTGGTGCAAATTCAGCCAGCATTTCCACCTCGCGCCACTGGGCCGCGTGAACCTCTTCGAGTTGGGCCACGAGCGGAAGTGTTGGATCGGCAATGAACAGATATTGCAGGTCGTGATGGATATGCGGCGGCTCGTTGCGGGAGCGTTTGCCGGGGACGTCGTGGCTGTCGATGACGAAGGGCAGGTCCTGGCCCTGATGCCAGGGATGGAGTTTGAGGCCCGTGGCGCCGGTTTCCTCCTCGGCTTCGCGCTGGGCGGAATGGTGGAAGAAGGCGCTCGGCTCATAATGGCCGCCGGGCTGCAGCCAGCGGCCGATGGTGACGTGATCGATGACGAGGATTTTTGCATGATCGGGCGAGAGCACGATGGCGCTGGTGGTCAGGTGCCCCGGCATGGTCTCGCGCAGGTCGAGGCGATGGCCTTCGCCCATTTGCCAGAGGAGCAGGGAAAGATGCTCGGACCGAGCGGCGACTTCAGTGCGGTAGCGGGAAACCGCCTTGGCGAGGGCAGATGGAAAAACTTCGGGGGTCATGGTCAGCCACGGGTTTGGAGGGCAATCCGATTGCCCTCGCTGTCGCCGATTTCTGCGACATGGCTGCCATCGGCAAGCGTGGTCTTGGGGAAGAGCACTGCGCTGCCGAGAGTTTCGGCGCGGCTGAGGACGGCGTCGATGTCATCGACGGCGAAATAGAGGATGGTGCCGTTCTGGGTCGGGACATAGACCTCGCCCTGGCAGAGGGCCCAGCTTGCGCCTTCCATGGCGCCTTCGGCATAGGCCATGCGGCTTTCATGGAGGTCGATGGGTTGGGCGAACGCCACGCCGAATACAGCGCGATAGAATGTCATGGCGCGATCGAGGTCGGTGGCAGCGATTTCGACATGGAGGATCATTCGCTTAACTCCGCGGGCCGAAGAGGATGATGGCAGCGCCGGCCAGGGCGAGGAGGCCGCCGGCGATGTCCCAATGGTCGGGCTGGCGGCCTTCGACGGCAAAGAGCCAGATCAGCGAGGCGACAATATAGACCCCGCCATAGGCGGCATAGGCGCGGCCGGCATGATCGGCGGGTGCTAGGGCCAGGAGCCAGGCAAAGGCGATGAGGGCAAGCAGGCCCGGGGCGAGCCAGAGCGGAGATTTGTCGAGACGCCACCAGGCCCAGAAGGCAAAGCAACCGGCAATTTCAGCCAGGGCGGCGAGGGCGTAGAGGAGGATGGCGGAGAATGGCATGGCCATCAGCGTCTTGGCCCGCATTGGACGGCGGCGAGGCGCTCGGCAAAGCGCGTGCGCATGACTTCGTGGGGCGGAGAGAGGCGGACGAGGACGAAGAGATGATCGGCGGGGGCTTCGACCACAAGCAGGCCTTCTTCGATATCGAGCTGCTGCTGGGCGAGAAGGCGGGTCTGGGCGGCATTGAAAATGCCGAGATCGACGGTTTGGCCGATGCCGTCGCGATTGGTGGTCGAATAGATGACGGCGCCCGCTTCGTTGAAGAGGGCGAGGGACCAGAAGGCGTCGGGCAGCATGCCGCGGAGATAGGCCGGGCCTTCGGCGAGATCGACCTGGCAGAGGCCATAGACGAGTTCGGGATCAAGACCCAGGGGATTGGGCTTGCCGGCTTCGACCTGCGGCAGGATCAGCATGCGATTTCTGGCTTCGAGGGCGGAGACGCGCGACCAGGTGGTTTCCTCGGCGAGGAGCGGCAGGGTGAGGATGACGAGAATGTGGATGATGCCGCCGAGGAGCACGCCGCCGAGCAGCCAGAGAATGACCCGGGTCATACGCAGCTCCCCCGGGTGATGGTGGGCATGGTGTCATTGTCCGAGCTGAAGCCGGAAAAGGCGGTGGTGTCGTAAAGCGTCAATTCGAGGGCGAAGGGACCGCTGCCGCTGAGTTCGAGCCAATTGCCCGGTGCCAGGGCTTTGCCGACATGGATGACCATGCTGCCCGTATTGGTGCGGGCGAGTTCGCTCGAGCGCAGGGCAAGATCGGTGCCGGGGGCGGCAAGGTTGACGCCTTCGCTGTTCACCGCGACGAGGGTCCAGAAACTGGAGACAGGAACATGACCTTCGAGCGTATAGGCGCAGGAAAGATCGAGGGCTTCCCCGGCGCTGTCGGTGGTGGCGACGAATTTGAGGCCTTCGGCGCGGCCGAGCTGCAATTCGGCTTCGCGGGTGAGATGGCCACGTGAATAGGGATTGGGCGAGGCGGAACCGAGATCGGGCCAGGAAATCCAGGGACCAAGCTGCGCAGCGCCGAAGAGGCGGCCATCGGTCAGCGCGTAATAGCTGAGGCCGAAACCCGTCGCGAGGGCAATGGCGATGGACACGAGGAGCAGAAGGACAAACCGCATATTGGTTCAGCAACCTCTAAAGCACTTCGCAATCCTTCGGATTCGCTTCAGTAGCCTTAGTCCTTGTTTGACGCATGCCTCTTTCCCGAAACCGGCGTCCACTTTCGGGAGACATGCTTTGGGTTGGGCATAGGGTGCTGGACCGGCAGCGCTGCGAACAGTTTAGGCTATAGCAACGGAACGATGGAGGAGGAAGCGTCTGAGAGGGGGAGGGGGTAAATTTGGCGGTGGGAAGGCAGGCGCGCCGCGCGCCCGCCTTCCGCAAAAGCTTAGAGCGCTTCGATCTCGACCAGGAGGTCGTCATAGACCTTGCAGGCCGATTCCACATCGGCGGGCGGATTGGTCTGCAGCGCGGTGAATTTCTCGGTGATTTCGGAGGCCTTTTCCGGGTGGGCGGCAATCACGGTCTGCACCTTGGTGGACACTTCCATTGCCTTGGCCTGCAATTCTTCGGCCGTGCAGGCGAAGGCTGCGCTCGAGGTGGCGAGGATGAAACCAAGTGCGAGAATCGACGTCTTCATGACTTGTCCTTTGATTGAACGAATCCTCACGAGGCCGTGAGGACATCAAGGCAATGGCCAGCGCATGAGGCGAAAATGTGGACGCCTCAGAGGTTTAATTCCTACATTTTTAGCAAAGTAGGCGCCTAGAGGCCCGCCGAACTGCCGCTGAGGGCGGCGCGGGCCTGATCCGATATCGGTTCAAGATCGCGAATGGCCGTATCGAGGCGACCGGCGAGATCGAGCAGCTTTCGCGCCGCGGCCGGGGTCAGGCTGGGCGGGCGCTCGACCACGTCCTCGGCCGGCGCTTCGGCACTGGCATCGGCAACGACGGTCTGCTGGGGCACGAAATCGACGCCGAAGACCGGCTTGATCTCGATATTGGTATGGGCATAGGCCATGAATTTCTGCCAGGCGATGGCCGGCAGGCTGCCGCCCGTCAGATTGTTGGTGGGCCTGTAGTCGTCATTGCCGAACCAGACGGCGGCGACATAATTGCCGGTAAAGCCGCAGAACCAGGCGTCGCGATAGGAAGAGGTCGTGCCGCTCTTGCCCAGCGTCGGCACGCCTTCGATGCGGGCGCGGGTGCCGGTGCCGTTCTGAGTCACGGCATACATCATCTGGTTCATATAGGCGACGGTCTGCTCGGACAGCACGCGTTCGCGCGCGGCGTCGGGATCGGCTTCCCAGACGAGATCGCCGGAAAGCGTTGTCATGCGGGTAATGCCGAAGGCCGGAGTCTTGTAGCCATCATTGGCAAAGACGGCATAGGACGAGGTCATGTCGATGACCGAAACCGAGGCGACGCCGAGGGCCAGCGAGCGGGTGACGGGGTAATCGGCGCGCAGGCCCATGCGGTGGCTGAGGGCAGCAATGGGTTCGCGGCCGGTCTTGATCGAGAGGGTGACGGGGACCGTATTGAGCGACTGGGCGAAGGCGCTTTGCAGGCTCACCGAGCCTTTGTAGCTGCGGCCATAGTTTTGCGGGCACCAGTCGCCGATGCAGACGGGGCGATCGGTGATCGGGTCGGAGGGTTTTAGGCCCAATTGCTCGAAGGCTTCGGAATAGACGAAGATCTTGTAGGCCGAGCCGGGCTGGCGGGTCGAGACGATGGCGCGATTGAACTGGCTCTTGCCATAGTCCATGCCGCCGACCATGGCGCGGATGGCGCCCTGGGTATCGGTGACGACCATGGCGGCCTGGCTGACCTTGTATTGCTCGCCCTGTTCGCGGACGACCGAGGTGACGGCTTCCTCGGCGTATTTTTGCAGCGTCGTATCGATGGTGGTGCGGACGAGGAAATTGTTCCCCGGCGCATTGGTTTCCTCGATCTTGAGTTTGGCTTCCTCAAAAGCCCAATCGAGGAAATAATTCGGGGAATTGACGTCGGCGGTACGATCGATGGGGGCGGCGGGATGGCGGCGGGCGGCGGTCACCTGGCCTTCGGTGAGGAAACCGGCGGCGACGAGATTGGTGAGGACGAGATTGGCGCGACCGCGGGCCGCGGCGAGGTCGACATGCGGTGCGTAGCGGGTCGGCGCCTTGAACATGCCGGCGAGCATGGCGGCTTCGGCGAGGTTGATGTCCTGCACGCGTTTGCCGAAGTAGAATTCGGCGGCGGCGGTGACGCCAAAATTGCCGCCGCCCATATAGGCGCGGTCAAAGTAGAGTTTGAGGATTTCGTCCTTGGAATAATGCCATTCGAGCCAGACGGCGAGGAAGGCCTCGATGATCTTGCGCTCAAACGTGCGTTCCGAGGAGAGGAATAGGTTTTTCGCCAATTGCTGGGTGAGCGAGGAGCCACCCTGGGTGGAATTGTCGCCCTGGGCATTGGAGGCAAGGGCGCGCAGCGTGCCGACGATGTCGATGCCGAAATGGTCGTAAAAACGCCGGTCTTCGGTGGCGAGCGTTGCCTTGATGAGGAAGTCCGGCATCTGGTCGAGCGCCACGCTATCGTCCGAGCGAATGCCGCGGCGGCCGATTTCATTGCCGAAGCGATCGAGGAAGACGACGGAATAGTCCTCGGCCTTGTTGAAGGCGCCGCGATCGATGATGTTGAAGGCGGGCAGGGCAAAGGCGGTGACGATGACAGCGCCGATGGCGCCGAAGGTGAAGGCGTCGGACAGGATTTCGACGAAGAAGCGCTTGATGCCGGTGACGTGGAACCGGCTCATGAAATCCTGGTAGCGCGTGTACCAGCGGCCGAGCGTCTGCCAGAATTCATAGAGCGAGGAGTCAAGCCAGGCGTCTGCCGCCAGCATGCCGCCGGCGCGCTTTTGCCGCTTTTGCTTGCTATAGAACGGATCCTGCACGCTAAAACCCCTGGGCCCCAGTCTCGCGAATGTGTCTTGAGCCCCGGGCCAATGCAATTGCATCGCTGGAATATGATTGCGCCGGGGCCAAGACAAGCGCAAACCGGAAACAGGATAAACGAGACCCCTTGCCAATGTCCTTCTGGGAAGAAAAAACGCTCGATCAAATGACCCAAGCGGAGTGGGAAGCGCTCTGCGACGGCTGTGGCCGGTGCTGCCTGATCAAGCTCGAGGACGAGGATACGGGGACGCTGATCACCTCGGACGTGCGTTGCCAATTGCTCGACGGGGACACCTGCGGCTGCACCGACTATCCCAACCGGCAGAAGATCGTGCCCGACTGCATCAAGCTGACGCCGCAGAATGTGGTCGAGATCAAGTGGATCCCGACGACCTGTGCTTATAGGCGGTTGGCCGAGGGCAAGGGGCTGGCCTGGTGGCATCCGCTGGTTTCGGGCGATCCGCAGACGGTGATCGATGTCGGTGTGTCTGTTTCCGGGCGCACGTTTCTCGAGACCGAGGTCGACCCCGAAGAGTGGGAAGAGCATGCCGTGGACTGGCCTGAATACGAGCCGCCGGAGCATCTTTAGGGCCAATCCGAGGCTCTCTATTGAGTCGAAAATGCCACACAAGACATGCCGTGTGACAATTGCTTTACATTTAAGCAAAACGACATCTTGCCAAATCATTAATGATAGTAACTTCTCATTAACTATAGTGTGACCAGATCGGGCAGCAAGAAGACTGCGCCGGGGGCGGGCATAATGAGCATGACCGAAGCTTTCCAGAAAGACGGGCTGTGGCAGATGGTTAGATCCCTGCTCGGACGTCACGCGGAGAGGCGGGATGCGCGGCGACCGATGTCGCCGGAGAGCAGTTCCAAACGGCATTCGGCGGCGCGGCCGATCGAGGAAGAGCTGCAAAGGGCCTGGATGCTGGCGGCCGAGCGCAATGTTTCGCTCTGTGTCGTGGCTCTCGAAATCGACTGCTTTGGCGAATATCTCGCCGCCTATGGGCGTGACGCCGCGGAAGACTGCCTTGAAACGCTGGAACGGATTGTTGTCTCGCTGCTGAAGCGCGAGGAAGACTGCTGTCTGCGCCTGGGGCAGAGCGGCTTTCTTCTGGTCCTGCCCGACATGCCCATGCTGATGGGGCGTGACCTCGCCAACAAGATCAACCAGGCGGTGCGCCGCGAGGGTCTGGTCAACAAGGAAAGCCACGCTGGAGCCGTGACGCTGGGTGCGGGGCTGGCCGTGGTCAATCCCGAGCCGCCTTTCGACAAGGACGTGCTCGACACCGCCAAGATCGCCCTGCGCAAGGCGCAGCGCCGCGGGCTGGGACGGCTGGAAATTGCAGATATGCGCGTGAGCGAGAAGCGGGAAGTGGCGGCTTAAGAGGCCGCGAGCTTCCCCCGCTCGATCTCAACCGAGATTTGTCTTTAGTCGTCGCTACCGGGTTTATCCCGGTAGTCCCAGCGGAGGCGAGATGGATTGCCGGGACGAGCCCGGCAATGACGACGGACGGGGTGGGGCGGCGGCGCTCAGTCACCAGTGGGTGCGCGCCGGACAGTAGGTCCAGTTTTCCTGGCATTCGCCATTCGAGCGTAGCTGTCGTGGCCTTCTCGCCTCAAATCGCTCCACTGGAGCGATTTGCCCTGTGGGACGGTTCGAAGTTGCCAATCCATCCCCAACCCCTTATAGGGGCCGTCCCCCGCGCGGCTGCCGCGCCTTTCCCTAGAGATGGACGGCTCAAAATGGCGCTTGGCTGTGGCCTCGATTTCGGCACTTCGAATTCGACCCTCGGACGCGTCGGCGCCGACGGGCATCCCGATCTTCTGGCGCTCGAGGGTGGGAGCCGGACCATTCCCAGCGTGCTCTTTTTCAATTTTGAAGACGACACGCTCTATTTTGGGCGCGCCGCGGTGGCCGAATATGTTTCGGGCGCCGATGGGCGCTTGATGCGCTCGCTCAAGAGCGTGTTGGGCACTGCGCTCTTTGGCGATACGACGCGCGTAAAGGCGCGGCGGCTGGGTTTTGGCGAGATTATCGGCAGTTTTGTGGGTGAATTGAAGCGGCGGGCCGAGGCGGAACTGGGTGGGGAACTGACCCAGGTGGTGATGGGCCGGCCGGTGCATTTCGTCGATGACGACCCGGTGGCCGATGCCGAGGCGCAGGGGCAGCTTGAGGCGGCCGTGCGGGCGCAGGGTTTTAGGGACATAGCCTTTCAGTTCGAGCCGATTGCCGCGGCGCTCGACTATGAGCGGCAGGTGAGCGGGGAAAAGCTGGCGCTGATCGTCGACCTCGGCGGCGGTACCTCGGACTTTTCGGTGGTGCGGGTTTCGCCCGAGCGCAGCGGGCTGGCGGATCGCAGCGGCGATATCCTGTCGACGGCGGGCGTGCATATCGGTGGTACCGATTTCGACCGGCTGCTAGCCATGGCCAAGGTGATGCCCGAACTCGGGCTCGGGACGGAAACGCACGACAAGAAGCGCTACCTGCCCGTCGCGCCCTATGTCGATCTTTCCACCTGGCACCGGATCAACCGGCTCTATGACGCCAAGGCCATGCGCGACCTGCGCTCGACCGTGCGGGAAGCCTCTGAGCCGGACATGGTGGAAACCATGGTGATGCTGGTCGAGGATCGGCTGGGGCACCGGCTGATCGGGCGAGTGGAAGAAGCTAAGATCGCGCTTTCCGATGCTGAGGCGACGCAATTCGTGTTTCCGGTGCGGGACCGCGAAATTTCGACGGAGATTACCGCAGATGAGCTGGGCCTCGCCCTCGCCGAGTCGATCCGGCGGCTGGAAGCCACCATTCGCGAAACGTTGCGGCGGGCGGGCGTGGAAGCCGAAGGGGTGGACAGCTTGATCCTGACGGGTGGTTCGACGCTGGTGCCGGCGGTGGCTGGGCGGTTGCAGGCGCTGTTTCCCGAGGCGGAAGTGGTGCGTACCGACGTGCTGGGCTCGGTGGGGCTGGGCCTGGCCATGGAAGCAAGGCGCGTTTTCGGCGCCTGAACTTATCCAGCTTATCCAACTAATCCCCGCGTCACGGTGATCTGCTAGTCTTCAGGCATGGTCGAACAATTGGGTTTCGACAGTGCAGGAGGCAGGCATGAGCGAGACGGCAATGCCGGACTGGGCCTCCATTCGCGAGGAATATGAGGGCCGCCAGTTTCTGCCGACAGTGATCTGCCGGCGGCATGGGATCAGCGTGGCGCAATTGCGCTATCGCCGCGAAATGGAAGGCTGGCTGAGCGCGCGGGCCAGGGTGCCCAAACAGGCCGACCTTGTGGCGCGCATGCTCAAGGTGCTCGACAAGCAGATCAGAAAACTGGAGGCGGCGGTGAACGAGCCGATCGACAAACAGGCCAATGTTTTGGCCACACAGGTGAAAACGCTCGACAAGCTGATCGAACTCGGCGCGGCCAAGCCCAATGTCGAGCCGGCGAGCCGCAAGGATATGACCGACCTGCGGGCCAAGCTGGTCAAGCGCATGGAGCAGTTCAAGGCGCGGTGAGGCCGAACCTCGGAGATCTCACCATGAAGACCGCTGAGGACCGCTATGCTCACGCCCAAAAAAGAAGTCGCTGCGCTCTCGGATGAAGAGGCTGAAAAGCGCTTTTTTGACTGGCACAAATGGGCCCTCCCCAAGCAATTGCCGCCGGCGGGGGATTGGACCACCTGGCTGCTGATGGGCGGGCGCGGCTCGGGCAAGACGCGGGCCGGGGCGGAATGGGTGCGCGAACTGGCGCGGGACAGGGTGACCCCAATCGCTTTGGTGGGCGAAACCATGACCGAGGCGCTGAGCATCATGGTGCGGGGCGAAAGCGGCATCATTGCCGTGCATCCCGACGATGACCGGCCGATCCTGCGCGGTGGCAATCGGTTGGTCTGGCCCAATGGGGTCGAGGCCTGGATCATGACCGCTTCGGACCCGGAGCGGTTTCGCGGGCCGCAATTTGCCGCAGCCTGGTGTGATGAGGCCGGCAAATGGCCCCATGCGGAAGACGCTTTTGATCAGTTGCAGTTCGGGCTGCGGCTGGGAGAACGGCCACGGCAATTGGTGACGACGACGCCGCGGCCGACGCGGCTGATCAAGCGGCTGCTGGCCGATCCGCATACGGTGACGGTGCGCATGACGACGGTCGAGAACCAGGCGCAACTGGCGCCGCAGTTCCTGGATGCCGTGGTGGCGCGCTATCGCGGCACGGTGCTGGGGCGGCAGGAGCTCGATGGCGAACTGATTGAGGATCGGCCCGATGCGCTCTGGCAGCGGGGGATGTTTTGCGAGGGTGGGCCGGTCGATGGGCGGATCGTGGTGGCGGTCGATCCGCCGGTGACAGGGACGGCGCGGTCGGACGCTTGTGGGATTGTGGTGGCGGGGCGGAGCGGGGAAGGCGCGGTGGTGCTGGAGGACGCGACGCTGAAGGGTGTCGCGCCGCTGACCTGGGCGCGAAGGGCCGTGGCGGCGTTCGAGGCGCATGCGGCGGATGCGATTGTCGTTGAGGTCAATCAGGGCGGGGACCTGGTGAAGAACCTGATTGGGCAAGTGGATGCTTCGGTGCCGGTGATCGAGGTGCGAGCGACGCGCGGAAAATGGCTGCGGGCGGAGCCGGTGGCGGCGCTTTATGGGCGCGGACTGGTGGGGCATGTGCCGGGGCTGGCGGCGCTCGAGGATGAACTTTGTGCGTTTGGGCCGGACGGCAAGGCGGATGGGCATTCGCCGGACCGGGTGGATGCGTTGGTCTGGGCGTTGACGGAATTACTGCTGAAAGGCGTGGGGCCGCGGGTGCGGTGGGTTTAGACTGCGTTGGTTTCAGAGGCTTGCGTTCTCCCTGGCCTTCATTGTTCAAATGCATGCGGGGAGGGCGGGTTATGAGCCTTGTCGAAAACGAGCGCACCAAACTGCTCGCGAACGCATTGGATCGCGCATCGACCGCCTGTGTCACCGTAGGTGTTTTGGCGCCAGTTGCCGCTGTTTTGTACGGAGCGTCTGGAACGAGGCTCGAATTGTGGGCGTTTGCACTTGGCGGTGCGATTTGGCTTTCGGCGGCGATTGCACTACATTGGGTAGCAAGATTGGTCCTCGGAGGACTGAAGTCATGACCCTCATGTACATCTACGCCTTCATCGTGATGCCCGTAGTGGTCGTTGCGATCGGCGCAACTGGCGCCTGGCTGCATTTGCGCGATCTCAAACGCCACAGCCATCACCCCGCCGAATAGGCTGCACGACCTGAGAATGAAGAAAGCCCCGGCATCGTCCGGGGCTTTTGCTTTTGCGCGCTATGCAGGGAATGAAAAATGCCGAAGTGGATGGGCCGCCTTTTCGGCGGATGGACGAACACGCCCAATGAAACCAAGAATTTTGCCGGGCATACGCTGATGACGCTGAGTGCGCTGGGGGCGGCGCAGTGGAGCGGGCGGGGTTATGCGAGCCTCGTCAACCAGGGGTTCATGCGCAATCCGGTGGTCTATCGCTGCGTGCGATTGATCTCGGAGACGGCGAACCGGGTACCCCTAACGGTGCGGGTCGATGGCAAGGCGGTGAGCGAGCATCCGCTGAAAAGCCTGCTCACGAGGCCCAATGGGCGGCAATCGGGCGCTGAAATGCTGGAGGCGGTTTATGCCTATCTGCAGACTGCGGGGAATGCCTATTTGCAGGCCGGGATAGTCGATGGCGGCGTCAAGGCGCTGTTCGTGCTGCGGCCCGATCGCATGCGGGTGGTGGCTGGGGGCGATGGCTGGCCGGTGGGCTATGACTATACGGCGGGCGGACGCACGGTGCGGATTTCGCAGGAGAGCGCGCCGCTGCCGGGCATTCTGCACATGGCGCTGTTTCATCCCATGGACGACCACTATGGCATGGGACCGCTCGAGGCGGCGCAGACGAGCCTCGATATTCACAATGCCTCGGCGCAGTGGAACAAGGCGCTGCTCGACAATGCGGCGCGGCCGAGTGGCGCGCTGGTCTATTCGGCGGGCGGCGGCACGCTGACGGAAGAGCAGTTCCGGCGGCTCAAGGACGAGCTGGAAGAGAATTTTTCTGGCGCCGCCAATGCCGGGCGGCCCATGGTGCTCGATGGCGGGATCGACTGGAAGGCCATCGCCATGAGCCCGCGCGAGATGGACTTTATTGAAGCGAGGCACGCAGCGGCGCGCGATATCGCGCTCGCTTTCGGGGTGCCGCCCATGCTGCTCGGCATTCCCGGCGACAATACCTATGCCAACATGGCCGAGGCCAATCGGGCGCTCTGGCGGCAAACGCTCGTGCCGTTGGTGGTGCGGGTGGCCCAGGAACTCAGCCTGTGGCTGGGGCCGGCATTCGAAGGCGCGGAAGTGGCGCCGGATTTTGACGGGGTCGAGGCGCTGGCGGAGGACCGTGGGGCGCTGTGGGCGCGTGTGGGCGGGGCGGAATTTTTGAGCGATGCGGAGAAGCGGGAGATGGTAGGGGTAACTGGATAAATGTCGGAGCTTAGTACCTGCCTCAATTGACGCCCGGAGTAGATGCATCGAAGATTTGTTTGTTGATGGTCTAGGCCGCCATCTGATGGAACCTGTGATGCAGCGAATAACGAATATTTCTGCCACGGCTAGAGCTGCCGAAATCCTCGATCGACATCTGGTCCTGTTTACACCAAGGACCATCGGTGACGCATTTGCGCTGACCTTTGTCTCGAGTTTTGTTGAGCCTGATGGCACAACGGTCGTGGGCTTTCGCCCTGGCTATTCCGCGGACTCTGTTTCGCCTCACGGGTTGAACGCGATGTGGGCCCTTGCGCAGCCAGAGGGTGCTCCGGAATTTCTGTTCATGCCCAAATTCGAATGGCGGGACGACGAACTGTATTTGGTCGATGTCGCAAGCGAAGCGTTTGGGCTGCTCTCCATCGGGCCAGTTTCTCGATGATGTCTCGGAAGCAAGCCCTCGATGCAGTAAAGGTAGGCGACATCATCTACGGCATTGCTGGCGGCGGACAACCAAAGTTGCTTTTGGTCTACGAAGCCGACGAGAGCGGCTTTTGGGCGCGACATATGAC
Source organism: Devosia riboflavina (assembly GCF_000743575.1). Lineage (GTDB taxonomy): Bacteria > Pseudomonadota > Alphaproteobacteria > Rhizobiales > Devosiaceae > Devosia > Devosia riboflavina. The sequence continues at coordinate 75,028 of NZ_JQGC01000027.1, read as the reverse complement.
GTCACAATCGACGGCAAAGTTTGGTCGAGATGGCGAAGCCACTTGGACACCTGATGATGGCTCGTGCACGATCGTATCGACGGCCGCGTTGCCGCCCGAGCAACGTGACGTCGCGATCGCGCTCGACCGCAGGATTCGCTCGAAGCCGGAATATCCGGACACGAGGCTGACTGAGGATGAAATTCATCTCATTCTTAGCCACAAAGAGTTCTTTGAAACCCGCTTGCTTCCAGGAACGGAGGCGTTTGTAGAGCGAATGCAGAGGCTTAGGGCTGTCGAAAAGTAATGTGAACCACTGCACACCAAGGCCCGCCTCCGGCGGGCTTTTTTATTGCCAGGAGGACCCGGATGGACGACCTCACCAAGACCATTATCGAGCGCGGGGATCTCGCGCATCTGGCGCTGTTTTTGTGGGCGAGCGGGGCGAGTGCGCTCCTGGTTTGGAGCCTCAAGGAAATGGCTTCGGCCAATAAGCGCTTCAATGATTTCGTGACCGAAATTGCCTCTTTGAACAGGCTGTTTCGCAAGGGGGACGACTGAATGGCGGATAAGCAAAACCGGGAAACGGCGCAGCAGACGTTTCGGCAATTTGCCTGGAACCTGGCGGGAACGCTGGCTGACAAGGGGAGGCCCGTGGCCAAGCCCCAAGGCAGGGCGGGGAGCAAGCGCTGATGGCGGGACCAATTCCCGTCGATGCCGATGGGCGTTTTGCCGGCTATGCCAGCGTGTTCAACCGGCTCGATAGTGGCGGCGATATTGTTTTGCCGGGGGCTTTTGCGAAGAGCCTCAAGGCGCGGGCGGGGCAGATTCGGCTGCTGTTTCAGCACGATCCCAAGGAGCCGGTGGGCTTTTGGGAGGAGCTGCGCGAGGACGCCCATGGGCTGTTTGCGCGTGGAAAACTGGTGCCGGGCGTGCCGCGGGCGGATGCGCTCAAACGCCTGATCGAGGCTGAGGCGCTCGACGGGCTTTCCATCGGCTTTCGCACCGTGAAAGCCAGCCGGCAGGCGGGGAACCGGCTGCTGCACGAGATCGATCTTTATGAAATTTCGATCGTGACCTTTCCGATGATGGAGGCGGCGCGGATTGCCGCTCCCGTTTCGGCCGGCGCCGCCATTGCGGCTGCTACGAGGACTATCCGTAACCGATAGAAGGATGCCGACATGGATCGGATTGACGACGGCCTTGAAACCAAGGCCGGCGCGGGGACTGACGTTGCCGCGCTGTTCAACGAATTTTCCTCCGCGTTCGAGGAATTCAAGCGCACCAATGACCAGCGCCTCAAGGATATCGAAAAGCGCGGCACGGCTGATGGCTTGCTGGAAGGCAAGCTCGAACGGCTCAATGCCGTGCTCGACGGGCACAAGGCGGCGCTGGATCGTGTGAGTGCAGAGCGGGCGCGTCCGGCGCTCGAGGGCAAAGGCTTTGTGCCCAATGGCGAGTACAAGGAGGCCTTTTCGGCCTATGTGAAGCGCGGCGAGGAAAAGGCGCTGCAGGTCGGCGTTGGTGCCGATGGCGGCTATGTGGTGCCGGCCGAGGTCGAGACGGAAATCACCCGGCTGATGACGGGGATTTCGCCCATTCGCGCCATTGCCGGTGTGCGCCAGGTTTCGGCTTCGGTCTATAAGCGCCCGATCACGCTGACGGGGCCGCAGACGGGCTGGGTGGGCGAAGCAGCGAGCCGTCCGACGACCACGAGCCAGACGCTGGCCGAACTGAGCTATCCGACGACCGAGCTCTATGCCATGCCGGCGGCGACCACGGCCTTTCTTGACGATGCGGCGGTTGATGTCGGCCAGTGGATTGCCGATGAGGTGAATGCGGCTTTTGCGGCGCAGGAGACCACGGCTTTCGTCAATGGCGATGGCACCAACAAGCCCAAGGGTTTTCTGGCGTCGACCACGGTAGCGGAAAGTAGCTGGAGCTGGGGGAACCTCGGCTATGTGGCGACGGGGACTTCCGGCGCGCTGCCGGCGAGCAATGGTAGCGATGTGCTGATCGATCTCGTCTATGCGCTCAAGGCCGGCTATCGCCAGAATGCGAACTGGGTGATGAACCGCAAGACGCAGGGGGCGCTGCGTAAGCTGAAGGACTCCGACGGCAATTATCTCTGGCAACCTTCGGCGACGGCGGATGGTCGCGCCAGCTTCATGGGCTTTCCGCTGGTTGAGGCGGAGGACATGCCCAACATCGGCGCGAATTCGCTGTCGGTGGCGTTTGGTGACTTCCGGCGCGGGTATTTGATTGTGGATCGCCAGGGGGTGAACGTCTTGCGCGATCCCTATTCGAGCAAACCCTATGTGCTGTTCTATACGACCAAGCGCGTGGGCGGCGGGGTGGCGGACTTTGATGCGATCAAGCTGCTCAAATTTGGCGTGAGCTGATCTCCCCACACACTCGATGTCATCCCGGCGAAGGCCGGGATCCATCTTGAGATAGCGTCACCTCCACACATCTCAGGATGGGCCCCGGCCTTCGCCGGGGTGACAGCCGGTGGGTGTTGAGGTGTTGGCGCTTCAACAAAATCCAAGGACAAAACAATGACTTCCTATCTCCTGGCGGGGCCCGCCGAGGAGCCGGTTTCGCTTGTCGAGGCCAAGGCTTTTCTCAAGGTCGATGACACTGCGGAAGACGGGCTGATTACGACGTTGATCGGGGCAGCGCGGCTGCATGTTGAGGGCATTACCGGTAAGGCGCTGTTGGCGCAGAGTTGGCGGGTGGTGCTCGACGACTGGCCGGAAAACCGGGTGGTGAAACTGCCGGTTTCGCCGCTGATTGCCATCACGGAAATTTCGGCGACGGATGGCAACGGGGCGAGCCATGAGGTTCCGCTCGATCAGTTCAGGTCGGAGCCCGATCGGCTGATCGTGCCGCGTGTGGTGGTCGGCATGCCTATGCTGCAGGAGCGGCAGGGGATCGAGATCGACTATGTCGCGGGGTTCGGAATAGAGCCCGAGGATGTGCCGGCAGACCTCAAACAGGCGCTGATGGGGCTGGTGGTGCATTGGCATGAGCATCGTGATGCGGTGATCGTTGCGGGCGCCGGCTCGGTGGTGCCTTCGGGGTTCGACCGGCTGGTGGCGGCGCATAAGCGGGTGCGGCTGTGAGCGAGAAGATTCCGCCTATCGGGACGCTGACCGATCGGGTGCAGCTTCGGCGCCGCGAAAGCGTGGCCGAAGCGGAGGGCGGGCACGGGAAACTCTATGTGCCGCTGGGGAATGCCTGGGCGCGGGTGCGGAGCCTGACCGGGCGGCAGGGGACCAATGCCGATGGACGGGCGGTGGCGATTTCGCATGCCGTGGTGTTGCGGTTTCGGCCTGATTTGGGGCCGGGGGACCGCATTGTCTATCGGGGGCGCAATCTGGATGTGGTGAGCGCTGCGGACTTGAATGGGCGGCGGGCTTATTTGAGCTGCGCTTGTAGCGAGACGCAGGTGACGGGATGACCCATCCGATCGTGGCTTTGCAGGCGGCGCTGGTTTCGGCGCTGGAGGCGGATGCGGCGCTTGTGGCGCTGGTGGGAGCATCAGGGGTTTTCGATGCGCCGCCGCAGAACCGGCCAGCGCCCTATGTGGTGATCGACCGGCATGACATCAGGCAGGTCGATGGCGATGGCACGCCGGGGCAGGAGCATCGAGTGCTCGTAAACTGCTGGGCGGATCGGCCGAGCCGCAAGGCGGCGCTGGCGATTGCCGAGCGGGTGATGGCGGCGCGGACGGGCCTGGTGCAGGCGGGGCTGGTCGTGACGCTGGCCGAGCATGTGCGGACCGAGACGGCTATCGACGCTGCGACGGGGCAGGCGCGGGCGGCGGTTTTGCTGCGGTTTCTTACCGAATAGCGAGGGACAAAATGGCAGCCCAGAGTGGCAAGGATATGCTTCTGAAACTCGACCAGACGGGGTCGGGGAGTTTTCTCACCGTGGCGGGTCTGCGCACGCGCAGCCTGGCGTTCAATGCGGCGAGCGTTGACACGACGGACCAGGAAAGTGCCGGGCGCTGGCGAGAATTGCTGGCGGGTGGCGGGGTGAAGCGGGCCTCGCTTTCAGGCTCGGGGGTGTTCAAGGACCAGGCTTCGGATGGGCTCATTCGGAGCCTTTTCTTTGCCGGGACCATTCGCAATTGGCAGCTCATCCTGCCGCATTTCGGCACTGTGGAAGGTCCGTTCCAGATCGTGGCGCTGGAATTTTCGGCTGATCATGCGGGCGAAGTGACGTTTGACCTGGCGCTGGAAAGCGCTGGGGAAGTGGGCTTTACGGCGATCTGAGGGACCAATGGCAAATATTCATCGTGGGGAAATCGCTGCCGAGATCGGGGGCGAGACGAGGGTGCTTTGCCTGACGCTGGGAGCGCTGGCGGAGCTGGAGGCGCGGCTGGGCGCGGGGGATCTGGCGGGGCTGGCGGAGCGATTTGCGGGCGGAAAGGTGTCGGCCCGGGATCTGACGGCGATTATCGGCGCGGGGCTGCGCGGAGGTGGCAATGCCATTTCCGACGACGATCTGGCGCAGATGAGCGTCGAGGGCGGGTTGCGCGGGGTGGCCGACATTGCGGTGCGGCTGCTGCAGGCGACGTTTGGGGAGGCGGCATGAAGCCCTTTCCCTGGCGCGACGCGATGCAATTCGGGCTGGGCGTGCTGAAACTGCCGCCGGAGGCTTTCTGGAAGATGAGCCCGCGCGAGCTGGCGGCAGCCTGGGGCGCGGTTGTTGGGGACCGGGCGGGGCCGCTCGATCGGCCGGGGCTCGAGGCTTTGATGGAGAGATTCCCAGATGGCCGGTGATCTTTTTGACGAAGATTTCAGGAATGAGCTGAGCGACGTGTCGGTCGAGATCAGGCGCATCCATTCGCTGGCGGATGGGGTGGCGCGGTCGATTTCGTCGGGTTTTCGCAGCGCGCTGACGGATGGGAAATCGCTGGAGTCGGTGATTGTTGGTGTCGGCAGGGCGTTTGCCGATATGGCGCTGAAGGCGGCGTTCAAGCCGCTGGAGACGCTGGCCGGCAATGCGCTGGAGGGGCTCTTTGCTGGCCTCAATCCCGCGATCATTCCGCATGCCAAGGGCGGGGTGATTGCGACGCCGACCTATTTTCCGCTGGGTAACAATCTGGGGCTGGCGGGCGAGGCGGGGCCGGAGGCGATCATGCCGCTGGCGCGCGGGCCGGATGGTCGGCTTGGTGTCGCGGGCGGTGGGGGCGGGGTGCATGTGACGTTCAACGTGACGGCGACGGATGCGCGCAGCTTTGCGGCGAGCGAGGCGGAAATGAGCGCGATGCTGCTGAGGGCGGTTCGCAGGGGTACCCGGGGGAGTTAACCCCCCCCGTCTTCCCTTCTCCCCTTGCGGGAGAAGGTGCCCCGAAGGGGCGGATGAGGGGTATTCTTTCCGTACGAGCAAAACGCTCCTCTGCGGAGGATAGAGCACCCCTCACCCTGATTTTCTGCTGAACGCAGAAAATCTGTCCCTCTCCCGCAAGGGGCGAGGGAGGGACCGAGAGTGGGGGAACAAAAGAATGGCATTTCATCATGTGCGGTTTCCGCTCGATATCGCGCTGGGCGCGAGGGGTGGGCCGGAGCGCAAGACCGATGTCGTAACGCTGGCGGGTGGGGGCGAGCAGCGCAATGGGCGCTGGGCGCATTCGCGGCGGCGCTACAATGCTGGCTATGGGGTGAAATCGCGGGCGGACATGCAGGCGGTGTTGGCCTTTTTCGAGGAAAGGCGCGGGCGGCTGCATGGGTTCTTGTGGCGCGATGGGATCGACCATTCCTCGGGCGGCGCGGTGCCGTTGCCGGGCGATCAGGCGATCGGGACCGGCGATGGTGTGAAGGTCGGGTTTCAACTGCTGAAGCGCTATGGCGCGGCGTTTGATCCGTATTTTCGGCCGATCGGGAAGCCGGTTGAGGGCTCGGTGCGGCTGGCCGTGGCCGGGGTCGAGCGGACGAGTGGTTGGACGGTGGATGTGACGACGGGTGTCGTCAGTTTTGCTGTTGCGCCGGCGGCGGGGGCGGCGGTGAGTGCGGGGTTTCTGTTCGACGTGCCGGTGCGGTTCGATACGGATCGGCTCGATATCGAGTGGTCGAGTTTTGACGGGGCCGAGGCGCCGAACATTCCGCTGGTGGAGATCTTGCCATGAAGACGGTGGGCGCGGGATTGGCGGCGCATCTCGACCAGGGCGAGACGACGCTGGCGCATTGCTGGCGGGTGTTGCGCGGGGATGGCGTGGTGCTCGGGTTTACCGATCATGATGTCGAGCTGGTCGTGTCGGGGACGGCTTGCCGGCCGATGCATGGTCTGGTGGGCGGCGAGGTGCCGGCGCGGCTGGGGGCGCAGGTGGAGACCGGGGAAGTGCTCGGCATTCTGCATCATGACGCTATCGACGACGAGGATATTGCGCTCGGGCGCTATGATGGCGCGCGGGTGGAAACCTGGCTGGTGAACTGGGCGGAGCCGAGCCAGAACCTGCTGCTGCGGCTGGATACGATCGGCGAGATCGTGCGCGAGGACGGCACGTTTCGCGCCGAATTGCGCTCGGCGCAGGAGGCGCTGAATGCCGTGCGCGGGCGGCTCTATCACGGGCTTTGCGATGCCGTGGTGGGAGACGCGCGCTGTGGCGTGACCCTTGCCGTGCCGGGGCGGACGGGGGTGGCGACGGTTGTGTCGGTGGTTGATCCGTTTCGCGTGCTGGTCAGCGGGCTTTCGGGTTTTGCCGAGGACTGGTTTGCCTTTGGCATGGGACAGTGGTCGGGCGGCAAGCGGATGGCGTCGAAGGATGCGGTGCTGACGCATCGCAAGGGGGCTGGAGGCGATCTGCTGGGTTTTGGGCAGCGCGTGGGCGACTGGGTTGTCGCGGGCGATGTGTTTGCCGTGACGGCGGGGTGCGATCGGCGGTTTACGACCTGCAAGGCCAAGTTCGGCAATGGGGTCAATTTTCGCGGTTTTCCGCATGTACCGGGCAGCGACTATGTGCTGCGCTATCCGCGCGAGGGCGATGCGCTCGATGGACGGGCGGTGGTGCCATGAAGGCGGAGCTGGTGGTTGCGGCGGCGCGGGAATGGCTGGGGACACCCTATCGGCATCGGGCTTCGACGCTGGGGGCAGGGTGCGATTGCCTGGGGTTACTGCGCGGAGTTTGGCGGGTGCTTTATGGGGACGAGCCGATTGCGCCGCCGCCTTATCGGGCGAGCATTCGCGATCCCGAAAATGCCGGGGCGCTGAGGGCGGCTTCGGAGCGGCTCTTGTTGCCGGCGGAGGGGTCGGTTGAGGCGGGGCAGGTGGTGCTGTTTCGGCTGGCGGGGCTCGAAGAACCAAAACATTGCGGGATCATGGTGTCGAGTGAGCGGTTCATTCATGCGCAGGAAAAGCTCGGTGTCGTTGAAACCAATCTGACCGACGGCTGGGCGAAGCGGGTGAGCGGGCGGTTCTGGTTTCCGTAGCAGTTCGCAGACGCCGGCCTGCCTTCTCCCCTTGCGGGAGAAGGTGCCCCGAAGGGGCGGATGAGGGGTATGCGATGTTACTACTCGCTCCTCTGCGGAGGAGAGAACCCCTCACCCTGGAATTTCTTCTGAACGAAGAAATTCCTGTCCCTCTCCCTCAAGGGGCGAGGGAAGAGGCGGGCTCACGAATAAAGGACCAAAAACATGGCGACTTTGGCTTTATCTCTGGCGGGGCAGTTCGCCGGGGGGCTCGTTGGTGGGCCGATTGGCGCGACGGTGGGGCGGGCGCTGGGGGCGCTGGCGGGGAGCGCCATCGATAGCTGGCTGTTTGGCGAGACGCCGAAGCAGCGCGAGCAGGCGACGTTTGACGTCAGGATTGGCGGGTCGGTCGAGGGGGCGGCCATTCCGCGGCTTTATGGCTGGGGGCGGCTTTCTGGGAACATCATCTGGGCGCGCGAGCTGGAAGTGCTGGGCGGCGAGACGGCGGGCGCCAAGGGTTGGGGGCAGCAGCCCCAGCAGCAGGAAAAGGAAGACGAGATCGGCGCGAGCTTTGCCATCGGGTTTTGCGAGGGGCGAGTGACGCGGCTGGGGCGGGTCTGGGCGGATGGGCAACTGCTTGATCTCAGGGGGATCAACTACCGCTTCTATGACGGCAGCAACGGGCAGATGCCGGATGGGCTGATCGAGGCGACGCAGGGGGCGGGCAATGCGCCGGCCTATCGCGGGCTCTGCTACATGGTATTTGAGAACCTACCGCTCTCGCGCTTCGGCAATCGCATTCCGCAGATTTCGGCGGAGCTTTGCCGGCCGGTGGGGGATCTTGAAACGTCCATTCGCGCGGTGACGGTGATCCCGGGGGCGACGGAGTTTGGCTATGACCCGGTGCCGCGCCTGCGCGTGCTGGGCATGGGGACGGGCGCGGCGGAAAATGCGCATGTGCAGCCCGGTGTCAGCGACTGGACCGTGTCCATCAATGAGCTGCAGGAGCTTTGCCCGAACCTCAAACATGTGTCGCTGGTGGTGAGCTGGTTCGGCAATGACCTGCGCTGCGGGTCTTGCCAGATCGGGCCGCGGGTCGAGGCGGCGAGCCGGGATGTGCAGGGCGTTTCCTGGAGCGTCGCGGGATTTTCGCGCGGGTCCGTGCCGGTGGTGTCGAGCCATGGGGGCGGGCCCGCTTATGGCGGGACGCCCTCGGATGGGGCGGTGCGCGCGGCGATCGCGGACCTGCGGGCGCGCGGGCTTTCTGTGACGCTTTATCCGCTGATCATGATGGATGTGCCTGATGGCAATGGTCTGGCTGATCCCTATGGCGGGAGCCAGCAGGCGAGCTATCCGTGGCGCGGGCGCATTACCTGTCATCCGGCGGTGGGTGTTTCCGGATCGCCGGATGGTACTGCGACGGCGACGAGCCAGGTGGCGGCGTTTTTGCCGGGCTATCGGGCGATGATCCTCCACTATGCGCAGATGGCGGCTGAGACGGGTGTCGAGACGCTGCTTATCGGCTCGGAAATGCGTGGGATGACGACCGTGCGCGGGGCGGGGAATTCGTTTCCCTTCGTTGCGGCGCTGGTCGCGCTGGCGGCGGATGCGCGGGCGATCGTCGGGTCGTCGACGAAGCTCAGCTATGCGGCGGATTGGAGCGAGTATTCGGGCTATCAGCCGGGGGGCGGCCAAAAGTTCTTTCATCTCGATCCGCTCTGGGCCTCACCCAATATCGATGCGGTGGGGATCGACTGCTATATGCCGGCGGCCGATTGGCGGGATGGCCAGGGGCATCTCGATGCGGCGGCGGGGAGTACGCATGACCCCGATTATCTCGGCAGCAATATTGCCGGGGGTGAGGGGTTCGACTGGTATTATGCCAGCGATGCGGATCGGGTGGCGCAGGTGCGCACACCGATTGCCGATGGGGCGCATGGCGAGCATTGGATCTGGCGATACAAGGATATTTCGGCCTTCTGGGGCCAGTATCATTATGATCGGCCGGGTGGCGTAAGGGCAGGATCGCCGACGGCCTGGGTGCCGGGCTCGAAGCCGATTTGGCTAACAGAGCTTGGGTGCGCCGCAGTCGACAAAGGGGCGAACCAGCCCAATATTTTCGGTGACGCGAAGAGTTCTGAGGGCGGGCGACCGTACTTTTCCAATGGGCTGTCGGACCCGCTGATCCAGCGACAGTTTTTGCGGGCGCATTACCGGCACTGGGGGAGCCCGGCCAAAAATCCGGCGGGCATGGTCGATCCCGAGCGGATCTATTGCTGGACTTGGGATGCGCGGCCGTATCCGGCTTTTCCGGCACGGACCGATGTCTGGGCCGACGGCGTCAATCATGCCACGGGGCACTGGCTGACCGGGCGGCTCGGGGCCATGAGCAATGACGAAATGGCTTCGGCCATGGCGGCCGAGCATGGCGCGGTAGTGCATGCCGGGGCGTCCGATCCCATGGTTGCGGGTGTGATCCTTTCGGGGCCGGGTACAGCGCGCGATGCGCTGGAACCGCTGCTCGAAATTACCGGGCAAAGGCTGGTGGCGCGTGGGGGCGTGCTCGTGGCCATTTCGGCGCGCGGGGGCCCGGTTGTCGGATTCGAGCGCGAGGAATTGGCGCAGGACGAGGGCGCGGTGCTCTCGCAGCGCCGGGCGGCGGCGGTGGAACGGCCGGGGCGGTTGGCGCTGGTGCATTTCGACAAGGGGCGCGACTATCTTTCTGCCTCGGCGACGGCGGTGCGTCCGGGCGCGGGGCAATTGGTCAGCGAAAGCGTCAATATGGTGCTCGATGGGGCATCGGCGCGCCTCGCGGCGGAGCGGCTACTGGATGATCGCGCCGCGTCGGCGGATACGGTGGAGTTTTCCCTGCCGCCCAATCTCGTGGCGATCGAACCGGGGGATCGGGTGGTGGTCGACGGGGAGGGGCCGTACGAAGTCACCGAGATCCGCGATGGCGCGGTGCGGCGGATAACGGCGCGGGCGGTTTCGGCGGGCACGGCTTCAGCGACGGGGATTGATCGGGCGCCGGCGACGGCACCGGTGGTTGGACTGGCGGTGGCGCCGGTGGTTTTTGCCGCACATCTGCCGCCGCTGGCAAGCGATCCCGGCCGGAGCCGGCTGGTATTTGGCGCCTATGCAAAACCCTGGCCGGGAACGGTGCGGTTGGTCGATGTGGCGACGGGTGCCGGGTTGCTCGATCTGACGCGGGCGGCGGCCCTGGGCGAAGTGGTCGAGGGCATTGGTCCGGGGCCGGTCGCGGTCTGGGATCGGGGGAGCGATCTCAGCATCCGGCTCTATGGCGGGCATATTGCCAATGGGGCGGAGGCGGGGGTGCTCGCCGGAAGCAATCGGCTGGCGATGGAGACCGATGCCGGGTTCTGGGAGGTGATCGGTTTTGCCGAGGCGGAGCTGGTCGACCCGGGGCTTTATCGGCTGACGAAACTGCTGCGCGGGCTGGAGGGCACGGACTGGGCCATGGGGCCGGTGTCGCCCGGGCGGCGGGTGATCGTGCTCGATGGCAAGGTGGGCGTGGTGCCGGTCGAGGCCGGGCGGCTGGGAGAGGCGCGGGATATTCACGCCTATGCCGGTACGGCCGATCTCGTCGGTCAGGTGCTCACCGTTTCGACGACAACCGAACCGGGATTGCCGTTGGCGCCGGTCCATCTGCGAGCCGAAAGGAATGGGGCGGACGCAGTTGTCTTTTCCTGGATGCGGCGCAGCCGAGCCGAGGACGATGCCTGGGGGGCGGCGGAGCCGGCTTTGGAAGTGACGCCCGAGCTCTATCGGCTTTCCATTTTTGATGGCTTGACGCTCAAGCGCAGCATCGAGGTTTCGATGGCTTCGGCGAGCTATGGCGCAGCCGAACAGGCTGCGGATTTCGGCGGCCTTGCTACCAGTTTCGGATTTTCGGTGGCGCAGGTGAGTGCGGCGCTGGGCGCAGGTCATGCGGCGGAGGGGATCTATGGCGAATGACGAGCGGTTCGAGCGCTGCCTGACTGAAATTCTGCGGCACGAGGGCGGCTATGTCGACCATCCCAGCGATCCCGGCGGGGCCACCAATATGGGGATTACCCGCAAGACGCTGGCGCGTTGGCGAAAGGTGACGCCCTGGACGGGTTTGCCCAAGACGGCAGTCGCAGCGCTGACGCGGAATGAAGCGGCGCTGATCTATCGGGCAAATTATTGGAACACGGCTAAGGCCGGTTCCATGCCGAGCGGGGTCGACCTGGCGCTGTTCGACTTTGCCGTCAATTCGGGTCCGGACCGGGCAGCGCGTGTGCTGCAGGCGGCGCTTGGCGTCGCGGCCGATGGCGAGATCGGGCCGGTAACGCTGGCGGCGGTCGAAGCGGCCGATCCAAGGCGACTTATCAATATGCTCTGCGACCGGCGCCTGAGCTTTCTCCAGCGGCTGACCAGTTTTGCGGTCTTTGGCCGGGGCTGGACGCGCCGCGTGGCCGAAATCAGGGCGGCAGCGCTGATTGATGTGAAACTTCCTTCATCCATGCAACGGAGAGAAATCATGACCATGTTGTCGGGCTACCGGACCTATATTGTCGCGGCTTTCATGCTGGTGGCCGGTTTGGCGCAGGTGCTGGGGGTGGAGCTGCCCGCGCTCGACGGCGGTTCGGCGGGCAGCCTCATTCTGGAAGCCCTGGCCATCATCTTCCTGCGCAAGGGGCTCAAAAGCGACGCAGCGTGAGATGCGCGCGGGGCCCCGCGCATAATGGGAACTGTGGACGCCAAGATGAATTGCCTTATTCATGTCCCATTCAGTAAGACCCCGCTAGTTTGGCCTCATGAAAACCAAAGCCCCAAAACCTTCCGCTGCTGCTGCCATCGCCCTGGCGCTCGCCCTTGCCCTTGCGGGCACCGGAACGAGCCAGGCCCAGGCCTGCCTTGGCCGCCAGGAAATTCAGGAGGCGGTCACCTCCGGCCAGATCATGTCGCTCGATGCGGTATTGGCCTCGGCCGGGGTCGATCCCTCTGCTGAAATCCTGAACGTTCAGGTTTGTGACCAGGGCGGGCAACTGGTTTATATCATTGGTGTCTTGACGGCTGACGGTCAGGCGCAGAATTTGGTTCTGAACGCGCAATAGCAGCTGAGCGGCGGGGGCAGTCATGCGTATTCTAGTTGTCGAAGACGATACCAATCTCAACAGGCAGCTCAAGGAAGCTCTGACCGAAGCAGGCTATGTCGTGGACGTGGCCTTTGACGGGGAAGAGGGACATTTCCTCGGCGATACCGAACCCTATGACGCGGTGGTGCTCGATATCGGCCTACCGCAGATGGATGGCCTTTCCGTGCTCGAAGAATGGCGGCGGGCGGGCAAGACCCTGCCCGTGCTGCTGCTGACGGCGCGCGATCGCTGGAGCGACAAGGTGCAGGGCATCGATGCCGGCGCCGATGACTACGTGGCAAAGCCGTTCCATATGGAAGAAGTGCTGGCGCGCCTCCGCGCGCTGGTGCGCCGCGCCGCGGGGCATGCCAGCAATGAAATCACGGCCGGACCCGTGCGGCTCGATGCGCGTTCGGGCCGGGTGACCGTGGACGGGCAGGCGATCAAGCTGACGAGCCACGAATTGCGGCTCCTCAGCTATCTCATGCACCACAAGGGCAAGGTGGTGTCGCGCACCGAGCTTACAGAGCATCTCTACGACCAGGATTTTGATCGCGATAGCAACACGATCGAAGTGTTTGTCGGGCGCCTGCGCAAGAAGCTGCCGGAAGACTGCATCCAGACCGTGCGTGGCCTCGGCTACCAGATCATCGAGTAGGTTCGGCCTTGTCCAGCGAGGCCGAGAAACCGGCGCCGCAACCCCAGGCGGCCAAGAACTGGCTGCGCAAGGGCTCCATTGCCGCCTCGCTTTTCTGGCTGACGGTGGGGTGGCTCGTCGTAGCGCTGCTCGCGACTGGCTTTCTGCTCACCGATCTTTATTCGCGCGCACTCGATACGACGCTGTCGCAGACGCTGGATTTTCACGTCGAAAGCCTTGCCGGCATCCTGCTCGAAGTGGGCGATCCGCGTGATCCCGATATTGCTCTGGCCGACCCGCGTTTCGACCGGCCGCGTTCGGGCTGGTACTGGATCATTCGCGATGGCGACGGTGTGCTCGTCAATCTCTCGACGTCGGTGGTCGGCATCGACCTGCCGCAACTGACCGGGTCGCTCGATGAACTCGGGCGGCGCACGGGCGTCGTGGCGGATGCGTTCGGCACCCAGCTCCGCGTTCTCGAACGCAGCGTGACGCTCGATGGCGAAACCTATCGCATCGAGGTGGCGGGCAATCTCACCGAAATTCTCGGCCTCGTCGAAGATTTCCGCGGGCAGACTTTTATCGTGCTCGGCGCGGTCGGGGCCATGCTGGCGATCATGAGCGTGATCGTGGCGCGCTTTGCGCTGCGGCCGATCGACAAGCTCAGCGCTGCCATTGAAAGCGTGCGCGAGGGTGAAAGCACCGAAATCACCGGGCAATATCCCACCGAAATCGCGCCTTTGGCCGAAGAGGTCAACGAATTGCTGCGCTCGAATGCGCAGATCATCGAGCGGGCGCGCAATCAGGTGGGCAATCTTGCCCATGGGCTGAAGACGCCGATTGCAGTGCTTCGCAACGAGGCAGGCGCCAAGAAGGGTGCGCTGGCTGACGTCGTGCAGGCCGAGACCGAGAAAATGAGCAATATGGTCTCGACCTATCTCGAACGGGCGCGGCTGGCAGCCCGTACATCCATTGTCGGCAAGAAGGCCGACTCGACCATGATCATGCTGCGCCTGACACGCGTGATGCGCAAAATCCATCCCGATGTGACCGTGGCTTTCCAGCGGCCGGATGCTTCGCTGCCCTGGTTCAGGGGAGACGAGGCCGACCTCGAGGAAATGGCGGGGAACCTGCTCGACAATGCCTGCAAGTGGTCCAAGGGGCAGGTAGGGGTGCGGCTCTCGAGCGAGCGCAACGCCAAGGGCACGCAGTTGCTGATTCGTATTGATGACAACGGCCCCGGACTTTCCGAGGACGACGCGCGCAAAGTGTTGCGCCGCGGTGTCAGGCTGGACGAGAAAACGCCGGGATCCGGACTTGGGCTGGATATCGTCAAGGAACTGGTTGATGTCTACGGCGGAAGTCTCGAGCTCAAGCGTTCCGCGCTTGGCGGGCTTCTGGTCGAACTCCGCCTGCCCACGGCACGGCTGGGCGGTTTGGTTCGATCCCCTGCGGCCTGACGCACTTTCGCCGCATTGGCTCAACAAGTACCGACCATATGCTGAAAAGGTCCATATCAATGAATCGCTTCGCCTTGTTTGCCACGCCAGTTCTTGCTCTGGTTCTCGCCGGTTGCTCCAGCACCGGGACGAGCCAGGTGGCCCAGGCGCCGGTTGTCACTGCTCCCGTCATCGCCCAGCCGCTGGTGCCGAGTTCGGCCCAGAACGTGCAGCAGGCGCGCCTGACGACCAATATCTCGAACGGTTTCGTTGATCCGGCAGCCCTCGCCGTGATGACCGCCAAGGATTCGAACGAAGCCAATAGCGCCCAGTTCTACGCCCTGCAGTTCGGCCGCCCGGGCGCCCCGCGCCAGTGGGCCGGCGACAAGGGCACGACCGGTTCGGTTTCCGTGGGACCCTATGTTCGCGTCAACAATCTCGACTGCCGCGACTTCACCCACACGGTCAAGGTCAATGGCCAGGACTACGTGAAGAAGGGCACCGCCTGCCGCGAGCAGACCGGCAACTGGAACGTGGTCCAGGGCGCGGCCTGAAAACCTCAGCCATTTGGTGATGCTGGCCGGTCTTCGCGATAAGTCCGCACTCGGCAGTTAAGGATTGTTTACCTGCGGGCGTTAGGCTCGCAGGCAAACACCCCTCTGACCGATAGTATTGATGACACAGCTTGCCAACCGCGCGGACGTGAGTGCGTCGGCCCCGACAAACTCGGGTGCCGCAGCCACCAGGGCTTCGGGGCCCTTCTGCGGCCTCATCGATGCCGTTCTTGTGCAGGAACCGGTGATCGAGAATTTTCCCGGATCGGTGAATGCCGAAGCGGCCCAGGCCATATGGGTCTGGGTGACGCGTGACCTCTGCAACGACATTTTCGCGCCCGAAAAGCTGAGCAGCGGCACGCTGATGGCTGCCGATGTCGAAGCGGCCATGCCCGAAATTCTCGGCCGCATGAAGGCCGGGCTCGCCCAGGGCCAGGCCGATGCCGAAGGCGCGCGGCGTCTTTCGGCGCAATTGGGCCGCGAGGACGCGCGACATCACCTGCCGACCGTGATGCTGGCCCTCCGCAACCGGGCGCTTTTGGGCAAAGCCCAGGCTTTTGGCAAGGCGACCAATACGATCTCCGACGAAACCGCACTCGGCACCGCCATGCAGGCCATGCCGCTGCAGGACCCGGCGCTCGCCGCACTGGTTTTTCAGGCGGCCATGGGGCAGGTGGCGCAGCCCACCAAACTCATCCTCGCCGCGATCAAGGTTTCCGGCGCCGCCACCGAAGTTTCGGTGCGCCGTTCGGGCCTGGGGCCGCTGATCGATGCCTGTGTGTCGCATGCGCAGAACCAGTTGCGGTACTTCCAGGCCATTGGGCCCTTCGCCGATGTCGACCTGATCTGCCGGGCGCTCGAGCGTTTCCATAGGCTGGTGCGCGCCCTGACCGGCTACCTCGAATTCTCCCGCGGCAGCCAGGCGACGGCCGTCTTGTCGGCCATCACCAAGCATGTCTCGGACCGCATCGAGCCTCGGCTCAAGGAGGTCGTCACCGACCTCAACCAGGCCATGCGCCGGCGCGAAACTACCGACCGGCTCGATACCGACAAGCTGCTGGCGGCGGTGGGTGGGATTTATCTCCTCGCTACCGTGCGCGATTGCCGCGATTCCCTGGCGCTCAACACGGTCTATGAGCAAGCCTGGCACCAGTCGGGACAGGCGCTCGAAATTCACATCCAGCGCAATATGGATCTCTTCAAGGAAAATCCGGACGACGCCAATACCATCGCCCGCCTCGATGCCGTCATTCAGATGGCGCAGGTGCGTTTCTCGCCGGAATATGCCGATACGCTGAAGCGTGCGCGGCAGGCGGCAGAGCGGCGGAACTAGGTTTCCACCTCGGCCGGGACGGCCTGGCCGAGATCGCGTACCACGGCATCGCGAACCGAAGCGGCAACAAGCGCTTCGGTCTTGCCGTTGCGAGTACGCAGGACGACGCCGACTGCTCGTCGCGGATCAAGCGTATCTTCCCCTTCGAAAATCAGGGCGCCGCTGCCAAGCTGGCGCGACGGGTCGTGGCGCAGGGTCGCCACAACGGCATCATGGCCAAAGCGATCCGCGAGATAGGGCGGAGCCCCGATGCTGTATTCCGCGGTTGTTTGCTGCGGCGGGACGACGGCTGTGAGAGGCACGAGCGCAACGCGCTCCTGCGCGACCACCCCGGCAGAGTCCGGCGGGATGAGGCCGATGCTGACCCCAGCACAAATGGCGCCGATGGAGAGCGGTTGTGGTGCTTCCGACAGGACTCGCACCGGTCCCGTATGGGAGCCACGAAAAATCTGCGTCCAGCGGCGTCGTGGTGGCGGGGCCGGACGCAGCATCAAGGTATTGTCGGCATCGAGATAGGTGGGCGCGGGCGCGTCTTCGCTATCGCCCACGTACATCTGCCGGTCGGGGGTTTCATAAAAGGCGTCGATGACGGGATCGTCGACACCCTGGCCGGGGCGACCGAGCAGGCGATCGACGGCATGAATGCCGCTCGTGACGCAGCCGCGTCGGGTGAAATGTCCCGCGGCGGAGCCAGCGAGGACGAGGCCCGGCACTTCGCCCAGGGGTTCGAGGCGTTCCCTGCGCATATTCCAGCGGCTTTCGCCGCCGGCCAGGTGCCAGAGCGTCAGGTCCGGCTGCCAGCCGCCGCAGAGCACGAGGCGGTCGACGGCAACCGGCTCGCCATGCGGCAGCTCGACCGAAAGGCGGCCACCGGCGCCGGGCATGACGGCGAGCGGAATAGTGCCGGGAAACTGCCTGAAACCATAGGCCTTGCAGAATTCGATATAGCGGGAGCTGGCCTGGTCGCGGCCATCGAGGATGCGATCAAGGTTGATATTGCTTTCGGCGAGCAGGGTGGCGAGGCGATAGGCGGGATTGGCGGAGGTGGCAAGGAGCCAGGATTGGCCCGGCCAGATGCCGTAGCGATAGGCGAGTTCGAACGCTTCCTGGGCGCCCGCTATCCCGGGCAGGCGATTGCCCGGCAGCACGGGCAGGCGCTCGAATGCGCCGGTGGCGAGGACGATATGGCGCGCCGGCAGGTCGACCACCCGGCTTTCGACGCGCTCGCCGCTGATATCGAGCTGGTGCACGCGTACGACGCCTTCGCCGATGGCAAAAACTTCGGCATGGGTGAGAACCGTGATTGTCGAATTCACCGCAATTTCGGCGGTCAGCGCCGCGATATTTTCCTCGGGCGTGCTTTCGCCATCCTGGGTGCCGAAAAGGCCGGAATGACCGCCGAGATGCGGGCTTGCCTCGATGAGCTTGACCTTGAGCCCCGCATGGGCGCCGGCAAGGGCCGCGGCCATGCCGGCAACACCGCCACCGACAACGACCAGGTCGGTGGGTTCGGCCTTCTCGCCCCGAATGGAGCGCCAGGGACGCACGAGACTATTGGGCGTATCAAGCGCGAGGCCGAGCGTGCGTCCCGGCTGGAAGAGGCGCGCGAAGAGGCCGGCTGTCGGGCCTTCGGCGACGATACGATATTCGGCGCCATCGCGGGCGGGCGTGCGCTCCATCGGCAGGGCGTGCTCGGGCAGACTGGCTTTGGCAGCATAGGCAATGGCGGGAGCAGCCCCGGCGCGGAGACCAAGCGGCTGGCCGGCATGGGTGCCAATCGTATCGACGCCCGCGGCGAGGAGAGCGCTGAGGACCGTGTCACCCTGAAAGCCGGGCGTGACGCGGCCGTTGATGGTGAACCGGATCGGGCGGGTCCGGTCGATATGCGCGCCGGCAAGGCCCTTGCCGGTGGTGGCGGGCAGGCGATTGGTCTGTGGCCTCATGCCGCCTGCTCTTCGATCCGGGAATTGAACTCGGCGACGGAACGACCGAGACCGCGCTTGTCGGGGCGGCGCGCCTCGCACCATTCGGCCTCGTCGTCGCTCGCCTCTCCCGCGAGCCAGCGCGCCAGAGCGGGCGCCAGAAAGGCGCCGATCGGTCCGAGGCCGGTGAGGATGAGCGGTCCATCGCTGGCGACGGGGCCAAGGAGTGGGGCGCCATCGTTCGGCATCAGGATTTCGTATCCGACCTGGCCGACCTGCTGCAATTGTCCGGTCTCGGCGAGCAGCGTCGCGAGGCGGCCGGAAAAGGCACTGAGACCACCCGGACCCATGGCAGCCATGCCGCCTTCCTCGTGTTGCACGAGAATGGTGCCACTATCGAGCTGCATCATGATCGGGCCGGCGAGGTGGCGGCTCGATGCGGTCAGGATGGTTGCGTGCGGCTGGCGCAGCAATTGGGCCGGCCATTGCCAGCCCGGCAAGGAGCGCAAAATGGCCGAGTCATCGACAAGGATGGCGCGACGGGCGATGAGCATTTCCTCGCCGGCCTTGATGGCAGTAGCGCCGCCGGGCGCCATGGTTGCGGCCTCGGGGGCGAGGCGGCGAACACCGCTTTCGCCCAGCCAGGCTTCCATGGCAGGCTCGAAGCCCGGGCGATGAATGGTCACGGCGTCGTTGATGCGCAGGGCAGTGCGGTCGACGCCGATCTTTGCCGGCGGCACGGTTTCGAGGATCATGCCATGGGCGCGGGCCATGTGCGAAAAATGCCCGAGGGCCTCGCGGGCGGCCGGGCCATCGGCAAAGAAAATGGGGTCGACGCGGCGCAGCGCATGGCGTCCCCCGATCCTCGTGACAAGCTTGGAAATATCAGGCAGGCAGGCCTTTAGCAGCGCCCAGGTTTCGGGCCGCGTGATCGGGGCGACCGACATGTCGAGCGTCCGCGGCAGGCGATAACGCGCCTGGGCGTCCCCGACGATGAACACGCTGCGCTTGTGCCGGCTCGCCAGCAGACCGGCGATGAGCCCGGCCAGGGGGCTCGAACCGAAGACGGCAAAATCCAGCTCGGCCTCGCTCATGCCCTCAAATCCCTGCGACCGGCTGCCGCTGTGGCAATGCGTCCACAGCGAACACGCGGGTTTTGATGGTTTTTCGCCGCAATGGGCTTATAGAGGACCCAACCTTGCTCGTTGAGGAAAGCAAGCGTTTGGGGCCCATGATTTTCTGGTCGATCGCCATTGCAGTCACCGCCATTGCCTGCGCCGCGTTGTTGTACGCGGGGCGCGGTCGCATGGTCAACGTGAGCGCGCCCGAAAGCGCTGATGCCAACAGCCATTTCCGCCTCGTGCTGGCCGGGATCGATGCCGATCTCGCTGCCGGCAAGATCGGGGCCGAGGAGGCCGTGGGCGCCAAGGGCGAACTGGCCCGCGAAATGCTGCGCGCCAAGGCAGAGACCGCGCCAGCGGTGGCAGGAGAAATGGGTCAGGGCACGCTGTTCGCTGGCACAGCGCTCGTGGCGGCACTGGCGCTCGGGCTTTATGCCTTTTTAGGCAGCCCGAACCTACCGGCCCAGCCGCTTGCCGGTCGTGCCGATGTCGCGGCGCAGAATATGAGCCTCGATACGGCAATCGAGCGCATCGAAGCCCAGCTTGCGGCTAATCCAGATGACCTGCGCGGCTGGACCGTGCTGGCGCCGGCACTGCTGGAAGTCGGCCGCTTTGCCGATGCGGCAAATGCCTATGGCCGCGTCATCGATCTTTCCGAGCCGACCGCCCAATTGCTCACCGATCGTGCCGAGGCATTGCTGCTGGCGGCCGATGGGACAGGGTCGGAAGAAGCCATGGGCCTGCTGCGCACGGCGGCAGACATGGACGCCGGCCATGTTCAATCGCGGCTCTATCTCGGCGCCGAGCTGACCCGCATGGGCCAATATGAAGAGGCCGGCCGCTTCTGGCAGGCCGCCATCGATCTCGCGCAAGGCGACGAGCCGTGGCTGCAGGCCGCGCGTCAGGGCCTCGCCGTGGCGCAGAATGACGGCGTCGATACGACGGCAGAGGATCAGGCGGAGATGATCCGCGGCATGGTGGGGAGCCTTTCCGCACGCCTCTATGCCGAAGGCGGAACTGTCGAGGAATGGTCGCAACTGGTGCGCTCCTATATCGTCCTCGGCGACCTGCCCAATGCCCAGATTGCCTATGACGGAGCGGTGGCGGCTTATCCCGCCGCCTTCGACCGTGGCGAACTCGACAGCATGGCGCTGGCCGCCGGACTCAAACTCAATGGAGCTGAGCAATGACCATGCCGTCCGCCGTTCGCCGCAAGGGCTGGTCGCGCAAGCAAAAGCGCCTGGCGGTCATTGCCGGGCTGGGCGTTGTGTTGGTGATTGCCGCTGCACTGGTGCTGACGGCGCTACGCGACCAGATCGTGTTTTTCTATTCTCCAACCGATGTGCAGACGCGCGGCGTTGAAGTGGGGCATCCCATTCGCCTCGGTGGCCTCGTCAAGGACGGTAGCTGGGTGCGCGATGGTCAATCGAACACCTTCGTTGTGACTGACGGCGCGACCGAAATCGCCGCGCACTATGTCGGCATTCTGCCCGACCTGTTCCGCGAGGGGCAGGGCGTGGTCGTTGAGGGCGCCATTGGTCCTGATGGCAGTTTTACCGCCACCAATGTGCTCGCCAAGCACGACGAGAACTATCTGCCGCGCGAAGTCGTCGATGCACTGAAGGCCCAGGGCGAATGGCGGCCGGAGACCGCAACGCCGTGAGCATCGAGCTTGGTCATTTTGCCCTGATCCTGGCTTGCGCCATCGCCACGGTTTCGGCGCTGGCTGGGCTCTTGTTGTGGCGCAGCGGCCAGCGCCTCGCGCAGGTATTGGCGCAGGCATCGATCCTGCAATTCGTGCTTGTCGCCGTAGCCTTCCTTGCGGTGGTGCAGGCCTTTGTTACCTCGGACTTTTCGCTCAAGCTGGCGGTCGACAATTCGCATTCGCTGAAGCCGCTGATCTTCAAGATCTCCGGCGTCTGGGGCAATCACGAGGGCTCGCTACTGCTCTGGATTCTCATCCTCGTGCTGTTCGGCGCGCTGGTTGCTGTTTTTGGCCGGCGCTTGCCGGCTGATCTGCTCAATCTCGTTTTGGGCGCGCAGAGCCTGCTTGTCGCCGCCTTTGGTGGCTTTACGCTCTTCACCTCCAATCCCTTCGCGCGCATGTCTCCGCCGCCCTTGGAAGGTTCGGACCTCAACCCGATCCTCCAGGATATCGGCCTCGCCATTCATCCCCCGCTCCTTTATGCCGGCTATGTCGGCTTCTCGATCTGCTTCTCCTTCGCCATGGCGGCACTGATTTCGGGTCGCATCGATCAGGCCTGGGCCCGCTGGGTACGGCCCTGGACCATGCTGAGCTGGATTTTTCTCACCCTCGGCATCGCCATGGGCTCCTACTGGGCCTATTACGAGCTCGGCTGGGGCGGCTGGTGGTTCTGGGATCCGGTCGAAAATGCCAGCTTCATGCCCTGGCTCGCCGGCACGGCGCTGCTGCATTCGGCGCTGGTGATGGAAAAGCGCAATGCGCTGAAAATCTGGACGATTTTTTTGTCCATCATCACCTTCTCGCTGTCGCTGCTCGGCACTTTCCTCGTGCGCTCGGGCATTCTGACCTCGGTCCATACCTTCGCCAGCGATCCCACGCGCGGTCTGGTCATCCTGACCATTCTGGCCGTGCTGATCGGCGGCGCCTTCCTGCTTTTTGCGCTGCGAGCCAGCAGCCTCAGGCAAGGCGGCCTTTTCGCGCCGATCAGCCGTGAAGGCGCGCTCATTCTCAACAACCTGTTCCTCGCAACGGCGGTAGGCGCGGTGCTGGTCGGCACGCTCTATCCGCTGCTGCTCGATGCACTGGCGGGAACGACGATTTCGGTCGGTGCTCCCTTCTTCAATCTCACCTTCGGCGCGCTGATGGCGCCGCTGCTGCTGGTGCTGCCGTTTGGACCGCTGCTGCCCTGGAAACGCGCCGATCTCGTCGCGGCGGGACAACGGCTGGCGGGTGCCGCTGGCCTTGCGGTCTTCCTCACCATTCTGGTTTCGGCGCTCGGCGGCATTTCCATTTCGCTGGCGCCGCTCGGGCTCCTGCTCGGCTTCTGGGTGACCTTTGGCGCCTTTGCCGAATTGATCGAGCGCGGGCGCATCGGTCGCATTCCTGTCGGTGAAAGTTTTCGCCGCCTCGTCGGCCTGCCGCGCACCATCTGGTCAACGGCACTCGGGCATATGGGCCTGGGCCTGACCGTGCTCGGCATTGTCTCGGTCACCGCCTGGGAAACCGAATTGGTGACGACGCTCAATCCCGGGGAAACCGCGGAACTGAGCGGCTACACGCTGGCTTTTGACAGTTTTGAACAGGTGCCCGGCCCGAACTACATGGCCGATACCGGGCATTTCACCGTCACGGCACCCGGCGGCGGCGCCAAGACGCTGGAGGCCGAACGCCGCACCTATGTGGCGAGCGGCATGCCGACCACGGAAGCGGCGATCGAAACCTATGGGCTGTCGCAATTCTACCTGCAACTGGGCGAGCCGCTCGATGACACCCATGTCGTGCGCATCTGGTACAAGCCCTACATCCTGCTGATCTGGCTCGGCGCCCTGGTCATGGCCGGAGCCGGCGTCCTGTCGCTGACCGACCGGCGCTTGCGTGTCGGCGCGCCACAGCGGGCGGCCAAGCCTGCTCTGGAGCCGGCGGAATGAAGCGCCTTCTTTCGCTTTTTGCCCTGCTGCTCTGTCTCGTCACAGCTGTCCTTGCCGTCTCGCCTGATGAGATGCTGGATGACCCGGTTCTGGAGCAGCGCGCCCGCGATATTTCCGCGGGGCTGCGTTGCCTCGTCTGCCAGAACCAGTCCATCGACGATAGCGACGCCGACCTTGCGCGCGATCTCCGCGTTCTGGTGCGTGAGCGGCTGGTGGCGGGCGATAGCAATGCCGAAGTGGAACAATATCTCGTTGATCGCTACGGTGAATATGTGCTGCTCAATCCCCGGCTCAACAATCACACGCTGATCCTCTGGATCGCTGCGCCGGTGCTGCTGGCCCTTGGGCTCTTCGCCCTGTTCTGGGCCATCCGGCGCACGCCCACCAAGACCGGCGAAGTCGGCCTTTCCGAGGACGAAAAGCGCGTTCTGGCGGAACTTTCCGGCGGCGGAGAAGACGAGACGCGAAAGGGCTGAGCGCGACTTGCTGGCGCCATGGCGGCGGGATATGCCTCTTTCATGAGCACCAATCTCGCGCCCTTGCCCGCCATTCCGCATCCTGCCTTCGACGCTCTTCTGGCCGAGCTGCCGGCGACGGCCGTCTCCGCCTTCGAGGTGGCCACGCCGACCCTCGGCACCCTGCTGCAATCGGCGCCCTATTTGCTCGAATTGGCACGCACCCATGCCGATTGGCTGGCCGATGCGCTCGAGCGCGGGCCGGACGCGGTCTTTGCCGAGCTTCTGGTCTCCGTCGCCGACGCGGGCATCACTGCCGACGAAGCGGGCCTCGGCCAGACCCTCCGTATCGCCAAGGGGCGCACGGCACTGCTTGCGGCCGTCGCCGAAACCGGTGGCCTCTGGACGACGGCACGCGCCACCGAAGCGCTCTCCGATCTTGCCGATGCTGCGCTGGAAGCGGCGCTGGATTTCCTCATGGTACAGGCCTTCGACAAGGGCCAGTTGACTCTTTCCCGCGAAGATGCGCGCGCCAAAAATTCGGGCCTCGCGCTGTTCGCCCTGGGAAAACATGGCGGCCGCGAGCTCAATTATTCCTCCGATATCGACATCGTCGCCTTCTTCGATCCGCAAAAGCCGGTGCTGGTCGACCCGAGCGAAGGCACGAAAATCTATTCGCGCATGGTGCAGAAGCTGGTCGGCCTGATGGAGGATCATCAGGCCCATGGCTATGTCTTCCGCACCGATCTGCGTCTCCGTCCCGATCCCGGTTCGACGCCTGTCGCCCTCTCGGTCGACGCGGCACTCGCCTATTATGAAGTGCGCGGTCAGAACTGGGAGCGCGCCGCCTGGATCAAGGCGCGGCCCTGCGCGGGCGACAAGCAGGTGGGCGAGGCCTTTGTGAAAGAGCTGGCGCCCTATGTCTGGCGCAAGCATCTCGATTTCGCGACCATTGCCGATATTCAGGCGATGAAGCGCCAGATCAACGTTTCCAAAAATGTCGGCGACATCCGCGTCGAGGGCCACAATGTCAAACTCGGTCGCGGCGGTATCCGCGAGATCGAGTTTTTCGCCCAGACCCAGCAATTGATCGCCGGCGGTCGCGACAAGGCTTTGCGCGTGCGCCCGACCTCGCAGGCGCTTGCGGCCTTGGCGGCCGCCAACTGGATCAGCCCCACCACGGCGAGCGAACTGACCGAAACCTACTGGTATCTCCGCGCCGTCGAAAACCGCCTGCAAATGCTGCGCGACGAGCAAACCCACATCATGCCCGCGACCCCCGAAGCGGTAGCGGTCATCGGCAGGCTGATGAACCAGCCCGATCTCCAGACCTTCGAAACCGACTACCGCGCCGCCCTCGAACGCGTCGCGCGCTACTATGCCGAGCTTTTCACCGAGGGCGAGTCCCTCGGCACGGTGGAAGGCAATCTGGTTTTCACCGGCAGCGACGATGACCCGAACACGCTCGAAACTCTGACCAATATGGGTTTTGCCGATGCCCACAAGGCCATCGAGACCGTGCGAAAATGGCATTATGGCAGCTATGCCGCCACCCGCAGCGCTGCCGCGCGCGCGCACCTGACCGAGCTGCTGCCCTCACTGCTGACGACGCTTGCCAATGCCGGCAGCGCCGATCTCGGCCTCGCGCGCATGGACGATTTCCTATCGCGTCTCCCCGGCGGCGTGCAGCTTTTTGCGCTGCTGCGTAACCATGCACAATTGCGCTCCTTGCTGGTGCAGTTCATGGCCTCGGCGCCGCGCATGGCCGAGGCGGTGATCCATCGCGCCCATGTGGTGGACGGTCTCATCGATCCGGCCTTTGCCAATGATGTCACCCATCGCGACGTGCTGGTTGCCAAGGTGGATTCCTTCCTCGCCGATGCGCGCACTTATGAAGAGCTGATCGACCGGGCCCGCATCATCGGGCAGGAGCAAAAGTTCCTTGTGGCGGCGGGCCTGCTTTCGGGCACGGTCAGCGCTGCCGTGGCCGGCGAACAGTTCACGGCGCTGGCCGAAACCCTGCTCAACCGCCTCTATGCCAGCGTGCAGGAAGAGTTTTCGCGCCGCCATGGCCGCATTGCCGGCGCGTCCACGGCGCTCCTCGCCTTCGGCAAGATGGCGAGCCGGGAGATGACCTTTACGTCGGACCTCGATTTCATCCTGCTCTATGACGCGCCGTACACCGAATCCGACGGCGAACGCCCGCTGGCCCCGTCGCACTATTTCGCCCGTCTGACCCAACGCCTCGTGGCGGCTCTGGCGGCTCCGACGAGCGAAGGTGTGCTCTACGAAACCGACATGCGCCTGCGTCCTTCGGGCAATGCCGGGCCGCTCGCCACCAGCCTCGCCTCCTTCCGCTCCTATCAGCGCGGCGAGGCCTGGACCTGGGAACACCTGGCCCTCAGCCGCGCCCGCGTGGTCGCGGGGACGGGTGATCTGCCCGAAGTGGTCGAGCGTGAGATTGCCGAGGTCATGGCAATGCCGCGCGACAAGGGCAAGATCATCGACGATGTCGTGAGCATGCGCGCGCTGATGGCCAAGGAGCGCAAGCCGCGTCACGCCTTTGACCTGAAGCTCGCCAATGGCGGTCTCGTCGATCTCGAATTCATTGCCCAGTCGGCGCAATTGGTCGCGGGCGCAAAGATCGCCCTGCCGCAAGCGCCGCCGGCCGAGGTTCTGGCGTGTCTCGGCGAAATCGGCCTCGTTCCCAAGGGCCAGCGCCTCGCCGAAGTCCACACGGTTTACGCGACCGTGCTGCAGGTGATGAGTTCGGCCCTGGTCAGTCCGTTCAAGGACGAAGCCTGGTCGCCGGCATTCCAGGACCTCCTTGCTCAGCTTTGCCACTATCCCGATTTCGGGCGGTTGGCGCTTGATGTGTCGGAGATGCAAGGAGAAGTCGCCGCAGCCGCTGCGGCCTGGTACGAGACGGCGCGAACGCTCTAGCGCCGCCGTTCAGGCTGCGGAATGCCGCGCTTTGCCAATTCTGCCTTGATGCTTTCGGGCATGTCCCGGCAGCCACAAAGCTGGGCATGCTCGATGTGCCACGCCACGCGCTCGTCCAGTTTAGCCTTTGGGCCTAGGCGGTGCGCTTCGTGCCACTCGCGGTTGATCATGATCTAGGCCGCCACGGTCACTTTGCTGTGCCGCACGTCGAGCGGCAGCGAAATGGCGACCGTTGTGCCGATGGATGGCGCGGAATCGATGACCATGCGGCCCCCGCTCAGTTCCGCTATGGCACGCGAAATGGAAATACCGAGGCCGGGGCCGACACCCTCTCGGGTAAAGGTCGCATCGCCGAGCGCAAAGGGCTGGCTGAGGCTCGAAAGCCGCTCCTCGGTCATGCCGATGCCGGTATCGGTGACCTCGATGACGACGCCATCGTCCGCGGCAAAGGTCGCCAGCGTCAGCTTGCCGCCGGCCGGAGTGAAGCGAATGGCATTTTCGACGATATTGCCGACCATGCGCACAAAGGCCAGGCGATCGCCACAGAGCATCGCGCCCGTTTCGGCATTGACCGAGAGTGCAAGACCGGCCCGGGCGATCTGGCCACGGAAGCGGCGGCAAGTCGCATTGATGACCTCGTCGAGCGGCACGGCGTCGGCGCGCAGCACCTTCTGGCCGTTTTCGAGTTCGGCAAGATCGAGAATGGCAGCGAAGGAATTGAGCAGGTGCTCGCCTGAATTCTTGATCGACTGCACATAGTCGGCATAGCGCGGGTCCCCCAGCTCGCCATAGGTCTCGCATTCCATCAGCTCGGCAAAGCCGATGATGTGGTTGAGCGGGGTGCGGATATCGTGGCTGAGATGGGCGAGGAAATTGGTCTTGGCGCGGCTGGCCGCCTCGGCCTTGATCTTTTCCTCGTGGTAGCGGCGCGCTAGCAGGCGCTGTTCTTCGCGGATGGTTGAAAGCAGGACGTCAGTGCGTCGGCGTTCGGTTTCGTCCGACAGGATCGTCATGAAGCCGCCATCGGGCAGGGGGCGTTCGTCGATCAGGAGACAGGAGCCGTCTTGCTGGTGCAGTTCCAGCAGGCGATTGCCGCTCTCTTCGCGCAGCAGTTTCATATAGCCGCCCGCAATGAGGCGCCCCAGGGCCTCGGGATAGCTGATGCTGTCGCTTTCGAGCTTGAGGCGCTCGCGATAATCGCCATTGCAAACGATCATTCGACCATCAGTGGTCCAGCAGGCAATGCCCATGGGGATCGCCGAAGTGAGGGAGCGATAGGTGTGGCGCTCCATCGGGTCGGGCATCTCCTCGTCGCGGCGGCGGCGCAGCGTCAGCGCGGTCACGAGGCCGGCAAGCGCCAGGGCTGCGGCGCCACGGCCAGCGAGGGCGCCAACCGCGCCCGATTGCTCGGCCTGGACGCTGAGCAGGCCATGCGAGCCGGCCGGCACGGCGTGGGAGAAGAAATCGCCGAAATCCGCCTCAGCCTCGACAAAGCGCGCCTGGGTGATCCCCGGAAAATCGCTGGGCGTGCTGGCAAGGGTCGTTTCGGCCAGGGTGATGGGTTCATTGGCGACGCGCGCCGCGACGGCTACGCCGATCAGCGAGAGTTCGCGCTTCACTTCGCCCAGCGTAGTGACGACATCGTAGGCAATGAAAAGGGTCGCTGCGGCAAAGGCGGTGGTGGCAACGGCCAGCGTCATCGGCGTCAGGACACGGTGTCTGAACCCGCGGGGTGCAGCCGTGCCCTGGCGGCGGAGGCGCCGAAATTTATCCCCATTGCCCATGCCGAATCCATCGGCATCGGCGCCGGATACCTCCGACGACCGCATGAAATTCTCCGTAAATTTAAAGGGTTAGCCCCGAAGCGATTTGCTCGTTAACAAGTAATGAATCACCCCGAGGGGGCTTGTCCATAGGGGTGTTTGCGCCTTTGCGGGCGCGGCGCCAAAACGTGAGTCACTTGAATCACTTAGGCGGAAAGAAAAATCCTTCCACAGCCCTGTGAAAAACGCCGCTCAATGCGGCGCGGCTCCGAAAACAGCGATGCCTCCTCCTTTTGAGGTGGGGAGGCATCTCATTTTTGCGTTCTGTCAGGCGTTTAGCCAGCGAGGATTCGGTCGATGATGTCGCCGGTATTGCGGCTGAGCGTGTGCTGATTCCTCAGCGCTTCGAGAGCCGCCCGGCCGGCCTCGCGGCGGCCCGCTTCGAGCAGCGGCAGAATGCGGAAGCCGGTGAGCACGCGCGCGGCAACCTGCGGATTGACCTTGTCGATCTCGGCCGCCGCTTCCGTCACGAACCGGAAGCCCAGTCCATCGGCCCGAGCGAACTGCGCCGGATTGCTCATGACGAAGCTGCCGAGCAGGGCGCGCAAGCGATTGGGATTGGTCCGTGGGAAATCCGGCGCCGCCAGAATAGCCCGCAGCCGCTCGATGACAGCATCGTCCGGCGCCTGCGAAGAAGCAACCAGCCACTTGTCGAACACCAGCGGATCGCCACCGAAGCGAGTGCGGAAATCGCCGAGGAGAGCGGGAGCCGCCTTGGTCCAGTTATGGGCGGAAATGGCAAGCGCCGCATAGCGATCGGTCATGTTGCTGGCCGCATGATACTGCGCCTCGGCGAGAGCTGCACCCCGGTCCGACCCGGCAGTCAGCAGCGAGAGGAGGCCATTGCGCAATGAGCGGCGGCCTGCCTGGGCCGCACCCGGGCTATAGGGTTCGATGACCTGCAATTCGGCATGAAGCGCCTCAACGCGCTCGGCCACGGGGCCAACGATGGCGCGGATCAACGCGTGCCGTGCTTCGGCTACGGCGCTTGGGTCGACATCCCTGCCGATCTGTCGCGCAATGACCGTTTCATCGGGCATGGCAATGACCTGGGCCTTGAACGCATGGTCGAGCGCGGGATCGCCGAGCGTGTCCATGATGGCCTGACGGAGGGCGTCGACATCGGCCGAGGCCGGCTGCGAGCCGGTCGCGGCCGCAGCCATCAATTGGGTCGCTACGGTCTGCAGCGCATCCCAGCGATTGAACGGATCGCTGTCGTGCCGCGCGAGGAACAGCAGGTCCTGCTGGGTCAGGTTGGTCGAGAGCTTTACCGGAGCCGAGAACCCGCGCAGCAGCGAGGGCACCGGACGATTGGCAACGCCCGTAAAGGTCAGCGTGACGCTGTCGCCATCGAGAACGATGAGATCGTCCTTGACCGTGCCACCCGCAACGGCGGTCCAGCCCATCGGGCTGCCATTGGGGCCGATCAGGCCAAACTTTACCGGAATGACGAAGGGCGGCTTGTCCGGCTGGTTCGGCGTCGGCGCGGTTTTTTGCGTCAGGGTCAGCGTGTAGGTCTGGCTTGCCGCGTCATAGCTGTCGCTGGCGGTGACAGCAGGCGTGCCGGCATTGAGATACCAGCGTGAAAACTGGCTCAGGTCGGTGCCGGTCGCATCCTCAAAGACCTTGAGGAAGGCTTCAATGGTCGTCGCCTCGCCGTCATGGCGCTCGAAATAGAGGTCCATGCCCTTGCGGAAGCCAGCTTCGCCCAAGAGCGTTGCTAGCATGCGCACGACTTCCGAACCCTTCTGGTAGACGGTCGTCGTGTAAAAGTTGTTGATCTCGCGATAGCGATCCGGGCGCGGCGGATGGGCCAGCGGGCCGCCATCCTCTGGGAACTGCGTGATGCGCAGGTTTTCCACGTCATGGATGCGCTGCACCGGACGGCTGCGCTCGTCCGAGGAAAATTCCTGGTCGCGATAGACCGTCAGGCCTTCCTTGAGGCACAGCTGGAACCAGTCGCGGCAGGTGATGCGATTGCCGGTCCAGTTATGGAAATATTCGTGCGCAATGACGCGCTCGATATTGGCATAATTGGCATCGCTCGCCGTCTCTGGCAGGGCGAAGACCAGCTTGTCGTTAAAGATGTTGAGGCCCTTGTTCTCCATCGCGCCGAAGTTGAAATCGGAGACGGCGACGATGTTGAACACATCGAGATCATATTCGCGGCCAAAGCGCTTTTCGTCCCAGGCCATGGAGCGTTTCAGGCTATCCATCGCATAGAGGCACTCGGCCTCCTTGCCATGCGTGCAATAGATGGCGAGATCGACCTTGCGCCCGCTGCTGGTGGTAAATGTATCGGTGATCGAGCCGAGATCGCCGGCAACCAGCGCAAAGAGATAAGCGGGCTTGGGGAACGGGTCTTCCCAGAGCGCAAAATGCATGCCGTCGCCGGCTTCACCCTTGTCGATCAGGTTGCCGTTGGAGAGCAGGACCGGCGCGATATCGCGCGGCGCCGTGATGCGCACCTTGAACGGCGCGAGAATGTCCGGCCGATCGAGATAATAGGTGATGCGTCGGAACCCCTCAGGCTCGCATTGCGTGCACCAGGTGCCACTTGAGCGATAGAGGCCCATGAGCTTGGTATTGGTCTCGGGCGTTAGATTGACTTCGGTTTCGAGCACAAAGCGTCGGAAGGGCGGTTCGACGACGGTCAGGCCATCATCATCCGTTGTGTACGCCACCATCATCAATGGCGCCCCGTCGATGGCGATCGATTGCAGCGTCAACCCGTCGCCATCCAGCACCAGCGGCGTGCCCGGTTCTGTTTCCGGCCGCGGCTCTATGGTCATTTGCGTGCGAACGCGCGTTCCCGCCTCGGTGATCTTGAAGTCCATGTCCACGGCGACCACGCTATAGGGCGTCGGCGCATAGTCCTTGAGGAAGATCGTGTGCTCGGTTTCGGTGCGCATGAAATGGTCCAGTGCAACGTTATTTTCTGACGCTCGAATGTGGCCAAGTGGCAACAGCCGACTCTAGCCTTTTGTGTATGCTACGCCGCT
This sequence comes from Devosia riboflavina, assembly GCF_000743575.1. Classification (GTDB taxonomy): domain Bacteria; phylum Pseudomonadota; class Alphaproteobacteria; order Rhizobiales; family Devosiaceae; genus Devosia; species Devosia riboflavina. Next base: position 43,652 of record NZ_JQGC01000027.1, on the reverse strand, counting down.
CTTGGCTGCATAGCCCAATTCTTTGATGCCGCGGGACCGGCATCGGGGAGGAGGCCTGGGCTAAACGCCACGCGGCTCCTCTGCGTTCAATGGAACGTATCGAGCGCGGTCTTTGAAATTTCCCTGGATGGATCGCCCATCGCCAGCCTCTGCTGACGGCCTGTGTCATAGCCGTCACTTAGCGTTCGGCCATGGTGTCCTTTCCGGACGATATATATGGTGACGCAAGTGCTGAAATGGTTTGAAAAACAGCTGGACGCTTATCCCGCGGGAGAGCCGACCGAGCCACCAAAGGGCCTCTTGGCCTTCTGCCTGCACTATAGCCATGGCGCCAAGAAGTGGCTTGCCCTGATGGCTTTTGCCGCCGCGGCCGTCGCCATCGGCGAAATCCTCGTCTTCAGCTTCATTGGCGACGTGGTGAACTGGCTCGCCGGTGCCAATCCCGAGACCTTCCTGCAGACGGACGGCTGGAAGCTCGCCTTCATGGGCGCGATGATCGTTTTCATCCTCCCCGGCTTCGCGCTGCTCTCGACGCTGACCATGCACCAGACGCTGCTGGGGAACTTCCCGCAGCGTATCCGGTGGATGGCCCACCGCTACCTCATCCGCCAGTCGATGAGCTATTTCCAGGACGAGTTCGCCGGCCGCATCGGCGCCAAGCTGATGCAGACCTCGCTCGCCGTGCGCGAAGTGGTGATGAAGCTCCTCGACATGCTGGTCTATGTCGTCGTCTACTTTACCGGCGCCGTTTTCCTCGCAGCCTCGGCGGATTGGCGACTCGCCATTCCCTTCCTCGTCTGGCTCGTCGCCTATGTCGCGCTGATGGTCTATTTCATCCCGCGCATGGGCAAGATTTCCCAGGCCCAGGCCGATGCGCGCTCGATGATGACCGGCCGCATCGTCGACAGCTACACCAATATCGCGACGGTAAAACTCTTCAGCCATTCCAATCGCGAAGAGTCCTATGCCCGCGAGGCCATGGATGAGTTTCTGAACACCGTCTATCGCCAGATGCGGCTCTTCACCTGGCTCAACATGCTGGTGCTGTGGTCGAACGCCCTGCTGCTCTTTTCGGTGGGCGCCACGGGCATCTGGCTCTGGATGCAGGGCGTCATGAGCCCCGGCGCGCTCGCCGTCTCGCTCGGCCTCGTCATGCGCTTCCAGGGCATGAGCCAGTGGGTCATGTGGGAAATGTCCTCGCTGTTCGAAAACATCGGCACGGTCAAGGATGGCATCAATTCCATCTCGCTGCCGCGCGTCGTTTCCGACAAGCCCGATGCCAAGCCGATCGGCCGCGTCGAAGGCGACATCAAGTTCGACAATGTCTCGTTCCACTATGGCAAGTCATCCGGCGTCATCGAGGGTCTCAACCTCGATATCCGCCCGGGCGAAAAGATCGGCCTTGTCGGCCGCTCCGGCGCGGGCAAGTCGACCATCGTCAACCTGCTGCTGCGTTTCTACGATCGGCAGGGCGGCCGCATTCTGGTCGATGGCAACGATATCTCGACCATCCAGCAGGATAGCCTCCGCGCCAATATCGGCGTCGTCACCCAGGACACCTCGCTGCTGCATCGTTCGGTGCGGGACAACATCGTCTACGGTCGCCCCGACGCGACCGAAGAAGAGATGATCGAAGCCGCCAAGCTGGCAGAAGCTCACGATTTCATCGCCGACCTTTCGGACTACAAGGGCCGCAGGGGCTACGACGCCCATGTGGGCGAACGCGGCGTGAAACTCTCGGGTGGTCAGCGCCAGCGCATCGCCATCGCACGCGTGCTCTTGAAAAACGCACCGATTCTGGTGCTCGATGAGGCAACGTCCGCATTGGACTCCGAGGTAGAAGCCGCCATTCAGAGCCAGTTCGAGCTTTTGATGCGCGGCAAGACCGTGATCGCCATCGCGCACCGCCTCTCGACCATCGCCATGATGGATCGTCTGGTGGTGCTGGATAAGGGTGAGATCGTCGAGCAGGGCACACACGCCGAGCTCGTCGACACGGGCGGCATCTATTCCCAGCTCTGGGCGCGCCAATCGGGCGGGTTCCTCGAGATGGACCAGGTTGAGGACGCGGCGCAGTAAGCGCCGCTCTTTCTTCCCCTCGCCCCTTGCGGGAGAGGGACCGGAAAATCCGCGTTCAGCGGATTTTCCAGGGTGAGGGGTTCTATCCCCGCACCCTGTCGTATGGAGGGATCGCAGACCCCTCATCCGCCCCTTCGGGGCACCTTCTCCCGCAAGGGGAGAAGGAAACCAGAGACACGAAGGAGATCCCAAATGGGAGATATCATTATGACGCGACATGAAGGCAATCAGCCCGGTGCATTTGCCCCCAGCCAACCCAAACCCACCGATAGGCACCGAACCTGATACGAACCGACTGAAAAGGTTCTTTCAGGCGCGGCTCAAGACAATGAGCAGAAAATGTTCAACCGCGTCATCGACTTCTTCGACAATCTCTATTCGCCCGTCGCGCTGGCCAAAAATCGCCAGCCGCCCATGGGGCTCCGGGCCTTCGTCACCTACTTCGTCGCCCAGTTCAAAGCCGCCTTTGCCATCCGCATCGGCCTCGTCGCGATCGGCTCCATCGCCGATGCGCTGATGCCGGTTTTCGTCGGCATGGTGGTGGGCATGCTGGCGACCACAAATCCCGGCGAGATCTTCGATCTTCACGGCCAGACCTTCCTTTGGATGATCTTCGTCGTGGTTCTCGTCCGGCCGCTGACCTTCGTGCTCGACACGCTGGTGCGCAATCACGGCATCGTCCCCAATCTCGTCGACATCGTCCGCTGGCAAAGCCATTGGCACGTCATCCGGCAAAGCTGGACCTTCTTCCAGAACGACTTTGCCGGCCGCATCGCCAACAAGGTCATTCAGGCCGGTGAAGCCATCGAAATCGGCGTCAACCTCACCATCGACGCGGCCTGGTACGCCCTGGTCTTCGTCGTCGTGGCCATCGTCGTCCTGGCCCAGCTCGACCCGGTGCTGCTGGTGCCGATTGGTGTCTGGCTGCTGCTCTATGCGGTGCTCTTCTCGATCACCATGCCGCTTATCGCCCGCTATTCCGAGGAGCTTTCGGAGAGCAAATCGGTGATGACCGGTCGCATCGTCGACAGCTACACCAATATCCAGACACTGAAGACCTTTGCTTCGGGCGAGCACGAGGACAAGTACGTGGCCGATAGCGTGCTCGATCACGCCATCAGCTTCCGCAAGCTCATGCGGGTCTTCACCTATATGTGGTCGATCCTCTTCCTGCTGAACGCGGGCCTCGTAGTCTCGGTCACCTGGCTTGCCCTCTCCGGCTGGAACAATGGCACGCTCACCGCCGCGGCGGTGGCCACGGCCATTCCCTTCGCCTTGCAGATCATGAACATGAGCGGCTGGATCCTCGAAATCGGCTCCAACATCTTCCGCCAGATCGGCACGACGCGGGACTCGATGGACACCATCGCCCAGCCCTTGACCATGCTGGACGCTCCGGAAGCCAAGCCTCTCGCCGTCACCAAGGGCGAGCTGACCTATGACAATGTCAGCTTCAACTACTGGCGCGGCAAAGAAGGCTCGGTCATCGACGAGTTCAGCCTTGCGGTGAAGCCCGGCGAGAAGATCGGCCTCGTCGGCCGCTCTGGCTCGGGCAAGTCGACCCTGGTCAACCTTGCCCTGCGCATGTTCGACGTGCAGGACGGTTCCATCCGGATCGACGGGCACGACGTTCGCTCGGTGACCCAGGAAAGCCTCCGCGCCGCCATTGGCCTTGTCAGCCAGGATACGTCCCTGCTGCATCGCTCCGTCCGCGAAAACCTCAAATATGGCCGCCAGTCGGCGACCGACGAGGAAATGATGCGGGCGGCCGAACAGGCCAATGTCCACGATGTCATCATGGGTCTTTCCGATCCGCAGGGCCGCAAGGCCTATGATGCCCATGTGGGCGAACGCGGCGTAAAGCTCTCCGGCGGTCAGCGCCAGCGCGTCGCCATCGCCCGCGTCCTCCTCAAGAACGCGCCGATCCTGGTGCTCGACGAAGCCACTTCCGCTCTCGACTCCGAAGTGGAAGCGGCCATCCAGGAGCAACTCACCATGCTCATGCAGGGCAAGACGGTGATCGCCATCGCCCACCGCCTTTCGACCATCGCGGCCATGGACCGGCTCGTGGTGCTAGAGAAGGGCCGGATTGTGGAAGAGGGCACCCACGCCCAACTCCTCGCCTCCGGCGGCCACTACGCCATGCTCTGGGAACGCCAGTCCGGCGGTTTCCTCGACCTGGAAGCGGCGCAATAAGGAAAAGGCCCGGTTAATCGACCGGGCCTTCTTCGTCTTGGATACCCCACCGTCGTCATTGCCGGGAATCCATCTCGCCGCCGACGGGGGACCACTTTTGAGCTAGCGCACGATCGGAAACCTTCCTCGCAGCTTCGGCTCACGCAGCCACAGCGCCACCCAGGCGAAAGTGCCGAGATAGATGCTGAACAGCGTATGGCTGAAAAGCGGATTGTCGACCCGCAGGTTCGCCGCCAGCGCCGCCCCGAGCAATGCCGTCATCAGCACCGCGCCCAGCAGCGCCGTGCGCGGAATGATATAGAGCACGGCGACCACAACCTCGATGATCCCGATCAGCAGAAGATATTTTGCCGGCCAGCCCACCACTTCGAGGGGTTCCAGCGCCAGCGGTGAATTGATGAGTTTCGGCGCCGCCGAAGCGCCCAGAAGAAAGAGCGTCACCAGCGCGCTCAATACCCAACCTGTCCTGATCATTTTGCCCTGCCTTGTTCCCTGGACCCGATAATGTCCGTTCGCTTTGACGACGAAGCAATGGGCCGGATTTCGACAGGCGCGGGCGAAGAATCGTTGCCGGTGTCAGCTTACCGCGCCAAAGCGCTGGCTGTGTTCCGGGCGCCAACCCGCATCGCTTTGCTCGGCATGAGCCAGCGCCTGGTCCGGCAGCATCGGCCGCCCGAAGAGATAGCCCTGCATGACCGTGCCACCGAGCCCGGCAAGCGCTTCAAGCTGCGCCTCGGTCTCGATGCCCTCGAAAACGCAGGACATGCCCAGGTTCCGGCAGAGATCGACCATGGTCTTGACGATGGCGCGGCTCGTCGGATCGCTCGTCACTTCGGCCACAAAGCTGCGATCGATCTTGATGCGATGCAGCGGCAATCGCTGCACATGGGTGAGGCTCGAATGCCCGGTGCCGAAATCGTCGAGCGCAATCCGCGCGCCAAGCCCGAGCAGGCGCGATAGCGCCTCCTTGGCGTGGTCGAGATCGCGCATGATGGCGGTTTCGGTGATTTCGAAATCGACCCGGCTCGGACGCGGCGCCGCCTCGACCTGGGCGATGACGGCGTCGATGGCGGCAGGCGAGCCGATGTCATTGGCCGATAGATTGACCGAAAGGCGCATGCGCCGCGGCAGTTTCTCGCTGATCGCCAGGGCCTTGCGCAACACGACCTGGGTGATCCGCCCGATCAGGCCCATGCGTTCGGCCATGGGAATGAACTCGGCAGGCGATATTTCCCCGAGGACCGGACTGCGCCAGCGCGCCAGGACTTCAAAACCCGTCGTCTCGCCGATGGCGATGTCGAATTGCGGCTGCAGCAGGATATAGATCTCTTCGTCGAGATCGGCCGTATGCAGCAGATGCTCCATGCGCCGGATCTGCCTGAGGTCATGCGCATCGATGGCGGAAAAGACCATGGTGCCGCCGCGCGCGTCCCGCTTGGCAAGCAGGCCTGCATAGTCGGCATGGTCGAACAGCGTTTCCAGCGTGTCCTCGGGTCCCGATGCGGCAAAGCCGATGGAAGCGGTGACATGCGTTGTGCCCAGCGGCAGCTTGATCGGCCGCGCAATGGCCTCGCAAAGCCGCTGGCCGAGCTTTTCGAGGCTCGGTCCCGAGGAATTCTCCGTCAGGATCAGCGCAAAATTGTCGCTGTCGAGGCGGGCGAGAAAGGACGAAAACGGGCGATGGACATCGATCCGCTGTGCCACCTCGATCAAGACCCGGTCGCCGGCAATCTGCCCGAACACCTCGTTGACCGCCTTGAAGCGATCGAGGTTGAGCCGCGCTACGGCGATGGTCTTGCCGTCCGCCTTTGCTTCCTCCAGCGCCCGCGCCAGTTCCTTCTGGAACGAGCGACGATTGGGCACGCCCGTCAGGCTGTCGAGCCAGGCGAGGCGGTGGTTTTCGTCGAGCAGTTGCTGTGTCTGCTCTTGCCGGCGCGCCATTTCCTGGCGCGAGGCGACGAGCCCGGTAAAGTCGCGATAATTGTCGAGAAGAATGGTGGTGAGCACCACCGTCACCACGACCATGTTAAGCGCAATGGCAATGAAGACCGGCTGTCCGGTCAGAACAAAGAAGCCCGTGAAAGGAATGAGGACGCAGGCGCTGATCGCCACGGCCGCCTTGCGCACATTGAGCAGGCAGAACATGCAGCCGATGGTGGTGATCGCCATGAAGAAGGCAATGTGCGCCTGCTGCGGCGGGCTGCCATAGGGGTAAAGGCTCAATGCCCAGCCGGCAAAGCCGATGGCGATGAGCGGACCGAGGATCACCATGGCCCTGATGTCGCGGTTGGCTCGCTCCGGCGTGATTGTCGCGCTGTCGCTGCCCACCCAGCGCAGCACCCGCGTCGCGCAAAGCGCGATCATCACGCAGGGAACCAGGATCGTCAGGAATTTTGGTGCGCTCGAAAAGTGCGTCGCCGCCAGGATGACCATATTGGCCAGCAACATGGCGTACATCAGCGGCACCTGGCGCCTAAGTGCGTGCCATTGGGCCAGCGACAGTTCTGCCGACCCCGGAGATTCAAAAATGACACGGCCCAGGCGCCGGAATACTGACATGGCACTGCCCTTTGTATGACAAGCCTAAGCCTAGATTTCCTAATAGATCAGTAAATCTACGTCAGCAGAGCCCTCAAGCAGCAAATTTGGCATTCGCAACGATGCAACAGGCCGCAAAAAACCCTTTTTGGCCCATTGGAAGGCGACGCGCTTCCCGCTACAAACGCCTCCGAAATCGATTTCGGTAGTTGATTTGCGACTGCCAGAGGTGCCGGCCGCGGCTGGCAGGAGGACGACTTGACTATTCCAAGCTTCAACACCGCGCTTGATCTCAGCGGCGCCTATGGCCTCACCGCCCCGTCGCGCGATATCACGACCGCGATCACCCTGCCGGGCGACGTCCATGGCGCGCTCCTCGCCGCCGATCTCATCCCCGATCCCTATTTCGGCGAGAACGAAAAGGTCGTCATGTGGGTCGGCGAGACGGAATGGCATGTCGAGCGCCGCTTCGACGCTTCCGGCGCCGATATCAACGGCTACCTGACGCTGACTCTCTCGGAAGTCGACTGCATCGCGACCATCCTCCTCAATGGCGAAGTCGTCGCCCGCACCGACAACAGCTTCGTCCGCCACGACATCGACGTCACCGGCAAGGTGCATCAGGGCGAGAACAGCCTGCGCATCGAGTTCGGCGTGGCGCCCGACGTCGCCAAGGCCCGCTCCGACGCGCACCCCTTCCCGATCCCCTTCACCTACAATTACCAGACCAATGGCCTGAAGGGCATCCACATGAACTTCATCCGCAAGGCGGCCTGCCATGCGGGTTGGGATTGGGGCATCTGCACCATGCCCGTCGGCGTCTATGGCACGATGAGCCTTCGCAAATCGCGCCTCGCCCGCCAGGATAGCGTCGAAGTCGAGCAGACCCATGGCGCCAACACGGTCGAACTCTCGATCAAGACGCGCGTCTTCGCCTTCGCCCATGGCGAGGCTGAACTTGAACACAGGATCGACGGCCAGATCATCACCGACAAGGTTGTGGTCCAGAAGGGCGAAAACGTCTTCACGCACAACGTGACGATCCAGAACCCCAAGATCTGGTGGCCAGCCGGGCAGGGCGCCCAGCCGCTCTACGAGCTGACCACCAACCTTGAAGGCGAAGTCACGACCCGCAAGATCGGTCTCCGCAAGCTGGAGTGGATCATCGAGAAGGACGAGATCGACCACACCTTCAAGTGTCGCATCAATGGCCGCGACATCACCATGATGGGCGCCAACTGGATTCCGGCCGACGCCATTCCCTCGCGCATCACTCCGGCGGTCATTCGCGACCTCCTGGAGAGCGCCAAAGCCGCCAACATGAACATGCTCCGCATCTGGGGCGGTGGTCAGTATGAGCCGGACTACTTCTACGAGCTTTGCGACGAGCTCGGCATCCTGCTCTGGCACGATTTCATGTTCTCCTGCATGAGCTACCCGTCCGACCGCGACTTCTTAGCCTCGGTCGAAACCGAAATCACCCAGCAGGTCCGCCGCCTCAGCCATCATGCTTCCATCGCCCTCTGGTGCGGCGACAACGAGGTGATCGGTTCGCTCAATTGGTATCCCGAAACCCGCGCTGAAAAAGAGCGCTACATCGCCAATTACGACCGGCTCAATTCCATGCTGCACCGGATCGTCGAGGACGAAGACCCGTCCCGCCGCTTCTGGCCGTCTTCGCCCTCGCTGGGCTACATGGATTTCTCCGACGGCTGGCACTCCGACACCCGCGGCGACCTCCACTATTGGGACGTCTGGCACTCGGCCAAGAGCTTTGACGCCTACCGCACCGTCAATCCGCGCTTCGCCTCCGAATTCGGTTTCCAGTCCTTCACCTCCATGAACGTCATCGAGACCTTCGCCGAGGAACAGGACCGCAATCCGTCCTCGCCGGTCATGGAAAACCACCAGCGCAACAATGGCGGCAATGCCCGCATCATCGAGACGATGACGCGCTATTTCCGCTTCCCGCGCGATTTCGATCAGATGGTCTTCCTGTCCCAGATCCAGCAAGGCCTCGCCATCAAGACCGCCATCGAATACTGGCGCTCCACCAAGCCGCGCTGCATGGGCACGCTCTACTGGCAGATCAACGACATCTGGCCGGTGGCGAGCTGGTCGAGCCTGGATTACGGCGGGCAGTGGAAGCTGATGCACCACATGGCCAGACGCTTCTTCCGCCTCGTCAACGTCGTGGCCGTGCCGAACGCCGACGGCTCCGAAATCGCCCTCCGCGCCATCAACGATACCGGCCGCCCGATCTCGATCGCGCTCGAAGTCACTGCCGCAAAAGTCACCGGCGAAAGCCGTGCTTTCTTCTCCGGCAACAGCGCCATCAGTGCCGACGCCGCCATTAGCGTCACGACTATCGCCGCCGCCGACCTCACTGACGACGAATTCCTGTTCTTCGTCTGGAAGGATGCATCCGGCGCGATCCTCGGCGAAAACGACTATTTCCCCAAACCCTACAAGGCCTACGAGCTGGTGCAGCCCACCATCTCCTCCTCCTGGTCGGATCGGGATGGCCAAGCCGTCTTGACGCTCTCAAGCGACAAGCCCGCCTTCTTCGCCACGGCCTCGGTCAATGTGCCCGGCTATTTCTCCGACAATGCGGTCACCCTTCTGCCCGGCCGCCCCGTGGAACTGACCTTCATTCCGCGCCACGGCGCAGCGGTCACCGCTTCCGATCTCTCCGCCTCGCTCTCCGTGCGCAATCTGGCGGAGACCTTCTGAATGGCACTACTTCCATACTAGTGCATTGACTTGGTGGTCCCCATCGCGCATCGGTGCGGGACCGCCTTTTATTTCGACCCGGACCAGCCATGTTTCGCCCCCGTATTCTCGGCACGCCTTTGTTCCTTGCCGGATACGGATGCGTCTGATGGCTTCTCCGGTCTCCCCCATCGAAAGCCGCGCCAATCTCGGCATTGCCCTCGTTCTGGCGTCCCAGCTTGTGCTGCTTGTCCTCGACATTTCGGCCAAGTGGCTGTCGATCGAAGGCATGGCGACGACGCAGATCGTCTTCATGCGCTATGGCATGCATCTGGCGCTCCTGCTGCTGCTCTTCCTGCCGGTTAGCGGCATCAACCTGCTGAAGAGCAATAACTGGAAGCTCGAAGTCCTCCGCGGCTTCTGTCTCCTCGGGACGACCGGACTTAACTTCCTCTCCATGCGCTATCTGCCGCTCACGGTCACCAGCGCCATCCTCTTTACCTCGCCTCTGCTGATCTGCGCCCTGTCCGGTCCGCTTTTGGGCGACACGGTCGGCTGGCGCCGCTGGCTCGCCATCGGCGTCGGCTTTATCGGCATCCTGATCATCGTACGCCCCGGCTCTGAGGCCTTCCAGCCAACCGCTTTGCTGAGTGTGGGCGCCGCTCTCTTCCTGGCGCTGTTCTCCATTCTCACCCGCAAACTGGCGGGCGTCGACAGCGCCTCCACCCAGCAGTTCTTTGCCGGTGCCACCCCGGTCATTCTCCTCGCGCCCATTGCCTTCACCGATTGGGTCTGGCCGACACAACCGATTTCCTGGATCGCGTTTCTCATCATGGGTGCTGCGGGGCTCGGCGGACACTTCCTCAATTCGGTGGCCCATCGCTTCGCCACCCCGGCCATCCTTGCCCCGTTCAGCTATCTCAGCCTGCTCTACCTCTCGATTGCGAGCTGGCTGATCTTCAACCAGCCGCCCGATAAGTGGTTCATCCTCGGCGCCACCATCATCATCCTGAGCGGCCTCTATATCTGGCTGCGCGAGCGCCAGCTTTCCAAGGTCGACGTCACCCCGGTCAACGAGCCGGCTTAGGCGCTTCCTGCTCGATTTCCTTGAGCGGCTCCACCGACGGCGCCAGTCCATGGGTGATGAGCCGCGCACTGCGCTGCCCGGTGAGATAAATCCAGAGCCAACTCATGGCCACGAAGATGCGGTTCTTCACATCAACCAGGAAGTAGATATGGGCAATGCCCCATACCCACCAGGCAAACCAGCCCTTGAGCGTGAGCCGGCCGAAATCGATCACCGCCGCCTGCTTGCCGATGGTCGCGAGATCGCCTGCATGATTGTAGGCAAAGGGCTGTTTCCCACTGTCACCCGCGAGCCGCTTCAGCACAGCGCGAGCGGCATGCGCTCCCGCCTGCTTGGCCGCCGGAGCGACACCCGGCACCGGCTTGCCATCGGGCTTGATGATGCTGGCCGTATCGCCAACCACAAAAATCTCGGGATGACCCGGCACAGACAAGTCCGGTTCCACCTTCACCCGCCCCGACCGATCCGCTTCGACGCCCAGCCACTTGGCCGCAGGCGATGCCGCCACACCCGCCGCCCAGATGACAGTCTTGGTCGCCAGCCGCTTTTCGCCGAAAGTCACCCCGTCCTCATCGACCGCCTTGACCATCTGTCCAAGCTCGACCTCGACACCGAGATGGTCGAGCGACTTCAGCGCATAGGCCGAAAGCTCGGGCCTGAAATTGAGCAGTACCCGGTCCGCCCCTTCGATCAACACCACCCGCAAATCCTCCGGCCCAATCGTCCGAAACTGCCCGGCCAAGCTCGCCCGTCCCAGTTCGCTGATCGCCCCGGCCATTTCCACGCCCGTCGGCCCGGCCCCGATAATGGCAAAGGTCAGCAGCGCCCGGCGCTTGCGCGGATCGAATTCCCGCTCCGCCGCCTCGAAGGCCAACAGCAGCTTTCGCCTGATGGCGGTGGCGTCCTCGAGCGTCTTCAGCCCCGGCGCGAACTCTTCCCATTGGTCATTGCCGAAATAGGCGTGTTGCGCGCCCGTCGCGATGATCAGGCTATCATAATGCTCCGGCGCACCATCCTCGATCAGCACCTGCCGGTTCGCCGTGTCGATCCCGGTCACAGTCGCCATGATCACCCGCGTATTGCGCTGTTTGCGCAGGATATGGCGGATCGGCCAGGCAATTTCCGACGGGCTCAGCGAGGCTGTCGCGACCTGATAGAGCAGGGGCTGGAAGAGGTGATGGTTGCGCCGGTCGATCACCAGCACTTCGACATCGGCGCGCGCCAGCGCCTGCGCCGCCGCTATACCGCCAAAGCCCCCGCCAATGATGACGATGCGGTGCTTGGGCGTTGCCATGTCGGCCTCCATATCTGTGCCCCAGACATGGGATACCAATTGCCTGCCGTCAATGCATCTCAGCCGAAGGTCTAGGCCTTCGCGCGTTCCCGCCAGCGCCGCGCATATTCGGCAAAGCCCGGATGGGCCAGCGGCGCCATCGGGCTATCGTGCTGCTCATGCGCGGCCTTTCCGCCAAACAGCAGGCTCGCCCCAAGGCTGGTGCCCGTCCCATCTCCGGAGGCATGCACCGGCCGCCCGGCGAGCGTCGCCAGCGCCGCACCAAACAGCGCATTGCGCGCCAGCGGCCCCTCGATGGTGATGCTCTTGCCCAGCCCACAGAGATCGAGGCATTCGCGCGCCACCAGCGCCAGATAAAGCGACGCCGCAGCCGTACGCTCCTCGTCCGTCAGGTCTTCCGGCGCCACCGTCCAACGGCCCCGCCCATTGGCAAAGGGACCAACGCCCGGCGCAAAAGTCGGCAGCGCCTGCACATCTCGCTCGATCACGGCCGCAATGTCCGCCTCGCTGGGGGGCACGATCTCTCGCACGATGGTGTCGAATTCGCGCCCGCCCATAAAGCGCGCCGTTGGCACGGGCCGACCAAAGGCATCGACATTGGCAAGGCTATCGCGTGCCTGATCGAGCTTTGCCGTATCGCCACCCACCGTCATTGCGATGGCCCAGGTGCCGGTCGAAAGGATGGTGAAGGGCGCTTCCTGCCGGCCCAGATGCGGAACCAGCGAGGCATTGGAATCATGAATGCCGCAGGTCACCGGCGTGCCGGCCGGCAGCCCGGTATAGTCGGCAAGATTGTTGAGGATCGGTCCGAGCACCGAGGCTGCCGGCTTGATCGGCGGAAAGAAAGCTCGCCAGCCCTGCGCATCGACCATGGACGAAAAGTCGCCCTTGTCCGGCGCCCAGAGATCGGTATGGCAACCGAGCGAGGTCACTTCGCTGGCGAGAATGCCGGTCAGGCGCCAGGCCCAATATTGCGGATAGGTCAGGATAGCGGTGACCTTGGCGAAGTCTTCGGGAAAAGCCCGCGATTGCCAGAAAATCTGTGCGCCGAGATTGAGCCCATTGGGCAGGCGCGGCGACAGCGTCTCGGCAAAGAGAGGGCGCGCGCGGTCATAGGCTTCGTCCGAAGAGTCCGGGCCATCATATTCATAATCGAGCACCGGCAGCGCCAGCCGATTGCCCGCCATCAGCGCAGCCGTGGCACCATGCGTGGTGATGGAAATGCCGTCGATCCCGTGCTCGCGATGCAATTCACTCAGGCTCGACAGGATAAAATCCCAAAGGCCCTCGACATCGGCATGCGGATAGGGGGCATCGCGCCGCACGTTATTGGGCTGGCTGAGCGAGCCCAGCAGCGCTTCGCTCGCCGCATCGATCAGCACGACCTTGGCATTGGTCTTGCCGATATCGATCACGGCGATATGGCGGGGCAGGGACTGGGTCATGGCGCGACGCTCTTCTTGGGATACCGGCCCATAGCGGAAAATCCGGCATCGCGCCATAGCTGACATGTTAGCGCTTCGCGCGGAATAGCGGGCGCCGGTTTTCCGAAAGGACGAACCGCCGAAGTCGCGCTATTTGATGATCAGCACTGGAATTTCGGCATGCGCCAGAACTTCCGCCGCCTGCGAACCAAGCAGCAGCCGACCGAGCCCACGACGGCCATGCGAACCCATGACGATCAGGTCGGCGCCAATGGTCTTGGCTTGCTTGATAATGCCTTCCGCCGCCGGCAGGTCCGGCAGATGTTGGGTCGCAAGAGTAATGCCCGCGGCACTCGCGAGCTTGGTCGCGTCCTCCAGCACGCCCTTGGCGGATTCGGCCTTGGCCTTGTCGAGTTCTTCAAGAATGCTCGACGTATCCACCATCATCATTTCCGCGCCCGGCGCGATAATGATCGAAGGCTCGGTCACCGTGACGGCGGTCAGCTTGGCGCCGAGCTTGCCGGCGAGGGCAATGGCATGGGTGAAGGCCTTGGTGCTGAGGTCCGAGCCGTCGATGGCGCAAACGATGTTCGAGTACATGGCGAAAATTCCCCCGTTGAAGATGACGCACAATAGAACAACGTGGCAGCCAGAACTTTGATCCAGATCACGCCGGCATTGCCCGCCGGGCGAGAAGGGGCTATTGGAGCCACCTTCGAATGATAGATGAAATTGCGCCAATGACCGAACTGGGGCGCGGCCAGGACGTCTCGCTTGAGACCGCCCGCCGCTTTTCCGTTGCACCGATGATTGACTGGACTGATAGGCATTGCAGATACCTGCACCGCCTGCTGACCAGGCGCGGCCTGCTGTTCACGGAAATGATCACCACCGGCGCCGTCATTCATGGCGATACCGAGCGCCATCTGCGCTTCGACCCCGCCGAGCAGCCCGTCGCCCTGCAATTGGGCGGTTCCGACCCAGCCGACCTCGCCGCCGCCACCCGCCAGGGCGATCTCTACGGCTATGACGAAATCAACCTCAATGTCGGCTGCCCGTCCGATCGCGTGCAGTCCGGCAAATTCGGCGCCTGCCTGATGGCCGAGCCTGACCTGGTCGCCGAGTGCGTCCGCGCCATGCGCTCGGCCACGGACAAGCCGGTGACCGTAAAGTGCCGCATCGGTATCGATGATCAGGACATCGAGGAAAGCCTCGATCGCTTCGCCGACAAGATGGCCGAAGCCGGCGTCGCCGCGCTCTATGTCCACGCGCGCAAGGCGTGGCTCCAGGGTCTGAGCCCCAAGGAAAACCGCACCATTCCGCCGCTCAATTATCCGCGCGTCTATCGCCTGCGCCAGCGCCTCGCGCCCCTGCCGATGATGATCAATGGCGGTATCGAGACATTCGAACAGATCGACGAACACCTCCAGCACATGGATGGCGTCATGCTCGGCCGCGCCGCCTATCACAATCCGATGATGCTGGCCGAAGTCGACCAGCGCCTTTTCGGCGACGAACCATCCACGCTGACCCTCGCCGAAATCATTGAGGCCATGGCCGATTATGCCGAAGCTCAATTGCAGACCGGCACGCGCCTCAACAACATCGCCCGCCACATGCTCGGCCTCGCCAATGGCCGCCCTGGCGCCCGCCAGTTCCGCCAGATCCTCAGCGTCGACGCCTGCAAACCCAAGGCCGGTCCGGAAGTGTTCATGCACGCCCTCTCCGTTGTCGAAGAACGCGCCGAAGCCGTCGCGAGCTAGTCCTGCAATTCCAGCGAGTTTTGCGTCACGCTATAGCGGCCCAGCGTTTCCAGAAACGTCATGCCCAGTAGGCTCGTTTCCAGCGCGCCGTCTTCGGCCACGAAAGCCGGAATATTGCGCCGCGAAATGCCGCCAACCTCGATGGTCTTGAGCCGCGTCCGCGCCGCCATGCCGGTGCCATTGGCCGTCGAAACCGGAATCGCATAGCGCAGTTCGGATAGATCGATGCCTGCTGCCTCCGCGTCCGCTCGCGTCAGCACCACGGCACTGGCGCCCGTGTCAAAAATCATCGGCGTCGTGTGGCCGTTGACGGTAGCAGCAATCTCGAAATGCCTGCCAAAACCGCGTCGGAACACCGCCGTGCCGCGCTCGCTGTCGACCACGGCAACGCCCGGCCGCAATTCGCCGGTCACCCGGCCGACCACGCCCATCAATTCGTCGCGATAGGCATAGCCAACCCCGATCACGGCAAAGATGCCGACCCAGAGCACCAGGGCCCCAACCAATTCGGCCGCCTGCCGGCGTCGCGCAAAGGCGCCACCGGCAAAGACGATGAGAATGACGACCAGCGGCACCAGTTGCGCCGTCTGCGTCTGGGTGAGACCGATCAGGTTCCCGGCATCGGCCGAGATCATCAAGGCGATTCCGGCCGCTACAAGCAGGGCAATGCCGATGAAGATCATGTCTCTGCTTTCCCTCAACCACTGATCCCTTTCGATTAAGGGACGGAGCGCCACGATTTCAAGACTTTGCGCCCGTCCTATGGCGGCAGTCACAGTGCCGCAGCTTCGCCGCGCGGCGGCTCAATTGCAATTGGCTCCATTCTGGGCAACAAGTCCGCACCTCTTGGCCTCATCTCGGACTCGTCCCATGCCTGCGCTCAATCCTGCCTTTGCCGATATCGTGGAACTGCTGACCGCCGTGCCCGATGGTGACGAGGCCGCCGTCGCCGCCGTTCGTCGCCGCGATGCCGAATTGACCAAGCCGGCCGGCTCGCTCGGACGTCTCGAAGAGCTCGTCGAATTCCTCGCCCGTTGGCAACACCGCCAGACGCCGCGCCTCGAAAATCCCATGGTCACCATTTTCGCCGGAAATCATGGCGTCGCCGACCAGGGCGTCTCCGCCTTCCCGCAGGAAGTGACGGCCCAGATGGTCGCCAATTTCACCAATGGCGGCGCGGCCATTTCGCAGATTTGCGGCCTGCATGAAATCAACCTCCGCGTCTTCGAACTCGCGCTTGAATTGCCCACCGGCGACATCACAGAGGAACCCGCACTGGACGACCAGATGTGCGCTGCCACCATCGCCTATGGCATGGAAGCGGTGGCCGGAAAGCCCGACATCATCGGCCTCGGCGAAATGGGCATCGGCAATACCACCATCGCCGCCGCCATCTTCGCTGCCCTCTATGGCGGTACCGGCGCCGATTGGGCCGGCCGCGGCACCGGCGTCGATGATGCAGGCTATGCCCGCAAGATCGCCGCCATCGACCGGGCCCTGGCGCTACACCAGGAAGGCCTCGACCATCCCCTCGCAATCCTCGCCCGCCTCGGCGGCCGCGAAGTCGCCGCCATGCTCGGCGCATTGATCGCTGCCCGCCACCAGAAGGTGCCGGTTGTTATCGACGGCTATGTGGCAACCGCCGCCGCGGCAATCGCCCATGCGGTCAATCCCGAAGCCATCGACCATTGCCTCTTCGCCCATGTCACCAGCGAAGGCGCGCATGCCCGCGTGCTCGAGCACATAGGCAAGGCGCCGCTGCTCGATCTCGGCATGCGTCTCGGCGAGGGCACCGGCGCCGCGCTCGGCGTTGTGCTGGCCAAGACCGCGCTGCATCTTCACACCAATATGGCGACTTTCGACAGCGCTTCGGTCAGTCGCCGGCTGGATTAGCCGGCCGCGCTTTGGGCGCAAAGCCCTCGGGGCCCGGCTCAAGCGCCAACAGGTCGACACCCATTTCCTGGCGGAAGCGCGTCACTGAGGCCAGCGCCAGCCTGCCCAGCGCTGTGATATCTTTTCGCACTACGGCGTCATTGAGCGCCGCGTGCTCGACGAGGAAGCGCAGGATATAGCCCTCGGCCATCTCCTGCTTCTGCAGATTGCTGAGCGTGCGAAAGTTCGCATCCGCCGCCATGGATGCCCGGAGCTGCGCCTGAATGGGCGCATTGTCCACCTTGAAATTGTAGCGCGCATTGGCCGTCACCCAATTCAGCACCCAATAGGCGGTGAGGGCATCGACGACATTGCCAGTCTTGAGCCCGTCCGCGGCCACAAGGTCCTGCCAGATGTCGAGGGCAGGGCGCTCGGCAAAGGCGGCTGCGAGATTGTTCCGGGCCTCGGCGCTGACGCTCCAGCGGACATTGTCGAGGAACTGGCGCTGAATGCGCGCCGAGATCACGGCCGAAGCCGGATAGCTGGTATCATAGGGAGCGGCAGGAGCGGGATTGTCCTGCGCCAAAGCCAGGCCCGGCAGCAAGATAAGAGCGGCCAACAGGCCCAAAAGTCGTTTCACAGGCAAATACCCCCGATCGCCGCAGAGAAGCGCGCGATGAGGGCAAATTTGGGACGTGACCGCGGCCCGATCAACCAGCCTGCGAATAGATTTCGAGCTTGTTGCGGCGCTCGGTCACCGGAGCCAGGGCATCCATGACGCGGGCACGCGGGAAAGTGGCGATCACTTCCGTGCCGAAACGCAGTTTCGAGAAGAGGTCGAACCGGCCCTGATGCAGGTCCATGATCCGCTGCACGATCGGCAGGCCGAGACCCGCCCCCTGTTCGGCTGTCTTGTGCGCCAGCGAACCCTGCCCGAAGGACGATAGCACCGTCTCGATTTCGTTCTCGGGAATGCCTGGGCCATTGTCCTTGACGGAAATGAGCTGCCCGCCATCGGCGCTGCGCGTCACCACCAGCGAGACCTTGCCCTGCTGGGGCGTAAACTTGATGGCATTGCTGAGGAGGTTCAGCACCACCTGGCGGATGGCCCGTTCGTCGCCCCAGATTTTCGGCAGGTTGTCGCCATAGCTGAATTGCAGTTCGATGCTCTTGGACTTGGCACGCAACTGCATCATGCGCTGGCAATCGTCGGCAATATCGACGATCGAAACGGCCTCTTCGTGCAACTCGTATTTGCCGGCTTCGATACGGCTGAGATCGAGCAGCTCGTTGATCAGGTTCAGCAGGTGCTGGCCGCTGGCATGAATATCGCCGGCATATTCCTTGTATTGCGGCACCTGATGGGTACCGAGCAATTCGGATTTCAGCACTTCGGAAAAGCCGATAATGGCGTTGAGCGGCGTGCGCAGCTCATGGCTCATCGTCGCGAGAAATTGGCTCTTGGCGATATTGGCCTGCTCGGCATGACGGCGGGCCTCGTCCGACATGTGCCGCGCCTCTTCCAGCTCGGCGATCAGCGAGTCCTTTTCCGACTGGTGCGACAGGGTCTCGAGGTCCGATGCATAAAGCTGGCGTGCCAGGAAAACGAAAAAGATCTCGCCGCACGCCGTCACCGCTGCCAGCGTGTAATTGAGCGTGCCGCCCAGCGCCAGGAGGCTGGCCGTGACGGTGATGGTCACCGGCAGCGTGCTCATCAGCGTGGCGGGGGGCAGGGTATGGGTCGCAATGGCATTGGCCGCGATGCTCACCAGCACCATGGCAAACATCACCGGCGCCACGTCATGCGGATTGGCGACGATGGTGGAAAGGGCGAGGAGCGACAGCGCCAGACCATAAAGGATTTCGGCCGCGACAAAGCTCGTGGTCCAGCGCGATGCGTTGAACTTGGACGGGTCCTGGGCGCTGAAACGGCTCGCGACCAGCACAACGACGAGAAGGCTGGCGATAACCAGGCCGGCCCAGAAAGCCGAAAAGATCACCGGCACCCAGAAACTGGAGACGATCGCCAGAATGACGACGATCGCGGCCATGGGCAGGGCCGCCCCGCGCCGGGATTCGGCATAGTCATGCATGAGTTCGAAGTCGAATTCTGCACGCGTGCCGGAGCTGGATGTCAGCTTCTGGCGTGCTTCGAGCACGGTCTTTTGGGCTGCGCGCTTGCCGTCATGGCCCATGAGGGCGCGGACGTCCGCGGTATTGGCCGGCTGAGACGGCATGAACGGTACTCATTACTAACTCACGCAATGGCAACGGCCATCGCAACGCTCGGTGCTGAAGTTAGGCGAGGCGTGGTTAACACCCCGTGAAATTCGAGCTTTGATCGCGGCTTGATCGATGCGAAACGGGCCAGTGCCTGGTTAATCCTCCCTTACCAGTGATAATACGAGTGCGTGACGCAATTTTATTGCGTCACGAATGCTGATATGGCAGTTTCCGCTGCGTACGTGCCCCAAAAATCGTCAATAAGAAAAATCTGATTTCAAAGAGAGGGCCTGATGGCACTGGACAAGATCGACCGCAAGATACTGACGCTCCTACAAAAAGATGCAACCATGCCGGTCGCCGAGATCGGCCGCAAGGTTGGCCTCTCCACGACGCCATGCTGGCGGCGTATCCAGAAGATGGAAGAAGACGGCGTCATCCAGCGGCGCGTGGCCGTGCTCGACCCCAACAAGGTCAATGTCGGCGTGACGGTTTTTGTCTCGGTCAAGACCAACGAGCACAACGAAGCCTGGATGCGCAAATTCTCCGGCGTCATCGACGAATTCCCCGAGGTCGTGGAGTTCTATCGCATGAGCGGCGATGTCGATTATCTGATGCGCGTCGTCGTGCCCGATATCCAGGCCTATGACGCCTTCTACAAGCGGCTGATCAGCAAGATCAACCTGACCGATGTCAGCTCGGCCTTCGCCATGGGCCAGATCAAATATACCACGGCCCTGCCGCTCGATTTTGCCATCGTCGTGGACGACGACAAGTAAAGCCATGCTGCTTGGGTTCGAACATGTCGGCATGACCGTCTCGGACATGGACCGGGCGATCGCTTTTTACTGCGATCTCCTGGGGTTGCGCCTCGTGCTGCGCAAGAGCGCCGATCGCGGCGAACTGGCCTTCCTCGATACCGGCTCGGGCATGCTCGAAGTGTTTGCGCCATCAGCGGCGTTGGTCGACCGCTTTCGTGATGTGCCGCTGCATGAAGCAGGCTTGCGGCACCTCACCTTCGCTTTCTCTGACATGGACGAGATCGTCGCGCGGCTGGGTGCAGCCGGCTTTCCGACGGTGGAAGGGCCACGGCCGGCGCGCAATTCCACGCTTCTCAAGCAACTCGCCTTCGTCCGCGATCCCGATGGCATTCTGGTGGAACTCGTAGAGCGCGGCGAAGGGCGCTAGCCGCCCGTCACGCTCATATGGCGCGCCACGGCCGGCGCGCCCGAACTGCCGCGATCCAGCACGAAATCATGGCCCTTCGGCTTGATCAGCATGGCTTGATCGAGCGCCGCGTCGAGCGCCGCCAGCCCGCCGTCACGCAGCGCATCGCGCAGGTTCACCTGGTCTTCTTGCCCCAGGCACAGGAAAAGTTGCCCTGTCGCCGTCAGCCGCACCCGATTGCAGCTCTCGCAAAAATTGTGGCTCATCGGCGTGATGAAGCCCAGCATGCCGCCGGTTTCGGCCACATGCACATAGCGCGCCGGGCCGCCTGTGCGCTTGTCGAGCCGCGTCAGCGTATAGCGCCGCGCCAGCCGATCATGCAGCTCCCGCAGCGGCAGGTAGCTGTCGACGCGATCGATCCCGACTTCGCCCAGCGGCATGCCTTCGATCAGCGTCAGCCCCATGCCCCGACCATGGGACCAGGCCATCATCGGCTCGATCTCGTCATCATTGACGCCGCGCATCGCCACCATGTTGATCTTGATCGCAAGCCCCGCCGCCTGCGCCGCCTCGATCCCGGCCAGAACATCGGGCAGGCGCCCGCGGCGTGTGATGTCGCGGAACCGCCCCTCATCGAGCGTATCGAGCGAAACATTGATCCGCCGCACGCCTGCCGCGAACAGGCCCTCGGCATGTTTGGCCAACTGGCTGCCATTTGTGGTAATCGTCAGCTCTTCGAGCCCAGCCCCGATGCGGCCTCCAAGGCTCCGTACCAACTCCATGATATCGCGCCGCACCAGCGGTTCGCCGCCGGTCAGCCTGATCTTGGTCGTCCCGCGCCTAATAAAGGCCGAAGCGATCGTCTCGACTTCCTCGAAACTCAGCACGTCCTTCTTTGGCAGGAAGACCATGTCCTCCGCCATGCAGTAGA
This sequence comes from Devosia riboflavina, assembly GCF_000743575.1. Classification (GTDB taxonomy): domain Bacteria; phylum Pseudomonadota; class Alphaproteobacteria; order Rhizobiales; family Devosiaceae; genus Devosia; species Devosia riboflavina. The sequence goes on along the minus strand of NZ_JQGC01000027.1, from coordinate 22,366 downwards.
CGCAGCGGAAGTCGCAGCGATCCGTCACCGAAATGCGCAAATAGCTGATGGTCCGACCATAGCGGTCGATCAGCGGACGGTTCGGAAGGAAAGGCGCGTTCATGTCGCTATTGTAAGTGCAGACGCCGCCAATTGGAATTGCGATCTCGGCATGTTGAGGCACTGAGGTCGCCAAAACAAAAGAGGCCGCCGAAGCGACCTCTTCAAATTCTGTTCTCGTCGGTCTTAGTGATTGACGACGATGCGGGCGCCAACCTTCACGCGCTCGTAAAGATCGGTCACGTCGTCATTGGTCAGACGGATGCAGCCCGAAGAGACGGCCTGGCCGATGGACCACGGCTCCGAAGTGCCGTGCACGCGATAAAGGGTCGAACCGATATAGAGGGCGCGGGCGCCGAGCGGATTGTCCGGGCCGCCGGGCATGAAGGCCGGGAGGTCGGGAACGCGCTTGCGCATTGCCGGGGGAGGGGTCCAGCCGGGCCACTCGGCCTTGCGGGTGATGCGGTGGGTGCCGGACCAGGTGAAGCCATCACGGCCGACGCCAATGCCGTAACGCATGGCCTTGCCACCTTCAAGCACCAGATAGAGGCGACGCTCGCCGGTTTCGACAACGATCGTGCCGACTGCATAATTGCTATCGTAGTCGACGATCTGCTTCTTCACCGGGCTGCCGCCGCGGCTGCGCGTAGCTACAACGGAGGGTTCTTCCCAGGTATTGGTATCGGGATTGTAGACGCGGGCGGCCTGGCTTGGCACGGCCATGCCTACCGCCAACAGGATCGACAGCACCACGGCCATAGCCGCTTTCATAAACTTCATGCTCTTCCAGGCCTCTGAATGAACGCGGCTCAATGATTCGATCACCGCAAGTAATGCCGCTATTTACATTTCCGCAATTTAGTCGAGAAGGGTTAACAGTCACCTTTTCGCCACATCCGTGGCACCCATGCCTTATTGTGTTGCGGAGCCGCTACAGTAGCCATTCACCAATGCGTGAACGGCCGGGTTTGCCAGGCTTGACAGCATGGTCCGAGACCCGGCATCACGCTCGTAGATGAACGAGGTGCCCATGTCTGAAGATCTCAAGCGCGAAGCGGCGGCGCGAGCCATCGAAGATGTTCGCCCCGGCATGCGCCTGGGACTTGGAACGGGCTCGACCGCCCGTCACTTTGTCGACCTCCTCGGTAGCAAGGTCGCTCAGGGCCTCGAGGTGATCTGCGTGCCGACGTCCGAAGTCACGGCCCGCCAGGCCGAAAGCCTCGGCATACCCCTTTCCGACCTGGATCGCCTCGGCCGTCTCGATCTCACCGTCGATGGCGCCGACGAACTCGACGCCGATCTCAACCTGATCAAGGGTGGCGGCGGCGCGCTCCTGCGCGAAAAGATCGTTGCGGCGGCTTCCGATGCCATGATCGTGATTGCCGACAGCACCAAGGTGGTTGAGGCTCTCGGCCGCTTTCCGCTGCCCATCGAAGTCAATCGTTTCGGCCTCGGCGCCACCCGCCACGCCGTCGATGCCGTCATCAAGGCGCATGGGGCCGAAGGCGGGCTGAAGCTGCGCGGTGAAGACAAGGGCGAAGTCTTCCTTACCGATGGCGGACACCTGATCCTCGATGCTTTTTTTGGCCGCATTTCGCAGCCAGAAGCGCTTTCACGCGATCTGCTCGACATTCCGGGAGTGGTCCAGCACGGACTTTTTCTCAATATGTGCAGCAAGGCTTATGTGGCAGCGCCCGATGGCGTAAAAACACTTCTCAAGGGCAAATGACGTCAGCCCGCAACAGACAGATGGGGAACCGGATGAACAGGGATTTTATGCGCGGCGCCAAGGCGATCTTCGCGACCGTGGTGACTGCCAGCATGATTGGCCTCGCAGCCCCCGCCTTTGCGCAGGAAGTTGCTCCCGAGCAGCTTGCTCTAGCCCGCAAATATGTCGACCTGACCGACCGCAGCGCGATCTACGAAGTGACGATCGTAGAGACCGGTGTGCAGACTATGCAACAGATCGTCACCCAGAACCCCGAGATCGTCGAGCAGACCAACGCAGCGATTACCAAGGTCATCGAGGAATATCGCGGTCGCAAGGGTGAACTCCTCGACCAGTTTGCTCGCGTCTACGCCCTGCGTTTCACCATGGAAGAGCTGCAGGACATCGTGACCTTCTATGAGTCCCCCACCGGCCAGAAGCTTGCCCAGGCCAATGCCGAGGTGAACACTGATCTCCAGCGCGTTATGCAGGTCTTCACCAATAACCTGCAGCGCGAGTTTTTCGCCAAGGTCCGCGCCGAGTTGCGCGCCCAGAACGTCGAAATCTGATCGATCGCCTCTGCCGACCATTGACCCCGCCACTGTGCGGGGTCTTTTTTTGTCAACGATGGCTTGCCGCCGCCTCGGGGCGCCGGAGTCTACCATCCGTCGTTACCACCGGGCTTGTCCGGCAATGACGACGGAAGCAGGGCTTGGGAAAACGGCACGCGAACTCTATATATCGTCAAACGACGATGAATGATTTGGGGACTTACATGGCTTACGACTACGATCTCTTGGTGATCGGTGCCGGCTCGGGCGGCGTGCGTGCAGCGCGCATGTCCGCGACCTATGGCGCCAAGGTGGCCATCATCGAGGAGTTCCGTGTCGGCGGCACCTGCGTCATTCGCGGCTGCGTCCCCAAAAAGCTCTATGTCTATGCCTCGCGCTTTGCCGATCAGTTCGATCTTGCTCCCAGCTTCGGCTGGCAGGTCGATGCATCATTCGATTGGCCGACCCTGGTCGCGGCCAAGGAAAAGGAAATCACCCGGCTCGAAGCGGCCTATACCGCCAATCTCGAAAAGCCCGGCGTAGAGATCATAAAGGAGCGCGCTGTCGTCACCGGCCCCAATAGCATCAAGCTCCTGGGTTCCGGCCGCGAACTCACAGCCGAGCGCCTGCTGATCGCGACCGGCTCGCACCCCCATATTCCCGATATTCCCGGCGCCGAATTCGGCATCACCTCCAACGAGGCTTTTGACCTGCCGACCCTGCCCAAGACCATCCTTATCGAGGGCGGTGGCTATATCGCTGTGGAGTTTGCCACCATCTTCGCTGGCCTCGGCGTCGATACGACGCTGATCTATCGCGGCGAGCGGGTACTGCGTGGGTTTGACGAAGACATGCGCATCGGCCTCGAAGCGGGCCTGACGACGCGTGGCGTGCGCCTGATCTACCAGACCACCGTCGCTTCCCTTGCCAAGATGGGCGACGCCGTCCACGCCACGTTCAGCGATGGCGTCACCGCCCCCTTTGACGCGGTCATGTTCGCCACCGGCCGCCGCGCCAATACCCGGGGCCTTGGCCTTGAAACCGCTGGCGTAAAACTCAACGAAGACGGCAGCGTTGCCGTGGACGCCTATTCGCAAAGCTCTGCGCCCTCGGTCTATGCCGTCGGCGACGTCACCGGCCGCGCCCAGCTCACCCCGGTCGCCATCCGCGAAGGCTGGTACTTTGCCGAGACGGTCTACAACAACAAGCCCCTGGCGGTTGACCACTCGATCATCCCGACCGCTGTCTTCAGCGAACCGGAAATCGGCGTCGTCGGCCTCAACGAAGAAGAAGCCGCAACCCATGGCGACATCGACGTCTATGTCGCCCGTTTCCGTCCCATGCAGAACACGCTGTCCACCAAGACCGAGCGCATGGTCCTCAAACTCATCACCGAGAAGGACGAGGGCAAGGTCCTCGGCGTCCATATCCTCGGCCCCAGCGCTGCCGAGATGATCCAGCTCGTCGGCATTGCCGTCGGCATGGGCGCCACCAAGGCCGATTTCGACCGCACCATCGCGCTCCACCCGTCCGCCGCCGAAGAACTCGTGACCTTCAAGGCCCCGAGCTACACCTATCGCGACGGCAAGAAGACGTCTTAGGCCTGCTTAGGCCTTGGCAGGGCCCGCGTGGCTTGGTAGACCGCCCGCACCCAAGGATGCCCCCGGGTGAGCGAGATGACCATGACCACGTGGACCCCCAATAGCTGGCGCGAAAAGCCGATCAAGCAGGTTCCTGCCTATCCCGATCCGGCGGCCCTCGCCGAAGCCGAACGCCAGCTCTCGACCTTTCCCCCGCTGGTCTTTGCCGGCGAAGCCCGTGAACTCAAGAGCCGTCTCGCCGCCGTAGCCCGCGGCGAGGCCTTCCTGCTCCAGGGCGGCGATTGTGCCGAAAGCTTTGCCGAGCATGGCGCGGACCATATCCGCGACTTCTTCCGCGTCTTCCTGCAGATGGCGGTGGTGCTGACCCACGGCGCTTCCAAGCCCGTGGTAAAAGTCGGCCGCGTCGCCGGCCAGTTCGCCAAGCCCCGTTCGGCCGATACGGAAATCATCGACGGTGTCGAACTGCCGAGCTATCGCGGCGACATCATCAATGCCATCGAGTTCAACGAAGCCGCCCGCGTGCCCGATCCCGACCGCATGCTGCAGGCCTATCGCCAGTCGGCCGCAACGCTCAACCTGCTGCGCGCCTTCTCCATGGGCGGCTATGCCGAACTGACGCGCATCCATGAATGGACCATGGGCTTCATGAAGGGGTCCAACTGGAACGTCCGCTTCGAGGAAGTCGCCAAGAAGATCGACGACGCCATCACCTTCATGGCAGCCCTCGGCCTCAATCCAGAAAACACCCCGGCCCTCAAGCAGACGAGCTTCTACACCAGCCATGAAGCCCTGCTGCTCGGCTATGAAGAAGCCCTGACCCGCCGCGACTCCATCACCAACAACTGGTACGCCACCTCCGGCCACATGCTCTGGATCGGCGATCGCACCCGCCAGCCGGACGCGGCACACGTCGAATACTTTGCCGGCATCCACAATCCCGTCGGCATCAAGTGCGGCCCGAGCCTTGCCAGTGACGATCTCCTGCGCCTCCTCGATCGGCTTAACCCGACCGACGAAGCCGGCCGCATCACGCTGATTTCGCGCTTCGGCGCCGAAAAGGTGCACGAGCACCTGCCGCGTCTCATCGAGACCGTCCAGAAGGCCGGCCGCACCGTGGTCTGGTGCTGTGACCCGATGCACGGCAATACGATCAAGGCGTCCACGGGCTACAAGACCCGCCCCTTCGACCGCGTCCTCACCGAAGTGCGCAACTTCTTCGACGTACACCGCGAAATGGGCACCTATGCCGGCGGCGTACACATCGAAATGACCGGCGACGACGTCACCGAATGCGTCGGCGGTCTTTCGGCCGTCACCGAAACCACCCTGGCCGATCGCTACAACACCTATTGCGACCCCCGCCTCAATGCGAGCCAGGCGCTGGAATTGGCTTTCCTCGTCGCCGAGGAAGTGCACTCGCAAAAGCCTCCCGTTCAGCGCCGCGCTGCCGGGGAATAGTTCCCGGCTCCATAGGTGAACCCAAATAAGGGCCGCGCGTTCATTATGGGCTGCGCGGCCTTTTCTTTGCCCGCATCCGAGCACAGGATGGTGCGTCGCCAAGGTGAGTAGGTAATGCCGAGATCTCTGTTTCCCCACGCTGCGCCCGAAACTCGAGCCGCGCTTGAACGAGACCCGACAGTCAAGTTGTTGAATGAGTATGACTGGACCCAGAACCCCCTGGGACCTATCCCGGACTGGCCCGATAGCCTCAAGGGCGCCGTCCGCCTCGTCATCGTGGCATCGACGCCCATGGTCATGATGGTGGGGGAAGAAGGCATCCTCATCTATAACGACGCCTATGCCCGCTTTGCCGGGCAGCGCCACCCGGCGATTTTCGGCATGCCCGCCGAAGAAGCCTGGCCCGAAATTGCCGAATTCAACAGCCTCAATATCGAGCGCGGCCTTAGCGGCGAATCCTGGCTGCTGCGCGATCAGGAACTGGTGCTCAACCGGCACGGCCAGCTCGAATCGGGCTGGATGGACCTGCACTACAGCCCCATCATGGGCGACGATGGCCTTTCCATGGGCACGCTGTGCATCGTCCACGAAACCACCGACCGCATTCTCACCGAAAGCGCGCTGGCCCGCAGCGAGGAGCGCTTGACGCTGGCTCTCTCCAGCTCTGCCCTCGTCGGCACCTGGGATTGGGACGTCATAAACAACATCGTCACCGCCGACGATCAGTTTGCCCGCCTCTACAATATCGATTCCCAGATGGCCGGCCTCGGCGCGCCGCTCGAACAATATCTTCTCGCCATCGAGCACGAAGACCTGCCGCGGGTGAATGCCGAATTGCAGCAGGCCATCGCCGATGGCAGCGAATTTCGCAGCGAATATCGCGTCGTGGGCGAAGATGGCGTTCGCCGCTGGCTCATGGTCTCAGGCCGCCCGCGCATGGATGCCGAGGGACGGGTCTATCGCTTTCCGGGCGTCGCTATCGACATCTCCGACCAGCGCCACGCCGCCGAAGCCCTCGCCAAGAGCGAGCTCGAATTCCGCACTCTCGCCGACACCATGCCGCAAATGGTCTGGGCCACCCGGCCCGACGGTTTTCACGACTATTACAATGCGCGCTGGTACGATTTCACCGGCGTGCCCTTCGGTTCGACCGACGGCGAGGGTTGGAACGGCATGTTCCACCCCGACGATCAGGAGCGCGCCTGGGGTCTCTGGCGTCATTCGCTTGAGACCGGCGAGCCCTACCAGATCGAATACCGCCTGCGCCACCACAGCGGCGAATATCGCTGGACCCTGGGGCGGGCTCTGCCCGTCCGCGATGCCAATGGCCGCATCCTGCGCTGGATCGGCACCTGCACCGATATCCACGACTCGCGCCTCGCCGCCGAGGAGCGTGAACTGGTGGCCCAGGAACTGAGCCATCGCATCAAGAATATTTTCGCCGTCCTCACTGGCATCGTCTCCCTCTCGGCCCGCGGCCAGCCCGAGGTAAAGCCTTTCGCCGAGCAATTGCGGCAGCGCATCTTCGCGCTCGGCGAGGCGCATGACTTCGTCCGCCCGCAAAACTACCTCTCCACCAGCAAGGCAGGGCAGGGGACGCTCTCGGCACTCGTCACCCGCCTGATGCGCCCCTATGAAGGCGAAGACGGCGAAAATCGCGTCCGCTATTCGGGCGAAGATACGATCATCGATGACGCTGCAGCGACCCCGCTGGCGCTGCTCTTCCACGAGCTTGCTACCAACGCGGCCAAATACGGCGCCTTGAGCCGGCCCGATGGCTGGACCAGCCTTTCCGGCCGCACCGATGGGGAACGCTTCCACCTGACCTGGAAAGAACACGGCGGACCCGAGATCGCCGAGCCGAGCCAGCTATCCGGCTTCGGTTCCAAGCTCATCGAACTCTCTGTAAGCGGTCAGCTTCGCGGCGAGATCGAACGTTTCTGGGAAAAGGATGGTCTGCGGGTCGAACTATCCCTGCCGCTCGCCGCGCTCACGCGGTCCAGCCGGCTGCGCTCGACCGAAAAGGCCGAAGACGCATAGGCAGGCGTTCAGGTCGCGATCGGATTGTCGTTCGACCAGTCAAAAAGCTTGAGGCGCCGCGGCGGATTGGCTTCCGCGGCCGCACGCCGCGCCACGGCATAGTCGACGACATCGCGCAGGTCTCGCTCGGCAATCGGCTTTGAAACCACACCGATCGTGCCGGGCACGCCGGTACCGAGCTGGGCAGGGTTGGCGGTAATGAAAATGACGCTGGCGCCATGGGTCTGCGCCAGAATCTTGCCGATTTCGATACCTGTCGGCCCATCGCGCAGGTTGAGATCGACGAGAGCGACTTCGGTATCGCCGGCAAAACGCAGGGCACTCTTCTTGTCGGCCGCAATGCCGACCGGATCGTGGCCCATTTCGGCAACGACCTGTTCGATTTCCGAAGCGACGAAAATTTCGTCTTCAACGATGAGAATACGGCACGACATCACAAAACTGGCTTCTGAGAAAACTTCATTCGAACCGGTCCAACTCCTCACGCGCCGCCTCGGTTGCATGCGAACCAGGCAATGGAGGCTTGCAAACGGTATTTTCGGCCAAGGAAGTTACCAAAGCCCCAATCACGCCAACAGGTAACTTAGCGGAACATTAACCCTAATCATTCACAAACATTCCACGATGCTTAACGGTAAAACCGATCGGGAGTGTGTAATGAAGCAGGTTGCCCTCAGCACCCTTGTGCTACTTTCGAGCGCCGCTATTCAGCAAGTGCTTGCCGCAGACTACGGCGCCTTCCCCGGCCTGCGCCCGTCCTATCCCGATCAGTGGCAGCCGGAAGCGGATGATCCGCTGAGCTTCGATATCGGCGTCCGCTATTGGTATTCGATCGGCAAGCAGGAGCATTCGGTCGGGAACTTTACCGAGACCATGGATACCCGCAGCCACACGGGCGAAGCTTATGTCCGCGTCAATGACGATTCCACGAACTCATTCGTCGAAGCCTTCGGCGGCTATGGTGTCGCCCACGATGGCACCTATACCACTAATGGTGGCCCGTCTGTGAGCCTGCCCGCCGCGCGTCTGGGCTATGCCGGCCTTGATTTCGGCTGGCTTCCCCTTGGTAGCGATCATTTCAATTTCGGTATGATCACTGGCTATCAGTACATGAACGACTCGCCGGACACCGGTCGCGCCAATTTCCTGACAGGGACCAGCGTCGTCAATGTGAGCCCCGGCGTGTACGAGCTTTCCGGAGGCGGTGACAGCAAGATCAACAATTTCGAGATTCACAGCGCCAAGCTTGGTCTTGCCGGCAAGATGGACTTCGGGAACTTCGATATCTTCGGTGAAGCCGCCGCGATTCCCTATTCCTGGGTCACCGGCACCTATGGTGCTTTGGAAGCTCAACCCATTGGCGCGACGCTGGCGCAGGGTTCAGCCGTCGCCATCAATGGTCACGCCTACGGTGCAAGCGGCAAGCTAATGTTAGGCTTCCGCCCCACCGAAAATCTTTCCATCCGCGTTGGTGGCCGCGCCTCCTACCTGACGGGTCAATACGACGCTACGTGGGAAGAAGTGGCCGTGGTTGGATCTGGCGCTCAACGCCAGCGTTACATTTCCAACAACAATCCCTTCTCGATGCTGCGCTACGGTGCACTCCTTGAGGTCGCCGGTCGCTTCTAGGGCGTGCTGCGCTTCTGCAATCTGCCCCCAGTAGACCTCATCCTGAGCCTGTCGAAGGACGAGGTCGTGGCACCAGGATCGCCACCCGCTTCTTTCCCGGGGCGCTTGCTCTCCCACGGTCCAGAGGCTAAGTCTTGCCCGCGTTCGGCCGCGGGCCGGGCGGTCCGTCCATTTGCTTAGGTTTCCCCCGTGACCGACCAGCTCAGAATTGCGCTCGCCCAGCTCAATCCCAAGGTTGGCGACCTTCCCGGCAATCTCGCTCTGGCCAAGAAGGCCCTTGCCGATGCCGTCGCCGCCAAGGCCGACATCCTGATGTTTTCCGAGCTGTTCCTGACCGGCTATTTCCCGGACGATCTGCTCTTCAAGCCCCAGTTCGTCACCGACGCCATGGCCGCAGCCCAGACGCTGGCCGCCGAAACCGCCGGCACCGATGTCGTCCTCGTCCTTCCCACCATCTGGAAGGATCAGACCGGCCTCCACAACGCCGTCATCGTCGCCGAAAAGGGCCATATCTTCGCCCTACGCTTCAAGCGCGAGCTGCCCAATGACGACGTCTTCTACGAAAAGCGCTACTTCGCCGCCGGCCCGCTGCCGCTGCCGGTGACCATCAAGGGCGTCTCCGTCGGCATCCCGATCTGCGAAGACATCTGGCACCCATGGGTCTGCGAGCACCTGATGCGCGAAGGCGCCGAAATCCTGCTCTGCCCCAACGGTTCGCCCTACTGGACCAACAAGCAGCACATCCGCAAGGAACTGGTGCGCAAGCACGCCGTCGAGCACGATGTGCCCCTGATCTATCTCAACCAGGTCGGCGGCCAGGACGAACTGGTCTTCGACGGCGCCTCCTTCGCCATCGCCCCCGGCGACAAGCTGGTGCTGCAGGGAAAAAGCTTCGAAACCGATTTCCTGATCTCCGACTGGCATCGCGAAGGCGACACCTGGACCTCCACCAATGGCCGCATCGAAGAGCTGACCTCGGTCGAAGAAGCCCCCTGGCGCGCCGCCGTCCTCGGCCTCCGCGACTATGTCTTCAAGAACGGCTTCAGCCACGTCGTCCTCGGCCTCTCCGGTGGCATCGACAGCGCCGTCGTTGCCGCCATGGCCGTCGATGCCTTCGGACCCGAAAAAGTCCACTGCATCATGCTACCCTATCGCTACACCTCGGACGAAAGCCTCAAGGACGCCAAGGATTGCGCCGAGCGCCTCGGCGTCCGCTACGACATTGTCTCCATCGGTAATCCGGTGGACGACGCCCTCGTCGAACTCGCGCCGATCTTCGACAATCGAGCGCCCGATCTCGCCGAAGAAAACATCCAGTCGCGCATGCGTGGCGTCGTGCTCATGGCTGTCTCCAACAAGCTCGGCTCCATGCTGCTCACCACCGGCAACAAGTCCGAAATGGGCGTCGGCTACGCCACCATCTATGGCGACATGAACGGCGGCTACAATCCGCTGAAAGACATGTTCAAGATGGAAGTCTATGCCCTGGCCGATTGGCGCAACAAGCACATGCCCGGCGACAGTTTTGGGCCCAAGGGCGAGGTCATCCCTCAGTCCATCATCGACAAGGCCCCCTCGGCCGAACTTCGCCCCAACCAGACCGATCAGGACAGCCTCCCGCCCTATCCGGTGCTGGACGATATTCTGCGCTCCATCGTCGAAGACGAAATGAGCCTCGGCGACGTCGTCGCCCGCGGCCACGATCCCGCCCTCGTCAAGCGCATCGAGCGCCTCATCAACATTGCCGAATACAAGCGCCGCCAGTCCGCGCCGGGTCCGAAACTGACTCCGCGCGCCTTCGGCCTCGGCCGCAAATACCCCATCACCAATGGCTATAAGGACGTGACCGTCGGATGACCGTCGTTCGCTGGGCCCCGTCTCCCACGGGCTGCATCCATCTCGGCAATGCCCGTCCGGCGCTGCTCAACTGGTTCTTCGCCCGCCGCACCGGCGGCCGCTATGTCCTGCGCATGGACGACACGGACCTCGCCCGCTCCACCCGCAAATTCGCCGATGGCATCGAGGTCGATCTGGCTTGGCTCGGCGTCACGCCGGACCTGCTCGTCCGCCAGTCCGAACGTACCGCGCTTTATGACGCCGCCCGCGACAAGCTGATCGCCGCCGGCCGCCTCTACCCGGCCTACGAAACCGAAGACGAACTCGACCGCAAGCGCGCCCGCGCCCGCCTCCTCGGCAAGCCCCCGATCTACGACCGCGCCGCCCTGAGCCTCACCGAAGAAGACAAGGCCAAATACGAAGCCGAAGGCCGCAAGCCGCATTGGCGCTTCAAGCTCGACGGGCGTCCGGTGCAATTTGAAGACCTCATCAAGGGCCAGCAGACGGTCAACACCGCCTCCATGTCCGATCCGGTCCTCATCCGCGCCGACGGTTCCTATCTCTATACGCTGCCCTCCGTCGTCGATGACGTCGACCTTGGCATCACCCACGTCATCCGCGGCGAAGACCACGTCTCCAATACCGGCACCCAGATCGAGATCATCGAAGCTCTGGGCGGCACGGTCCCGACCTTCGCCCACCACAATCTCCTCACCGACGCCGCCGGCCAGGGTTTTTCAAAACGCTTGGGCTCGCAGTCGATCTCCGATTTCCGCACGGAAGGCTATGAGCCCCTGGCAGTCGCCATCATGGCGACCCTAACCGGCACCAGCCTCCCCATCGAGCCCTACGAAAGCCTCGACGCTATCGCCGAAAAACTCGAACTCTCGATGATTTCGCACGGCGCCGCCCGCTTCGACCCCGCTGAGCTCGACAGCCTCAACGCGCGCCTTCTCCACACCATGTCCTACGAGGAAGCGCTGCCGCGCCTTTCGTCCATGGGCCTCGAAGGCGAAGCCATCTGGCTGCTCCTGCGCGAAAACCTCGTGCGTTTCCCCGATATCGCCGAGTGGTCAAAACTCGTCACCGGCCCCATCGAGCCGGTCATTGCCGACGAAGATCGCGAATTCCTCGACCTCGCCAAGGCCATGCTGCCGCCGGAGCCCTGGGACGAAACCACCTGGTCGACCTGGACTAACGCCCTCAAGGGCGCGACCGGCCGCAAGGGCAAGGCTCTCTTCCTGCCCCTCCGCATGGCCCTGACCGGCCGTCACGATGGCCCAGAGCTTAAGTCCCTGCTCGTCCTGCTTGGGCGTAAGGCGTGTCTGGACCGACTACCCTGACGGTTTTCTCCCCGAAGTGAACGATCCGCAGGTCCGCCTCGGCGGGCTCGCTGGCGCTCGGACGCACTGCCACTTCGCCCGGACCGGCAGGACGCGGGCGGGGAAAGGGTACATCGATCGTAGCGACCGCCGCCACGGCCTCGACGGGCGCCGCCTGAACCGGCGTCACGGGCACCACGCCGCGCGGATCGCGCCGGGGGAGGGGGAAGGACAGACCGGCAATATCGATCATCGCCCGCGCCTCGCCGCCGCCGGAAGCCGTCAGCGTCACCGTGCCATCGGCCTTCGGCGCCACCTTGCAACTGGCATTCTTGTCGAACTGATTGCGATAGCCAAAGGCGGTCGGCAGCGACGTATAGGGCGCGCCATACATATTGCGCATCTGCTCCGGCTCCTGGCCGGGATTGTCGTAATAGTAGAGCTCCACCTGCGTGTTCGGACACATGGCCTGACACTGCTGCGCATCATTGCCGATATAGTCGGGCAGGGTGGAGTAGCTGATCGGCCAGAAATAGCCGTCCGAAAGCCGCACGCAGACCGTGCGCACGGTCGCATAGCCCTGATAGCCCCAATAGTCCCCGCCATCGACGAAATCGCCATTGGTGAAATCGCCTTCCGAGGTGGACCCGAAGACGCGATCGAAGATCGACTGGCGTTCCTGGTTGAACGTTGCCGACGAGCCGGCATTGCAACCGAAGCGCGCCATTTCCTGAAGGATAGCTTCGCGCTGCTGCGCCACGGCATTCGCCGTATCGACCGATTGGGAAACCTTGGCATAATCGTCGCGCAGCCGCAGCACCGCCCGGGCGATCTGCTGGCACTGCCGCGTCAACTGCTGCCCGGCCCGCGCCGCATCGTTACAGCCCTCGCGGATATATTGGCTTTCCGCCGCCTGCACGTCGCGTTGCAATTGTCGCGCCGCGCCCGAATTGTTCTGCATCTGCCGGAAATCGCCATTGCGGTCGAACTGATAGAGGGCGCTTTCGAGCTGCCGGCACTGGGTCGATTGGGCATAGACGGTCTGCACATCGAGCGAAAAAATCAGCGCCGCCAGAAGCAGCAAAATCGATGCGCGAAAACCGGAAGCAGATAAAGTCACGAATGGGTCCTGTTCGTCGGCCAGAAGAGGTGGCCGTATGTCGCCTTAAGACATCGCTGGCGAGGATGGCAACACTATAGCAATCTGAAACGCCGACGATATCGCCGCCGAGCAACACAAAAGAGAGATCGCCCGTCCATGAAACTCGCCACCCTCCGCGCGAACCGCCCCGACGGGCAATTGGTTGTCGTTTCCCACGATCTCTCGCGCTGCGTTTCCGCCGGCCGCATTGCCCCGAGCCTCCAGGCGGCGTTGGACGATTGGGACCGCCTTTCTCCCGCCCTCGCAGCCCTTTCCACCCAGCTCGACAAGGGCGAAATATCGGGCCAGCCCTTCGAACCCTCCGCCGTTCTCGCCCCGCTCCCCCGCGCTTTCCAGTGGATCGACGGCGCCGGCTACATGGGCCACCTCGAACGCGTCCGTTCCCTCAAAGGCAGCAAGGACGAAGAACTGCAGTCGGTCCGCCCGCTGCTCTATCAGGGCGGCTCCGATTCGCTCTCCGGCGCCTCCGACCCCATCGTCGTCCCCGAAGACGATCTCGCCCTCGATTTCGAGGTCGAAGTCGCCGTCATCATCGGCGCCGTCCCCATGCGCCCCAGCCGCGAACAGGCCGCCTCGGCCATTCGCCTCGTCACCATCTGCAACGACGTCTCGCTCCGCCGCCTCGTCGCCGACGACCTGCAAAACGGTTTTGGGTTTTTCCACTCAAAACCCTCCACCAGCTTCGCCCCCGTCGCCGTCACCCCCGATACCCTTGGCGATCGCTGGCGCGATAACCGCCTGCACCTGCCGGTACGCGTCGAGGTCAATGGCACGCTCTACGGCCAGCCCAATGCTGGCGTGGATGTCCACTTCGATCTCGTCGATCTCATTGTCGAAGCCGCCCGCACCCGCCAGCTTGGCGCCGGCACCATCATCGGCTCCGGCACCATCGCCAACCATCACGATGCAACCCTGCCGATCAAGGAAGACGGCATCGGCTTCGGCTGCATCGCCGAGGCGCGCACCGCCGAAAAAGCGAAATTCGGCCGCGCCCGCACGTCGTTCCTCAAGCCCGGCGACCGCGTCCGCATCGCTGCCATCGGCACCGCAGGCCGCTCGGTTTTCGGCGATATCGACCAGACCGTGGTAGCCCTAAGGCCCTGACCGCAATTCGGTAACATTCCTGTGTTGGCGTTGGGGGCGATGCTGCCGCATGGCAGTGTCGCCCTGCCGGAGGGAGGAGACCGGCAAGCCGTCGCCGACGCTTGGAGCAGTCGGCAGCAAACGCATGTTGAGGGTGCAGTTTATGATATCTACGAAATTTTCCGTGCTTGCCGTCGCAGGTCTCCTCGCCATCGGCACAGTCGCGGCCATGGCGCAGGATGCCTTTACGCCCCCGGCGACGCCCGAAGAGGCCGTCACCCAGCGCCAGGCCCTGATGCGTGAAGATGGTGGCATTCTTCGTCAGGCCGGCAATCTCACCGGTGCCGAGGCCGTCGCCGCCCTGACCAAGCTGCGCGACAACTACAGCCACATCCCCGCCCTTTTCCCCGAAGGCTCGATCGTGGGTGAATCCGAAGCGCTCCCGGCCATCTGGGAAAACTTCGACGCCTTCACCGCCATCACCGAGGTTGGTGTCGCCGCTGCCGAAAGCGGCATTGCCGCCGCCGAAGCCGGCGATGCTGCCGCCTATGCCGCAGCCCTTCAAACCATTGGCGGCACCTGCGGCCAGTGCCACCAGCAGTTTCGGAGCTGAGCTGCGGCCCGCAGGGAAAAATCGCTCCGGTGGAGCGATTTTAGCGGCTCAGGCCATGAGACCTACGGTCGAATGGCGGTCAGGAGCGGCACAAGAATTCGCTACAAGGCCCATGGCGGCGTGGCGCTTACCAGATCATCCTCCCTGGATGATGTTCGCCTCCAAAGCGAAATGGGCGGCCCTCGGGCCGCCCTCTTTTCTTTTGCGCTTGATTTCTTGTCGGCGCCCGGCCAATCTCCGCCCCATGAAGACCACGTGCATCATTACCGTCTGCATTATTACCTGCTAACCCAAGCGTTGGCGGAGCGGTCTTCTTCATCTAAAATTTTCTGAAGATAGAGGCTCCCGCCAGAGCAAGTGCATGTCTGGCCCACAGGACCTCTCGATGACCCCGCAGATATCTCTCTACAACACGCTCACCCGCACCAAGGCGCCTTTCGCGCCCATGGATGCGAACAATGTGCGCATGTATGTCTGCGGTCCCACGGTCTATGACTTCGCCCATATCGGCAATGCGCGCCCGGTCATCGTCTTCGACGTGCTCTTCCGGCTGCTGCGACATGTCTATGGCGAAAGCCACGTCACCTATGTGCGCAACATCACCGACGTCGACGACAAGATCAACGCCCGGGCCCTGCGCGATTTCCCCGATCTGCCGCTCAACGAAGCCATCCGCAAGGTGACTGAAAAGACCGAGGACCAGTTCCTGGCCGACGTCAAATCCCTCGGCACGCTCCAGCCCACCCATCAGCCGCGCGCCACCGAAAACATCACCGAGATGCAGACCCTGATCTCGGCGCTGATCGAGAAAGACCACGCCTATAATGCCGGCGGCGAAGTCCTCTTCCGCACCCGTTCCATGGAAGATTACGGCCAGCTCTCCGGCCGCAACCTCGAAGACAATCTCGCCGGCGCCCGCGTCGCCGTCGAAGCGCACAAAGAAGACCCCGCCGACTTCGTCCTCTGGAAGCTTTCGTCCGAAACCGAACCAGGTTGGCCCAGCCCCTGGGGCCGTGGCCGCCCCGGCTGGCACATCGAATGCTCCGCCATGTCCGAGCGCTATCTCGGCCAGACTTTTGACATCCATGGCGGTGGGCTCGACCTCATTTTCCCGCACCATGAAAACGAAATCGCCCAATCCCGTTGCGCCCACGGCACCCACGCCATGGCCAATGTCTGGATGCACAACGGCTTCCTGCAGGTCGAAGGGCAAAAAATGTCCAAGAGCCTCGGCAATTTCGTCACGATCAACGAGCTGCTCGAAACCGGCGCCATGGGCGGCCGCGCCTGGATCGGTGACGTCCTGCGCCTCGCCATGCTGATGACCCACTATCGCGAGCCCATCGACTTCACGGTGAAGCGCCTCGAAGAAGCCGAGGCAAAACTCCGCGACTGGCAACGCGCCGCCCGCGGCGCCACCCTCGCCGAAGGCGACGCCCCCGACGCTTCGGTGGTCAATGAACTCGCCGACGACCTCAACTTCCACCGTGCCAGCGTCGCGCTCGATTTCATCGCCAAGAAAGCCAATCGCGAAGAGGGCAATGCCAAACATTGCCTCGCCGCCACCCTGCGCTTCCTCGGCTTCAGCCTGGACAGCCTCCTCGACTCCAATGACGGCTGGGAAGCTCCCGCCCACATCGCCAACGCCATCGCCGACCGCCTCGCCGCCCTCAACGCCAGGGATTTCGCCAAGGCCGACGCCATCCGCAACGAGTTGGCCGAACAAGGCATCGCTCTCCTGGACTACAAGGACGAACAAGGCCAGCGCGCCACCAAGTGGGAGGTGAAGAGGTGATGGTAGCGTCCGCGCATACCCCTCACCCGTCTCGGCCTCCGGCTGATCCACCCTCTCCCGCAAGGGGCGAGGGGAGCTCCTCTGCCGCCCAATCCGCGGCGCCCCCTTCTCCCCTTGCGGGAGAAGGTGCCCGAAGGGCGGATGAGGGGTATTCCTCTCCAAAGCATCGCAAGATCTCAGGCTTGATGCGCGGCCGCGCCCGCTCCATGCGCCACGAGCCGACCGAAGCCGAACAGCGGTTGTGGAGTCTCTTGCGAAGCCGACGCTTCTCGGGCTTCAAATTCCGACGCCAGTTCCCCATCGGCAATTATATCGCCGACTTCATCTGTCTCGATGCCCGCCTCATCATCGAAGCCGACGGCGGCCAGCACGCCGAATCCCCGCACGATCTCACCCGCGACACCTATCTCCGCGCGCAAAATTTCCACCTCCTCCGCCTCTGGAACAACGACATCCTCGCCCGTCCCGACGACGTCAGCGAAACCATCTGGGCCACTCTCCACGAGAAACCCCAATGACAGCATCCCTCCTGACAGCCCCTGTCACCGCCACCCCATCTCCATGCCCACTCCAACCAAGGAGTGCACACCATGCTTGATCACGTCGGAATTCTCGTCGCGGACTGGAACAAGGCCAAGGCCTTCTACGACGCCGCTTTCGTCCCCCTCGGCATCAGCTTGCTGATGCAGGTGCCGGAAGAATATACCGGCGGCGCCAAGGTCGGCGGCTATGGCAAGGGCCATCCCGATTTCTGGCTGACCGAGGCCAAGGATACCGGCCCCGGCCGCCACTATGCTTTCGCCTCGGAAAATCGCGCCGCGATCGACGCCTTCTATGCCGCCGCCATGGCCGCCGGTGGCCGCGACAATGGTGCCCCGGGCCTCCGCCCGCATTACAGCGAAAACTACTACGCTGCCTTCGTGCTCGATCCCGATGGCAACAACATCGAAGTGGTCTGTCATGCCCCAGAATGAAGCCCATACCGGGGGCTGCCAGTGTGGCGCGGTTCGTTTCCGCGTCACACGTCTCGGCCGGCCCTCCATCTGCCATTGCCGCATGTGCCAAAAAGCCTTCGGCGGCTTCTTCGGCCCGCTGGTGACCTCCCACAACGCCACCTGGACCCGTGGCGAACCCAAATGGTTCCAGAGCTCGGACGCCGCCCGTCGCGCCTTCTGCGGCGATTGCGGCACCCCGCTCGCCTATGAAACCCGCTTCGGCCTCGAACTCGCCATCGGCGCCTTCGACGATCCCACCGTTGCGGCCCCCGAAATCCAGGTCAATCTCGCCGACAAGCAGCCCTTCTTCGATGGGCTGACCAGCCTGCCGGTGCGCAGCGAAGTCAGCGACGAATGGCGCGACTTCATGGCCGGCATTCACTCCAACCAGCATCCGGACCACGATACGGAAGCCTGGCCGCCGAGGCAGGAATAGATGTCCGGCACGGAGGAGAGCCTGGCCTGGCGCAAGGATGAAAGCGGAGACGATGTGCGTATCACCGGCGGCTGCCAGTGCGGCGCCGTGCGCTATGCGCTCCATCGCCAGCCCGCGCGCCCTTGCATCTGCCATTGTCGCATGTGCCAGAAGGCTTCGGGCAATCTCTTCGGCAGCTTTGCCGGCGTGCCCGCGCGTTTCTTCGAACTGACCCGCGGTCAGCTCTCGGTCTTTCGCACTTCGGACGAAGGCGAGCGCTGCTTCTGCGCGGCCTGCGGCACGCCGCTCGCCTGGCGCACGCCCGATCAGTCATGGGTTTCCATCACCATCGGCTCCCTCGATAATCCCGAAGCCATGCGCCCTACCCATTTTTATGGCGAAGAAGGCCGCATTTCCTGGGCGGCCGATGTCGTCGCCCATATCGCCACTATTACCGGCCAGGGCGATGATACGCTCGTGCAAGCCATCAAGCGCAATCATCAGCATCCGGATCACGACACCGATGCCTGGCCGCCCAAGGAGACCATCTGATGGATCGCTACAAGATGGACGTCAGCGGCGGCTGCCAATGCGGCGCCGTGCGCTATCACGCCACCGAAATGTTCGACAATTCGCACATCTGCCACTGCCGCATGTGCCAGAAGGCGGTGGGCAATATCTTCGCCGCCCTCGTCGCCGCCCCGCGTGAAGCCATTACCTGGACCCGCAGTGAGCCCAGCCGTTTCCGCAGCTCCGATAACGTCGACCGCGGCTTTTGCAGCAAGTGCGGCACGCCGCTTTTCTACGAAGACCTCACCGGCAACCGCGTCAATTTCACCATCGGCTCTCTCGATCACCCCGAGCTCTTCCCGCCCGGCGCCAATACCGGCAATGAAAGCCGCGTGCCCTGGTTCGATACGCTCCCCAGCATCGAGCATGGCGGCATTACCGAGGACCCAAACCGGCAGGATTGGTGGAGCGGCATCAAGGCCACCAACAACCAGCACCCCGACCACGACACGGCCACCTGGCCCCTGAAATAACCAAGACTACAGGCCCCCAAATGTCCCGAGACCGCCTCTATCTTTTCGACACGACCCTGCGCGACGGTGCGCAGACGGCCGGCGTAGAATTCTCGCTCGAGGACAAGATCGCCATTATTGACCTGCTGGAGGAGCTGGGCGTCGACTACATCGAAGGCGGCTATCCCGGCGCCAATCCCGTCGACACCGCCTTTTTCGAAAAGAAGCGCACCAGGAACGCCACCTTCACCGCCTTCGGCATGACCAAGCGGGCAGGGCGCTCCGCCGCCAATGACCCTGGCGTGCAGGGCCTCGTCAATTCGGCCGCCGCCGCGACATGCTTTGTCGCAAAAGCCTGGGACTATCAGGTCGAACTAGCCCTCGGCTCCACCACAGACGAGCACCTCGAAGGCCTCGCCGACACCGTCCGCACCGCCGCCTCGGCCGGCAAGGAAGTGCTTATCGACCTCGAACATTTTTTCGACGGTTTCAAGGCCAACCCCGAATACGCCCTTTCCTGCGTCACCACGGCGCTTGAAGCTGGCGCCCGCTGGGTCGTCCTCTGCGACACCAATGGCGGCACCATGCCCTCCGAAGTGCGCACCATCGTCGGCACCGTCCTCAAATTCGCCCCCGGCGAAAAGCTCGGCATCCACCCCCATGACGATACCGGCCAGGCCGTCGCCAATGCGCTCGCCGCCGTCGAAACCGGCGTGCGCCAGATCCAGGGCACGCTCAATGGCCTCGGCGAGCGCTGCGGCAATGCCAATCTCGTCACCCTGATCCCGACGCTGGTCCTAAAACCCTATTATGCCGAGCGCTTCGAAACCGGCATCACGCCCGAAAAACTCGAACGCCTGACCCACATCTCCCGCGCCTTCGACGATCGCCTCAACCGCGCCCCGGCGCGTCAGGCGCCCTATGTCGGCGCCGCCGCCTTCGCCACCAAGGCCGGCATCCACGCCTCGGCCCTGCTCAAGGATTTTTCGACCTACGAGCACGTCCCGCCCGAAACCGTCGGCAATGAACGCGCCATCATGGTCTCCCAGCAGGCCGGCAAGTCCAACCTGCTCACCGCCCTCGCGCGCCACGACATCGTCCTCGAAAAGGACGACCCCCGCCTCGAAAAGCTGCTGTCCACGGTCAAGGAGCGCGAAGCCCAGGGCTATTCCTATGACGGCGCCGATGCGTCCTTCGCCGTCCTCGCCCGCTCAGTTCTCGGCACGCTGCCGAGCTTCTTCGACGTCGAACACTATCGCGCCATGGTCGAACGCCGCCACAATGCGCAGGGCGAAGAGATCACCGTCACCGAGGCCGTGGTAAAAGTCCGCGTCGATGGCCAATTGCTGATGTCCGTCGCCGAAGGCAATGGCCCCGTCAACGCCCTCGACCAGGCCCTCCGAAAAGACCTCGGCATTTACTCCTCGCGCATCGAAGACCTGGAACTGGTCGACTTCAAGGTCCGTATCCTCGACGGCGGCACGGGCGCGGTCACCCGTGTACTGGTTGAAAGCCGGGACGGCAGCGGCGAGCGGTGGAGCACCATCGGCGTCTCGTCCAATATCATTGATGCGTCCTTTGAAGCTCTGTATGAATCAATCACATACAAGCTGTTGAAGACTGAAGCGGTGCAGTCGTCCTCAGTATTGGCGACTGCGCGGCCAGCTCAAAAGGCGACTGGCTGACAACCGTTCGGGAGGACAAACTGGCCGAAACTGCTCCGAAACGACCTCTCGCCCTGACGATCGGGGCAGTTGCCGTCACTCTGCTCGTCATTGCCGGCGTTTTTGTCGCCCCCACTGCAGTAAACTGCTTCAATAGCCCCGATGGCATGGGCCAGTGCATCAGAGGCAAGCTCGCCGATGCCGGCCTTTTCCCCAAGGCTCCGGCGGAGGCCGTGGCCGAGGTAGAAACGCCCGCTCCGGCCCCCGCTGCCCCCGCTGCGCCCGAAACCCAGCTTACCGCGCCGGCGCTTGATGTCGTGCCGCCGGCCGAAGTTCCAGAAAATCTCGTCGCTGCCAGCTTTGGCCTGTTGCGCGCCGAGCCCGATGGTTCCGTCGTCATCGCCGGCAGCGGTCGCCCCGGCAGCGAAGTCGAAGTCTATTCCGACGATACCCTTCTCGGTTCGACCACGGTCGAAAGCTCCGGCGATTGGGTTTTCGTACCCGATCAGCCTCTGCCAGCCGGCGGCGTTGAAATAACCCTCGCCGAACGCGGCAAGGAGGGCAGGGCGGCCCAGTCCTTCGTCGTCGTCGTCAACGAAGACAAATCCACCCAGCCGCTCGTCGTCGCCAGCGCGCCCGGCCAGGCGAGCGAAGTCCTACAGGGCCTGACCCGCACCGACGCGCCCGCCGCCGCGACTGCCGTCGCCACGGCCGAACCGGCAACGCCCACCCCAGCCGAGCCGACGCCTGTCGCCGTCGCCGCTGCAGCCACCACGGCTCCCGCCGCGCCTGCCACCACACCGGCCGCAACCGCAGCCCCGGCGGCAACGCCTACGGCTCCTGCCGCTGCGCCTGCCGAGACGCAGGTCGCCCAGGCTCCTGCCACGCCCGAAGCGCCTGCACCGACACCGGAAACACCCGCTCCGGCCGCTGCTGCAACGCCGGCAGCCACACCGGCACCTGCTCCGGCTGCAACCCCTGCGCCTGCAACAACTCCGGCGCCGGCCGCTACCCCCGAAGCAGCTCCAACGGCCGTAGCAACCGCCCCCGAACCGGCAACGCCCGCCGCCCCCGCCGCCGTCCCGGCCACTCAGCTCGCCGAGGTTCCGCCGACCATCGACGCCATCGAAATCGAAGGCGACCGCACCTTCTTCGCCGGCGGTGGCCCCGAAGGCGGCATTGTGCGTCTCTATGTCGATGACACCTTCATCGCCGATGCCACCATCGAAGGCGGCCGCTGGCTCGTCGAAGGCGGCGACGTTCTCGACGCGCCCAGCCAGCGCGTCCGCGCCGACCTGCTCGCTGCCGGTTCGCCTGACGTGATCGCCCGCGCCGAGGTCGACTTCGTCGTCGACATGCCGGCAACGGCGACCGAGCCCGCTACAGCCGTCGCCAGCGCCGAGGCACCCCCGGCGCCCGCACCTGCCGCTGCA
>NZ_JQGC01000026.1 GCF_000743575.1 Devosia riboflavina | reverse complement strand
ACATCGTTGGTGGCCACTGCTCCCACGATTACATCATGTTCGTGCATGGCGTCGACTGCTGCCAGTCGGCAACGCGCCCCATTCGAATGGCGCGATGTTGGAAGCTTGCTGCGGCTTGGGTTTTGGCATTAAGCCAGAAGCACAGACATTCTTCTGCAAGATTTTCAGCTGCACTTCTTGCCGACCAGAACTGGACCCGAGTCGGATGCGGTAAAGGCATAATGGCGAACCATACTGATCTGCCGCTGATGGATATCGTCGCGTTCTGTGTCGACACCAACATCCTCATCGAATTTCGTGCTTTAGGTGAGCTGCCTTGGGCCGAACTGGTTCCTGGTGCCTCCGCAGTTCGAATTATTGTTCCGACTAAGGTCAGCGCGGAGATGGACAGCCACAAGTCTAGCAGCGGGCGTCTGCGGAAACGGGCCGCCGACTTTAGCCGCCTGACGGCTCGTCTCGAAAGCAACGACTATGCGGCGATTACGCTGCGCGCTTCGCAACCTTTGGTTACGCTTGAGTTTGGCCCCTTGTTCAAGACCAGGGATCTCGATGGAGAGCTGTTCGATCTGGATGACGCGGACAACCGAATCGTCGCCGAAGCCTTCAGGATGTCGCAGGATATCGAGAACCTGATCTTCATGTCCGATGACGGATTGCCTATCCGTCTCGCCCATCATGCCGGCCTGCCCGTGGTGAGACCTCCAGCGAGCTGGAGACGCCTCGACGGGCCTGACGAGCGAGATGTGCAGATCGCGGAACTCAAACGCCAGCTCGACCCCCAGCCGGACCTTTTTATCGCATTCCCAGACAGCAACGGGGAAAGCGCTTCTTACACCCTGGAATATCCGCCCGAAGTCATTTGTCCTCATTGTGCCGCGAGGGTTGCCGGATCAATTTTTGCAGCTTTCCCAGAAACACCCCGGCGGGAGCTGGAGGCGCGCTATCCCAGCGCCCTGATGGGCACCGGGCCCTTCAACATGCCGCTCCCGGCCCGGATCGGCGAGGTGACGGCAGCTCACCTCGATGACTACCGAACCGGCTACAGGGAGTTCGTCACCCAGGTGCAGGCTTGGTCGAACGGTCTACCCGTCGTTTTAGGTCGCAAAGGGCCGATCGCGGTCGTGCGCCTGCTGGCCGGCAACAAGGGCGATCGTGCTGCCGAAAGGGTTCATTTGGAAGCCTCGTTGACCGGGCCGCTCCGCTTCCTCGAAATAGACGACTTTCGGGAACTTGGGGACGATTTTATCCGGCCACCGGACGAGCCTGCGCCATTCGGGCCTCTTGCATCGTCTTCGTTTAACCTGTCGAGGGAGAAAAGGCGTGCGGATCTCTTTTACGCGCAGGACGCTCCTGACGTATCAGGTCGTAGCACCATGGTTTCCTGGCGCTGCGAAGAGCTTCGACAGGATGCTACGTCTTCGCTGATCATATTAGTCGTAGCCGATCGTGCGGACGCCCGTGGCGCGCTTACCGTACGCATGCGCAGCAGCGACCTGGCGAAAGGGGCGACGCTGACCGCTGCCTTGCGCACGGCGCCGAATCCGTCGTCTGACCCGTTTCACCGGTACTTGCGCGACAGGCTGGCATTGGTGCCCGAAAGGTTTTCCCAGGCGTTGCAGGACGAATTTGCAGTGACAGACCGAGCATGCACTTGCCCGACAGCTGCAGGTAATGTCGAACCGACGTGACCTTTACCCGGTCGGCATGTTGCGGCGTGGTCCGGGGTTACCAAACCTCTAGGGTGAAAGGACACCACGGGACCACTTTGCGCCCCGTCCCTTCAAGCAAGCTCTGATTAATCGTCCCGACAGCCTGACGTAGACAAACTTGTGAGCTCTTTGCAGTCTTTCATGATGGCAGACCAGGCAAGGCGTCAGGCTCAGCGTTCGGACGGCAACGTGTTTGCTTTCCGACGGCTGAAGTGGGGCGACCCACCTGCGCGGTTCCGCCTAAATGCCGTTATTCGTCTACATGTCAGCGCGCGCAATATGCCATTACATGCATTGCTCGATGAGGACAAAGTGCATGGTGGCATCGCGGCTAATCCACCAAAGGAAATATCCCAACCTTCACCCGTTACCGATCTGTACGACCGGCGCATGCGGGAGCGGATTGTCGATGCGGCTATCTGGGCCTCTGTGATTGTTTCTGTTTCCGCACTTGCAGCTGCACTCATCTGGACTGTTTGGATCCCGTGACCAAGCTTGGACCTACACTCAAAGATCTGCATGCCGAGATAGGCATAACCCTTGTAGTCTGGGGTTGGCTCGAAGGCGAAATGATCGACGCCAGAGTAAATTGGCGCCATGTCTCCCCCGAGGTGGCGACGGACCCATTGAAAACTTTCCTGCGGGACCTCGCGGAACCCCGCGCGGTACGGAACGCCATTGCCCATGGGCTCGCGTCTGCCCACAGCGATCCCTGGGAGGCAGACTTCGAGCCGTATGTCACCTGCAGGACCCACGATGCGGGCTTAAGGAAAATAACACTGAGTGATCTGCGTCGTACACAATCGCAGCTTCATAGCCTTCGAAATGTATTGCGGGGATTTTCGCCAACGGTGCCCGCCAAATCTCGACGATGACAATCAGACTGCTCAGCGCCCAATTCCGGCCATTGGTGGCGCCGCTGGCGAACGCCAATAGCTGCCGCTTTTTGAGCTTGAGTTGATTGCCTCGAGAACGATCGGGTATCGAGCCGGCCAGTCTGGCGACTGCGCCAGGCCGGGTTGTGGCCTGCCATGCCTATGGGGCTGAGGCGGACCGCTTTGCGGCGCCGCGGCACCGGGAGCGGAGCAAATCAGCGCCGATCGCCGTTCGTCCGTTTGCGGATCGGCCGCTGTTGCGCGTCTCCCATCTCAACAAGCACTTTCCGGTGCGGGCCGGGTTTTTCCAACGCCGGATCGGGAGCATCCACGCCGTCAACGATGTGAGCTTCGCACTTTTTGCCGGCGAGACGCTGGGGCTGGTGGGCGAGAGCGGATGTAGGAAATCGACGCTCGGCCAGACCATCGTGGGCCTGCATCCGGCCGATGGCGGCGACCTGCAGTATGTGCCCAGGGATGGCGCTGCGGTCGATCTGCGCCAGGCGCGGGGAGCGGTGGCGCGGCGGCTCAAGACCGAGATCCGCATGGTGTTCCAGGACCCAACGGGCTCGCTCAATCCGCGCATGCGGGTGCGCGACATCATCGGGGAAGTGCTGCAGGTCAATGGCGTGGGCAAGGCGGAGATCGAGGCGCGGGTGTAGCATCTGCTGTCGCGGGTGGGACTGAGCCCAGACTATGCCGAGCGCTATCCCCATGCCTTTTCCGGCGGTCAGCGCCAGCGGATCGCCATTGCACGGGCGCTGGCGTCCAATCCGCAATTGGTGATTGCCGATGAAGCGGTCTCGGCGCTCGATGTGTCGGTGCAGACCCAGATCATCAATATGATGCGCGAGCTGCAGGCCGAACTTGGGCTGACCTATCTCTTCGTCAGCCATGACCTGGGCGTCGTCGCCAATATCAGCGACCGCGTGGCGGTGATGTATGCGGGACGGATTGTCGAAATCGGGCCGACCGAGGCGATTTTCAGGGCGCCGCGCCATCCCTATACCGAGGCCCTGCTCGCCGCCATTCCCGGACGTCACCAACGCGGCGGGGCAGGGCGCATCCGCCTTGAGGGACACGTGCCCGATCCTGCCCATAAGCAGCCGGGATGCGCCTTTGCCGACCGATGCCGCTATGCGCTTCCTGCCTGCCGGGAGACGCCGCCGCCAATGGCCGGGACGCCGGAGCACAGCTACGCCTGCATCCGGGCCGACGAGCTGAGTTTGCGGGCTGTGCACAGGGAGCGCGCGCTCGAGCCCGCCTGAAGGGTGGCGCCTGCAGCAATTATCGGGGCGACGCCGTGCTGCCGACGATCTCCTCCAGCTCGGTCGCAACTTGCGGCGCACAGGCGAAAACGTCGCCCCGTCCATAAAGGCCGGTATCGGCCATGAAGTCCTTGGTGACGCCGCCGGCCTCGGAAACCAGCAACAGTCCGGCCAGGCAATCCCAGGAATTGAGCAGCGGCTGGAAGTAGCCCACATAGTGACCTGCCGCGACATGGGCCAGGGTGAGCGCCGTCGAGCCATTGCGCATGTAAGAGCCGCCGGCCGCCAGGAGGCGCTCGATGATGCCGCCCAGTTGCGCGCTGTAGACGGCATTGCTGCCGCCGATGGCGGTGAGGCCGTCGGCAATGACCGCGCGCGGATGGACCCTGATACGGGCGTCGTTGCGCCAGGCCCCTTCGCCCAATGCCGCCCAGTAGAGGTGATCGCGACAGGCATCATAGGTCAGGCCGAGCACCGGCACACCGTTTTCGAGCACCGCAATCACGACGCACCATGTCGGCAGACCGTGGAGGAAGCAGCTTGTGCCGTCGATGGGGTCGATCACCCATTGCCAGGTGCTGGTGCCCTCCTGCTTGCCATATTCCTCCCCCACCAGGCCATCGCAGGGAAACTGTTCGGCAATGGCGGTGCGGATCAGGCGTTCGACATTGGTATCAGCTTCGCTGAACAGGTCCTGGGCGGTGCGCTTGCTCTGGACTTCGAGCATGTCGTAGCGCTCGAAATAGTCCAGGGCGACTGCCCCGGCCTGGCGGATAATGGTCTTGGCCGCGCTGAGGCGGTCGGCGCGTTCGCGCACTGTGTCGGTCATCTTGATACTTGCTAAATTGGGTCGGAGGCGCCGGTGGTTCTGCGGCGGATGAGAGTCACCGGGATAATGACATGCGGCTGCGCCGCTTCGGGTTCCTCGATGCGTTTGGAAAGAGCCGCAATGGCCGCATCGGCGACGGCCTTGGGATCTTGCCGGATCGAGGTGATGTCATAGCTTTGCCAGGCTGCCTCGGCGATGTCGTCGCAGGCAACGAGCTTGATGTCTTCGGGCACGCGCAAGTCGCTCAGCCGCCGCAACTGGTCCAGGAATCCCAAGGCCATGAAATCGTTGACGCAATAGACGCCATCCACTTCGATGCAACTGGCAATGAAGGCTTCGGCGGCCTCTGCGCCGCCACCGTAATTTTGAACGCTGCCCTGAAAATCGCCGACAATATCGAGCCCGAGCGAACGCGCGGTGGCAATGAAGGCGGCCTTGCGCTGGGCAATCGTGTGAGAGGCGCGGCGCTGGCTGGCAATGGCGATGCGCTTGCAGCCGACCCTGGCCAGCTCTTCCGCCGCCAGGCGGCCGGCAGTGGCCGTATCGATGGAGACATTGGAAACATGCGTGCCCACTTCGGGCTTGTTGATCAGGACCAGCGGCACGCCATAGGCGGCGCATTCCTGCGCAATCTCGGCCGGCGGCGTGTCCGAGGTCACGATTGTGCCATTCACATTGTAATTGAGCATCATGTCGATGAGGTAGCCCACATCCTCACCCGGCTCCGTCGGCAGCAGCAGCGGCCGGAAACCGAGCGTGGCGAGGCCGCGCGCCAGATGGTCCACAGTGCGGGCCCGAAGCGAATTGTCCATGTCCGAGACGATCAGCGCAACCAGATTGGTCCGCTGTTGCGACAGGCCGCGGGCCAGGAAATTGACACGGTAGCCGAGCGTCTTGGCAGCGGAGATGACCTTTTCGCGCGTCGCCGGGGCAACGCTGGCACCGGCAGTGAACGTTCGGGAAACGGCCGAACGCGAGACGCCGGCCAAGAGGGCGACATCATCTGAAGTCGGTACGCGGTTGGCCCGCTCGTCGTTGCTCATGCCCAATTGTCCAGCCCGGCCTGCCTGCGGAATGCGGCAAGCAATAGATCTGCCCTGTCGAGATTGATCATGGGTGGGCGCAGGGCAACGATCTTCTCGAATATTTTCGGGTCATCCCCAAAATATTGCAGCATCGGCACGATGTTCAGTCTCTGCGCCTCCGGTGCATCGCGTTCGTAAGTCTCGACCCTGATTTCGATAATGGCAGGATCGAGATGATCCTTGAGCGCCTGCATCGAGTTGTAGCGCGCCCCATTCGACTTGATGCGGGCCGTGGGGGAAAGCGCCCTGATCCCGGCTTGCAACGCATGATCGCCGGACCAGTGAAAGCAATGCTCGGCAAAACCCATCGTGTCGACCAGGGCAAGTATCTTGGCCGGATCGGCGCATTTGTTCTCGATATAGATCTGGCGACCATAGGACTGACAGAGGGTGATCATCTCGGCCAGGGTCGGAATGCGCTGACCGGCAAATTGCGGAGAGAACCAGGCGCCGGCATCGAGATTGCGGAGTGCGGCAAGCGTATGGTCGGCGACCTTGCCGGTGCCATTGGTGGTGCGCTCAAGCGTAGGGTCATGGATGACGACGAGTTCGCCATCGGCACTCTCGCGCACATCGAGTTCGAGATAAGCGCAGCCCTGGTCGAAGATCATCCGGGCCGCCGCCATGGTGTTCTCGGGAGCAAAGCGATTGGCGCCGCGATGGCAGACAATCTGCATGCCACCGATGTCGACGCGCTCGCAGCCCCCCAGGAGTTCGGGCTGGTTGGTGCAGATGCCCAGGCTCGGCAATTTGAGCAGGTCATCGAGGACCGCCTTGCGCTCCTCGTGCCATAGCACCAGGCCAAGTCCGAGTTGCCGTGCTCTGGCCAGCAGGTCGGGTGTCACCAGGTCCTGCGGCCGGTCACCGCCACGCTCCCAGCACAGATGGATGATATCTGCACCCGACTGTTCGGCGCGCTCGAAGGGGTCGGCGCCCAGCGGCACCAGGATCGAGACCGGATAGGGGCAATCGGCCGCGACCAGATCGCGGACCTCATCAACGCCGAAACTCCCCAGGCCGGCGCGCGTGAAGCTGGCCGCCTTCAGACGCGACATGACAATCCGCCCGGCGCCGCGGGCCTTGATCTCGACATAGAGGGCCTGGTCGAGTTCCCCGGCCAAGGCGATGACCTCGTCAAGGGTCGGTAGGTCGGGTGCGGCCTGGCGAATCTGCACCAGGGTCATCTCTGCGATCACCCCCGGAACGCCAAAAACACGCATCAACTCGGCGTCATGCGACACCACCGGCTGATTGTCGGCGGTGAGCTGCACGTCGATTTCCCACATGTCGGCGCCGAAGGCGGCGGCGACCCGAAAGGCCTGGAGGGTATTTTCGCGCGCATGCTGAGATGCACCGCGATGGGCTATGCATAGCGGTCGGCGATCCGGCCGTGCCGGAAAAGGGATGGTGTTGCGCATGGTGGACTAGACCGCCCGCCCGGATACGTCGAAGGCAAGCAGTTTCTCCGCGTCGAGCGGCCAGACAACCTTTTGCCCAAACACGACATCATCTCGCGCCGGCTGAATTGAGCGCAACACAACGCCATCGTCGAGGGTAACGTCGAACAGAGTCTCACGCCCCTGTGGCTCGACAAAGCTAATCGTGCCTTCGACCCGATTGGCGCCAGCGGCGCCGAAATGCTCCGGGCGGACGCCGAGGCTAAGCGGCGTATCTCCCGGCATGCCGGCAAGACGCGCGGGCAGGGGCAGGCTCGTACCCTCCTTGACGAGGAACCGACCGTCGCCGCTGGTCCGGCCTTCGAGCATGACGATGGGTGGATTTCCCAGAAAACCGGCCACGAACTTGTTGACCGGGGCCCGATACATGTCTGTCGGCGTGGCAATCTGCAGGATTTCGCCCTTGTTCATGATGGCGATGCGATCGCACATCGACATGGCCTCGACCTGGTCATGCGTGACCAGGATGGCCGTGATGCCGGTTTCGAGCTGGATGCGGCGGATTTCGGAGCGCATCTCGAGGCGCAATTTGGCATCGAGATTGGCCAGCGGTTCATCGAGCAGCAGGACATCGGGCTTGCGCACCAGTGCGCGGGCAAGGGCAACGCGTTGCTGTTGCCCGCCGGAGAGCTGCGCCGGCCGGCGCGCCAACAGTTCCTCGATATGCGTGAGCGCGGCAATGGCACGCACTTCGCGCTCGATATCGGGCTTGCTGTCGCCACGCACAGAAAGCGGGAAGGCGATGTTCTCGAACACCGTCAGATGCGGATAGAGCGCATAGTTCTGGAACACGACGCCCACATTGCGCTTCTGGCTCGGCACGTCGCTGACATCGCGGTCGCCGAACAGGATCTGGCCGCCATTGATGCGGTGAATGCCGCAGATGGCAAACAGCGTGGTCGACTTGCCGCAGCCCGAGGGGCCGAGCAGAGCCAGCATCTCGCCGTCATTGACGGCCAGGTTCATGCTGTCGATGACGGTGGTGTCATCGAAAGTCTTGGTGAAATTCTTGAGGGTGACTTGCATCAGCCTTTCGTGCCTCCGCCGAAAATGTTCATCAGCCGGTTCTGGAACACCACGAAGAGCACGAGGATCGGCAGGGTGTAGTAGAGCCCGACGGACTTGAAGAGGTTGAAGTTGTAAGTGGTGGAGTTGGGGTCCGAGACCACGTTGAGATAGGTGGACAGCACCTGGAAATTGGCCGAGGGGGCCAGGATCCGGGGCAGCATGAACTCGCTCCACCCATCGATGAAGGCAAAGATGCCGAGCGAAAGCAGGCCCGGTGTCACCTGGGGCAGGATCAGGCGCCGCCAGACGGTGAACCGGCTGGCCCCGTCCTGCACGCCGGCCATTTCGATCTCCCAGGGCACCTGGTCGTAAAAGCCCTTCATGATCCAGACGCCGAAAGGCAGCATGAGGCTGGCCTTGACCAGGATCACGCCGATCAGCGTGTTGTAGAGCCCCGCATATTGCAGCACGAGAAACACGCCGATGATCAGGGTCACCGAAGGGAAGGCGTGCATCACCATGATCCCGGACAGGAAGAACCGGCGGAACGGCAGGTTGAGCCGAGAAATGGCGTAGCCGGCCGTGGAGGAGATGGCGAGGACGATCACCACCATGGACGTGGCGAAGAGGAAGGTCGTCAGCGTCGGCCCCCAGACGTCACCGGTCACCGTCGGGTCCCAGAGGAAGCGCCAGTGGTGGAAGGTGAACTCATTGGGAATGAGCGAGCCGGGCGGGGCATTGGTGAAGGTATCGATGACGAGGAAGAGATACATGATGGCCAGTGGCGCACTCAGAATGCCGAGCAAGGCATAGATAGGCCAGGCGGAGAAATTGCGGGTCATCATAGCTCCTAGAATTCGATCCGCGGCTTGTTGACCAGTTCGTCGAACCGGAACATGCGCAGATAGAGAATGGAGAGGATCAGGCCGACCGCGACCAGGATCAGCGCCATGGCGGCGCCCATGCCGTATTCGAGATTGCCGGTATAGTTGTTGAGCGCGGTATTGAAGGCTTCGAGGGCCCAGACCGTTGTCGTGCTGCCCGGGCCGCCATTGGTGGTCAGCCAGATCTGCTCATAGGACGAGAGCAGGGACAGGGTCTGATAGGAGGTGACAAACAGGATTGGCCAGCGCAATTGCGGCAGGATGATCCGCCTGATCTGCTGCCAGCGGCTGGCGCCGTCGACCTCACTGGCCCAGAGCTGCTGCACCGGTATGGCCCGCAGGGCCCCGGAAAACAGGATCATGCCAAAGGATGCGCCAACAAAACCGTTGACCAGGATGATCGTGGCCCAGGCGGTCGGCACGGAGCCCTTCATGTAGTTGAAGGCGGGCAGGCCAAGCTGTTCGGCGATGACGTAGAGAAAGCCATTGTCCCAGGTGAACCACTTCCACATCACAGCATAGAGCACGACCGGGGTGATGCGCGGCAGCAACCAGAGCACGCTGAAAAAGCCGGCCCCGGTCTTGGGCAGATAAAATGTGGTGATGGCCAGGAATAGCCCGACAAAAACGTTGAAGGCGAGGGTAGCAGCCACATAGAAAACGGTGTTGAGGACAATGCGGATGGTTTCCGGCCGGTCCAGCAGGGTCTGGAAATTGCCGCCATCAATCCAGCGCCAACCGGTATAGCTGGCTTCGGCGATGGCGCTGACGGTATCGACCGGCGCATCGGGCACCATGCTGGCAATGGCGGTCTCCATCGCGGCACGGCTGGAATAGCGGGTATTGAGGATCGAGCGTTCGAAGGGCTCTGTAGCCAGTTTGAGATCGCGGATGCGGGTCGGGCGCGAGGGCAGGGCCTTGAGCGCGGATTCAAAGCTCCTTGCGTCCTCGAAGCTCTGGCCCATCAGGCTGGATTCGATTTCGCCCAGGAACCGAGGTTCGACACCGGCCTCGGCAGCGGCCGCGAGCGTTTCTGGTGTCACCGAGAAGCTGCCTTCGCTCAGCGCAGCGACGATGTCGTCATCGACCCCGGCATTGCCCAGGTCACGCAGCAGGTTGCCAGTGATGACATGAGAGCCGCCGGTAATGCCGGTGGACGTGCTCATATTGGTGAAGGCGAAGACGGTCGTCAGCACCACGGGCATGAGAAAGAAGGCAAAGAGCAGCGCAAGGGCCGGGCTGACAAAGGCCAGGCCGAGCAGGCTGGTTCGGGTGCGCATGAGAGCAGTCTCCAACGGAACCCGGGGCGCGGGTGGCGCCCCGGGAAGAGTGGCGGTTAGCGGACGATGATCTGGTCGCCCAGGGCCGAAGTGACTTCGGCTTCCAGCGCATTGACGGCGTCTTCGACCGAGATCGTGCCGGTCCAGGAGGCCTCGAGGTTCTTGTACATCGCGGTCCAGTAGGGGCCGAACTCGACATCGTTGGGGATGGCGGTGGCGTGCGGCAGCAGCTCGGTGGTGGCGATGCCGGCCCAGCGGTCATTGGCAAAGAGCGGGATCGAGGCCTGGGCATCGCTCAGCGCGACCTTGCCCGACTTGACTGCATGGAGCGCGTTGAAGCGCGGCTCGGAAGCGATGGTGATCAGTTCCGCAGCGATGGCGGCATCCTCATCGGTGCCGGCATTGGAGAGCAGGTAGACCAGCGGATGGCTGATGGTATTGGCCTTGCCGTTCTCGTTGCCGGCAGGGATCAGGCTGTACTGCATCTGGCCGAAGAAGTCTTCCACGCCCCATTTGGTCTTCCATTCCGAAACCGTCCAGGTGCCGGCATGCCAGAAACCGGCCTGATCGTTGGCGACGGCTTCGTGGAAGGCATCCCAGGTTGAACCGAGATGGGTCGCCGGCACAACGCCAGCATCAGCCGCATCGACGAAGAACTGGAACATGTCGGTCATGGCCTGCTTGTCGAGGACAAGCTTGCCGGTTTCCGCGTCGACCATTTCACCGCCGAAGCTGATATAGAACTGCCAGTAGTCAGGGCCGTTGCTGGGGCGGGGCAGGAAGCCCTTGCCGGCTTCGACCACACCGGCATCCTGCATCTTCTTGGCGTCGTCGATCATGTTGTAGAGCGTGTATTCGCCGCTGGCGACCTTGCCGGGCAGGGCCTCGATATCGGCATCGGTCCAGCCGATGGCCTTGAGGTTGGCACGCGAATAGTAGAACGGGCGCGACTCGGCATCCTGCGGAATGCCCCAGACGACGCCGTCATAGCTGCTGATCTCATAAAGGTTCGGATAGATGGCGTTGAGCGGCCAGGCGTCGAAATCGACATAGTCCTCGACCGGACGCAGCAGGCCCGACTGGGACCATGGGCCGATATCTTCGTGTCCCGAGATGATGATATTGGGCGCATTGCCCGCTTCGGCTGCCAGGGTTACGGCCTGCTTGAAGTCGTCCCAGCCGGACCAGGCCTGCGTTTCGACGGTAATGTTGAGCTCTTCGCCGCGAATGGCCGCTTCGCGCTCAAGAATGTCGGCCGCCAGGACGATATTGTCGTAGCGGTAGTTGCTGGTGTCGCCGGTGCCGCCAGCCCACACGGTGATGGTATAATCCTCGGCCTGCGCGGCGAGCATGGTGCCCGAGAGCAGCATTGCCGTGGTGGCGAGCAGTTTTGTCGTCTTGAGAGAGATCATGTTTGAAGCCCCGATAATGCGTCGGATGAATGTCGTTGCACGCGCGTGCAAACATGTCTTTACGGGGGCGTTGTGACAGGCAAATTACAGCAGCGCGAGAAAACTGCGGTCGATAGAGTTCCTTGACGTTCCCCGCGTGGATAGGGCGCCAAGGTCTGCGGAACCTGTCCTTCGGGTGACGCATGCGCCCTCGAAATGGTCCGGCAAGGGCCCCACACAGTTGGCGGGCATCGTGTCTGCACTTGGCCGGTTTGAGATATTTCCCGACATTCCGCAACCGGCCCCCCCCCCTCAAGGCGCTGGTGAGCAAGGATCCGGGGCAGGGGACATTCTCGCGAGGCGGCACTGCGCTGCCCGACGAACCGCTCGCCTCAATCGTTCTCCCGACTGGCCGATGTTGGCCAAAGGAGAATGAAAATGGGTATCTCACAATACGACCCAGCCGCTAGAGGTCGGTCGGCGTGGAACGCCGGTCGGCAGGTCGGCGCCAAGCGGGCGCTCAAGGTCCGGCAGATCTGGGCAATACGGTTCTTCCTGGATCGGGAGGGTCGCATGCGCGACCGAGCGCTGTTTGACCTCGCCATCGATAGCAAATTGCGCGGTTGCGATCTGGTCAAGCTCAAGATCGGCACCCTGGTGACCGGTCGTGAGATTCGCGCCCGGGCGATGGTGACCCAGCAGAAGACCGGCCGGCCGGTGCAGTTCGAGATCACGAGTGATGCCAGAACAAGTGTGTTGGCGTGGCTCGAAAGGCGAGGGGGCTCGGTTGAGGATTTTGTCTTTCCAAGCCGAGCCGATCCGAACGACCACCTGAGCACCAGGCAATATGCCCGGTTGGTGGATGAGTGGGTGACCGCCATCGGTCTTCGCAAGGAGGAATATGGTACGCATTCGCTCCGGCGCACCAAGGCCTCGCTCATCTACAAGGCGACCGGCAATCTCCGTGCCGTGCAGATCCTTCTGGGCCATACCAAGATCGAAAACACGGTTCGGTATCTGGGCGTCGACGTTGAGGACGCACTGGAACTGGCGGAACACACAGAAGTCTGACGATCAGCGGCCTCACCGTTGGTGAGGCCGCACAGGAGGACACCGCCGTCAATGATCTTGGTTCGAAAACGGCAACCGGACGGTCAGCATTCCCATGATCGCGTCTCTACCAAAGAGCACATCCGGACCATCTTCGATGCGCCCCAGAACGGTCATTCCCGCCGCGTTTTCTGTTTCCCGTAAGCTGCCATTCCTGCCGCGGTCGACCGCCGGCATTTTTTCGGGGTGATGGGGTGGAAAGCCCTAAAGGCAATACGCGGACGCTTCGATTAGGCAGATGTAAGGGCTCCCAATGAGCCAGAGGCAGTATGCCCCATCATCAAGGATCATGAATTACACCATCCCAGCGAAGTGCAATACGAGACCGGCTATCGCGCAGCCTGCCAGCACAGTAGCGGGCCCAATCTTGAAGCGAAACACCGCGACAAGCGCGGCCAGCACCAGTGCCGCAGCCGCCAGATTTATCGACGACCAGACGGGCACATCGAGATGGAGGACGAAGGTCGTGATTGTCCTGACTTCCTCGAAGATGACGTGCAGGCCAAACCAGACGGCAAGGTTCAGGATGACACCCACGACGGCGGCCGTGATCGCGGTCAGGGCTGCTGTTAGCACTTTGTTGTCTCGCAAGCGCTCGATGAACGGGGCACCTAGGAATATCCAGAGGAAGCAGGGTGTGAACGTCACCCATGTCGTCAGCAGCCCGCCCAGCGTTCCCGCCATCAAGGGCGATATGCTGCCCGCATCGCGAAAGGCTCCCATGAAGCCCACGAACTGCGTCACCATGATAAGTGGCCCGGGCGTGGTCTCGGCCATGCCGAGCCCGTCCAGCATCTCGCCTGGAGCAAGCCAGCCGTAGTTCTGCACCGCCTCTTGGGCGACATAGGCCAGCACCGCATAGGCGCCGCCGAAGGTCACCACAGCCATGACGCTGAAGAAGCCCGCGATCTGGGCAAAGACATTGGCCGGACCGAACACGGCGAACAACAGGGCGACAGGAGCCAGCCAGAGCAGGAGGAACACTGCCGATATGCGGAACGCCCAAGCCCGGTTGACCTGCGTGTGATCCGGCGACTCTTCGCCCAGCAGGGTATCGGCGTCATCGACCTGGACGCTACCCACCTTGCCGTGTCCGCCGCCACCATGGAATGCTGGCAGACCCGCACGCGCGCCAAAAAAACCGATCAGGCCTGCAACGAGGATGATGAGCGGGAACGGAATGGCGAAACCGAAGATCGTCACGAAGGAGGCGGCGGCGATGGCGACCATCGCCCCGCTCTTGAGCGCACGCGAGCCGATGCGAATGACCGCCTGCACCACGATGGCCAGCACCGCGGCCTTGAGCCCGAAGAACAGCGCCTCGACCGGGCCGACATTGCCGTAGAGCGCATAGATCCAGCTCAGCGCCATGATCGCCGCGACGCCGGGCAGCACGAAGAGGACGCCCGCGATGATGCCGCCGAGGGTGCGATGCATCAGCCAGCCGATATAGACGGCGAGTTGCATGGCTTCCGGTCCCGGCAGCAGCATGCAGTAGTTGAGCGCGTGAAGGAACCGTTTCTCACCCAGCCAGCGCTGCTCTTCGACGAGGATGCGGTGCATGAGCGCGATCTGGCCTGCTGGACCGCCAAAGCTCAGCAGGCCAATGCGGGCCCAGATACGGGTAGCCTCCGCCAGGGTGGGGTACGTCCTGTCCTGCATCATTCTGCCTTCGGCTTGTTGGATGGCCAGTTGTGAGTCTCGTCGCTGGCATCCCGCGCCCATCGATAGAAGGCGTCGTATAGAAGCATCCCGGCTTCGAGCTGTTCCAGATCGTCGGAATACATCCTCGACAGACCGAGTGAAGCGGCAAGAAGCCCTGCCGCCTCGGGCGCAATATCCAACCGAGCTGTATCGGCCCCGCGCACGATGGCTGCGAGCCGATCGAGGGCGGGAATGCTCAAGCCAAATTCGGCCAGAATCACGTCGAATGTGCAGAGCTCGCCTCGGTGGCTCCAGAACACATCCTCGATGTCGAAGGGCGCCGCATTGTAGCGTTCGGCGACACCCACCACCTCGGCGGGCGCCACGAACAGGATGACGGCGCGTGGGTCGAGAAAGCGACGGATCACCCAGGGGCACGCAATGCGGTCGATCTTGGGCCGCGAGCGCGTGACCCACATGGTGCGGCCCTGCGCGTCGCGCGCAGGCAGCTTCGCCGGATCGATCAGCGACTGCCCGGCAGAGCGCCAGGCCTCGAACCCGCCCTCGAGATATTCGGACGGGCAACCTTCGGCGCGAAGCAAGGCGGCAGTGCCCTGACTGCGCCTGTGACCGGTCTGACAAACTGCGATCGACGGCTGCCCGCCGAGTTGTTCCGCAAGGGCGGCAAGGGCCTGGTCATCTACCCGCATGGCACCGGGGAGCAACCTGGGATCGGCCGCGAAATCTTCTTCCGACCGCACATCGAACACGTGGGGTGCGCGCGGGGTTCCGATGATGCGGGTGAGTTTGTCGGATGAAATGGCATTGGGCGCAGGCATTTGCGTTCCTCCGTCGCCGGGGTTGAAAAGGAACGCGATCTTCAGCTGGCGCCTCGTGGGGAGCTCGCAATCCCCATGGGCTGCAATTACCGACATCCGGGGCTGATCGTCAACATGGCATAGCAGCCAAAAACACAGATCGCCTCCACCGTATGGCAGCTGCCCGAGCGAGAAATGAGAACTGTTTGGCGACAGAGATGGTGTCGGCAGCAGCCGAGCGGCATCGCGCCCCATTCAGGCCCCTTGATCGGCCCTGGCGACCTCCTAGAAGCCGTCTGTCCGCGAGTGCAGCCGCGACGACAGGCAGCGCGTGCCTATTAGCGATTGTCCCAACATGCGGACTTAGTGTCTCGATGAGGCGGCATTCCCCCACCGTCGCTGCTTTGGTTGTCGTTGGCGGAGGGGCATGCCCCGGATCGCTGGGACCTGATTGGCGGAGCACTGGCGTTGGTCGCCGCCGCCATCATTGTATTTGCGCCGAGGGGCTGAGCCCGCTCAGGCGCGAACGGCGGCGCCCCTCGGGGACATCTGCAGCCAGAGGATCGCTGCCGCCGCCGCAGCCAGCCAGGGCAGAAGCCATACGTTCAACGCCTGCCAGCCGATGGTGTTCTGCAGCACCCCGGCGCTGAGCGATGCCGCCAACCCCACGACAAAGATGGTGAGGTCGTTGGTCGCTTGCGCCTTACCTTTCTCGGCTGTCGTGTAGGTCCGGGTCAGCAGGTTCGTGCCACCGATATAGAGAAAGTTCCAGCCCACGCCGAGAAGGATCAACGCGGCGGTGAAGTTGTAGAACCCGGTCCCCGACAGAGCGAGCAGCACGTGAGCGGTGAGCAGGACGATGCCAGCAAGCATTATCCGCAAGACACCGAACCGCGCGATCAACGATCCGGTGAAAAACGACGGCAGAAACATGCCGAGCACGTGGAGTTGGATGACCGTCGCAGTCGCTGTCAGGTCGTGGTCGTGGTGTGTCATCGCCAGGGGAGTGGCAGTCATCGCCAGGATCATGATGCCATAGCCGGTGACCGCGCCGAAGAGGGCTACCAAATACGTTGGCTGGCGCACGATATCGCCGAGGGGCCGGACCGCAGCACGCTCATCGGCAGTATCCACTGTCCTCGGGACGTTCACCCCCATCAGCACGCCGACTGCGATGGCCGACGTTGCCGCTAGGAACAGAAATGAAGCGGTGTACATTGGCTGCATCAGTTCGCCGCCCCACCGGGCCAGCAGCGGACCGACCAGGGCTGCAACCACTCCGCCAGCAAGCACAAGCGAGATGGCCCGGGGCCGGAAACGATCGTCCGCCACTTCACCGGCAGCGAAACGATAAAACTGCGCGAAGCCCTGGTAGCATCCCGCCAGGAACGTGCCGGCGCACAGCAGCGCGATCGACGAGGTCATCATCCCACCGGCTGCCAGCAGGCCGCCTAATGTGCCCAGGCTTGCTCCGGAGACGAAGCCGATCTTGCGACCCACACGTGTCATCCACATCGAGGCGGGAACGGTCGATACCGCCGTGCCCAGGAACATGGCTGCGATGGGAGCGGTGGCGAGTTCGGGCGATGGCGCCAGAATGCTGCCAGCAAGGCCGCCGATGGTCATCACCAGGACGGAGACGATCTGGAACAGGGCCTGCGCGGTTGCCAGCAGGAAGACTTGTCGGTGCATGGGCTGCATGGTTGCGGTTCCTCGGTCCCAACTATGACGACGCGACGGCATTGCCCGCCGCCACCCATTCGGGCATGCCGTCTTCAAGGCGCCGGGCACTGAACCCTTGTGCCCGAAGGCGCGACACAGCCTCAAAAGACATGACGCAGTATGCTCCACGGCAGTAGGCGACGATGTCCTTTTCGGGGTCGAGCGTCGCCAGGCGGGCGTCGAGTTCGGAGAGCGGCACGTTCAACGCTCCGGGCACATGGCCCAGCTCGAATTCGTCGGCAGGACGGACGTCGAGCACGGTGACCATACCGTCGCGCAGGCGACCGCTCAGCTCCTCGCGGGTGACCGGCTCGAGGCTATCGCGCTCTTCGAAATAGCCCCGGACAATCTTGTCCACTTCGGCCAGATTGTTCTCTGCCACCCGCCGGATCGCCTTCATGGCCGCCAGGACACTGTCGTCAGCCAGCCTGTAGACCACGAACTTTCCCTGCCGCTCCGC
The DNA here is from genome assembly GCF_000743575.1 of Devosia riboflavina. Taxonomy (GTDB): domain Bacteria; phylum Pseudomonadota; class Alphaproteobacteria; order Rhizobiales; family Devosiaceae; genus Devosia; species Devosia riboflavina. The sequence continues at coordinate 66,862 of NZ_JQGC01000026.1, read as the reverse complement.
TGCGACCAGCCCCGCCCGCCGCATGGTCTGCAGGTGCTGCGAGACATTTGCGATGGGCGCCCCAAGCTTTTCTGCGAGCAGATCGACGCTGCGCGGCCCCTGGCCGAGTTGTTCGATCAGCTCGAGCCGTTGGGGGTGACCCAGCGTCTTGGCGACCAGGGCGAACTGCTTAAACAGGGCGAGCTTCGGTGAAGGACTTGACATCAGATCATTGCTCAATCATTCAATTGAAATATTGAATATACCAACACAGATCCATCCACAAGGGTTGATCCAACGGAGTGCCATCATGATCCTGCGCCAGTTTCTACACTTCGATCCCGTAGGGGCGTCCTATCTTCTGGGCTGCGGCGGCAAGGCATCAGCGGCGGTGATCGATCCAATCGGCCCCGTCGAGCCTTATCTCGAAGCTGCCGCCACCACCGGCATGAAGATACTCTACGTGATCGATACGCATATCCATGCCGACCACATCTCGTCCGGTCGTATCCTGGCGGAGGCGAGCGGCGCCAAATATGTGCTGTTCGCTGGCGCGTCCTGGCGGCCAAAGGACAGGTTCTGCTGTGCGGAAGCTGCTTGGACGCAAGGGGTCTCGCTCAGGCCGATGTCGTCGACGGAGCGGCCAGAAGCACCATGGATGCCTTGGCGGCGGCATCAATGACCGCCGACAAGGTCCTAGTTTTTTAGTCGCGCACTTTGCCCTGCCGCTATGCGCTTGGTCTTGGCAGTTCACATTCCAGAAGGGACCGTTGTCCGAACAGGGATATGAGATGACGGGTCTCCCCGCGGTAGCACTTCGAGGGGGACCTGGGTCCAAACGCACTGCACCACTCTTTCAATTTGTTGATGGGTATGTTGGGTCCGGCGCAAGGGTCGGCTATCACGCAGATTGATATCCACGGAGGGTGACTATGGAATTGGTGCAGAGCCGTGGAAGCGGTCGTATCCGAGCTGGCTTCCAAAGGCTATTTGCCACTCCGGCCATGCCGCCGAAAGCGGGCCGAGCCTTATTTGAACGGCCCTGGCCTATAGTCGTTTTACTGGCGCTGCCGGCTGCAGCCATGATGGCCGGAAGTGACTACACCCTCGGTATCTGGATGCAGTCCTTTCCAGAAGACCTGCTGCCCATCGCACACTTCGTCACTGACCTCGGCGAGGGTGTCGAGGTGTTGGTCACCACCGGACTCTTGCTCCTGTTGAGCGCGCTGGTCCCGGTGATCTCTCTGAGACGCCGTGTGAAAGCAGGACTGAACGCCGTTACCGCTGGGGCGGCTTTCATATTTCTCTCGGTGGCGGGTGGCGGCCTCCTGGCGCTGGTGCTCAAATATGCAATAGGCCGGGCTCGTCCGGTCCTATTGGACAGCGAAGGCTACCTTTCATTCCAGCCCTTTGCGATGCACTCCGACTTCGCCGCACTTCCCTCCGGGCATTCGGCAACGGCTGCGGCAATGGCACTTTCATTGGCGCTGGTTTTTCCGCGCCTTCGGGCGCTCTTCGTCACCGCAGGCGTTCTTATCTGCGTGTCCCGGCAACTGGTCGGCATGCATTGGATGAGCGACACGCTGATGGGTTGGGCGGTTGGCGCGGCCTTCACATATTGGCTTGCGCATGTCTTCGCCCGTCGTGGCCTGATGTTCCGCTATGATGATTTTGGCCGCCTGCGGCCGAGGCGAACACGGTTTGCCCCGGCCCGGTTCTTCCGTCGATCGGCCCTCAGATCAGCGTAAGCAGCGCTCCACCTAGGCCGAGCAAAACAACCACAATCCACGGGGCGGTTTTCCACACAGTCAGCAGCAGGAAGCCGGCAAGGGCCAGAGCAAAGTCGGCGGGTGTGAGCACGGCGCTGGTCCAGACCGGATTGTAAAGAGCTGCTCCCAGGACGCCAACGACCGCGGCATTGGCACCGCGCATCGCCGCTTGCGCGACTGGCCTGGTGCGGAATGCATCCCAGAACGGCAGGGCACCGACCACCAGCAATAGACCCGGGAGGAACACCGCCACCAAGGCTATAGCAGCGCCCATTGGGCCCGCGGGCTCAGGTTGCATTACAGCGCCGAGATAGGCGGCGAAGGTGAAGAGCGGACCCGGAACGGCCTGGGCCGCGCCATATCCGGCCAGGAAGGCATCGCTCGACACCCAGCCGGTTCGCACCACTTCGGTTTCGAGGAGCGGCAAGACCACGTGGCCACCACCAAACACCAGTGCGCCGGCCCGATAGAAGGCGTCGAAGAGGGATAGGGATTGCGAGGATGCAAGAGCCTCGACGACCGGAAGCCCGACCAGCAGGATGAAGAACACAGCAAGCGCCGACCATCCCACTGCCTTGGGCACACCGAATGCAGGGTGACCAACTGGGTTGGGTGGCATCCCCCTGCAGAGCCACAGCCCCAGGAGACCACCCCCGACAATCGCCGCAACCTGGCCGATGGATCCGCTGACAAAGATGACCAGCAGAACGGCGAACAGGGCGATGCCGGCCCGCTCGCGGTCAGGAGCCAGGGTCCTGGCCATGCCCCAGACGGCCTGGGCCACGACGGCAACAGCCACCAGTTTGAGGCCGTGGAGAATGCCCGCGCCGACCTTGCCTTCGAACCAGCTTGCCCCAAAAGCAAAGAACAGCAGGAGCAAAGCCGAAGGCAGGGTGAACGCTGACCAGGCCGCCAAGGCGCCCAGCGGTCCACCCCGCAGCAGGCCCAGGGAAAAGCCTACCTGGCTTGATGCCGGCCCAGGCAGGAACTGGCAGAGCGCCACGAGTTCGGCATAGCCTTCCTCGCTGATCCATTTGCGCCGGGTGACCAGCTCGTCGCGAAAGTAACCCAGATGGGCTATGGGTCCACCAAACGACGTCAATCCCAGCTTCAGGAAAACGCGAAAGACCTCTCCTGCTGAGCCACGGGACGTACCTTCCGTGGTGTCAGGATTTGCTACTGCCGACCTCATGAAACAGCTCCCCGATCTTGTCGCGAGCTGCTTGCAGGCCCTCGATGCCGTAAGGTGTTGCGCGATAGACCCGCCGCACGGACCGCCCGACCCGCTCGCTCCTGGACGTGAGATACCCCTTGCGCTCCATTGCGTGCAGCATTGGATAAAGCGTGCCCGGGCTGATTTTGTAGCCGTGATGGGCGAGTTCCTCGATCATCCAGTGACCATAGAGATCCCCTTCCGCCGCATGATGCAGGATATGCATCCGGATGAAGCCTGCCAGCAGTTCCTGGTGTTCCATGCTGCAATCGCATTGAGTTCCACACAATCGAATCTCGATATCGGGAACCGATTGTACGAAGAGGTTGTTATCCTGACAACTCATCGCGCGATGAGTCCACGGCAATCATAGGAGGCTTTCATGGCCAGCGAAACAGACCGCGATCCACGCCACCAAACCCAACAGATGCAGCAGCGCCTTCAGGAGCTGATGGACCACCTGCGCCAGGACATTGAGAAGGTTGATGAGCCGCAGCTCAAAGCCATGTTCGAGACGTCGGCCGAGGTATTGGGCGGCATCAAGAAGGCGTTTAGCGACTACGAAAGCAAGAACGAAAGCGCCTGGCGATAGACGAAATGGTGGAGGTACGGTGACACTGGCGGCAGGCGCGTCTGCAGCAAATTTCCTTGTTCGGTCGCTGCAATATGGTGGGCGACAATAGCCAATCAACAGAGCGAGGTCTTTGGGTGCCGGGAGAATTGAACGTAGCTCCTAAGCCAGTAATGCTAGCTATCCTCGATGGCTGGGGCTGGCGTGAAGAGAGCGCCGACAACGCGGTGCGGCTTGCCCACACACCACATTTTGATCGCCTGTGGGAAAGCTGTCCGCGCAGTTTCCTTGCAACATCTGGCCTGGATGTCGGGCTTCTGGATGGCCAGATGGGCAATTCCGAAGTCGGCCACCTCAACATCGGAGCAGGCCGAGTCGTCCTGCAGGATCTGGTCCGCATCACAAAGGCAATTGAGGACGGAACGCTGGCGGGCGCCGTCATGGCCTCGGGGCTGCCAGCGGCGCTCAAGGCAAGCGGCGGGACCTGTCATCTGATGGGGCTGGTTTCGCCCGGCGGCGTGCATTCGCATCAGGACCATGCAGTGGCCCTTGCCCGAGTATTGCAGCAATCCGGCGTTCCAACGGTGATTCACGCCTTTACGGACGGGCGCGATACCCCGCCCGAGGCTGCAGCAGGCTATTTGGCCGAGATCGACGCCGCCCTGCCACCCGGCGTAGATATCGCCACAGTGACCGGCCGCTATTGGGTAATGGACCGTGACCAGCGTTGGGAGCGGCTACAGCAAGCTTATGACGCGATCGTCACGGGCCGTGGGCAGAATAGCGCTACGGCGCAGGAAGCCGTTGACGCGGCCTATGCGAACTCTGTCACCGACGAGTTTGTGCCTGCGTCGGTTATCGGTAAATTCGGTGGCATCAAGGACGGGGACGCCGTCCTTTGCTTCAACTTCCGCGCAGATCGTGTCAAGCAGTTGATGGCCGCGCTGCTCCTTCCTGATTTCGACGGGTTCACGCGCCAGGCGCCGCAACTATCGGCAGCCGTCAGCATGACGCACTATGGGGATGAATTTGACCCATGGCTGAAGCCGCTGTTAGCGCCGCAAACCATTGCCAACGGACTGGGCGAGACCGTGGCGCTCGGCGGAAGCAGGCAATTGCGACTTGCCGAGTCAGAGAAATATCCGCACGTCACCTATTTCTTCAACGGCGGTAGGGAAGAGCCATTTGTCGGCGAGGAGAGGACCATTGTCGACTCGCCCAAAGTCGCCACCTATGACCTGCAGCCTGAAATGTCCGCCCCGATGGTCGGCGATCGTGCCGTCGAGGCAATCGGCTCGAAACGCTACGATCTGATCATCGTCAATTTCGCCAACCCCGACATGGTCGGCCACACTGGCAATCTTGAGGCAGCAATCGCCGCGGTCGAAGCGGTCGATCTTCAACTCGGGCGAATTGCGGAGGCGATCCATTCGGCCAATGGGGTGCTGATGGTGACGGCCGATCATGGCAATTGCGAGCAGATGCGTGATCCCCTCACCGGCGGGCCCCACACTGCGCACACCACTAATCCGGTCCCGGCCATACTCTATAACACCACTCATCGGTCGCTTCGCAGCGGCCGCTTGGCAGACGTGGCTCCGACATTGATCCAGCTGATGGATCTGAAGAAGCCGCAGGAGATGTCGGGGACATCGCTGCTAGCGTGACATCCGGTAGAACCAGCGCTCGCATGGAGTCGCGCCGGCTGCGTTGCGGAACAGTCCGGGAGCCAATGGTGGCGTCGACCTAGGTTGATGACCTAACGCAAACTCGGTTGCCACGTTTTTGGGACCTCGTCATACCGCCTCAACAGCGAGAATGGGTCTACAAGCGCGCTGGGACAGCCTGGCCTAAACGGCAGCTATCGACGCTTTGGACTCGGGAAGCGGCCAGTCTTCAAACGGCCCCATTTTTGTCATTGGCCAAGCGAGTAGGAATGTTAGGGTGGCGGCCCAAAGCTGCCGCTCATCGGTCCATGAGAAGCAAAATTTCCCAGCAATTACAGTGCCCATCTATCTCGCAGCGGGTGCGCCAAATATCCACCATTCTGTCAGGCCAAATTGAAGCTGGGTCGATCCCAAAGAATTTTGGGTCGATCTTACAATTTGAGCCTGCCTAGGCGGATTGGCCCCTTAGCTCAGCTGGATAGAGCATCGGCCTTCTAAGCCGGTTGTCGGTGGTTCGAACCCACCAGGGGTCACCAGATTAGCCAGGCGCGATTTTCGCGACGGCACCCAGTTCGCCTTCGTAGCTCAGCTGGATCAGAGCGGATCCGTCCTAGGGATATGGTCGGGGGTTCGAGTCCCTCCGAAGGCCCAGGTATGGTCGCGTAGCTCAGCTGGATAGAGCGTCGGATTCCGAATCCGAAGGCCGGGGATTCGAGTTCCTCCGCGACCGCCATATCTACCGTCAGATGCCCGATGGAGTTGACTTGGTGGGGACGACGCTAGGTTCCTATGGCGTTGAAAAGGAAACGCCACACATGATATAGAACTACCTCACTTCTATGGAGGTCGCGATGTCTGTGACGTTGTCTGCAAACGTCAACAACGATCTGGCTGCTGTTACCAAGCGCATGGCGGAAGAAGAAAATCGGACGGTTTCCAACGTAGTGGAGAACGCCTTGTTGGTGTTTTCCGACTTCCCCAAACCCTTGCGTGATAGCCTGCTGGCAGCTCGTCGCAGCAATGCAAAGGTTTTCCAGGATATGACTAGGGAGATGATGGCCTACATTGCACGGACGAAATTTGATGCGGCCATGGCTGAGATTGCCCCCTATTTTGCTCAAGAGGGCGATGCGGAACTGACCGACATGGAGTTGCTGGAACAGTCGACGGCGATGACCAGAAGCCGCTGAGTTCTCGCGATGCGCATTTGCCTCGATGTCAATATCTGGGTGCAATACCTCAGGGCAGTAATAGCGGGTAAGGCCGACACTTCAAGCCAAACTCTGGTTGGCTTCGTTCGGGATATGAAGATCGGCGAAGTTCCGGTGCAACTCATATTGCCGAAGGGAGTCATTTCCACCTTCCAGGAGAAGGCTTCGGAGCTCGGAGCGCCGATGCCTCTTATTGCGAGAGTGGTAGATGGCCTCATCTCGCTGGCGCAGGCAGGGCCCGAGCAGGTTGACCCGTTCGTACATTTCGGTGCTGAAACCCTTCAGATGAAAGATCTGGAGGATGCTGGAGTTTTGGCCGGCGCACTTGCTGGCGGCGCCGATTTTTTGATCACCGACAATCTGCGTGATTTCGAGAACAAAGAAGCTCAGGTTTTTGACATTCAGCAGGCGAAGCTACCTGATGGAAAAGCACGACAACTGTCGGCGATCATCCATCAGAGGCCGGACGGCGCCACCGTCGTGGTGGCGCATCCGTTTGATTTCTTGGAATGGGTGCGCGATGGCAGAGAATTATCCGCAGCGATGATCAGAGCCCACTACTCGCTGCGAACGCTAGACAGCGGAAGCACTCAAAAGAAAAAATAGCTGTTCTCGTGGAGATGTCGGTCTCCTAAAGGCCGATTCACGTTTCCTTGGAAAACCGAGTCACCGATTTTTGGCGACTCGAGGAAATGCGGGCGTCTGACCGATTCAGGATTTCTTGGTCCTGACATCAGATCAGTCAGAGGCCGTCCTGCCCCAACTGATCTGAACAGGACCATTTGGCGACCTGTCGTTATCGCCCCAGAAATCCTTGGCAGTTCGACCCAGGAAAATTTGGACGATTGTGCAATTTAAGAGGTTTAGGCGACCCAGTTTTTTTGTCCCGACCCATTCAGAATAGAACTGCTCGGACGCAAACAGGTTCGTTGCCTGGACGGCTCGGGTCTTGCAGCCGTTGTCCTTGCCTCACATATTGAAGCAATGGCGAAAAAGGACCTCGACGCGCGGGAAACATCTGGCTTGCCCGAGAAGGGCAGGGTGAGTGGCGATATCGCTGCTTTCGTCAAAAAGGTTGGCGCCCTGGCTCGCCCCAATGCCGCGCAGGATGGGCGGCTGCTGTTTGCCCTCGACGCGACGATGAGCCGCCAGCCCACATGGGACCTTGCCTGTTCGCTGCAGGCGGAAATGTTTCGTGCCATCCCCAAACAGAGCGCTTTGCAGGTGCAATTGCTCTATTTTCGCGGGTTTGGCGAATGCAGGGCCAGCAGATGGGTCATCGATGGCGATGCCTTGGCCAGGCTTATGGGCGGCATCGATTGCCGTGGCGGGAATACGCAGATTTCCAAAGTCTTCTCTCACGCGCGGGCCGAGCATACGAAACAGCGGATAAATGCGGTGATCTATGTTGGCGATGCGATGGAGGAAAATGTCGATCTGCTGTCTGAGCAAGCGGGGCAATTGGGGCTACTCGGTCTACCCATTTTTGTCTTCCAGGAAGGCCGTGATGCCGCGGTCGAGGCCGCCTTTCGGGGCTTTGCCAAGTTAAGCAAGGGCGCCTACGCCCGCTTTGATGCTTCAGCGCCACAGGAATTAGCGGCTTTGCTCAAGGCGGTCGCAGTTTATGCCAGCGGCGGCAGGAAAATGCTGAAACTGCAGGACAGCAACCAGGCCAAGACATTGCTGGCTCAATTGCCGCCATGACCTATATTTTTCTAGGGGCACTGGCTCTTTTGGGCGCTCTCGCCCTCGGCAATTATCTGCTTCGGATGGATCGACGGATACTAAGGCGTGGCCTGCGCTGGGGGATTGGCGGGCTCGGCATTCTGGCCGCCGCGGGCTTACTCTTCGCCAGACGATTTGATCTTGCTCTCTTTGTCGGTGCGGGCGCCTTTGCAGTGTTGCGCACGGGCCGATTGGGGGCATTTTCCTTCGACGGGCCGGCGACGGGCGCAGGCAATACCTCGAAAGTGCAAAGTTACAGCTTCGCCATGGAACTGGATCATGACACCGGTGCAGTCTCCGGCCGGGTGCTCAATGGTCAATTTGCCGGTATGGACCTGATGGACCTCGGCGAGATGGATACCCGAATCCTCTTGGCCGAAGTGGAAGAAGACACAGATAGCCTGACGCTTCTCGAGAGCTGGCTTGACGCCAATCGGAGCGGCTGGCGAGAGTATTTCGCCAGCCAGGACGCGGGCGAAAAATCGAGCGCCGACACGGCAGGCGATCCCGTCGCCGAGGCCTATAACGTCCTTGGCCTGAAGCCTGGCGCCAGCCATGAGGAAATCCGGGCCGCTCATCGCGATCTGATGAAGGCAGTCCATCCCGATCACGGCGGCTCCAGCTACTTGGCCGCCAAAATCAACCAGGCGCGCGACCTGCTGCTTAAGCAGGCGCTCTGACACCCCGTTGTCGTTAAGCCGAGCTGCGATCCATGACCCGTGCAATGGATCTGGCAAGGCGCGCCTGATCGAACGGCTTGCCCAACCGCTCTACGCGCCTACCGGGCAAATCTACGCCTTCGCCATATCCACTGGCGATAATGGCCGGAATGCCGGGACGGTCCTCGTCGATGGCTTTGATCAATTGTGTGCCCGTCATATTGGGCATTGCCTGGTCGGTAATAATGAGGTCGATGTCGTTGCGGGCGCGAAACTTCTTCAGCGCGTCGCCGCCCGAATAGGCTTCGACGACCTCATGGCCGAGGTCTTCCAGCAAGGCAGTTGTATTCATCAACACCAGAGCGTCGTCGTCGGCCACCAGCACGGTAAGCCGTGGCACGGGCGGTTGGACGGCATCGTTCTCGATTGGCGCCGGACGAGAAACCTCGGCTTCGGCGATCGGCAGCCAAAGAATGGCCTTCGTGCCTTCGCCCGGCTTGCTCTCGATCTCGAAGTCTCCGCCCAATTGCTTCGCCATGCCATGTACCATCGGTAGGCCCAGACCCGTTCCCTTTCCGACCCCCTTGGTCGTGAAGAAAGGCTCGGTTGCGCGCCGCAAGGTCTCGGCGTCCATGCCACTGCCCTTGTCCTCGACCACCATGCGAATGTAGTCGCCACTGGCCAAGGTCGCCCCCATCCCGTTCTCGATCCGGCGGCGGTCCGCGGAAATCACGATGGGTCCGCCATTCGGTGTTGCGTCGCGGGCGTTGACGATCAGATTGAGGAGTGACATTTCGAGCTGATTGGCATCGACCCGAACTGCCGGCAATTTCAGCGGGAAGTTGGTGGTGATCGGCCATTCCGGTCCGATCGATCTTTGCACCAGATCGCTCATTCCGGCCAAAAGGCCGGCAACGTCGACCCGATCGAGATGCAGGTCCTGGCGTCGCGCAAAAGCCAACATGCGCTGGGTCAACGTGGCGCCGCGCTTGGCGCCTTCAATCGCATTGTCGAGCAGCCTTCGCGACATCTGATCCGGCGGTAGATGCTTTTGCAACAATTCGAGGCTGCTCATGACCGCCATCAGCAGGTTGTTGAAGTCATGGGCAACGCCCCCGGTGAGCTGGCCAATGGCCTCCATCTTTTGAGATTGGAACAGAGCTTCGCGCGCAGCTTCCAGTTCGCGCTGGGTCGCCTCGCGTTCCGTAATGTCGCGCGTAATCTTGGCAAAGCCGATGGGGCGGCCCTCGTCGTCGCGGATGGCGTCGATCACCACGCTGGCGCGGAAGAGATCGCCGTTCTTTCGTACCCGCCAGCCTTCCGCGCTAAACCGGCCCTCCCTGCGTGCCGTTTCGAGAGCCCTCGTCGGTTCACCATTGTTCCGGTCTTCTTCCCGATAGAAGCGCGAGAAGTGCTTGCCGATGACTTCTTCGGGCTCGTAGCCCTTGATCCTGCGAGCACCTTCGTTCCAACTGGAAACGCGGCCCTCCAGATCGATCATATAGATCGCGTAGTCGGTGACCCCCTGCACAAGGTGGCGGAACTGCTTTTCGCTGTCGTTCAGCGCTTGTTCGACCTGCCGCCGCTCAGTCACGTCTCGCCCATAGGCATAGACCAGACCTTCCTCCTGCGTCGTGTGCCACTCTATCCTGTGATAGGTGCCATCGACGGCACGAAACCGGTTTTCGTAATTGTCGAGTTCCTCGTCACCGAGGGCCCTGGCCAGCGCTGCCCGGCTGTTCTCGATATCCTCAGGGTGCGTGAAGTCGCTAAAGTGGCGCCCGACGATATGTTGTGGCGCATGACCAAGGATGCGGGTCCAGGAGGGGCTGACGGAACGAAAGACACCCTCGGAGTCCACGACGACGATCAAATCCCGCGACACGCTCCAGATGCGATCTGCCCGGCGCTTTTCATTGCCAAGTGTGACAACATTGGCAAGCGCGCCAGCGATCTGGGCAGCAGCCAGCCGAACAACATTCAGCACGTCATCGTTAAGACCCCGATAGGGATTCAGGCCCATGACCAGTAGGCCCGCAGTCTTGTCCGTGCCTAACTCCGGAATGGCGATCGCAATCGCCTCGGCCGGTGGTCGATCCCAGTCGCCTGTCGGCCAGGAGCGATCCGGCGGAAGAGCGAGGTATTTGCCGGCGACTTCGGCATCCCGAAGAGACGTCCCGACCACGCCTTCGAAGACAGGTACACCATCCGCGACCACTTGGTCAGCGAGCCGCATTTCTACGAAGGGAAAGTCTCGGCGGTTTGTAGAGAATGCCGACTGAACGGCGGCATGAAGGCCTGGCATGTCCCTGACGGCCGAAAGCCTGCTTCCAAGCTGCCGCAATGTTTCAAGGCGACGTTCGCTGATGATGCGAGCTGTTTCCTCGGTGACGACGCAGAACAACCCTCCGACGCTTCCATCGGCTTGGAACAGCGGGCTATAGGAAAAACTGTGATAGGTTTCTTCCGGAAATCCGCTGCGCTCCAGCAGCAAAAGCAGGGCTTTGTTCCAGGTGGCCTTCCCCGCCTTTACCAGTTCGACCTGATTGGCAACGTCCTCGTAAACCTCCGACCACACCTCTCGAAACGGGCGGCCAAGCATATTGGGATGCTTGAGGCCAAGCGTTGGAATATATGCGTCGTTGTAGAAGAAAATGAGATCTGGACCCCAGCCGAGCCACATCTCGAAGCGGGAGGTCAGCAACATGCGCAACGGTATTTTGAGAGCGTCCGGCCAGTCGCGGGGATCGCCAAGCGGGGTCTCGGTCCAGTCCCGCTCTCGCATGGCCTTTGCCATGATGCTTTCGCCAGGAAAAATGTCGGCTAAGCCATCGATTTCGCTACGCACAATCGCCCCTTATGCAGTCGCGCATTAACGCGTCGCATAGGTTTTGGTTGCACCGATCGTTTGTCAGGAACACACCGCGCCAAGCCGTTCTTCGCAGGCTCAGGCTATGCCCTTTCCCCCTGTCACGCCAAAGACCTCCCCGGTGATATAGCTCCCTTCCTGCGAGGCGAGCAGGACATAGACTGGGGCAAGTTCGACCGGCTGTCCTGGGCGCCCGAAAGCGCTGTCCTGCCCGAATGTTTCGACCTTTTCCGGGAATTGTCCGCCGCTGGGCTGAAGCACCGTCCAGAACGGACCCGGGGCAACGGCATTCACCCGGATGCCTTTCTCAATCAGCTGGGTGGAGAGGGCCTTGGTATAAGCGACGATGCCGGCCTTGGTGGTTGCATAGTCGAGAAGGTGTGCCGATGGCTCATAGGCCTGTATCGATGCCGTCGTAATAATCGATGCGCCGGGTGGAAGATGAGGAACGGCGGCCTGCGCGAGCCAGTGCAGGGCATAGAGATTGGTCTTGAGCGTGCGGTCGAAGTCTTCGCTCGAAACCTCGGCGACCGATTTTCGCGCCTGTTGCCTCGCGGCATTGATGACGAGGATATCGAGACCACTCAACTGCTTTACGGCGTCTTCGATCAGGGCTTGGCAGATCTTCTCATCTGATACATCGCCTGGCAGAGCTACGCCTTTCGTGCCGGCCTTTTCGATATAGCCGAGCACCTCTTCGGCATCGCTCTGCTCAGAGGGGAGGTAGTTGATCGCGACATCGGCCCCCTCGCGGGCGTAGGCGATGGCGGCAGCGCGGCCAATGCCGGAATCGCCGCCTGTAATGAGCGCCTTGCGGCCGAGGAGACGGCCGAAGCCGGCGTAGCTTTTCTCGCCATGATCCGGTGCGGGCCGCATTTCGCTGACCAAGCCTGGAGGCGATTGTGGTTGCTGCGGAAAGGGCGGTGCAGGGAACTGGTGTCGCGGGTCTTGCATGGTGAAACGGTCGGCCATCGGGATCTCCTTGTTCGGTTGGCCAACGAGGCAAAGTGGCAGGACGTTCCTTCAACTCAAGGCGGGCCAGCTCTTCTGGCTTCGGAACTAGCGCTCGCCCGCGGCGTTGCGAACCCAGGCAGCGAAGCGGGAGGAGCAGCGGATGAGCGGGCATAGCGAAGCAGAACGCAGAGGGGCTGGGTTCTGGTGGACCATGTTTGTGGCTGTCGTGTTGCTGGTGTTTGGCATGCCGATCGCAGCAGGCGGCCTCTGGCTCATTACCCTTGGAGGTTCATGGTATTACCTGCCCGCCGGAATTGGCCTGCTTCTAGCGGCTTGGTTCCTGCTGCAGCGAAGTATCAATGCGCTTTGGGTCTATACGGTCACTTATGCGGCTACTTTGGCCTGGGCCCTTTGGGAGGGCGGACTCGATGGTTGGGCGCAGGTACCGCGACTGGTGGCGCCGACCGTGGTGCTTATCCTCGTGTTGACAACAGTACCTACCTTGCGAGGCTCCGTCCGACCTTTCGGCCGGGCATTAGCGGCCGCGACGGTGTTGGCGGCGGCGCTCGGCGTGATCGGCATTGCCAATCAGGGGATTGAGGCATCCCTTGCGCAGGAGGCAGAAGAACCGGCCGAAGTCGCGCCAGCAACACCGAATGCGCCGCTAGCCCCCGTCCTAGAGCCAACGGCCCTTCCAGCAGAGCCGAGCTATGTGGCACTCGAAACGGGCGCTGACTGGCCAGCTTATGGCGGTACGCATCGAGCCCTGCGCTATTCTCCGCTCGACGAGATTACCAAAGACAACGTGGCGGGCCTCGAGAAGATCTGGGAGTTCCGTACCGGCGACCTGCCGCAGGATGACGAGCCCTTTGGCAATCAGAACACGCCGGTCAAGGTTGGAGATCGGCTCTATCTTTGCTCTGCAATGAACAAGATTTTTGCGCTCGACGCGGCGATGGGCACGCAGTTCTGGACCTTCGATCCCGAGGTCTCGACGGATGCCCTGGGCTACAACGCCTCCTGCCGAGGCCTGGTATATTTCGAGGACCTGACTGCCGCGCAGGGTGAGCTTTGCGCCACCCGTGTTGTGAACCTCACCCATGACGCGCGCATGATTGCCCTCGATACCGAGACCGGCCAGCTTTGCCCTGACTTTGGCAATGGCGGCATAGTCAATCTTATGCAAGGGATCGGCGATGTTGCACCGGGTTTTTATGCGCCGACCTCTCCGCCGACGCTCGTGCGCGATGTCCTCGTGGTGGGCAGCCAAGTCAGCGACAATCAGGAGCGTAGCGCACCGTCAGGCGTGATCCGCGGGTTCAATGCGGTGACGGGCGAGTTGGAATGGGCCTGGGATATGGGGCGGCCCGGGCAAACCGGACTGCCGGCTGAAGGCGAGGTCTATACCGAGGGTACGCCGAATAGCTGGACCATATCCTCCGGCGACGACGAACTTGGTCTTGTCTACATCCCCATGGGCAATTCGGCGGTCGACTATTGGGGCGGCGATCGCTCTGAGGCGGAAAACACCTATTCGACCGCCGTCGTCGCGCTGGATGTCGAGACAGGTGATGTCGCCTGGCACTACCAGACGGTACACTATGACGTCTGGGACTACGACCTTGGCGGGCAGGGGAGTCTCGTCGATTTCCCGACGCCCGATGGTCCGGTCCCGGCGATCATCATGCCGTCCAAACAAGCCCAGTTCTATATTCTCGATCGAGCAACAGGCGAGCCACTGGTCAATATCGAGGAGCGTCCCGCGCCGCAGGGCGGGGTCGAGCCGGACCGGATCTCGCCAACGCAGCCCTATGTGACGGACTTTCCGAATCTCCTGAAGCCGATGCTGACCGAGGCGCAGATGTGGGGCGCGACGCCGCTTGACCAGCTCTGGTGCCGGATCCAGTTCCGTCAGGCGGCCTATGAGGGGGTCTATACGCCTCCAACCCTCGACCAGCCGTGGATTCAGTTTCCCGGCTATAATGGCGGTACGGACTGGGGTGGGATTGCTGTCGATCCCGTCAATGGGGTCTTGATCGCCAATTACAACAATATGCCGAACTACAATCAACTGGTGCCCCGCGAAGAGGTCGATGCTATGGGCGTCCGCTCTATCAACGACCCGAGTTACGATCCCGCGGCCGGCTCAGGCTCTCATGGCTCGATCAGCCCGCAGGCTGAGTCACCATATGGCATTCGCGTCAATGCCGGCTGGCGGGTGCCTTTCACGGGGCTTCTCTGCAAGCAGCCGCCTTATGGGGGTATTGCCGCGATCGACCTCAATACGCGGGAATTTTTGTGGGATCGGCCATTCGGGTCTGCCCGCAAGAACGGGCCCTTTGGCATCCCCTCGATGTTGCCGGTCGATATCGGTACGCCCAATAATGGGGGCGGTGTGGTGACCGCCTCGGGCCTCTTCTTCATAGCCGCGGCTACCGACGATCTCTTCCGGGCTGTCGATACCGAAACGGGTGAAGAACTCTGGCAGGTCGAATTGCCCGCCGGGGGGCAAGCTACCCCGATGACTTATGAGGCCGGCGGCAAGCAGATCATTGTCATCAACGCCGGCGGCCACGACTTCATGGAGACGCCTATCGGCGACTATTTCATCGCCTATGCGTTGCCTGATTGATGACGATCGAGGCGATTTCGCCCTGATCATTCGCCTAAGAGGCGAGTGGACCAATCCACAACCGACGCTGCTTCGCCTCAAGACACCATTGACCTGCGCCAGTTGCGTTGCTAATACGCATTAGCAGATAATACGTATTAGCATCCGAGGAGGAACGCTTGGCGCCGAATAAGCGACTGACGCAGAAGGATATTGCTCAGTTGGCCGGAGTCAGCCAGGCGACGGTGTCGTTTGTGCTCAACGGCGCACCGTCTTCCCAGGCCCGCATCCCGCAAGAGACGCGAGAACGCGTTGAAAAGGTTATCCGAGATACGGGCTATGTCGCCGACCCTGTTGCTCGCCGAATGGTCAAGGGACTCAATCGTATCCTGGGGGTCTTTACTTATGAGCCGGCCTTTCCCTCCGGTCAGGCAGATTTCTTCACCCCCTTCCTCTTCGGCATCGAAGAGGCGGCGCAGGACAAGGGTTACGATCTGCTGCTGATGACCGGGGCAGGGCGCGAGCGCAAGATTTTCGGCGAGAATGCGAGGCTCCGCCTCGCCGATGGCTGCGTCATCCTCGGCCGCAAGTTCGACAATACCGAGCTGGCTCGCCTCGTTGCCGGCGACTTCCCCTTCGTCGCCGTCGGCCGCCGTGACGATGCCGGTGGCCCCGTCCCCTATGTCGGTGGCGATTACGCCCCCGCCACGTCCGCCCTCGTCGAGCGCGCCAAGTCTTTCGGTCACCGCCGCATCGCCTATGTCGGCCTCAACGAGGGCGCTGAATCCACCGTCGACCGCTGGTACGGCTTTTCCCGCTCCGTGGGCGAAGCCGAACTCGTCACCTCGATCTTCGAAGTCGGCCGCCCGCCCAACGAGGTCCTCGATATCCTGCTCTCGGCCGGCGCCACCTGCGTCTTCGTCACCGAACTGGCCGACGCCATCGCCATCGAGCACGCCGCCCGTGAGCGCGGCCTCTCCATTCCCGACGATCTCTCCATCGTCGTCCTCGGCAATCATATCCGCGCCGAAGAACCCGGCCGCCGCTTCACCTCATTCGCCATCCCGCGCGAGGCCATGGCCCGCGCCGCCACCGAAATGCTGGTCCGCCGCGTCGAGCACGATGCCCCCGTGGAACAGCTCCTCCTCCATTGCGAGCCGCTCGAGGGTGACACCCTCGGCGCTCCCTCCTCCAAAACCAAGAAGACCAAATGACCAAAGAACTTTCCGCTGATCTTCTCGTCGTCGGTGGCGGCCTCGGTGGCGTCGCCGCCGCTCTCGGCGCCCTGCGCTCCGGCCGCACCGTCATTCTCACCGAGGAATTCGACTGGCTCGGCGGCCAGCTCACGAGCCAAGCCGTGCCGCCCGATGAGCATTCCTGGGTCGAGCAGTTCGGCATCACCCGCTCTTACCGCCAGCTCCGCAACGGTATCCGCCAATATTATCGCGACCACTACCCGCTGACCGCCGAGAGCCGCGCCTGGGGCGATCTCAACCCCGGCGCCGGCTGGGTCAGCCGCCTCTGCGCCGAGCCGCGCACCGGTCTCGCCGTCATCGAATCCATGCTCGCCCCCTGGCGCGGCGGCGGCCAGCTCCGCGTCCTTCAGCCTTATCTGCCCGTCGCCGCCGATGTGCAGGGCGACACCGTCCGCGCCATCACCCTGCGCCACCGCGACACTGGCGCTCAAATCACCGTCTCCGCCTCCTACGTCGTCGACGCCACCGAACTCGGCGATCTCTTGCCGCTGACCGGCACCGAATACGCCAAGGGCTTTGAATCCCAGTCTGACACCGGTGAACCCAGCGCCCCCGAAACCGCACAGCCCGACAACGTTCAGGCCGTCTCCGTGTGCTTTGCCATCGACCACGTCGACGGCAATCAGGTGATCGACAAGCCGGCCAACTACGATTTCTGGCGCCAGTACCAGCCAGACTTCTGGGGTGGACCACTACTCGGCTTCAAGGCGCCCCACCCGCGCACCCTCGAAATCACCGAGCGCAGTTTTACGCCCAATCCGGATGATGATCCGCTGCTGGTCGACGCCGATCAGCGCCGCAATCCCGGCGACGGCAATCTCTGGACCTTCCGCCGCATCGCCGCCCGCCGCAATTTCGCGCCCGGCGCCTATGGCTCCGACATCTGCCTCGTGAACTGGCCGATGATCGACTACATGCTCGGCTCCATCATCGACGTCTCCGAGGAACAAAAGGCCGCGCACCTGAAATCCGCCGCCGACCTCTCCTACTCGGTCTTCTATTGGCTCCAGACCGAAGCCCCCCGCCTCGATGGCGGCCAGGGTTTCCCCGGCCTGCGCCTCCGCGGCGACATCACCGGCACCGACCATGGCCTCGCCATGGCCCCCTACATCCGCGAAAGCCGCCGCATCCTGCCCGTTAGCCGCATCGTCGAGCAGGACGTCTCGATGACCATCCACGGCAATACGCTCTCCAAGCACTATCGCGACAGCGTCGGCATCGGCATGTACCGCATCGACCTCCACCCCTCGACGGGTGGCGACAACTATGTCGACGTCGAATCCGCGCCCTTCGAAATCCCGCTCGGCTCGCTCCTGCCGCGCCGCGTCAAAAATCTGCTCGCGGGCGGCAAGAACATGGGCACCACCCACATCACCAATGGCTGCTACCGGCTGCATCCGGTCGAGTGGAACGTCGGCGAAGTCGCCGGGCTCCTTGCCGCCCACTGCCTCAACCACGGGCTCACGCCGCACCAGGTGCAGGCTGACGACGCCCTGCTCACCGATTTCCAGTCACGTCTCTATGCGGAAGGCATCGAAATCCGCTGGCCCGACGTGCGTGGCTACTGACCAAACTCATGTCATCCAGGGAGGATACAATGACGAAACATCTGCTCAAGACCACGGCCGCAACGGCCGGCATCATCCTGGGCCTTGCCGCCGCCGGCACGGCCTGGGCCCAGGACGCGGTCAATCTGCGCATGACCATCTGGAGCGCCAACGAGGCGCATCTGGCCATGTTCAACGAGATCGCCGAAGGTTTTAAGGCCACCCACCCCAATGTCTCGGTGACCTTCGAACCGCTGCCCTTCGACAGCTACACCACGACCCTGACCACCCAGATCGCCGGCGGCAACCCGCCTGATCTGGCCTGGATTCTCGAAACCACCGCCGCCGACTTCGTAAATTCCGGCGCCCTCGCGCCGCTGACCGACGCCTTCGCCGCCACCGAGGGCTATGACCTCGCCGACGTTTCGGAAAAAGCGACGGCCCTTTGGACCAAGGACGGCCAGCTCTACGCCTATCCCTTCTCCACCTCGCCCTTCGCCATTTTTGCCAACAACGACGTGCTGAAGGCCGCAGGCGCGAAAACCCCTGCCGAACTGATCGCCGCCGGCGAATGGACCTGGGACAACGCCTTCGCTTCCGCCGCCACCGTCGGCCAGTCCGGCAAGACCGGCCTCGTCGTCCGCGATTTCAAGTTCCAGACATGGCAGAACCTCGCCTCCATCTGGAATGGCTGGGGCGCCGCCCCCTGGAGCGCCGATGGCAAGACCTGCACCTTCACCGATCCGGCCATGGTCAACGCGCTGACCGCCATCCACAAGGCCATCTTCACCGACAAGGCCATGCCTGGCCCGGGCGAAGACATCGACTTCTTCGCCGGCGAAACCGGCATGACCATCACCCAGATCAGCCGCGCCTCGCTCCTGCCCAAGGAAAATCCCTTCGATTGGGACCTCGTGCCGCTCCCTGCCGGCCCTGCCGGTGAATACTCCGTCGTCGGCCAGGCCGGCGTCGGCGCTTTCGCCAAGGGTGCCAACAAGGACGTCGCCGTCGAATTCCTCGGCTACATGACCAATGCCGAAAATTCCAAGAAGCTGGCCCAGTTCTTCCCGCCGGCCCGCGCAAGCCTGCTCAATGCGGAAACCCTCGCTTCGACCAATCCGCTGCTCTCTCCCGAGCAGATCGAAAACGTCGTGATATCAGGCATCGCCAACGGCACCGTTCTGCCGGGCCACACCAACTTCGCCCAGATCCAGCAAACCATCCGCGCCGGCCTCGATTCCCTCTGGGTCCCCGAAGCCGACGTCGCCGCCGTCCTCGCAAATGTGTGTTCCAGCGTCAGCCCACTGCTGGCTCGCTGATCCGATCCCCCTGGGGGGACTCCGGAGCAATCCAAAACACCGTGCTGCCCTCGGGCTTGACCCGAGGGCCACTCGCCAAACCCGCAGTGGTGCGGCGCCCAAGCAGGTCCTCGGGTCAAGCCCGAGGACAGCACCGGGAAATTGAATGCAAAGCGTCCGCCTACCGACGGTGGGAGCGACGAAGGAACCGAACCTATGAGTGCCTCGGCCTCGCCTAACCAAAAACGCCCCTTCTGGACCATCGCCCGGCGCGACGCGGCGGCAGGCTATATCTTCATCGCGCCCCAGCTCATCGGCATCATCATCTTCGTGCTCGTGCCGCTCGGTCTCGTCTTCTGGTATTCCCTCCACGAGTGGAACGTGCTGGCTGCCAGCTTCAATTTCGTCGGCGCCGCCAATTACCAGATGCTGCTGGCCGACCCGAACCTGCCACAGGTGCTCGTCGCCTCCGCCATCTTCTCGGCTGGCCTCGTCATCCTCAACATGTCGCTGGCCCTCCTTCTTGCCGTCCTCCTCGACCAGAAGCTCAAAGGCATGGTCGTCTTCCGCACCCTGTTCTTCTCGCCGGTCGTCGTTTCCCTCGTCGCCTGGACCATCGTCTGGAGCTTCCTTCTCCAGAACAATGGCGGCATCAACGGCATGCTGGCCATGCTCGGCATCGAAGGCCCCAATTGGCTCCGCACCCCCACCACGGCCATGATCTCCGTCGTCGTCGTGCAGGTCTTCAAGAATGTTGGGCTCAACATGATCCTGTTCCTCGCTGCCCTTCAGGGCGTGCCCAAGGAGCTCTACGAGGCCGCGCGGGTCGATGGCACCGGTGCGTTCAAGCAGTTCCGCCGCATCACCCTGCCGCTGATCTCGCCCACGATCCTGCTCACCTCGATCATCACCATCGTCGGCTCTTTGCAGGTCTTCGCCCAGATCGCCGTCCTCACCCAGGGCGGCCCCGGCATGACCACCACCGTGCTGGTCTATTACCTCTACCAGCAGGCCTTCCAGTTCCACTTCTTCGGCTATGGCTCGACCCTGTCGATCCTGCTCTTCGTCATCGTCGCGCTGCTTACTTTCGCCCAGTGGCAGCTGCGCAAGCGGATCGTCTTCTATGAAAACTGATCTCAGCCCCCGCATGAAGACTGCCCTCTATGGGCTGATGTGCGTGCTGCTCATCCCCTTCGTCTTCCCCACCTGGTGGATGATCACCTCCTCGGTCAAACCGATCAGCGACATCTTCGCCTTCCCGCCGGACCTCTGGCCACGCCGCTTCGACCTTACGACCTATGCGCGGGTCTTCGAACTACAGCCTTTCGCCCGGCAATACTGGAACTCGGCCTATATCGCCGCCCTCGTCACCGCGGGCACAATGGTCATCTCCTCCATGGCCGGCTACGCCTTCGCGCGGATCAAATTCCCTTTCAGCAATGCCATCTTCATGGTCGTGCTCTTGGGCCTCCTGATCCCCTCCGAAGTCACCATCGTCCCCCTGTTCCAGATCTTTCTCGGCTGGGGCATGATCAACACCCATTGGCCGCTGATCCTCGTGCCCATCTTCGGCGCGCCCTCGGTCTTTGCCACCTTCGTCATGCGCCAGTTTTTCATCGCGCTCCCCAATGAGCTCGAGGAAGCTGCCCGCGTCGATGGCCTCGGCCGGTTCAAGATCTTCTGGACCATCGCCCTGCCGCTGGCCAAGCCAGCCCTCGGCGCCGTGGCCATCTTCACCTTCCTCCACTCGTGGAATCTCTATCTCGAACCCATCGTATTCCTCTCCTCGACCCAGATGTTCACCCTGCCCCAGGCCCTTACCCAGTTCACCGACGCCTATGGCGGGGCCATGTGGAACATCCAGCTCGCCGCTGCCACCATGACCGCCATTCCCGTCCTGCTGGTCTTCATTGTGGCGCAGAAGCAGTTCGTCGAAGGGCTCGCCCATACCGGGCTGAAAGGCTGACCTCATGGCTCCCGTTACCCTCAAATCCGTCACCAAGAGCTATGGCGCCACATCCGTGCTGCATGGCATCGACATAGACATTGCCGATGGCGAATTCGTCGTCCTCGTCGGCCCCTCCGGCTGCGGCAAGTCCACCCTGCTGCGCATGATTGCTGGTCTCGAAACCATTACCGGTGGCGCCATCGAAATCGGTGGACGCGTGGTCAATGACCTCGAGCCCAAAGACCGCGACATCGCCATGGTCTTCCAGAACTATGCGCTCTATCCGCACATGACCGTCGCCACCAATATGGGCTTCTCGCTCGAACACCGCGGCGGCTCTAAAGCCGAAATCGCCGAACGCGTCCAATGGGCGGCCGGCATTCTAGGCCTCACCCATCTCCTCGATCGCTATCCTCGCCAGCTCTCCGGCGGCCAGCGCCAGCGCGTCGCCATGGGCCGCGCCATCGTCCGCAACCCGCAGGTCTTCCTATTCGACGAGCCGCTATCCAACCTCGACGCCAAACTCCGCGTCGTCATGCGCGGCGAGATCAAGGGCCTCCACCAGCGCCTCGGCGTCACCACCGTCTACGTCACCCATGATCAGGTCGAAGCCATGACCATGGCCGACCGCATCGTCGTGATGAATGGCGGCAAGGTCGAACAGGTCGGCGCCCCGCTCGACCTCTATGATCGCCCCGCCAACCTTTTCGTCGCCGGCTTCATCGGCTCGCCTGCAATGAACTTTATCGAGGGCATTGTCACAAACGAGGGATTGGTTGCTCTCGGTGTTACCTTGCCGCTAACCAATTCGGCTCCTCTCGGCACCAAGGCAACCTACGGAATCCGTCCCGAGAACCTGACCCTCGCCGCCGATGGACTGCCCGCAAAAATCACCCTCATCGAACCCATGGGCTCCGAAACCCAGGTCACCATGACCCTCGGCGATCACACCATCACCGGCGTCTTCCGCGAGCGCATCGCCGCCCGCCCAGGCGAGACAATCCACATTCGCCCGGACCTCAACGCCATCCACCTCTTCGACGCCTCAACGGGCCTCCGCATCGAATGACCTACCCAGAAACCAAGTTCTATCAAGCTCTTACCTCAGGCGCATACCCAATCATCGTCTCCCTGGCCCGGCACGATCTCGACCTCGCCAAAGCCGCCCTCGACGGCGGCGCCTTCGCCCTGAAGACTCACCTCAACGCCTACCACCGCGCCACCGGCACCACCTTCGGCACCTTCGAGCAAGAACGCCCCTTCTTCGAACAACTGGCCAAACTCGGCTGCCCGCTCCTCGTCATGGCCGGCCAGGAAACCGTGCCCACCGCGTCTGAAATGGACGCCCTGGCCGATCTCGGCTTCGAAGGCTTCAATGTCTATATCGACCACATGCGGCCCCACCTGCTGCAGTCGCGCCTCCGCCCCATGCCTGCCCTCTCCTCAACCAGCACGCCCGAGGACATAGCCGAGATTGCGGCCGTTCCCGGCTGCATCATCGAGGCCTCGATCATGGAATTCGGGCGCTATCGCACGTCGATGACCGATGCCGACCTCGCCCGCTATGCCGAGATCGCTGCAGCGGTCGATGTTCCGGTGATCGTTCCCAGCCAGCTCAAGCTCACACCACAAGATGGCCTTCGGCTTAAGGCCGTAGGACTTGCGGCCCCACTCCTGGGGGCTATCGTTACCGGTGAGACACCCAGAAGCATGGGCCAGTCACTGCAGGCTTGGCGCGACCACATATGAGGTCAAAGTATTACCCGATGACGCTTAGGTCGACGTCTGATTTAGGCCATCGCAAAGCGGGTCTGTAGGGGAGGAATGACAGTGCTTTGCGGCGCAGCAAGGCAGTGCGCGACTGATGTCGAGGCTGACAGCGAATGGGGCTCATGCAGGTATCTACCGCGTTCTCGATGGCAATTCTCTCGCACTGCGCAGCGCAACGCTGATGGGCCTTTACGACATTTCTAGCAAGCGAACTTTCGACATTCCGGGGCAGTTCAATACCAGTTCTCCGGCTTACACGGCCACGCAAGGAGAGCTCGCCTTCAAATTCCTCGATGTCCCAGCTCAGAAGAAGCCTATTTGGAGTTGTCCCATGCATATCTGGCGTCCACAGACTTCGCTGAGATCAGGTCGTCTCTGTTGCTAGACGGTAGTGCAATCGAGCGGAGTTGTGGCCACCGCCACAGTCGGTCTACGGTCTGAAATTCGTATCGATGTCGAAGATATGGCGGCCAAGCTGGGACTTGGTCTGGCGGTGCGTTCTGCGATCGGAAACGGCTGACCCGCCTATCGGAAGCAGCTGGCGGCCAGTAACGCATTTCAGATCAGTGCGCCGGTTAAATCAGGCCCAGAACTCCTCATCGATCTTAGTTTCGATACGCCGATGTCTCAGACCGCCAATGCCCGGTTTGCCTATCAGGCGAATATCGGCGAGCAGGGTGTCGGCCAAGTCCGCCAACGCGACCCGCTCAGTCGGTTTCTGGCCGCATAAACTATCCTGTTGGTAGCAAATCAACATCGACATATGGGATCTGTGACCCACCCGGCGGATAAATGGGACACCCTGCCCAGCGTCGGGACGCTGGGCCAAATACACATCGCGGCTTCGCCCACTATGCTAGCCACACCGAAGGTTGGCTTTGTGCATGGCGGAGAGCAAAAATGGCTTTGAAGAGGGATATCGTACCAATCCATATCCCGTCAGTAACTACATATGCGACGACGGCACCCGTCTTGCGGTACGGCTTCTCGGTGAGAGCGCTTCCGTGTCAGTCAACGACGCGGCAGAGGTGTCGCTGCCCTCGATGGGCCCTGAGGGAACCAGTTTTTCGAATGGTCAGTTCACGCTGATGATTGTGCAAGGGCAGCTTTCATGGGCCCTTGGCCGAGCGATGCCCTCCCCGTGCTCCGATGCTTGATCATCTTCAGCCATATGACAGAGCCGGTAGGCTAGAGCCGAGTCTTAAGGCCACCCCTCGCGTTAGTCGTACGCGGTATTTATCAATTCGGCATCTCGGGACACCGTAGCAGCCGCGATAGTGCCGAACGTCAATCAGAGCCTCGGCATCGGCGCCACATCCTCGTCCTCGTCGGTATCTGAGGTGCTATAAAAATCTCGATCTGTAATTTCGCCTCATCCAGCGTTCGTCACGCGCTCGCAGTTTATTCATCGACATTCCGAAGAGCGTATAGTGGATACTGCTGATCTCTGGCCTTCGCTTTAACTTGAGGCGCCCCAAAGGGGACGATAGAGCCTGACCATGTTGGTGGCGCCCTCGCTGTCGATCCAGTAAACACGGCAAAGCAGCCGCGCACGGTTCTGGCCACCTCTTATCCCCTTTTCGCCCAGGCTCTGCTGGGCGGCGTCTTCGGGAGACCGGGCGTCTACGAGGTATTCCGGCTCTACCATTTGCGAACGAAGATCAATGACACGAAATTGGGGCATTTGTTCCTCTGGTTGGACCGGAGGCTTAGCAAGCGGGAACTCCGCTCTCCTTAACAAATGTTATTCGCCCAATCCGGCGCGTCACTATTGGCGAGTGTAGGTCAAGGTTTGGCAAAGCAGTCCTCCTCGACACCCTTCTATGTCGATCGTGTCCGGACTGGTTTGCCTGACAGTTGCCTCTGCGCTGAGATCGCCAGCCTGAAGGGTACCCTTCCATGTATTGGCCTCGGTCTGCTGGGCTTGCATGACCACGGACCCGACATAGGCAAGATTTTCTTCCGTTGCCGATTCTCCCTTTAGGATGTCCAAAGTCCCGCAGAGATCGGTTCCGGCGCCGCACAGCGCGAAGGTGAAAGTTGTTCCGAACTCGTCCGCAAATGTGCCGTTTGGGTCGAAAGTCGCATCCTGAGCGAGTACCGGAAGCGACAGGCCGACGAAGACTGCGCACGTAAACACCAAGGGCTTTAATCCACACATTGGTTCTCTCCGATCCAGACCAACGGTTGACGCGGAACGTGTTCCGGGAGGGGGCAACGCATCAGACGGGGCTTGGTTCGGAGGAACAGCGTCCCTGTGATGAGCCGATGATCACGATCGAGTGCGTCAAATCCAGGCAGTCGACCGTTTGCTGTCGGCCGGGGACCCAGCGAATGTAACGAGGCCGGGATAGTCGTGAACGGTGAGAGTACCTTTTTGCAAGGACGCATATCCACGCTCACGCAAAATTCGCAGCGCCCGATTGGCGTGGACGACGCTCATACCCGTTGCGTCGCCCAAATCCTGTTGTGTGAGAGGTAGAGCGAAACTGTCGTCGACGCCGGCAACGTTGACTCGGACACGGTGGTAGATCGAAAGAAGAAACGCCGCCATGCGTTTGACGCTATGGACCCGGCCTACGAGGGTAAGTTGATGGATGAGGCGCACTCGTTCCTCCTGTGCTGACATATAAAGCAGGGCCGCCAGCCGGGGGTGCTGACGGAAAGCCACGGCAAAGGCTTCCAGCGGGATAATGTCAACGACGCAGTCGGTCAGAGCCGATATCGTCTCCGCCGCCACTTCTCGCGCAATGCTAGGCATTCCGACGAGATCCCCGGGCAGATGAATCGTCGTGATCTGCCTATCGCCCGCCGGCGTCGTTATGCTGCAGCACAGCCAGCCGGAGCGTAGAAGGTAAAGGTCTGGCCTGGGTTCGCCCTCGTGGCTAAGGAAATGCCCCTTGCTGCACAGCCGCTGCGGGCCGCTCATCAACTCAAAATTCGAGAGTCGGTCACCGTCGTGAAACTGGAGGCCGGCAAACAATACTGAACTTGCAATGGACACGGTAAACTGACGACGCTCCTGGATGTCGTCATGCAACAGCCGCCTCGCCCGGTGTCATTTACATAAGTTAAGTCCCGCTCAGGATGCGCGTTTATGCGGTCAATTGCGATCTTTGGAGGAAGCGTGACCGGGGTCCTGCATACGTCCTAAGCGCGCTTCGCGCTGCCCTTGGCTCGCTAAACTTTAGACTCGCCCTAGATTCGGGTGCCCGCGATTGAGCGGCCGTTTCACTGGCGGCGATGTCCTTCTGCAGCATACACGGCTGCAAGGGGAACAATCCCAAGCCGAACGGCTTTCGAGAAGAGGGTGAACAGAACTGCGCTGTAACTTCTCTCGGGCCGGGGCGGTGCAGATCGTAGTTGAGGATGGAGGTCCGCATGGACAAGGCGATCGAGTTTATGGTGCGTCGCTTGAGCGGAGTGGGCCAACTCAGCTCGGAGGATCGTGATCGTCTCGTTTCGTTGCCCATCAGGCGCAAGCGTTTCGCAAAGGGGGAGGAGATCGTCGCTGAGGGAACCAGTTCCAGTTCCTGCTGCCTTGTCTTCAAAGGTTACGTACATCGATCCAAAACCCTGATCACCGGCGACCGACAGATTTTTTCGCTGCATATGGCCGGAGACATTCCTGACCTCCAGAGCCTTTATTTGCCGAGGATGGATCACAGCCTGGTAGCGACATCACCTGCAGAGGTAGCGTTGATCTCGCATTTTTCCATCCAAACCATTCTCGATCAGTCATCGAGGCTGACTGCCCTCTTCTGGCGGGACACCTTGATCGATGCGGCCGCCTTTCGATCGTGGATGCTTATGCTTGGTCAGGCAGAGGCGCCGGTACGCATGGCGCATCTCTTTTGTGAACTTTATGTCCGCTCCCAGCTCGTAGGGCTCAACAAGGGAAATACCTTCGCGCTCCCGATCAGTCAGGTCGACATCGCCGATATGCTCGGAACTTCGACCGTACACGCCAACAGGACTCTTCAGGACCTGCGATCGCAGGGGCTGGTCGATTTCGCACGTGGTCGCGTGACCATACTTCATTGGCGAGAGCTCGCCGAACTTGGGATGTTCGATGAAAGCTATCTACATACCGTGGTCGGTCCGGCTACGGATTGGCCAACTCGTGAAGGAACTTGAAGCCATAGACCTAACGTTGCATGAAAAAGGGAGGCTTCAGTGCGACGGTTCTACTTCGAAATAGCACTCAACGACGACATAAAAGAGGACGCCGACGGAGTCGACCTGCCTGACGATGGCGCTGCCCGGCGGGAGGCCGTCATGACCATTGCGAGCATTGCAGCGGAAGCCATTCCACAGGATGGCCCGCTTGATATTGCCATTCGCGTTCTTGACGACCGGGAATGTCAGGTGTTCCGCGCACACGTTACGTTCGACTTCGACGATACTGAGAGAGAGCAGAAACTTCGGGGCAGTTCACAATGACCTGGGAGCCAATTTCTCGTTTTGGCCGCGGGACGCGTTCGCCGCCAAAGCGCCATGGCCTTCCGATTGGACGGTCGCAATCTTGTGCCGATCCCGGCATCTGGATAGTCGCCGTTGAGCGGTATCCGATGGAGGCTGTGGTTTTAGCAACTGCCGTTGGCCTACCTACCGCCGAAGGCTGAATCGGCGAACCGAGGGACAGACCATGGATGACGTGCAAGACGCAGCCTATTTTGGCTTTACTGGCCCTATCGAACCAGCGGGCGTGGGACGGCTTGCAGGGGCTCTCAACTCCGCGGTTAACAGCGGGGTCGGTCTAGTTCACCTGGCCTTCAGCTCGAATGGTGGCTACGTCGCCGACGGGGTGTATCTCTACAATCATATTCGGGCACTGCCGCTGCATCTGGTGCTTTACAATACCGGCTCAGTGAGCTCGATCGCCGTCTCCGTGTTTCTGGCGGCTCAAGAACGATACTGCTCTGCGCATGGCATGTTCATGATCCATCCGACAACCATGGGACAGTCTGAGGGCCTGACAGCCCGGCGCCTGCAATCAACGCTGGATGCGGCGTTGGCGGACGATGATCGCACCGACAACATCCTGCGTGAGCGTAGTAGGGTCCCTGAAGAGGTTCTCGCGGCCCGGCGTCATAGCGAGATCTATATCGCGCCCGTGGCGGCAGTGAACTATGGATTTGTTGATGCGGTCCGCGAATTTTCGCTGCCAAAAGGGCAGCAGATCATTCAGATCTAGATGCTTTTCGTCCAATTCGCCCTCGCGAGCTGTGGGCGGAGGCGGACGAACCGCCGCCGCGAATTATTGCACTACTGACGATCGGGTTTGTTCAGGTCATTTTCCTGACGGGATTGATCATTTCCCTGGCGGCCCTGCTGGTCCCCACCTGACTGCTGGCCGCCGGCCCCGCCTTGGCGGTTGCGATCACGGTCCATATCATCGTCGCGCTTATCCTGGCGATTTTGCTGGCCACCCTGCTGGCCCTGCTGGTTCTGGCCAGATTGCTGCCCACCCTGGGAGCCTTGGCGATTGCGGTCGAAGTCTTTGTCATCGTCGCGGTTTTGCATAGGAGTTCCTCCTCCGGTTGTCCGGGCCTAAGGACCCGGCTCTGAGAAAACGGGTGCGGTACTCGGCTGTTCCGTCGAAGTGATCGAGGCGAGAAAACGTGATCAGCCGGATCAAGGCAGCCACTGAGTTTGTCAAACAAGCCGTCGATCGGCCGCTGCCGATCCCATCCCGAACCGAGCCAACTCGAATGGCATCCATGGCAGCTCCTAACACTCGCCGAGGGCCTTGGTGGATCGCGAAGTCGCTCACAGCTATTGGGTAATGATTTGCAGCAGAAATAGAGTGAGACACAGAATGCCTCGCTACACGGCCGTTGCTCAAGATCTGCCTTTGGTCAGGCGAACTATGGTCGAAGTTCCAGCGTCGGGGTTCTCAGTGACCGCGTAAACTGCTTCGTCAGGTCCCACCTTGACATCGCGCACGCGCGCATTGAGCGGTACGCGCTCCTCGTGAGCCACCTTGTCGTCCTGGAGGTGGACGACGACAAGACCTTCAGAAACCAAACCGCCGATCAAGAATGCGTCCTGCCATTCGGGGAATTCGCTGCCCGCATAGAACGCCATGCCCGATGGCGCTATAACGGGGTCCCAGTAGTAAATGGGCTGGGTCGTCCCCTCCATAGCGGTGACGCCGTCGCCAATTGGTTCGCCGCTATAGTCGAGGCCATAAGTCACTTCCGGCCAGCCGTAGTTGACGCCCGCTTCTGGCCGATTGAGTTCGTCCCCACCCATTGGCCCATGCTCGACGGTCCAGAGCCGACCTTCGCCATCAAGCGCTGCTGCCTGCATGTTACGATGACCAAAACTCCAGATTTGGGGCAAGGCGCCTTCGGTCGAGATGAACGGGTTGTCCGAAAGGGGAGCGCCATCGGCCCCGATGCGGAAGACCTTGCCCAGTCCGCTTGAGATATCCTGCGCCTGGTTGCGTGTTTCGACATCCGATCGCTCACCCACGGTAACGAACAGGCTTGCATCAGGGGCAAAGACCAGGCGGGAGCCAAAGTGCTTGTCGCCGTCATAAGCGGGGGTTTGCTGGAAGATGACCTCCAGATCATCAAGAGTTCCGCCATTGGCGTCGTCGAGCGAGAGCGTGGCGGAGGCAACGCTCGTGCCGTTGCCCCCGTCACGGGGTTCTGAAAAGGAGAAAAAGATTCGCCCTGAACTATCGAAGTCGGGCGCCAAAGCCACATCGAGCAGGCCTCCCTGGCCGCGATCGTCAACATCCGGAAGGCCCCCTAAGGGCTCGCCAACTTCGCCTTCGGGAGTGACGATATGCATCTCGCCTGCCTTGGTCGTCACGAGCATCCTGCTATCGGGCAGAAATTCGAGCGACCAGAGTTGGGGCAGGTCCTCCGCAATCGTAGTTGTTTCAACCTCCGGCGTCTGGGCCGGCTGCGGAGCGCGCGTCTGGCCATTGAAGGCTGGTTGCTGATCCGGCGCGTTTGCGGTCTGCGTTTCAGCAGAGCGGCTGTCCTCGCCTGTTACAATGACGGGTAGCAGTGCTGCATAGGTGACGGTACTTGCGAGCAAGACTTGTATAAGGCGCATCGGGGTCTCCTCTGACGGCTGATGCGCGAACGCATGACGCTAACGAGTGCGCTCGTCGGGTGTCGGGCAAGATTGCCTGCCAGTAGAAGTCATGGTCAGTCGGCGCGTTGCACTGAAGAGGATCACATACCGGTGTGCAGAACGCAGGAACGAAGCCGCTAGGCCCCGGATATCTATCATGACCGCAGCTTCGGGCAGGAGTCCATGCCAGATCGGGAAAGGCACATCGGGCGCACGCAGCGCCCCCTGAGCAGCGCAGCTTTAGAATGCCGAGTCTTTGTAATCCTGCCCAGACCGCAATGGGGCTCGGAAAAGACCGCATATGACCAACTTGGCGAGAGGGAACGCATTGCAGTCGATGAAGACTGTGGCTATCTCGACCTAATGCCATCCAAGCACAAACCCGTTCTCCCAGCCGACCTGATCGCAGAATGGCCTCTGCCTCCTTCCGCAACCCTGGGCTCGTCTGTGCGGGCCAAGGGCCTTCTGCTCGAAGTTCGCGCCAGCCTGCCCAGCACGGTCAAGAAGTCGCTCGACGTCGTTGCGGGGACCATGGTGTTGCGCATGCCGGTGGAGAAGCGGGCAGAGTTCAGCAAGGCCTCGTCAATTGTAACGCGAAAGCTTGACGGTATCGAAGATCTCCCGGTCATTCCTCGCGAGATTGAGGATATTCTCTCCATTTCGACCACCGAACGTCACCGTTGGCTCAAGGATGGCCGCCTCCCGAGCGCAGGCACTCGCACCGTGAAATTGCGAGGTCGAGCAAGAAAGATTACCTTCCACGTCTTTAGTCCCCGCAAGGTAGAAGACATTCTCGACGACGATCTTGTTACGACGTGGCGCGAAGATGATGCCCTCACGGCAGCCGAGAACCGGCGAAAAGCGGCCTGGAAAGCAAAGCTCGCAAGGGCGGACAAAAAAGCAAAGGAAACCGGCACCGAGAGCGAGGAAAAACCAAATCTCGTGGGCTGGGATGCTTTCGAGCGCGAGGGTCTATTGCGCTAGAACGGCTCCAGCTTTGACGACGTGCAACCAGATAGGCGCAACCGCTGTTGGAGCGGAACGTATTGGGAGGACACGATGACAGACGACGATCTCACCTACGAAGAATTGGAAACGCTTGCACGCTTCGGGTCCCTGGATCAACCTACCGATGTTGATCCCCAGCACTTTGCCAAGCCTCTGTCGCTTGCGCTCATCGAACAGAAGGAAGGTGGACCAGCGTTGACAACCGCCGGTCGTGAACACTTGACTCGCAAAGAAGATAGAGGGCGTCTGCTGAGGTAGTTTAGGGCTGAAAATCTATATGCCCGGGTCGCCCAACGAACTCGATGCGAAGCCATTATACAAGATTACGATCTGGAGCTTTATGCTCGACACGCCGCATCATTGGAACCGACCGTTGACCGTTAGGTTGGCAGGGAAGATAATTTGTCAAATCGCCCGGGGAGGCGAAAAGGCTTCTCCAAGGTCAGCGTCACTTACAATCGTCAGACGTCGCGGGCTTCTGAGCTGAGTCCTGGTGCCTGCAACGGTTTTGTTTGCGTCGCTTCGGGACGTTCGGCGAGCAGCCGTTCCAAGGCGATGAACCAATATTTCTTCTCATCGCCAAAAGGTCGGCCGTCATCCTCCCATAAATGATATGCCGTCTGTCGAACCCGTTGCTCGAAGTCGAGATCGACGAACTTTTCCGTATCCTCGTACATGACCGTTCTCCTTGGTAGTCTCCCACAACGGCGATGTCGTTTGTTCGATCCCCTTGATCTGGAACCAGCTGGTGGAGCAACGGCGCCCGAATTACGTGGGATCCGCGGCCAGTTGATGGAATGATCCAGCACACTTAGAAAACCATGTGGTCCAGGCGTATTCGAACTGATCGCCGTCGGTCTGGAACCGTCTTGCGACCACCGCGACGATCTTAATCGCAGCCTTGCCTCTGTCGCAAAATCCGGCGCGCTATGATCGTGGGCTAGATCAACCGCAGCTTTGCCTCAAATAGGGCTCCGCCCTCGTTGCGGAAACTGTGTTCCCCACCGAGCTGTGATACGACACCCTTCACCAAACGCATGCCCATGCTTCCACCCCGTGGCCCCTCCGGCAGGCCCACTCCATTGTCTCGCACCACGAGCGTCGCCATTCCATCCGCTGCTGGCCATAGAGAAATAGAAATTTGTCCCTGAACGCCCTCGCGAAACGCATACTTTAGGGAGTTTGTGACGAGCTCGCTCAACAATAGCGCGAGCGGGGTAGCTTGATCACGACCGACTTGAACCGATGAAAGCGAGTAACTGACCTCGGCGCTTGATCCGTAGGCCGCGATCACCTCATCGACTATGGCCGGAACTAGATCTTTGGCGTCGATGCTCGCGTATCGATCATGCCTGTAGATGTGCTCATGCATTGCCGCCATTGCCGCAAAACGGGAGCGCAGATCGTGCTTGGCAGTCTCCGGAATGTTCTGCAATCCCACCAGCGCCTGAATGGACTGCATGTTGTTCTTGATCCGGTGGTGAATCTCCCGGAACAGCATTGTCATTTCTGCCGCCTGGCGAGAATCCCGTTTGAGGAGAATTACGATCCACCAGCAACCCAAGGCGAGGCCCAATACGATCGGCGAAACGATGAGGAGGACGGTGAAAACGGCACCCCTGAAAGATGCCCATGTCGCCGTCGATGCTATCGAGGCAAGGGCGATTATTCGGGTGCCTTCAACTCTCTCGTAGCTCACCACCCGGGCGATACCGTCCACCGGCGAACTCGACGAGGTATATGTACCTTCCGAATTGACCGGCAAAAACTGGCTGAAGAGAGGGGTGGTCGAAAGATCCACGGGAGCGTCTGGTGCAGGATAGCGCGCCATCAGTTGCCCATCATCACGTACAAAGCTGACCGTCGAGCCTGCATCGAGATCGAGCGTATGCCACAGGCCTTCGAGAAGTCGATCAGAGTACGA
Organism: Devosia riboflavina; assembly: GCF_000743575.1. Taxonomy (GTDB): domain Bacteria; phylum Pseudomonadota; class Alphaproteobacteria; order Rhizobiales; family Devosiaceae; genus Devosia; species Devosia riboflavina. The sequence goes on along the minus strand of NZ_JQGC01000026.1, from coordinate 33,788 downwards.
GACCATGATCGCGCCTGCAAAAGCTCCGTCGCGCTCTACCCGTTTGCTGAAGACGAATATGCGGTCGCCGGTCAAGCGGCTGACGATCATAGGAGAGGTATAGAACTCAACTCCATCTCGGACTGCCACAAAATACTCGCGATCTGCCACAGAGACCTCGCTGGCTCCTGGTACCGTCGCGTAAATTGTGTGTGCTTCCGCGTCGATAACATAGACTTCCACCACGGAAGGCAGGCCATCAAGGACAGCTTGAATGGACGCGCTGTCACCAGACATCTGGGGGCCCAGGGCAGCATCTACTCGCCGCAGCGTTTGGTTGGCGACCTCGTTTACCCAATAGGCGTTGGTCGCGACGACCTGGGCAGCCGCCTTGGAGCGATCGTCTAAATTCTGCTGCGTCTGGCGGACACCGGCAGCGACAAAATACGCGAAGATCGCAATGAACAGGGCGATGAAGGCCAGCATCAGCCCAACGGCGACGTGGATCGCGGAAACCGACGCCCAGCGTTCACCTAGAAATCGGCGCAGTTCTACCTCCCAAGGGCGGTGTTTCGATCATCTGATGGATCGGTTCTGCCCCGACACAGAAAATCACGTGGTGTTTGCGGACGCTAGAGCTTCATCCTGCCGATATCAGTAGGCGAGGAAACGTGATTGGCTAGCAGCACAGGAACCCCAGGCGGTCATAGCCGTTTTCTCTTCTGTCCGCCCGCCCGAGCCTTTCCATGTCACTTCGTAGAAATTTCGGGGCAATTCCCAATGAGCAGGGGACCCATTTTCTCGTTTGGGCCCTGGGCCGGGCTCGCGCGGAAGTCGAGATCGAGGGGAAGGGCCTGCTCAAACTGGACGACTTAGGGGATGGCTATTTTGGTGGCCTTGTAGATGGTGTTGGCAACGGGGCCCGCTATACGTTCCGATTGGATGGGGGAAATCCCGTACCGGACTTGGCGTCTCGCTTTCAGCCTGGCGGCAATGACGGGCCATCGGTGGTCGTTTCGAGCAATTTTGCCTGGACTGACAGCCTTTGGGGCGGCGTGTCGAATGGAGACCAGGTGATCTATGAGCTTCATGTCGGTACGTTCACGAATGAGGGTACTTGGCTCGCGGCAGCGACTAAACTCGAGCATCTAAAGAGCCTTGGCATCACAGTTATTCAGCTCATGCCGGTGGGTACCTTCAGCGGCGCTTTCGGCTGGGGCTACGACACAACGCTGCCTTTTGCGCCCTTTGCTCCTTACGGAACGATCAACGAGATGCGCGCTTTCATCGATGCGGCGCACAGTGTCGGCGTGGGGGTCATTCTCGACGTCGTCTACAATCACGTGGGGCTTGGGGACCATTACCGGGCATATTCCGACCACTACTTGACCAGCCGCTACGAGAACGAATGGGGCGCCAGTTTTAACTTCGATGGGGAAGGTGCGCGAGCTGTTCGGGATTTCATCATCGACAATGCCGTCTACTGGATCCGGGATTTTCACCTCGATGGGCTGCGGATCGATGCGGTGCAGGCCATGTTCGACAGCAGTGAGCGACATATCCTCGCCGAATTGACGGAAGCGGTGAGAGAGGCCGCCAAGCCGCGCTCGGCTTATGTCGTGGTCGAGAACCAGCCGCAGGAACGGCGGATGATCGAAAGCCCTGATATCGGCGGCTTCGGCGTCGATGCGATGTATAGCGATGATTTTCAGCACACGCTGCGGGTCGCCACCATCGGGCACGACGATTTCTACTATCGCGATTATCGCGGCACACCGCAGGAACTGGTCTCGGCGCTGAAATATGGTTTTCTTTACCAGGGCCAGCGCTCGGATGCCCGTGACAAGACCTACGGGACCTATAATCTCGAGACGCCGCCCCGGCATTTCGTCCATTTCCTTGAAAACCACGATCAGGTCGCCAATTCGCCGCGTGGTCTTCGGTTGAGTTCGCTGCTCAGTCCCGCGTGTCTGCGGGCCATCACAGGCATACTGCTGTTGGCACCTCAGACGCCTTGCCTTTTCCAGGGTCAGGAATTCGGCTCGACCCGGCCGTTCTATTATTTCTTTGGCATTGAGGGCGAGCATGGCAAGGCGGTCGCGGCAGGACGCAGGACGTCGTTGAAGAATTTCCCAGGTGTTGCCGATCCCGCCATGCTGGAGCGCCTGGCCGATCCGGCGGATCCGGCAACCTTTGCGCAGAGCAAGCTCGATTGGGCCGAGGCGGAACGGCATCAGGGGTTACTTGCGCTCCATCGTGACCTGCTGACGCTGCGCCGGACAGACCCTGTTTTTTCGCAGGAGACTGAGCGATGGATTGACGGGGCAGTGCTCGGAGATGGCGCCCTGCTGCTGCGCTATATGACGCCGGAGCCAGCGGGACACCGGCTCATCCTCTTCAACCTCGGTCGCGACCTGCCCATGGCGGTCACCGCGGAACCGCTGTTGGCGCCGCCAGATGGGAACGTCTGGTCGCTGGCCTGGAGCAGCGAGCATCCCGATTATGATGGCGCAGGGCGCCGACCGGTTGACCCCGAACATTTCTGGATTTTGCCCAGCGACTGCACCCTGATGCTGCGCAGCGAGGCGCGCAAGTGAAGCAGCCTCGCGCTACCTATCGTCTGCAGCTCAATAAGGATTTCAGCCTCGCCGATGCCAGGGTGCTGGTGCCCTATCTCGACGAACTGGGTGTCAGCCACGTCTATCTTTCGCCCATTCTCATGGCGCAGCCCGGCAGTACGCACGGGTATGACACGGTTGACCATACACGGATCAACCCCGAGATCGGTACTCTCGATGATTTCCGGGCACTCGCCGCTGCGCTAGAGGCGCGGGGCATGGGGATCATTCTCGACTTCGTGCCCAACCACATGGGTATCGGCGGGGCCAGCAATGCTCTCTGGCTCGATGTCCTCAGGCATGGTCCGGACAGCCCCTATGCTGAGTGGTTCGACATCGATTGGCATCCGTCGCGTCCGGACATGGACGGCAAAGTGCTCGTGCCTTTTCTCGGCAAGTCCTTTGCCGAGGTTTTGGCCGACGGCGACATTTGCCTCAAGGCGGATGCCGAGGGGTTTGCAGTCTGGGCCTATGATAAGGAGAAACTGCCCATCCGGACTGACGATAGCGTTGCTCTCATCAGCCGTTATGGCGATGTCGATGACGTCGTGGCCGCGCACGCTGATCCCGAAGCGCTGCGAGAACTCATATCGCGCCAGCATTGGCGTCTCGCCCATTTCGCAACGGCCGCTCACGAGATCAACTATCGGCGCTTCTTCATCAACAGCGAATTGGCTGGCATCCAGATCGATCGCCCTGAGGTGTTCGATCATGCACACGCGCTGATCTTTTCCCTCATTGCAGAGGGTTTGGTGGACGGTCTGCGGATCGACCATATCGATGGTCTTCTCGATCCGCTGGGCTACTTGAAAATGCTCCGGCGCAAATCGCCGCGGCCTATCTATCTCGCCGTCGAAAAGATCCTCGCGCCGCACGAATATCTTCGCCGCGACTGGCCGGTCGAGGGTACGACTGGCTATGAAGTGGGCGCCGATCTGACCCGAGTGCTGACCCGAGCCGAAGGGGAGCAGGCCCTGACCGAAGCGTACAAGGGGTTCGTCGGGGCGGTGCCGGCCCCGCATGACGAGGCCTATCGCTGCAAGTTGCGGGTGATGGACAATGAGCTTGCCGCGGAGTTGGGCACTCTGGCAAGCCGCACGGCTCGCCTGGCCTGGTCCTTTGCCGCGTCGGCTGATCTCACCGAGCACGCCCTGAAGCGTGTCTGGCGCGAGCTGATTGCGCAGCTCGATGTTTATCGCGTCTATGCCCACAATGGCGTTCCCGGGTCGATGGATCGCCGTGAGCTCTCCCTTGCTCTGGCGCGAGCCGCCCGCGTGCAGCCGCAAATTCAGCCAGCGACCTTCGACTTTATCGCGGCACTTCTCTACGGCACTCTGAACAGCAGCTACGACGCGCATCACGCCGCGGAGGTCGTCGGTCGCTTTCAGCAATATACGGGTCCAGTGATGGCCAAGGGCGTCGAGGACACATCTCTTTACCGCTACAATCGCCTGGTCTCGCTCAATGAGGTCGGCGCCCATCCCGACAGGTTCAATCAATCGATCACAAGCTTTCACGACAGAAATATCCGGCGATTGGAGCGGCATCCGCTTTGCCTGATTGGAACGTCAACGCACGACACCAAAAGAGGCGAGGACATTCGGCTGCTGATTTCGGCCCTCGCCGATGATCCCGGTCACTGGGCGCAAGCGGTGATCACCTGGCGTTCTCTTCTGGGCAGCAAGGCGGAAGATATTCATCCCAACGATCTCTATCTGCTGTTTCAACTCCTCCTCGGCGGTTGGCCGATTGCTGGGATCACCCAGGATTTTGCCGATCGGCTCAAGGGCGCGATGACCAAATCCCTGCGCGAGGCGCGGCAACGCAGCGATTGGGGTGTCAATGATCTTGGCTATGAGAAGAAGGTCGAGAAAATGATCGACGGCATGCTTGCCGACGAGGGCTTCCTTAAGAGCTTTCATTCGGTGCGCGCGCGCTATGAAGCAATCGGTCGGCGCAAGACGCTGATCCATGTCGCATTGAAATTCACGCTCCCCGGTGTGCCCGACATTTATCGCGGGGCCGAGGACTGGGAGCAGAGCTTCGTCGATCCGGACAATCGCCGGCCTCTCGACTTTGCAGCTCTCGGTAGACGACTAGCCAAACCCGAAGCGGGTCGGGACGACAAGCTGGTGATGACCCAGAAACTCTTAAAGCTGCGCCAGAGCCACCCAGTGCTGTTTTCCAAGGGTAGCTACGAGCCGATCGACCGTGGTCAGGATCGCCTCGGATTTCGGCGCCAGCATGCTGGGGTGACGCTCACACTATTTGCCGATCTGTCGCGGTGGCATTCTGCGGGCCTCGGCGACACGTCGGGTTTTGGTAAATGCGTTGCCGGAGAGGGTGACGGTCCCGTTGGCGTATTCATCGCCTGAAGTCGGGCGAAACCCTTGCCGCGGGTGACGCGGAAAAATTGCTCCGCCTCATAGACTAATCGTCTTGTCAGCCGTTGCTCCAATCCGATGGAGCCCATTCGATGACTATCCCTCAGATTTTCGCCTTCGGCACAATCTTTTTCATGATGGTCGCATTTGTCTGGGGGAGGTGGCGTTACGATCTGGTCGCTGTTGGCGCGCTCCTGGCGGCGGTCGCGGTGGGCATTGTGGCACCCGAGGACGCATTCTCAGGTCTTTCTGACGATATTGTCGTCATCGTTGGCAGTGCTCTCGTCGTCAGCGCTGCAGTGGCGCGGTCCGGCGTGATGGAAGTTGCCGTGCGGCGGTTTGCGCCCAATCTTCGGACGCCGCGGGCGCAGCTCGTTGTTCTGGTTTTGACCGTGACGCTGCTCTCAGCCTTCATCAAGAATATCGGCGCCCTGGCCATCATGATCCCCATCGCGTTCCAGATGGCGCGAAAATCGGGCGTTTCCCCCTCACTGTTCCTGATGCCCATGTCTTTTGGGGCGCTGCTGGGCGGCTTGATGACCCAGATCGGCACTTCGCCAAACGTCATCGTCTCGCGGGTTCGCGAGGAGCTGACCGGTGCCCCCTTCACCATGTTCGATTTCACGCCGGTCGGCGCGACGCTGGCTTTGGTCGGCGTGATCTTCTTAGGCCTTTGCTACCGCCTGCTTCCGGAGCGCACGCAGGCAAAAAGCTCGCTCGACCAGGCGATTGCGATCAAGAACTACACGACCGAAGTTCGTGTGCCGGCTGACTCTCCAAGTGTCGGAGAGACGGTGGGAGCCGTGCAGCGCCTCGGCGGGGGACAAGCGATGATCACGGGCATTATCGCGCCGACTGGCAAGCGCCGTCTGCCTCTGCCGGACTCGCTGGTTCAGGCCGGGGAACTGCTTATCGTCGAAGGCGAGCCCGATGCACTCGACAGGATCGTCTCCCAGGGAAAGCTCGCCTTTTCTGAAAGGCGGGACCAGGCAGTGTCCTCCCGGGAGGTTGGCGTCGTCGAAGCGGTGGTCGGCGACAGTTCTTCACTCGTCGGCCGCAATGCGAAAGAACTGGCCCTGTTCGATGCTGCCGGCCTCAATCTATTGGCGGTCAGCCGGCGGGAAAAGCGTCTCACGGATCGTCTCGGCGAAATCCGCTTCCAGGTTGGCGATGTGCTTGTGCTGCAGGGTGATCTCGACACGCTTCCTGAAAGGTTGCGTGATTGGAACTGCTTGCCGCTGGTAGAGCGCAACCTGACGATCGGCAGTTTTAGAAACGGCATCATCCCCGTTGTCATTCTCGTCCTGGCGATGGGCAGCACGGCACTGGGGCTCGTTTCGGTGCCGATCGCCTTTTTCACCGCTGCGGTACTGATGGTTGTGACGCGCACTGTGCCGATCCGCGATGTCTATTCGCATATCGACGCCCCCATCCTGATCATGTTGGCTGCCCTCATTCCCGTCAGCGACTCGCTGAGAACGACGGGCGCAACCGACCTGATTGCCAATTGGCTCTCCTCGACAGCATCGGTCTTGCCAGCCTATGGCGCCCTGGCGCTCATTCTCGTCGTCGCAATGGCGGTGACGCCTTTTCTCAACAATGCCGCCACCGTGCTGGTCATGGCGCCCATTGCGGCAACCTTCGCCGCCGATCTCGGCTACCAGCCCGAGGCTTTTCTGATGGCGGTCGCCATTGGCGCGGGGTCCGACTTCCTCACCCCCATCGGCCATCAGTGCAACACGCTGGTGATGGGGCCTGGTGGATACCGCTTTGGCGACTACTGGCGTCTCGGACTGCCTCTATCCCTACTGGTGATCCTCGTTTCCGTACCCATGCTGCTGCTCGTCTGGGCGCTCTAGGCCCGGGAATGAAAGTGGGAAGGAGATCGACATGAGCGAACCGGAACACAAGCCTTCTGCGGGAGCCTCCCTGCCAACGACATCGGCAGAGGCGACAAATGCGATGATCCACTACTATCGCGCCGAGATGGGCCGGATGAACGCCTGGCGATCCCGGCTCGATCTGACGACCAACTGGGCCATCACCGTTGTTGCCGCCATGCTCTCGGTGACCCTGTCGACGCCCACGGCACACCATGGCCTCGTGCTTTTCGCCATGGTCATCGTGATGCTGCTCCTCGGTGTCGAGGCCCGGCGCTATCGTTTCTTCGATGTCTATCGCATGCGGGTGCGCCAGTTCGAGCGGCACTATTTCGGGCAGTTGTTCGGGCCGGTAACGCAAAGCGGGCCCGAGCCGTGGCTCCTGATGTTGGCCCAGGATTTGCGACATCCCAAATTCCGCATCTCGTTCTGGAGGGCGATGGGTCGGCGGCTGCGGCGGAACTATATCTGGATGTTCCTGATCCTCCTTATGGCATGGCTATTGAAGATCGCTTCGCCTGACTTGCAGGCGGGCGTCCACCTCGACCCAGATCGGCCACTCGCTGTTCTCGTCGAACAGGCGTCCACCGGTCCAGTGCCGGGTTGGTTGATGGTCGGAATCGTTGCCGCAGTTTATGCGTGCTTGCTCTATGCGACCTATTCAACGCGCGAGCGCGGGGGCGACGAAGTCCGGGTGTGAATACACCCGGTGTAATAATGACCGTTCTAGTCGAAGGTAAACGCGCAACCGGCATCATCTACTTCTCTATACTGCCCAATCATCGATCGCTGATATAGAGCCACGGATCTTGGTGTCGCTTATCGTGGGCAAATGCTCCTGCGCTGGTCGGCAATTTCATCGGCCGCCATTCGCTCGTGACACAGATCCTGGACCGCGGATCCATCCTGATCATCGTCTACTCGGCGTTCATCTCCGATGTGGTCGCCGCCATATGGAACGAGGTCGGCCCAACAAGCCTCGCCATCATCGTAGTCGAGGCCGAGCGAGGCGGACAGGGTGGAGATCTGCACCGGCGTCTTGCCGATCAGCGCCGCATCGGAACTGGCGACGACTTCAGCGACGAGATAGGTTGGCGCCACGGACAGCAAAGGTATTGCTGTTAATGACACCTTCGATTTCGGCGCCCTGCACATTGACCTTTCGACCGGCGCGGACTTCCACCAGGTGACGGGATCGGGCGCAGCCACGCCATTGCGGCTGAGGTTGAACACCGAAGCGATGATGAGGCCATCCATGAAGGTTGGCTCATACTTAATTCCGGCTTCCCGGCATTATCGCGCATCCCCAATAACGCCGGGCCTGACAGACCCCCAAAACGGCTCGAAAAAAGGACCGACCTCCGCCCCTGGGGGACGGGCGCAAGCGCTCGAAATTCCGTTCAATTCAATGCAAATTATCGAGGAACCAGGAAACCGTTAATGAAGAACAAGCAAGTCGGCCCAGCGCCCCTTGCCTTTTGAAAACGGATCCTGATTTTGAAAGCGTCGGCGCGGAACTCGCCCGATGTCAGGAAAGGCTGCTTGCTCGCAACGGGCGGCCGACGAGGGGTCTCGCAAACCACCCCGTCAGCCTGAGCCACATCACTTCTGCATCCACAGAGGCAACATGACCTATACGTCTTCTAACGGCGCCAGCGCGTCGAACAAGTCCCTTTTCATCCAATCCCAGATCAGCGCCCTCGCGCTCGAAGCCGGGCTCGTCCGGCATCCGCTCATTTCAGCGACCGACCAGGTTCTGATCCTGCGCGAAATCGACCTCAGCGGCACAGCAACGATCGGCGAGGTCATGGACGCGCTCGATGGGCATGCCGATCCCGTCGGGGCCATTCTGAGCCTCATCAAAGCCGGCATTATCTCGGCCGAACTCCAGGCCGGCATTCTCGACGAAAATGCGCTGTTGACGCGCGCCGGACATCCCTCTCCCGACGATCCCGATCCTGCAGCGCCGAGCGGCGCGCTCGTGCCGCGCAAGCCCCAGGGCCCGCTCGATGCCGGGCAAGGTGCCATCGCATGGCCGGAACAGCATGACGGCCAGTCCCCGGGCACAATCGAACATCACGCCGTGGTGGCGCTCTCATCAGACCATGGTGACGACCCGGTGCCGGAAGGTCTTGCGCTTTTGCCAGTCAGTCCCCTGCGCCCCCGCATCCATGTGGGAAGCGGGGAGGCTCGCCGATCCTTTGCAAGTCTTGACGACCTGCAAAGGGCAGGGGTCTATATCCTCCTTTCCGACACCAGCGCCTATGTGGGCGTGGGGTCGATCGTGGGGCGACGGGTTGCAAGCGGGGCCCAACCCATCGAAGACGTCGACACCATCATCACCATTACCGACGAAAATGACGGGCTCGACGATGCCGATGCCGCCGCACTCGAACGGCTCCTCCACATGCGCGTCTCGGCCGCCAAGGAAGTCCGGCTCGTTAATGGCACGCCGGGTGGCGCAGTGGTCACACCCGAACGCTATGACCAGCTCAATGTCATGGCGGGTCTTGCCTGCGAGGCTCTGGCGCGGGACGGGCATCTCTTTGTCAATATGAGCCGGCGCCTGGCACTGGCCGGGCCCCGGGCCGAGCGCGGTCAGCTTGGCCCCATCCGTCCCTTCGACCACCCGCCTGAGGGCGAGGTCTTCGAACTCTCCTTCGGACACAATCTCATCGCTCTTGCGGCCAAACGGGACGAGGACGACTGGCTGCTCCTGGCCGGCTCCGACATCCGGCTCGACACGGTCGCCAGCGCCAATGCCTCGGCGAGCTATCTGCGGGCGGCCTGGCTGTCCTCGGGCGTTCTCGAATTCTCCGACACCGGCGAGCACTATGTGCTGACACGCGACATCGCCTTCCGTTCGGGCAGTGGGGCCATGCATTTCGTGCTCGGTTCCAAAGGCCAGGGGCGCGGCGGCTGGCAGCCGATCGACGGCGCGTTCGATCCCGATGCCGGGGACCAGGGCTCCCTCGCGGCCTGAGGCCCACCAACTCTTTCCAGCTTTTTCTCATTCATGCGGATCGGGCTTCGTGCCGATCCGCCAGCGGAGCCATGCCATGTTTGGTCTTGATGACACCAACGACACCAGTGAGCGGGAAGACGACGTCCCGGAGAATTTCAAACCCCGTTCGGACAAGGATGCCGGCGTCGTCCTTGCCAAGACCGTCCTCGAGGCGGCTTTCACCAAGAAGATGCAGGCTCTCGTCAAGCGGCATCCTTCGGTCATCGTGCTCGTCGTGCCCAATGCCGAATGGATCCCGCTGATGAGCCGGGCCATCAAGACCATGGCCGATGCCCCGGCCGTGCGCGGTGTCGCCGAGCGGTACAAATCCGGCAAGGGGTCACAGCGGGTCGGCAAGGAGGAGCTGCAATGGCTACAGACGGGACGGAGCGTGCTCTATATCACCCAGAATCCGGGCGATCTCCTCCATGAAGATGTGCTGGCCGGCGTCGATGTCACCATCGTCATTCCGGCCCTCACGACGGCCTTGCTGCGCCGGGCGATCCGAAGGATGACAGGGTCCATTGCCCGCGGCGTGACCTCTTCAATGGCCGATCTCGAGATCGACCTCATTGCAACGCTGCTGCGCCCCGGCATGAGCGCAAAGCAATGCGTGCGCAATCTCCGCCGCGCGATCCGGATCGATCGGAATGCCCCACCATCGCAAACCTATACCGCCCCAGTCCTCAGCGATCTGCCGCTGACGGCCAATGTTCGGGCCTGGGCCGACCAGGTTCTGGCCGATCTTAGGGCTGTCAGCACCGGCGATCTTGGCGCCGATCGTCTGATCCCGGCCGTGCTCGAAGGTCCGCCCGGCACCGGCAAGACCCTGATCGCCGAGAGCCTTGCGCAATCGAGCGGCTGGGCCTTCGTGCCGACCAGTGTAGGCTCGTGGTTTGCCACGGGCGATGGGGCATTGGGCGGGGTATCGCGCAATGCGCGGAAATTCTTCGAAACGCTCGTGTCGCGCGCTCCCGCGGTTGGGTTGCTCGATGAACTGGATGCCATCCCGAACCGGGCCAGTATCGACAATCGCGGTCGCGACTGGTGGACACCGGTCGTGACCCTGATCCTGACCGAGATCGACACGATGCGAAAGTCGGGCCGGCCCATCCTCCTTCTTGGCGCCACCAATTACTACAATCGCCTCGACGATGCGCTCGTGCGGCCCGGGCGTCTGCAGGAGCGTATTTCCGTGCTGCCGCCGGAGAGCGAAGAAGAGGTCATTGCCGTGCTGCGCCATTACCTCGGCGATGATCTCGCCCAAACCGATCTCAGCCGGCTCGGAAGGCTGGGGCAGGGGGCAACGCCCGCCAGGATCGAGGGCTGGGTCAAGGAGGCTCGGGGACTGGCACGCGCTGAAAAGCGTTCGCTTCTCCTCGGCGACATTCTTGCCCAGGTGGTGCCGCGGGAAGACCGCACCGCGGCCGACATTCGGACCGTCGCCATTCACGAGATCGGCCATGCCCTCGTCGCCCATAGATTGGGCCTTGTCGTGGAATTGGTATCGATCATTCCCTCGGGTGCGTCCTCAGGCCGTACCGTCGCCCGTAAGACGACCCTGATGCCGACCTGGGACCAGGTGATGGACTATGTCACCCTGGCACTCGGCGGCCGCGCCGCCGACATGGTCGTGGGGCAGGGGGCCAATTCGGGGGCCGAAAGCGATCTTGCCGAAGCCACCCAGCTCCTCCTCTCGGCCTATGAGACCCAGGGGCTTTACGAGGGGCTCGCCTCGCGGCATGTGCTTGGCACCATTGCCGGGCATGCGGATCTGCGCCGCGATATCGGCAAGAAGCTATGGCAGGCGCTCGATCGCGCTCGCGCTATCGTGCGGCAGGATCGCGATCTGGTCCTCACCCTTGCTGAACGACTGATCAGTGAGAAGGTGTTCTCGGCCCAGCAGTGGCTGGAAGCTTTGGCGGATGCCGCCCTCGACAGCGCCCGCAGCGTTTCCGCACCCATGGGACGGGTTCAAGATGAGCCTCCAGAGCTACCGAGGGCGGAGAGGGCAGGCGGCGAGGCCGACAGGTTCCACCTCGAAGCGGCAAGCCATGTCCTGCTGCAAAGGCCACTAAATCAAGACCTCGAGGAGGAGGATGTCGATGGTTCCCTGGCGTAAGACCCTGCGCCGCCTCGATGGCGCCTATTCCGAACATACGCTGCGGTCCTACCGCAGCGATTTCGGAGCATTCCTCAGATGGTGCCGCAAGAAGCGCCTCAAAGCGCTGCCAGCGGCGTCGACCACCATCGTTTCCTATATCGATGCCGAAGGCATGCGCCTTAAGCCAAACACGGTGAAACGCCGGCTCTGCGCCTTGCGTCGCATTCACCATCTCTGCGACCTCGGCGATCCGACGCAAAGCGAGGAAGTCCAACTTGCCATGCGGCGCGTGCGCCGGGCGCAACCATCCCGCCCCAAACAGGCCCATGGCGTAACTGCAAGTCTGCGCGATCAATTGCTTGCCGTCTGCGGCGATGATCTCATTGGCCTCAGGGACAAGGTCCTAGTCAGCGTGGGTTTTGACACGCTTTGCCGGCGCGGTGAGCTCGTCGCCCTCTCCATCGACGACTTCAGTCCAACATCCGACGGCCGTTACACGGTGCTGGTCCGTCGAGCCAAGAATGATCCTGAGGGCGCCGGACGCACTGCAAAACTGTCCAAAGCGTCCAGCGACCTCTTCCGCCGCTGGCTAAAGGAAGCGGGAATTTCGCGAGGACCTCTACTCCGCCCCGTCTATGGCGAGCGGGTGCGGGCACTCTATCTCGAACCACTGATCGTGGGCCGTGTCCTAAAGAAGCTCTGCGATCGCGCCGGTATCGATGCCCTCATGAGCGAGAGGGTGTCTGGCCATTCCCTGAGGGTCGGAGCGGCGCAGCAGCTGACGATCAATGGGTTTGGCTTGCCACAGATCATGCGGGCCGGCGGGTGGAAGTCCGTGAACGTCGTAGCGCGCTACATCGAGCACGTTGATCTCGACGTATGGAAGTAACGGGCATGGTAGCTCACGCCCAGGGCGCGTCTACCTTTGTGCGTCATTCGGCTCTGTCGCCCAAGTGCCCGAGATCTCGGACCTGCGCCAATGAACTCATACCGGCGAGTTGAGCCTCGTCCTGCGATTTTCAGGCTTTCGTCGGGCCCAATCGGTAACCCGCGCCGGGACGATCGAACGTTAGCAACCGCCATCATACCGCGCGCAGACCCTTCGGGTTCTGCACAAAGTCCCACTCCGCACTGCCGGGAAAGGACTGTGGCCGCGCCTGACCTCTCGCGGGCGAAGGCGGCCTTTTCCTTGCAAAGACGAACAAAAAGCCCCGTGATTGCTCACGGGACCAGTCGTGCATGGGAGAGGGTAGAGCTTAGAAGTCCGCGACGAGGCCAGCCCGCAGCGCCCGCGACATCGCCGGAAAAATTGAACTGGGCGGTCAAGGCAACCGAAGAGCTGATCTCGGCCTTGAGACCAAGACCACCATAAAGGCCGATCTCGGTGCTGCCCGAAATTGCCGCATTTTGGGTCTGGCCGGGGAAGGTCACCGGAACACTGGTGCTGCCGGGATTGGTCTGAATGAAGAGACCGCCGCTGGCATTGAGGATGATATCGTTGCCTTCGATCCCGAAGGTGCCATCAAGACTCAGCCGTGCATCGACGAGCCCGAAACCCTAGGTCCCCACAGTAAGGTTCAGGCTTGAGCCCGTCTCGGAATATCCCGAAACATGGCCTCCGACATAGCTTATCTGACCTTTAAGGTCGACGTTCCCCGCATCGAGCTGAGGGATGGGCACTGCTACGCCGATGGCGGGCGCGACAAACCAGCTCGCGTAATCGGCGTGGGCGGTTTCAAGCGCGCCCAATGCGACGAGCTGACGTGCGCTTTGATGCGAACTGACCCCAGCAAGCACGAAGAAGTCGAATTTGACTATGCCTGCGTCGTGCCGGCCATAGAGGCCGGCAATCCCGCTCGTACTATCGACGGTGTGGTTGCCGGCATTGATGTCGACACGACCCCGTCCGAGCCCTGCCAGAAGTCCCAACGTTGTATCTGGGGCAAGTTGGACATGCGAGCCAGTCACGAGAGCGCCGTAAAGACCGGAAATATCGACCGGGCTCGTCTCACGGCTTCCCCCACCCACAGCAGTTGCCCAGACCTGGGGCCCAGGAGGTGGCTCAACGATGGCGAGCTCCGCGGATGTCTGCGGCGCAACCGGCATGTAACCGAGAGGTTCGAACGAAGGTTCGTTGCCTGTGTTACTGGCGTTCAACAACGGATCCAGCATGCGGCTTGTGGAGCACGTGGAAATCAATGTGTGGGGTGATGTAGTTCATTGTGGCGTTGGTGTTCAACGAGCTCCCGTTCCAAGAAGAACGGTTCTAACCGTCTTGAAAATTGTAATCATGTCCAAATCAATAGATATGTTTTTTATGTAGTAGAGATCGTAAGCAAGCTTGATACGTGCTTCGTCTGGATTGCTCGTATACCCGCTGTTGACTTGGGCCCATCCAGTTACCCCGGGCAGCACCAGTAGCCGATGGACATATTCCGGTATCTCTCTCTCGTACCACTGGGCTAGCTCAATGGATTCCGGTCGTGGTCCGATGAGGCTCATGTCTCCGACCAAGATATTATACAGCTGTGGTAGCTCATCGAGCCGCACGCGGCGAATAAACGCGCACCCAGGCATTATGCGCTTGTCCTTGTCGCTAGTAGCTCCTCCCTCTTGGCCACGGTACATCGTCCTGAACTTGTACATTCGGAACGGCCGCCCGGCAAAGCCGCGGCGGTGCTGCACGAACAGGACCGGTCCCCGGTCAACTGCAAATATGTACAACGCAACAAGGGCGCCGAGTGGAAGAGTTATGGGCAGAGTCACAACCACTGCTGCGACGTCCACAAAACGCTTTAGCCGAGCATAGGCGAACTGCCCGGGTGTATAGGCAACATTGGAGATCTCAAAGGAGCCTACATCAACTCTACGATGCTGGATTTCACTGAATCTTGTCCAAGGTAGTATCTCTACATTTCCCAGATAGCATTTCGTTAGTAGCGGCGACCAATACATAGAATGATGTTCGTCAGGATCGATCAGGACATAGTCGATTTCATCGAGTGTTGCATCCGGGTCTCTTATTAGTACCGCGCCAGGGAAAAGGGCCTGCACAATGTCAGCTTGATCGAAGTTGAGTATTGCGACCTTACCCCCCAACTGGCGGTGAAATCTTGCATTGGCGGCAGCCATTATGGCCATTGCGACAGGATAGGATAACACCAATCCCAGATAGCTGACCTGAATACGGGCAGCAGACAAAAAGGAGACTGCAAAACTAAAAACTATCGTATTGATTACGATAGCGGAAATTATGGGCGACTCTCGGTGTCGAAACGCTGTAAGGATAGTGGCCGTAATGCCAATGGCAAATGTCATTACAAATGCAACGGTCAGAAAATTTCCCGTATCACTGCGACTGGATCGGAAGAAAAAAAAACTATAGGTGGAGATTTGGATAGCCGCCGATAGTAAGACCGGGACCAAAAATGTTCGCATATCGCGGAAATATTTGTAGCGGCGCGAATTTCCACCTTGCTCCGCTACCTGAGACAAGCTTTCAGCAAATTCTTGCGAGGTTGTGGGCTTTGATTTCTTAGCACCGTGCTTCATTTGGAGTGTTCAAACCACCATGTTTTTTGAGGCTGGAGTTAAGAGCGATGTCTCAGATCCGTCGCTTGGTAGTTCGACTCGCGAAATGCTGCTGTAACGACGGCGGTTACGCGCCCCGCCAACGTCTTAATGCACCGGTGAGAGAATTAAGGATAGTTGCTCAACGCCAATTGCTCGTTTTGCCCACACTATCCTTTTGGACGGAACTGTCACGCCGTAGGACGGCGACAAGAATGCATCCTGTATAGAAGATTGCCAACCGACACCCGTTGCATTGACCACGAAGCGTCTCCCAGCTGTGGTCAACTCGTAGCCATCATCAAACTGTTTAGCTTCAACCCCGGCTGCCAGATATAACGGGATCAAAAGTTCATGCTCTTGGCCGCATTTGATTTCGTCAAGAATAGAGAGGCGTGCATTGGCAAAGTCTATTGCAAGGGTCCGCTGAACGGTCACCGGATCAGCCAGGCGCGTGTAACCGAAGTGTTGGCCGACGAATTTTGCGCTGTTGCCGTCAAACGAAAAATCCACGGCCTCGGCCTTGGCGTCCTCGTGCAGGTTCCACAGATTGTCCGAAGCATGTAGCCGATTGATTTCCGCGCCGTCCACCTGCGGTGTATTGTGGCTGGCGGTCGACCGAAAGCGGTTACGGGCGTCGAAATCTGCCGTGTAAACGTACGAGCCGGGATCGGCCACGAGCAATTGGCCATCGAGCCAGGCTTCAAAAGACAGGGCATCGTTATGCCCATGCCCACCGAGTCCTGCCAAACCGACTGGGCCGCAGTCAACAAACACATGGTTATTGCCGCCCGCGAGGATGTAGACGCCTCCGTCGCGGAACGATTGTGACGTGAGCGGGATTTGGCCAGAAGAACTTTGACGCGCGCCGTGCCAGGCAATTTCATCCGATTTCGGCGGGGCAAGGTCGATCAGGAGTGTGTCATCCAGCGTGTCGCCTATAAGCGCACAGAGATAGCGGTGGTCGCCGAGCGACTGGGTGCCAAGCGGAAGGCCACGACCGTCATCTGCATCGCCCCAATGGGGGCTGGTGCCATCAGGGCGGGAGTAGGCGGCTACGAAGCGGCCCATTGCCTCAAGCCTGTCGCGGTACGTTGCTTCGACGACAAGGCCGCCGGCTTTTCTGTAGCGAGCCGGCATGACGAACAATTCCGCGACAAGGCGGTGGTAGGGAACGGAAGCCTCGAAATCAACGCCATCTGGATGGACCTGTTTGACGATCTCCTCGTTGAGGGTGCGCCAGCCTTCCGCTGCCCATCTGTCGGCACTGCCAATGCCCCTGAAAAACAAGCCGGCGAAGACAAGGCCCGCAGCATCCGCCGTCAGGTGATTGCCATTTATGCTGGCGCGCTCGATGTGAATTTCAGTAAAGGCCCCATGTAGGTAGAGCGACGACAGGAACCTGTCTCGAAAACCAACATCAGCCCAAGCCTTGGATTTCGCGAATATATGGAAGAGCCAAGTCCAGGTTTGCAGTCGAAGTGCCGGCTCCATCGTACAGGACCAGTTGACGGAATATCCATATGGATTGGCCGCGATCCAACTCTCGATCACCGCCCTGACTGACTGGGCATAGCGCTCGTCGCCGCCAGTCAGCACATAGGCCTGTCCTACCGGCAAAAGCCATTGAAGTCGCGATATCTCCCAGGGCACCTTAACATCACTGGGACGGCCCTTGTTTACATAGTCAATAGACCGGCAAAATGCGACCGGCCAACGGTCACCGGTTTTGAAATCCTTGAGCCAGTCTATATCCTCGCCCAGATGCACCGGCCCCGTGCCCAGCAAGTCGATCTGATGGGCCATGGCCCGGTCCGCAGCCGCCAAAATTTGGGCGGAGCTCCCGGGAAAGGTCTTGTCATAGTCGGCGCGGTCAAATCCCTGAACATGGGCGGGGTAGGGACGTGCTGCCAGATCGAGCCATAGAGCGTCGACATTGTCATGACCGCCCCAACGCGCAAGCCTCTTGCCGCTTATTGAGCGGGCGAAGGCGGGACCGAGCACCCTCTCGGACTCCATGCGCGCTTCCTGGGCTAGGCGGCGAACAATATAGGCTGGAGATTTCGTGGCGAGCCGCCTAAGGCGGCCCATGATCTGACCCTGTCCCATGTCTTGCCTAATACCCGCGTGCCTGTTTGCCCTCGATCCAGTAGTCGTACCAGGCAGTGAGGTTATAAAGCGTCCAGATCGGCAAGCTAGCGTCGGCCCGCAGCGAGCGGTGGTCTGCGAACAGCCTGTTAATGTAGTCGATCTTGAAAAGTCCGCGCTTGAGAAGGCCCGAGCCTAGAATCGAGCGCTCCACGCGTTCCCCGAAGCCGCCGCGCAGCCAGTCTGCCATTGGCGCGCCGAAGCCCATCTTTTTTCGATAGATGAGTTCGTCAGGGATCATGCCTTCGACGGCCTTCTTGAGGACGTACTTGGCCTCCCCGTTCTTGGTCTTCCAATCTTCCGGAATGTCGAAGCTGAAATCGACAAGGTCACGGTCAAGGAACGGCACGCGTGCTTCCAGAGAGACTGACATCGAGATTTTGTCCACTCGCATCAGGAGCAGTTCGGGCAGACGCAGTCGAAACTCGGAATGGATCATGCGCGTAAGCGGTTCGCTATCGGGAAACTTGGCATCAAAAGGTGCAAAGAACGAGTTGATCACATTGAAGCTGTCGGGAACGAGATACTTAGGATCCAGCACTCCAGCTTCTACCATGGTCTTGTGATGATCGGGCGACCCCAGAGCTTCATAGCGAACCAGCCGGTCCTTGGCCGTATTCCAGAACACCATGGCTCCGGTCCAGAAATGCTCCCGATCGCGCGCCGCGCGATCGATGATGTCCGCGTAGGTCTCCCATTGCGGGCGGATTGCCGATGCGCCAACTGCCATCCCGGCGGCCATGCGCTGGAGGCCTTTGGGCAGCTGGCGGAAGGGCTGCCAGTATTTTCGATAGAGTCGCTGATAGCCCATATAGCTGGCATAGCCGGAAAACTGCTCGTCCGAGCCTTCGCCGACCTGCACCACGGTCATGCCGTTATCTCGAGCAAGCTTGGAAACGAAATAGAGCGGAATGCAGACCCAATCGGCGAGCGGTTCATCCTGGTGGTGGATGAGGTTCTCGAGATAGCCAATCATGTCAGCTTCATCGATCAGCACCTGATGGTGCTTGGTGTTGAAGCGCTTGGCCGCGATATTGGCATATTCTAGCTCGTTGAGGTGCTGGTGATCCTTGAAGCCGATGGTGAAGGTATTGAGTGGTAGGTCGGTATATTCGCTCATCAACGCAACATTCGTCGAGGAATCAATGCCACCCGACAGGAATACACCGAAAGGCACGTCCGACATCATCCGGCGCTCTACAGCACCACGCAGCCGCGTGCGGATGCCGTTGACATAGAAGTCCTCCAGTGCCTTCTCGCTGAGGCCGGCGGTCTCCTCGGGACGGATGCCCTTGCCCGGCGCGGCATCATAGTGCCGGTGCATGCTGATCTGGCCAGTTGAGGATACTTTGAGATAGCAGCCGGCAGGCACTTTATAGATGCCCTTGAACATGGTCATCGGTGCTGGCGTCGTCAGAAAACTCAAATAGTGGACCATGGCGAACGGATCGATATCCCGCTCGGCATGAGGATGAGCAAGCAGCGCCTTGATCTCGGATGCGAAGCAAAACTGGCCGTTGAAGACGCCGAAATAGATCGGCTTGACGCCAATGCTGTCACGAACGACCAAAAGCGAATCGTCACGGTTGTCGTAAAGCCCAAAGGCATAGTCGCCTGAAATCCGGTCGAGCAGCCCGTCTATGCCCCATTCCTCGAAGCCGTGGACAAGGACTTCTGTGTCGGAATGGTCGGTACGGAATCTGTGTCCAGCCTGATCGAGCAGGACGCGTAGCGGGGCATGATTGTAAATCTCGCCATTGAAGGTGATCCAAACACTTCCATCTTCGTTCGGCATCGGCTGGTTAGCGGCAGTGGAAAGATCGATAACCGACAGCCGCCGATGCCCAAAGCCAATGTGCGCGCGCTCGGATATCCACAGCTCGCCGCCATCCGGCCCCCGATGGGTCATGCAGTCGCGCATCGACTCAATCAGGCCTGGTGTTACGAGACCGTCTTGCCCATAGGCAAAAATCCCAACTATTCCGCACATATGACCTTGGCCTCTTGAAAGCGATTAAACCCCGGACGTGCCGGAACGTGGGCTACAGCGCCAGTTGACGCTGAACTTCGAAGCTGACGCGAGTGGCCGCCAACTGCTCATCCATGGAGATCGGCCACTGCCCGTCCGTCTTGAAAGCCTGTGCAAGCGCTTGCAGTTCTTCGAACTGGCCCTTCTCGATGACAGTGCCCTTCCATCCACCCGCACCGCCCGTGACGCTGAGCGACTTGTAGTCATCCAGTGCGATGACCTTGCCGTCGACGAAGATTTCGGCGCGCTCCTTGGGGTAGTCCTTGGCTCCCATGGCCGTGTAAGTGAGCGTGCAGACTGAGCCGTCATCGTAGCGGATCGTCGCTACGAAATTGTCGTCGCGCCGCCAATAGGCGGATGACGGAGAAATCGATACCGCATGGACTTCGGTCGGCAGACTCCCAGTCAAGGAGTTGAACAGGTCGTAGATGTGGCACGCTTCGCCGATATTGCGGCCGCCACCTTGCGGGCCATGCACCCAGTGATCCGCAGGGATATAGCCTGCATTCATGCGATAGTTGACGATAACGGGAGAAGTACGGTTGGCCAGAAGCCTGCGGGCCTCGGCGATCGCCGGCGAGAACCGCCGGTTGAAGCCGGTCATCAGCAGGGGCCCGTCCTTGACTTCCGCGTAGAACGCCTCAATCTCGGCCAGTTCGTCCTCGGTCAATGACAGCGGCTTCTCAACGAAGACGTTCTTACCCGCCTTGAGAGCTTCTAAAACCATGCCAGCGTGCAGGTCGTGTCGCGTGGCGATCAGGACCAGATCGATCTCCGGATCTGCTAGGACCTCTGCGTAATTGGTCGAAGCATTGGCTGCACCGAAACGCTCTGCGGCCGTGCGCGCCGACAGGCCTGTGCGGCTCACAACGGTGCGCAGTTCATAGGAGCTCTTTAGCCTCTCGATATTGGGTAGATGCATGCCTTGGGCAAAACCGCCTGCGCCCACGAGAGCCAAGCGGATGCGGCCGTCGATCGCGGCGGGCCTCTGTAGCTTGAGTGTCGTCGTCTTGGCTTCGGCGCGATCTGCATATTTGAGCAGGACCAGCAACGGCTTGACGCCTGGCGCGGCGAGCTTGGAGTAGGCGGCTTCCGCCTCGTCGATATCGAACGGCTCCTGGATCATGTTGGCGAGCGAAACGCGGCCGGTTGCCAGCAGCCGCAGGTACTCAGACATGTTCCTGTTTTCGGTCCAGCGCACATAGGCGCGCGGGTAATCCTGCCCCTCTTCCTCGTAAACGGGGTCGTAGCGACCTGGCCCATAGGAGGTGGAAATCAGAAAATCGAGTTCCTTGGCATAGATATCGTTCCGGGCAATGTTGAGCCCGACATCGCCGACCACTACGACGCGCGCCTTGCGGCGGCACGCCTGAAAGGCCTGGGCCAGTATCTCACTTGAAGGCGAGGCCGCGGTAATCACTACAGCATCGGCGCCATAGCCATCGGTCAGCTTAGTTACGCGTTGTACAAAATCGCCATCGCCGGCATTGAGCCCGATATCGAGCCCGTTCTGGCGTGCTACTTCAAGGCGCTCTCCGTCCACATCGGTGCCGATGACACGACAACCATGGGCTGCGAGTAATTGGGCGGTAATCTGGCCAAGAATTCCTAGTCCGACGACGACGACGGTTTCGCCAAGGGTGGGATTGGTACGTCGGACGCCCTGCATGGCGATGGCGCCCAACGTGACCGTGGCAGCGGCATCCATGCTGAGATCGTCAGGAACCGGCACGGTCAGGTTCACAGGAACGTCGATGAGTTCTGCGTGGTTTGCAATGCCTGCGCCCGCACAAGCAACCCGGTCGCCGACCGAAATGCCATCGACCTCGGAGCCTATCTCAACCACGACGCCCGAGGCCGAGTAGCCGGTCGGCAGCCCGGCATCGAGGCGGCCCTTGATCTGCCGGTAGACCCGCGCGACGCCTTGATCGCGCATCATCTGGATCGCCTTCTTAACATGGTGCGGCTGTTTAATAGCGCGCCGGTACAGTGGCAGGGCGGACATCTTGATTCCCGCCATCTCAGTGCCGACGGAAACGCAGGAGCGCTCAACCCGAACAAGGACGTTGCGCGGGCCAACCGTCGGGGCCGGGACATCTTGAACAAAAACCTTGCCAGACCGCACCAGTAGCTGCTTCACGCCCACACACCCCGTGTATCAATGATCGTCTTGCCCTCTAGGTCAGAGGGCGCAATGTCGTAGTAGCCGCGATGATTGACCAACATCACCACGATATCGGCATTGCCGATCGCAACGCCCGCATCGTCCACGAGCTGGACATGCGCGTGACCGGCAAGCGCTTTTGGCAGCGCATCGATATGTGGCTCCGACACGTCAATGTCGGAATTTCCGAGATCGGCCAGAATCTCCGCAATCTGCAGCGCAGGGCTTTCGCGCAAGTCATCCACGTTCGGCTTGAAGGCCAGGCCGAGCAGAGCGATGCGAGGACGCCCGCCCTTGTGCCCACCGATGGCCAGCTTGATCTTGTCGATCACACGCATTGGTTTGCTGTCATTGACTTCGCGCGCGGTTCGAATGAGGCGCGCGACATTCGGAGCGGCCTCGACGATGAACCAGGGATCAACGGCGATGCAGTGGCCCCCGACGCCGGGGCCAGGCTGCAGGATGTTCACGCGCGGATGGTGGTTGGCGAGCTTGATCAGTTCCCAAACATTGATGTCCAGTTCTTCGCAGACGGCCGACAGCTCGTTGGCAAAGGCAATATTGACGTCGCGAAAGGCATTCTCTGTCAGCTTGCAAAGTTCGGCCGTGCGCGAATTGGTGATCAGCAGTTCGCCCTTGCAGAAGATACGATACAGGGCGACCGCCTTCTCGGAACATACCCTAGTGATGCCGCCGATGACGCGGTCATTTTCAACCAACTCCGTCAGCACCTTGCCTGGCAGAACGCGTTCCGGACAGTAGGCAACAAAGACGTCTGCATCGCTGGACGTTGCTATGGGGAAGCGCAGGTCTGGCCGAAGTGCAGCAATCTGTTCGATAAGCTTCTCAGTCGTGCCGGGCGGAGATGTTGATTCAAGGACGATTAGATTGCCTTTGCGCAGTCGTGGCGCGATTGAAGCGCCCGCCGCAAACACATAGGCCAGATCAGCCTTGTCGTCATGGAACGGCGTGGGTACGGCAATGACGAAAGCGTCGGCTTCACCTGGTTCGAGCGCCGCGGTAAGCAGGCCCTTCTGCACAGCCCTTGCGGTCACTGCATCGAGGTCTGGCTCGACGATATGGATTTCGCCGCGATTGATCGTATCCACGACCCGCTGTTGCACATCCACGCCGAGAACTTTCACGCCGTTGGCAGCAATGACAGAGGCGGTGGGCAGGCCAATATAGCCCAACCCCAATACACAGACCGTTTCGAAGGTGTTGGGCATTTAGTTCTCCAGGACCGCGCGTATGCGCGTTGCGGCAAGTCCATCTCCGTAAGGATTGATGGCCTGTGCCATAGTCTCGTAGTGGCTTTTGTCGGTTAGCAGGCGGGTCGTCTCACCATAGATTTTTTCGGCATCGGTGCCGACCAGAATGACGGTTCCTGCAGAGACGGCTTCGGGTCTTTCGGTCGTATCGCGCATCACCAGCACCGGCTTGCCTAGCGACGGCGCTTCCTCCTGGACGCCGCCAGAATCGGTGATGATCAAATTGGCATGCTCCATCAGGAAGACGAAGGGTTCGTAATCTTGCGGATCGATAAGAAAGATCCGCTTTTCGCCGCCAAGGAGGCGCTCCACCGGCTGCCGCACATTGGGGTTGGGATGGACTGGGTAAACGATTTGCACATCATGTTCGTGAACGATACGTGCAAGTGCTGCGCAGATACTCTCAAAACCGGCGCCAAAGTTCTCACGTCTGTGCCCAGTAACCAGTACCGTTCGCCGACCGCTGTTAAGGAACGGGAATCTGGCGAACATCTCTTCCAGCTTTTCGGTCTGGCCGGCAAGGTTTTCCCGCGTGGCCAGCAACGCGTCGATCACGGTGTTCCCCGTAACGTGGACCAATTCCGCCGCGATACCTTCGGCGAGTAAATTTTCACGAGATTTAGCCGTCGGGGCGAAATGGTAGCTCGTTGCAAGCGTGGTAACGCGCCGGTTCATCTCTTCCGGCCAGGGCGAGTATAACGAGCCAGAGCGCAATCCAGCTTCGACATGCCCAAGCGTAATTCTTCGGTAAAATGCAGCGAGAGACGCGGCCAGGGTTGTGGTCGTATCGCCATGGACGAGGACGATATCGGGCTTGTATGTATCGAGAACCCCGCCCACCCCGATGAGCACGCGCGCCGTCAGTTGATCCAGCGTCTGGTTCGGGCGCATGACATCGAGATCGAAGTCAGGCACGATAGCAAAGAGGTTCAGCACCTGGTCGAGCATTTGCCGGTGTTGAGCGGTCACGCATACCTTGACCTCAAGGCTTCCGCTCTTGCGCAGCTCGGCGACAACTGGCGCCATCTTGATCGCTTCAGGTCGCGTGCCAAAGATCACGAGGATTTTTCTCAAGGCCAGCCTACAATCGTTAACGTCCGTGAGGGTTGGCAGGTAGCCGGTGTTCACCTGAGCTGCAAGAAAAATCGAATGCGCGATCCGTTGTCGCAGCCATGGAAAATTATGATCGGCCCATCGGTTGGGCAGTGGAAGAACTCCAGAGCTTGATCTCGCTAAAATGCCAGCTCAGCGTCCTCATTCTCAATGATGCCAACAATGTCATCTGCCATCGATGCCATGATTGCCCGGCGATCGAACTTCTTTATGAATTCGGTACGGGCGATCGGTGTCAAGTCGAGCGTTTTGAACGAACGGAGAGCGCCCTCTGCATCGCAGGGAGCAAACAGTGCAACATTACTGATGTACTCGGAAGCAAAATCGGCCGAGTAGCCCTGCATCCCGGCCCAGATTGGCTTTCCAGTTGCAGCGTATTCGAAGAGCTTGGATGGCAACACCTTTTTGAAGGCCTCTACATCGTTCAGATGAAGGAACAGCACGTCGGCGCGCGCATATTCATCGAGCAACGTACGTCTCGGTACCGGTGGGAGCACTTCGACATTTGTGACATTCTGCTTGGCAAGTTCGTATTGAAGTATGTCGTGTCGCCCGCCGTCGCCCAGAATCCGGAATTGTACTTTTGC
The DNA here is from genome assembly GCF_000743575.1 of Devosia riboflavina. GTDB lineage: Bacteria > Pseudomonadota > Alphaproteobacteria > Rhizobiales > Devosiaceae > Devosia > Devosia riboflavina. The sequence continues at coordinate 8,937 of NZ_JQGC01000026.1, read as the reverse complement.
AGCAAGCCGTAGCGCGAGGCCCGGCAGGATTAGGTGCAGTCCTTGACCCTCTCCAATATTGCCAGCGTAAAGGACGGTCAACGGCCGCCCTTCACGATCCGATGGACGGCCCGCGGGCAGGCCCAAGAACTCTTCATCGATGCCATTGGTGTGGAAGGTAAAGCGCTTTCTTGGGTAACGCCTGGCAAAGTAGGGCTCAAATCCGCCAGACACCAGATTGACTACGGTGGCACGGCCAATCGTTAGCCGCTCCACGATCGAGAATGGACCAACGCTGAGCCCAGCAATCCAGCCGGGGAACAGGTCATTTATTGTATCGACAAAGATATCGCGAAGGTCGAGATAAAGGGGCGCGCGTTTGGTGGCCGACAGTCCTGCCGCCAGCGCCGCGGTCATCAACCGCGATGAGGTCGCTGCCACGAGGTCATATTGCTTGCGGCGAGTAATCGTCCACACCCCGCGCAGATAGGCCGCAAAGGCGCGAGACTGGTCGATGATGCCACTGCGATGCGGCGGGAGCGTTACGCGATGAAAAGTGACGCGCCCTATCCGTTCAACGGTTGGGGCGTTGAGTGAAAAGCTTGCATACCTGTTAGGCTGCGTTGTGATGACATCGAGCTCAGCCTCTGCCGGCAGTCGCTCGTTCAGCGCTTTGATGAGCGCTGCAACACGAAATGAGCCAGCTGACAGGTCAGGCGGATGATAGAAGCTGAGGAGGAGGATCTTCAAGCGCTTACTACCACTCTATCTTAATCCCGATGGGCGCGCCGAACGAATGAACGGAGAGACGCTGGTTTGCCACCGAGTCACCGAACCGGGGATGCCAGGAGGCCGTTTCAAGATGTGCTTGTTCACCCTGCCTGATATCGATCTTCACGGTGCTTTCGGGCAGGTCGGCAACAAATTGCCGGTCAGTAATCGCAGTGATGGTAACCTCAGGGGAGAAGTGAAAACGCGCTTCTGCCGTAGCTTTAGCGTCGCCGAAGCTGTCCACGACGGACAGCGTTCTGTCGTCAAATGTCCATTGCCGTGTGTGGGTCACGGGCCGCGATAATCTCCGATAACCGTCATGCGCACAGGATATGGTCCATTTGTCCCCAGCCCGGCTGACGGATGGACCCAGTGGTCTTGCACGTCGGGCAACTCGGAAGCCACTCCACACTTCGGAAGAGTTTTCTCCGTCTATGAGGACGGTGTTGTGTGCAGCGGTGCCGCGCTGGCGCAGGCGTTCTGGTCCGTTGCCGTAGAGGGACGTGCCGCTGTTGACGACTAGCCTTTTCCCGTGGACTGACAATTCAAAGGAAAGAGTGTCGGCATGTGCGTGGCCCGGCAGATAGTCCGGACCAATGGCTGCAACGTCAATGATGCAAACAGCGTCATTTGCTTGCAGCCTTATATAGCCTGACGCCGCAAGATGCGTCAGTCCATCCCTGGGGCGGGTAGGAATGGGGATGTCGAGGCGCGCTGCATAGGCAGAGAGGTCGCCAAGTCTGGGCGCGATGCCGAATGCGGCGTCGTTAAAAAGGGAAATCTCACCATCGGGGTGGGTCATCGCAGCCAGCCATTCGAGCATGCGAACGACGAGTTCTTTGGAGATTGGCAGGCCAAGAGCTGCCGCATCGTGCCCATAGGCCGTCATGATGTTGAGCAGATCGAGTACATCATCCAGGGCAATGGCGTGATACATAGGTGACAACTCGAAATGTCCACCATCCTCTAAAATCTGCTCCTTCAACTGTGAGCGCAGGATCCCTGTTCCGATGGCGAGCCAGCGTTCTGCGTCAGGTCCCGACAGAAAAAGGCCGGCAAATACTAGCGCCTTTCCGTTGGCAAACAGGTGGTTTCCCAGAAGGTGATATTCGAGACGCCTTGTGAGCCAGTCCGCTTGGCTGGCTAGGCTGCCGATCATGCCTGGAGGTGGCAGGTTGCCAGCCAGCAGCCACTTGATCCAGTTCACGATACGCAGTGACACCGGGTAAGGCTCCCAGCCAGTACCCGCGGCGGCCGGGTTCTCGGCCATCCAGCGCAGGATAATTTCCTCGTGCCATTGGTGCCGCTCGGGCGAGCCCTGAACGCCTAGATCATCGAAATAGTGCAAGTTGTAGCGCCAGAGCTTTTCGACCTCTGGATCATCCCAGCCGACAGTGTTCAGGTCCTGGGAGACGTTTAGAAACTGAAACCGCGTCGGCCCCGTCATTGTAACGGGCTTTGCGACCGGATTCTGCCAGTTGCGGGGCAAAGGTGCAGCGTCGGCGCCAACCAGACGGGATTGCGGTCGGCCGACCCGAAACAAGGCGCGTGACCAGAACTGGACAGGCTTGAGATATCGGATTGTGTGCCAATAGGTCAACGCGCTAGCCAAGCCTACGCCCCTGGCTTGCTGGCGTTCGCGCATCTGGTCGTGTGGTCGACTCGTTGGCCGGCAACGATCCAAATGCATCCAAAATCGCGCCGACGTGATGCGCCCAAGTATACTGCGAGAGTGCCTTGGCGCGTGCGTTCCGCGCCAGATGCCGGGCCCAGTCCGGGCGCTCGACTAAAAATTTGATGCCTTCTACTAGGGCATCAACGTCGCCAGGTTGCCCGAGAATGGCCGTTGAATCGTCGTCGGACGAGGGGCCCGGAAGATCTGGTGAGACAGCCAAGACATCAAGGCTCGGAGAAAGAACATGCTCGATTTGGTCAAGGCGCGACCCATAGATGCCCTTTGCCATAGCCATGTATTCAAACAGCTTCGTCGGTGATCCGAAGAACTTGCTGCCGTCGGCATTCGCCACATGTGGTGAGATGAGATAGTCGGCGGATGCAAGGTGAAGGGGAGCTTCCGCTTGTGGCACAAGGCCGGTTATGGTGCAGATATCACTGGCACCCGCTTGCTCTATCCTAAGTTGGACGTCCTTCATCTTAGGTCCATCGCCGATCAGCATAAAGTGGCACTTGTGCTTCGCCACCCAGTCGCGCTGCTCTAGGGCGAGCTTCGCGATAGCTTGAGCGAGCACCTCGGCGCCGTGCCACTGCCCGAACGTGCCAATGAAGGCCGCGACCTGGGAGTCGGGAGTAATGCCGTAGCGGGCGCGAAGTGCATTGCGCTCGGTTGGCGAGAAACGCTCGGGATCGAACACTTCTGGGTCGATGCAGTTGGGGTATGTGACGATACGATCGGGCGCCACACCACGTGCGATCAACTCATCTCGCAGGACGTCCGATATTGTTACGACGAGATGGGCATGTGCCAGCATGGCCTCTTCGGCCATGGTTGCTAGTCCATTAAAGCTCATGGCACGCCCCCAATTGCGCGCTATCCAGGTTTCTGAACCATTGTATTCCACCACTAGCGGCAGTTTGAACCGGCGGGACAACACAACACCGAGATAGTTGGCCGCGGAAAGACGCTGATATATGATACCGAAGGGCGTTGTTCGAAGCACCTGGCTGGCCGCTCGCGCAAAACTTGCCTGGAACCGATAATTGTTGAGGCCGTAGGGCATGCCGAACGTTGCGGGGGGCGCTACATGCAGCAGCTTGACTGCTGGATCGACCATGACAGGAGGCTCGGCCGACGCGAAGGTTACGCCATAGCCGGCCTGGTGCAGCCCGTTGATCACACCCGCGATGTGTCCAATCGACCCACCGGCTTTGATGCCCATCCATAGATTGGTTTTGAGATAAAGCACGCGCCGTAAGCTGTCATCGGCGGCGACCGCGATGCGCGGCTTTTTTAGTAGGGACCTCAATTCTGCCGCTGACAGGGTCGCCCGGACTGCCGAGCTTATGCTGGCGCCAACGAAACGAGCCACGTCGATCAGTGTTCCAAGTCGGGAGACTTGAACGACACGAAGGTCCGGCCCCACGATTTCGATACGGTGCGCCCTGGTGAAACCCGCAATTAGACGGACGATGGGCAAGAGGGCAGTACTGTTCTCGTCCTCAAGTGGCAAGATCAGGCGATCTGGTCGCATCCGCCAGAGTGTTAAGATCAGGGTCGCAGGCTTGAGTTCGCGAAGGTCTCCGAGCGTTGCCCGCTGATAGGGCTGTCCAATGACCACAGCCAGGGAATCCTGGAAACGTTGTGACAGCGGATAAGCAGAGAGCGACAGGACTTCAGGTTGCATTTTTCTTGTCATTGGTTGGAGACGAAGCCCCGGCATGCCGAAGCCTGTGCGCAAGCGCCCATGCGAGCAGAAATATTGTCGAATGTGCCACTGAGAGAGCGACCATTGCACCTATTCCAGCGTGGACCGGCACTAGATAAGCGGACAAGGCCACTTCAACAAGCAGGCCAAAAATCCAGATGGCGATAAGAAGAAGAGGGAATCCAATAGCGGCCAAAAATTGCGAGACGACGGACAATAGACCTATGGCAAAGCCGCTCGGTAGACCATAGAGCAACATCTTATAGGCATCGCCATGCGCTGCGCCGTACAGCAGTTCAATGAAAGGGCGCCCAAATGCTGCCGCGCCCGCGCAGATGACCAGCATAGCTACTGCGACCAATGCGAGATTCTTCCGCATCTGCTCATAAGGGGCCTTCGATGTGAGAATGGCGGGAAACAGCACCACTGCGACGGCTGTCGGCAGGATTCCGATTGTATCGAGGACTTGCACGGCAATCGACCACTCTCCGACCACGGCAATGCCGGCGATCCATTCGAGATAGATCGCATTGTAGCGCAACACGGCAAATCCGATGAGTGTGACGAAGTATGCCCGCAAGGCAAAGCCTATGCCGCCGACGAATAATTGCCAATCCAAGCGAGGTTTATCGCCGGAGAGGGCAAGCAGCCTTAGGAGCAGAGGTGCACTGATGGCCAACGATGCCAACGCTGCGCCAGCAAGTGCCGCTTCCGGGCTGCCAAGAACGAACGCAGCTGCCGCCACCGCGAGAACAGTCAGATAGCGATTGAGGACCTCGAAAAGGTTGAATTCGGCATAGCGTTTCAGAGCCACCAGCAGATTGACCGCCAGGAGATAAAGTAGGGAGCCTGATGCTAGGACACCCGTCGAGATGGCAGATACCAACCCACCGGGAGACTGCGCCGCCGGACTTGCGACAAGAACCAGCGCCGTCGTGACGCCCACCAGAACGGAACAGAGCAGTGCGTTGGCCGTAAGTCTGCCGAGCAACGAATGATTGCGCGCCAGCAGGAAGGTATTGGACGACGGAAGGCCCAGATTGCCCAACTGAACGGCGAAGCCGGCGAGTGTCGACCAATAGAAAAATGTGCCCCGGCCCTCCGTCCCCAAAAGCCGAACGACAACAACGCTGGAGACTAGGCCGGCAGCCATAAGCAAGATGCGGGTCGCGGCGGTTATGGCTACATCTTTTAGCAGTGCCGGTGCCTTCAATATTTCCGGCGATGCGTTCCATTAAATTGGGTAGAACGCCGCGCGGCTGGCCATATGCAATGGCGGACACGCTATCTCGCAAGCCACGCCGGCTGGCCTTGTACACTATACGATGCGGTAGGGCACCGCGAATTTGTATGCCAACAGACGCGCCCATTGGCCGAGGTGAAGACCCTATGCTAGGGCCTTCCAAGCGCTAGTGTTGAACTAAATCACCTTGCGTATGCCGGCTCGCGCGGCTGCGCTGAGCATTTTTGCCAGGTTGGCCAAGATTTGAACGAGGCTTGGCGATAGCTGTCCTAGGTTACGTTACGGTGCCCCAGGGCGCATTTAGAGGAGCCCGCATGGCGGCAAGAGTGTTTCGAGAAAGATTGGCCCCATGGGCGTGCTTTGGCGTAGCTGCGGGTATGTGCCTGCTGCCACTGGAACTGCCGATCACCCAAGCTGCTCATGGTGTACTGGCTAGGCACATTGGTGACCCCTATATTCTATTCCACCCGCTGACCTTGATTGTTGTGTCTCTGACGGTCGCCTGGTGGACAGGGCGTGAGAACCCCTGCTGGCGTCTGGAAGACAGACTAGTGATTTCTTTGATTCTGCTCTGTGCCGCCTTCACAGCAGGATCTTCCCTGCTTAAGCACTCGGATATGAATTTGACATTCCGATACCTCTACTTTGGGTTCGGTTCGATAGTTCTGGCTTTCGTCCTGTTTAGAAGTACCAGGTGGCAGAGGATTGCGTTTCGGGTCATTCCTTGGGGCGTATTGGCTTGGTTGATCCTTTTGTTAACGTCATACGCGCTGTTTTTTGTCACTACGGAGGTGTACTCCAGTAGGTTGCCGGAGCGCATTCTGGCTCTGAGGGCGCCGGGCGATTCTCTGTCCAGGACGGCCCTGTTCTTCGATGTGGCAGGCAATGTAAACAAAGTCTCGAACTATGCCTTGGTGCTCATGGTGCTTTTGCACCTGGCGAATATTCGCGGATTTATTTCGAAACATTTGTACTGGGTAACTCAGGCCCTTTTGATTGTGGTCTTAATCATAACGTTTTCGCGCGGCGCTTTCTCGGTGCTCTTTCTTCTGGCACTTGGCTTCTGTATTGCAGCAGCGTTGCGCTTTAGGCGGGACCTGGGCGCAGCGGCGAGCTATCTCTCCCTAGCAACGCTGCTTTTTTTACCCCCGCTAGCTAGCGTCTCTGACGGCTTCTTTAGAGAGTACTGGGCAAACCTCGAAACCGTGACGTCGCGTGTGGATCAAGCTGCGTCGCTTGGAGAGCAGGGCGGCGACACAATTGTATTTGGCTACGGTGTGGGAAACTACGGTGAGGTCGTTTTTGGAGACCCCGTGAAAGGTACCCACAATCTGTTTCTCGACACCTGGGCAAATGGTGGCTTTGTTGCTGTTGCCGCGATGGCCGCGTTGTTTGCCGTGGGGATATTGTTCGGTCTTCGGGGGGTCGCAGTCAGGTGGTCCGACGAGAGGCTGGTTGGCGTAGCGGGCCTTTTGGCGATAACAGCCCTAGGCTTGCGAGAATACGATATTGCGTATCTCTATGCGACATCAATAGGGGGGTTTTTCGTCGGCGCATTTGTGGCTCTCGCCTTGCATGGCGAGACCAGAGAGGCATAGTGCGCGGAGCGAAATAGAGCCATGGCTGCGGCTGATGTGTGAGTTGTTAGTGTACGGCATTTGGCGTATCTCGAACAAACCGCGCTCAATTTCGTAAGCGAGAGTGCGGAGTTTTCCGGAGTTGTTGGCCTTGTCAAAAAATGCAGTTCCGTTCAACCGTCCAACTTTGCTTGGTGGCGAATTTGACAATGTTTTGGTCGCGATAAACTCCGGCAAGGTGGCGGGCGATGGTCGCTTCACCAAGCTGTGCAATGAATGGTTGGAGACCCGTCTAGGTGCCGCTAAGGCTCTGTTGACCCATTCCTGCACGGCGGCACTCGAAATGGCCGCGTTGCTCTGCAATCTGCAGACGGGCGATGAGGTGATAATGCCCTCTTTTACGTTTGTCTCCACTGCCAACGCAGTTGTTCTGCGCGGCGCGGTGCCAGTCTTCGTGGACGTCGATCGGCGTAGTTTCAATATCGATCCCGTGGCGATTGCCGCAGCGATCACTACTCGTACTAGAGCGATCTTTGTTGTGCACTATGCCGGCGTGCCATGCGATATGGACGCAATCAATGCCATTGCGCGTGCCTATGGCCTCAAGGTCGTGGAAGATGCGGCGCAGGCGCTTGGGTCGACATACAAGGGGCGTCCTGCCGGGACGCTCGCCGATATGGCTGCTTTTTCTTTCCACGAAACCAAAAACCTCAATTCGGGCGAGGGGGGCGCACTTGTGCTGTCGAATCCCGATCTCGCCGAGCGCGCCGAAATCATCCGCGAGAAGGGTACGGATCGTAGCCGCTTTCTGCGCGGACAGGTCGACAAATATACGTGGGTTGATGTTGGCTCGTCGTACCTGCCTAGTGACATCCTTGCGGCCTACTTGCTGACGCAATTGCAAGATGTCGACCGCATCAATACTAATCGCCTTGCCACTTGGAATCATTATCATGTGGCGTTGGCCGGCTTGGAAGCGGCTGGTCATTTTGTGCGGCCACAAGTTCCTGACTACGCCCGGCACAATGGGCATCTTTACTCCATCATTCTTGGCGATGAAGTAAACCGCGATGATTTCCTTGCGGCCATGCGCCAAAACGAAGTAGCGGCGACCTTCCACTATGTTCCTCTACATTCGAGTCCGGCGGGCCTGAAATATGGCCGCACGGCCGGCGAGATGACAGTCACCGACCGCATTTCTGAGAGACTCGTCCGCCTTCCGCTCTATTTCGACATGGGTCACGGAAGCGATCGTGTTGTCGAAGCCGTTGCCAGTTATTTCACTGCCTAACTAACGGCTACTACAGGAGAATCTGATGGTGGACACGCGCGCTGTTGGCATGGGAGCCGTTCTGACCGCTGTTGTTATGCTAACGATCGCACAAATAGCTATTAAGGCACGCCTCACAGCTCATGGCACTATGCCGTTGGATATTAATGGTCTGTTCCGCTATGTGTTTGAATTGTTGTGCGATTGGCAACTTGTTGTCGGGGGGCTTGCGCTCGTCGTATCCAGCGTCTGCTGGTATGCAGGCGTATCACGCATACCGCTCAGTCAGGCCTATGCCCTGGCGGCTATCACGTATCCGCTAGTCTTCGCCGGCACGGTGCTCATCCTGCACGAACCCCTCACCTGGCAGGGGGTCGTTGGAAATCTAGCTATCGTAGCCGGAGTTGTGTTGATCGCCAGCACCTAGAACAAGGTAAGCGGGAGCAGTCTGGGTGAATCGATATTCATCTCACCCACGGCAACGCAGTAGCGAGTCGTAGTGAGCCGAGGAAGCGGATGCTCGCCCGGTCGAAGCGTGTCGCGATGTGCCGGAAGTGCGTAAGCGCTCTGGCGATCACACGTTGACGGCCTAATTCCATGGCAGGGCTGACAGCTGCTTTTTGGCCTGCGGCAATTCACGAAGGGTCGCGCCTAGCGAGGCGTGAGGATTTGTCCGTCGTCAGATCATTTGGCGCAGTTTGGGTCTTGGATTAG
>NZ_JQGC01000025.1 GCF_000743575.1 Devosia riboflavina | reverse complement strand
GCTTGCACATACCTCTTGACGGCCAGGCGATTAGACGACCCGCTTCGGCACGTAATCATCGGCGTAGGCGCCGGCATTCTCAAATGGCACCGCTGGGCGCTCGATCTCGATACGACCCAATTGGTGGGTGTCACCGACGTCAACCAGAAGTTGGGCGAAGAAAGGGCTGCCGAGTTGGGCGTGCCATTCATTGCAGGCCATCAGGCGCTGCTCGACGCAACCCGGCCTGACGTGGCGGTGGTTCTCACGCCGCATCCCTATCACGCGCCGATCGCCATCGATGCCCTCAATGCCCACGCACATGTGCTGGTGGAGAAGCCGCTGGCCGTGCGGGTGTCGGAGGCCGACGCGATGGTAGAAGCGGCTGAGCGCAATGATCGCTTGCTGGCCGTGAACTATCAGCAGCGCGCTCGCGGTGATATCCGCGCGATCAAGACCCTGGTCGATGCCGGCGAATTGGGGACCATCCAGCATATCGACATGGTCGCGGCCTGGCCGCGTACCAAAACTTATTATGCGGGCGGGGGCTGGCGCGGCACTTGGAAGGGAGAAGGCGGAGGCGTCCTGATGAACCAGGCCCCCCACAATCTCGATCTCATCTGCCACCTGTTCGGGCTGCCGGCCCGGGTGTTCGCTTGGACCCGCACGATCCTTCACGACATCGAAACCGAAGACACAGTGCATGCCATCTGCGAGTGGCCCAACGGTACGCTTGGTTCGCTTCATATCACCACGGCCGAGGCTGGCCGTCCCGAGCGCTTCGAAATCGTCGGCACGTCCGGCATGGTTCAAATCGTCGACGGCAAGCTATCCCGCCGGCGACTGTCGCCAGACTTTGCCGAGATTGCCAAGACCAGCAAGGAAGCCATTCCCGAGCTCAAGGCCGACGACGTCGACCTCGTGCCGCTGGAAGGGGGCGGCGATCACCTCGACATCTATCGCAACCTGCATGATGCCATCCTCAACGGTGCGCCACTGATCTGTGACGGGGTCTCGGCGCGCCAGTCTCTGGAACTCGCCAACGCCCTGATCCTGTCGAGCCATGTCGGCAGGCCAGTGGATCTTCCGCTCGACCGTGGTGAATATGACGCCCTCTTCTCTCGCCTCTCCGGAGGCTCCAATGCCTAGGGTCGCAGTCATCGGCGTCACCGGCTTCGGTAGCGTGCATATCGCCGACCTGCTGCGGCAGGTCGAGCGGGGTCGACTGTCACTGGGGGCCGCCGTGATGCGACATCCTGAGAAGGATGAAGCAGCCGCGGCGCGCCTCACCGCGGCAGGCGCCAAGCTCTATCGCAGTGCCGAGGCCTTGTTCGAAGCTGAGGCAGGCGGACTCGATCTTTGCACAGTACCGACATCGATCCAGTCGCATGCTGATCTCAGCGTGGCGGCGCTAGAAGCGGGCGCCAATGTGCTGGTGGAAAAGCCCATTGCTGCAACCCTGTCCGAGGTCGATGCCATTGAGGCAGCTGCGAAGACAGCAGGGCGGTTCGTCGCCGTTGGCTACCAGACGATGTATGCGCCTGAAACCATGGTGATGAAGAGGGCCATCCTCGATGGCGACATCGGGGCCGTGCAGGCCATCAAGTGCCGGGGCATGTGGCCACGCCTTGATCGCTATTACGACAACAGCAACTGGATCGGACGCATCAAGGCCGACGGGCGCTGGGTCCTCGATTCCCCGTTCAACAACGCTATGGCCCACCAGCTCAACATGCTGTGTTTCCTGGCAGGCCCCAGCTTGATGCAATCGGCGGCGCTGCGTTCCGTTACCGCCGAACTCTACCGTGCCCATGCTATCGAAACCGCCGATACGACAGCGCTCCGTATCGACACAGAGGCCGGCATTCCGCTCTATTTCTTCGCTACCCACAGTAGCGAAACATCGCTCGATCCCGAGATCGTCGTTCGGGGCGACAAGGGCGAAATCCACTGGACCTTCACCAACCTCGAGATCAGGCGTCACACCGGCACAGAGAAGCTCGATTGCCTGTCTGGACCGGCACTTCGCGACGCCATGATGGACAATATCGTCGACCGCCTGTCCGGTGCCGATCGGTTCATCTGTGGACCTGACATCGGCCGCGTCCATACCCTGGTCGTCAACGGCGCGCATATAGGCGCCACTATTCAAGACCTGCCTGCCGATCGCATTACTCGAAGCACCGTCGATGACTCTATCAAGACCGTCTTTGCCGGCATCGATGACGCGATCGCCAAGGCTTTCGCCGAAGAGCATCTGTTCTCCGAACTCGGTCTCGACTGGGCCCGACCGGCGAGACAAGTCGACCTACACGATCCCGCAGCCATAGCGGCACACTATCGCTGAGAGACACCATGCACATTGAGCACCTTGCCTTCAATCTGGGCGACCCGATTGCGGCGGCGGACTGGTATTGCGCGCACCTTGGCATGCATGCGGTTAGCATGCGGCGCCAATCCCCCGTCGGCGCCTTCATCGCCGACGATAACGACATGCGTCTCGAGCTCTACAGCAAGCCGGCCGATCCGATGCCGCTTGCCGATCTCAGCGCAGATACTTTCCACCTTGCCTTCACGACCGACGATATCGAGGCCGATATCGCCCGCTTGGTCGCGGCGGGCGCAGCCACGCTGGGGCCGGTCGAGACAACGCCTCGCGGCGACCGCCTTTCCTTCATGCGCGATCCGTTCGGCCTATGCCTGCAACTAGCGCAGCGCGTTGGGGACCGCCGATCATGAGCCACGCCGCACGCAGCCCGCTGGCGGGCTACATGTTTCTTCTACCTTGGCTTATCGGTTTCCTGGGCCTGACACTGGGGCCGACGCTCTATTCACTGTATCTGTCTTTCACCAGCTACAATCTGCTGTCGCCGCCCGTCTGGGTCGGGCTGGAGAATTACGTCCGGCTATTTACCGCTGACGCCAAGTTCTGGGCGTCGATGCGCGTCACGTTCGTCTTCGTAATCCTGTCGGTACCGCTCAAACTATCCTTTGCCCTGGCAATTGCGATACTGCTTGATCGTGGCATCAGGGGACTGCCTGTTTACCGCGCCATCTTCTACCTGCCGTCGCTGCTCGGCGGCAGCGTGGCCATCGCGATCCTCTGGCGACAGATTTTCGGGCGCAACGGCGTGCTCAACCTTGTCCTTGCGCAGTTCGGCATCGAGGGCGCGAGCTGGATCTCCGACCCTCGCTATTCGCTGCTCACGCTAGTGGCCCTGGCCGTCTGGCAGTTCGGCTCCCCGATGATCATATTCCTGGCTGGTCTTCGCCAGATTCCAACCGACATGTACGAGGCCGCCTCGATGGATGGCGCATCGCGGCGACGGATATTCTTCCTCATCACCCTGCCGCTGCTGACGCCGGTGATCTTCTTCAATTTCGTCATCCAGACTATCGACGCGTTCAAGGCATTCACCCCCGCCTTCATCGTATCGAACGGTACAGGTGGCCCGGCCAACTCGACGCTGTTCTATACACTCTACCTCTACCAGGAGGCTTTCGGAAATTTCCGTATGGGCTATGCAGCCGCGCTGGCCTGGGTGCTGCTGGTGATCATTGCGCTGTTTACCGCCTTCGCCTTCCTGACCTCGCGTTTCTGGGTGCATTACGATGAGTGACCAAGGAATCACGCCGCCATCCTGGCCTGTGCGTACCATAACCCACGTGCTGCTGATCGCCGCTTCGGTGGTCATGCTCTATCCGCTGTTGTGGATGCTCTCGGCCTCGGTTCGGCCGGAAGCTGAGATCTTCGACAGCGGCTCGCTCTGGCCCTCGGCCATCGTGTGGGATAGTTTTGTCGCCGGCTGGAGCGGGCTGCGCGTCAGCTTTGGCCAGTTCTTCCTCAACTCTCTTGTCATTGCCGTCATCTCCGTCATCGGCAATCTCATGGCCTGCTCGCTGGCGGCCTTTACCTTCACGCGACTGGATTTTCCTGGGCGCAACTTCTGGTTCGCCATGATGCTGGGCACGCTGATGCTGCCCTATCATGTGACGCTCATCCCTCAGTATGTGATGTTCCTCAACACCGGCTGGGTCGATACCATCCTGCCATTGGTCGGGCCGAAATTTCTGGCGGCCGACGCCTTCTTCGTCTTTCTGATGGTGCAATTCTTCCGGGGCATTCCGCGCGAGATCGACGAAGCGGCAATGATGGATGGTTGCAGCCCTTGGCGCATCTACTGGAAAATCATGTTGCCCCTTTCTCTGCCGGTTCTGGCGACGGCCGCCATCTTCACCTTCATCTGGACCTGGGAAGATTTCTTTGGCCCGCTGATTTACCTAACCAGCATCGGCAACTACACCGTGCAACTGGGACTGCGCAGCTTCATCGATGCGTCGAGCCAATCGAGCTGGGGCGCCCTGTTCGCCATGTCGGTGCTCTCGCTGCTGCCGCTCTTCCTGATCTTCATCATCTTCCAGCGCATGCTCGTCGAGGGCATCGCTACTACGGGAATGAAGAGATGACCCTTCCGACTTCGTCTGCCGCTGCGCTTGAACTCACCAATATCTGCAAGTCCTATGGTGATGTACCGATCATCCACGGCATTGACCTAGCCATAAAGCCCGGCAGTTTCGTGGTTTTTGTCGGTCCGTCCGGCTGCGGCAAATCCACCTTGCTGCGGATGATTGCCGGCCTCGAGCCGATCACGAGCGGCGATCTGGTGATCGATGGCCAGCGCATGAACGAGGCGCCTGCCTCGCGCCGAGGGATCGCCATGGTGTTTCAGTCCTATGCGCTCTATCCGCATATGGACGTCTATCAGAATCTGTCTTTTGGTTTGGAGACAGCAAAGATGCGCAAGGCAGAGATCGCCGAGCGTGTCTCCCGTGCTGCGAAAATCCTGAAGATCGAGCCGCTCTTGCGACGCAAGCCGCGCCAGTTGTCTGGCGGCCAACGGCAGCGTGTTGCGATCGGCCGCGCTATCGTGCGCGAACCACGTCTGTTCCTGTTCGATGAGCCGCTAAGCAATCTTGATGCCGAATTGCGCGTGCAGATGCGAGTTGAGATATCCAACCTGCACCGGGACTTGGGAACGACTATGATCTACGTCACTCATGATCAAGTGGAGGCGATGACCATGGCCGACCAGATCGTGGTGCTCAACGGCGGTCGTGTCGAGCAGACTGGTTCGCCGCTCGATCTATACAATTATCCGCGGAACCTATTCGTCGCTGCCTTTATCGGCAGTCCGCGCATGAACATCTTTCCGACCTCGGCACTTTCTGAAGGTATCGCCGGTGACTTCGCCACGACGCATTCGCTCGGCGTGCGGCCCGAGCATCTGGTGGCGGGGCCAGCCGACGTTGGCCTGGGATCGATTGCAGTCGAGGTCGTCGAACATCTTGGTGACGTGACGATCTTGCATGGCCGGCTGCCAAACTCCCATCACGGGGTTACCGTGACTCTTTCCGGACAGGTCGAGATAAAACCAGGCGCCACGCTGCCGATCGGGGTTTCCCGATCCAATCTGCATCGCTTTGATCGAGGTGGCCTGCGTATCAACGATGGAGCGAAGCTTTAGGAATGGACTCCGTAGCATTGGTGGTTGTCGCGGCCTGCCTGTTTGGCGGCGGCGTGCTGAAGGGGCTCACGGGAGCCGGCGCGCCGCTCTTCGTCGCGCCCGCCCTCGCCATTCTCTACGATGTCCGCATGGCTGTGGTCATCCTACTCATTCCAAATATTGCGACCAATCTTTCGCAGGCGTTTGCTTCTCGCTCGGAGATCCGTAGCGTGCCCTATCTTGGGCGTTTCCTGATCTTTGCCGGGCTGGCCGTGACCGCTGGCAGTCTGGCATTGGCGCGTGTGCCCAGCGACTGGCTCGCCGTGGTGCTGTGCGTCACGGTCTTCGCCTATCTAATCTTCCGCCTGACGCGGCCTCACTGGGTGCTGACCGCCGGGCAAGTTCGTATTGTTTCTGTACCTGCCGGGTTGTTGTCGGGCTTTCTTCACGGCGCAGCGGGCCTGTCGGCACCGGCTTCAGTAACCTATTTCAGTGCGCTGGGGCTGCAAAGGCGCAGTTTCGGCGGAGCCATCTCCTGCTTTTTCCTGCTGTGTGGGGCCACCCAGGTCGTGGTGCTTGGCCTTACGGGATTACTTGATCAGGAGCTTCTCGCTCTCAGCGCTTTGGCGTGCTTTCCGATGCTAGCAGGCATGTTCGTTGGATCGCGGGTGGCCAGTTTGGTACCCGAGCGCTGGTTCGGCCCGATCATCCAAGGTCTGCTACTCATACTAGCCCTAAAACTTCTGCTGGATGTGGTCGGATAACGTGATGCTTTTCGAGAGCTTTTGGAGGCTAGGGTTCACTGTAGATTAGAAGGCCCGTGCGCGCACGAATTGACTCCAAAAGTGTCCGCTTTCAGGATTTCGCGGAGACGTTCTGAATGTCTTCAAAGGTGCGCCTTGCAGCTGGCGGTTTTGAACTTTTCGCGGGACGTGATGTCTACGCAAATGCATACACCAAAAACTCGTCTCTGAAGATCAGCGCAAACTCTCGCAGGCAACGCCATCCCGATCGCGGTCAAGATCATGGGGGTCGCCCGGACCGCTCCGTTCGTAGAATTCCTGAGCTTCGCGCCAGGAGCTGAAATCCTTGCAGTCCATGTCGCTCTGAGCGTATACGCCCGTATCGATCGAAAGCAGCAACGCCACGGCGGCTGCAGTTCCCATAAGTATTTTCAAGATGTTTTCTCCCCCAATCCTTACGTTGTCATTGGAGGGATTTGAAGTCAACAGTGATAGGATCTAGTGTCTCTGCACCACCACAGCACCGAGTGCTAGCAGAACAGACAGAAATAGCCCAGAGAGTGCTATTTCCCACTTTGCGTGACTGGCTGCAATTGGGGCCAAGATCAATGCCGAACAGGATGCAACCGACATTGCGCCGAGAATTTGAGCTAAAGTTCTCCTGGTGCCGCTGGTCATCGGTTCCTCCGTATCTGTGTGCCTGTCACGCACAATACCAGCATATGACTCACGGGGGATAAGAGGGATAAGCTGGATAGGCGGGGGGCTTCGATGCGGGAATATGTCGACCGGTTAAGCACGACACTGATCGGGCAGTATAAGCTCTATGTCGAGACCTTCATGGTCGACCTCTGGAGTGATCTCGGGCTCATCGAATTCCGAGTTGGCTTTTCTTTGCGCGTCGACCACAAGCTACGAAGCTTCGCGGTCAAGATCGACGCCGCCGAGGCAGTCAACGACGTTGAGCGCCGGGCCGTCATCGCAGCGATCTTCCTTGAGATTGAGGATCATATCGATGAGGCGATCGCTGCAACCCTCCTGGAATTAAACTGAAATGAGCACCTATATTCAGCAGCTCGAAGAGGCCCGATCGCGTGAGCAGGAGATCGCTCGCCTTCGAAATGTGCTCAAGGGCCTCCATAGTGTTCCCGAACACCGTCGTCAGGCTGAGTGCGCTGACGAACGCATGCTCGACGTCGTTGCAGCTCTCCGATCGCTCGGCGACGATTGCAGGGATGTCAGGATCATCGAGATCATTCCCGGACGTCAATGAGCTTCCTTTAGCCGGCCCCAATTGGTGTCCCAGACACTGCGGTCCCCAGTGAGGCACAAAGGCCGCTGCGATTTCCCAGCGAGCAAAACGCCGTACCCGATTGCGGTGAAAACCGGAAACGTCTCGGCCTTGGGCATGTCGGCCTCATCCATCTCTTGCTCGATAGCGCTCGGAACGATCACGCGACCCATGGGCTCGTTGTTTTCCCAAAAGAGCTTGATGACCACCTGGTCGCGGCCGGGCACAGTCTGATACCGAAAGTCAGCGATCATTGATAACCAGCCACTCCAAGAAAGAGTCGAGCATCGCAAATACTCAAGGCCAACTCGTATAGTGCGGCAGCAGAGTTTGATAGAAATACGAGAGTTTTCGGTGGGCGGCTAGCAGAAACAGGTTGCGTCGCCAATTGTGATTTATCCTTGCCATTGGTAAAATTTGGCAAAACCCAGAACTGTGAACTAGTTTTGCCGCCGAATAGAATGCTGACCGTAATTATACGGAGGGCGGTCCATTGGGGGAGCTGGTCGACGTAGCGATAGAGTTTATCGAGCGCTGTCAGCACTATGAGACACTGACAGGATTGGTCGCCGACTTTGCCGGTGCACTGAAGCGATATGGTTTTGACTATTTCATGATGACGCGTCTGCCGGCGCTCGGGGAAGATGCTGAACCCTATGTCATCGCTCATAGCTGGCCATCGAACTGGCTCGATCGATATCGAGAAGGCGCTTACTTTTGGCACGACCCGGTGAGCCTCTTTTCGCTGTCGCAGGCTCGTCCGTTCTCTTGGAAGGAAGCCCGGGACGCGGCACCACGCACTCGGGTCGCCGGCCGAATTGCCTCCGAAGCGAAGTCGCTTGGCCTCGCAGATGGCATTGGATTTCCCATGGGCGACCCTTCGAGCGTTCAGGCGGTCGTCTCACTCGGGGCCGACAGACCGGTGGATTTGGCTCCTCTCTCTCGCGCGATGCTTCACCAAGTCTGCATTCACGCCGAAATGCGCGCTGTCGAAATTTACGATCAGAAGGCAAGACCCTTTGGCCGGCTAACGGAGCGGGAGCGCGAAGTTCTGCGCTGGATCGCCAATGGCAAGAACGCCTGCGACGTCGGTGATATTCTGAATTTATCGGAGCGAACTGTGAAGGAACACCTCGCCCATACCCGCCTGAAACTCAACGCTACGACGACGACACATGCGGTCGCTCGCGCGCTCAAATCCCGCCAAATCATTTTGTGAGCGGTCCGAGCTTACTATCTATGCTGCATAGATTTTTGGCGCTGAGACCCAGCGTCAACCGTCCTTCCGGACAATAGTAGCATCCCTTAGCCAGTTGCAGGTTGTTCCCATCAGCAATGGGGGCAACCATGGAATTCCACTTCGTTACCCGCGACAACGAACACCTCTTCCAGCTTGAACTCGACGCCTTTTTCCGGGCTAGGCACGCCGTTTACGCCGAAGAGCTCGGCTGGGTGCAACAGTCTCCCGACGGTCTCGAAATCGACCCGTTTGATACGTCAGCGGCCGCTTATCTGGTCGTCATGGATGGCGACGAGTTCGTGGCTGGCTCCCGGCTGGTGCCGACCCACCTGCCACACCTGCTCAGCGAGGTGTTTCCGAACAGCTGCAGCCTCATCCCGATGCCGCGAGATTCGAGCATCGTGGAGTGGACCCGTGGCTTCGTAGTTCCCGAACGCCGCGAGGGCGGCGGCCTCGTGCTTAAGGCCCAATGTTGCGCGGCAGTGATGGAGTACTGCCTGGCAAAGGGCTACCGCCAGGTCGGTGGCATTCAAGACGTCAAATGGCTGGCGATCTGGAAGCGCATGGGCTGGAACGTCTACATCCACGGTGATCCTATCGATATCGGCGGCGAGGACTGGCTCCCCGCGTACTTCGATGTTTCCGAAGCGGCGCTCGCTGGTGCCCGTCGCTGGGGCAAGGTGACAGGTGGCCTCCTCTCGCTTTCAATCCCTCTGAAGGCGGCCTGAAATGCAGAAAAATGAGGGGCTTGCGGAGTCGTCCGTCGGACCATTTTCCTCCAGGCCGCCAATTCTCTGGGACAGGCACACGCAGGAGCGGATGCTAAGCAACCTATTGCGGCCGTCTCTCGGGGTTCGCGGCAGCAAATTATGTGCGCGAGCTCTCCTCGAAAGGTTCGGATCGCTTCCGCAGGTCCTTGCTGCTCCCGCCAAACTGGTCATGGAGATTGAGGGCATCGGCGTCAAGACGGCGTCCCATCTGGCACTGACATTGAGCATCGCCCAACACGTCGCCAAGGATAACCTACTGAATGACCGGCCGATCCTTTCTTCGTGGTCTGAGCTCATCGAATACTGCCGGGCGGCTATGGCGTTCGAGAGCGTTGAGCAGCTTCGGATTCTCTTCCTCGACAGGAAAAACAGGCTGATCATTGACGAAGTGATGCAGGTCGGGACGGTGGACCACACCCAGGTCTATCCTCGCGAGGTTGTTCGGCGCTCCCTCGATTTCTCCGCATCGGCCATTATTCTGGTCCACAACCATCCCTCGGGCGACCCCTCGCCATCCGCCGCCGACGTGCGTATGACGCGAGAGATTGAGGAAGCCGCCAAACCTCTCCGCATCACGCTCCATGACCACATTATCGTTGGTCGCAACGGACATAGATCCTTACGCGGCCTGAAGCTTATATGAGGGCGCAATGGATAAGCACACACGGGAAGCTTTGAGCACAATTATCGAGCAACTCATCGCTATCGTCGATGTCCTCGATGGGGATCCTGATTTCGAAGATGAAGGATTGTCCGAGGAGGTCAGCGACCAGGATACCAATCCGCCCAACCTCTGGGTCGACCACGCAAAGGTCAGACCGATTAGAAGGATGCCAGCGGTTCGCCGAGCCTGACCGGCGTCATTAGCTTCTTCGGAAATGGAGACCCCCGATGGCTTGGGACAAGTTGACCCGGCGGGAGCGTGAATGTGCCACCCTGCTTATAGGTGGCGAGAAAACGCGCGGCCCTGCGCCGGGCTCAAGTTGCAGTTGGGGAACGGCGAGAAAAAGGTGGCCTGGATATTAACAGACCCGAAGGGTACTGGCATGGGGCGGGTAGAACTTGAAAGCCTTTCTGACGATCAAGGCCCGAACTACCTTGGAATAGACCGTGCGTAAGGGCATTGGATTTTCCCAATGCCTCAGGACGGCCGGAATGGGGCGCGAAGTGGACGCTGGGGTCTCTACGATCGTATCCGGGGTTGGCGCGTCATCGCAACATGGCGGCGAGGCGTTCAACCGTCAACACCATATAATATCCCATCATAGTCTCCCTGCTTCTCGGTGGTCGTTCTGACCACAATCACATCAGGGAGCTCGCCTCATGCTCAGAACCAGCCCGATTACCTATGCTTTTGGGAAGTTGCGAAAGCGGCCTGAAAGTCCCGAATGAGGGCGCGTTCCCGACAGTGCCGAACGCACACCTCTATGACAAAGCCCGTGGCTTTGTTTGAAGGCCGATCAGTTGGAAAGGCTAACGGCGTCCACCGTCCAATCCTCGTCAGCCTCGCGGTCGCCGTCGACATGACGCACAGTTATTGACTTCGGTGGTCCACTGAGCTGGCCATAGTACGTTGCGAAAGCGCTGTCCGCTGCGTCTCGCCCCACAGCAATCTTGATAAGCCGGTCGATGGAACACAGCCTAGTGGCATCAAAGATGTACCAACGACCGCCAAGGTAAGCCTCGAACACCGCGTGAAAGTCCTGCGGCTTGAGATCCGAGGCATAGACGGAAACGAAGCGCGCCGGGATGCCTAGCGCCCGGGCGAAGCTGATGCCCAGGTGAGCGAAGTCCCTGCAGACACCTGCTCGGAATGTGAACGTCTCGTGCGCCGACGTGCTGCTGTCGCTGGAGCCTGCAATGTAGTCGACATTCTCAAATATCCAGTTGCAGATCGCCTCGACCTTCTCATGCCCGGAGGCAATGTCGCCGAACTGCCTCCACGCGAAGCGTCCCAGTCTGTCCGAAGGGCAATACCGTGATGGATGGAGGTGGGGCATAACCTCGAAAGGTAGTTCCGAGACCGGGAGGGACAAAACCTCTTCAACGTCAAAAGTGGCGGGACTCGTCTCGACTTCCGCACGATAGCGAATGCGGTGCGCGCCAACAGGCAGGATCATCCGGCGATACCGATTCCTCGTCTCGGGCACTTCGTGAGTCTCGCTGGAGACCCCGTCTGGAATCAGTAGCTTCTCGCGCACGATGCGCTGTCTCTCGCCATGTTGCGCCTCAACGTTGAGGATCAATGTGGTCTCAGTCAACGCTTCGTATTGTAGTGTGCAGTCGATCAGAAAGCGCATGGGCCCCTCCGGTGGTGGACAGGAAAGCCAAGCAGTACTCGGAAAGTTCCTTGGAACCGGGCCACTTCTGTGGCCTTTTTCCGGCATGACGATATTACGCGTCCGCCATACCAGTACCTACGCCTATTCGAAGCCCGTCGGGTTCGGTCAGCATCGCCTGATGTTCCGCCCGCGCGACAGTTACGACCAGCGATTGCTGAGCACAGCATTGTCCGTTTCGCCAAATCCTAAAGAGGTGAAATGGATGCTCGATCCCTTCGGCAACTGCGTCACCGCCGTCACTTTCGATTCCATGGCAACCGAGCTTCGGTTCGAGACGGAAATCACAGTCGATCATAGGCCAAGTGCTGGACCGGACTTCAGCATAGATACCTCGGCCAAGACATGGCCGCTGCTGTACCCGGAGGGCATGGTTCCCGATCTTGCGCCGTGCATACGGGTGCATCACCCCAGTACTGAGCTTGAAAAGTGGGCACGAGGCTTTACGCGCGCAGGCATGGAGACAGAGCTTGGCCATCTCCTCATGACCATGACTGTAGGCATCAAGGAGAGCTTTGTGTACTCGCGCCGCATGACGCCCGGGACCCAGGCTCCAGAGCTCACGCTATCGCAGCGAAAAGGAACCTGCAGAGATTTCGCGTGGCTGATGATCGAAGCGTGCCGAGCCTTGGGACTCGCCGCCCGATTTGTCACCGGCTACGTCTACGTCCCTACCCGCGATGGCAAGTTCCTCAGAGGCGGTGGCGCGACCCACGCCTGGGTTCAAGTTTTCCTCCCCGGCGCCGGCTGGTTGGAGTTCGACCCAACCAACGGCATCTTGGGTAGTAGGGATCTTATTCGTGTTGGTGTGGCGCGGGAGCCAAGTCAGGCCAGGCCGCTCACCGGCAACTTCATAGGGAGCCGCGATAGCTATATGGGCATGAAAGTTGAGGTAAACGTTTCCTCCATTCCCGATAGGTCAAATCGATTACCCTCAACCGAGAACGACGTTTCGTCGACGTAAAGCCAAGGCTGCGTAGTGGAGACTGCGAGGGCGAACGCCTGGGGCTGCGCCAGCTACCTGACCTTTCGAGCGATGCGGCAAATGTCACATCTTTGCTATGCGCGTTGCAGAAGCAGTAAGCCGATATCCACTAAACGCCGCCGCTACACTCCTGTTTGGTGGCATGACGTGGACGCTGGTCGAAGAATTGGCGATACGTGGCTCACGGTCGGCTTGGCGCCGCGTAAGCCCCCTTTACATAATCGCACTGTGATCAGACCAGGCAGTCCTCACGCTGACCGCTAACTTGATCCTTACCAAAGGCAGCTTTCGGGAGCTGTAAGCGGCCTGCTGAATGACCGCAATGGGGTGCAAGGGCGACTAACCGATGCCGATCCGAACCAGTCCACGCCGTCCCAAAAGCTTCTAGCCCGTTTGAGGTTGGGATCCGTTAGCGGTTCAAAATACTCTGCAAACCAGAACTCACGGCCATCGCGATCAGAACTGAAAGTACGACCACCCTGTAAGACGAACTTGGAGCGAGCTTGAAAAGGCGCGAACCGACGCCTGTGCCGACAAGCATTAGGGGCAGAGCACCGCAGGAGAGTGCCACGACCTGGATGTCGATGAGGTTGCCGAGGATCAATCCGGGTAGTGCTAGCGCGGATGTCAGGAAGAAAAAGACCATCAGCGAAGCGCGTGCGACATTGGCTGATGTCGATCCTGACAGATAGTAGGCGACGGCGGGCGGCCCTGGCATAGCGGCCAGCCCTCCAAACAGTCCGGACAAAAAGCCAGTCGCGAGGGCCAGCAATGGGCGTAGCTGCGCAGGGGGATGGGGTTTTTGTATCAGGAACAGCACCCCGATGCCCACTATGGCCGCGATGCATAGCCTGATCGTCGGAGGATCGAGCAGAAGCAGAGCCGCTACGCCAAGAGGCGTGCCAATCAGCGCCCCCAGCGACAGTCGCACCACGCCTGACCGATCGATAATGGCATGATGTTGCGCAATGTCGCGCAGCCCCATCACCGTCTGCACCAATATGACAATGGCGACGGCCCGGGCCGGTGCCACGATCATCGCGACCAAGGGAACTGCTGCCAGGGCAAAGCCAAAGCCGCTAAACCCACGAAGCACTGCCGCGCCAAAAATGGCCGCGCCAAACAATGCCAAGGCCGCGGGGGAAAGTCCTATCCAGTCGGTCACAGGCGAATATTCCACATCTTCGGCGAACGCACCGCCTATGAGCTAGATGACGTCCGCGAACTTGGGTTCTGGCAGGCCGCGAATGCCGAGGCCGCGTATGGCAAAGAGCGCTCCGGCGTCGATTGAATCCGGCATGCCGCCGCTTTGTAGCGATTTCGACATAGACGTCACAAAAATTGTCTCAAGGTCGGGACCGCCAAAGGCAATGCTGGTCACTGCGCCTGTGGGCAGTTCGATCGTCCGATCCAACGTGCCGTTCGGCGCATATCGAGCGATGTGGCCGCCATAGACATGGGCGCACCAATAGTAGCCTTCCGCATCGACCGTCGCGCCATCGACTCCACTGCCATCTCTGCGGTCGTGCTGAAGAAATGGACGAGGGTTTGATAGTGTGCCGGTGGCGAGATCAAACTCGAATTGAGTGACCAGGGCGCGCGGCGTGTCGGAGAAATAGAAAGTCCGGCCGTCAACACTCCAGCACGGTCCGTTCGAGATGGTCACGCCCCGGTGTATCGCGGTCAGGGTCAGATCGGGATCAAGCCTATAAAGCGTGCCGCCCTCGGTTTGGCTGGTAATGTCCATCGATCCAAACCAGAAGCGCCCAGCACGATCGACCTTGCCGTCATTGAGCGTGTTGTTGGGGAGGTCGGGCTCCGGAGCGGCAATGAGGGAAAATGTGCTGTCCTGAAAGTCGATGAAGTGCACCCCGGTTTTCATCGCCGCAAGACCGCGACCCGAGCGGCAAAGAACCATGAATCCAATATTGGCTGGCGTATCCCATTGCTCGAGATCGGAACCATCAGGAGCGGCACAGAAGATCTTTCTGCCGAGGCTATCGGCCCAATAGAGCCGATCCTTGTCGACATCCCAGACGGGGGATTCCCCAAGGATCGTCCGCACCGCGCCGATGGCTTCAATCTGCATCAGGCACGGCTCATCAGTTCGGCGAGGCGGATGGGGGTATAGTCTTCGAGATAGGGGCCGATAATTTGGACGCAGAGCGGACGACCGTCGGACGTCTTACCGACCGGCATGACCGTGGCAGGAAGGCCGGCGGCGGTGGCAAGGCTTGCCCAAACCACGGGATCGCCAGCGTCGATGGCTTGCCCATCGACCGTTATGCGGGTTGCGGCGGCGTCTGCGTGGCTTAGAGCGGGAACCGAAGTCGGCGGGCAAATGACTACGTCATAGGACTTGAACAGTTCACGCCAGGCCCAGCGCAATTTGACGCGCGCTTCGTTGGCGACCAGCCAGTCTGCATGCGAAATGACGGCAGCGCGAAGGCGCATGGCGGATATGGACTGATCACCGGGATCGAGAGCGGCAACCTTTGCCCGTCCCGTTGCGGCCGCTTCCGGTGATTGACCAAGGCCCAAAGCTCCGCTGAGCAGTGCCATATAGACCGCAGTGCTTTCGGCTGGGTCGGGGATGATGCCACGCGCAGATCGGACGGCAGCACCACGGCGGGCGAGATCTGATCCAAACGCTTCAACGGCTTGCCGAACGCTGGCTTCGGTCGGCACGAGGGGGTGTTCAGGAAGCAGCAGAACGCGGAAATCTGCGACGGTATTGTGCCGCGCAGCGGGCAGTGCGAGGTGGTAGCCGGTGGCGTCATCAAGGTCCGGGCCGGCCATGATCGAGAGGCCGAGAGCCAGGTCGCGAGCACTGGTCGCCATCGGGCCCGGCGCCGACATGTCGAGCCGCGCCTTGCGGCCGGCAAGGACATGCCCGCGGAGGGGCAAAAGCCCTGCCGTGGAATTGTGCCCGAAGATGCCGCAGAAATGGGCGGGGCCGCGGATAGACCCGCCCAAGTCGGAGCCTATGTCGAGCGGAGAAAAGCCAGCGGCGATGGCCGCCGCCGCGCCGGACGACGATCCCCCGGGCGTATGGCCGGGAGCGACGGGATTGTCGGTGCGGCCATAGACCGGATTGGTCGCGTTCCAGCCGGCAAGTCCCTCGGACACGTTGGTTTTGCCGAGGATGATCGCGCCGGCAGCGCGGAGGCGGGCGACGGTCACCGCGTCCTCGGTGGCTATGGCATCACGGAAGACGTCGAGGCCCCAAGAGGTTGGAAGGCCAGCCACGTCAAAGGATTCCTTTATCGTGACGGTTACCCCGAGGAGCGGCAGGCGCTCGCCGCTGGCGAGACGCTTGTCTGCCTCGATGGCTGCGGCGCGAGCGCGATCAAAATCACGAATGACCACCGAATTGATGGCGCCGTCCCCGGCCTCGATGGCGGCAATCGCCGTTTTCGTGAGATCCACTGCCGAGATCGTCCCCGCCGCGAGATCTGCGGCGAGTGCGGTGGCGTCCTTTTGAAGGGTCATGATGCTTTATCGTAAAAGGCGCGAGCGGCCTTGAGGGCCAATTCAAATACCGAAAGATCGCTCCAAGGGAGTGTCACACCATCGGGCGAGCGGGCAACGAGACCGCCACGGGCGATAATGCCGCCGTCGAGCATGAGGTTGTCGACCATGGTGTGGTCTTCGACCATCCAGCCGTCGCTGTGCCCACGGATCATGCCATCGGCGGCGGGGCCAACTTTGCCAGCGTAATAGTCATCGCTGATGCGGACATCGTAAAAGCGCGGATCGTTGGTGTAGGCGAAGGCATCCTTGCCCAATGCACACATGAAACCGATTTCGTAAGCCGTTCCGACATCGGTCGAGACGCCCCGAAAGGGCGTCATATTGGCGAGGACGAAATCGGACCCGCGCATGATGTCTTCATTGGCTT
Source organism: Devosia riboflavina (assembly GCF_000743575.1). Lineage (GTDB taxonomy): Bacteria > Pseudomonadota > Alphaproteobacteria > Rhizobiales > Devosiaceae > Devosia > Devosia riboflavina. The sequence goes on along the minus strand of NZ_JQGC01000025.1, from coordinate 26,654 downwards.
TGCTGATGGCCATGCCGAAGGCAAACTTTTCGGACGGGAAATCGCCGGCTTCAAAGCTGTTTGCTATAAAGCCATATTTCCGGGCCAGTTCGCCCTTGCGTTTAATGATGTCGGCCCCGTCTGGAAAGAACACTTCCGGACCGGCAATATAGACCTTCTTCATCAGGTGAGCTCGCCGGCGGCGATGGCGGCCATGATGCGATCGCGATAGGACGTGTCGACATCGGAAATCTTGTTTTCGACGCGGCTGGCTTCGGTCATGAAATGCTCGTAGCCCCGGCCCATTTCCCAGCCGCGCTTGGTGTGCATGTCGATGGCAAAATCGGGCACTTCGGGACCCTTGCCGCGCACCTGGTTTTCGAGCTTGGCGAAATTGACCATGTCGTCGGTGGTGCGATCCTTGGGGCTGTCGGCGATCAGGCGGATAGCGTGAGCAGCGAAGAGGAAACGATCACCGATCGGGCGCGGATAGCGCGAATGGTTGCGATAGAGCGCGTCGATCGGGACGATCAGGTCCTTATTGCCATAGCCGACATCCTCGACCGCAATGACGATGAGGCGGGACCAGAGCATTTCCTCCATCTCGGCACTCGTCATGTACATTTCATAGGCGATGAGCAGAGCAGTCTCGGCGAGCCCGCGCCTGAGGCTCTTCTGGAGGCCCGAGATCACTTCGTCGGCCGGCAGGCCATGAAGCGTCCTTACGTTCTGCCATGGATCCGGCGGGAGAATTACCTTGGTGGTCATCTGGTCCTACTTCAGTTCGATTTCGACGAATTCGACGGTGTCATCGGAGAGGTTGGCGACGTCATGCTCGGCGCCGAGGGTGCGGGCATAGGATTCGCTCGGCACATAGGCGACCTCGCGCGTCGAGCCATCCCTCTCGATGATGGTGAGCGTACCGGCGCGGGTCGGCACGACGACATAGTCGTGGCCATGGGTGTGCCAGCCGGTATCGGTGCCAGGGAGGAAAGTGTAGCGGGTGACCCTCACCCGTTCATTGTCCACCTGCACGGTGGCTATGCAGGGTTTGAGGTCTTCGATCCTGTGGGGCATGGGCTCACTTCCACTTTTCGTTGATGAATTTTTCCGCGGCCACAGCGGAGGTGAAGCAGAGAACCGAGATGACGGTGGCGATCACGCTGGTGCCGAAGGCGCGCTCGGTTGCAAATTCGGTCGCCGACTGGCGAAAGAGGAATCCCAGGCCGCTCTTGCCCATGAGGAATTCTGCCAGCATGGCCGACAGAACCGCCGGTGGAGCCGAAAGGCGAAGGGCGATCATCCAGTTGGGGACAGCCGAAGGCAGGACCAGATGGACAAACCGGGTCCAGCGGCTGGCCCCGAACACCTTGAAGAGATCGCTGCTGCCTGGGGGGAGCGACTTGAGGCCGGCAGCGGTAAAGACGAAGGCGGGGAAGAAGGAAATGATGATGACGATGCCGAGGACCGTCTTCACGTCATAGCCGAGAAGGCGTGCGAGGACGGGGATCAGGGCGACGACGGGGACCGAGGAAAAGATCAGCCCGAGCGGGACAAGAATGCCGCTGAGAATGCGCGAGGACCAGGCGACGATCGCGACCATGGTGCCAAGCGCCATACCGAGGATCAGGCCCGCGGCAGCGAGGAAGAGCGTCTGGCCGGCATTGGCGAGATAGACGCCGGGATTGAAGACGAGGTCGCCCACGACATTGATCGGGTGGGGAATCACGATGGAATTGACGCCCGTGATCGTTACCCACGCCTGCCAGGCGATGAGAACACCGACGACACCCCAATAACGAGATATCGCTGTCTTGACCCAGTCGAGGGGGCTTCTGGTTTGCGAGACCGGGCTCATTTGTACCGTCCGTAAACGAACTGTTCGAGAAGGCCCATGAGGCCGAAGACGATCAGAGAGGCCGTGGAAGCGATGAAGACGGCGCTCCAGAGAAGCGGGATCTGGAAGTTCTGCATGGCGCTGACCATAAGGAGGCCAAGCCCGCGCGAGGAGCCGAACCACTCGCCGAGGATCGCCCCAATAAAGGCCGCTGGCACCGAATATTTCATGCCGCTGACGACCGCCGGCAGGGCCGCGGGCAGATCGAGGCGCAGCAGCCGGGTCGTACGGCTCGAGCCTAGGACCTGGAAAAGGTCGCGGTGCCCGGCGGTCGAGTTGTTGAGGCCCGACGTGGTCGAGACATAGAGAATGAAAAAGACATTGAGCGCGGCAATCGCCATGCCGGTAAATTCGCGGCTGATCAGCACGATAAACAGAGGCGCCAGCGCAATAGCGGGGATGGCGTGGATGACGCTGGCCAACCGATCCATGCCGGGGCGGACGACGGGGAGGACATGGACGAGCCCGGCAAGGGCGATGCCGACGACGCTGCCGGTGACATAGCCCAGGATCACCATCGAGAAGCTCGCTTCCATGGCCCGGATGAAAAGCTGGGCCTTGGTGGGATCGAACATGAACTGGAACACCGCGCTTAGCGGTGGCCAGGTGAGGCCGGCGAGGCGATTGACGCCGATGGCTTCCCAGGCGGCGAGAAAGAGGGCAATGCCGACAATGCCCAGGGTCAGGGACTGCCAGCGTTCTGCGGTCATCTTCATCAATGATGCCCCTCGGGTTCGAGCGCGAGGGTCAGTTCGTCGGCCAGATGGTGGAATTCCATGGTCCGCTGCACATCGGGGCTGCGCGGCCGGGCGAAAGGCACCTGAATCTCCTTGATGATTCGGCCCGGACGTCCGCTCATGACGATCACCCGGTCGGCAAGGAAAAGCGCCTCCTCGACGGAGTGCGTCACAAGAAGGGTCGTAATCCGCTGTTCGCTCCAGATGCGCTGCAGTTCGACATTCATGTGGCGCCTAGTAACGGCATCCAGCGCGCCAAAGGGTTCGTCGAGCAGCAGAACATCGGGTTTTAACACGAGGGCACGGGCGATGGAGACGCGCTGCCGCATGCCGCCAGAGAGCTGCCGCGGCCGCGCTTTTTCAAAGCCGGAAAGTCCGACGAGGGCCAAAAGTTCTGCAATGCGCTTGTCGTCCACCGGCCGTCCGGCGACTTTATAGGGCAAGGCAATATTGTCGCGGATGGTCAGCCACGGCAGCAGCGCGTGGTCCTGGAACGCGACGCCAAGACGATGAGCACGCGAGAGCGCCGTCGGATTGCTGCCTTCCACCGTGACGCGACCGGTGCTGACATCCTCGAGCGCTGCGACAAGCCGCAGGATAGTGCTCTTGCCGCAGCCGGAAGGACCGAGCAGCGCGACGAATTCGCCCTGACCAATCTTGATATCGACATCGTCGATGGCCTTCAGTTCCTTGCCGCCATCGAGCGTGAAAGTCTTACCGACATGATCGACATTGATGGCCCAGGCCTCGGGTGCCGTCGCGGGAGCAGAAGAAAGGGGAGCGTTCATCGGCATTTCCGGTTCAATAAGGGGTGTCGCCGGCATCGGCATTGACGGCCTGGCCGCGGATCATCATGGCCTCGTCGCTGAGGAGGAATGAAGCGACGCGCGCCACCTCGCGCGGTTCGGTATGGCGCCCAAGAGTTGCACTTTGCATCTGGGCAAAGACATCGTCGGCGGGCGTCTGAGTGATCCCGGAATAAACCGCCGCGACCTCGCGCAGCATCGGCGTCGACATGCCGCCGGGGCAGACGCAATTGACGTTGATGTCATAGGGCGCCAGTGCTTCGGCGAGCGTCCGGGTGAGATTGATCAGGGCGGCTTTGCTCGCGCTATAAGCCATGGAATCGACATGACCCTTCTTGCCGGCTTCCGACGCGATATTGACTATGGCGCCGTGAATGCCATCGACGATCATCTGCTTGGCGACGAGCCGCGCAAGCTCATAGGCGCCAAAAAGATTGACCTCGAACTGGCGCGTCCAATCGGCGCGGGAAATGGCGAGAGGGTCGGCGTGGAGGACGATGCCGGCGCAATTGACGAGCCCGTCTATGCCCCCGAGCCAGGTGATGGACTGGGTGACGCACAGAGCCGCGGCGGCTTCGTCGGCGACATCGAGCGCATAGCCGAAGACGCCCTTGGTGCTGCCACCCAGTTCATTGGCCGCGGTGTTCACTGCCTCCTGGCGGAGGTCGACGACGACGACTTTAGCGCCCTGCGCGACCAGGAGGCCCGCAATTGCCTTTCCCAAACCACCGGCGGCACCAGTGACGATGACGCGTTTTCCCGCGTGGATCGGAAAGATCGCAGGCTCCCGGATGCGGAGCGGGCCGCGGCGTTGAACCGTCTCGAATTTCGTCATGGATCAGGCCACCAGCTTCTCGAAGCGCTCGGTTATGACGGGCAGGCGTTCTTTCAACTTGGCCTTGATGGCCTCGGCGTCGATCCCCTGCAGTTCCCGATCCTTCATCACCACCTTGCCATCGACAATGACCGTTACGACATCCCTGCCGACCAGTACGCTCGCGGCTACAAAGAGCGGATCGTAGAGCGGCGCGGCATCCATCATTGAGGTGTCACAAAGAACGAAGTCGGCCTTCTTGCCCACCTCGAGGCTCCCGACCTGATCGAAAATACCGAGGGCCCTGGCGCCGCCATGGGTACCGATCTTGAGGATTTCCTCGGCCGAAATCGGCTCGCGCTCATGGTAGACGGCGCTGTTGACCGCCTGCTGGCCGACACGGGTCACATGGGCGACCTGGAAGATGTCGAGCGTGCCGCCCGCACCGGGACCGTCGGTGCCAAGGCCAATATCGATGCCGCGTCGCCACATTTCGATGACCCGGGGCGAACCGATCGAATAATTGTTGAAGCCGCAATGGCAGGCCGACAGCCGGTGCTTTGCATAGAGGTCCACTTCGCTCGGGGACAATAGTACCGAATGGGCGCAATGGAGCTGGTGACTGAGAACGCCGATCTGGCCGAGCCATTCGGTCGGCCGTTTGCCGAATTTTTCGAGCGTGTAATCGATCTCGTAGCTGCCCTCGCACAGATGGGTGTGGATCTTCACGTCGAGCGTCCGCGACGCTTCCGAGATATCGCGGATCAATTCGGGCGAACAGACGATCACCTGACGAAGCGAGAGCCAGGCCGAAACGCGGTCATTGCTTTTCCAGCGCTCCACCAGCGACACGTTGCGCTCAAGCGCTTCGTCATGGGTCATGAGCATGTTGGGCGGCACTTCGGCGCCGATGTTCTCGCTCTGGTCGACGGTCGAGAGCGAGACGAAACCGCGAATGCCGACATCCATGGCAGCCCGGCCCATCTCGTCCGGATGTGGGCCGCCAGCCTCGGCAAAGCAGGTGGTGCCGACCTGAAGCATGTTGGAATAGGCGACGAGGCCGGAGAGATAGACGTCTTCGGGGTCGAGGCAGCTTTCCCAGGGAATAAGATAGTTCTTCCAGACCGGCAGCTTGAGCGGGCGACGGCGGGCGATGTCTTGCAGCTTGCCGCGCAGCAATTGCTGGCCGGTGTGGAAATGCGCATCTATCAGACCGGGCAGGATGATGCGATCCTTGCCGTTGATGACCGTCTTGCCGTTGTAGCGGTTAGCTTCGCTGCTCGGACCCATCCAGACGATGCGCTTGCCATCAACCGCGATAGCGCCATCGCGGATGACGCGGTTTTCGGTGTCGAGCGTGACGATATCGGCGCTGGTAACCACAAGATCGACAGTTTGGGGTTCCTGAGTCTGGCTCATCTGAAAATCCTCACATCAAAAGTAGAGGCCCGCGCCACAAAATCGGCGCGGGCGGCCGCGTCAGGCCAGCTTGAGTGCGTCTTCGACAATTGAGGTGTCGATGATGTCGGCGATCGGCGGCAGTTCCGTGCGGCCGGTGGCGCGCGCCGCGTCATACATGGGCCCTTCCATCTTGGCCGGGTCGAGGGCATAGAGCGGGAAGTCGGCCGCGCCGCCGGGGCGCATGAAATCGATCTGCAGCTCGTTCTGGCGGGTCTGCTGGTCGAGATCGAGGCCGAAATCAGCGCCATACTTCTCCACGGTGATCTTGGCACCGAGCGCCGGATCGTCCTCGTCTGCCTTGAAGCCCTTGATGATGGCGGCGGTATATTTGACCAGCGCCTCACGATTGGCCTCGAGATAGGCCTTGGAGACGAAGGCAATGCCGGCATAGCCCGGGAAGCCAAGCTCGTCGAAGGAACGGAAAAAGAAGTCCTTGTCGCGGAGGAGGCCCATTTTCTCCATGGTGATGGTCTGGTTGGTCGCAAAGGCGGTGTAGCCTTGGCCATCGCCGGCCACGAGCGGCTCGGGCGAAAAACCAGCCGTCACCATCTCCCAGTCATTGGGCAGGCCATTGAGGCTCAACGTCGCTTCGATCGATGTCTGTTCGGCCGGGCCTTGGGCGAGGATTTTCTTGCCCACGATGTCCTTGGGTTCAAGGATTGGCGCGGCCGCGAGCGAGATGATGCCGAGCGGCGAGGTCTGCATACGCGCCGCGATAATGACGAAGTCATTACCTTTGGCCACGGCGTCGAGGAATGGCAGCCAGCTCGTATAGCCGATTTCGGCGCTGCCGGCGGCGACCATGGTCAGCGGATCGGGCGCATTGGGGCCGCCGGGCATGACCGTGACGTCGAGCCCTGCTTCGGTGAAATAGCCATTTTCGAGGGCGAACCAATGGTCGACATATTCGACATTGGAGATCCAGCCCAACTGTACGCGAAGCGGCGTCAGGTCCTGGGCGAAAAGGCTGCGCGGAAGGCCAGCGGCAGCAAGGCCAACGGCGGCGGATTTGAGCAGAGTGCGTCTTTGCATCGTGGCGGTTCCGAAATTCCGGTTGGGACAAGCGGGGGCATTGGCCTTCCGGGGGGGGGCACCGGAAGGCGTTGGGCGGAGTGGCGATGACCTTTGGCGGAATCCTCCCAGGGGCTCGTGCGCCGACCCTTCGGGTCGTTTACGCGCGGGACCCGCTTCCTCTCCCGTCAGGGGAGAGGAGAGGGACCTATGGGTCTGTCCAGCAGCAGTTAGAGTGTTGCGTAGGCTTCTTCGGCGATGCTGAAGTCAACGAGGTCGGCGAGCGGCGGCACCGAGCGACCGACAGCTTCGGCAGCTTCAGTCATGTTGCCGGTGATGTCGGCGGTGTCGAACAGGTAGAGCTTGTATTCCGGCGTCGGCTTCATCAGAGGGATCTGGAGCTCCATCTGGCGGGTCTGTTGAGCCAGGTCGAGGCCGAGATCGGCGCCATAATTGTCGATGACGATCTGGGCAGCGTAGGCTGGGTTGGCAAAGGCATATTCCCAGCCCTTGATCATGGCGCGGGCGTATTTGACGAGCGTATCGCGGTTTTCTGCGATGTAGCTTTTCTTGGCCACCATCAGGCCGGCTTTCACCACATAGCCGATGTCGTCAAAGAGCGTGACGACGAAGTCCTTGTCCTGGACCATGCCCATGTTTTCGAGTGTGATCGGCTGATTGGTGGCAAAGCAGAGATAGACGTCGCCATCGCCCGCCAGGAGCGGTTCGGGCGAAAAGCCGGTGGGAATGATCTCATAGTCGAGTGGCAGACCAGCCTTGGTCAACACTGCATCAAAAATTGAGGTGTCAGACGGGTTCTGCGCTAGAATGCGCTTGCCGACGAGATCTTGCGGGGTGCGAACGGGGTTGGCGGCCAGCGAAAGCAGGCCTGAAGGGCTTTTTGCCCAAGCCGAGCCGAGAATCTGGAAATCATTGTCCTTGCCGATGGCATCGAGCAACGGCAGCCAATTGGCGAAGGCGACCTGCGCTGCATCCGAGGCCAAGGATACGAGCACATCCGGCGCATTGGGTCCGCCGGCGAGGTAAGGTGCGTCGAGCCCTTCCTCAGTAAAATAGCCCTGGTCCAGTGCAGCCCAAAAGCCGGCATATTCAACATTGGAAATCCAGCCAAAGGCGGTGGTGATACTGGCTGTGTCTTGAGCGAGCAGCGGACGGGGTAATCCACTGGCGAGAAGGCCTGCTGCCCCTGCCATAAGCAGGTGGCGCCGGGTTAATGCAAAATCCCTGTTCTTCGGCACTTTTTACGTTCCCTTGGCATCAACTAACCTCCCGCTCGGCTTGCAGGTTTGACCTCCTGCAATCTCTTGTTACAGTGACGCTACCACATGAAATATCTTTTACAAGACTGTTTTGAGGCAAAAAATGGTAATGCATAAAAAAGCGGCAACTGGCTATTTGCCCGCCGGTTCGGTGGTCGCTGAGCGCATTGAAGCGGCCTATCCGGAACTGTCTCAGGCTCTTCAGACTTTTGCCGATTACGTGTTGAGCGAGCCAATTCGGATTGCCCAAATGTCGATCAACGAGACCGTCGAGGCGACGGGTGTTTCGGTCGCGACGGCCAATCGGTTCGCGCGAAAGCTTGGCTTTGACGGATATGCCCAGTTTCGTGCCGAAGTGATCCGGGGATTCGAATCCATCTTCGAGCCGGTCGAGCGGCTCAAAACGACGCTCTCAAAGGGATCGACCGTCGAAGAGGCGGTGCTCGCGTCCTTTGAGGAGGATCTGCGCAATCTAAACGAAACCATGCAGGGGCTGGACGCCGCGCGTATCGTTCAAGCTGTCGACATGATCCTTGGCGCGCGCAATATCTTTATTCTCGCCTTCGACAATGCCGCGGCGCTGGCCAATGTCCTGTCGCATCGGCTGGAGGTTGCCGGGCATTACGCTCGTACCATCGATAATGGTGGCGGCATGCTTTCGGCGTCGCGAGCCCTATCCCATTACGACGAGAAAGACCTCATCATTGCCATCGCTTTTCCGCGGTATATGCGCGAGACGGTGGAACTGGCGGCGGCGGCGCAACGGCGCTCCATTCCTATTCTTGCGGTCACCGACAACCAGACATCGCCCCTTGCAAGGCTGGGCACACTCACGCTCTATGTGCGAGCTCGCCGCACTTTTAGTTCAACGTCCGACACCGCCATTCTCGCCATGCTCGAAGCTCTGGCTGCCGGGGTTGCCGCCAAAACGCCGAGCGCCGCCGACGGCGCGCAGAAATTTGCCGATTTTGCCTATCCCTGGCTCATCACCCCCGAAGGCCGATAGGCGCCTCAGGCGCCCATCACCATGGTTTCAACAAACAGCGCTTCGAATTTTTCGGCCTCGACCGCAATGGCCACTTCGGCATTTGGCACGGTGGTACCGGTCCGGCGCCGGTCGGGAATCACCTGTCCGCGTGTCAGTTCGCCCACGCATTCGACATCGATTTGCATCGACTCGAGCGAGACGATTGAAGGGTCTTCCGCGACGGCGACTGCCAATGGATCGTGGAGTGCACAATAGGTGATGTCAGTATATTGCGCCTGGTAGGCTGCGAGATAAAAGCGTGCCGCTTCCATGACGATGCGCGCTGCAGGCCCCCCGCGCGCTGCTATGTCGTCCATCATCGGTGCAGTCAGCTTGGTCTTCATGGTTACGTCCATGCCGACCATGGTGACCTTGGCACCGGACTTGAGGACGATGCGCGCCGCTTCCGGATCATTGAAAAAATTGGCATCGGCGACGGGGCTCGGAATGCCGGGCACGCCGGGGTGCCAGATCGTGCCACCCATCAACACGATGCCGGCAAGCTTCTGGGCAATGTCGGGCGCTTTCATCAGAGCATGGGCGACATTGGTCATCGGCCCGACCGGCACCAGCGTCAATTCTCCGGGATTGGCGCGCACGAGTTCGATGATGAAATCGGGCGCCCAAATGTCGCGGGCGCTGGCTTTGGGGATGGGCAGATCGACATTGCCGATGCCGTTTGGCCCATGGATGCGGCTACCAGCCTTGGTGAAGGGCCGGGTCAGCGCGCGGGAGGCACCTGCCGCCACCGGAACGCAGGAATGGCCCGCCGCTTCCAGAATTTGAAGACTGTTCCGTGTAGCAGAGGCGACATCGATATTACCATAAGTCGTCGTCAGCGCCTCAAGCGTAATGCCGGGACGATTGACGGCGTAGAGGATCGCCATGGCATCGTCGATGCCTGTATCGACATCGAGAATCATACGGCATTGTTTGGGCACGAAAAGCTCCAAGTAAATCTGGCAGACAACCAGAGCCTATCGGCTGTAATTAAAATTGCAACTCGCCGCTAAGGTGAAAATTATGCACCAGGGTCATGCGTATGCCAGCCTGCTGCCATGGCTTCGTCCTCGGCACCTTCATCGGCGTGATGCTGCTTGGTCTTGTGCAGACCTACATCATCTTCGATGGCACGCTGTCGAGCTGGTGGACGAAAATCGTCATCGGCATTCTATTGTTCCTGTTCATCGTGCTGCAGCGCCGGATATTCGTTGCGTCCGCACCCGGAGAGAAAGCCCAAAAGGCCTAAGGCAAGACCGCACCATGATCGAAGCTGGCAGCCTTATCCGGTCGCTTTCGGGCCGGCACGCTGCGCGCAATTTCCATACTTTCGTGATCAACGAAATCGGCCGGGCCATCGTCGGGGGTGAGTTCCCGGTGGGCTCCGTTTTGGCCAGCGATGCGGTGATGATGGAAACCTACGGCGTCTCCCGCACCGTTCTGCGCGAAGCGGTCAAGACCCTCGAAGCCAAGGGCCTCGTCGAAGCATGCCCCAAGGTCGGCACCCGTGTCTCCCACAAAAGCCGCTGGAATTTTTTCGATAGCCAGGTCCTCGCCTGGCACTTTTACGCCCCGCCGGACCGGCGCTTTTACGAAAACCTCTTCGAAGTCCGCGCCGCCTTGGAGCTGCCCGCTGTCGAAGGCGCGGCCCGCCATCGCACGGCCGAACATGTCCGCCTGATGAAATACTGGCTGCACCAGGCCGCAACCTCAGGCGACAGTCTCGAACAGTTCGGCCTCGCTTGTCTCGAAGTCCACAGCCTTATCGCTGAAAGCTCGCAAAACACGCTTTTGCGCGCCGTCGTGGGCGTCCTAGAGTTGCTGCTGGCTGTCGCCCTGACGCGTCGCAGCGATACCGTGAGGGCCTATTGCGAAGCCACGGTCGCAGGGCTGGAAAAAGTCATCCTTGCCATCGAGGCCGGCAAAGTAGACGGGGCACGCGACGCGCTCATCACCTGCCTCGATCTCGATCAGAAGCGGATTTTGGACGGGGTCTGAAGCCGTCCTAGTAACCCTCATGGTGAGGTGCTTTGCAAAGCAAAGCCCTCGAACCGCCGGACTCGCGGGTGCCGCATTGAGGGTGTCTCCGCCATGCCCCGACACCATGTCCGATAAAGATGCTACAACCTCACGCGAGCAACCATATGCATTTGGTTCGCTGGGCGAAATGAGGTCTTTGGAAACTGGACTGAATGGACGTCGCTCCTAAGGTGCTTAGGGCTAAGGAGGTAAGAGCAGTCATGTCCAAGGAGCAGGTCCACGATTATCTTGGTTTCAGTTCAGGCGATTGTGGAGTCTTCGACTTGGCGGTGGGGCTGCATTCCGGGATTCCTTATGGACCATCGCACTCGCCCTACCTCTATTCCATGACAAAGCTGCATGGACAGGTCGACTATCCGAACGGCACCGGTGTCATCACGGACCTGTTCTCGATGGGGTGCCCTGTCGGCACGCGAATTGTTGGTGCGCCGGGGCATTCCCATCATCGAAATGCTCTATCTGGAAGCGCTGGCTGCAATCGGCGAGGCGGTGTTCACATTTGTTGCCACGCCGCTCAAGATCCTTGGGGATCGCTATTCTGGTCTCCGCTGCATAAGTGATGCGCCTCGCCTTGAATCTAGCTATCCAGATGCTATGTTGGACAGAATTCAAAAACGTTCAACATCGGAGCAACGAAATGGCGAAGACGAGCAAGCCCACGATTGCTCGCGCCGGCATGAGCGGCTCCCCGAGCAAAAGCCGCAAGACGAAGCTCGGCCGCGCGCCGAAGACCGGGAGGTTCGTCCTCATCGATCCTGCTCGCCGCACGGCTGTTTTGTCGGCCGCCGAGAAGTCCGGACTGCTCGGCGAAAAGAGCGCGCGCATCGGCGGGCGCATCAGTCCGGCTCTCTTGGAGCAGGCCAAAAAGCAGACGGGGATCAGCACAGATACCGACCTCATCGAATTCGCGCTCGCCAATGTGGCGCTCGAGGACGGGTTCAGCAAAGCCTTCGACAAAACGCGTGGAACGGTCGATCCGTCTCTGAAGCTCGGATTCTGAGGTGGCCGCCTTCGATTTCGATGCCGCCGTTCGTTGGGGCCGGCTCGATCCAGGCCGCACCCTGTCGCGGCGGGACGATGCAGAGCTACCCTTTATCGGAGATCATCCCGGCGCGGGTCATGGCCTATTGCTCGACACCTGCGTCTATATCGATGGATTGCAGGGCCGGGCTCCCGACGCCGTTGACGAACTCCTCAATGTCCGAACAGCGAACCATTCGACCGTGGCGATCCAGGAACTGATGCACACCGTCGGCGTGCTCGATCCCGCCGATCCGCGGACCAAAAGCGCCGTCAAGCAGATCGGCGTTCTTGTCGACGCGATGCCGGCACATCGCACCTTCGCCCCCGATGTCGAGGTTCTGGCGCGGGCTGCCATGCTCTCGGGTATTCTCTGCCGACTCCAAGGCCACGACAAGGACGCGAGGCTTCGCGCCCTTCACGACTGCATCCTGTTTCTCCAGGCTCAGAAGCTCGGCTTCGCGATGCTCACCGGCAACATTGCCGATTTCGACTATCTGCTACAACTCGTCCCCGCCGCTCGCGTGCTCTTCTATCGTCGACCCTGAAATCTCGTCATGCCCCAACTCGCGCGTCCTTGCCCTCAAAGCGGTAGTGAAAGCTGAGGCATTCTTCCGATCGGCTGGCAGCAACGAAAATTCCTCCGGCTTCGGCGTCTGTCGCGAACACATGGCCGGCTTCCCCAGCTTCGAAAGCTGCGCCTTTTCCGCTCCCTATCCTGTCGCGACGCTCGATGCTCTCATTCCTGCTAGCAGTTGATGTAACGGCAGGCTTGGCGAACGGCAGGTAAGGCGGTTGGGTTTGCCCGCTTGCCATGCTCACCCACGTAAAACTGCCATATCTCTTCTGGCGCCGGCCGCAATTCGACCGGGTTCGTCGCGTTTGTCTTTGATGTCGGGAGAATCCGCAGCTCGGGCAGGTGCCCAGTTCGACGGTTTGAACGCGCCAACCACTACGCCGCGGTCAAGCGCGAGTACATATTCAGCCGTCTGCGCTCGTTTCAAGCTAATGGGCCAGCAATATCGGATTAGGTTGAAGATGACCTCGGGATCGCGTGACCCCTTCACGCCGGAGTCTCCCGCGTCAACTCGTTGCCAGAGGCCTTGGCAATGGTGTCGTGGAATTCTCCACCCAGTCGAGCGAATTGGAATAGCTGGTGAGAGCCTGACTGCCTTCTCCGCGCATCCCGACGGCCAAGCGCCTCAGTACAGCCAGATGCTGCGCATCGATGCTGGTCGCGGCGTTGCGTGCCACGAAGGTTCAAGCAAGGGCGCATTTCATAGAGATAGTCGAACACGGCGCGGCCCACCTGCGGGGCGGCGCCAAAGGCGATGAGATGCCTCTTGGTGCACCTCATTGACGATGCGGATGCTTGCTCTGCGTGGGCGCGGCCGGGCGAACGCAGGTGGAGAGGCATGGCCGGTTTTGATCTTGAAGCGTATCCCGGATACGCCTATTTTGGTCGTAAAGGAGAAATCCATGAGTATTCAGGACAGGATCAAGCGATATCGATCGGCTGGTGGCGCTGCGGACCTCGTTCGTGTTGAAGTGCTCGTGCCCGCCAGCGGACGAGAAGAGATTTTGTCTTATGCGGCTGCCATGCGCCGCAGCCACAGGCATCGTCGTGACCTTATTCAGCAAAGCATCGACGAGGTCGTGATCCGCTATGGCGTCAGGGTGCTCGACAATATCGACCTGTCACGTCTTGGCAATGTCGAGGAAAAGGCGCGCGTCCTGGCCAAGGCATTGATGGCCCGCGGCGATGCCAAGGCCTTTATTGCTGGTCGCAAGCTTCTTGAACAATGCGCGGCATAGATCATGGCTCTCACTTCGCTGCAGAAAGACGTGATGGCGGTCATCGCCGCAAACCGCTCGGACACCAGCTATATGGCGGGCGGTGCAGTCCTGAATGAGGACTGGTTTCGTCTGTCGGATGACCTCGATATATTCCACGATACCGATGAGGAAATTGTCGCGACAGCTCGGAAGGACATGGCATCCCTGACCGATGCCGGCTTCAAGGTGAACACTGACGTACTGATCTATGGTGTGGTGGAATGTACTGTTTCGAGAGGCGGCGACGCCACCATTCTGCAATGGATGAGCGAGACCCGATACCGCTACTTTCCGCTGGTTCGGGACGCTGAATGGGGCGTTCGACTCAGCACGGCGGACTTGGCGGTCAACAAGGTCGGTGCAGCCTCAACTCGTACCAAAGCTCGCGACTACGTTGACCTCGTCACCATCGAGGAGCGATTTTCTCACCTCGGACCGCTCGTGCTGGCAGCGTCGGGAAAACCTCCCAACTTCTCGCCTCAGAAAATCATCGAGGAGATCCGCCGCCGTTCGCATTCGGTGCCGGACGAAGACTATCTTTCGGTACGTGGGCTGCCCGCGGGCGTGACCGCTCAGAATCTGCGTGAGCGATTGACTTCAGCACTTGACCGTGCCGAGTCCTATATTCAAACCGCAGATCTGAGCTTAGTGGGCGCGCTTAGCGTCGACGAGGCGGGAAAGCCTGTGGCGGCGCTTGGCGATCACAGCAGCAAAGTTACTATTCGTCGAGCGACCGATGAACTCCAAGCAGTTCCGACCCTCCGGGACGAACCGTCCGACTTCGAACGCGACTAGCCTGATGCGAGCCCCGCACGATTGGCGCGCAAGCATTGCAGTCTCTATTCCATGACCACGACGACAGAGGCTATCCAACGCCTGGTTCAGGCATGGGAACTCGTGCGGCTCTCAGCCAAGTGGTTCGTCGGTCCCGCCGAAACGGAAATGGGATCACCAAGCCAAGCAAACGCTCAATGACCTGCCACGAGCCGTGGGCGGCCTGGGGTGATCGATAATGGTCAGATCGCACAACGGCTTCTATGCCGGGGAATGTGCGATAATCATCATCTCGCGCAACGTGTTTGGGTGTCCGGCGGTCGCCGGAGGAACGATGCGAAGCGCCCCCACACTGCGGATATAGTTGCGCTGGGTCGCCGTCGGTCATGTCCTCGATCAGCTTCTGACGCAGCGGGCTGACAGGGAGTTGGGAAGGATCGTGATCATCTTTGGCTCCTAGATTGAAGAGGCCAAAAGGGAACGCCCGAACCATGCGATCCTCAATCAGGCGATGACTTCAGGCGCATGGCCACCATCTCACCACGTTCACCCGCCTGCGGCAGCCGGCCCGTTCTTCCACCCCAATCTTGCCTCGCGGTACCGCTGGGTAGCTTGTGAATCCGGGCTACGGTGCCGCCTTGAGGAGGGGCGGCCTCTAGGCCGGCATGGAGAACTCATCGGCATCGGCGATGCAATTCAGTGCCCGCGATTCCATTCCCGTTGCAACGCAACTCTCAGAGTCCTTCAGGCGTTGGCCGCTCAGGAGAACTGAGGAGACCAACAATGGCACAAACGCAGACATCACGAGGACGCGCGCAGGATCGCGCCAGGGTCGCCGCCGTCCAGGATCACGAGGTCCATTACGAGGCCGAAAAGACCGGCAGGTCAAAAGACCAGGTCAAGGCCGCCGTCAAATCGGTGGGCAACAGCCGCGAGGCGGTCGAAAAGAAGCTGGGCTCGAAATGACCAGGAACAGCTTGCCCACCGGTGAAGGCACCTCCGCCAAGAATGATGTCGCAGATCCTCACCCGTCTACCGAAGAGGACTACGACAAAATCCCGCAGCTTGGCGGATCGAACCCTCCCGATAAGGACGATCCCGGAACGAACAGCTACACCCACGGTGGCAAGGCGCCGCCGCATGGCGATGGCAAGGGCCGCAATGGCAAAGCTTGAGCTAGACGACGCACTCTCGGAAGGTCTCGACTGCTTCATAGAGGATCGAGACCGACCACCACGAGGCCTCATGACGCGAGATGAAGCCCTCTCTGTCATCGTTCGCGACTGGCTCATGAGCCAGGGTATATTCCATTGCCGGACGATCCCAATTCGATCACGCCAGCTTTGGAAGCGGCGGAAGTTCCAAAAGACTAGACCTCGGGCACGCCATCACCGAACCGAGGCCGCCCATTCTGCATAGGGGAATTCTTTGCTAGCATTCGGTTGAGATCGGGGGAGCCAGTCCACCAGAGTGGGCCGCGTTCGCCCAAGGCGTGCTTGGCTGTATCGACCGCTTGGCGGGCCGCCGGAATGACTTGGGGATCAGTCGACCGAACCCGTCGCCAGGCCGCCATCAGCCCTCGGTGAGGCTCTGGCATTTCGCTTCGGTAAATTGGGTTGGAGGCTCGCCACAGTCGAGCGCGGACGAGGATGTATCTGGCGTCTTCGGCGCCGTCATTTGAGAATGATCCACGTCGGTGCGTGGTCGCTCGATTTCTCACAGCCGCGAACATGGCGATCGACACCGGCGTCTGTGAGACGTTTGGCCACGGACGGCGCAAGGAGGAGATGGTCGATCCGCAGACCGGCATCCCGCCCAGTTCCTGCAGGCACACCACATCCGGCTCAGCCTCTTCGAGCCAACGCAGAAGGACAGGGAAGCGGCCGTTGACGCCGTTGACGTTGTAGGTCGCGATCTTCATGCCGAACGGCCTAGAGCTGATCGTTGTCCGGTCCCTTCGTCTCACCGACCATTCGAGCCAGTTCGCCAAAGGATGGCGTGCCAGCGCTGTCGCTCATACTGTTGGCGAGGCGAAGCAACCGAACCGGGAAGGCGATGGCGTCGCGATTGGCCGGCGAGAGGTCTTCGACCACGCGATCGTCGCCGAGGACAGTCTGCTCCGATCGAGCAAGGCACTTGTCGATTTCCTCAACGGTAACGACGCCCTTGGTGACTAGCATCTGATTCAATCCGGCGATGGCCATCAGCAGGCCTTCGAGTTGCAGATTGGCAGTGTTCATATCCGAGCTCCCTTCTTCAGACAGGAACGAGTGGTGGCAAATACCGTTGCTGTGACGCGTGCCATGGCGATGGAGATGATGGTGACGACGCCTAACGATCTGAGCGACAAGGCACTGGCAATCTTTGCCTTCGCGGCCTTTCATCAGCTGGAAAGCGGTGACGCGATTAAAAGCGTCATTGCGAATGATGCTGCTGGCCACCGAGCTGACCCCGAGGCCGTAGCAGAACTGGAATCGAAAGATTTGGGCGAGCTGAGCGGCGAACGCTTCGTCTTCAGTGTCGCCGGGCAGCTGATGCTGTCGCAGATCATCGATCGCATCAGGGGATCGATCTGATCATGGTCCCATCCCGCATTCTCGTCGTCGAAGACAATGCCGATCAGGCGAAGGCGCTAAAGCAAGCGCTCGAAGACCTTGGACACACGGTGCTCGGACCTGCGCCGGATTGTTCGTCGGCCCTGGAGCTGATCTGGCGCGAAAAGCCGGATCTGGCATTTGTCGATACGCATCTAGGATCGGAAACCTGCGAGGTCGTTCTCGAAGAGTGCGACCAACAGGCAGTCCCGGTCATCATCACCTCCGAAGAGGACGGCGATCTTCCCGATTTCTGCAGCACTCGCGATCGGATGGCTGAGGCACCCAACGCGGCGACGCTGCAAAAGATGTTCGCATAGCGGCGGCTATCTGGATCGCGCCGCGCCGTCATCTACGGCCGCGTTCTGTCTGCTCTGCAGGTACGCTGAGACAAAAGGGGTAGCGGAGGAAGACAGATGACTGCATCGCGCATACGCGTCATAGATCTAGAGACCGCCGGCAATGGACCTTATGATGTCTGTGAAATCGGCTGGCAGGATGTGATGCTGGCCGACGATGGTGTTTGGTCGCTAGCAGATGAACGTGGTGCGCTCTTTGTAAACCCCGGAAGGCCGATTTCGCCGGAAACAATGGCGATTCATCACATCATCGACGAATACGTCGCCGACGCGCCGTTGTGGAAGCTGATTGCTCTGGAGGTGCTGCAACCACAAGGTGGGGTAGCTGCGTTGGCCGCGCATAGAGCGGCGTTTGAGCAGCGTTATTGTACGCCTCGTCTATCCGGTGGCGCCCCATGGATCTGCACATGGAAATGCGCTCTCCGGTTGTGGCCGCATTTGCAAAGCTTCTCGAACCAGATGCTGCGCTACCAGCGTATGCCGGTGGGTATGGTGCATGAAGTGGGGCTGCCGGCGCATCGCGCCTTCCCTGACGCCTATGTCACAGCACATCACCTGAGAGACATGCTGAATCAGGCCGCCATCGACCAGCTTCTGGAATGGAGTAGCCAACCGGGTCTATTGCCCCGCGTGCCAGCCGGTTCCGAACGCGGCAAGGGCTGGCAAGACATCAGCGATCAGGCACTGGAGCACTACTCGAAGGACCGTGACGTCGATGTCCGGTTCACCGCAGAGACCGAATTGCGGCGACGTGGAGGTGTGCCCTCAGAAGAGCCTATGTCTCCTGTACAGGGCCGATTGCTCTAAACCGTTTTGAATTGCGAGTGACGACCGTCGCAATTCGGCGCTAAGCTCCCGTCGGAGGGGCGGAAAATGCACGAATACGTCGACGAGCTTTCGAACACGCTCATCGAGCGGTACAAGTTTTATCTGCAGACATTTCTGGTCGATCTCTGGAGCGAGCGTGGCCTGATCGAGTTCCGCGTCGGCTATTCGCTGCGTCGCGATAGCAAGCTTCACACCAGGACATTTACCGTGAGCGCTCAGGAGACTCTGACGACCGCGGAGCGCCTGGCAGTCGTGGATGCTTTATTTGCCGAGATCGAAGACCATATCGACGAAACCATTTCCGCAACTCTTGTCGAACTGAATTAGTCCCCCGGCTCCCGTCGATCACAATCTTCGCGTGTTAGGAGCCCGTTTACGCGAAGCACCACACGATCATTGGGCGCGATCCGTACTGCGTACGCGCAGTTCAGCCTATCTGGCTGTCGGGGCACCCATGGACATCGCTTTAATCGCCGGCATTTTGTCGGCTTTCGCAATCATCATTCTCATCGCTGTGCCGCTGGTTCGCCTCTGGCGTCGTCATCGAAGCCACTGGTGAAGCGGTCGTAGGCACGGCCGGCACCATCCAATATTGCCATTTCTCGCTCATCGACCATGAGCTGGATAAATGTGCAATCTCTACAGCATGACCACGACGACTGAGGCGATTCAAACGCTGGTCCTGGAGTGGGAAGATGCCATGCGCAACATTCCGCCGCTTTATGCCATCTACCCAGACTATACGGCGCCCATCATCAAGTCGCGTGGTGACACCCGGGTGCTCGGTTTCGCGCGTTGGGGTCTGCCGTCGCTGAAAGATCCTGTCACCGAGAAGCCCAACCGTGGTAATATCAATATCCGGCATCCCTGGTTCGACGATTAGAAAGGCTATCTTGGTGTCGAGAACCGGTGCCTCGTCCCGATCAATCGCTTTGCTGAACCGACCAAGCTTCCCGATGGTATCAGTGGGAATGCGTGGTTCGCCATATTCGAGTCCGAGCCGATGACCTTCTTTGCCGGCCTTTGGACCGACTGGCACGCGCCGGAAGGCCGAAGGCCCCCGGCATCACAAGGTCTTTGCGTTTTTCACGACGAAGCCCAACGATGTCGTCGCGCAGTCCACGAGAAGGCATTGCCCGTGATCCGACGGGCCGAGGAAGAACGCGACGTATGGCTACGTGCGCCATGGGCGGAGGCGAAATCACTTCAGCGTCCATTGCCGAACGGCGAGCTCACGATCATTGCCGAGTTGCGCTGAAATATGTGCCCGCGCTCGAGGCCATACCCGATCCGGGCGATCCTCTCCGCTTGCCCGGTTGGGTGGTGAGCAGGCGACTGCTATTGGCGATACGCGCGTTCTGCATTCGGCAACGGCATCGAATGTCGCTCGTTCTTTTCCCCGACCGAAAGGGAGTTTTGAGGCATGCGGCAAATCTCAGGAGCGAACTTCCGCCCATTGCCATCTGTGGACGGAACCACGGTCTGGTCGCCTGAGCCCGCTGTCCACGAAGATCGCCGCCTACAACGTCAATGGCGGCAACGGTCGCCTCTCGGCGGCGACGCCGGGCTTCGGATCGATCACCTGCTACTCTATCCTTGCCGAACGCCTCAAGTCTGCAAGCGTTAATCGTCACGTGCGCGGCTGGGAGAAATCGAGGATGGTCCTCGTTCGCGCGCCACATTGGCCTTTGGAACAGCTGTCGCGCTCAGCGCGTTTAGACCGCAGCGAAACGGAGGCGAAAATGGCAGTTCGACCATATTGGAAGGGATACCTAAAATTATCGCTGGTAAACTGTCCCGTGATCCTTTCCCCGGTGACCAGCGAAGGTGAGAAGGTCAAGTTTCACACCATCAATCGCAAGACCAATCATCGCATTACCACCCGCTATATCGACGCTGTATCGGAAAAAGTGGTCGATAAGGATGATCAGGCCAGAGCCTATGAAAAGGCGGAAGACGAATATGTCATCATGGAGGATGACGAACTCGATGCCGTAAAGCTCGAGAGTGCCCGGACCATCGATATTGACGAATTCGCACCGGCCGATTCCATCGAGTGGACCTATTTCGAAAGCCCTTACTTCGTAACGCCCGCCGATGAGGTTGGCGAAGAAGCGTTCGTCGTCATCCGTCAAGCCATGGCGGACGCCGACGTGGTCGGAATCGCCCGTCTTGTCATCAACAGCCGGGAGCGCGCGGTCATGCTGCAGCCCTGGGATGCGGGCATCCTGCTTTGGACCCTGCGTTTCGGCGATGAGGTCCGCGATGAAGATGAGTATTGGAAAGAGGTCGACGACAAGCCCGTCGACAAGAAGATGCTCGCAATGGTCGAACAACTCATTGAAGAGCGAACGACCACCTGGTCCGACGATATGGTCGAAGATCCCGTGCAGGACCGCCTGCTCGATATCATCAAGCAAAAACAGCGAAAGACGAAGAAGGATCGCCCCAAGGCCGACGCTGAAAGAGAGGAAGACGTCGAAGCTCCGAACAATGTCATCGACCTGATGGCCGCCCTCAAGAAGAGTCTCGAAGGCAAGCCCGAAGCCCCTGCCAAGAAGACCCGCCGCTAGCTTGCCTTTCGCCGCGGAGCGCCAGATTTCTTTGCCACCGCGGCCTTGCTGGTCCGGGCCTTGCCCTGCGGCGTCGCGGGCTTGCCTGCCGCACTCATCCGCAGCGCTTCAAGAAGGTCGTTGGGCTTGGTCGTTTCGGGACGCTTGAAGGGAATAATCTTGCGGCCCTCAACTTTGGCCTTAACGAGCTCAGCAAGGGCCTCCTCATAGCGGTCGTCGAATTTTTCGGGGTCAAACTTTCCGGCTTTGGTCTTGAGAATATGCTGAGCCAATTCCAGCATTTCGTCTGCGATCTTGAGCTTCGGAATGCCCTTGAACGCCTGCCTGGACGAGCGAACCTCGTAGTCGAAATTGAGCGTCGTTGCTATAAGCCCTTTCCGGTGAGCGCGGATCAGTACGGGTCGAAGACGGCGGAAGAGCACGGTATAGGCGATGGCGGCCGCCTTTTTTTTCCGCAGCGCTTCGCGGATCAGCATGAAGGCTTCCTCGCCCACCTCGTTTGCCGGCAGCAGATAATAGGGTTTGTCGAAATACGTGGTCTCGATCTGGCTGCAGGTGATGAAATGCTCGACCTTCAAGACCTTGTCGCTGTCTGGCACCGCCGCGGTGATCTCCTCCGGTTCAAGGATGACGTACGAGCCCTCGTGCGCCTCATAGCCTTTGACCTGATCTTCTTTCTCGACAGGTTTACCCGTCTTGTCGTCCACGTAGACGCGCTTTAGTCGATTGCCAGTGCTGCGATTGACCATGTGCAGCGCAATACGCTCGGATTGCGTTGCCGCGGTATAGAGCTTCACGGGGCAGACGAGCTCCGCGATTTTCACCACACCAGACCAGACGGCACGAGCAGCCATTTCGAACACTCCGAGTTCCCGAGACGAAAACGTGTCGCCACCCCAAGGTGTTCCGCGAAATGAGGCGGGGAAATCTCAGTTGTCGCCACGGTGGAACTTTCTCCCGGGTGAACCGCTGATCTCGATCAAAAAGGAGATCAGCGATGTCCAAGACAGAATATTCCCAGAAGACCAACCTCAAAGACGTTGAACCAGGCAGTGACGCCGACGAAACGCCAGTGCCCGAGGTCGGTCAAACGCCGCCCGATCCCAACAATGTCTCGAAGGACTCTGCTGCCGCGATGCCTCAGGGGCGCAAACCGGGCCCGAAGGATTCCCCGGTACAGGTGCGAGATGCCGGCGCTAACGCACAGGCGGAAACCCCGAGGAAATGGGATGACGTAGATGAAGCGGTGGACGAAAGCTTTCCTGCGAGCGACGCCAGCGCCAAATACTGACTTTGTCGACGAAGCAGTCCCTTGGCCATTCCCGCTCTCGGTCGTCGGTTAGGGAAACATGGATGACCTAAAACAAAAGCCGCTCATCGTCCTTCTGTTGAGGTACGAGGCGGCTTTTGGGTTGGTGCCCAGTACAAGTCAGGCTCTCGAACTCGCCTGGGCACTCTGCCGTATGAACCGAAATACTTCGGTTCCATATTGAGTGAAGAACGAAAAGCTTCGACCGCCCTCAAAGTCGAAGCCTTCCCAAGTGCCTGCAACAACGCTCCGAGCCTTCCCAATAAAAGTCGCGGACTCCGCGGGGGCATGGGCAATGCGGAGCCCGTCGCTAAGGCAATGAAGTCGTGCGTTGTCCCCTGAGCGCGCATTTCACGACTGGTTCAAGCGTGGTCCATCCAGCTATCACGCTGCGCCGACTTGCGATGGGTCTGGAGCAGATGGCCTGTCAGCATTGCCTGCACAGTTCGTTGAGCTTCTTCTTGGGTGAGGGGCGCGTGCACTAGTCTACCGTCGATATTGGCGTGGATGATGCCGTGTTCGACGAAGTATGTGGCCGTGTAGGAATTACCGTCGAACTCAACTTCGGTGGTGAGGACCTGAGAATGCTGTTCCATAGTCAAACCTCTCTGCCGCGAATTTAGAAGTATGGCGCCCCAGGGGCAAGGCGAGCACCTAATTTTGAGCGTCCGGCTCCTCCCATAGGGGCCGATAGAGCCTGACCATGTTCGTCTGCCCCTCCTGAACCCAATAGACGCGACAAAATAGGCGCGTCCGGTTCTGGCCGCCCCGAATGCCTTTCTCTCCCAATGCCAGCAACGCCGCATCTTCAGGCGAGCGGGCGTCAACTATGTGCTCCGGCTCAATTGTATTGGAGCGCAAATCAATGACTCGAAATTTGCCCAAGCCAGTTCCCCCTTGAAGCGGAATTTCTAGCAGGTTGCGGCGGTCTCTTCATTTGACTTTGACAATTCACCGGCGTTTCGGCGGCGTACTCCATCGGGCCCTTTCAATCCGTCTGGTCGGGTCGACCGGCCGCGGTTGGCTCCGCCCGAGTTAGCGGTTGCTGTCGTACCTTTGACCAGCGAGGGACTTAGGCATCTGATCCGCCAAATCGTCATGAAGCTGCGCGAGCACTTCCAGCCATGCGCTGAGCTTCGGTGGGGGTTCAACTGCTCCACTGGCGTAGGCTTCAACCAAACTGAGGTCGCAGCCGAGCATCGAAGCCAAGGTTTCCTTGGACCAGTGCAGCGACTTCAGGGCTTGATTGAAGCGTTCGGCTTTCAAGACCGTCTCCTCGGCTGCTATCGATAATGCCACTTTCGCGAAACCGATTCCACCTGAGACCATGCCGACAAAGTTTCAATCCGCCACTGGCGCGATCTCGTCGACCGCCGACGCCGAGCACAAGTTTCCGATCTATTTTTGTGAAGAATGCGGCACGCCAAATGCTGCCTTCGGTCGTGTGCGCACTGACGGACGCCTTAGCTATTGCGGTTACGACGGTAGCCCGGTGTGCGTACAGAAGGGCAGGGCAGAGGATGGAGGTCAGGCGCTGGCCCAGGCTGCCCCCTGGTGAGTTATCCAACCCTCGCGTCGAAGAATAAAACGCCCCGGTTCAATCGGTCCGACCCGAGGGTGATTTGAACACTCCGTGCTACCGAAGCGGCAGTCGCCAGCGCGATCAGCAGAACTCCGCGGTGCTTTGGCTCACCGCTCCCTAGCTTCCGTAGGGTACCTCTCGTTCCCAATCCTCTATCTCCTGGGCGCGACTGGCGGGCTTCGACCACAGCGCCTCGAAGTTCGGCTGGTAGAAAACCTCGTATGTCGAACGAAGGTAGTCGATCAACTCGTACGAATGAGGAGGGGCAGTCCATTCGGGAACTGTTCGCATATGTTCCCAGTTCGCCATTTCCGCGACTTTCGCCCCGTATTCCTCGGCCATTTCGTCGTTGTCGGCCCTGATGAACAGTATCGGGTCATTGCTCAGCCCATGGCGCAATTCCCACCATCCCCACAACGTGGCGCCACGGTGTGGATCGTAGAAGGGCACGAGCACCAGTCCATGATATCCCCGGGCATCGGCCTCGCTCGGCCAGCATCCTCGCAGATCAGGATGGTTCGGGTTTCGGTGCTTGTGGATGAAGGTCCAGGGACTGGTCATCGCCGATGTCCCAGATTGAATACCTTGGCCATCGGGTGAACCAGTGCCACCGTCTGCTGGTGCCGCTCTTCCTCCTCGCCTCTACCTGGTATCCACAGCACTCGGCTTGTGATCGCGTCCATCTTGACTCTCCCGACCATTCGGAATGAGAACATAAGAAGAACAAACTTCGTCAAGAGTCAACCATGCCTGTCCCTCCACTGCCGGCAGCGACGTCCTATGCCGAGCTTTTGGCAGCGACCAACTTCAGCTTTCTCAGGGGCGCTTCACACCCGTTCGAGATGGTTGGCATGGCGGCGGGGCTCGGCCTGACCGGCATTGGCATTTGCGATCGCAATAGTCTTTCGGGCGTCGTCCGCGCCTTCGCTGCCGCCCGCGACCAAGCCAAGGAGTTTCCGAATTTCCGCCACGTGACGGGCTCGCGACTTGTCTTTGCCGATGGCACGCCGGATGTGGCGGTCTATCCCACCGACAGATCTGCCTATGGTCGCCTGAGCGCGCTGCTGACGTTGGGAAATCGCCGCGCTCCCAAGGGCGAATGCCATCTCGAACGCCGGGATCTGGTGACTCACATAGATGGACAATTGCTGATCGTGGTGCCCCGGGACGAGCAAGTCGAGGACGATCTCCTCGTCGCGGCCGCGTTGGCGAAGTCGGCACCGGGAAGAGTGTGGGTTGCCGCGACCTATCGATACGACGGGCAGGACACGGCTCGTCTCAATCGGTTGGCCGCCGGCTGTCGTGCCCATGAGCTGCCGATGCTGGCGAGCATGGACCCGCTTTATCATGAGCCGCGACGCAGAATGGTTCAGGACGTTCTGACCTGCATCCGTGAACATGTGAAGATCGATGAAGCCGGTTTTCTCCTGGCGCCCCACGCATACCGCCATATCCATGATCCGTATGACATGGCCTCCCTGTTCAGGGATCATCCCGAGGCGCTCGCTGAGACCAACAGGTTCCTCTCGCTTATCTCCTTCAACCTCGACGAGTTGAAATACATCTATCCCGAGGAGACTGTCGGCAATGGCGAAACCGCCCAGCAGACCCTGGAGAGGCTGAGCTACGAGGGGGCACGTTCGCGATATCCTGGCGGTATCCCGGGCAAGGTCGAGAAGGGCCTCGCTCACGAACTCGCCCTGATTGGCGAGATGGGCTACGCACCGTATTTCCTCACTGTGCAGGACATCGTCCGCTTTGCCCGGCAGGAGCGCGGTATCCTTTGTCAGGGCAGGGGATCTGCAGCCAATTCTGCCGTCTGTTTCTGTCTCGGCATCACCGAAGTCGACCCGATGCTGGTCGATCTTTTGTTCGAGCGCTTCGTATCGACCGAGCGCGACGAGCCGCCCGACATCGACGTCGACTTCGAGCACGAACGGCGCGAAGAGGTGATGCAGTACATCTACCAGAAGTACGGCCGCCATCGGGCCGGCCTCACCGCGAATGTCATCACCTATAGGGCGAAGGGCGCGATCCGAGACGTCGGTAAGGTTTTCGGCATGAGCGACGACACCATCGGCATGATCAGCGGTTTGAACTGGGGATGGGGCAGTATCGACATTCCCGAAGACCGCATGCGTCAGATCGGCATCGATCCCGAAGATCATCTGATCCGCATGGTCATGACCATCGCCAATGAGCTCTACGGCTTTCCCAGGCACATTGGTCAGCATGTCGGTGGCTTCGTTATCACCCGCGATCGGCTGGATCATCTGGTGCCTATCTCGAACGCCGCCATGGAGGACCGGACGGTTATCGAGTGGAACAAGGACGATCTCGACGAACTCGGTATCCTCAAGGTCGACGTCCTGGCACTCGGCATGTTGAGCTGCATCCGAAGAGCCTTCAACCTGATGCGCCAGCACTATGGCCAGTCGCTGACCCTGGCGACGGTGCCGCAGGAAGATCCGCGGGTCTATCGAATGACCCACCGGGCCGACACGATCGGGGTCTTCCAGATCGAGAGCCGGGCGCAGATGTCCATGCTGCCGCGGCTGAAGCCGAGCGAGTTCTATGACCTCGTCATCGAAGTCGCCATCGTTCGCCCGGGGCCGATTCAGGGTGACATGGTCCATCCCTATCTCAAGCGACGGCAAGGATTGGAGCCGACGAGCTATCCTTCGTGTTCCCCGTCAGCGCCCATGGCACAGATTCAGGGTTGAGCTT
>NZ_JQGC01000024.1 GCF_000743575.1 Devosia riboflavina | reverse complement strand
CGGCTCGTGCACAGACTAAATCACAAAGCATCCACACAAGCCCGAGGATGACGGCCGGAGGAGGAGGCCGCATCCAGCATCTGCCTCGTCACCCTCGGGCTTGACCCGAGGGCTCTTCACTTCTCGCTCAATTAAAACTCGGCGGCGGTGGCGCCTCAAAAGTCGGTGCAGGCGGCGCCCCAAAACTCGGTGGCGGCGGTGCCGTAAAACTCGGCGTCGTCACCTCGCCCCCGCCCACTGGTGGCAAGACGATCTCCACCGAATTGAGATCCACTTCCGGCCCTTTATCCAGGAAAAAGGTCACCAGTTCCGGGAAAGCGATCAGCAGCCCCACCAATATCAACTGCAACACCAGCCAGGGGATCGCGCCCATATAGATATCGGTCGTCTTCACCTTGTCGCGCGGCACGATGCCCCGCAGATAAAACAGCGCAAAGCCGAAGGGCGGATGCATGAAACTCGTCTGCATATTGGCGCAGATCATCACGCCGAACCACACAAGGTCGATCCCCAGCGAATCCGCCACCGGCGCGAGCAGCGGAATGACGATGAAGGCGATCTCGAAGAAGTCGAGGAAGAAGGCGAGGATGAAGACGAAGATATTGACGAAGATCAGGAAGCCCACGACCCCGCCAGGCAAGTTGGAAAGCAGTTCCTCGATCCAGTGACCGCCCCCCACGCCCTGGAATACCAGGGTAAAGACGCGGGCACCAAGCAGGATGAACACCACCATGGCCGTGAGACGCATGGTGGAGACCATACCGTCCCAGGTCACTTTCCATTTGAGCCGCCCATTCATCCAGGCGAGCAGCATGGCGCCGACAACGCCCATGGCCCCCGCCTCGGTCGGCGTCACCAGCCCCAAGAGGATGGTGCCGAGCACGATGAAAATCAGCGCGAGGGACGGCACCGTGCCGCGGATGATTTTCGCCCAGAGCGGCCACCCCCGCAGCGTCCGCGCCTCGGGCGGCAGGGCCGGCACATGTTCGGGCCGAATGATGGAGAGGATAAAGACCCAGCCCATGAACAGCAAAACCTGCACGATCGAGGCGCCGGTTGCCCCGATATACATTTCGCCCGGCGATTTCTGCAATTGGTCTGCCAGAACGATCAGCACCAGCGAGGGCGGAATGAGCTGGGTAATCGTGCCCGAAGCCGCAATCACACCGGTCGCGTGCCGGACATTGTAGCCATAGCGCATCATCACCGGCAGCGAGATCAGGCCCATGGCGATCACCGATGCCGCCACCGTGCCGGTAATGGCCCCGAGGATCGCGCCGACGATGATCACGGCATAGGAGAGCCCGCCGCGAATGCCGCCAAAAAGCTGCCCGAAACCATCGAGCAGATCTTCGGCCAGCCCGCTCTTTTCAAGGATGACACCCATGAAGGTGAAGAACGGAATAGCCAGCAGCAGCTCGTTCGAGAGCACACCATAGAGCTGATAGGTGAGATTGCCGAGAAAGGTCGGGGCAATCAGCCCCAGTTCAATGGCGGCAAGGCCGCCGAACAAGCCTACCGCGGCCAGCGAAAAGGCCGCCGGATAGCCGATGAGCAGAAACAGCACCAGCCCGCCGAACAGGATCGGCGCCATGTTCTCGCGAATAAGATCGATCATTGCACGGGCTTCTCATAGGCGAATTCGCGGACATAATTGGTGGTCAGCGCCAGGATGCATTTGATGATCTCGGCAATGCCCTGCAGCATCAGTACTGCAAAGCCGACCGGCAACATCAGCCGCACCGGCCAGCGCGGCAGCCCGCCCGCGGCATTGGACGTGATGTTCTGCACCCAGGCCTGCACGAACCAGGGCCAGGTGAAATAGATCAGCAGGATGCAGAGCGGCATGAGGAAGAAGAGCCCGCCCAGAAGGTCGATCCAGGTGCGGGTCCGCTCGCTCACTGCGCCATAGAGAAGGTCGACGCGCACATGCTCGTTCATCTTCAGCGTCCAGGCGCCGCCGAGCATGACCATGCCGCCGAACATGTACCAGACGCTCTCGGAGAGCACGTTGGAATAGTTGGTATAGAGCCAGACCATGCCGCCGAAAAAGCCACCGCCAAGACTGCGCTCGAGCGAAATCATGGCGCTGACGGAATAGCGGAAAATGGCATTGAAGGCGCTGACGAGGGCTGAAAACAACACCAGCCACACCGCCACCAGCCCCACCCGGCGGCTGATTTCGTCAATCACCCGGGTGACGCGCAACGCAAATGACACGCCCGACCCTCCCCTGTCGTTCGCAAGACCGTCACAGTTGAGCGCAGTTCGCCTCAATTTTGCAAGATGCGAAATGGCTCACGCAGCGCCTGCCAACAGGCACTTGCGTCACCTCACCCCCGCCGCGCCACAAGATCGATCTCGACCAGCGCCCCAACGGCCAGCGCCGTGACCCCCACCGTGGTCCGCGCCGGCAATTTGCCCGGCTCGAAAAAGCTCGGCCAGAGCGCATTGAGCGCCGCATAGTCGCGCTCGAAATGGGTGAGATAGATGCGCGCCATGGTGACATCGCCGAGGCTGAGGCCAACGCCGCCCAGCACCACCTTGAGATTGTCGATGACACGCCGCGTTTGTGCCTCGATGCCCTCGGGCAGCGGCGCCTCGGGTGCCGCAGGATCAGTGGGCATCTGCCCGGTTATGAAGACGAAGCCGCCAGCCTCCACCGCATGACTGAAAGGCGCCACCGGTCGCGGACCGGAGGAGATCATGTGGTGGATAAGGTCGTTCATGGCCTGATATTTCCTATGGCAGTTGGTCCACCCAGCATGACGCGCCCGCCCCCGCTGTCAATCGCGCTCCCGCTTGTCCTCGCCCACAGAAGGCGTAAGCTTCTTCCATGCGCCCCTTTGTCCGCCCCCTGCTTGCCGCAATGCTGCTAGCCGTGACGCCGGCCCAGATGGTGCTGGCCCAATCAAGCTTTTGGAGCGCGGACGAAGAGGCAAGCTTCGACATCCTCTTCGAGAACCTCAAAATCGCGCCCGACGAAGCCACTGCCCGCGCCATTGCGGAGGAAATCTGGGCGCTCTGGACTGACCCCGACGACAAGGTCGTCGCTGCCCGCTTCGCCGCAATCGTCAGTCAGTTCGGCCTTGGCGGCCCCGGCGCGCAGATACCTCTGATCGACGCCCTGATCGCCGACTATCCAGACTATCCCGAAGGCTGGAACCTGCGCGCCACTGCAAAATTCTTCAATAGCGACTATGAGGGTTCGCTCGCCGATATCAGCGAGACCCTAGCCCGCGAGCCCCGCCACTTCGGTGCCCTCGCCGGCCGTGTCCTCGTCTACCACACCATGGGTAGGCGGGACGAAGCCCTGATCGCCATCAAGGCCGCTATCGAGGTCCACCCGTTCCTCTCCGAACGCGGCCTCTTTCCCGAACTCGCGCGCTAGTAGCGGAAGAAGTCCGAGTCTTCGGAAATATAGGGCGCCAGCTTTTCAAGGCTGATCCGCGCCGTCGGCGCCCCATAAGCATAGGCCGACACTTCATAGGGCTGGAATTGCAGGATCAGCGCATAGGGATCGGAAAGGTCCCAGCGCGCGGGATCCGTCACGGCATCGGCGATATAGCTGGTGTCGTCGAGCATCAGCGCGTCGCCATGCTCGGCTTTCAGCGCCTCGACGGTCAGGTCGAGCAACCCCGCCTGCCAGCGCTTGCCGGTAAAAATGTCCCTCGCCGCCAGTTCCCGGTCCTCATCGACCAGATAGTGGAGGAAAGTCTTCGACCAATTTCCATGCGCCGCACCATGGCCATACCAATAAGTGCCGACATTGAGGTCGATGCGGTTGGCATTGGCCTCCGCAACCCCGATCGAATTGTTAGTGTCGCTCGAAGCGTCCTCGTCCATCTCCGAGGAACCGCCCTCCTCCCCGAAAAGGCCGGAAAGCTTGAGCGCCTCGCCCTCGACATAGGCATTGAAGGCCCCGGCAAAGGGCTCCGTCGAATCGAGCTGCACATAGCTCAGTTCGTGCTGCGCCACGGCCCAATAGGAATCGGCATTTTCCGCATTCGGATCGGGCATGGCGTCAAACCGCGCCCGCACATAAAAGCGCATGCCATTGATCATGCGACTGTCTTCCAGCGCCGAACTGCGACTGTCGAAGCGATTGATGAGGCAACGCGTGCGGTCCTCATTGTAGCGCCCGCTCGTCATCGGCTCCGCCTCGGGCGCACAGGCACGCTGCGCAAAATCGAGCCAGGCGCGCTGATCGCCCCGTACGGCCGCCACCGCCCCCTCGGAAAGCCCACCGATTGCCGTCTGATAGGTTTTTGCCAGCCTGTCGTCGGCCGCCGAAAGCTCCGGACTGTCGCAAATGGCATGTTCGAAGGGCGTTGCAGCCTTGGCGCAATCAAAGCTTGCCGCCGCAGCGGGCAGGCTGAAGCTTGCAAAGAAAGCCAGAACGAACAGCAAAGCGAAGCGAAACATCTCTCATCCCTTCAAATTTTCAGCGCGGCCCGATTGGTCCCGATCGGGCCTTGGCCGTCAAGTTTTGATCGATATGTTGAAGGGTCAGGCGACGTTGCGACGCGGATCGGGCCGCATGTCCTTGTCGAAGACGACGACCCGGCCGCGCCCCGCCTGCTTGGCGGTATAGAGCGCCGCGTCCGCCATGTCGGTTGCCACTTCGAGCTTGTCTCCGCCTTCGGCGAGGCACGCCCCAATACTGAGCGACACGACGATCGATCGCCCGGGTGCCGTCGCAATCGGTTCGCCGATTGCCGCCCGCATGATGTCATGGGCGCGCGTGCGCAACTCCCCCGGCCGGCAATCGGGCAGGAGCACGATGAATTCGTCGCCGCCCCAGCGCGCGCAGGCCCCCTCGGCCCCGATCGTCTCCTGGATACGACGCGCCACCGCGACGATGACGAGGTCGCCGGCCGCATGGCCGTGGCTGTCATTGATCTGCTTGAAATGGTCGACATCGACGAGAAGAATGCCGTAGCCGGCCCCGCTGGCCGCGAAATCCCCATGCGCGGCCGCAAAGCCGCGGCGATTGAGAATGCCCGATTGCCCGTCGCGGAAGGCGAGGCTTTCGAGTTCCTGCGTGCGCTCGCGGACCCTCGCTTCGAGAAGCCGCGTGTGGTCGTCCACCCGCGCCGCCATCTGCGTCAGCGCCGAAGACAGCCGCCCGATTTCGTCCTGCCGCCCCGCACCCATGCTCAGCGCCGGGCCATAGTCCCCCGCACGCGCTTTGCGCACCACATGTTCGAGCTTGGTCAGCCGGTCGAGCACCTGGTTCCGGAACATCAGCACCAGCACCACCGCAACCACCACCATCATGATGGCGAGAAGCAGCCCGATGGGCACGAAAAGCCGCCGGTCGATGATCGTATCAATGTCCATGAAGGTGACATTGTACCAGCCGAGCTTGTCGAGATAACCCACGCCGACCAGCGTTTCCTTGCCATTGACTGTCACGAAGGCTGAGTCGGCGAGCATGTCGCCCCCAGTCACATCGTCGAACAGTCTTTGCAGCGTCGCCGCATCCCCCGACCCCGAAACCAGCGAAAAGACCGAGCGCTTGCTGCCAACCTCGTCGCCGAAATTAGCGAGACTCACCAGCGTCTCGTCCCGATGCGCCTGGATCATCCCCTGCCGGTCGACGAACATCGAGGTGACGCCGCGTTGCGGCACATTGACGACTTCCTGGATGAAGGACGTGAGATCGATCCCGGTCCCCAAGAGCCCCAGAACTTCGCGTCCCTCGCGGATTACGCAGTTCATCCAGACCTTGGTGACCTTGAGGTTGGCGTCATTATTGACGTTGAGATGGCACCCTTCGCCCAAGGCCAGCGTCGAATAATACCAGCCATCGTCCGGGTTTTCCTCGCGCAACCGGTAGCGAAACTGGTTGCCCGCATAGGCATTGGCGCTGTCGTTGAAATAGTAGTTCCCCGAGGCCGCGACGACGAAGAAATAGGAGCCGTCGGCAAAATAGCGCCGATAGTGCTCAAGTTCGGCAATGCCGCGCGCCCGGCGTTCGGGATTGGTTTCGTCCTGCGCCCAGTCACGCACCGCCTGGCTGCCCGCCAGCGCTTCGGCCAGCGACACCTCGCGCACCAGCGTGCCGAGCCCGCGATGCCGATCGTAAAGCACCTGCTTTTCGGCAAAGAGCGTGCCCAATTGCACGACGGTCGAATTGACGACCCACTGGAAAGCAAAAAAGGCCGGCACGGCAACGCTGGCAAAACCGAGCAACACCAGCAGCAACACGCGGGCGCGCAGACTGTCGGTGAAGAGGCGAAGAAGCGACATATGCGGCGACCCATGGCGGCAGAAGGGCAGAGGCCCACCCGTCACTATCGCGGCGCGGGCCTCTAGACTTCGTTAATAGGCCGATAGGGCAGGGAAAAACAAATAACTAAGTGCGTAAAAACGTCTGCGCCGCCATCAGTTCTTCGCGCCGGATTTCATGCCCGCCATTGTGCCAGACCACTTCGGCGCTCGCGCCATTGGCGGTGAAATAGTCTGCCAGCGCCTGGCTCGATCCGGCCGGTGCTATGGGATCATATTGTCCTGCCGTCACGAGGACTTTTCGCCCGGCGAAGTCGGCCGCCGGCGGTGCAAAGGGAATGAGCGGATGCATCAGCACCGTCGCATCGAACAGGTCCGGCGCCCCGAACTGCACCGAGGCCAGGATATTGGCGCCATTGGAATAGCCCAGCCCCAGCACCTTTGCCGGCCGGCGCTTGGCCACTTCAGCCCGCAGGAACTCGGTCATCGCCGCAGTGCGCTGGGCGAGATCCGCCATGTCATAGACGCCCTCCCCGGTGCGGCGGAAATAGCGCAGCGCGCCATGCTCGCTGACATCGCCACGCGGCGCTACTCGCGCCGCACCAGGCACAAGTTCAGCCGCGAAATCAAAGAACTGGTTCTCATCCCCGCCAGTGCCGTGGAACAGGAAGATTAGCGGCGAGTCGGCGGCCGCACCTTCGGCAGAACGGAATTGATATGAGGCCATAACGCGTCTCCTTGGCTCTTGGTCCCACCGATATCGGCATGCCTCACGCAAACGCAATCACGCTTCCCCGCCACGCTCTGTTGCCGGTTCTGGAACAATGAGTATGATGGGCCATGTTCCTGTCTGTCTTTGACGTCTTCAAGATCGGTATCGGACCATCGAGCTCCCACACCATGGGCCCGATGTCGGCGGCCGGCCGTTTTCTCGATGAATTGCGCGAGGGCAATTGGCCCCGCGCCCGCCAGGCCCGGCCTGCCGCGATCACCGCGAGCCTCCACGGTTCCCTCGCCTATACTGGCATCGGCCATGGCAGCGACCGCGCCGTCATCCTTGGCCTCGCCGGAGAAAATCCGCGCGATGTGGATCCCGACCAGATGGAGCCGATCGTCGAAAAAATCCGCGAGACCGGCCAGATCGAGCCGCCGGGCCACCCGGCCTATCGCTTCCGTCCCGCCGTCGATCTCGTGCTCGATACGCGCACGCCGCTCCCCGGCCACCCCAATGGCATGCAGTTCTGCGCTCTCGATGGCGACGGCCAATTGCTGCTGCGCCGGGTCTACTTCTCCATCGGCGGCGGCTTTGTCGTCAGCCAGGACGAGCTGGCTGCGCTCAAGGACGCCCCCACCATCAAGCAGGATGTGCCCTGGCCCTTCGCCAATGCCGCCGAAATGCTGGACATGGCCAGGCGCTCCGGCCTTTCCATCGCCGCCATGAAGCGCGCCAATGAGGAAGTGCGGATCTCGCGCCAGAAACTAGACCGCGACCTCGACGAGGTCTGGACCGCCATGTCCGGCTGCGTCGACCGCGGCCTCACCCAGGATGGGCAATTGCCCGGTGGCCTCAAAGTGCGCCGCCGCGCCAAGGCGCTCCACGAGCACCTCTCCGAAAAATGGCGCCGCAACGAGATCGACCCTCTGAGCGGCAATGACTGGCTCAGCCTCTTCGCCATGGCGGTCAACGAGGAAAACGCTGCCGGCGGCCGCGTCGTCACCGCGCCCACCAATGGCGCGGCCGGCGTCATCCCGTCAGTCCTGCGCTATGCCACGCAATTCCTGCCCGGCATGGGCCGCGCCGCGGTGCACGATTTCCTGCTCACCGCCGCCGCCATCGGCGGCA
This sequence comes from Devosia riboflavina, assembly GCF_000743575.1. Lineage (GTDB taxonomy): Bacteria > Pseudomonadota > Alphaproteobacteria > Rhizobiales > Devosiaceae > Devosia > Devosia riboflavina. Next base: position 51,987 of record NZ_JQGC01000024.1, on the reverse strand, counting down.
TCCTCAAGCACAATGCGTCCATCTCTGGCGCCGAAATGGGCTGTCAGGGCGAGGTCGGCTCCGCCTCTTCCATGGCCGCCGCCGGCCTCTGCGCCATTCAGGGCGGCACGCCCGAACAGGTGGAAAACGCCGCCGAGATCGCGTTGGAACATCACCTGGGCATGACCTGCGATCCGGTCGGGGGCTTGGTACAAATCCCCTGCATCGAGCGCAACGCTTTTGGCGCCGTAAAGGCCGTCACCGCCGCCTCGCTCGCCCTCAAGGGCGACGGCGTGCACGCCGTACCGCTCGACGCCTGCATCGAAACCATGCGCCAGACCGGCAATGACATGAGCGAAAAATACAAGGAAACCAGCCAGGGCGGCCTGGCGGTCAACGTCGTGGCCTGCTGAGGCCCAGCAAATGAGCGCAGCCGTCATCGCTATCCCAAATCGTCACCCTCGGGCTTGACCCGAGGGCTCTACACTTCCTGCATCATCGGCAAGTGAAGTGTCCTCGGGACAAGCCCGAGGATGACGCATCGCGGTCGGCACTCAGTTCCGCCCGAACTCATCCTCGATCCGGATAATATCGTCTTCCCCGAGATAGGACCCGGTCTGCACCTCGATCAGCTCCAGCTCGATCTTGCCCGGATTGGCGAGGCGATGCGTACAGCCGAGCGGCAGATAGATCGACTGGTTCTCGGTCAGCATGGTCACCTGACCATCCACCGTCACCTCAGCCGTGCCCCGCACCACAACCCAGTGCTCCGAGCGGTGATGATGTTTTTGCAGGCTCAGCTTCTTGCCAGGCTTCACAAACAACTTCTTCACCTGGAACCGATCACCCATCAGGATCGATGAATACCCGCCCCAAGGCCGGTAGGAGGTCTTGTGCGTCTCGGTCAGCGCCCGCGTCGAAGCATCGGCCTTGAGCGATTTGGCAATCGCCCCGACATTCTGCGCCTGGCTCAACCGACCGACAAAAACCGCGTCTTCCGTCGCAATAACAGCCACATCATCAAGCCCATCGACCACCACATGCGCGGTCTCGGTAACGACGAGCGAATTGGTCGAATTGGAAATCATCGCCGGCCCGGTCACGGCATTGCCGGCCGCATCCCGGCTCTGCCCCTTCCACACCGCATCCCACGCCCCGAGATCGGACCATTCGAACGACACCGGCAGCACGGTCGCCTTGTCAGTGCGTTCAAAGATCGCATAGTCGACCGAAATATTGGGTGAAGCGGCAAAAGCGGCCTCATCGAGCCGGATGAAATCAAGATCGCTCTTGGCCCCGGCCACCGCGCCACGCGCCGCGGCATAGACCTCGGGCGCCAGCCTCTCGCACTCGGCGAGGAAAAGCTTTGCCGGCAGCATGAACATGCCCGAATTCCAGGCAAAGCCACCCTGGGCCAGCATGGCCTCGGCCTTTTCCAGATTGGGCTTTTCGACGAAAGCCCCAACCTTGTGCGCGCCATGACGCAGCGCCTCGCCAATGGCGATATAGCCATAGCCGGTTTCCGGCCGATCGGGCGTGATGCCAAAGGTGACGAGATGCCCATCCCGAGCCGCCAGCGCCGCATTATCCACCGCGCCGAAATATTCGGCGCTGGCCGGGATCAGATGGTCAGACGCCAGCACGTGGATAACCGCATTCTCGTCCTGGCTCACCGCCACCAGCGCCGCCGCAGCAATCGCTGCCGCCGTATTGCGTGCAACGGGTTCAAGCAGGATCGCGCCCAACGCAATCCCCCGCTCCTGCGCCTGCTCGGCAACGAGGAACCGATATTCGGCATTGGTGATGACGATGGGAGCGCCATAGCGCCCGGCATCCTTCACCCGTTCGAGGCTCTGCTGGAAGAGGCTGGTCTCGCCCACGAGATCGATGAACTGCTTGGGCCGCGCCGAACGCGACTTCGGCCACAGACGGGTCCCCTGACCCCCGGCGAGAATGACAGGAACAATGGCTGACAAGGAACTGACCTGCGCTTCTATTCGAGATTGTCCATCCCTTAGCGGAAGCGACCGGGCTTTGCCATGCCCATGCAAAACCGACACCCAAAAAGGTAAAGGCCCACAGGACGAATTGTCTTGTGGGCCTTTATTGGTTGCGGGAGACCGCAGCCAGCGCCACCCGCAAAGGAGTCTGCACGCAGCATGGGATATCAAACCACCGACGCCATCGATGTAAAACCATGAAAAATATGGATATTTTCGAAAGCGTCAAATGGTTTGGTTCCTCGTGGGACAACCTTGCAGACCGATCTGAACAACCAGCCTACCAAGCCGATTTCAATACGGCTAACCCCAAGCGAACGATCGCTTCTGGAGCAGCGCGCGGGCGATGCTGGGATAAGCGCCTTTATCCGCGGCCAACTCTTCGGAGCTGGCCGCCGACACAAGGCACCCCGCATCCCATCGCACAACTCACAAGATGTTGGCCAACTCCTGGCCCTCCTCGGCTCCTCTGAAATCTCCGACAGCCTTCGTGAATTGGCACACGCCGCAAGCATAGGCGCCCTGCCCGTGCTTCCAGAAACCGAAGAAGCTATCAATGACGCCTGTGCCGCCGTCGATCAGATGCGATCAGCCCTGATTGTCGCCCTTGGGTTGAAGGGAGACGAGGAATGATCCTGAAGGGCAGCCAGCGGGCAGGTGGAAAGGCGTTGGCTATCCACCTACTGCGCACGGATGAAAACGATCACGTCCAGGTTCATCAGGTCAGAGGATTTGTCCGGAACAACGTCATGGACGCGTTCAAAGAGGCCTATGCCATCAGCCGCGGGACGAAGTGCAAACAGTTCCTGTTTTCATTGAGCTTGAGCCCACCTGCCCTTGAGCGCGTTCCTGTTGAGGTTTTCGAGCGCGCCATCGAGAAGATCGAGGTGCGGCTTGGCCTCACAGGCCAGCCCCGCGCGATTGTGTTTCATGAGAAGGACGGACGCAGGCATGCCCACTGCGTGTGGTCGCGCATCGATCCAAAGACCATGAGAGCAAGGCAGATGGGCCATTTCAAGACGAAGCTCACCGAACTGTCGCGGGAGCTTTATCTCGAGCATCGATGGAAGATGCCGAGCGGACTCGCAAAGTTCGCACCGCGTAACCCGCTCAATTTCTCGCTCGCCGAATGGCAGCAGGCGAAGCGCATGGGACGAGACGCCACTCGCATCAAAGCCCTCTTTCAGGAAGCCTGGGCCATTTCAGATTCCGGCGCAGCGTTTGAGCGGGCCTTGGAGGAGCGCGGCTACCATCTGGCTCGTGGCGACCGGCGTGGCTTTGTGGCCGTGGACGTCAACGGGGAAATCTTCTCGATTTCGCGATGGTGCGGTGTTCCGACCAAACTTGTTGCAGATCGCCTGAAGCACCTGCCCTTAAGCCCCGTCAAGGACGTAGCCAAGTCATTGCAAACTCGGGTCGATGAGAAGTTAAAGGCATTTGATGGAGAGCTCACTCTCCAATTTGAGACCGCGCAGAGGGCACTAAAGGTCAAACGAGATGCCCTTGTCGAGCATCAGAGGCAAGCGCGAAGCCAACTCGAAGAACACCTGCGCAAGCGTTGGCGCTCAGAGGAGATTCAGCGAGCTAGCCGCCTACGGCGTGGCCTGCTCGGAATTTGGGACTGGTTCACGGGCCGCAAGGCGCGGACGATGGCTGCGAATGAGATCGAGGTCCGCCTCGCCAAGCAGCGCGATAACGAGGAGCGGCAGCTCCTCATTGATCACCAGCTGAAGGTGCGCCGGTCGCTCCAGAACGAAATTCGGTCGCTACGGCGTCGTACGGAAACGCTGGCGGACAAACCGGTTCGCGCGCGACCCAGGACAGATATCCCAACCGCTACCATTGCAGTCACTCCGCGGCGTGCCTTCCGCAGAGGACCGCAGCGGTGAACCATACGGGGCGAATGTAGCTCAGGTAGGAGGCTGCCTCGTCCCTAAGGCACGTACTGTCGGCCACGCACTAGCCGCGGCCATAGTACCCCCGCTTTCCTCTCACGGACGCAATGAAGCGAGCATTCCAGTCTGCCTCGTCTCGCTGGCGCTGCTTTCGCACCAAAGCTTCGCACCTTTCGAGAATTTCGAGATGATCCATTAACGAGTGTCCGCTGGTTATCGCCTCCACAAAATACGAACGTGTAATTGCGGCGACGGCCACGTGGCGCTGAAATTGCCTTGGCAGAAGGCACCAAATCAGCTCCTTCGTCTTCGATGCGGGTAGAATTGCGTCAACACCCCGAAAATCGAAAATGACCGGCACAGAGCTATCAAGCCAAGCCTTGCGAAAGTACTCTTCAGGAAATCGGAGTATAGAGACGTCCTTATAGGGCGATGGAGTAAACCGCTTCAACGCAGCCTCAAAGCGGGGAAAGTCGGTTTTTAGGCGAGCGCCACTGACGATCCAAAGGAGGTTGCCATAGAAGCCTTCACGAATCCGCCGCTCTTCCGGGGCAATAGCTGAATACTGGAATTCCAGCACCGTGCCGAAGGGCGTGCGGACGTCGGCGATATGCTTTTGGCCTGAAGGGTCTCGGGAAAGCTGTTCTTGCCATGCCTCTGGAAACAGGTTCTTCCAGTGGCGATGCCATGTGGTCTCTCGCTCCCACCAGGGATCGCAGTGGAGCTTTCCACGGTGGGCCCAATGCCAAATCCGCTGCTCACCGCATTTGGCAATGGTCTCGTTTTCGCAGACAGGACAATGACCTCTGAGACCAGGGGATGGAGGCGTGCGGACGCCGTTAACCAGAGCTATATGCATTTTTTCTCCATGCGTGTTTAGCCGCGCGCGAAGGCGCGTTGTTGTTGTCATTGGGAGTTGGTTGGCAGCTACCTCGGTTAGGTCCGGGGCCGTTCTCATTCTCTTCGGCGTTTCCCGCCGGTTATTTGGGTCTCCTCGACCCTGCGCTTCTTAAAGGCGCCCCATACATTTCATGCTGAATCGGCATTTCAATCAAGTAGTCAGTCTCGCACTGCAGCAAAAAGTAGGGCGGTTTTCGCGCAGTTTCGTAATCATCACCAGCAAAGTAACTCGTTGATACCGCCGTCCAAGTAGTGGCAGATGCACTGAAAAATCGCTACGCTCCTTCTGTGAGCGACTTATACATCCCCAGAGAGCTGGTTGTTGGCGATCGAAGCTATAGTGAGGAGCAGCTACTCCGCACGGGCTCGCTGTTCGTTGTCCTTGCGGAACCCGGCGCAGGAAAAACCGCGCTTCTTGCGCAACTCGGCCAGCTACTAACCGTCACGCCCGTCAGGGCGAGCGTCTTTCGCAACAGGACACTTGGGGCGCCCATCCAGGCCCTCGTGATCGACGCGATGGATGAAGTCGCGCGTGTAGATCCTTTGGGCGTTGAAGGCATCATCGTAAAAGCCAGCGAACTTGGCGCAAGCACGGTTATCTTCGCGGGCCGCTCCAGCGAGTGGGATGCTGCCGAAACCCAGCACGTGAAAGACAATTTTGCGGTTGATCCCATTGTCGTGCAACTGAAGGCATTCACCCAGTCGGAGCAGCGACAGCTTTTCGCTGCAAGCTTTCCCTCAGAAAGCTTCGATGCATTCGCAACTGAGTGCGTGCGGTTCGAGCTGGATGCCCTTCTTGGAAACCCGCAGTTTCTCTTGCTGTTCGGTGAGGCCTATATCGGGAGCGGCCGACACTTCGTATCGAAGAAGGCAATCTATCTCGACGCCGTGCGCCGATTGGCCCACGAAGCGAATCCGCTTTTAAGACGTCCGACCCGCCCGCCCGATGCTCAAATCGTCGAAATGGCGTGCGAGGTGTTTGCCAAGCTAATGCTCTCGGGAAGCACTGGTGTCAGCGCCAGTGAAGGCCCTCCTTCGAGCGAATATCCGTACCTTCGATCGCTCGTCGCAGACAACCCCCAGAGCGCGCACTACCTTTCCGATACCCGCCTTCTAAAACCTTCGTCCGGTCCGGGATTACACGAACCGACCCATCGCATCGTCGCGGAGTACTGCGCCGCCAGGTATCTTGTTGGCCGGATAGACGACCCCGCCGACCGGTTGAGTCTGGCGCGGGTTCTGGCGATCATCGCGCCCAAGGGGACGGTCCGAACCGAATTGAGAGGTATGCTTGGCTGGATGGCGGCCCTTGCACAAGGGTCGACACAACGCCAGTTGATCGAGCTAGATCCCTACGCTGTTGTCGCGAACGGTGATCCGTCCGAATTCTCGACAGGTTCGAAAAAGACGTTGCTGAGGACGCTGAGCGGGCTCGCAGAAACCAACCCGCTTTTCCGGCGCAGCGATGCTTGGCGGCAATTCAACGTTGGTACGTTTTTCACCGCCGACATAAAGGACGATGTTGCTGCCCTGTTGACCCCAGCACCGGTCGAGAATGCGCTTCGCGACCTCATTTTGGAGCTTTTGTCATCTTCTCATGCAGCCGGGCAGTTTGCGGACGAACTGCGAACCCTTGCCGTGGACAATGCCGCGAGGCGCGATGTTCGCAAGGCAGCATATTCCCTGCTTTTAGAAGACACACAGTATGATCCGCGCCCAGATATTCCCGGGCTTCTATTGGAGGGGTCGCGGGTCGCGCTCGAATTAGCGGCGACTGCAGTTCGCATATTCGGCTCAGACAGGTTTGAGCTTTCTCACGTTGTCGATCTGCTCCGCAAACTATCGGAGCTATATCCGAAGAAGGACGGCGCACGCGACCGAAATCGGGACTCTCGTTACTTCATCAAGATGATGGTCGACTCGCTGGATCAGCAAATCACAGCTCATGCCCTCGACCAACTGACAACCGGCCTAGTGTGCAGTTGCAATCCAAAATATGAGTTTCAATGCATCTGCCGCCCCGGGGTAAGCAAAATAGTCGGGCATCTTCTCGATCATCACCTGCCGGAGGCGGGCGATCTGGGTGCCGCGCAGGTGTGGCAATGGACGCGCGCTCTCGTCTTTCACGATCACCGCTCTCATGACGATAGTCCGGCGGTTAAATTTTTCAACGAGAACCCGGATTTGCGCCAAGCGATACAGAGGCTGGCTGTCACCGGACTAGTTGGCGAGCAGGCGAATGAGACTGTCGGTCGTTTCTTTCACGCAGACCTGCATTCTGGCATCCGATTCCACGCAACCGACCTGACTTCGCTTGCGACATATGCCTTTGATCAGGGATTGCTTGATGTGTGGTCTGCCCTCTGGGTACGGCACAACATTCATGACGAGCAAAGCCGGGCAAATCCGCTCCGCACTCTCATGAGGGCTCAAGCCAAAGGCGATGCACGTTTCATGCAAGTCTGGGCCAAGTTCGACAGGTCGGCCAAGCGAAACGACGACGAACGGCGCTTTAAGTTCCGGTCGCGGCGAAAGCGTTTCGAGCGCCGCGAGGCGGAGGCCATTGAACACAACCGGGCACATCTTGTCGCGAACCGGGCGCAAATCGAGGCCGGGGAGCATTGGGGATGGCTCGCCGAGTTTGCAAACCAATATCTCTTCGAACCCGAAAAGCTCATAGATCCAGACCACGGCGATACGCCGCTGCTAGCATTGCGCAATTGCATCCCGTTCCTGACACCGCACGTTCCAACCCTTGGGGAACTTTCGCAGCGAAAAGGGGCCAACATTGCAGAAGTGCTTTTCGCACACTGTCTGATCCGCTTCCGCGCCAATGAACCGCTTGATGAGCTTGCCCCGGAGATACTTCGCGCTGCCGTGACCGAAGTCGCCTCCTATCCCGCAATCGAAAGCGAAGAGGAGCTCCACGCCATAGAGGCCGAGCTTAATCGCTTGGTGTTCTCGGAAGCCGGCTCGGTGCTGGAGTTTGCGCGCGCCTATATTGAGCCTCCACTCGCGGCAAAGAATGACACGCCGACAAACGTTGAGTGGTTAGAGCGCAAGGAAATCTTCCATGGCCTGCGTGACACAATGCCCCTCGAGTGGCTGCAACGCTATCCGGACATGCCGGTCAGTGCTCAACACAGCCTGTTCGCAATGGCCGCAAAGCATGGCGACCGAAAACAGCTTGAGGCGCTGATCGATAAGGGTTTCGACGAACCGCTCCCGATGCTTGGCGCGAATAGCCCTGAGCAGCAGATCGCTGAGCATCGTCACCGTTTTTGGGCTCATAATGCGTTTTTCTTCTCCACTAGTCGAAGCGGCCAAGCCCTGGCCGATTTGCGGCAGGACCCCAAGTCGATCCTCGCCATTGCCGACCGTGCCGGTCGGTTTGGTCGGCACGAAAGTGACCACCTACCTCCGCTCTCCGCCGAAGCAATCTTCAGCATACTGGACGCTTTTGTAGAATCCTGGCCCAAGGTCTACCTGCCCAGCAGCTACGGCTCCGGCGACCCGGACAACGAAGCTGCATATCGGTTTCTGCGTGACGTTGTTTGGCGCATCGCCTCTGACATACCAGCCAGAAAGCTTCCCGTTCTCAATCGACTTATCGAAGACAAGCGATTTGAAGATTACGAGCCGGTCTTGTTGACCCTGCGCGCTGATGCGATGCGCGAAGCAGCCCTTGCTGACTTCCGACCACCCACAATTGACAGCATTTCTCAACTGCTGGACAGCAATGCCGTGGCCAGCGTCGAAGACCTTCGTGCGCTCATGGTGGAAGTACTAGAGGGCGTTCAGGTCGATCTTAAGGGCCTCGACACTGATCCGCTGGACACCTTTTACGATGGCGGAAGACGCGTAAACGAAAACACGGCGCGTAACCGGGTCGTTGACATGGTGCGGGCCCGCCTGACGGCGCTCGGAATTCCGGTTGTGATCGAACAGCACATGGCGGAGGGCAACAGGGCGGACTTTACGGCCACCGCCTCGGTGTCCGGCACCAATCCCCTTCTCGTCGTGGAGGCGAAGGGACAGTGGCACGCCGAGCTTTTCACGGCGGCGGCAGCGCAGTTGAATGAGCGCTATTCCATCCACCCCAATGCGTCAGGCCAAGGCATCTATTTGGTCTTCTGGTTTGGCAACGGCGAAACGGTTGCGGGGAAGGTGGACGCAACAATCACGAGTGCCTCTGAACTACGGGAGGCAATTCTCAAACAAATGCCGGATGATCTGAAGAAGTCGATCGATGTGGTGGTCCTCGATCTGTTTCGCCCGCAACCCGAGCCGAAACCTGCCAAGCCCAAAACCGTCCGAAAACCGCGCAAAAAGTCACCGGTCAAGACCACTGCGGCCGCGCCAGCGAAACGTACTGCCCGAACGAAAAAACCGGACGGCAAGCCGTCCGGTTAGTTAAGGGTCTCTAGGCCGCTGCGCGGTCTTCGCCGCCACTGACCACCTGCGGCTTCTCCTCAAACCGCAAGGCAGGTGGCACCCATCCGTCTACTTTCTCACGGCCCTCGCCGCTGGCAAACTGGCGGATCAACGAGCGCAGCACCTGCCCCTTGCTGTCCCTGTGGGCATTGGCAACCTCGGGTCCACCAATATCCTCCAGCATGGAGAGAAGTGTCGCCTTGCTCGTGATGAGGTCCACGAAGGTATCATCGCAAGACCAGCGCTCCGCCATGTCGATCTTCATCATAAGGCCCAGCGTGCCGATCAGGTCAGTTCCCTGCTCAAGCGTCTCGGCCATGGCGACCGCCATCAGTTTCAGGACTTGCCCATCCGGCAACGTGCAAAGCTTGGCAAAGACGTCGTCCACACTTTTGCCCATCCACGAATGATCGACCAGATGGTCAGGGCGCTCTTCTTCATCGGCGCCTAGCAGGTCCATGGCTTCGGCTTTTGACGTCTCAAACCCTGCCCGCGACACGGAAGACTCGACGCTTTTAGCTGTTTCGGGTTTGTCGGCGCGGCCCGTTTCGATCCGCAAATTCCAAAGACGCGAACGGCCGATCATGTGCGCAGTGACCAATCTCAGCGCAATGCCTTCATTGTGCACCAGCTTGTCCTGCACGGCGGCGTGGCGATGTAGGTTCATGTAGTTGGACGCAGCGTTCGTGAAGGCAGCCTTTACGCTTGGCACTTTCGGCTCCGCCTTGGCTTTCTCGCGGGCCTCTTTTGCGCGAAGCTCTTTTTCCGGAAGGTAGCCTTCATGGAACTCGACCTCGCCGCCTTGGGTGATAGCGACATAGACGCGGCCTCCCTTCTTCTTGGGCACCTTGCGGTACTCGTATTCCGGCCAGTGGCTTGCGGGATCGAGCACCACTACCTCGCCCCAGCCCGCGCTTTGGTAGGCTTCGACGCGGGCTGCGATCTGTTCGTTCTGCAGTGACCAGAAGCCTGACGCATCGGCAAAGAAGCTGTCCTCACCGAAGAGGTCAGTGATGATCGCGCCCTTGTAGGTGGCGACATCGAAGAGGGCCGCGCTGGTGCTGATCTGGGCCCCGCCGAGCAACCACAATTTGAGCTGCCGCCCGATGGGCGCATAGTCCGCCGGATCGCGGTAGCGCTTGAGCCAAGCCTTCTGCTGCGCCTTGCTGGCAAGGGTGAGCGTCCTCATCGTCTCGGCATTCACCTTGTCCTCGCGGTAGAGTTTCAGGATGCCGCCATTAAGGTTGGCGAGGGCGAGACGCTGTCTCACCAGCCTTTCCGTGACCCCGAAATGCGCCGCGATGTCCTCAACGGTCCTGCCCTTCTCACGCAAATCCGAGAACGCCGCATATTGGTCAAGCTCGTCCATCGGCAGACGCTGGATGTTTTCTGCCAAGGAGGCCTCGATGGCGATGGCATCATCCCCGTCTTCGAGCACGGCACAAGGCACGGGCTCAGTCAGTCCTTCATCCGAAAGCTTGGCGAGGGCGGCAAGACGGCGCTGCCCCGCGATTACTTCGAACACCCCCTCCTTTTCGCGCACCAGCAATGGCTGTATCACGCCGAGCGCCCTGATGCTGGCGATCAGGTCTTCGATGTTGCCGATTCCGGATTTTCGGACATTGAGCGGGGATGGTTTCAACTGGTTCAGGTTGAGATGGGTTAGTTTCATGGTGGTAGCCTTTCTTTGGGTTTTGGTGCGCAGCACCTCTTGCCGCGCATGAACCCTTGGCCAGCGCCGAGCGTCCTTCTTCAGCCGCGCGCTCTTCGCGCGGCAGGACGATTGGGTCGTAAGGAGAAGGCTCCAAAGCTTCACCGCCATTGCGGCCGCGAAGCGGGTCCGACAACACGGGAGGCGCGTAGCGCCGAATGGAGCGGGCCGGAAGGACTGAAGGCTATTGGGCAAGCCTTCGACGTCGACATAAGCTGGACGAAATGGGGTTCACGCGCCGGATACGGCGCCCCCTCACGAATTGCGTGGCTTAGGCCAGGCCCCATATGTTCCCCCGCGATCGTTACCCGTATGGGCCGAGACCGAGGCTCGGCAAAGCTTGGCAACGCGAGGAGCCTAGCGGCGTAGAGTGCGATCAAGGGCCATATAAGTCACTTTGAATGTACGATCTTATGTCCAGTCAGACTTTACATTTTTAGATACAGATAAAGCGCACCTTTGCGTCCACTTTAAAAATGTGCTATATTGTCAAGCATGACTGGACAAACCGGCAGCAAGCTAAAGAACCTACTGCAGATCATACCGCCGGGCTTCCTCATGGATTCACGCTGGCTGGAAGCGCACGGCATCTACAGGCAACTCGCTCAGTCCTATCTGGAAGCTGGCTGGCTCGAGAGGCCACTACAGGGCCTGTATCGGCGCCCTTTCACAGATGGCAGCAGCGAAAGCGCTGCGCGCGACTGGAAGATACCCGTCCTCTCCGCACAGTGGATCATGCATTACAAATTCCATGTCGCGGCAACGACTGCGATGGAGCTGCACGGCTTCACGCACTATTTGCGCATGTCGGGTCCCCGCAGACTCTATGTGCATGGTGAAGCCCCGAAGTGGCTTCCCAAGCTAGAGCTGAACGACGTGGTCTTTTGGCGGCAGGGCTCCCTCTTTCAGGATTTGGAAACGGGCGTCGAGAACAAGGACTTCTCCCTCGAGGCCGGTGGCCCCGACCTTCCATTGAGCCCATGGGAATGGCCCATGCGTATGTCTTCGCCAGAACGCGCACTGCTCGAAACCATCGACGAGACGCCCAATCAGGAAAGCTTTCACCAGCTCGACGTGCTGTTCCAGTCGATGGGCAACATTCGTCCCAAACTGATGACACAGCTTTTGAAGATGTGCCGCAGCATCAAGACCAAGCGCCTCTTCTTCGTGTTTGCGGACCGCCACGCCCATGCCTGGCGCAAATACATCAACGAGAGCGACATCGACCTCGGCAGCGGAGACCGCATGCTCGTGGAAGGCGGCAAGCTGCACAAGCGCTACCGCATAACGCTGCCGGCGGAGTTCATAAGCACAGGAGAACAAGATGGCGCATGAGGCCTACGAAAATCAGGTCCGGCTTCTCGTTGCGTGTCTGCCGTCCATCGCAAAACAGGAGGTGTTCGCCCTCAAAGGGGGAACGGCCATTAATCTGTTCTACCGCGATATGCCCCGCCTTTCCGTTGACATCGATCTCACCTATCTGCCGATCGAAGATCGCGCGACAAGCCTTGCAAACATCGATGCCACTTTGGATATAATTTTAGCCGATATTTCCCAGGCGGTGCCGGACTCGAAAGTGGAGCGCATCGCAGGCGGCGGAGACAACGAAACGCGCATCCTGGTCCGCCAGAAGGACGCCACGGTAAAGATCGAGACATCGCCCGTTGCCCGCGGCACCGTACACAAGCCAGTTCTGATGCCAGTCAGCGACGCCGTGCAAGAACGCTTCGGCTTTGCCGAAATGCCGGTGCTTGCGTTCGAGGATCTGTTTGGCGGCAAGTTTCATGCGGCAACCGACCGTCAGCACCCACGCGATCTTTTCGACGTCAAACTGCTCTACGAAAACGAAGGCGTCACCACCGACCTCTTCCGCACCTTCCTCATTTATGTCGCGAGCTCGCGCAGGCCGCCGCACGAGCTGATACGGCCAACGCCGCAACCGCTGGAAGAACGCTTCGTCGCCGAATTTGACGGCATGACCGCCTACCCCGTGACGGTTGCCGAGCTGGAAGAGGCGCGCACCAAATTCTTCGCCGACATTCTTGGGCGGCTGGACGAGCCTGCCATGAAATTCCTGCTCACGCTGCACGATGGCGAGCCTGATTTTGACAGCATTGGATTGCCGCAAGCTGCGAACCTTCCGGCCGTGAAATGGAAGCTGCAAAACCTGGAAAAGCTGAAGACCAGCAATCCGGCAAAACACGCAGCGTTGCGCCAGGACATTGAGAGCCTCGCAGGATAACGCCGCATAACCCGGAACCTCACACCCACGGAATGGCATTCGGCAATAAGACATGGATCGCGGCAGCGTCCTTTGTCTCAACAAGCGCCGGTATCGTTTGGGCACCTTCCGCGAAGGCCAGGTGCACCCGATGCATCCCTCCGGCGATGGCTATTTCCGATGCGCTGTAGACATTCAGCAATGGCGGGCTGACCGCTCGTCCCAAATGCCATCTGTAGCCGAGCCTTCTGGTCTTGTCCCGCTCCTCCCACTGCTGCAATGGCGTCTCCGCCCTTGATGAGGAAAAATGCAGTTTGGGCATGAGTTCAGCTAGCTGGACACGAAGCAGGTCCAGCGAGGGATATGTCGTCGCGAACGTGCCTATGGCCATGCCGTCCCGAGATAAATAGTACCGCGATGGATCCATGTCCCATCGGGGCGTAAATACGCCGGGCACATACTTGAAACCCTTTGTCCACTCGATCTCATCTATGAGCTCCCGATATCGCTCGACGGCGATGGAGAGCTCAGACCGTCCGCGGGCGACGGAGAGGGCTACGCTGTAGGGCAGTCCATATTGCGACTGGATCTGCGTTGCCTTTGCCCTTGTTGCAGCAGTGATGTCGTCGCCGCTATCCATAGGCCAGACCATAAATTCATCTCCGAGGCGGGGCATAGCCGCAGTCAGGTTAAGCTCTGCCGGGCCGGAACGGCATCAGTCTTCAGGCTCGCTCACGGTCACGTAATATGACGGCATGCCGTAGCTTGCGAAAAGCCGGACGCGAACCGCCCGCCTTCTGATCCGGCCCCATCTCATTTGCCCGGCTTCAATCTCGTGCAGCGCCGACGTCGGGGTCTCCGGCATGCCAAGCAGACAGCCGACGTGCGCGAGATGGCCAATGGCGGGTTGTTGCGGAGGATAAATTGTGCGGATGAGGCTCGACACTGTCTGCGTGAATGGGGCGGCCCGCCAATAGTGAGTTGCGTATGAGTGGGCAACCTTGGCAATCATCTGCGCGAAACGGACCAGGTCGACCGACTGGGTGGACACACCGTCAATTGCGTACCGGGCCAAGAGATTGCGGTCCGCATTGATGTTGTAGAGAAGGAAGTTGAATGGATCGGCCGAGTCTGGGCCGCGCCGACTATATGTTGAAGCCGGAAATAGGGCAGGCAGCACGAGTACCGTCGGATAATGTGCGATCGGCATGAACAACTCTTCACTCGTGTAGCTTCCCACATCGAGCGGAAAATTGACGTTCGGGAGAACCCCATCCTTCCCGCGCAGACCGAACGACTTTCTGACCGGACCGAACATTTCCCTCGCAATTGTGTATTCAACTGCGGAAGTCGCTTTCTGGCAGGCAGCGCAAGAAGACGCGGGCAGCTCAAGTCCCGATCCCAAAAACTCCGGGATTATGTGTTCGCTTGAAAGTGCAATCTCGTTGCCGACGCTGTCGTCGCTCTGACCGCAATAGGCACAATAGCCCAAATCCTCGAGCCGCCTTCGCGTTTTGATGGCGGGAAGGCGCTCAAGATGCTCGCCGGTAAAGTCACCCTGGGCGAAAAGGCGCATTGCGCCGATCTTAGGCTGGTAGTCCAGCATTCCTAGGGGCGGCAGCGCAGAAAGATCTTTCCAGAAGAATTTCCAGTAGCGCCGGAGTTCGCCGCCCGGTTTCTCGTCTCCGTGTATCAATTCGTTCCCTCGTGCCGCTTGCCAAAGTTATGTAGGAGAGACCAAAGCCCGCGACCCGACTTGGCGTGCGGTTGAATGCAGAAAATCGTCAAAGGCTGCGAAGAGGTGGCTAAAGACCCAGCCTCGTACCCGCCCCCGTCAGCGTCACGTTGCCCCAATTCTGAATAGCGTAGCCTGCCGCACCACCTGCACCGCCGCCTGCGCCACTACCATTGTTGCCAGCCACGCCTGTATTGCCGGCGCTTCCCGAGGCGCCCCAACCACCGCCCGTTCCACCGACGCCACCAGAACCGGCATTCGTTCCACCTGCCGCTCCCGCAGAGCCGCTTGTATTAGCACCGTCATAGCCTTGCCCGCGTCCACCTGTACCGCCACCTCCTCCGGTAGTGTAATAAGTAATCGGTGTAATCCGCTGACGCGCGAACCCGTACATAGCCCAAGAACCACTGTTACCATAGTGCGTTCCCCGCGTGTAGCGATAACCTCCGCTGTCGATTGATGTAGGATTTCCGGCGTAATTATTTACCGCCTTGGAGCCACTGATATATATATTTGCGTGACTCGATCCGTTCTGTTCCCAATGCCACTGATAACTAGACCACGAAGAATACTGCTGACCGGTATTTTGATAGTCATAGTAATAGCCTGCACCACCCGCCCCTCCATAACCGCCCGCCCCACCCCCGCCATAGATGGTGCCGTTGTTGATGAGCTGAATGCCCGAGGCATCTGCGAGAAACGCTGTGCCTCCTTGCCCGCCATTGGGCTGACCGCCAGCGCCCTGAATGGAGCCATCGTTGGTGATGTGAAGTGTGCCGCCCCAGCCAGTGCCAGAGCGCAGCGCAGGTGTCGAAGCGCTGGTTGCACCAATCGTCACACCGCTCGGAACAGTCACGCGCTTGGGACGGCTCTGTCCCCACCGACCATTGGTCGTGAACACTGCAAGCGACGACACATTCACATGCGTGCTGTTTGATAAGGTCACCGGGAATAGCGCATCACCGGATAAGCCAACTGTTCCGTTGACCGCACTGGGATTGCTGACGCCTGTGCTCGCTACCGTCATTGTGGAAGACAATATCGCGGTCGCGCTGGCCTTTGCCCGCACTGTCACGATGCAGTTCTGTCCCGGCGCCAATGTCAGACCTACACACGTGCTGGCCGTGACCTCGAAGTTTCCAGCAGGAGAGAAGCTCACTGCTCCCATCACAGCGCTGTCTTCGCCTGAATTGTTCCTGACTGTCACGCTGGTCGTCGGGCTATATGCCTCACCGCTCGTCCCATCCACCCACATGTTGCTGATCGAACCCGGAGATGTGGTAAGGACGTGCGCGGTTTTGAGCCGCGAGGTCAGACTCCAGGGACGCTGGATTGAGCCGATTTTCAATGTGTATGTCTGGGTCGTTTCTGGAACACTCGCCGCCGTCGCGCGGATCGCCACCAAATCACCGACTTTAATCTGGGCGGAAGGGCCAACAGTATTGCCATTCACGACGATGATTCCGCCATTGTCGACTGTTGCCAGCCTCGTGCCATGGAAGCCCATGAAACTGATTTCGTTGGACGTATAGGCCGTGTTTAGAGTGGCCCCGGTCTGCGGTATGTAAGCTTGGCTACTCCCGGTTTCCGCACCGATCTCTTTCCACTCAGCGCCCCCCGCGCCGTCGTCCATGCAGACCTGAACCACCTCCTGCTCGTAGCGCACAAGGCCGATATTATCCGGCGTACACTCCTCATCTGGAACGTTGCCAAGGCCACCCCCGCTAGCGCCTGTTGCCTCGAACGCTTCGCCATAAGTAAAGGCGACAAAAATATCGTCCGACCCGGCGGCCTTGCTGATGACGGGCGTTGCCGTATTCACATAGTCGGCGCAAGTGGTCTGAAAAGTGCGGTCAGGGCCAGCACTGATTACGGCCAGGACATGTTCCGTCTTCAGGTCGCCGCCATTCCGGCGCATCGCCGAAGCCCCACCGCACGCCGCATTGTTGCTTGCGACCGTGATAGGTCCATGATCCCACGAACAGTAACCGAAGACCGTGCCCCAGCTATCTTTCGTCCGGGCGGCGGTTCCTGCCGGGATGAGTCCGCCGCCGGCAGGTGCAGGTGCGCCGGCATCCGAACGCCATGGCAGAGGCTCGATATAGGTATCTCCATCACAGTCGGTCGGCGACTGGTTATCGCGGGAGGCGGCCACAAGGATTTTTGCAGCCTGAAAAATATCTGTTTCAGAAACCGTGCGACTGGTGATTTCACTGACACCGCGCGCTGGCCCCTTAATCAGGGTCGAGTATCCAAATCCGACTGCGCCAAGCAGTCCCACCGCTGCAAAGAGAGCCAGCACCACATTACCGGCCTGTTGGCTCGTGTCTAAATTAACCCGTCTCAAACGCCCCCACTTTTTCAAAAGAAAAAGCTACCAGAGGTAGTCTCTGGCAACCGGGTGTTCAAAACCGCTGATAATGAAACGGCGCGATGGCCTTTAGGCCGAAGCCTTGGACATACGCCATCGCCACCCGGATTTAACCGAGCGCCATCAAGGGATGCCCATTCCTAAATAGATAGAAGAGGCATCACGTTTCGACCGATGCCAGCCGCATTATCAAAGGGTTTTGAAGCCCCTGATCGCCGAGGACTACCCGCGACGACCTCCACAATTATATATGTATTTTGCAGAATTATTCAAATATTTTTGAATAGGATAGAGATATCTCGTACAATACATGAAATGCACAAAATGTTGCAGACGGAATTTTATATGTAAATTGTGGGTTACTGCATTTATTGTACCCGGCGATGACCTAATTTTACTTTTCTGCGGTTCATCGTCGACGGGCCGATTTGAGCGAAAGCCGACGGGCCTAGCGTCGTTCGGCTTAGTCGTGTCGTAAAAATCTACCGCTACTCACCCAAAAAAGCACGCTCCTCCGCAGCTGAAGTTCATGCGTTGGTACTCGGTCTTGATCGACCCAAAAGAAGCCGGACTATGGCCTTCTTTTGACGATTTTTCTTCGAGTTTTTGATGCGCGTGATATGTCGGCTGGCCCTGTTGTGGCACCGGATTTTGTGCCCGGCAGAAGGCCAAGGTTGTGTACTTGAAACCCTCTCGGGCCAAACCGGACCCAAGGCGGGCGACGGTGCTACTCACCTGCCCCTGCATATCGGCTACGCTCGCGTTTCGACACCTGAGCAGCGTTTAGACCTGCAAATCGACGCGCTTCGTGACGCACGTTGCGATGTCGTCTATCGAGAAATTGCTCCGGGCCACTGCGATTGTCGAAAAGCCCTCGCAGCTGCTCTTCTCTACTGCAAAAGGGGCGATACGCTGGTCATTTGGAAGCTGGACCGCTTAAGCCGTAAGCTTTTGACGGCCCTCCAGATCGTTGAAGGCCTCCGCGGCCGTGGTGTCTTCGTACGCGTCCTGTTTGGCGACGGAGATGGCCTTCATTCAGAGAGCGCGGAAGGCAGGTTGATGATGGGTATTCTGGCCTGCTTCGCAGAATTCGAACTCGATTTGGTGCGAGAGCGAACCAGGGCAGGAATGTCGGCAGCAAAAAAGCGCCTCGCGGCGCCCAACCTCCTGATCGCAGATCAAAGATCACTCGTTCGATTTTTTAACGAGCTGGCGATCGTGGGCGCTACATGACCGGCATGTCGAGCTTAACATTGAGACGCCAATTGGCATCCGCCTCCTGCGTAACCTCGGGCGTCGCAGCCACGGGCGCGGCAGGCTGCAATTCCGCCGGTAGCTCGGCACGCACACTATCTGGCATGTTCGCTTCCAGGCTCGATTTCAGCTCTTCGAGCTCGTCTTTTGTCATTTCGCCCGCTTCAACGCGCTCGCGGGCGTTCACGATATCGTTCTGGAACTCGATAATCGCGGCGCGGTCTTCCAGAAGATCCCTTTGGGCCTCCCTTTCGCCGGACCACTGTTCCCAGCTTGGCAAATTGTCACCTAGCTCATCAGCTGAGACTGTCTCAGGGGCGATTTCAACCCCGTGTTCGTCGAAGACGTGGACACCGTCGTCGGACTCAAAGACGCGTCGCCCGTCTGGAAGAACATAAGCTTTCTCGTACATCTCGCGCAGGCGCTCGCGGCTCTCGTCGATTAGCTTTTCATTGTTTGCTAGAGCTTCGTAAGCAGCGGCGTCATAGTGGTCGAGGGTCATCCCGAATTCGACAAGTTCGCTTTCAGTCGCCATAATGACGACCGCCTCCACGAGCTGAAGAGTCTCTTCGTCTCGCTCAGCCTTTAGATTCTCGCGGTCACGCTTTTTGATCTCCTCCTGAACACGGCGCAAGATTTCACGGTAACGCTCTCCATCGGCGCTCCGTGCGAACTCTGCCATCGATGTTCGGACAGGCGTCAGATCCATCAGCGCGGACACTCCTTCTCTGCCATGGCCGAAACAACGGCCGCAGGCGTGTAGTCAGGGAAGGCTTTGAACGCGTCATAGATTTTGACGACGTTTTCGGCGTTGAAACCCCACTCGTAGATGCACTTCATTCCTGCAGTGGCTTTTCCATCCCGTTGATAACGCTCGTAGGCCAGACCCTCGACTATCCCCGTAACAAATGGGAAGCGATCCTCTGCCTCCATCTTCGTAACTACAACACCCGCCGTCAATTCTTCGGCGAAGGAGACCGCAGAACAATAAAACCCAAGAACTCCAACCGAAATTGCCACAATTTTTCTATTTGAATAATTGCGCAATACGCTCGTAAACGACCCATTTTGTGGCAATTTTCATAAATTCTTAAGAAGTGTTATTCTATAGTTACTGCAAGTAGTAATTGTCGTATTCGCGACATCAATTTGGGACGAGGGAACAATGTCCGTAGCGAAGGCACATAAAGGGTCGTTTTTGTGGCGAGACTAGTTATTCAGCAATAGCCGTCAGATTGCGATTTTATGAAGAAAATCGGGTACTTAAGAGTCTCTACAGAGGAACAAAACCCGGCCCGGCAAGTCGATGGGCTCACGGCAATCTGCGACGAACTCTTCGTCGAGACGATTTCGGGCGCCAAATCTGACAGACCGATCTATCAGCAAGTCGTCTCACAGCTGGAGCGCGGAGATGTGCTGGTGGTGTGGGACTTGGACCGCGCCTACCGGTCATCACGGGAAGCGCTCAATGAGATAGATCGACTTCAGGCGCGCGGAATCGCCATACGCATCGTCAACCTAGACATCGACACCACCACGCCCGCAGGCTTGTTCGTCTTTACTCTGATGGCGGCCCTTGCGACATTTGAGCGGCACACCCTATCGCAACGAACAAAAGAAGGCCTTGAGTCTGCGCGTAAACGAGGAGCCAAACTGGGACGTCCGAGAAAGCTAACTGATGAACAACTTCAGCAAGCTGAAAAGCTGATAAAGGCAGGGCATACTAAGAGAGGCGATATTGCGAAGAAATATGGAGTGGCGACATGGACCCTCACACGGTCCATGCGGAGAGTGACTCTCACAAAGGGGCGGCAACAACCCTGAGTTATGCAACACCGACGGAGTTCTTCGTAGAAATATATACAATACGAGCTAAGATACTGGCGTGGAAAGCCGAACAACCAAAGCACTCGCAGAAATCACCGACGAAGGGCTCTTCGAGCGAATAGCGACTTCTGTCCTCCGTCTACGGACCGACTATGAAGGGCTGTCGCACCCCGGCATTACAGCAGGCGGTAAGACGAGAAAGTCTCCCGTCGATGGGGTTACATATATCGGCAATCACGTTCTGATTGCCCATCACACGACAACCGCTCAGAATAAACTTCGCGACAAATGGCTGCTAGATCCAACTAAAATCGTCCGTCGACCCAAGACGCGCTCTCCCCTTCCCGAGCCGGGCGACTTTCATAAGACCCTGAAGCTAGTCAGGAGTGAGCGGCAATCTAATCCTAATCTACTGGCCACGCTCATCCTAACGACGAACACCGAGCCCGACCATGACCTGCTTCGTCAAATTATGGGGCACGGACGAGACCATGAAATCAGCATCGACGTATGGTCGCTTTCGAGAATCGCTGCAGTTCTGGACACCAATCCTACTGGCCAATTTATACGCAGTAAGCTGTTAGGAATCGACGAAGAGCTTTTGTCGATCGAGTTGCTCGACGAGCTATCAGACGCAAGCCTGCGAGCATTCTCCGCTGGGGATATTGCGGACACCCGGGTTAGTAGACAGCTAGACGATCAACTTAGTGACAGTCGAGAGCAGATTACGTTCCTTGTGGGCGAGTCTGGAACTGGAAAGACGGTGGCTTGTCACAAACATCTCGAAGCGCATCGGGCAAGCGGTGGGCTCTCCTTCGTTGTATCCCATAGCGCGGTTGAACAATCACACACCTTCGACCAAGCGCTTACTGCGACACTGCGCGCTTTCAAACCTTCGCTTTCTGACGACCGCGCGCCGTCGACCCTTTTTTCGCCGGACAAACCAGCGATAGTTCTGGTCGAAGACGTCAACCTTTCGAGGGAGCCACAACGCTTAATAGAGAAGATATCTGGTTGGAACGAGGGCCAGCGCGTCGGTGCTTGGAAGATCTTATGCCCAGTCTGGCCTCATGTATTTGCGGGTGTCAGGAGCCAACTAAAGAAGCAAACCATAGCCCAGGAAATGCGCGCAGCTCCTATGTCCACGCAAGAATGTTCGTCAGCAATCTTGCTTCGCGCGATTCAATCCGGCGTTCACCTAAACAAGCATCAAGCTGAGGTCATCGCACGGGCGTTAGGAAACGACCCCCTTCTTATTGCACTCAATCAAGATTGGACTAGTCCAACCGCTGATGCAGCCATTACATCATATGTCGAGGCCGCTTTAGCTAGCGTGCAAGCGAATGCTGGCTTACTCAGCGCGGTTGCATACCAAGCTCTTATTGAGCTTGGCGAGGCCATGCTCGCCCATCGTCAATTTGACATCGATTGGCCCGCGATAACGGCATGGAAGCTTTCAAGTCAGAGCATTGACGCCCTGAGCAAAATCGCTTTGAGCAATGACATCCTTCGGGTCGAGCCTTTGGCCGCCGGGTCAAAAGTAAAATTCCGTCATGATCGAGTTCGCGAGTGGATTTTGGTCAAGGCAGCGGTGAACTTACATCGCAACGCCTCACTATCTGACGAACTTATCGCTGACCCTTCCTTGGCAGAGGTTATCGCTGGATTGATCGTGAATGTTGGTCCTGACGCCAGCTTTATTAAGCGCATCTGTTCACTCAATCCGCTTTCCGTGTTTCATGCAGTGCGCATCGGTATCAAGGACGATACGCTAGCTGAGAGGCTGTTCAGCGTAGCCGGAGACTGGCTCAAAATCGCAGGCAATCGCGGACGAGCAACCCAAGAGCTTAGGTGGCAGTGCCTCACAAGTCTGACGAACGTTGCTAGCCCCCAAGTGCTAGAGCTGATTTCTCTATTCCCATCGAAATGGATTCCGGGACAAATAGCGCGGTTGCACAATGGTGATGCCGGCGGCGGCATTGAACTGTGCATGACGGTCGAAATACACACTGCGACAGCTTGGCTTGGGGCCGCCGTAGAAAATGCACTGGCTACCCATCCAGACAAGTTGATAGCTGATGTAGTCACCGCGATTGAGCGGTGTCATTTCCAAGACCCAAAATACTGCGGAGGTCTCCTGACTTTTGCGGGCGTCCTTGGCTCTCCGAAGCTTGGTAATTCTCTCTTTAGTATGTGGGAGCGAGACACAAATCGTGGCGCGCGACTGGATTCCTACCTTTGGGCACTAATGCGGTGTGCAACAGAAGATCAAGCAGCGCCTATGTTGGAAGGTGTATGTCACGAATGGGCGCTCCTACCCGAAAGTAATGACGGCTCGAAACCGTCTCCAAAAGATGATCTCGCAAGCCACTCGGTACGATGGGCCGTTGAACGAGCAATCCCTGTGGCTGCCCTGGACTACTTGATTGAGCGCGCTGCGAAGCCCGATCTTTCTTGGCAAATCGAGTATCTTTTTCATGGCACCGACCACCCAAAAGCGGTTGTGTTTCAAGTCCGCAAGAGCGCGGAAAGGAGGCGGCGTTCCCTGGACCATTATTCGGTCAACAACCGAGCACGCGACCACTGGCGCTTTACCAAAGATCGCCAACAATCGGCTATGTCAGTAGAGTCAAAAATTGCTCTGTGCTCAATTTGGCAGAACTGTCAGGAAGAAGAAAACTTACGAATTGCAGCTTTTGACCTATGGGCCGTCAACTCCAGCAGATCGGACGAGGCGATCCTGAATGTCTATAAGGAAGATGTCACCCTATCTGATCGGATCTTTAAGCGAAGATTGGAGCTCGGTTGCTCCGACACGATTCCCGAACTGATTGCCGCGATTGAGCGAGGTGATACACATTATTGGCACTATGCGAGGTATGTTTGGTCACCCGAACTGTACGAAGCGTTGGATCGTTCACTAGCCAGACTATCGACCGAACGTGATCAGAACAAAATTGAGAATGCCGGTTATACTATAACTGGCGTTCTTTTGCGCCTTTCACCTTCAGATGCAGAACCCCTTTTACAGCGTTATTGGGATTCACTTGGAACTACCCCCAATTTCGTCAAAGCGGCCTTATATTTCGGCACTCCTTCGCTCTTATCCGCAGCGGATAGCGTCATTAAATCGCATCCGGAACCGCCCTCCTTGCTCAATCATCTATGCATGACCTACGGTGTTCGAACCGAGGGAGAGGTTGGCATCAACCGAGAGCACCAGGTCTTGGTATTGAAACCTTATTTATCCCTGATTTCGAATTCAGATCTGCGCAGTCTCAGCGAAGCTTGCAACGACAACGGTTGGTACAAGCTACGCATGGATTTGTTCGACCCACTATTGGGCGAGACCTCCCTGGGCGAACGAGAGCGACTGGAGAAAGGGTTGAAGGAGTATTCTAAAAAATACCAGGCGGGCCCGATCGAATGGGATATTGAGCGGCTGACTAAGAGAGGCGTTTCCTGGGAGGTAGTGGCAGGTTATCTAGAGGAATGGCTCAAGACCGAAAGTCGGCAACAAGCACTGGACGTGGTGGCGCGCGGAATAAGGACATTCGGGCAGCGGCGCGACATAGATCGCCTTCGAGCATGGCCGGGTGAAGACTCCAGCTATTTGGAAGATGTTATCGCGGACACACGGTTTGCGGTGTTTCGTAGAGTTTCGTAGCGGAGCCGCTCGAGGCCGGACCTGATCCGCCTAAAGCGAAAGACGCAGCGGATCGCCGCCGTCGGGCTCGCCGTCAAGGACCGGCAACCATTTCAGCGGCTTCTCAGTGGCAATCAACACAAGGTGCAACGGGAGGGCGAGGTGGTCCACCTCGTCGCACATGAGATCATCGACCTCTCTGCCGACCTTGCCCGGATCGGGGATAGATCAGGTAGCATGCAGATTCACGAGGGACGCGACGACGAGGTGCGCATCGGCGGACCGCGCCCGATAGCCGAGACCGACCGCCCCAGCTGCGCGACATCTATATTCCCGATCTACATATTGACCGGTTTAAGGTGAAGTCACGGAATTTCCACTGAGAATTAGCGAAACCTCAACGACTTTCTTTAGGCGCCACAATACCCTAGACTACTCTGGGGGAAGAAATGACGCTCAAGCTTACGCCTATAGTCCACGGGGAGCTCTGCAACGGAGTCCGGTGGGAAGTAGAAGATATAGACTTACTCGCCGAGAGTGTGGCGAGAGTGGCGATGGGACAATACCGCCACGTATCCAAAATTTTGGAGGGTCTGGCGGGAGAGCCACCTCGAAGTTCTCAACAACACGCGAACGACGCCAAGTTGAAGCTAGAGCTGGCTGCTGACGGCTCGCCTTGGCATCGCGACGGGTGGATTTTTCAAGTCTTGTCGTGGATGGCGGCGCTTCAGCAGCAAGGCAAGAATACCGTTAGCCAAGCACCACATATCTACAAAGCCCACAAAGGATTTGACGGGATACAGCTTGAACTGGCGGATGATCAGAAAACAGTGAAGGCGATAGTTATCTTCGAGGATAAAGCGACCGACAATCCACGCGATACTATCAGAGATGAAGTTTGGCCCGATATCGTTGATTTAGAGCAAGGGAAACGTGTGGGTGAATTGACGAGCGAGGCGACCACCCTGCTTGCTCTGAACCAGATTAGATTCCCCAACATGGATGTTGATCAGGCCATCGATACGATCATTTGGCAGGAAATGCGGCGCTACAGGGTAAGCATCACGACGAGTGCAACGCACTCCTCCGACAAAGCCCGTATGCGGCTCTTTGACGGGTTCGACGTAAAGGCTTTGGGGGACCGGTCACGCCGAACCGGGGAAACAATGCACTTTGACGACCTGCGTGTTTGGATGGCCGAATTTGTCGACTTGGTCGCCAAAAAAATCGATGAGGTGGCCAATGTTTGATGAGATCACATCCAGGATTATTTCGTCATCGCCAGCGCTTACCGGTCTCGACCTCGACGCTCTTCCTAAGCGGCTGACCGAAGCGTACGCAGACATTGTCACCGCTCGAATTACCCTGCGGCAAGCTGGTAGCGGCGCCTCAGCGCGTCTTTCGGAGACAGTCTCGGAGTTGCGCCGGCTAGCGGCAGCTCACGAAGCTCATGTCGCTCTCCATCCAGATTATCAGACAAGAGTGGCCGCTGCTTTTGTTGCCGCTTCCGCTCACCAGGCCGTGTTGTTGGCAAAGTCTGAATCGGAACGCAATGCATCGTTTCTATCGGGCTCAGGGATCGCGCCTGAGGTTTCTGCCAGTCTCCTCTTCCTCGCCGCAGACGCTCATGCCGATGCCGCAGAGTGCGCGAAGAGGATCGTGGTGGACGGCGGCTCCGAGGGCACCGTTATCGGACGACTGCTAACCTCCATCCGTTTGTTGTGCCAAGGTCGTCTTGATGCTGTCCGGCAACTGGACATTCCCACACCGACATCCGAAGAGCGTGCGGAACGAGCGATCGAATTTTTGTATCTTGAACTATACAAAGGAGTTCAGAGCCTCTCGGCAAGAATCCTCAGCCGTATCGACGTCCCGGTCGCCGCGGGCGGGATAGAGCCCGCCTCGAATACCTTCAATAGAGTCCGGGAATTAAGCAGTGCGGACCTCAGTGACGCCGTTGCCGATCACGCGATATTCAGCACTTTCTCCGGCCCTTCACATCTAGCGAATTTGCTGCTGGCGGTAGATCGTGACTTAGGAGGGTCCGCACTTGCGAGAACACCGCCACCCAAGGGAGTGGATGGGAACAGCTGGTGGAACATTCTGCGGAGGATGGCCAGGAAGCGCCCTTATCTATGGCGCAATCACCGCGACGCAATCGCAAGCGGATACTTGGAGCCGGGAATCTCAGCAGCAATCAGCTTTCCAACGGGTGGCGGGAAGTCGACCCTGGCGGAGCTAAAGGTGGCCGCGTCGCTCCTTAGGAAGAAAAAAGTAGTCTTTCTCGTTCCTACACACGCGCTGGTGGATCAAACTACCCGAGCACTTAAGGAAACATTCTCGGACTTTGAAATTATCGGCGACGTCGAAGATGAAACGTCTGCAGCCGAGCTTATAGAGTTGCCAGAAGTGATAGTGACGACGCCAGAACGTTGTCTGATGATACTCTCATCACAACCAGAGGCGTTTACCGATCTCGGTCTTGTGGCGTTCGATGAATGCCATCTCTTACACCCGAGAGAAATCGAAAAGAGCCGGCGCAGCGTCGATTCGATGCTCGCCGTGTTGAACCTCGCCGCGGCTGCTAAAGGCGCAGATTTTCTTCTCTTGTCAGCGATGATGAAGAACGCAGAGGAGATATCTGGTTGGATCGCCATGTTAACCGAACGTCCCTGCCTGCCCTTGAATATTGCGTGGAAGCCCACGCGGCAGGTTCGCGGGTGCGTCGTGTACTCATCTTCCGCCATCGACAGCTTGAACGATGTCCTTGCGGCCGCCAGACTAGATCACCCCAAGACAAACAACTTACCTGTCAAGATTGCACGTACTCTCAATGCGCGACCGTACGGCTTTTTCAGCTTACGGCAGACATGGGCTTCGCAGGATCGAAACGACTACGCACTGCTCAGTCTGTTTCAGGACGAACATCGGCTCTCAACCGGAAAGGGAACGCGGGGCTGGTATCTAACCCCTAATGGAAACCACACAGGGGCTATTCTGGCAGCGTCGTCCTCGAAGGGAGGAATGAAAACTCTTCTATTCGTACAAACTGTTCCATGGGCCGAGTCCGCTGCCGCAGAGGTGAGGCAAGAACTCAGTGCCCCCCCTGTCCTTCTCACTGACGAAGAGGCAGCGACAATTAAGTTGGCCGAAGAAGAGATGGGAGGCCGACAGTACCTGTACACGCCGCTAGATGAGGAAGGGGCATTGCTTGGTCGGGCAGTGACTCATCATTCCATGCTGCTGCGCGAAGAGCGATCCGTGCATGAGTCTCTATTCAAACGGAATAGCGGCGTAAACGTACTGGTCGCCACATCGACAGTGGCACAGGGCATGAATTTCCCTGCTGAAGTGGTCTTGATATCTGGCGACAGTCGGTTTGATCCGTCAGAGAACAAGCTCGCCCAATTAGAGGCCCATGAGCTGCTGAATGCCGCGGGGCGCGCAGGGCGCGCCGGCGAAAGTTCGCAAGGTCTTGTCCTGGTAGTCCCCAGCCGGGTTGTTAGCTTTGACGATAAAACAAACCTGATCAGCTCTCATTGGATGACGCTGCAGTCAATATTTTCGCAAAGTGACCAATGTCTCGATATTGAAGATCCGCTTACCCGCCTTCTTGATGACATTCATGCGGGAACCTTCGGGAGTGGGATGCCAGCTTACCTCTTGAGTAGGCTCCCCCATGTCGAAAATGATGATCCCAAAGGCGATCAGAAATTTCAGACACTGCTTCGCGGATCCTTTGCCGCGTTCAAGGCGAAGGCGCGGGGCGATGATAGCTGGGTGACGACAAGGATCGAAACCGCACGGGCAGCGCGGAAATCCATGGTACCAGACGGCAATCCTACTTGGCTCGAAAGCGTGGCGGGTTTGACTGGTGTACCCGTTGCAGTGCTACAGGAGCTCAACGCCCTATTTCCAGACGAGGGCCTTGAAATCGAAACTATGGAGGCGATTGATCGGATCTTTTCTTGGTTGGAAAAGAATCCCCTTCACCTATTCTCACTGGTGAGGCCAGAAAACGTCGATGACTTGTTTGGAACCAGCTACGAGAAGTTAGACTCAGACATAGATCGAGCAAATATGGCGCTCCCTGTGATCCACGAACTCCTGAGGCTCTGGATGATGGGGCTACCACTAAGCTCTCTCGAGGCAATTTATCCTGATAGACCTGATACGAGTAGGTGCAAACATGCCCGGCACTTCTCGTTGCGTCTTGTGCCGGACCTCGCCTTCGCGGCAGGCCTTCCAGGACGCTTGGTCACCGCACGCCGCCAAATGGATCCCAATAGTCTGCCGATTGGCTTGATTCTGGAGACGTTGGGCACTTGCGTTAAGGAGGGGGCTGATAGTCCAGAAGTGCTGTCCGCTCGAATTGCCTTGGGCCGGGGGATTTCACGCCCTGCGGCGCGAGCGCGATACGAAGAACTTGCGGGACTTTTTGCGCCGCGCGAGGCGGACGAAACTTTCGAAGAAACACTTCATCGTTTTCGGCAAGCAAGAGTACTTGAAGGTTTCTCGTCACTGGAGGATTGACGGGGGGATGCAACGGGGGGCGCAGCGCCCCCCTTGCAGGTTCATCGCAGATGCACCGTTTCTTCGCGCTGTATGACAGCGCACATCTTGCGGTACGCATTCTTTCTTTACTTTCCCTAATCTGGACTGGCTTGAACCGCCGAGGCCAGCCATCTGGCGCAACCTCAATCGGAGATCGGCACGCATTCCGGGAACGCCCGCATATGTCGCTCCGAGATGTAGCAATCATAGTGACCCACAAAGCCAATTTCGCTCAGCAGTATCCGCGTGATGAGTTCTCTGACGAGGATAATTTGGGGCCAAATGCTGCTGTCACCGGGAATCGTGCCACGGTGAACGATCTCATTTCGCAACCTTACCAAACCAACGATTGTTGGGCCGTCGAAGTCCGCGCGTGAGATACCATACTCGTCAAAGAGCGCGTCTATTTTTTCGCCGAACGACTTCGAGTTGATGCCCGCGATGCGACCCTTCAGAATCGCCATGGCCTCTTTCGACAGGCCGTCGGCACCATCAATGACCTGATCAATCGCTGAACGGAGCGGCGCGAAGGTTTGCTTGGGAATGATCGTGCCGCGCCGTTCCCCAAGCTGACTTTCGATAATTGCTTCAAGTGCGGTCATGCCGGTGAAGAAGCGAATTTCGTCGAACGTCGTTTCGGCATGCATCCACACCATCGCCGTCCACAAGGTCTCGGGCAGCGGCCCTTTATCAAAAAACCGGTCGGCAAGGGCTTGGATAAATGGCCCATGATTCAGATAGGGGAAAACGGCGAACTCAGCCGCGGACCCTTGGCCAGCATAGAATTTGGCCTCGGTGAGATCGCCTGAGGCGTATTCCACGATCGGAACCTGGAGGCGTCCGCCATGGGCCAGTGCCATCCCCTGATGCAGGTGCTTCAGAAGCCCATCGGCATCCTCCCGCCAAGTCGGACCAGGTGAGCCAGTTGCGGCCTGAACAACTAAGCTACCGGAAAGCGAATCCTGCGTCTCGGGGCGGTCCGCCCCGTACACCGCAACGTCGCCAAGCGGGGTTTTGACAAGGGAATTCCTAAATGACCTAAAGGACCGGAGCCACAACTGCAGGCAGGGCCTTGCAACGGGGTTCAAACGCGGAAGAGTTACAGTGGCGACGTTCGCACCAAAGTTTACGGTGAGACCTTCCGCGCCGGAACCGTGGCCAAGAAGGTATACACTTTCGGAGGAAACACTCTTCCCGGTGGTGCTTTCTGCATACAGATGAAAGTGCTCTCTTTCTTGCCCGGGCCGCCCACCGGCCCGAACGACTTGCATATAGTGTCTGGGATCCATGGGCTCGGGTTCAAACACTAAGCGCCCGTCGGCTCCCGCACTCAGTTGGAACCCTAGCGGCAGTGCGTGTCCCCCCACAGTGAGGGTGCCAGCGTAACGGTCTTTCTCTAAGATGTCGGTCATGCTCTCAAATTGTCATCACGTGCTCAACTTCGCAAACTGTCAATTTGAGGGGACCCGTGGGCCTATCCGCAATGGAATAGAACGCCGCCAAATCTTGCGGCGGCGTTCCTGTTAGTACTCGCTGGCGAGCATTATCGTCAGCACGCGCGTGGTTTTCTTGGCGTCAGCCGGATCTTCCGAGCCGCCGTCAAGGGTGCCGTTATAGTAGTCGATCTTCCAGAAGACCCTGCCCGCGCCTGCGACTTCGAATGCTCCGAAGTCGCGCTCCCCGTAGGGATCGTTGTCGGTCGAGAAGTTGCTGAACGACTGCACCCGCGAAAGAACTTCGGCACGTCGGTCGTCATCCAGTGAAGCGATCCCTTCGGTGAGCACCACCTTCCCTGTGAGGAAGGTGGCACGCAGCAGATCGTTGAGCTTCGCGATCTGTTCGGTGCGAGAGCTCATTTCGAGCCCTCGCTGTCGCCATCGCGGGGCTCCAGCGGCGGAACCAGGAAGATGACACCCTGACGCTGTGTAAGCTCGATCGGGATGATGTCGAGGGTTAGGATCGCGCCCTTCTTGTCGCCGCGACGGGGCCAGACGGCACCGATCTCCTTTGGGCGGGCCAGAATGTCGTTGCCGTTCTCGTCCTTGCCGGTAATGCGGGCGAAGCTGACCTGGAACATCGGTCGTTCGTTATTGGATTTCGTGTTCATGATATTTCCTTTCGGTTATGGGCTGGACCATCCAGCCGATGCGCGAGAAGGACCGGGCACTAGGGCGAACGGGTCATGGAGAACACGGGAGGACCTTTAGGTCCGAATGGAGCGGGCCCGACATTGATCCCTGAGAACGGGATCGGTAGGCGCACTCGGATACTGGCTGGATGGTCTTCCGGCCGTTAGGAATTCATCGATCGCTGCACCAATAGGACCGATTGTGGTATAAGGCGTGGCTTTAACTGGAGGCTGAAAAGTGACCGAAAACAAGCTCCCAGGAAGGGGTTCCAAGGATATCCCTAATGCGCCGGACACGCGGCAAAAACTCATGAACCGGGCCTCCCTCCGGGGCGAACGGCAACCAAGTCCAGATGGCCGTGCCGCCCTTGAAAGCTTTCGCAAACGCCCCAAAAAGGCAGTCGCATTTGATCACCCATCCCTGATGGTAAATCTAGTGTTTGTCGAAACAGATGAAGCTGGAATGCCAAATGATATTGAGAAATTCGCCAGAGACATCAATCTAGCCTCGAAGTATTTACACATTGATGAAATAAATTACGCCGTAGTTTCAACGGCATACAGACAAATATTGCAGATTCGATTTTGGAACGATAAGAACAAAATCGTAAAGACTGTTACATTTAAGAATGGAGACGTGCCAAGCGATTTACTTGGACGCACAGATAAGTCCATTTTGGATAACGAATTCGACAAAAGCGCGCCGCGTCAATCAGAGCAGGGGCAAGAGCAGACCGGGCTGGCCGTTAATGAGCCACCGGCGGACCGTCGTCGGCGCACAACCCCCCTTTCGAATCCTGAGAAGCCGCGATGGGCGGAAGAGAATCGTTCCAAGCAACAAGTTAAGCTCCGTTTAGCTCCGGCCTTGGCCGAAGCAGCTGAGGCTAGAGCCCAAAGCAAAGGCGTCACCCGGAACGAGTGGATTGAAGGTCTGATTATCAAAGAGCTGGGTATCGAACCCTAGAAATCAAAATGCGTGGGGACCCACTTGACATAATTGGTGGGTACCCACACATTAGGCGCACTCAACCTTGGGTGCGCCATGAAAAAGTACACGCCAATTCCTGCCGACGAGGTAGGCCACCGCGCCGAAACGGATGTCCGTCGCAGGAACAGCTACTTCTCACGCCTTCGCAAATTCGGCGAAGCCCGCTTCCGACCATCGGGCAAATCTCGTGAGGGCACCCGCCTTCACGTCACAGTCGACTACATCGAGGCCCTGACATCGATCCTTTTGATGATCGTCAGCGTCGGCATCCTTCTCCTCACTTATGCCGGCGTATCAATGCCGCTGTCGGAATCCGGAGAGGGTCTCCTCGGCAAGGCCCACGCTCTGAGCTTTGCTACCATCGTGGCTGTCCTCGCCTGGCTCGGCTGGAAGCATATCTTCAGCATCGTGCCGCGGCTGCGCAAACGCAGGATGCTCACCGGCATTTTGGCCGGTAGCATTTACGCCCTCTGCATCACCGCAATCGACGCACCGTTTTCCGTTCTTGCCCTCGGCGGCCCCACCGCTGTGAAGCTATCGATGGCGGATACGGTTGAATCCTATGAGGACATAACAACCGCCGTAGCCGGGCAGTCGAGCACGGCGGCACAGCTGGTCCCCGTGATGACATCACAGGTCGCACGCTTTGCATCACTGGCCGATGTCGAAGTCGCCACGGGCGCGCAATCAGGCAGCAAGGGCGAAGGCAAGGTGTCGGAAACCTTCCGCCAGGTCTCGACAATTCTCGGCACCCTGAGCACCGATATCCAAGGCGGCATGGCGCAGGCCAATAAGGTGCAAGGCGAGATCAGCACCACGCTTGCCGAGATGAAGAGCTACGTCTTCATTACTGGCGATATCGGAGAACGCTCGCGGGGCGTCTCCATTGCAGCCGACAAGATCGACCGCCTGCTCGCGCAAGTGCGCCAGTACGACTACGTCCTTTCGATCGAAGCGACGCTGTCGATCCTTGAAAATCTGGTGCCCGATCAGGGCGATGCCAGCAGCGATTTCGAGGCCGTCCAGAACCGCGAACTGCGTGTCATTGCGGAAATGGTGAAGCCGGTTGCCGACAGTCTGCGGCACGCTCTGGCAAACCTGGACGGCGAAGCAGTTGCGGCGCGACCCGCCCGTCCCCTCGATGCCCTTGAAGCAATCCGCGCCTATTGGGTGGCCCTGCTACCCCAGTGGATCGCGTCCATCTTCCTCGACCTTAGCCCCTTGGCACTGCTCGTGATCCAGCTCGCAGGTCGGCGCGAAGTCGAACACCTCAACAACGATCACCGCGAAGGAGCGAGCAAATGATCGGTCGTCTCTTTGGTACGAGCGTGGCGCTCTGCGTCACAGCTGTCGCCGTCGCCGGTATAGGGCTCATCGTTGCCATGGATCTCGCTGGCGAGGACCTAATTTTCGGCAGATTGGCCGCGATCTTCGGCGAGCGCGAGCCACAGGCTGCAGTGGTAGCTCCCAACCTTGAAGAAGTCCCGGCACTTGCCGGCGCCAAGGACATCACCTTCTTCAAGGAAACGCCCGTCGCAGGCTTGCCCTTCAAGGTGACGACGGGCGTGCGCTTTGCCAGCCCCGCCGATCTTGCCGGAAATCTCGTGGGCTCGCGCTGGTGCTACATCGCCGCACTAGCCGGGGATGGAGTCGAGCGCAAGATTACCCTGGCCCATCAGCAGGGCTCGAACAATCCGGTCTTTCACGGTCTGGAAGGCTTGCCGTCTCAGCAGCTTGACCTTTTCCGGCTTGGCGCGACCGCACTGGCCGCGCTCGCCAGGTCCCACTGCAATTTTGATTTTACCCTGCCGGGCGCCGAAGAATGACGCCGGTCAAGATCATCGCGAAAAGCGGGCCGGTGAATCGGCCCGTCATAGCGGCGGCGGCGCTGGGAGGCTCGGCATCACTGTTATGGCCCACTGCCCAGCACTGGCAGGATTTCGTCATGGCAGGAGCCCTTGCCTCCGGGGCTGCCATCCTGCTGATGACAGCAGGCCGCAATGTTCTGAAAGATTATCGCCTGCGCAAAAATATCGCGATTTCGCAAGACATCAGCGATAGCCACGGGTCGGCGAGAGAGGCGACGCCTGCGGAGCGCTCGGCGGCAGGTATGGATCAACCATCCGAACTGCTCGGCCTTGACCACAAGGGGCGTCCGGTATGGCGTCCCCGCTCGCTGCCGTTTTCGATCATCGAGATGCCTCCCGGCGTCGGCAAATCCATCTGCTACGTTATGACGTGGATTATCAGCCGCGCTACCGGCGGCTACTCGCTGGTGATTGCCGACCCGAAGCGAGAGCTGTTTCCTATGCTCTCTGCTGGTCTCAGGAGGCTTGGATTCGAAGTCTGGGCCGTCAATCCCGCCGGCGGCCTGCTCGGCATAGAAGGCGAAGTCGAGCTGGGTGCCTTTCAGGCAGTGATTGATGCCGTTCATGGTGAAGCGCACGAGCGTAAAAACGCGGTGCGGATAGCAATGGACTACGCGGTCATCCTTTATCCCCTCAACAACGAGGAGAAGAACCCGTACTTCGCCCACGGCAGCCGCAGGGTGCTGATCGTCGCGATCCTGAGCGAAGCATTCCTCAATCCAGCAGAGTGCACGCCCTCGGCTCTCTATTCGCTGATCGCGGACCCGATCGCCTTCAAAAAGCGGCTGGCGCTGCTCGCCTTTCAACTTGAAGGCATAGATCCCAACGACGCGCTTGTGGCATTCCTGAAGGTGGAAGCGCTCAACCTCATCGACCGCGCGAAGAAGAACGAAGAAAACTTCGGCTCGTTCGTCGAAGGCGCCAGCCAGCGCCTCTTGTCGTTCAATCCCGTCGGCCACCTCAGCGGGTACGGAGAGAGGGCATTTCACAGGCTGGGTGAGTTACGTGAGCGCCAGGTGATCGTGTTCATCATGAGCCCGCTCACCCATACGCGGGAGTTCGCGCCCCTCGTCTCGCTGCTGAACTACAATATCCTTGAAGCCTGCAAGTCGAAGCCGCACGGGCACAAGGTCCACATCGTGGCCGAGGAGGCGCTGAACTACAGGTTCAGCGAATTGACCTCGGACATGGAGACGCTGCGCGGTCTCGGTGTCAGCATGGATTTCTTCATTCAGGGGTTCGCCGGGCTTGAGAAAGCGTACGGGCGCGATGCCGCGCGCTCCATCGAGGCCTATAGCGACGTGCGGATCACCGCCGGACTGAACAGTCCGGAACGAGCCAAGGCGGTATCGGAAACCCTCTCCGATACGACGCTACGCAAACAAGATTTCTCCTACCAGAGCCACGCCCGCGAAATCAGCATCGCCACGAGCGAGTTCTCACGGCCGCTGATGAAGCCCAACGAAGTCCTCTCAATGGAGCGTGGCCACGCCTGGGTGTTCGTGCGCGGCATGAATCCCATGAAGCTTCGCATGGTCCATTACGGCGAGGTGGATTGGTGGCGTGACTACGTTGCGCCCAGTCCGATCTCGGGCACGCGGCTCTATTCCAAGCCTGTCCTCACAATTGCCCCCTATTTGAAGCCGGAGACGCAAGATGAGTAAGCGCACCCTTTGGGTCCGCCCGTCAAAGCTATTGTGGGTCGCCGTGATAACGGCAGCCCTTGGTGCGATGTGGCTTTACGGCACACCGCACATGCTCTGGAACTACCGCTACACCGGCAGCTACGAGAGCAAGTACTATACGAGCTGCGACTATGTCGGGCGCGATTCACAGACCGTCTCGCCCAGCCATGGCGATTGTCCGTTCGTCATGCTGCTGAAACCTGCGGGGGCGCTCCATGGCTAAGCAAGCTCCACCCGGCAAGGTCGTCACCGCGTCCTTCACAGCAACGACACCAAAAAGCTTCTCCCTGGCGAATGGAGACCCTGCGGCGATCACGCAACTGCGGGCTATCGAAGATAGGGCAGCGCGAGTGAAGGCCCGGGCCCGGGCCCATTTCGGCAAATACGAAGAGACCTGGGTCGTCAAAGAAAGTGTTGCCCTCTGGAAGAAGCGGGCAGGCCTCGCCGAGGTGACGCCCGCCCTTCCCACGCTGGCCAAAGAATACACGGCGCAGAGCGTGATGACGGAAGCCCGGCGTAATGTACGGGCCCGCATGACTCAGCGCCTCACAAGCATCAACGGCATTCGAACGCGGATGAGCAACTCGGTCATCCGCAACCTGCAGGCGCGCTCACCTTCGCAGAGTCAGGGACCGGGCAAAAACATCAGCCAAAAGAGAGGGAGCCCCTCGCAATGATCGATCTGCTCACCAAACTGCCGGAAAGTGCCCTCGGCATCCTCCTAGCCGGTGCGACATGGTTCGGGTTCAACTATGCGGTCCTTGCCGATCGCGCCCTGCAGCGCGAGTTGGTCGAGCCTGTCCAGGCGCTTTGTGAAGAGGCCAGCATTGCAGACACCCCTGCCCCGGTTTTGGGTTCAGGGATAGGATCCCTGCTCGGCATGCCCGAACTTGACGATCTTGAGGCACGCATCATCGATAGTGCGATGCCGGAGCCGCTCTCTCGCGCCCAGAAACTGGCGCGCTGTTCTTGCGGTGCCCTCACCACAACGAAGTTGCGCTTTGACTACGCCGTTCACACGGCAAGCTTCCGTCTCATACCTGCCACTGAGGCGGCCGCACTTCGCGAGCGCGCTGCCGTTAGCGCACTCTCCTTCTGCAAATGAGGAATGTCATGAACCCTCAGTTCGATGATGGCCGCTACACGGTAACAAGATCTGCCTTGTCGACACCGACCGGAATCTATCCCCTCAGCCATGCCACCGTGCGCCGGCGCCGCGATCTATTCTGGCTGTCCGCCGCAATCGGCATGCTCGCCGGGGGAGCACTCACCGTCTACGCCGATCTCCTTACTGACCAAGAGCGGGCGGTCTTAGTCATAACTCCCCTGGCGCTCTTGGCCGTTTCGGCATGCGTCGGTGTCCTGTCGGTCGACGCACCCGGCCATGCGCGAACCCTCGTGATTACAACCGCAGGCAGGTCCCGAAAAATCTTCACCGCGATTGCGAAGTCGAAATTGGCAGAATCCGGCCATTCGGCTGCACATACGGCCACGCAGGAAGATTTCGGAAAGTAAAATTACCTTGCCAAAATAGGAAAGTGTTCCTATAACATTGTTCATTGTTTGTTCTGTATTTGAGAACAACAGATATCATCCCCAAACCAAAAAGAAAGGCGTAAGAAAAAGTTGACCCGGACCCCTAAAGACAGCGACACTCGGAGAGGAGCGCCAAATTCCATTTCGCCAGCGCCCGACGAGCGGCTCGTAGCTTTCGTCCGGTTAATGGCATCCAGCGCGGCAGAGCGCGATTTCGCTGAGTTTCAGCAGTTCGGTAAGGCGCAAAGCAATTCATCGAACGAAAGGGACTAGCCATGCGCGCAGCGATCTATGCACGTTATTCATCAGACAACCAACGGGACGCCTCTATCGAGGACCAAATCCGCATTTGCAAGGAGCGCGCGGTGCGCGAGGGCTGGCATGTGGTAGAGGTCTATAGCGACCATGCTATCTCCGGTGCCAGCTTGTTGAGACCGGGTATTCAGAAGCTCATGCAGGATGGAGTCTCCGGCAAATTCGACATCGTCGTCTCGGAAGCGATGGATCGCCTTTCACGTGATCAGGAAGACATCGCGGGCTTCTATAAGCGCATGCAGTTCGCGAACGTCACGGTATTCACACTCTCTGAAGGCGAAATCTCAAGCCTCCACATCGGCCTCAAAGGCACGATGAATGCTCTGTTCCTGAAAGACCTTGCGGCAAAGACCCACCGCGGCATGCGCGGGCGCGTCGAGAAGGGGAAATCCGGCGGCGGGCTGACCTATGGCTATGACGTAGTCCGCGGCGTTGACGCTACCGGTGACTACACACACGGCGAGCGCCGGATTAATGACGCCGAAGCAAACATCGTCCGCCGTATTTTTAGTGAGCATCTAAAGGGCCTCTCGCCCACGGCCATCGCAAAGCAATTAAACTCTGAAGGCATTGCAGGTCCGCTCGGCGGCACGTGGGGGCCAAGCACCATCAACGGTAACCGCCGTCGCGGCACAGGCATCATCAACAATGAGCTGTATGTCGGAAAGATCATCTGGAACAGACTGCGGTATGTGAAGGACCCTTCCACGGGAAAGCGCATTTCCCGCCTCAATGAGCCGTCTGAATGGGTGGTCACGGAAGCGCCGGAACTGCGCATCGTTGACCAGGCTGTGTGGGACGAGCTGAAATCACGCCAGACACTGATAGAGCGAGCGCCACTGCATTCTCACAACCGCCCAAGATACCTGCTGACTGGACTTATGCGCTGCGGATGCTGCGGCGGTGGCTACACAGTTGAAGGCCGCAAGCGCGTTCGCTGCGCCAACCGCATGAATAAGGGCACATGCGACAACGCCCTCGCAATGAACGTTGAGGAGCTGGAGGCCTCCGTCCTGTCCGCCCTGCAAGTCCACCTCATGGACGAGGCTCTCTGCGATCTGTTCTGCAAAGAATATACGCGGCGGATGAACGAGCTGCGGTCTGCCCACAATGCCGCCCGCGACGGTTATCGCGCCGAGCTCAACAAGCTTGAGCGTGAACGCGAAAAGATAATCAGCGCGATTGCTGAAGGCATCGACGTATCGCTGATCAAGGACCGGGCAAACGCGCTGCAAAAACGCCGGGAGGAACTCCAGAAGATTCTGGAGGTCACTTCGGATGAGCCGGTGATTTTCCACCCCAACATGGCCAAGCGCTACCACAACGCGATTCGGGAACTAGTGACGACGCTGCAAGACCCGGCGGAGCGTATGCAGGCGTCCAGAATTCTAAGAAGCTTGATCGAGAAAGTCGTTCTCACGCCCGCTCCGGACGGAGACCGGCTGGTTGTCGATCTTGTGGGCGATCTGGCAGGTATTCTGTCGATCGCTTCAAACCGCGACAAGGCGGCCGTGAAGGCGGACTTGTCTGACCTTAACCTAGTGCCAGACTCTAATGCTAACGGGCAGTTTGACGAGACGGGCCTCGAAGGTCCCTCCGACCAAAACGCTATGTTTGCCGACGAGCGCAATCATAGTGACGGGGCAAGAAATGAAAAAAGCCCCCGTGAGGGGGCTTTCATCTCTTCGCCTAGCCGTTACCGGCAGGTGGTGTTGGTTGCGGGAGCAGGATTTGAACCTGCGACCTTCAGGTTATGAGCCTGACGAGCTACCGGGCTGCTCCATCCCGCGTCAAACACAGCGCCTCGGCGCGGTGTGAGGGCTATATAGGGGGTAGTTCCGAAGACCTCAACCCCCAAAGCGGATGAGGTGACGGTTTTTTGACACCAACCCCCGACATCAGCAAAATCAGGGCCTTGCCGCGCAAGGCATGTGGAAAACTCCGCCTTGGCCCGTTCCCGTCTTTTCCCCGTCGCGTCGAACGGTCTACCGTCCGGCCCGCTGGACAGCCAACTGTCCGGCCGCTGGAAATTCTGGATTGGGGCGCCCATCATGGAAATGAAAAAACTCGGCCGTACCGGCATCGAGGTCACCGATATCTGCTTGGGCACCATGACCTGGGGCAGCCAGAATACCGAAGCCGAAGGCCATGCCCAGATCGCCATGGCGCGCGATGCAGGCATCAATTTCATGGACACGGCCGAACTCTACGCCGTTCCCGGCAGCCCCGAAACCTCCGGCCGCACCGAAGAGATCATCGGCAACTGGTTCGCTACCCACCAGGACCGCGAAAACTGGGTCCTCGCCAGCAAGATCGGCGGCGGCGGCAATACCTTCCTACGCGAAGGCAAGCGCGCCGATGGCGCCTCGATCCGCATCGCGGTTGATGGGAGCCTCAAACGCCTC
The DNA here is from genome assembly GCF_000743575.1 of Devosia riboflavina. Classification (GTDB taxonomy): domain Bacteria; phylum Pseudomonadota; class Alphaproteobacteria; order Rhizobiales; family Devosiaceae; genus Devosia; species Devosia riboflavina. Next base: position 12,535 of record NZ_JQGC01000024.1, on the reverse strand, counting down.
AAGACCGACTATATCGATCTCTATCAGATCCATTGGGCGAGCCGCGGCCACTACCATTTTGAGAACTACTGGCGCTATGCCCCGCACAAGCAGGACACCGCCGACATTCTCGCCAATCTCGAAGACATGCTCGAAACCCTGAACGAGCTGGTCAAATCAGGAAAAATCCGCGCCATCGGCGTCTCCAACGAAACCACCTGGGGCATCACCCAGTGGCTGCGCATCGCCGAAGCCAAGGGGTTTCCGCGCCTCGCCTCCGTGCAGAACGAATACAATTTCCTTCGCCGCCTCTTCGACCATGACCTGGCCGAATTGAGCCACCACGAAGATGTCGGCCTCCTCGCCTATTCGCCCCTCGCCGCCGGCATGCTGACGGGCAAATATCTCGACGGCCAGACGCCTAAGGGGAGCCGCAAGGAGTACCAGAAGGGATTCTGGCGCCAGAACGAGTTTTCCGAGGCCGCCACCCGCGATTATCTGGCCCTCGCCAAAAAGCACGGCCTCGATCCCGCCCAGATGGCCATCGCCTTCTGCCGCACCCGCCCCTTCATGACCTCCACCATCATCGGCGCCACCAGCACAGAACAACTGGCCATCGACCTCGGCGCGGTCAATCTCACACTCTCGCCCGAAGTCCTCGGCGAGATCGACGCACTCTTCCGCCGCCACCCGCGCCCATTGTAAGTTGTGATCGATCGCTTCGGGGGCCCGGCATGACGGCAACGCTTTTCACTTCGCTTTTTCCGCTCCTTGCCTATTACGCCTATAATCTCATCGTGCCGCTGATCGAGCGCCGCCGCCCCTCGCTCTCGACCATCATGAACATGCAGCGCCGCCGCTGGGTGACCAATGCGACGCGCCGCGAAAGCCCGTTTGACGCCATCCTCTCGGGCAATATCATGGGCTCGGTCAGTTTTCTGGCCTCAACCTCGGTCCTGCTGGTGCTGGCCGTCTTTGCCGTCTTCGGCCAATTGCCCACCCTGATGGAAACGCTCGACTCGCTCTCTGTCGATAGCGGCTTCTCCATCGCCGATGTGCAGATCCACCTCATGGTCATGCTGGCCATGTTCGTCTTGGCCTTCTTCGCCTTCACCCTGTCGCTGCGTCAGTTCAATCATTATTGCATCATGCTCGGCGCCCTTGAGCACGACCGGGTCACTTCGGAAGAAGAGATCGACGCCATCACCCGCATGAATGCGCTGGGCGCGAAAAATTTCAATTCCGGCATTCGCGCCTATTATTTCTCGGTATCGACCGTCGCCTGGTTCATTTCCGAATGGCTTGCCGTCGCTGCCTGCCTTGCGACCGTCCTCGTACTCGCCCATCGCGAATTCTTCTCGACGGCCCACCGCACCGCCGCCTCGGCAGCCGTAATTGCTGCACGCCACCGCAAGAAGCTGGCCGAAAGCGAGATCAAAAAAGAAGAAGGCCCCGGCGAGTTCTAGCCGAGGCCTTCTTCGATTTCCGCAGGACCCTATTTCGACTTGGTCTTGCCGCCGCCCGAACTGCCGCCGCTATTGAGCCGCGCCAGATTATCCACGGCGAGCTGATAACCAAGATCAGCCGATTGCTGATAATAGCTCTTGGCGAGGTCGAGATCGACATCGACCCCCAGCCCGTTTTCATAGATATGGCCCATATTGTTGAGCCCGATCGGCTGAGCCTTGTCGGCCGCAATCTGGGTCCATTTCAAGGCCTCGGCATAGTCGACCTCAGTCCCCAACCCATCCATGTAAAGAAGACCGAGATTGACCGCCGCGCGCATTTCTCCGCCTTCGGCCGCTTCCTCGTAAAGCTGCAATGCCTTGGCATAGTCCTGCTTCACGCCGCGCCCATCTTCATAGAGCAGCGCCAGATTGTGCTTGGCGAGCGCCATGCCCTGGTCGGCCGCCAGTTGATAGAGTTCCGCGGCCTCCGCCACATCCTGTTCCACGCCCTCGCCGTTTTCGAGGAGGAAGGCGAGATTGTTCTGGCCATACATGTCGCCGGCATCGGCCGCGAGCCGATAGAGCTCGACGGCGCGCTCCATATCGACGTCCTGCCCCAGTCCGTCCTGCAAAACCTTGCCCAGATTGACCTGTGCCGACACATCGCCCTGCGCCACGGCCTTTTCGAACCAGGCCGCCGCTGCCACATAGTCGCGCGGCACGCCAAGGCCCTCCTGATACATCAGCCCCAGATTGGACTGCGCCTTGGCCATGCCCTGCTCGGCCGCCGCCCGATACCAGCGCGCCGCTTCATCATAGTTCTGCTCGACGCCCTCGCCGAAATCATAGGAGAGCCCCATGGAGTTCTGCGCCAGCGCAAAGCCGGCCTCGGCGCCTTGCAGCAGCAATTGCGCGCCGCGCTCCATATCGGTCTCGACCCCGTCCCCGGTCGTCAGCATGTCGCCATAGATGGCGAGCGCGATCACATGGCCGCCCTCGGCCGCCTCTTCGAAAAGCGGCACGGCCTTCTCGGTATCGCCATCGGCAAAGTAAGCGCGTGCCAGCCAGCCCTTGACCTGGGCTGAATCGGGTTCTTCCTTCAGCGCCTCGCTGCAGGCCTTGATCGCAGCCGAGGTGTCGATGTCCCAGGTTTCCCGCCCGATCGATTCAAACCCCACCTCATATTGGCTCGACGCCTCCGCGGCGCAGGCGTCAAAGGCGGGGCCGGCGAGGACCGGCGCTGCCGACAGAGCCAGCACCGAACCGGCTGATGCCAACACCAACACGGCTCGTCTCGATGAACGGATCGGTTTCATTGCTCTCTCCCAAAAGAACTGCACACTGAGGCCGCCATCCGATGTTAGCCCAGCCATTGCGACCAACAAAAGACCTCAAGTCAACAAATGCTTGACCGTGGTCAACGCCGCCGTGATCGACTATCACTGCCCCATGGCCCGCCTCATCCTTCTCAACAAGCCGTTCAACGTGCTCTCGCAATTTTCCGGCGGCAATCCGGGCGAGACGCTGGCTGACTTCGTCAAAGTGCCTGAAGTCTACCCCGCCGGCCGGCTCGACAAGGACAGCGAGGGCCTCCTCCTTCTCACCGACGACGGAAAGCTGCAGGCCGAGATTTCCTCGCCCCGCTTCAAACTGCCGAAAACCTATCTGGTGCAGGTGGAAGGCACTGCCACCGAAGAAGCCCTCGAAAAGCTGCGTAGGGGTGTCACCCTCAACGATGGCCCCACGCTTCCCGCCAAGGCAAAGCTGATCGATCCCCCGGCCCTCTGGGACCGAAACCCGCCCGTGCGCTATCGCAAGAGCGTCCCCGACACCTGGCTCTCCCTCACCATCACCGAAGGCCGCAACCGCCAGGTGCGCCGCATGACCGCCTCCGTCGGCCTCCCGACCCTCAGGCTGGTGCGCTGGCAGATCGGGGATTGGACTGTGGAAGGTCTCGCGCCCGGCGAATGGCGCGACGCCCCCTCGCCCGCCCGACCGACCGCGTCCCCCAAACCCGCCCAAAACATCAGGTCGGCTCGGAAGCCTTCTCGCGGGTAAACCACTTCATGTCGCGCCATTCGCGCACCGTGATGGTGATCTTTTCCGGGCTGATATCGATCAGGTTATAGGCATTGGGCTCGCCACGCAGCCGCGTCGAGATGGCCGAGGAGGCCTGGGCCACGAGAATCGGCGCCGCCGCTGCCGTCCGCATGCCGGTGGGTGCGCCTTCTTTGATATCGCCGGGATGCTCATGCTTGCGCACATAGGAGAGGTGAAAATGCCCCGAGAGCACCAACCGCACCCCGAGCCGTGAAAAGGTGGCCAGCGCATCATCGGCCCGTTTGACGAGCTTGGTCCGCTGTACCATGGCCTCGGTGGGAAACATCACCGGGTGGTGCGCGACGATCACCCGCAGCGCGTCGGGCGAGGCCTTGGCGAAACGGCTCTCGAGATGCTCGAGCTGATCTTCCGAAATCGTTCCATGGCCCCAGTTCCATTCGAGCCGCGCCCGCCGCGACGTCTTCATCCCCACGAACACCACGCCGTCCATTTCGAGGAACGGTTCCAGTTCCCTCGCGATATAGCGCCGATAAAGCCCATAGGGATTGAAAAACCGCCGAAAAATGTTGATTGCCGGCACGTCGTGATTGCCGGGCACGGCAAAGACCGGGGCCGTCAGCGTGTCGAGAAAGTCTCGCGCCGCGATGAATTCTGCCCTGGTGCCGACCTGGGTAAAATCGCCGCTCGCCACGACGAGGTCCGGCTTTTGCAGCTCGATATCCTGCGCCAGTCCCGCCGATACCGCCGGATCGTGATGCCCAAAATGCAGGTCGGAAATATGGACGATCCTCATGCTGCCCCTCCTTGCGCATTGTCTCCGGTCCCGGCAGGCACTAGCACGGTCAGCGCCTGTGGCCTTATCTTAAAGCGCAGCGGGCTATGCAGCGTCTCCACCTCGCCGTCGAACATCACCTTGAGCAGTTTCTTGCGGCTGCGGATGATCACGGCGCGCGAGGATTCGATGCTCAGGGCCGGCGCATCCCTCCAGGTGCCGAGCACCATTCCGCTCGCCAGCCGCACGAAATCCCCCACCGTCAACGAGCTTAGCGTATAAATGGTGAGCCGTCCGCCATCGAGCTCGCTGCGCGAAAAGACCTTCCCGAGCCCCTCCTCATATTCGTTGCAGGCGACTGCCACGGCCTTGGCCCGCACGATATGCTCGGGACCATCCTCCGGGTTGATCGCCACGGCCATGCGCCGCGCCCGCGACAAGCGGTGCAGCAGGAAACGCATGAAGGCAAACTTGGAGCTCCAGGTCCCCTGCCCGCGAATGTGCTCGCGCGCCGCCGCCAGCGACGGGATCACGCCGATCACTACCTTGTGGAGAAACACGCGCTCATTGACCTCGCCCACATCGATCTGCCGCGTCACACCCGTGGCCAGCGCCGCTATGGCCGCCTTCACCTCGAGCGGTATGCCAAGATCCTTGGCCAGCGCATTGACCGTCCCGAGCGGCAATATGCCCAGCACTCTATCCGTCCCCGCCAGGGCGCCGGCAAGCGCCGTTATCGTACCGTCCCCGCCTGCCGCCACAATCACCTCGGCACCGGCCTCGACCGCCCGTTCCACCCTCTGCATCAGCGGGGTTTCCACATCGCCGTCCACCTCGGCATCGAGCCCTGTTTCCGCGCAAAGCGCCTCAAGCGCTTCGACGGAAATGCCGGTCGCGAGCACTGTTCCCGAATTGGCATTGAGGATGATGTGAAAGCGGTGCGGCGCTGTCTGTTGCATAAGTACCCGTCGCGAAAGCCGAAATCGTCCGTGCTTAACGGGCACGCAGCGCGGGGGTTGCCGAAGGACGCCAGTTTTAGGACGCAGCGCCCCTGGCGGGCAAGCAAACCGGCCATACGCCCCGGCGCTACGGAGGCTCCCGAGCGCGCGTCGCGGCAATTTATGATGTTGACATTCAACTATGTTGGGCGTTTATTGCCGCCCGTTGAGACGACTTTCCGGCCCCACCAATGCTTGTCTGCCAGTGCAATATGATCACCTCGCAAGAGATCGAGGACATTGTTCTGGATCTTCTCAAGGCAGACCCTTGGCAATTGGTGGTTCCGGCGAAGGTCTATAGCGAGCTCAACCGACGTGCGAAATGCGCGGGCTGTGTGCCGAATGTGGTGGACATTATCGTCCAGGTCACAGAGAATTATCACGCCCAGCATGCCCATCCGCCTGGGGACGTTTTGACGTTCCAGACTGGGCTGGAGAAGCTTAAGCAGCAACGCAGTGGAGTACGTCGTGAAAGGCGAAGCACAAGTCATCGAGCGGCTTAACGAAGCCCTTTTTCTCGAACTCGGCGCCGTCAACCAGTATTGGGTTCATTTCCGCCTTCTGGATGATTGGGGCTATAAAAAGCTTGCAGCCAAGGAACGCGCTGAATCCATCGAAGAGATGCATCACGCCGACCGGCTGATCGAGCGCATTATCTTTCTTGAAGGTCATCCCAATTTGCAGCGCGTGGCCCCGCTGCGGATCGGCCAGACCATCAAGGAAGTTCTCGAAGCCGACCTTGCCGGCGAATATGACGCCCGCGCCGCCTACAAGGCGAGCCGCGAGCTTTGCGAACAGCTTGGCGACTATGTCTCCAAGAACCTGTTCGAGGCCCTCCTTACGGACGAGGAAGGTCACATCGACTTCCTCGAAACCCAGCTCGATCTCCTCGAAAAGATCGGCCCGGAAAAGTACGGCCAGCTCAATTCGGCCTCGGCCGACGAAGCCGAATAATTTTTCGACCTCTAGGTATCGCGCGGAAAAGTGGAAACCGGTTTTCCGTTCAGCGATACCCAATAGGCCCCAGGAACGCCCGGCTCGTCCGGGCGTTTTGCTGTCCGGCGATTCCACTACTGACTGTCACCCCGGCGAAGGCCGGGGCCCATCTTGAGATCGGCCGGATGGCATAGATCGCCATTCCGGACCAGCACAAAGGGACAAAAAATGGCCTTCCATACCGGACGCCTCATCGATCACGTCCAATTGCGGGCGCATGATTTCGAAAAGACGCTGAAATTCTACAAGGCCGTCTTCGCCGTCCTCAACATCCCGATCACCGCTTCGGGCAAGAACTGGTTCCAGGCCGACGAGCTTTTCGTCGACCAGACCGAAGGCGATATTCTCCCCAGTCACGTCCACCTTGCCTTCCAGGCCAAGGACCAGGCCACGGTCGACGCCTTCTACCAGGCCGCCCTCGCCGCCGGCGGCAAGGACAACGGCGCCCCGGGCGAGAGGGACTACCACCCCGGCTACTACGCCGCCTTTGTCACCGACCCCGACGGCAACAATATCGAAGCCGTCTACCACGGCCCCAACAAGCGCTCGGCAGAGTCAGTGGTCATCGAGCCGCTGCGGTAATACCCCAAAGTCGTCACCCTCGGGCTTGACCCGAGGGCTCTGCACTTAAGTGAACCGTCCTCGGGTCAAGCCCGAGGATGACGGCCGGTGGGTGGAGTTGAGCGCCTCACTCCTCGATCGGCTGGAACATCGAATTGAGCTGCGACACAATCTGGTCCATCGGCGCGATGGCCTCCGGCAATTGCTCCGGCGCTTCCGGCGTCGCAACCACATAGGGTACGCCGCTCGGGAAAGCCCCGAACCGCTGGAAAAAGCCGACCATGTCCTCCAGCACCGGCATGCGCCAGCGCCAGAGCGCGCCCATGGCGATCACCGGCTCCATATGCCCAAAGCCCTCATAATATTGCGTCGTCACCCAAACGCCCTGCGCCCGCAACCGCTCGGCAAAGTGATTGGTATTCTGCACGCGCACGATCGGGTCGGTCGTGCCGCTCGCCAGATACATGGGCGGCGACGACGAAGTGATGAGGTTGATCGGCTGCGTCCCCTCGGGGTTCGGTGCACTCCCGAACGCGTCCTTCACCTCTCCATATTCAAACGGATAGAAATCATAGGGACCAGACAAAGCCGCCACGGCCAGGATCGGCATGGTTACGCCGAATTCCTGCCGATAGGACGGGTCGAGCGCCAGCATCACCGCATTATAGGCGCCCGCCGAATGCCCGGCGAGAAACAGCCGATTGGGGTCGCCACCATAATTGGCGATATTGTCCTGCACCCAGCGCATCGCCGCCGCGCTGTCATAGAGAAAGTCGGGGAAGCGCACTTCCGGCACCAGCCGATAGTCGGCAATGACGGTGATAAAGCCGCGCGAGGCCAGCGCCCGGCCGACAAACTGATAGTCGCTGCGCTCGCCCCGGTTCCAGCCACCACCATAGATGAAAAACACCACCGGCGCCGGCGCGCCACGCTGCTCCGGCCCATAGATGTCGAGCTTGTGCCGCGGCCCATCGGCATAGGGAATGCCATCCCCGATCTTGGACGTGCCTGAATCCATCGAGGTCGGCAGGTTGAACGGGTCCATCATGGAAATCGCAAAAGCCGGCACGGGCAGCAGCGAAACAAGAACCGCAAGCGCGGCGAAAATACGAAGTCTGGTCATTGCGTAACTGATGATGGTTGGGAGGGCACCGGCACTATGGGAGGCAATGCCGGACATTTTGTGACGTGGTGGATTGGGAAAGCTCCCGCCCACAATGGGCGAGGGCAGGCGCACCGTTCTTGGCGCTAGCCTGCCCTCTACTTAAGCACCCCGAGTCTGACTCTCCGGGGGTTAACAAAAGGTTAACGTATTATCACGCTTTAGAGCGTTCAGCGTTTCAGCCGATCGAGCAGCAGCCCCGAAACATGCCCATCCGCAGGCAGTCCGGCCCGTGCCTGGAACGCCATGACCGCCGCCCGCGTCTTGGGCCCAACGACGCCATCGGGCGTCCCGACATCATAGCCGGCCCGGCTCAGCAGGCTCTGCAATTCGGTTCGCTGCTCTTTGTTGAGCGCATAATCCCCCGCCGGCCAGGGCGTCGCAAAACTGCCCCCGCCGATGATCCGATCCGCCAGATGGCCCACGGCAAGCGCATAGCTGTCCGAATTATTGTAGCGCTTGATCACATCGAAATTAGGCAAAAGCAAAAAGGCCGGGCCGCTCGCCCCTGCCGGCATATAAAGCCGCCCCACATCGCCCGCCCGTGGAAAAGCCCGCCCGGAAACGCGCGAAATCCCCATCGCCTGCCACTGGCTCAGCGGCGCCTTTTCCATCTGCCGGGCGCGCGCAAAGTCAAAGCCGGCGGGAATTTTCACCTCATAGCCCCAGGTCTCGCCCGGCCGCCACCCGAAGGCATTGAGATAATTGGCGGTCGACCCCAGCGCATCGGGCACCGAGTTCCAGATATCCTTGCGCCCATCGCCATTATAGTCGATCGCATAGCGCATGAAACTCGAGGGCATGAACTGGGTATGCCCCATGGCACCCGCCCACGACCCAACCATCTGATTGGGCGCAATATGCCCATCCGAGACGATGCGCAGCGCGGTAAGCAACTCCTTGCGGAAGAAGTCGGCGCGATAGCCGCCCTCGGTCAGCGTCGCCAGCGCATGGATGGTATTATTGCCGCCCATGAAGCCGCCGAAATTGGTTTCCATGCCCCAGATGGCCAGGACCACCTCCGGCTGCACCCCAAAGCGCTGCTGCGCCCCCGCGAGGGTCTGCGCCCATTCCTTGCGCATGGCCGCGCCCTTGCCCGCCTGGGCGGCGGTGACGCGCTTGTCGATATATTGCTGCACTGTCTGGGAGAATTCGGGCTGCTTGCGCGTCAGCTCCATCACCTTGGAACTCGGCGAATAGCCGGCAAAAGAGGCATCGAACGCCTGTCGGCTCACGCCAATGGCCTGCGCATCCGGCCAGAGGCCGCGCACGAAATCGGCGCTATTGCCATGGGCCGGCGCGGCCAGGCCAAGAACAAGCGAAAAAGCCGCTATGGCTTTGCCAAAGGCAAAAAGTCCGCTGGATCGGATCATGTCGAGCCTCGTGATACGCGCTAACTGAAAGTCACGGGCGCGCCGGCCGAACAGCATCGGGCGCGCGTATCAAAGAATTAACGCACCCGATTAAGATCACCTTAAGGCAAGGCTTTGGTCCGATCACAATGAATTCAAAGCATGTCTCCCGAAAGTGGTCACCGGTTTCGGGAAAAGATATGCGCAAAAACAGAAGTTGAAGCGCCTAGCGCTTTAACTCGGATCTTCGCCCATGGGCGGCAGCTCCGGATAGGATTTTCCGCCCTTGCCAGGCACATAGCGCATCTTCGGCGTCGGCGTTTCTATGCCGCGCTCGCTAAAAAGCCGCATCAGCGTTTCGCTATAAAAACGCCCAGCGCCCCATTGCTTGCCCGCCAAGGTTTTGATGCGCGAGCGCAGCGTCACCGAAGCCGGCGTAATGGCGATCAGCCCCTGCAGATCGAGATCATCGAGAATGACATTTTTATAGTCCGGATGCTCCATGACCACGGCAAAGGCATCGCGCATGGCCTGCTTGGCGCCCTCGATATCGCTGTCATAGGCAATCTCCACCTCCGACACATAGAAGGAGAAGCCACGCATCATATTCGATACCTGATCGACCGACGAGAACGGGATCAGATGCACCGTTCCCGTCATGTCGCGAATGGTCACCGACCGGATCGTCAGTTTTTCAACCACGCCCGTGCGCCCGGCCGCCTCCACCACGTCGCCTTCGTTCATCACATTCTCGAACTGGATGAAGATGCCGGTGATGATGTCTTGCACCAGCTTTTGCGCACCAAAACCGATGGCAAGACCGACGACACCGGCACCGGCAAGGAGCGGCGCGATATTCACCCCGATCTGCGCCAGGGCCAGCATGACGCCAAAGATCACCAGCGCCACCGTAAAGGCGTTCTTGAAGAGATTGAGCAGCGTCTTTTCGCGCGGCGTCGGCGCCTTGCCTGAACTCGAACTCAGCCGATATTCCACCCAGGACGCCACCACGACGTGGAGAACAATGGCGATCAGCACGATCAGCGCCGCCGAAACCACCGACCCGGCCACGCCCAGCCCCTCGTCGCTGCCAATCCAATTGGCGAAATCGAACAATTGCCAGGCCTGCCCAACCGATATGATCACCCCCGCAATCACCACCCAGCGCACAACGGCCATGACAGCCGGCACGAAGGCCTGCAGCCGGTTCTCGAGCAGCGGCAGGCGCTGGCTGATATCGGGCGGCAGCCGCAGGCCAACATTGACGAAACGTCCGATGAAACCGACGATCAGCGAGCCGATGACAATCGCCAGCAGCGACTGCACCGTTGCCCCCAGCATAAACGGCAGCGCCTCCTCGGGATTGGCGAACCAGACCACCAAAAGCGCCAGCAGATAGGCAATGGCCAGCACATGCCATTGCTGCCCCACGGCAGCCAGCACACGCCAGAGCCCGGCATTGCCCCGCCGCACGGCGACCTCGGAAAGCCAGACCCGCACATCGTCCTTGTTCTGCAAGACGATGATCACGCCCACGGTCACCACCGTGATCATGATCAGGATCTGCACGGCCGTGGCGGCCGCGGGAGAAATCGCCGAGGCCAGCATCGGCGACACGAACATGAAGGTGTAGCCCAGCAACGAAACTAACCGCGCCAACCAGAACGACCAATAGGCCGCATTGTCATCGGTGACAGGCAGGAAGCGCAGGCTCGTATGCCGCGGCGCCAGCAGAATTCGCACAGCCAGCTTGCACAGCTCCACGACAAGGAAGGCGTTGAGAAGCAGGCTCTGATTGATCCCCATCTCGCCGCGCGGCGTCGTGCCGAAATTGAGCGCCAGCACATAGCCAAACGCCCAGGCCACGACAACGCTCAGCGTATCGACCAAGGTCCCCGCAGCAATGATCCCGAGCTTTTGCCAGATATTACGATTGGCCGCCCCGCGCGATATCCGCGCCATGAGCGGCTGCGTTGCCAGCCGCAAAAGCCAAAAACTGCCAAAAAGCCCGGCCAGCACGATCCCCAGATTGACCGCCAGCGCCCCCAGCATCTCATAGTCCGCATTGAGCGTGCCATCGACCGCCTGCCTGAAATTGACAAAGATGCCGCCGACCGCCCGAACCGTGGCTGACGCCCCCTGCGCCACGCTGCGCGTATATTCCGCCAACTGCCGCGCAATGCTGAGATCGGGCAGAATTTCCTCGGTGGCAGTCTCCTCAGCCGCCGCTGGCGCCGCCTGCTTCAATCGCTCGATCAGCGCGGCTCGCGCCGTATCGTCCTCAAGGATGCGAACAAGATCGTCGACGGCCTGGCTCGATTCGGTGGCCGTGGCCTCGGCGTTCGCAGGGGCACTTGTCACCCCCGGCACCTGCGCGAAGGCCGGTGTTGAGAGCAGGAAGACAGCGATGAGAAGGCGGATGATGAGCTGCATAAGCACCGCAAGTGGCCAAGAAAATTGGCCTCAACATGGCGCCTACGCATCTGAGGTCAAGCCCGGATCGTCATCCAGCCCAATTTGCGGCCGCCTAAAGACAAAACCTGAGGCGGCCTTCGGCCTTATGGCTCGGATCGCCAACTGCCCGCGGCGCGCGGCCGAATATCAGTGCAGGTGCAATCTTCCGTCTAGGCAGCGATGACGAACCGCAACTGGCGCAGAAATTCCCGGCATGCCTTCAGTAGTTTGCTTGCCTCTTCGCCAATGTCTTCGCGAAGGCTATCCGCCTGCGTCGCCAGTTGCTCGAGCAGGGCCAGACGTTCACCATGCAAATCCTCGCCGATGTCCAGCTCCGCTGCCGTCACCAGCGCCCGGCGCATTTCCTGGAGACGCAGTAGCAAGGAGAAGCTGGCATAGAGCCGGCGCGCTATGGGGGGATCGCGCCTCCAGTTCTCCGCGGCGAAGATGGCCGATGCCCGCTGCCCGGCGCCCAGGCAATCGAATTCCTCGCAACCATCATAGCCGAGCTCTTCGCGCCGGGCGTGAATGGTGCAGCGAAAGTCACCTGCGAGATTGTGGCAGGGCTGGCCGGCCGCCTTGTCGTGTCCGAACTGGCGTCCCCGCTCGAAGGAGAGGGCCGTGCAGCAAAGGGCGAAGCATTTGCCGCAATCGGCGGAAAAGTCGGTTTCCACTTGTGCTTCTCCCTTTCATTTCGCGCTTATAAACGCAAAAAGCCTCCGCTTTTGGCGGAGGCTTTTAGTTTTGTATCG
>NZ_JQGC01000023.1 GCF_000743575.1 Devosia riboflavina | reverse complement strand
GCGCCGCCGTCGCCGCCATTGCGGCCGAAGCGGTGGCCAAGTTCGGTCGTCTCGACATCTGGATCAACCTGGCTGGCATCTATCCGGTCACGCCCACCCTTGAGGTCTCGGATGCGGAATGGCGCAGAATAACCGACATCAATCTGAACGGCACCTTCTTCGGTGCGCGCGAGGCGGCCCGCCAGATGGCTGCGGGCGGGCGCTCCGGCGTCATCATCAACACCGTGTCCACGGTCGTCCACAAGGTCTCGGCCCCTGGCCTGGCCTCCTATATCGCCGCCAAGGGCGGGGTGGAGTCCCTGACGCGCGCGCTGGCCTACGAGTTCGGCGGCAACAATATCCGCGTACTTGCCCTGGCCCCCACGCTGACCAAGACCGAGGGCACCATGGCCCAGAAGCCGGCGCTCACGGTGGCAATGGGCAATAAGGGTGATCCGCACGAAATCTACGGCAGCCGCCTGCCCCTGGGCCGCGTGCTGGACGGCGACGACGTGGCCCGCGTGGCGCTTTTCATGGTCAGCGACCTGGCCCTGATGATGACCGGCAGCGTGGTCTATGTCGATGGCGGCGACCGCACGTTCTGAGCCATGATGATGCTCCGGCGGGCCTGGTCCGCCGGATGCTCCGCAACGTCTCGCGCCCGCGCTCGGCGCGGCCGCAACTTCATCGCGTGTCGCTCAGGACGGACGATACCTGCGGATATAGTCCACCAACACCTTGAGCTTGAGCGGTTGGCGGTGGTTTTGGGGATAGTAGAGGTAGAAGCCCTGAAATGGCGGGCAGAAGTCCTCGAGCAACGGCACCAGTTCGCCGCGATCGAAATAGGACCGGAACGTCTCGGTGACGCCGAAGGTTATCCCGGCGCCCACGCAGGCCAGCCGGAGCATGACGCGCATGTCATTGGTGGTGACGGCGGGATCGACCGACATGTCGAACTGCCGGCCATCCTCGGCAAACTCCCATCGGTAAGGCGCGGTGTCGGGCCGGGGTCGCCAACCGATGCAGACATGGTTCTTGAGGTCAAACGGATGGCCCGGCCTGCCGTGGCGTTGAAGATAGGCGGGTGCCGCCGCCGCGCATTGCCTTTGTCGCGCCGAAACCGGTACCGCGATCATGTCCTGCTCGATAATTTCGCCGAGGCGGACGCCGGCGTCGAAGCCGGCTTCGACGATATCGAATTCTTCGTCCGTCACCAGAATATCCAGGTTCACTTCGGGATAGGCCTGGATGAAACCGGAAAGGAAGGCGCCCGACAGGAAGCTTTCGGCGATCGAGGAGACGGCGATCCTGAGCAGCCCACCCGGACGGGCCTGATGATCGCGGACCGCCTCTATGGCCTCCTGAAGTTGATGGATGGACGCATTCGCCCGTTCATAAAGCAGCTGGCCGGCCTCGGTCAGCCGCACGCTTCTGGTGGTTCGCAGCACCAGGCTGGTTCCGACCCTGTCCTCAAGACGTTGCAAAGCCTGGCTCACGGCCGAGCGCGTCACGCCTAGACGCTCACCGGCCAGCCGAAAATTCCTCGCCTCGGCGATGGCAAGGAAAACCACGATACCTTCGATTTCACCGGACATTGTCCAATTTTTTTAACCAAGGCATTTTTCATTAGCAAGTTCTCTGCGACGGTATTTGCCGCTATTTCTCCGTCAGAAGCGAACGACAACCAAAGCACGATAGGCAGGCGATGATATCTGGACGGACCGGATGGCTGGCGGCAGGCATTTTGCCAGTTTTGGCGGCTGTGTGCTGCGCTGCGGATTCACCCAGTTCCCCTGCATCCGCCGCCCCCATCGTTGCTCCGACGGAGAGCGAGAATACCATGCCGCAACATCCCTATTCCGGAATGTGGGTCACCGATGACGGCCAGGTGCGCCACGAGCTGTTGCCCAATGGGCGCTATGACGAAGCCCGCGGCCGGCGCGAGAGTGCCTATCAGGGCCGCTATGAAGTTCGCGGCACCCATATCGACTATTGGGACGACACCGGCTTCACCGCGGATGGCGACTTTGTCGATGAGAACACGCTTCATCACGGCGGAATGATCCTGCGGCGCAAGTTGTGATTTCGACTCGCTTTTCAGACCTCTCCTTCCCCTTTTCCGACGTCCCGCATGGCGGGTTTCCAGGAGAGTTTCTCCCATGACAACACTGACTGACTATCGCCTTCTCGGCCGCTCTGGCCTGCGCGTATCCCCCCTGGCCCTGGGCACCATGACATTCGGGGCCGATTGGGGCTGGGGCGCGGCCGAGCAAGAGGCCCGGACCATGTTCGACGCCTATGTCGACCGAGGCGGCAATTTCATCGATACCTCGGTCAACTATACCGATGGTAGCTCCGAGACGCTGCTGGGCCGCTTTATCAAGCCCAAGCGCGAACAGGTCGTGGTCGCCACCAAGTTCACCATGGCGCGCGAGCCGAATAACCCGAATGCGGGCGGCAATCATCGGCTCAACATCATCCGTTCGGTCGAGACGTCGCTGCGCCAGCTCGATACGGACTGGATCGACCTACTCTATCTGCACAGCTGGGATTTTACGACCGGCGTAGAGGAAGTCATGCGGGCGCTCGACGATGTCGTGCGCAGCGGCAAGGTCACCTATGTCGGCATCTCGAACACCCCGGCCTGGCGGATCGCCCAGATGCAGACTTTGGCGGACCTGCGCGGCTGGTCGCCTTTTGTCGCGCTTCAGGTCGAATACAGCCTGGCGGCGCGCACTGTCGAGCAGGAACTGGTCCCCATGGCCGACGCCCTCGGCCTAGGCATCGTTCCCTGGTCACCGCTGGCGGGTGGACTGCTGGCCGGCAAATACAGCCGGGCCGATCTCACAGGCGCCAAGACCGGCGCCGAGGTTACGGGCTCGCGCCGTGACGTCATTGTCGCCATGGGCGGCATGACCGAACGCGCACTGGGCATAGCGGACGCGGTAAGCGCGGTGGCTCGGGAGCTAAACGCCTCCCCCTCCCAGGTCGCCATCGCCTGGCTGCTCAGCCGCCCGCAGGCGCCGATCCCAATCGTGGGCGCCCGCACACTGGCGCAGCTGGACGACAATCTGGGGGCGCTAGGGGTTACACTAAGCGACGAGCAGACCGCTCGGCTCGATGCCGTGAGCGCCGTAGCGCCAGTCTTCCCCCACAGTTTCATCACTGGACCAATGGTCCGCCAACTCACCTTTGGCGGAACCAACGTTCCGCTCCGCTAATCCAAGGAGGATACACATGCTCGGCAAACGCAAACTGGGCCGTCAGGGCCTTGAGGTTTCCAAACTCGGCCTGGGCTGCATGGGTATGAGCCATGCCTATGGTGCGCCAGACGACGTGGAATCGGCGGCAACCATCGATCGCGCCATCGAGCTGGGCGTGACCCTGTTCGACACCGCCGAGGCCTATGGCCCCTTCACCAATGAGGAACTGCTCGGCCGTTGCTTCAAAGGACGACGCGACAAGGTGGTGATTGCCACCAAGTTCGGCTTCGTTCTGGACGGCAAGAGCCGCTCGGGCGTCGACAGCCGGCCGAGCCATATCCGCGAAGTGGTGGAGGCCTCCCTGCGGTGGTTGCAGACCGACCGCATCGATCTGCTTTACCAGCACCGGGTCGATCCGAACGTGCCGATCGAGGATGTCGCCGGCGCCGTTCGTGACCTGATCGCCGAAGGCAAGGTGCTGTATTTCGGTCTCTCCGAAGCGGGCGCCGAGACCATAAGACGCGCCCATGTCGTACAGCCGGTCTCGGCGCTGCAGAGCGAATATTCGCTCTGGGAGCGCAACCTGGACGACGCCGTCCTGCCAACCATTCGTGAGCTGGGCATTGGCCTGGTCCCGTTCAGCCCTCTGGGCCGCGGTTTCCTCTCCGGCCAGGCCAGGCGCGCCGAAAACTATCCTGCCGACGACTTCCGCTCCTGGGGCGATCCGCGCTTCCAGGGGAGCAATTTCGACGCCAATATGGCGGTCGCCGACACCGTTCGGGCCTTGGCCGCGGAGCGCGGCGCCACGGCCGCCCAGGTCTCGCTTGCCTGGCTGCTCCAGCTTGGCGACGACATCGTGCCGATCCCGGGCACCAAGCGGCGGACCTATCTTGAAGAGAACCTGGCCGCCGCCCAGCTCGTCCTCACCGCCGCCGAGATTGCCCGACTGAACGATGTGGCCAGTCAAACCGGCGTAGCAGGGCAACGCTACAACCAGCACGACCTCGATATGCTGGATCGCTAAAGGAAATGGCCATGTCTGATTCTGCCAAAACCTGGTTCATCACCGGCATTTCGCGCGGGCTCGGCCGCGAATTTGCCAGCCAGTTGCTCGCTCGGGGCGACCGTGTCATCGGCACCACGCGCGACGGACACTCCGATATCGCCGCGCCCGAGGGTAGCCTGGTCGTGCTGGCCCTGGACGTCACCGACGGCGACGCCGTGCGTGAGGTCATCGATGCGGCCTTTGCCACCGGCCCTGTCGACGTCATCCTCAACAATGCCGGATACGGGCTCATGGGCTCGATCGAAAATGCCACCGAAGCCGAAATCGATCAGGTGATGGACGTCAACTTTCATGGCCCACGTCGCGTCATCCAGGCGGCGCTGCCGCATCTGCGCCGGCAGCGTGGTGGTCACATCGTCAATATCACCTCCATCGCCGGCATCGCGGCGGGAGCCGGTTCGGGCTTCTATGCTGCCGCCAAATATGCGCTAGAGGGGCTGTCACAGAGCCTGGTTCAGGAAGTGGCGCCGCTGGGCATCAAGGTGACCTGCGTCGAACCCGGCGCTTTCCGCACTGATTTCCTGACCGATCAGTCGTTGCGCACCAGCCCCGACATGGCCGACGACTATTCCGCCAGCGCCGGCGCCACCCTCAACTATCTGGCAAAAATAGCGGGCAGCCAGCCCGGCGATCCGCGCAAGGCGGTGCAGGCCGTCATCCAGATGGTCGAGGCACCCAAGCCACCCCTGCATCTGGTGCTTGGCCCCGATGCCATTGGCCGCACCGACGCCATGCTCAAGGCCTTTGCCGCCGATCTGGATGCGTGGCGGTCGACGGGCATGGGCACAAACCACCAGGATCAGGCGACCGGCTAGTCGCCGGACAGACGTCAAAGCCGGTCTGGACTATGGACCTCGCCTGCACGGCCTTGCGTCGTGCAGACCCTTAAGCGGCCCGGCCGCCGTTGATCGATTGGTGATCAGGCAGGAACCGAATCGCCCAGCTTGCCGAATGCGGAAAGGGAGGCGTTGTGCACGTGCTCGCGGCAAAGCTTGGCAACCAGCTTGGCGTCGTTTGCCTTGACCGCCTTGATGACGGCCTGAAGCTCCCTAAGGCTGGCCGGCAAACGTGAGTTTTGGCCCAGCGAAACCCTGCGAAGCAGGTTTACCCGCGCATGCATCATCTTGAGGGTCGAAGCGATAATTTCGTTTCCCGATCCCTCAAGCAAAACGGCGTAGAAACGATCCTTGGCGGCCAGAATTTCCTCGATGCTGCCGCCCTTGTAGGCAACTGCCATCTGCTTGACCGTCTCTTCCAGGGCGTCTCGCTGATCCTGGGAGGCGCGCTGCACGAACAGGGAACCCGCGAGCGCTTCAAGAGCCTCGCGAACCTCGTAAATGCTTCTGGCTTGTTCGGCGCTGATCGCCGCCACGATCGGCCCCTTGTTGGGCAGAAGCTCTACAAGTCCCTCCGTTTCGAGTTGGCGCAGGGCTTCCCGGACAGTAGTCCGGGAAGCGCCGGTAAGATCGCACAAATCCTTTTCAACCAGCCGCTCGCCAGGGGAGAAGCGTCCAGACAAGATGGCCGAACGGAAGGAAGCCGCGACTTGCAGACGAACCGGTGCCGCCACCGAGCTAATTCGCATGTCATTCTTGTCGGTGAGGGGGGGCTGCACGCTGATTCTCCTGTAACTCTGGCCGAACGGGCAACCGCACCATGAAAGCCTGCGCCACACACGTCAACCTACCATAGTATTACACTACAGCATGTCCGTTATACAAGACAGGCCCCGCATGCGCTTGCGGGGCCTAATTGCAATAGCCTAGAGCTGGCCTGGTAACCAAAGAGCGATCTGGGGCCACAGATACAGTAGATAAACCATCCCGAACATCACAAAGACAAAGGGCAATGCGCCCATTACAATCTCTTTGTATTGCCCCGGCTTGCCCGCATAATTTTGCACAACGAATAAGTTGAGCCCCACAGGGGGATGGATCAAACCGACCTCGATGATGATCACCAGCACCACGCCGAACCAGACGCCGTCGAAACCAAGCGCCTGAATCACCGGATAGACCAGCGGCAGGGTCAGCACCATCATCGATATGGCCTCCACGAAGAAGCCGAGCACGATGTACATCAGAATGAGGGCCAACAGCACCAGTCCCGATGGCAGGCCAAGGCTCAGCAGTCCATCGACCAGCGCTCTGGATACGCCGGTGCGCGCCATGGCGAAGGACAGGATTTGCGCACCAAGGATGATGAACATGATCATGCCGGTCGAAATGACGCTGCGTCGGAGGGCGCTGAAAATGCCCTTGGTCCGCAGGTCGCCGGTGAAGTAGCCGATGATTATGGCCGCCACCGCTCCCAGGGCCGCGGCCTCTGTGGGGGTAACAATGCCCGAATATATGCCGCCCATCACGCCGATGATCAGCAGCACCAGGGGTCCCATATCCGGCAGCGTGCGCAGCAGTTCCCTGGCATAACTCACGCCCAGGCGATCGATTGTTTCGCGCGGCGCCATGCCCGGCTTCAACAGGCTGGCGATAATGATATAGGCCATGAACAACAGCGCCAGACCAATTCCGGGCAGCAGTGCTGCCATGAACAGTTCGGCAATGTTCTCATTGACCATGCTGCCATAGATAATCAGCGTCGCACTGGGCGGAATGAGAATGCCCAGGGTGCCGCCCGCGGCGATCGATCCGTAGGTCAGCCGGTCGGCATAGCCACGACTGCGCAATTCGGGAATGGCGACGGTGCCGATGGCGGCAGCCGTGGCCACGCTGGAGCCGCACACCGCCGAAAACAGGGCCGATGCGACGATATTGGTGTTGTAGAGCCCGCCCGGCAAGTGGCGTACCCATGGCGTAATGGCGCGGTAGAACCGCTTGCTCATGCCGCTCTCGAGAATAATCTCGCCCATCAGCATGAACAGCGGAATGGCGATCAGCACGAAGCTGCCCGAATTGTTCCAGTAGATGGCGCCAATCGAGGGAAGCTGTGCGCCGTAGCCGGCAATCACAAGGATGGCGATGCCAGTGATGCCCAGGGTCACGGGCACCCATAGGCCGCCGACCAATAAAGCGGTGAACAGCCCGGCAAAGATGAGGAGGATAATCTGGTAATCCATTCAAAGCACCGTCGTCGTGTGTTGCGGATCATCGCTGACCGGTCTGGGGGACAGGGCTATGGCAAGGGCGCGAATGCCGCCCCGAACCCATTCCAGCGTCAGCAGGACGAGGCCAAGCACCATGATGGATTGCGGATAGCAGAGCAGCGTGCGGGACGGATAGGACGAGATCTGGCCCAGTGCGCAGGTGTTCTCGGCGTATTCGAACACGTACCAGGTCACGATCACGCCGTAGCAGGTGGAGGTGGCGAACCGTAGAACGTCGACCCAGGCCCGAAGGCGCCCGCCGAAACGGTCATAGACCAGCTCCATATAGATCATGCCATTGGAACGCTGGGTCTGCATCAGGGCAAAGAAGATGATGCCGATCAGCAGGTATCCGGTATATTCAACAGTAAAAGGCATACTGAACTTGAATATATTCCTGGCAACTATCTCTGTCAGGATCAAGGCCGCACCCAGGACGAGTGCCGCAGAGGATAGAAATAAACCGACACTGGCTACGCGTGCCAGTAATCGATCCAGAAGGCGAAAGAAAGCCATTCCGCGAACTCCTCTTGGAGCGGCGGTTCGCCTGGCGAACCGCCGCATCTGTTAGCGCCCCAGAGCCTCGCGGACAGAAGCGAGCATGGTGGGGGCGTCTTCGCCAATGGACTCGGCCCACTGCTCCCAGATCGGCTGGGCCAGCCCGCGCAGCCTTTCGACATCGGCGTCGGTCGGTGGGACCAGGGTCAGGCCGGCAGCCTTGAGCCGGTCGAGCGACTCGCCTTCCTGGCCGGCAATCGTGGTCAGCATCAGTTCGTGATACTTTTCCGCCACCTCACGCAGGGCGGCCTGGTTCTCGGGCGACAGGCCGGCCATCACGGCCTTGTTGATGATGACATAGGAAGGGGTCGGCGCGACGGACAGCGTATAGCCCCACTCAAAGCTCTTGTCCCAGCCGCCATTGAACACGCCCACACCGGCGGTCATGACGGCATTGACGGTGCCATACTGCAGGGCGGTGATGACTTCGGGCGTCGACAGCACGACGGGCGTGGCGCCGATTGCGCTGAGCAGTTCCGAGCCTTCATTGGTGAGCGAACGGACGCGCTTGCCAGCAAAGCTCTCAAGGCCGGTCGGCGGAGTACCAGTGCCCCAGAACTTGACGGGGGGAATGGCGTACCAGAACAGCACCTCGGCGCCGAACCGGTCAAGCTCGGCGGTCAGTTCCGGCTTGACCACGTCCATGGCCACCCGCAGCTCGTCGAAGTTCTGCACCAGCAAGGGCAGGGTCATCAGGCCGGCGGCACGCAGATCGGCCGTCAGCCAGGACGTATCGGCCATGGCAATCGACCCATCGCCCACCACGCGGTGATATTCCTGCGGGCTGTAGGGCAATTCGCCAACTGGGCGGATCGTTATCTGAACGCCGCCATTAGTCTGTTCCTCGACTTCCTTGACGAATGCGGCGAGCGTGACCGCTTGTGGCGCGTTGATGCCCAGATAGATAGACATGTCCAGCTTGACAGGGTCCACGGCAAAAGCAGGCACCAAGCCGAGCATCAGTGCCGTTGCAATAAGCACGGGACGCAGAGCGCTATTCACTCCCATTATCTTCTCCTCCATGATGTTCTCCTCAGGCCTGCTTTTTTGTTGTCTCGGACCGGCCCTATCCGTGACTGCCTGTCGGTGCTGCCCTTACGCGGGCAAAACCGCAAAACTCTCAAATCCGTTCAGTTTGGGTCCGCCCGCCTCGTATCGAGCGTTGAGCGCCCCCGCCTCGGTTATTTCGACGAGATATTTGTGCACCGCTTGCCCGATCGGGCTGTCGAGCGGATGCGGCTCGGGCTCGCCCCGCTCGTTCAGGTAACAGGGCACAAGACCGACGCGATTGAGCATGCGCCCGTCGAAGTCGAAGACCGCGATCATCGTGTACCGGCAGTCGGGGTGGAACGGCGGCAACAGCGGGTATCCGGCGCGGGGATACATGGCGTAGGTGTCGCAGCCTTCGCGGCGCATGCGCTCCAGCTCCTCCGGTGCGGTTTTGGCAAACACGCGGGGCAAATCGAGCATGAATATG
Organism: Devosia riboflavina; assembly: GCF_000743575.1. Classification (GTDB taxonomy): domain Bacteria; phylum Pseudomonadota; class Alphaproteobacteria; order Rhizobiales; family Devosiaceae; genus Devosia; species Devosia riboflavina. The sequence continues at coordinate 10,285 of NZ_JQGC01000023.1, read as the reverse complement.
CCCAGGCCGTATACAATGGGCCGGCCGTTATAGAGTTCAACGCCGCGCAGAAAGTGGTGGTGGTGCCCCAGCACGATGTCCGCGCCGGCATCAATGGCGGCGTGGGCATAAAGGCGCTCGTAATCGGCCAGGTAGCCCTTTTTGGTCGATATCCCCGAATGGTGGCTGACGATGACGATGTCGGCCAGCTTCCTTGCATCCGCGATTGCCAACTGCAGCATCTGGACGTCTTCGGGGTATGGCACCGTGCCCACGCGCGGATCTTCGCCAGGAATGACGACGCCGGTTTTGGACCAGACTTCGTTGAAGTAGTAGTAGCTGTGCGAGCGCAGCACCGAAATGCCGGGCCGGTCCGTGCGTGCGACATCACCGGGCAGGAAGATGCTGGAATAGGCCAGGAATGCCACTTTCTGGCCGCCACGCTCGATGACGAGCGGAGCCTGCGCTTCGGCAAGATTACCACCGGCGCCAACCGTGCCGATATTGAACCGGCCCAGCGCAGCTCTGGTGTCGGCTATGCCCTGACCGCCGGCATTGGCGGCATGATTGTTGGCCAGCGACATCACGTGGAAGCCGGTTTTTGCCAGCGTCTGAGCATGTTCAGGCTTGGATGAGATGGGCAGCGAGGCCGGCGATAGTTGCGACGACGAGAGGGCGGCCTCGCAATTGGCGAAGCTCAGATCGGCAGCCGCAATCAAAGGCGCGACATGATCAAATGCGACCGCGTGATCGGGGCGATCGATCAATACATCCCCAACGCATGCCATCGTCCATCGCGATGTTCCGTCCATAGTGATCCTCCCTCCACCACTATACAGTCAACCTCAGAAAATACGATACGTCAATCGTATCGTATTACGAGGTGGCAAGATGAGGGCTTGGTCCGTAGATTTTCTTTCTGTCGGCTGGCCCTATATCCATGGTGGAACGCGAAATAGAAGTGCGCCCCGCAGCCAGAAAGACCACAGGTCAGGTGACACAAATCACTGGCAGCTAACGGGATTATCCAGACAACTGCGCCCGAACAGCTATGACACGAGGCAATTTCATGAGCCCCGAGCAATATCGGCGAATGAGGGGCAGAAAATGTCCAACCTAGCTGGAAAAGCCATTCCATGCCGGGGCAAAAGTCCGCGAGATTCGGGAGGGCCTTGGCGGCCGTTTCGCTTGTCTCGATGTCCGTACCCACCAATACGAAACGGTGGCGCGATGGCGCCACCGTCTGGATTTGTCGGCGATCTGAACTTGCTCGCCGTCGGTCAGGCGGCGGCAAGGTCCGCATCGGCATCGGCAAAGGCGGCGCGAACGATACGCATGGCATCGAGGGCGGCCGGGCAACCGCAATAGACAGCAGTCTGCAGCACCACTTCGACCACCTGTTCCCTCGTGCAGCCGTTGCGCAGCGCACCGCGGACGTGCTGCTGCAATTCATGCGGACGATTGAGCGCGATCAAGGTGCCGATATTGATCAGGCTTCGCATATTCCGTTCAAGGCCCGGACGGGTCCATATCGTGCCCCAGGCCAGCTCGGTGACCAGATTTTGCAAGGGAAAGGTCATTTCATCCGCCGCCGAAAGGGCGCGCTCGACATAGTCGGCGCCCATGACCGCCTTGCGGATCTCAAGACCTTTATCGAAAAGTGAAGACTGTTGCATATTAGGTTTCCTTATGCCGGCTGCGCCGGTTGAGTGCCGCACAGGTTCGGGCGGCGGGACGTGTGATCTTGCCCCCTCCGGGGAGGAGGGGTCTGCCACTGTGGGAGCTAGGCGCCGGGCAGCCAGCCGGCAGCGCTCAGGCCACCATCGAGGGGGACGTTGGCGCCCGTCAGGAAGCGCGCCTCGTCGGTCAGCAGGAAGACCGCCAAATTCCCGACTTCGCTGACATCGCCGAGCCGGCGAACCGGGTAGCGCTGAGCCACCTTGTCCAGACCCGAACCGCCATTGTCGAAAAAGCCGGCTTCCTGATACTTCTTGATCAGCAGTGGCGTGGATATGGCGCCCGGACAGATGGAATTGATGCGGATGCCATCCAGGGCATAGTCGATTGCCATCTGCCGCGTGATCGAGACCACGCCGCCCTTGGACGCCGAATAGGCGATATTGTTGGGCGTCCCCGTCAACCCCGCCACACTGCCGATATTGACGATGGAGCCGGCCTTGCGCCGGATCATGCCCGGCAGGACGGCCCGACAAACCTGCCAGGTGCCCGTAAGGTTGATGCCGATTACCCGGGTCCAGTCGGCCAGGGATGAGGTCGTGGCGCTCCCCTCCCCGGTTGTTCCGGCGGAGTTGACCAGGCCGTCGATGGCTTGTCCTGCCTGTTCGGTTGCCGCTACCGCGTCCGCAATCGACGCCTCGGAGGTTACGTCAATATAGAGTACCGTGGCGGAGCCTCCGGCATTCCTGATCTCGGCGGCCACCTGTTCTGCCATGGCGACGTCGACATCGCAGCAGACGACATGTGCGCCCGCTTCCGCGACCGCGATTGCGCAGCCTCGGCCGATCCCTGAAGCGGCCCCGGTTATCAGAACTGTTTTTCCGCTCAGCCGGCGATGCTCAACGTTATCCAGACTTTCCATGCTCAGTCCCCCTCTACCCGTGAAGTCAGATCTTATCTGCGGTTAAAGCTGCCAAGGATTCACGCGCCGTCGACCGCGACATCCGGCAAGCAGAAGGCGCTGCGCGTCTCCGCGCCATCATTGGCCAAACAGCGCGGAAATCGGGCATCGGCCCGATCTCCTGGCTTCGCGCGGCGCCGCCGGCGGTCCTTACTGCTGGATCTGCGCGATCAAGCTGCCGAAACGATCGTAATCCGAGCGGATCACCGCCTTGAAATCATCGCCTGTCAGGATCCGCGCCGAGGCGCCCAGGCCCAACAGCTGCTCGCGGAACGCTGGCGCCTGGACGATCTCGCTGATGGTGGCGACCAGTTTGTCGCGCACCGCGGGGTCAAGGTCGTGCGGCCCGAACAGGCCGAACCAGCTGCCCGCATCATAGCCGGGATAGGTCTCGGCAACGGTGGGAACATCGGGCAGGCCCTCGAAGCGCTTGCTGCTGGTGACCGCGATCGGCTTGAGCGAACCGGCCGCAAACAGCGGTATGAGCGGGCCGGCGCCATTGATCATGAAGCCGATTTCTCCCGACATTCCAGCCGTCAGGAGGTCGGCGGAATTGGCATAGCCGACGAATGTAGTGTCGATATCGGCTGCCTGATCCAGCATCAGCACAGCCAGGTGCGCCAGGGCCAGGGAGAATGCTCCCGCCGTGATGTCGCCGGGATTGGCCTTGGCGCCGGCCACCAGTTCTTCGAGCGTATTATAGGGCGAATTGGGTGGCACGCCGATGGCGAGCGGAGCGGTTCCGATCGAGATGATCGGATCGAGATCCGCGAAGGGGTCCCAGGTCAGCGCTTCGTTGAGATGAGGCATGACCGAGAGCACGCTGGATGAGGCCATCAGCAGCGAATACCCATCGGGAGTGGCTTCCGCCACGATGCCACCCGCGACCGCGCCATTGGCGCTGGGATGGTTTTCGACCACGAAGCGTTGACCCAGAGACGCCGACAGCGCTTCCGCCAGAGCCCTGGCGACTATGTCGGTGGGCGTACCAGCGGTGCCGGTGGCAACGACCTGCACCGGCCTGGCTGGATAGTCTTGCGCCATTACGGGGGCCACCAGGGCAGAGCCGCAAAGGATAGCACCGGCAGCAAGCCAAATTTTGTTCATTTCTCCCTCCCAGAGAAACCGCGCCACTCTTGGCAGGCCGCCATACCATAGTACCATAGTATCAACAAGTCAATGAAATTCGCTGACGAAGATATCAGTGCTCGCGGCTGCCAAGCGCGAACAATAGCGGCCAGAAGGCTGTGTTTCGGCGTGCAAAATTGACCCCGTTATGGAGTGGGCCCTTCCAACCGGACACAATCAGGTTGCATCTCTGACCATGAGGCGGACGTGTTGATCCTCGAAATGCACGGGGCTGAGATAGCCGAGGGCTGAGTGGAGCCTTCGGCCGTTGTAGATCTGGTCGATGAATCGGGGAAGGTGTTCGACGACATCAGCAAACGTCTCGAACTCCATCGGGTATACCCCCTCGACCTTAAGGGTCTTCATGAAGCTTTCCGCTTTGGCGTTGTCATAAGGGTTTCCTCTTCGTCCCATCGAACCAACAAGGCCGTTGGCGACCAGGAATTGCCGATAGGTGCCAGCCGCGTATTGCGATCCGCGATCCGAGTGGTGAAGGCAACCAGGCGGCGGTTTGCGCCCTTCGAAGGCACTTTGGAGCGCTGACAGAGTCAGCCGAGCGTCTATGGATCGGCTGATGGCATAGCCCACCACGCGGCGTGACCAGGCATCGAGAACGATGGCAACATAGACGAAGCCGCCGATGACGGCGACATAGGTGATGTCTGCAACCCAGAGCTGGTTTGGCCCATCCGGGATGAACTCGGCGGCGAGATTTGGAAAGATCGGCTGATCGTGATTGCTGTCTGTCGTCGCAGTGAAGCGGCGGCGAATCTTTGGCTGGAGATCGTGTTCGCGCATCAGCCGGCGGATCTTCTTGTGGTTGACGACCAGGCCTTGCTGACGAAGGGCGGCTCGGACACGACGCCACCCGTAATGTTCGAACTCATCACAGATAGCGGCCATCGCCTCGACGGTGGCTGTGTCGTCGGCCGAATGCTTGGGGATTTCGTAAAGGTGGAGCGCGCAAGTCCCATCATTCGGCATCCCTCGGTGACATTGACGCCCCTGGGCCTGTGATGGCGGATATACTCCCGTTTTTCCGCAGCGGTGCTGGCCGAAGAGCCCCCTTTAGAAACTCCAGCTCCAGCGCCTGCTTCCCGACCAAGCGTTCGAGCGCAGCAATCCGCGCCTCGTAGGCTTGAAGTAGATCGGCGGCGGCTGCATCCTCATCGAGCTCACCTGCCTGGTACTTCTCAACCCAGACCCGGATCAGCTGGCGTGAGATATCGTGCCGCTTGGACAGACCATGCAACGTCTCCCCAGCAAGATACTCTTGGGAAACCTGGCGTTTGAATTCGACACTATGGGTTCGGTGCTTGGCCATGACCTTCATCCTGTGAAAGCCCGACTGCACGGTCAATTACGAAAACCAATCCTGCCCGGCCCGAAGGGCCCACTCCACCGCATGCTTCGCTATGGTCACAAACGGACCGTTGGCTTGAGCAGGTCGGCGAACCCGACGCGATGCAGCATTTCGGCCCGCAGCCGGTCGAGTACGCCAAAGCCGATATCGGCGCCATCCTGGCTAGGGTCGTAGTGGACGCGGAACGGGCGGGTGCCGAATGGGGCGTTGACCACGTCGACAATGCGGTCGGCGACAGGCGCGGGATCTGCATCGTCAGGCACGATGGCGGCAAAAGCCTTCTGGATTTCGGCGCCAAAGCCCTTGTAGGGACCAGCTTCGTATTCGGCCAAACGCGCCGTATCGGCGGGGCTGCCGGAATGGGCGAAGTGGTTGGTGCCTTTGGTGAAGGCGCCAGGCACGATGATCGAGGTTTCGATACCCCAGCGGCTGAGTTCCCTTGCATATTGTACGGCCAAGGAATCCATCGCGGCCTTGGCGGCGAAATAGGGTGACAGGTAGGGCGGGGTGCCACCAGCCGAGCTCGAACTCGATACCCAGACCAAGAGGCCCTCACGGCGGGCGCGCATATGCGGCAGCACGGCGCGGTTGACCCGCTGGGTGCCCAGCACGTTGACGTCATACTGCTGGGCATACTGCTCGGGCGTGAAGGCCTCGGCCGGGCCGAACATCATATGACCGGCATTGTGCACGACGACGTCGATCTGGCCGCTGGCGGCGATGATCTTTTCGACTGCGGCATTCACCGAAGGTTCGGACTGGACATCCAGTTCAAGGGGGCGAAGGTCGATGCCTTCGCGAACCGACAGAGCGGTCAGTTCGCCGGCATTGCCGGCATTGCGCCCGGCGACATCGCGCATGGAGGCGTAAACGGTGTGGCCCGCACGGGCCAGGGCTTCAGCGGTCAGCCGGCCGAAGCCGCTGGACGAGCCGGTAACGAGAATGGTCTTGGACATGACGAACGTTCCTTTCATTGTGCTAGGCGGCACCCGGCGCGGAATGCGCCGGGCAGAGGCGGCGTCAGACCATGCCGCCATTGGCGCGCAGGACCTGACCGTTGATCCAGGAACCGTCGGGGCCCACGAGGAAGGAGACCGCCGCGGCGATATCCTCGGGTGTGCCGAGGCGTTCGAGCGGGTTCATCTTGGACATGCGATCGATCAGTTCCGGCGACTTGCCGTCGAGGAACAGAGCGGTGGCCGTCGGCCCGGGCGCCACGGCGTTGACGGTGATATTGCGGCCGCGCATCTCCTTGGAGAGAATGCCGGTGATAGTCTCTATGGCGGACTTGGTGCCGGCATAGATGCCGTAGGTCTCGAGTTTGAGACCCACCACGCTGGTCGAGAAGTTGACGATGCGGCCGCCGTCCCGCAGGCGCTTGGCCGCTTCGCGCATCGTGTAGATGCTGCCCTTGAGGTTGATGTCGATGAGGCTATCGACCAGCGCGTCGTCGCCGTCGGCGATCCGGGCCAGCTTCAAGATGCCGGCGGAGTTGACCAGCACATCGACCCCGCCATAGGCGGCCTCGGCACTGTCGAACATGCGGGTGACGGCCGCGGCATCGCTGACATCGGCCTGGTGAGCAATGGCCGTACCGCCAGACTTGGCGATCTCGCCGACCAGTTCTTCGGCGGCGGCGGCATTGCCGGCATAATTGACGATAACAGTATGACCTTCGCCGGCAAGCCGGCGGGCAATGGCGGCGCCGATGCCGCGCGAGGCGCCGGTAACGATGGCGACTTTATTGGTCTCAGACATAGTCTTCTCCTTGGGTGTGCGCCGCAGCGCGTTCTTGATGAAGAGAAGATGGACTTTTCCTTGATCCGGATAATCAGTCGCGATCCAGCATCACTATCCAAAAATCACGAACAATAGTTGGCCGCTGGAAGCGGTGCCTGTCTCGGTCGGGATGGCTCTGCCCATATGCGACCGATGCTGGCCATGCCGTAGCCAGTTGCATCTCGCCACTTCCGCTAAAAAGGGCCCCCGACCATGTAGGTGCGATGCAAACTTCTCGCGCAGTGATCTAGGAAAATCCGGTGTGCAGCGGCTGCTAAGCCGCCAACGTAAGAAGCCGGTTGTCGAGGCATGCAACGGAGCCGATCGCCGTACTATCATCGCGGCCACGGGTATCGCCGGCACGCGAGGCGGTTGTTGGCGTCCGAAGCCAAGCAGGTTTGGTAAGTGTTCCGATCGAGACCGGGTCACGGCTAGCTGCCTTGAGTCCAGTCGGCAGAATTGGGCCTTGGCGCTACGCCGAGATGTCCGGCGACCTCATCGACGCGCGGTTGGGAGTACGGGCAAGTCGTCGGACACGGTACAAAACTCGGTCGTGAGCGGCGCCGACAAGTTGCAGCACGCCTCCATGTCACCAAACGACATTGGCGATGCCGGGACAGCCGCCCCAGCATCGCCTAATGGATCGATGAACCATATAGAGTCAGATTCGGAACCCGCCGGTGACGGCAAGATTGTGACCGCTGACCATGGCAGCGCCGTCCGACAACAGGAAGGCCACCGTGCCGGCCATGTCCGAAGCGCGTGGCAGTCGGCCCATGGGTGTCTGTTTGTAGAAGGCCTGCCGCAATTCGTCACTCATATGCGTGAAGATGCCGGCGCCTTCCACCGCCCCCGGATCGAGCGAATTGACGGCAATGCCGCGCGGGCCCAGTTCGAGCGCCAGGACCTGAACCATTAATCTCACCGCCGCCTTGGTCGCAGCATAGGCGCCAGAGCCGGCCGGAGGGTAGCTTGCGATCGTCGAGGACGTCGCGATGACGCGGCCGCCGTCGACGACGGACCGGGCCGCCTGTTGAAGCGTGAAGAACGTGCCCTTGAAATTGATGTCGACCACCCGGTCGAGTTCTTCTTCCGTCATTTCGGTAAAGGGCGCCTCGACATTCTCCACGCCTGCATTGGCGAACACACCGTAGATGTCGCCGAACCGTTCCTTGGCGGCGGCAAACAACTGCTCGACATTGGCGCGGTTGCGGGTGTCGCCCTTCACGATAAGGCTCTCGGCCCCCGATGCAGCAATCGCGGCGCGGGTTGCCTCAGCGGAGGCGTCGTCCGAGACGTAGCTCAGTGCAAGATTGTATCCGAGACTGGCCAGATGCTCGGCGACGGCCCGGCCGACGCCTCTCGTGCCTCCTGTAATGATAACGGTTTTGGTACCTGTGATCATGATCGTCATCCTGGGTTTGCGCGGCAGCGCGTTGAATGAAGAGACGATGGACCTTTCGCCGACGTGGATAATCAGTCATGATCCGGCATCACTATCCAACGGATACGAATAATGGACCGTTTCGACGCCATGCGCGTCTTCGTCCGCGTCGCCGAACGGCGCAGCTTTACGCAGGCGGCCAACGACCTAGGCCTTCCGCGCTCGACGGTCACGGAAGCAATCCGGCAATTGGAAGAACGGCTCGGGATACGGCTATTGGAGCGGACCACGCGGGTAGTCAGGCCGACGCTCGATGGTGAAGCCTACTACCACCGGTGCCTCGACATTCTAGCTGATATCGAGGATGCTGAGGGGGCTTTTGCCGGCGTCAAGCCGAAGGGACTGTTGCGGGTGGATGTCCACGGTACCTTGGCTCGGCATTTCGTGCTGCCGAGCCTACCAAGGTTCCTAACGGACTATCCGGAAATCGAACTATATATGAGCGAAGGCGACCGGCTGGCCGATCTTGTGCGCGAGGGCATCGATTGCGTGCTACGGGTCGGCATCCCGCAGGACAGCGACATGGTCGCCCGCAAGGTCGCCATGCTTGCCGAGGTGACGCTAGCATCGCCTTCCTATCTCGACCGCTTCGGCGAACCCGAAACGATCGCAGCGCTCTGGGATGGTCACCGTATGGTCGGCTTCCACTCGACGGCTACCGGCGGGCTGCTGCCCCTCCTATTTGCCGTCGATGGCAAGAAGCAGGAGGTTACCTTGCCCGCCACGATCTCGGTCAATGCCGCCGAAAGCTATGTGGCAGCGGCAAAGCTCGGCCTGGGGATTATCCAGGTGCCACGCTACCATGCGGAAGCAGCCCTTCACACAGGCGAATTTGTGGAGTTATTGCCCGACAACCCGCCATCGCCCACCCCCGTTTCCCTGCTCTATCCGCGAAATCGCCAGCTTTCACCGCGGGTGAGGGTCTTCCTTGACTGGGTAACTTCGGAATTCGCGCGCAGTGGCAAGCCGAACGATGGCTCTGCTTAGCCGTCGAGCCAGTGCGTCCGTCTTTTACGCTGAGCGGCTAGCTCATCATTCGAGAACACCTACCGAGCGAAGTCAAGCCAACACAAAATGGGCCTATACCTATAACCGGGACACCCAAGCGGCGGTGCTGGTGCGCGAAGTAGTTACGTCGCCCCATCCCCTCTGTTGCTGACCGGCAAGGTTTGCATCTTGCGGCTGCGCACCCGCTTGGGGTCCGGTTGAACCGGCCTTTCGTCAAGCGCCCTGGTGACATCGTCACCGGACAGCACCTTCTCTTCGATCAGCCTCTCGGCCAGTTCGAGAAGACTATCGCGATCGGCCTCGACCACGGCGATGGCCCGCTTGAGCTGACGGCGCAGTTCGGCATTGACGGCAGCAAAAGTGCCGGCGGGCCGAATGCCGAGAACGGGCGCAAAGACCAGGTGGTCGCGAAGCCCCTGACGCTCATGGGCGGAGAGGATCATGTCCGTGGCACTGGCCAGATCCCCCTCGGCTCCGGCATTGGGACCAAGTCCAAGCGCGATATCGGCCGCCCTTCCCCCGAGAGGGACCGCGACGATGTCAAGCAAGCCCTGCCATGTCGGCACCGTACTGGCCAATCGGGTCCAGGTACGACCGCCGGTCTCGGCATCGGGAATGATGGAAACACTATCCACCATCTGGCCGAGCCTATGGGCGAGGACGGCATGACCCATTTCATGGATGGCGACGGCGCGAATATCCTGAGGACTGCGATCATCCCGAGGCACCATCTGGGCCAGGATATCGCCAGGTTCGAGAGGCCGATTGAGGGATCGCGCAAAACTGCGCGCCTCCTTGATCCAGCCTTCCACCATGGCCGGGGTTGCATCCCGTCCCACTCGAGCGAAGCGGCTGAGATCAATATCGGCAAGATCGGTCTTGAGATAATAGCGCAGCACCGCCACGAACATGATGTAATCGTGGGAGCAGTGGCCACCAACGATGT
>NZ_JQGC01000022.1 GCF_000743575.1 Devosia riboflavina | reverse complement strand
CCCGAAGGCGGCATTGTGCGTCTCTATGTCGATGACACCTTCATCGCCGATGCCACCATCGAAGGCGGCCGCTGGCTCGTCGAAGGCGGCGACGTTCTCGACGCTCCCAGCCAGCGCGTCCGCGCCGACCTGCTCGCCGCCGGTTCGCCTGACGTGATCGCCCGCGCCGAGGTCGACTTCGTCGTCGACATGCCGGCAACGGCGACCGAGCCCGCTACAGCCGTCGCCAGCGCCGAGGCACCCCCGGCGCCCGCACCTGCCGCTGCAACAACGCCGGCCCCGGCTGCTACGCCCTCAGCCCCGGTTGCCGAGCCTGCGACCCCTGCCGCTCCTGCGGTGGCACAAGCAGAGCCTGCCGCAGCGGCGCCAGCCCAACCCGCTCCGACAGCACCGGCCCAGCCGGCAGCGACACCAACCGAGTCCGCCGCCACCCCGGCTCCCGCAACCACGCCTGCGACACCAGCTCCGGAAACTCCCGCCCCGGCAACGCCCGAGGCTCCGGCCACTCCGACCCCGGTCGCCGTGGCGGAGGCCCCCGCCGCGTCGCAGCCGACAGCCGAACCTGCCGTGCCCACAATGGTCGCGGTGGCAGTCGGCTCGCCCGATGCCCAACGTTTCGCTTCGGGCAAGGCCATCATCCGCCGTGGCGACAATCTCTGGACCATCGCCCGCCGCGTCTATGGCGAAGGCATCAAATATACGACCATCTACGATGCCAATACCGGCCAGATCCGCGACCCCGATCGCATCTATCCCGGCCAGGTGTTCAGCCTGCCCCAATAGGCCTACTGACACAAAATGGCGCCCCCGGGCGCCATTTCTGACTGTGAACCACCTCTCTTCACCTCCCCCTGAACGGGGGAGGCCGGGAGGGGGTGATCGGTAAGCACCGGTCCCTGGCCTAACGCCCTATTTCTACCCCCAAACCATCCCCGGGGATTGACCTTGCGGCCAATCCTCACCATGTTCATCGCAATTCACCGATTAATTCGGCCGGCCCCATGCAAGACGACGACATCGCCAACATCATGCGAGCCCTCGGCCATCCGGTCCGGCTCAATATCCTGCGGTTCCTCGCGAGCCAGCAGCAGCGGGAATGTTGCTGTGGCGATGTCACAGATTCCTTGCCCCTCGCCCAGTCCACCGTCTCCCAGCACATAAAAGTGCTGCTCGATGCAGGCCTGATCGAGCGCAAGCCTCATGGTACGCGCAATCGCTACATGATCCGGCATGACCGGCTGTCCGAAATCGGTACCGCCTTCGGAGGCCTTCTCGATGGCCTCAACTTCCAAGCGCCCCACAAGGAAGCGGAACCGGCCTAATGGCTCAAAACAGCACTGAAAAGAAGCCGTCCGTTAGCGCGGACGAAGGCTCTGTATTCTCTACCGTTCGCAATCTCTGGCCCTATATGTGGCCCGAAGGCCGGCCCGATCTGCGCATGCAGGTCATCCTCGCCCTCGGCGCCCTGGTCCTCAGCAAGGTCGCGACCACCCTCATTCCCTTTGCCTATAAGGGCATCATCGACAGCCTCGATGGCACCGACGCCGATAGCCAGTTGATCCTCGGTCTCGCTATCCCCGTCGTGCTGGTGATCGCCTACGTGCTCGGCAATGTCCTCGACGCGGCCTTCCAGCAGTTGCGCGACGTGCTCTTTGCCGGCGTCGGCCAGCATGCGGTGCGGAAGCTCGCGCTCGAAACCTTCCACCACGTCCATCGCCTGTCGCTACGCTTCCATCTGGCGCGTCGCACCGGCGGCCTCTCCCGCGTCATCGAGCGCGGCACCAAGGGCATCGAAACGGTCGTCCGTTTCGCCATGCTCAACATCGTGCCGACCATTCTCGAATTCATCGTCGTCGCCATCATCTTCGTCTGGCTCTTCGGGGTCAGCTATGTCGGCGTTCTGGTGGTGATGATCTGGGCCTATCTCTATTTCACCATCAAGGCCTCCAATTGGCGCATCGCCATCCGCCGGGACATGAACGATTCCGACACGGACGCGAATGGCAAGGCCATCGACAGTCTCCTCAATTATGAGACGGTGAAATACTTCGCCAATGAGAAGATGGAAGCCGAGCGCTACGATCGCTCCATGGCGAACTATGAAAAGTCCGCCATCCGCATCTGGACCTCACTGGGCTGGCTCAATTTCGGCCAGGCCGTTATCTTCTATGGCGGTTTCCTGGCCATCTCCATCATGGCCATTCTCGGCGTTCTCGACGGTCGCCTGACGCTGGGCGATTTCGTCCTCCTCAACACCTTCCTGATGCAGGTCTATCGCCCGCTCAACTTCATCGGCTTCGTCTATCGCGAACTCCGCCAGGGCCTCACCGACATCGAGGAAATGTTCAAGCTTCTCGACCAGGCCCCCGAAATCACCGACAAGCCCGATGCCAAGCCGCTCGCCGTCACCGGCCCGGTCATCCGCTTCGAGGATGTCACCTTCCACTACGATTCCGACCGCCCGATCCTCAAGGGCGTCAGCTTCGAAGTCCCCGCCGGCAAGACTGTCGCCATCGTCGGCCCCACCGGTGCCGGCAAGTCGACCATCTCGCGCCTGCTCTATCGCTTCTATGACGTCACCGGCGGCCGCATCACTATCGACGGGCAGGACCTGCGCGATGTGACGCAGGAAAGCCTGCGCTCCACTATCGGCATGGTCCCGCAGGATACGGTGCTGTTCAACGACACCATCGGCTACAATATCGAATATGGCCGCCCCGGCGCCTCGATGGACGAAGTCCGCCAGGCCGCGCAGATGGCCCAGGTCGGCGCCTTCATCGAAGCCTTGCCCAAGGGTTTTGAGACGCCGGTCGGCGAACGTGGCCTAAAGCTCTCGGGCGGCGAAAAGCAGCGTGTTGCCATCGCCCGTACCATCCTGAAGGCCCCGTCCATCCTCATCCTCGATGAGGCGACCTCGGCCCTCGATACCAAGACCGAGCGCGACATCCAGGCCGCCCTCGACGTCGTCTCGCGCAACCGCACCACCGTCGTCATCGCCCACCGGCTCTCGACGGTGATCAATGCCGACGAAATCCTGGTCCTCCGCGAAGGCCTCGTTGCCGAACGCGGCAACCACGCCGCGCTCCTCGCCCAAAACGGCCTCTACGCCCAGATGTGGAGCCGCCAGCGCGAAGCGACGGAGGCCGAAGAAGCCCTGGCCCTCGCCCAGGAAGACCCCGACGGCTTCGTCAAGCGCGGCGCTCCGGCAGCCGAGTAATCAAGCGGCGGCGATCTCCGCATCCGCCGCCGCCACAAAGGCTTGCGGGTCCCTGCCCATCTGGCGCAGGGCCCGCGCCGCCGTTCCGTGGCCCATCTCGGCCACGACCTTGATCACATACGATCCCGCAAGCGGCCCCGTCACCCCGCGCTGCCTGAGCCGCGCCAATTCCTGCACCACGACCTGCCCCGAAGGCGCCGCCTCATAGAGACCCTTGGCGGCGGGCAGGGGCGGGCTCACGCCCAGCGCGCTCTCCACCACCACGCCATCGACCCCAACGGCCCGCAGCGCCTCCCGATGCTGCTCCACCAGCGCCGTCTTGAACCCCGCCCCATCGAGCCCGAGCCGAGCAAAGACCCGCTGTGCCGATCCATCCGGCAGCGCTAGCGCCGCCTCCACAAAATGCTCCGCCTCTGGCGCCTCGCGCCCTTCTGCCCGTGCCAAATCTTCAGCCGTCTCGCACAAAACCTTCAGCGTGTCGGCATCCTTCGCAGCCTGCATCATGCGCTTGAACATGGCATTCCTCACTTCTTGGGGGTTTCAACCAGACCCGATAGGCGCTTATGCGCAGCCTGCTTGCTGACGCCGAGCGCCATGGCGATCTGCGACCAGCTCCAGCCCCGTTTTAGCGCCTCGGCCACAGCCTGCTGTTCCAACTGATCAGCAAGGCGCCGCAACGCCACCACACTGGCCAGCGCCGCCTCCGGGTCTTCCGATGAATCGATCTTGCTCTCTGTCATCATGCGTCAACAATAGTTGACGATGCGGGGATTGTCAACAATAGTTGACGCTAGCCAACCGAAAATCCTTGCCCTAGGCTCTCGCCATGATCCAGCCCGCCATCCGCCTCATCCCCGCGCGTCCCGACCAGAAGCCGGTCATCGCCAACCTCATCCAGCTCTATCTCCACGACATGACCGAGTTCATGCCCTTCCCGGTCGGCGCTGACGGTCGCTACGCCTACGACTTCCTCGACCGCTTCTGGCGCTTTCCCTATCTCATCATGTCCGGCGAAGAGATCGCCGGCTTCGCCCTCGTCATCGACGACTGCCCGCTCACCGGCCGGGCGCCCTGCTGGTTCATGGCTGAGTTCTTCGTGCTGAAAGCCTACCGGGGCAGGGGCCTCGCCCGCTCCGCCGTCCGGCAGGCCCTCAAAACCCACCCCGGCCAATGGCACATCGCCGTCCCCCACGCCAACAAGGCTGCACAGGCCTTCTGGTCCAAGGTCTTATCGCTCCAGGGCCCGATCAGCCGCGACATCTACTTCGACGGCGACGACTGGCTGCTGCACCAGTTCGTGGCGAGCTAGGCTCTCTCCCCACCCCCGATGTCATTCCCGCGAAAGCGGGAACCCCTGTTTTGCCCAAAGTGTCCCCCTAAAACAAAAAGGCCCGCATCACTGCGGGCCTTTCTCATTCACATCAGGGTCCGGATCACTCCGCCGCGTCGCGACGGTCGTCCTTGTCCTTGTCGCCGAGCCCGGCATCCTTGCTCACCACATAGCGCCTTTCGCCATCGGCGTCGTCGGGCACTTCCACGGCCACGCCGTCAAAGCCGGCCGGGGCCGCAGTGGCCTTGCCGCGGAATGGGCTCGCGATCCACTGGCCGAGGCTCGCAAAGTTCGCGCCCAGCCACTTGATCTGCTTCCACATCACGCTCGGCGCGGTGATCATCACCGGCACCATCACCAGCGTCAGCAGGGTCGAGAAGAACAGGCCCGAAACCAGCGCTGCCGACAGGTGGATGAACCACGAACCGGCAAGGCCACCGACGACGATCTCACGACGGATGAAGTCGAACTCGACATTGGCCCACATGGGGATAACGCCGAGCGCCGTCAGGAACGCCGTCAGCAGAACCGGACGAACACGCTGGCTGACCGTCAGCAGCATGGCCTTCACCGGTTCCACATGCTGGTGGCGGTTATAGTCATTGTAGGTATCGATCAGCACGATGCCGTTCTTCACCACAATACCCGCCAGCGCCACGATGCCGAGGCCGGTCATGATCGCCGAGAAACTCATCCCCGTGACCAGCATGCCCAGAAGCACGCCCGCCACCGACATGATCACCGTCGAGAGCGTCACTATCACCTGGTAGAAGCTGTTATATTCAAGCAGCAGGATGAAGAAGATCAGGGCCATGGCCATGCCCATCGCCTGGACGATGAAGGCATTGGCGTCGCCCATCTGCTCTTCGGCACCACCGAAAGCGACATTGACGCTTTCGGGGAAGTTCTGCTCGCCGATCCACTTCTGCAGTTCCGCCACCTTGTCGGCGGCATAGACGCCTTCCGGCAGGTTCGTAAGACCGGCAGCCACGTTCATCACATAGACCTGGTTGCGGCGCTCGATATTGGCAACCTTCGGAACGGCCTGGCGATCGATGAAGTTCGAAACCGGGATCATGCCATTCTGGGTGGCGATGCGCATGGAGTCGAGCGCGTCGAAGGTGCGCTCGTCCTTGGGCAGGCGAACCCGAATGTCGAGTTCGTCGCCGGTTTCCCCGTCGCGATAGGTGCCGAGCTTCACGCCATTGGTGATGAGCTGCACATAGGGCACGAGTTCACGCACGCCGATGCCATACTTGCCCGCCTCGGCCCGATCGACAGTGATCTGCCAGTCGATACCGGGGGAGGGGCGGCCGTCTTCGGCGTCCACAACTTCCGGCCAGGTCGAGAGGTGATCGCGGATAGCGGCCACGACGGGCACGAGCTCGTCGTAGTTCTTGCTCTCGACGCGCATGTTCAGGTCCTTGCCCGCCGGCGGACCATTCTCCGCCGCCAGCACCTGGATATCGAGGCCGGCAATGTTGTCGACGCGGTTGCGGATATCGGCAAAGATTTTCTCGGCCGGCACGCGGTGGTTCCAGTTGACGAGCTGCAGCTGGAAATTGCCGATCGTGTCAGGCGGCATGGTGCCGAAGGCGCCGGTCGTGCCGAACTGCATGATCACGTCCTGGATGCCGTTGACCTGCAGGATCTGGTCTTCGACCTCGATCAGCATGTCGCGGATTTCCTCGGGCGAGTAATTGCCCTGGCCCACGACGGCCACCGTCGCATATTCCGGTTCCGAAGCGGGGAAGGCTTCCGAGCCGGTGGGGTTGGTCGCATAGGTGACGAAGATCGCCACGATGATACCAAAGCCCACGGCAAGCGTCGGCAAGGGCCAGGAGATCAGCCTCTCCATGGTCCGCACGTAGAAACCGGTCAGGCCCGTCACCTTCTTGGGGTCGAACTTGTCCGGATACATGACGATATCGGCCTTGGCCTTTTCCTTCTCGTCCACATGGGTCGAGGCGATCACCGAGCCGATAACCGGCATGAAGATCAAAGCGGAAATGAACGAGGCGATCATGACGATGATCACGATCATCGGCAGGTAGCTCATGAACTTGCCGATAATGCCCGGCCAGAACAGCAGCGGAATGAAGGCGCCGAGCGTGGTCGCCGTAGCGCCCACCACCGGCACGAACATCTTGCGCATGGCCATGATGAAGGCTTCGCGCTTGGGCACGCCTTCCTGCAGCTTTCGCTCGGCATATTCGACGACCACAACCGGGTCGTCGACGAGCACGCCCACCGCGATAACGAGCCCGAACATCACCATCATGTTGATGGTCATGCCCAGCATTTCCGCGACGAGGAACGCCATCATGAACGAGAGCGGGATGGAAAGGCCGATCATCAGCGCGGGCCTGAGGCCCAGCGTTGCGATACAGGTGATCAGCACCAGCGCCACGGCAGTCAGCACCGCCGCTTCAAGCGAGCGGAAAAGGCTGGTCGTGGTGTCGGCCTGGTCGAGGAAGACGGAGTAGCTCACCCCGCTCGGCCAGGATTTGGCAAGTTCTTCCGTCGTCGCGCGAACCTGGTTCGACACGTCGATGATATTGGTGCCGAGCTTCTTGGAAACGCCGAGGATCTGGGCCGGAGAGCCGTTCACCTGGGTATATTCGGTGGCATCGGCCAGGTTGCGGGTGATCGTTGCGACATCGCCGAAGGTGACGACGGTATTGCCGTCGGTCTTGATCGGCAGGTCATAGACGTCCTGCGCATTGCTGATCAGGCCCGGCACTTCGATATTGAACGAG
Source organism: Devosia riboflavina (assembly GCF_000743575.1). GTDB lineage: Bacteria > Pseudomonadota > Alphaproteobacteria > Rhizobiales > Devosiaceae > Devosia > Devosia riboflavina. The sequence continues at coordinate 112,221 of NZ_JQGC01000022.1, read as the reverse complement.
CCCTGTCCGGTATTGAGCGTACCGCCGGGCACAACCATGTTGTTGCGCGAAAGCGCATCGAGCAACTGGCTGGCGGTCAGGCCATAGGCTTCAAGACGCAGCAGGTCGATGCGGACTTCGAGCTGTTCCTTGCGCGAACCCGAGAGCTTCACTTCACGCACGTCGCCCAGGGCTTCGAGCGCGTCCTGCAGCTCTTCGGCGCGGCGGGTCAGTTCCTTTTCAGGCGCCGTACCATAGATGGCCACCGACATGATCGGGCCGATAAAGTCGATTTCGCTGACCGTCGGGTCATCGGCATCGTCCGGCAGCTTGGCCTTGATCGCGTCCATCTTGGCGCGCGTATCCTGAAGGGCCTGGTCCTTGTCGGTATTGATGTCGAATTCGAGGATCACCGACGCATGGCCGGTGGTCGAGGTCGACGAAATATTCTGCAAGCCCGGCAGGTTGGCGAGTTCTTCTTCCGCCGGCTTGGCGAGCAGGTTTTCCGCGTCGCGCGGCGACACGCCCGTTTGGCTGATCGAGACGTAGAGATAGGGAACGTCGATGGCCGGGAAACTCTCCTTGGGCATGGAGAGATAGGCCGCCGTACCAGCCGTCAGGACGATCACCATGACGGTGAGGACGACCCTCGGCATCCTCAGGATTTTTTCGATGAAGTCGAGCATCAAACTCGTCCTTAGCTGGCTGCGGTTTCAGTGGAAGCAGTCGCGGGGCTGGCCTTCACGGCCTGTCCGGCAGTCACACCTTCCTGGCCGACGGTGATCACTTCGGTCACCGCGGGCAGGCCCGTCACCCAGACGCCCTGGCGGGTGTCGCTGACGATGGTCACTTCGTGGAACGCCACGACGCCGTTTTCGACCGTCCGCACGCCAAGCGTGCCTTCGTCATCGAGCGTCAGCACCGACTGCGGCAGCAGATGGCCCGGCGCCGCGCCGAGATTGACGATAGCTTCGGCGGTCACGCCGTCCTTGATGGCAAAATCGGCATTCGGGATTTCGATTTCGACCGGGAAGGCGCGGGTCGCATTGTCGGCCTGCGAGGCGATATAGGTCACCTTGCCTTCAACAGCCTGGCCGGTAACGGTCTTGATCGAGGCAACGAGGCCGAGCTTGGCAAGGCCGATATGCTTTTCCGGAACCATGCCGGCGAAGATCATCGGGTCGAGCTGCACGATGGTGGCGCAGGCGCCGCCGGCATTCAGCATCGAACCGGCCAGGGCCACCGGGTCCTGCACGAGGCCGGCCACCTTGGCGGTGATTTCGGTGCGGTCGAGTTCGGCCTTGGCATTGTCGAGACCGGCTGCAGCCTGGCTCACGCCGGCCTTGGCCTGGGCAAGGGCCACGTCGGCAGCGTTAGCGGTATTGGCAGCAGCAAGGCCCTTTTCACGCAGGCCCGCATTGGTGTCGAAGTTGAGCTGGGCCTGGGCGAGGGCCGCATTGGCCTGGTCGACGCCGGCCTGAGCCTGGGCGACGGCGGCAACGCGCGTACCCTGGTCGAGCGTGCAGAGGAGGTCACCCACTTCCACGCGCTGGCCCTTGGTCACATGCACGGTGTCCACAGTGCCGGCGGTTTCGGCAACGGCGGTCACCATGGCCTTGGCCTGGGTGCGGCCGCGCAGCGGCACTTCCACCGGCATGGGCTGGGCGGTAAAAGTCTGGGTCCGCACATCCGGCAGCGGGGCATTGGAACCGGTCGTGGCTTCATTGCGTTGTGCAATGGTCAGGGCTGGGTCAGTCTCGGGCGCGTGGTGTTCCGCCAGCACGCCGGCATCCGCCATGGCATTGTGGATAGGACCATGCTCTTCGCCTTCGATGACGGAGATAATTGGCTTTTCGCCATTGCCGGGACCGTTACCCCCCTGCACGAGGGTACCGGTAGCAAGCCAGGCACCTGCTCCAAGCAGGATCAGTAGCGCCAGGCCATAGGAAAACAATGCACGCATAGAATATCAGCCCCTTTTATTCCGCAGCGTCCTTGCGCTCGTCGGCTCGCGATAAGTTGATCAGTTCGTGCATATGGGTACGCAGATACTTCTCTGCAACGCCCAAAACTTCACGACCGTAATTGAGAACCCAACAATCTGCCGGGCTGCATTCGTGTTCGGACCGCACCTGGTCCAATTGCTGCCGCTCTGCGGTCAGCCGGTCGAGGTGTTCCTTCACCCGTCCAGCGACCAGATCATGCGGCAAGATGCTGACAAATCGTGCCAGCAGGAGAAACGGGCTGCGATAAACGTCTTCGCCCAGCGGGGCCGACAGTTCCTCGGCAAAGGCCTGGCGACCCGCATCGGTGATGGCATAGACTTTCCGCGCCGGCTTGCCGTCCTGCGGCACCGTGCGGCTCGTCACGAGGCCATCGTCTTCAAGCTTGGCGAGCGCGGGATAGATCGAGCCGAAACTGGCTTCGACGAAATAGGCGAACTCGCCCTCGGTGCACATGCGACGGATGTCATAACCCGTCGCCTCACCCTCATAGAGCACCGATAGACACAGCGTCCGCACGTTCATCGAGCATAATCCTCCCAGCACTATGCCGGTTCGATATATGCCGGGGCTATATATCTACAACCCCTTCAGCACAAGATTTACGAGGGTTGTGATCGTGCAGATCAGTTAAGCGTCTGTTGCATGCCGCACCACGTTCCCTGCACCAAGCCTATAGGAACGTCACGTTGCGACAGCATTACGCGAGAAGTTCTCGCATTTCCCTTGCCGCTCGTTGCGCCAATTCAAGGCTCGCGGCAGCCACGAAATAGGGATTTAGGAAGCTCAGCTCATGCTTTCCGTAGCGCATCGGGGCGCCGTCCAGTGTTACCACGGCTCCCCCCGCCGCTTCCAGTACCGCCTGGCCTGCGGCGGTGTCCCATTCGCAAGTTGGGGTAAAGCGCGGGTAAAGCTGCGCGTCCCCGCGCGCCAGAAGACAGAATTTCAGCGACGATCCCACCGACACATCGCTTTCGACATCGAGCGTCTGGCAGAGCTTTTCGAGCGCCTCATGCCCATGCGAGCGGCTGGCGACGATACGCAGGCGCGCGAGCCAACCCACTCGGGTTTCGCGCTTCTCCGTCACGACTCCATCGACCACGCGCCCGGTCCAGGCGCCATTGGCGTCACCCACGAAAATCTCGCCCGTCACCGGCGCCAGCACCACCCCCATGGTTGGCCTGCCATGCTCCACGAGCCCTATATTGACGGTGAATTCGCCATTGCGCTTGATGAATTCCTTGGTGCCATCGAGCGGATCGACCACGAAATAGCGCTCGCCCAGCACCGGCACGATCCCCGCCGCCACGCTCTCTTCGCCCAGCACCGGCAGCCCGGTTTCCTTGAGATGCGCGATAATCACCTCTTCGGCCGCAGCATCCGCCTCGGTCACGGGCGACCCGTCCGATTTCGCCACGGCATGGATCGGCCGCGAATAGACATCAAGGATCACCGCCGCCGCCGCGATCGCAGCTTCAACTGCAAGATCGGTAATATCACGCGGAGCAACGAGAACAGAACTATCGGTCATTTGGCCGGCTTTTAGGGAGAAAGTAGCGCGTCTTTACGCCTGTATCCCTCTTCTGACAATCAATCGAATTGTCGGCTCCATCGTCTCCCTCCCCCTTGTGGGGAGGGATCAAGGGTGGGGGTTCGGCAATCGCCGGATTATTGCCCTACCGCAACAACCCCTGTCCCCCATCGATCCAGACTGGCGTCCCGGTAATATGCCGCGACGCATCCGAAACCAGAAACAGCACGACCTCCGCCACATCCGACGCCTTGCCCGGCTTGCCCCCGGTAATGGGAATATCGCCCTTCGGAAAACTCACCGGTATCTCGGTCTTCTCCATCCCGCGCTTTTCGGTGTTCTCGCCAATTTGGCTCTCGATCGACCCCGGACAAACCGCATTGACCCTGATCCCCCGCGGCCCCAGCTCCAGCGCCAATTGCTGCGCCATCGCCACCTGCGCCGCCTTGGTCGCCGAATAGGCCGATGCCCCCGGCGTCGTAAATGTCCGCGTCCCATTGATCGACGAAATGATCACCACGGCCCCACCACCCACCGCCTCCAGCCGCGGCACCGCATGATGCAGCGTCAGATAGGTCCCCCGCAGGTTGACGCTGATCGTCTTGTCCCACTCCTCGGGCGTGATCTCCTCGATCGGCGCCCAGACCCCGTTGATCCCGGCATTGGCAACGACAATATCGAGTTTCCCAAACCGCTCGACCACCAGCGCAATAGCCCGCGCCATATCCCGATCATCCGAAATATCCGCCGTAATGCTGATCGCCGTGCCGCCCTGGTCCTCGATCTCCGCCGCCACGGCCTCGACCTCCGCCTTGGTCCGGCTCAACACCGCAACATTGGCGCCCTCCCGCGCCAAGAGCAGCGCCGTCGCCTTGCCGATCCCCGATCCGGCCCCGGTCACCAATGCGGTTCTGTTCAAAAGGGTCTGCATCCACGCCTCCTTGCTGAAGACCAAACGCAAAAAGGCGGCGCAGGGTTGTCCCACGCCGCCCAATTTTCGCGTTCAGCCCACGATTTACCGGACCTTGTGGTCCTGCTCGATAATCGCATGCGTCAGGCTTCCGGTCGCCGGATAAAGCGGGATCAGACACGCCTGCAGCGCGTGATAAATATCGGGTTTGCCGACAAACAGCTTGGACGCCGGCGTCAGGTCTTCCTCAAGCTCGCTGAGCCAGCCGCCCCGCGCATGGTCGATCACATGGTTTTCCGCATAGTCCCAGAGCTTGCGGTACCAGACCTGGAAATAGGCATCATTGTCATGCGCTGAAATATAGCTCGCAGCACCAATCGCCTCGGCCACCGGCCACCACAGCTTTTCGCGCATGGCCGGCTCGTCGTTCCAGTCGAGCGTATAGAAAAAGCCCCCATGCACCTTGTCCCAGCCCAACTCGATCGAGCGCTGGAACAGGTTCCGCGCCGCATCGGTCATCCACGAGTGCTGTTTCTGGCCCAAAACCCAGAGCTGATAGAGGAGGCGCGACCATTCCAGCCAATGCCCCGGCGTCGTGCCCGAGGGGCGGAACATTTCATTGGGGTGCCGATAGTTCTTGTCGACCACCCAATACTCATCAAAATGCTCGGCAACGCGATGATTGAGCTTCACCGCATTCTTGCGAATGATCAGCTCGGCAATGCGCTCGGCCTTCTTGAGATAGGCTTGGTTCCCCGTCGCCTCATAGGCGGCCATCAGCGCCTCGGTCAGGTGCATATTGGAATTCTGCCCGCGATAACCGCGAACCTCGGTCCAATCCTCGCTGAATTCTTCCCGCACCGCCCCGACACTGTCGTCCCAAAACCGCTTCTCGATCACCTCGGTCGCGTCGGCGATCACCTTGTCGGCCAGAGGATGCCCGACAAGCTTGGCGCTCGACCCCGCGAGCAGCACGAAGGCATGCCCATAGGCCTGCTTGGCGCCATCCGTGATGCCATTGTCATCGAGCGACCAGACATAGCCACCACGCTTCTCGTCGCGATGCTTGTTCCAGAGATAGTTCATGCCATGGTCGATGATCTCGTCCGACCCCGGACGCCCGATCAGGCTCCCCACCACGGCGCAATGGATCATGCGCGTCGTCACATGGATCTGCCGGACCGCATTGTCCTCCCCGAGCGGCAAACCCTCATCGTCGAGCTCGAAAAATCCGCCCTTGGGATTGATCGAGGCCGCTTCGAAAAAGTCGAAGAGATCATTGGCCTGCCGCATCAGATACTGGCGGTGAAAAGGGCGCTTCTGCCAGGGGCTGGCATTGGTCTTGGGCAGAGAATTATCGCTCATCTTGGCTCCCGTCCGGCAAAGAAACGCCGGGCATCAAGAAGCTTCTAGCGTCAAGATCGCAACGTTGCAAATGCGAGTCCCAACCACCAGCCTTCCCCTCGCCCCTTGAGGGAGAGGGACAGACTTTTCGCGTTCAGCGAAAAGTCAGGGTGAGGGGTATTCTCTCCTCCGCAGAGGAGTTCGACACGGCTGGGATCACCCCTTCGCGTACCAGGCCTCCACCCGCCGCACTTCCTCCGCCGAGCCCAAAATCACCGGCACCCGCTGATGAATCCCCGTCGGCTCGACATCCAAGATTCCCTGCCGCCCGGTCGTCGAGAGCCCCCCAGCCCCCTCGATCAACCAGGCCATCGGGTTCGCCTCATAAAGCAGCCGCAGCCGCCCACCCTTGCCTGTGGTCTCGCTATCGAGCGGATAAAGAAAAATCCCGCCGCGCATCAGGATGCGGTGAATATCGCCCACCATCGACCCCACCCAGCGCATATTGTAGCGTTTTCGCGCCGGCCCGGTTTCCCCGGCCACGCTTTCCTTCACATAGCCCAGCGTCGCCGCATCCCAGAACCGCTCCCGCGCCGTATTGATCGCGAACTCGCCCGAGGTCTCCGGCACCTTTGCTTCCGCAACCACCTGCACCCATTCGCCCCTGTCATCGAGCGTGAACACCGAAACCGCCCCGGCAATCCGCACGACCAGGCTCGTCGCCGGCCCATAGGCCACATAGCCCGCCGCCACCTGCGCCCGGCCCTTCTGCAAGAGCCCGCCGGCACTCTTCAGCACCGAAAAAATCGTGCCCACCGTGACATTCACATCGAGATTGGAAGACCCATCCAGAGGATCGGTCGCCACGATGAACGCCCCCTGGTTCTCAAAATGAACCGCCTCATCCAGCTCTTCCGAGATCAGCACGGAGACAGCGTCATTCGTCTGCAGATGCTTCAGCACCACATCATTGGAAATGACATCCAGCGCCTTCTGCGCCTCGCCCTGCACATTGGTATGCCCCGCCAGCCCCGTCTGCCCGGCAATCGGCGCCACGCGCAAGACAGTCGCCAGCTCTGCCCCCGCCGCCGCCATCGAGGTAACCACGCTGGCCAGCGCAGCATCGTCAGTCTGTGCAACAAGCCATTGAGCAAGTGAGGTCATGGTCATCTCCAATTGAACCCCGTCACCATGGCGATCGAGCCGAGTGGCACAAGACAGACTTTTGGGTGAGTGGCAGCTATTCGAAGCGGCGCGGCCATTTTCGCGCCACATGCAGCACGCCAACGATTTCCACATGCTCGGCAACGCGATAGACAACGACATACGGCAGGTCTGCAAAGACCAGTTCCCGCGTATGTTTCACGCGTCCCAGCCGCCCGGCCATGGGGGAGGTCCCAAGCGTCGCCGCAGTCCTTTCGGTCAGGTTTTTGACAACCTCGAATGCCGCAGCAGGGCGATCTTGCGCGATGTATTCCTGGATTTCATCCAGATGTCGAAAGGCCCGACGCGTCCAGGCAACGCGCATTACATGGGGCGGTATTTGTTGACGAGCGCCGAAAGGTCCGCGTCGGAAGCGAAGTCACCGTTGTCCGCATCCTTCAATCCCGCCTCGACCTGAGCAATAAAATGCTCCTGCCACTCAAGTGACAGCCCGTGCTCCAGAGCATCTGCAACAACCTGCGAGGGTGTCAGGTTTGATCGCGCCGCAATGGCCTGGACGCGATCGCGCAATGCTTCTGGAATATCGATGGTCAGACTCATGGCAAAAATATGCGCCTTCCGACGTCAAAAATAAAGGCCTACCCCTCCCTTGCCAAATCCGCCAGCAGCCCCGCCGCCACGCTGAGCCGTGACACCGTCGCCGCTCCGCCCGTCAGTTCCGTCACCGCCTTCACAGTCCGAGCAATCCCCGCCTCATGCTGGCCGCGCCAAGCGCCGATATCGCCGGCCTTCAGCACGTCCGCCGTGAGATCGCGCAGCGCGCGCATCAGGTTGGCCAGCGCCCGATCGAGCGCCATGCGGTCGAACCGATCAGCTAGCGCAATATTCCGCCCTTCCTCGACAATACGGAAGAGATCGAACTGTCCTGCCACGCCAAAGAAAGCCCCCGCCGCCGCTTCGATTGACACCCCGGCGCGTTCCGCCACCAGCACGATATCGCTGGCATTGCCGATGACAGGCAATTCCCCGATCCGCTGCGCCAGTTCCGCATCAACGCCATGCGTCACCAGTTCGGCAATCCGACCCGAAAGCGCCTCGCGTTCGCCATCCGACAGGAGGCTCACGCCTGCGCTGCGCAGCGTTTCGACGCCGGCCTTGTGCCGCTCCACGAGCGCCGCCACATCGCTCGCCCCGACATTGCCATTGCGCAGGAACCACAGGGCTTCGCGATAGAGCAGGGCCTCCACCTGCGCATAAAGCGCCAGTTGCACCGCGCCCGGCACCTTGTTGTCGAGCGCGTCGATCTCGGCATAAAGTCCGGTCAGCCCATAGATATCGCGCACCGCCGCATAGGCGAGCGCCACTTCCCCGGCACTGGCGCTGGTCGCCGCCATCAGTTCGGAAACGAAAGCCGGCCCGCCGCGATTGATCATCGCATTGGCCAGCACAGTCGCAATCACCTCGCGCTTCAGCCGGTGCCCTTCCACGGCCGCGGGAAAGGCCTCATGAAGTTTCTGCGGGAAATAGCGGAAGAGTTCGTTGGCCAGATAAGGCGTATCGATCGCCCGCCCATCGACGAGATCATCGAACAGCGCCAACTTCGCATAGGCAAGGATGACAGCCAGTTCGGGCCGCGTCAGTCCCTTGCCCTGCGCCGCCCGCGCATCGATCACCGCATCGCTTGGAAGGAATTCCACGGCACGATCAAGCCGCCCGCGCTCTTCGAGCCCTTCGATAAGAACGCGGTGGTCCGGCAGTTCCGAAGTCCCGGCCCGCTCGGCCAGCGACAAAGCCAGCCCCTGCAGATAATTGTTCCGGAGGCACAGCGCCGCCACTTCGTCGGTCATGCTGGCAAGGAAGGCGATGCGCGCCTCCCCATCCAGCGCCCCCGCCGCCACCACAGGCGCCAGGGCGATCTTGATATTGACCTCGAGGTCCGACGAATTGACGCCCGCCGAATTGTCGATGGCGTCGGTATTGATCCGCCCACCCTTCAGCGCATAGGCGATGCGCCCGCGCTGCGTAACACCGAGGTTGGCGCCCTCGCCAACCACCTTGGCCCGCACCTGATCTGCCGTCAGGCGGATCGCATCATTGGCGCGATCACCCACCGAGGCATCGTCCTCTTCCGGCGCCTTGATATAGGTGCCGATACCGCCAAACCACAGCAGGTCCACCTGCGCCGACAAGATGGCGCGCATCACCTCGTTCGGTGTCGCGCTGACCTTCTTCAGCCCAAGCGCCGCCTGCATCTCCTCGCTGAGCGGAATGACCTTCAAACTGCGCGAGAACACGCCGCCGCCGGCCGAAATCAGGCTCTTGTCATAGTCCTGCCAGCTCGAACGGGGCAGGGCAAAAAGCCGGCGCCTTTCCGCCAGGCTCACCGCCGCATCCGGCGCCGGATCGATGAAAATATCGCGGTGGTCGAACGCCGCCACGAGCCGGATTTCCGGCGAGAGCAACATGCCATTGCCGAACACGTCGCCGCTCATGTCGCCCACGCCGACAACGGTAAATGGTTCCGCCTGGATATTGCGGTCCATCTCGCGGAAATGCCGCTTCACCGCTTCCCAGCCGCCGCGCGCCGTAATGGCCATCTTCTTGTGGTCATAACCAACCGAGCCGCCCGAGGCGAAAGCATCCCCGAGCCAGAAGCCACGCGAAATGGCAATGGCATTGGCCGTGTCCGAAAAGCTCGCCGTGCCCTTGTCTGCTGCCACCACGAGATAGGGATCGTCCCCATCCCGCCGCATCGTATCGGCCGGCGGCACCACCGCGCCATCGACGAGATTGTCGGTGATATCGAGTAGCGAGCCGATGAAAATCTTGTAGCTCTCGGTGCCTTCCGCCATGAACGCATCGCGCGGCATGCCAGCCACGAGGCGCTTCGGCACAAACCCGCCCTTGGCCCCCACCGGCACGATCACCGCGTTCTTCACCTGCTGCGCCTTCACCAGCCCCAGCACTTCCGTGCGGAAATCTTCCGGCCGGTCCGACCAGCGCAGACCCCCACGCGCAATGGCGCCAAAGCGCAGGTGAATACCCTCAACCCGCGGCGAATAGACCGAAATCTCGCGATAGGGCCGGGGAGCAACCATGCCTTCAACTTTGGCGCTGTCATATTTGATCGCCAGCGCCGGCCGCCGCTGCCCATCCGCATCTCGCTGGAACGAATTGGTCCGCAGCGACGCATCGACGAGATTAAGGAACCGCCGGATAATCGTATCCTCATCGAGCGACGCCGTCGCTTCGAGCTGCGCCGCGATAATGTCGCGCGCCGCCGCCTCGGCCATGCCACGGCTTTCGAGCTTAGGGTCATGCAGCGCGCCAAACAGCGTCACCAGCGCCTTGGCCGCCTCGGCCTGCGTCACCAGCACCTGCGCAATATAGCGCTGCGAATAGGAAATCCCGATCTGCCTGAGATAGCGCGAGAACGAACGCAGCAGCGCCGCATCGGTCCAGTCGAGCCCGGCCTGCGTGACCAGCGTGTTGAGCTGGTCGCTCTCCGCCGCCCCGGCCCACACGGCCAGCAAACCGGCCTCGATCGCCGCGCCTCGCGCCGCCACATCGAGTTCGGCCCCGTTGCTCGGCGCCAGCACCATGTCGTGGATAAACCGCTCAATCCCATCGCGCGGCACCAGCGTATAGGTCCGCTCGTCGATCACCTTGAACCCAAAATGCTCGAGCATGGGCACGCGGTCGCTGAGCGGAATTGCCCCGCCCTTGGCATAGACCTTCAGGCCCAGCGCCCCCTCGGCGCCCTGCCGCGCCCGCAGTTTCAGCGCAATGCCGCCCTCGCTCACGCCCCGCAATACGGCGATATCGCCCAGCGCATCCTCAGCCGAATTGCGCGACTGATAGGCCTGCGAAAAGGCCGAACGATAGTCACTGATCTCGGCCGGATCGGGCGCCGCCTTCTGCAGCAGGTCCGAGAAATCCTGCGTCAGCGCCTCGACACGACCCTCAAGCTCCGTGCGGCTCGGATTGGGCGTAACGCCCCCCAGTCGCCCGATGATCACATGCAGCCGCACGAGATCGCCTTCGGGGAAATTCGGATAATAAGCCGAAACGCGTCCATCATAGACCTCGGCGAGATAGCGGGTGATCCGCGCCCGCACATCGCCGTCATACCGGTCGCGCGGCACGAAAACGAGGATCGAGACAAAATTGTCGAACCGATCGATACGGGGAAGTACCCGCACGCGCGGCCGATCATAAAGCGCCGCAATCGCCTCGGAAAACTCGGCAAGCAGCCCCGTATCGATCTGGAACATCTCGTCGCGCGGATAAGAATCAAGCGCACTGAGCAGCGCCCGCCCGGCATGCCCCAGGGGATCGAGCCCGCTCTTGCGCATCACCTCTGCCACCTTGCGCCGGATGATCGGCACATCCGTATGCGCAGTCGCCAGCGCCTGGGCCGTAAAGAGCCCCACAACGCGCAGTTCGCCCCGCACATGGCCCGCGGCGTCATAAAGCTTCACCCCGACATAATCGAGATGGACGCGCCGATGCACGCGCGCCCTCACATTGGCCTTGGTCACCAGCAGCGGTTCAGCCGTCTTGAGGAAAGCCACCAGTTCCGGCGTGCTGTCCACATAGGCCTGGCCAGTCCGCAAAACCTTCAACGCGGGATCGCGCAAAATGCCGAGCCCGGTTTCGCCCTCCGGCACCAGCGTCTCGTCCTCCAGTCGATATTCGCGCATGCCGAGGAACGTAAAATTGTGCTCGGTCAGCCAGTCGAGAAAGCGCACGGGCTCGTCGCGCAAAGCCGGCTTCAGCCCATCAAGCCCAGCCATCGCCCCCCGCAACCGGTCGAGCATGGCCCGCCAGTCGTTCACGGCATTCGCCACTTCGGCGAGCGTTTCCGCGATTTCCGTCCGCAGCGCCTCGGGATCGGCCACCGGCTCACTATGGATATGCAGCACGCTGATCGCCGCGCCACCGTTGTCGGTGACCTGCCCCTGGTTCACCCGAACGACCGGATGACAGAAAAGGCGGATAGCCCCGCCCATGGCCCGCAGCGCCGCCAGTGTCGAGTCGACGATAAACGGCATGTCGGGCGAAATCACATCGATCACCAGCGCGCCACCCGCCTGCGCCGGCGGGGTAAGCAGAATGCGCGTATCGCTGAGGGAGCCGGCAAACAGTGCCTTGTGGCTGGCTTCGAGCGCGGCAAGCAGAACGTCGGGCTTCTGCCGCGCCAGATCATCGGGATCGGTCGCCTTGATCGCCTCGATCAGGAAGCGCTCCAGGCTGGCATTGCCCTTCGCCAAAGCCGATGCTGCCTCGATAAAAGCCCAGCTCCGTTCGTCCGTCATATACCGCCCCCCTTAGAGCGCTTTCGGTCGGTCCACGCGCCGCTTCGTGCCGAAGCCGCGCCGGTTGCCGAAGTGATTTGCCCTGCACTCTATCAGGCCTGCTCGGCCTGTCTGCCCTTCCTAAGTTTCATGCCCCAATGACCGAACAGCAGTGTGACGACCGAAAAATTTCACAAAACTGCCACATTCGGGCAAAGCATTTCCGACTCGTGCCGGTCCGCGCAGCGTTTACCTCTTGTTAATCTCGATTGATCTGGTAGTCTTTGAGGGTGCTGCGATGAGGCCCCCATGCCCAACGTCTATCTGATGGTTTCCTACGCGGCATTGGCCGCAGCCCTGATCCTGGGCTTCGTGGTCACCGCCCACGGGATGCCGCTATTTCTCTAAAATAGTCCGGGCGCAAAGCCTGGCTTCCAATAGGCCGATCGGTCCTAGTGCACGCTTACGGGCGTGACCGGGCTCGCCGGCCCTTCGCCGATTTTCGGCCCTTCCCAAAACACCACATAAAGCAGCTCTTCGCCGCGCGCGTCGGTGATTTCGATGGTCCGCGGCGCCCGCGTCTCGCCGCCTTCGCCGGCCAGCTTGTCGATGATCGCCTTGCCGATCTCCGCCGCCTGCTGCTCGGCAGCTTCGAGGTCTGCCAATTCGCTGCCCGCCTCGTCGCGAACCAGCTCTTCATCGGTACGATAGTGAAAGAAATAACGCGGCACATCTGCCTCCTGGACGCTTGGCAAACGCTACCCTCAAGCGCGCGGTTGCCCCATCCAGAGTGAATCAGGAAATCGATTGCAGTGTGGCACTAAAGCGTGTCTCCCGAAAGTGGTCGCCGGTTTCGGAACAAAGATACGCTCAATAATGAGCCGCTTCAGTCGATATTTGAAAGCGCGTGATAGGCATGTCGCTGCCACAGCAGCGGCCGGCGCTCCTCGTAAGAATCCGCCTCGATGATCGCTCCCGCAAACAGCACATGCGTGCCCGTTTCAATCGAGCCGATCACTTCGCAATCAATCGCCGTCACCGCCCCGGTAAGCAGCGGCTGCCCCGAAGGCCAGCGCGACCATTTGCCAAGGTCGAACCGCGCGTCATGCGGCACCTTGCCGGCAAAGGCATCGGCAATCTCGCTCTGGTCTTCCGCCAGCACCGCCATGGAAAATCCACCCGTCTTGGCGATGAAATCCGCCAACCGGCTGACAATGTCGATCGAAACCAAGACGGAAGGCGGGTTGGCCGAAAGCGACAGCACCGCCGTCACCGTCCGCCCCACCATCTCGTCGCCCCGCCGCGCCGTCACCACGGAAACGCTCGATGCCACAGACGACATGGCGGCACGAAACTCCGAGGTATTCACCACCGGGTTCCGGGTCGGGCGCAGCGCCATGCTGTCCGGCATTTCAAAATCAGCCATTACGCTACTCAAGGACGCATCCACCTTCGCACGCGCTGCGCGCCGGGCGAACTGCTGAAAGTCAATAATCACGCAATCCGGTCGCAAGGCGCAATCCATCCACCGCATCGCATTCAGAAATTGGAGAAACATGGGTACGCTACCACCCAAACATCGCACCCCCACCCTTAATCCCTCCCCACAAGGGGGAGGGAAACGAAGGAGCCGCGATATCGAGGCCGGCGCCTCCCTCCCCCTTGTGGGGAGGGAACGAGGGTGGGGGTAGCCACGCGCGCAGGCGAAAGCCTCAGCCCAAATTCGCCTCAGCAAACTCATAGTTCGCCAGCTTGTCGAGGAAGTTCGTCACATAGTCCGGACGACGATTGCGGAAGTCGACATAGTAGGAGTGCTCCCACACATCGAGCCCCAGCAGCACCTTGCCTTCGCCCGTAGCGATCGGGTTCGAGCCATTCGGCGTCTTCGTCGCCTTCAGCTTCCCGTCCGTGCCCAGCACCAACCAAGCCCAACCCGAACCAAACTGCGTCGTCGCGGCGGTCTTGAACGCGTCCTTGAACGCATCAACCGAACCAAAATCCTCAACGATCTTGGCTTCCAGTTTCCCCGGCAGCTTGCCGCCGGTCGGCGTCAGCGCGTTCCAGAAATGAATGTGGTTCCAGTGCTGCCCCGCATTGTTGAACACCGGTGCCAGATCCGCCTTGTCCTTGGCAAACAGCACGATCTCTTCAAGGCTCTTGCCCTGCAGATCCCCATTCTTCTCAACAAAACCATTGAGCGCCGTCACATAGGCCTGGTGGTGCTTGCCGTGGTGCAGCTCCAGCGTTTCCTGGCTCATGCCGGCATTGGCCAGTGCATTGGCGGAATAGGAGAGGGTAGGGAGTTCAAAGGCCATTTCGGGGCTCCTTCAAAAGCGTCTTCGGTTGCCAAAAACGCGACCGGCTTGCCATTGTTGGCCATCCGGAGTATTTTCCAAGCAATGACTTTGAAAACCCATTCCACGAATATGTCAAGTTCGGACTTGGAAAATCACACCTGGTCGCCGCGCAGCCCCGGCGAGCGCGTGCTCATGGCCCTCAAAATGCGCACCGGCCTCTCCTCGTCCGCCATCGGCGAACAACTCGGGATCACCGGCGAAGCCGCGCGCCAGCAACTTTTGCGGCTGGCCCAGGAGGGCCTCGTTGCCTCCGAAAACATCTCCTCCGGCGTCGGCCGCCCCACCCAGTCCTGGTCGCTCACCCCCGCCGCCCAGTCGCGCTTCCCCGATACCCATGCGGCCCTGACGGTCCAGCTTCTCGATCTCATCGGCTCGACCCTCGGCGACGCGGCGCTCGATACCATCATCACCGCCCGCGAAACCCTCACCCGCGAAGCCTATGAAGGCGCCGTTTCGGACAAGCCGGACCTGAAAGGTCGCGTCGCCGCGCTCGTCGACCTGCGCAGTCGCGAGGGCTATATGGCCGATTGGAACGAACAGCCCGACGGCTCGCTCCTCCTCGTCGAAAACCACTGCCCCATCTGCGCCGCCGCCACGGCCTGCCAGGGCTTTTGCCGCGCAGAGCTGGAAGTCTTCCGCGCCGTCCTCGGCCCCGATGTAAATGTCGAGCGCGAAGACCATATCGTCAGTGGCGGCCGCCGCTGCTCCTATCGCATTACCCCTGAGTCCACCTCATGACCGATCCACGCCCCCCCGTCGGCACGCGCCTCACCCGCATCGGCTGGGAAACCCCCGAAGGCCTCGACGAGGCCCTGATCCAGCAGGTCGTCAACGAATTCTACGCCGCCGCCCGTCAGGATGCCGTCATCGGCCCGGTCTTCAATCGCGTCATCCCCGAAGCCGATTGGCCCGCCCACCTCGCCACCATCGCCGATTTCTGGAGCTCCATGCTTTTGGGCACTGGCAAATATGGTGGTCGCCCCATGCCCAAACACATGGCCATCCCCGAGCTTGAAGACGCCCATTTCATGCGCTGGCTCCGCCTCTTCCGCGAGACAGTGACGCGCCTCTGCTCGCCCGAAATCGCCGAAGTCTTCATCGAGCGCTCCGAACGCATCGGCAACTCCTTCCGCATGAACATCGCCATGCGGAGAGGCAACGACATCACCACCATGGGCCCGCTAAAACGCGAACCGCCGGCAGTCTGGAAGCCGGATAGCAACTGATCCCTCAGGACCGCCGCCCAAACCCCAGATCGTCACCCTCGGGCTTGACCCGAGGGCTCTGCACTTACCGGCGCTCGGTGATTGGCCCCCCTGACGACACCCAAGTTTGAGCGTATCCTTTCCCTCATTGGGAAGGAGTATCTGTCATGGCGACATTGGTCAGACTAACCCAGGAGCAGATCGAGCAACTGCTCGACGACGCCGACGACATGGAACGCGCCCTCAAGGACATGCACGAGGAACTGATCACCCTCGGCGTCCCCAACGACACCGCCACCCGCTTCAGCAAACTCCACGACCGCTTCAGCGGCTGGATCAGCTTCCTCCGCCGCCAACGCGAACTCGGCTCTGAGCCGCCGGTGAGCTAGCCGTCTCCCCGAGCGCGGGAATTACCCCCACCCTCGATCCCTCCCCACAAGGGGGAGGGAGGCGCTTGCCTCGACCCCACGGTTCTTTCGTCTCCCTCCCCCTTGTGGGGAGGGATTAAGGGTGGGGGGTGCGGCAAACACCGGCCTATCTACCTAATCATCCAGCCCATCCAAAAACTCCAGCACCACCCCATTGAACAGCCCCGGCCGCTGCACCGGCGCAAAGTGGCTCACCCCAGCCATCTCGACATATCGCGCCCCCGGCACTGTCTCCGCGATATACCGCGCATGCTCCACCCGAATGAACTCATCCCGCTCCGACTGCGCCACCGTCACCGGCACGCCAATCGCCCGCAGATCATCCGCCGAATAATCCGGCTGGCTCCCCTGCATCACCTGCAGTTTTGAACTCATCTCGTCGAACCGCTCCGGATGCGGCGATAGCGCGGCATAATCCTTCTGATGCCGCGTCAGGCAATTCCCGATCACGTCGGTAAATTCAAACGGCAACGTCCCACTCGGATCGACATTGCAAGCAAAGAAAAACACCCCCGCCACGCGCTCCGGCGCCGCCTTGGCCATGGCAAGCCCCGTACAGGCCCCATCGCTCCAGCCGACCACGGCGACATTGTCGATCCCGAGCCGATCCAGAATTGCAAAGGCATCCCCGGCAAACTGGGTATAGGCAAAAGCCCCGCCATCCCAAGAGCTGCGCCCATGCCCTCGACTATCGATCACCACGACGCGATACCCGGCCTCAATCAGCGCCGGCACCTGATGCCCAAAATTGTTGGCATTCCCCATGCCGCCATGCAGCAGCAGCACCGCCGGCCCGGCGCCAAAACTGGCGAACCAGACCCGCGCCCCGTCGCGCTCCAAAAACTCTCCCCCTGCCGGCAGGGCAGGGGGGCCATCCTCCGCAAAAAGGTCGAGGCCGTCGTCCTGGAAAGTGTTTTCCATCATGTCCCTCCATCTGTGACACCGCCGCGACGAGTCTTCGCGACAGCCTTCGACTACCGGGACAGATTTTATCGCAAAATCGGCAGGTCCACTGGGATATCGCGCTCAAGCACCAGCACGCCGTCCCGCACCGTCAGCCTTCCATGGTGGATCACCGTAGCGCGCGACCGCGCATCCGGCGGCCCTTCCTTGTGCCCCAGCTCGTCCCATTCGGGATGCGTAAAATAGTAAAGCGCTCCGTGATCGCCCACCACGACCACCTGGGCATGGCGCATGAACTTGCGGTCCAGCGCATCCAAGCCCGGCTCCCCGCCAACGATCCCCTGCCGCACCCAGTTCTTCGTATCGTCCGAGCGATAAACCGCCTGGCCCCGCCATTCATCGACGATCAGCCAGTAAAACCCGCCGAGCCGAAACACATTCGGCCCCTCATGCGGCGGCGCATCCGGCGATCCCGGCAACACCAGCCCCTCAAGCGTCCAGTCGAACATGTCGGTACTAATCGCGCTCCAGGTGCTCGAACCCTGGCCCTCGTCCTTGTACCACATGCGCCAGAGCCCATCCGGACTCCTATACACGCAGGCATCAATGCAATTCGTGCTCGACAGCTTCAACGGCCCCACCCGCGTCCAGTTTTCGAGATCATCGCTGACGAAATGCGTGATCGTCCGCGGCACCTTCCAATGCGTCGGTACTCCGGTGATATAGCTGAGGAACATGTGATACCGCCCCTCGGCAAAGATCACCTCCGGCGCCCAATGCGTGTTGAGCCCCTCATCCCCCGGCGCATCGAGCCCCTTCACCGTATTCCGATAGTGCCAGCTCGCCCCATCATCCGTGGACACCGCCACGCCAATCGGCGACCCATGGATCCAGGAAAACCCCTCGCCCCCGGCCGCAGCCCGGCGATTGGTATAAAACATCCACCACTCATTGGTGCCTTCCCGCCGGATCACCGTCGGATCAGCCGCCCCATCCTCAATCGGATCCCGAAATATCGGCGCGCTCATTCTTCACCTCTCCCTCTGGGGGAGAGGTCGGCGCGCAGCTCACCGAATTCGCGTTTGCGAATTCGGTTGGGGTGAGGGGGCCTTACAGAATTACCCATAGACCCTCACCTCCCGCCCATCCGGCCTGGCCACAAGCTTCCCTGCCTGACCCACCAGATCGCCCGCCGCCTTCACCATCCCCGGATCCGTTGCCAGCTTCCCATCCCCGGCATCATCCGTAGACAACACCGAAGCCTTCAGCAGCTTCGAATAGGGATGCTGCGGATTATCCAGCACAGTCCGCGCATCGCCCATTTCCACAATCCGCCCGCGCTGCATGATGATCAGCCGGTTGGAAATGTAATAGGCCGTGGCGAGGTCATGCGTGATGTAGATGACCGAAACCTTCAGGTCATCCCGCAGGCTCTTCAGCAGATTGACGATGCTCATCCGCAGCGACGCGTCGACCATCGACACCGGCTCGTCGGCAATCAGCAGCGGTGGATTGGGGATCAGCGCCCGCGCAATGGCACAGCGCTGCAATTGCCCGCCGCTCATCTCATGCGGAAAGCGCCCGCGCACTTCCTTGAGGCTCAACCCCACCTTCTGCAGCGCCTCGTCCATCGCCCGGTCGATCACAGCCTTGTCGCGCGTCTGCAAAAACCGTCGCGCCGTGCTTTCGAGATACCGCTCGATTTTCTTTAGCGGGTTGAACGCTTCAAACGGGTTCTGGAACACCGGCTGCACCTGGCTCATGAAAGCGAGCTTTTCCGCCCGCCCGCCATGCCGCGAAACCCTCTTCCCGCGAAAGAGAATTTCTCCCTCGCTCGGGTCTTCGAGCCCCAAAATCATCCGCGCCAGCGTCGTCTTTCCCGACCCGCTCTCGCCGATAATCGTGAATATCTCGGGGTTTTCAGCCGAAAGCGAGAAATTGGCGTCCATCACCGCATCAACGGTCTTCCGCCCAAAAATCCCGCCCATGGTAAAGCGCTTAGATACATCGCGCACATCGAGAAGCGTCGTCATGCCATCACTCCCGATGGTGCACTGGCCCCAACCAGCGGCTTCACATCCTGCCAGCGCCAGCAGGCAGTCCGATGGTCAGGCCCCACCTGTTCCATCGGCGGCACTTCCTGACGGCACTTGTCCACGGCCAGCGGACAGCGCGGATGGAAGCGGCAACCCTGCGGCGGATCAGCCAGGTTCGGTGGTCGCCCTTCGAGCGCCGGCCGCTGCTTCACGTCGCCGATACGCGGCAGGCTCGCCACCAGATGCGCCGTATAGGGATGCTTGGGCGCAAAGAACATGTCCCGCGTCGGCCCCTCTTCGACAAGGCGCCCGGCATAGATGATGCCCACCCGGTCAGCGACGTTCGCATGCACGCTCATGTCATGCGTCACGAACACCACGGCCGCGTTCATCTCCTTCTGGATATCGCGGATCAGGCTCAACACCTCCTTCTGCACCACCACGTCGAGCGCCGTCGTCGGCTCGTCGGCAATGATGAATTCGGGGTGGCACACCGTCGCGAGCCCTATGGTCACGCGCTGCCGCATGCCGCCCGAAAGCTCATGCGGATAGGCCTTGAGCACATCCGCCGGCAATTTGAGCCGCGCCAGATGCGCAATCACCCGGTCCTCAAACGCCTTGCCCGTCAGCCCCATGGGCCGCGAGGCAAAATCGTGAAACGTCTTGCCGATGCGTCGCACCGGATTGAGCACGCTCATCGACCCCTGCATGATATACGAGAGGTGCTTCCAGCGCACCGCCTCGATCTGCTTCGGCGTCGCGGTGGCGACATCGATCGGCCCATTCTTGAAGTCGAACTTCACCGACCCTTCCACCACCCGCAGCGGCGGGCGAATGGCCGCAGCCAACACCTTGATGAACGAGGTCTTGCCCGAAGAGCTTTCCCCGGCAATGCCATAGACCTCGCCCTTGCGCACGGTCATGGTGATCCCGTCGACCGCCCGAACTTCCCGGCGCACGCCAAAATAGTTCATCTGGTAATAGGCCTTCAGGTTCTCGACCCGAACGATATCTTCAGCCATGGCCTCAAGCCCCCATGCGGCGCAGGCGGCTGCGCGGGTCGATATATTCGTTCATGCTGACAGCCAGCAGGAACAGCCCCAGGAAGGTCATGACGATCAGGATCACCGGAATGACGATCCACCACCACACCCCGACGACCATGGCCGAGTGCGAATTGGCCCAGTAGAGAACGGTGCCGATAGTGGGGTTGTTGATATTGGTGAACCCCAGCACGGCCAGCGTCACCTCCATGCCGATCGACCAGAGCATGTTGTTCATGAAGGTCGAAAACACGATCGGCATCACATAGGGCAGGTGCTCCTCAAGCAGCACTTTTCGCGTCGACATCCCGGCAAACACGGCATGCCGCGTAAACTCGCGATGTTTTAGCCCCAGCGCCACCGAGCGGATCAGGCGCGCGTCAAACGGCCAGCCGAAACACGCCAGGATCAGCGCCATGGTGAAACTGTCCATGCTGTTGCGCAGCACGAAGTAGAACAGCACCAGGATCGGGAAGATCGGCACGGACACGAAAATGTCGTTGATGAACATCAGCACCCGGTCGACCCAGCCGCCGAGATAGCCGGCCGCCAGCCCCACCGTGATCGAGATGATGCGGCTCAAGACGGCAACGGTAACGCCAAAGATCAGGCTGTTCTTGAACGCCGCCGAAAGCTGCCAGAACAGGTCCTGGCCACGCGAATTGGTGCCGAACCAATACTGCGCCGAAGGCGGTTGGTCGGGGATGGCCATGTAGATCAGCGTCGGATCCATCGGCGCGAAGAACGAGAGCGACGCGAAGATCACCATGATCCCGACAAGGATCAGCCCGATGGTAAACTCGGCATTGTAGCGGATGAGATCGCGAAAAACGGCGAACATGGCTCTACTCCGCCCGAACGCGCGGATCGAGCAGCGGGTGCAGCAGGTCCACGACAAAGATTGCAAAGGCGACGGCGGTGATCGAAACCGTGCAGACGGCGAGAACGGTCGAATAGTCGCCGGCATTCACCGCATCGACCAGCAGCGAGCCCATGCCCGGATAGTTGAACACCTGCTCGGTGATGATCGTGCCCGAGAAGACGCCGCCAATGGTCATGGCGAGCGCCGTCACCTGCGGCACCAGCGCATTGCGCATCACATAGGCGCCCACGATAGTGTCGCGCTTGACCCCGGCCAGTTCGGCATAGGTCACATAGTCCTCGGTCACGATGTTCGACACCAACGCCCGCATGCCGATGAACCAGCCACCGAGCCCGACGAGCACCAGCGAGAACGCCGGCAGCAGCGAGTGCTGCAGCACCGAGAACACGAAGGTCCATGACCAGCCCGGCCGCACATCCATGCTGAACCCGCCCGAAATCGGCAGCACCGGCCAGAGGAAGCCGAAGATGATCAGGATGATGAAGGCGACGATATAGTAGGGGATCGGCTGCAGGCCCATGGTCACGATGCCAAAGGCCTTGAAGAACCGGTTGTTCTGAAAGTAGCCGGCAAGCCCGCCCATCAGGTTGCCGATGATGAAGGTGAGGATGGTCGAGCTGAGCAACAGCCCCAGCGTCCAGGGCATGCCGCGCATCACCAGCTCCATTGCCGGCGTCGGGAAAGCCATCAGCGACGCGCCAAGGTCACCCTGCAGCAATCGCGTCCAGAAGTTGAAATACTGGGTCAGCATCGGCTGCCCGGTCCCGAACATCGCCGTCAGCGCCTCGCGCGTCGATGCAATGGCTTCAGGCGACAGGTTCGATCTAGCCGAAAGCCGTCCCAGCACCTGTTCCACAGGGTCGATGGGCGAAAGATACGTCACGAGAAACATGGCCGAAACGCCGAAGAATATCACCGCCAACATCAGCAGCGCGCGCTTCGCCACGAAATAAAGATACCCTTGCATGGAACTCCTCAACGTCCGTGCTAGTCGTCCCATCACCGGGCCTCCCCTCGCCCCTTGCGGGAGAGGGACCGGATTTTCGCGTTCAGCGAAAATCCAGGGTGAGGGGTTCTCTCCTCCGCAGAGGAATTAGTGACAGCGCCGAATACCCCTCATCCGCCCCGGAGGGGCACCTTCTCCCGCAAGGGGAGAAGGGAGCATCGTGCCGCCCTTCCTTCCGGTGTTCCCCGCAGGAAGCAAAACGTGGGCAGCGCAGTCACCTGCGCTGCCCAGAACAGCCCGGCTTGCGCCGGACCGTCCGGGAGGACGCTGACTATGCCCCTGCGACCGGCGAGATCTGCGTGAAGATGTACCGACCGTTCGACCAGTTGGTCACAGGGTTCGCATAGTTGTTTTCCGCGTTCGGCCAGCCGGTCCAGAACTTGTTCGACTGGATGGAGAACACGTTGTAGGCCATGATCGGAATATTCGGCATTTCTTCGAGATGCAGCTTCACGAAGTCATGGCCGTATTCCACGCCCTTGGGATCGTTGAAGTCGATACCGCGGATCTTCTCGATGATCTCGTCGAGACGCGGATCCTTCCAGCGCATCCAGTTGCGGTCCGGCTGCGAAGCGCCCGGCTCGGCGACATAGGCCGAGTGATAACTGTCCATGAAGAACGACAGGTCGGGGTGACCGCCCCAGGTTTCCACGGCCCAGGCGATATTGCACTCGTAATTGCCCACGCGCTGGCGTCCCCAGGTGTCGGCGTCGACTTCGGCCTGCGCGCCGATACCGTTCTGGGCCCAGGTCTGGGCAATGATCACGCCGAGACGGTTGACCACGCCTTCCTGCGGCACCATCACCGAGAAGGTGAATGGCGTGCCGTCAGGCTGCATCCACTGGTTGCCGTTCTTGGTGAAGCCGGCCGCCGTCAGCAGTTCTTCCGCTGCCGGAATATTCTGCTTCCACCAGCCATAGCCAAAGGCGTTGCGGATCGCGGTTTCGTCCGTCGGCACGGCGTCGCCAAACTGCCCGCGAACCATGTCGGCAATCTGCACGCCGATCTGCGGATCGTAGGGCTTCACCTTGCTGGTGCCGGTGTCGATCTCGTAATTGGCAAGAAATTCCTGCAGCGGCGCATGGTAGTCGCGCGGATGCGTACCCGTCGGCGGCACCGAAATGGCCGAAAGCGTTGCCGCACCGCGATACGAAGCCATCGACATGGCGCGCGCATCGAGCATCAGCGCCAGAGCCCAGCGGACCCGCTTGTCCTGGAATTTCGGGTTCTGGTGGTTGAAGATCGCCATCACCAGCGTCGGATCGGGATGGGCATAGGGGAAGCCGGGGAACCAGCCCTGGATCTGCGGATCCTGCTGCACCACCGAGAATGTGCCTTCCGGCGTCAGGTCGTGCACCATGTCGAGATTGCCGTTGCGGATCTCGATCAGGCGGTTATCGGTCGAAATATTGTTGCGATAGATGACATATTTCGGCTTCGGCTCGGCAATCATGCCCATAGCCGTGCGCTGCCAGTCTTCGCGCTTCTGCCAGATGTACCAGGTGCCGTTCGGATCGAACGAGTGCAGGGTATACGGCCCGATGCTGACAGGCGGGTTCGCGTCGTAGCTGAGAATATCTTCCACGCCTTCATAGACATGCTTGGGCATGATCCAGGCGGCGGTCCAGCGCACCGAGAACAGCGCATGGAAGCGGGAATTGGGTTTGTTGAGCTTGAAGTGCACCGTGTACTTGTCCGGTGCGGTGACTTCGGCGACCTGGTTCGAGAAGGCGCCATTATAAGGCGTGCCGGGCGTCGCCGCCTGCTTCTGCACCGTGAACACCACGTCGTCGGCCGTAAATTCGACGCCGTCGCTCCAGAAAATGCCCTGCTTGAGCTTCACGGTCATTTCCGAGAAGTCTTCATTATACTGCCAGAGGTCGTCGGCGAGCGAATTGTAGACCGCGTTCTCGCTGGCGCCTTCGACGCCGGCATCGGGATCGATGAACCAGAGCGTATCCGTGGTCAACTGGTGCAACCCGTTGGACGTACCATTGCCCGCGCCCACGGCCCACAGGTTGAACCATGCCGGATTGCGGATGATCCCTTCGGGATTGTGCACGATCACCGTTTCGCTACGCGGGAACTGCGCCAGGTCGGGAGCCGTCCCCTCGGCTTCCTGGGCAAAGGCCAGGCCCTTGCCGGCAGCCATAAGGGCGCCGAGCGCCGTCGTTCCGATCAGGAAACTACGTCTATCCATTCTGTATCCTCCCATGGGCGAAATGCCTCCCGCATTCCGCATCGGCGCCCTCCAGCGCCGTCATAAGTCATACTTAACCAGGGGGTAGGGGATGTCAATCGCTTGTATGATACAAATCGGATAACATGATATAAAAAGGAAAGAGGCACACCGTCGCCGATGTGCCTCCATTTTCACCGTTGGGAGCCGGTGAATGCTAACAGTCTGCTAACCAAGTCAGGACGCAACTAGGCGCTCGGTGGCTCTCGTCCACCCACCCTCAATGTCGCGGCTCCTTCGTCTCCCTCCCCCTTGTGGGGAGGGATCAAGGGTGGGGGTGGCCACGAACGCGAAGTTCGCAGTTCAGCCCTACAGCTTCACCCGCACCATCTGATACGAATACGGCGGCAGCTTCACCGAGAGCTTCCCGCCCTCGACCTTGGCGTCTTCGCCCTTCTTCGGCTTCACTTCATCCTGATTCCTAGCCGTGTTGACGGCCTTCAAATCCGGATGCGTCATCACCTGATGATCGATCACAGTGCCGCCGGCAAAGCCCTGCAGGCTCACTTCCGTCTCGATGCTTTCGCTGGTGTGACGGTTGACGAGGAAGAAGCTCAGCGTGCCCTCTTCTTCATTGTGCACGCCCGAAACGTCGACATAAGCCGTGTCCTTAGCATGGGTCGTTTCATAGCCCGGCGAATTGGTAACGAGCTGCAACGCCGTGCCGCGACCAAACACCGAAGCGAAGAAATACGGGTAGTAGATCGTCTGTGCCCAGGCCGGGCCACCCTTCTCGGTCATGATCGGCGCAATGACATTCACGAGCTGGGCGATACAGGCGATCTTCACCACATCCGAGCGACGGATGAAGGTGTTGAGGATCAACCCCACCATCAGCACGTCTTCAAAGTTATAAATATCTTCGAGCAGACCCGGCGCGTGCGGCCAGCCGCCATTGCCATCGAGGATCTCGCGATCCTTCTTGTTCGAATGGTACCAGACGTTCCATTCGTCGAAGGAAATATAGACATCCTTCTTCGACTTGCGCTTGGCCTTCACCTGCTTGATCGTCGAGGCGACGGTCTCGATATAGGTGTCGAGCTTTTCGCTTAAGCCCAGATAGTTCGGCGTATTGTTATCGCGATTGGCGAAATACATGTGGAGCGAGATATGATCGACATGATCATAGGTGTGCTCCAAGACGATGCGTTCCCAATCGGGATAGCTCTGCATATCCGAGTTCGACGAACCGCAGACGATCAGTTCGAGGTTCTTGTCGAACATGCGCATGGCGCGCGCGGTGTTGGCTGCCAGCTTGCCATATTCATGCGCATCCTTGTGGCCGACCTGCCAGGGGCCGTCCATCTCGTTGCCGAGACACCACATTTTGACGTTCCACGGTTCCTTGCGACCATTCTTGATGCGCAGGTCGGACCAGTAGGAACCGCCGGGATGATTGACATATTCGAGGAAGTTGCGCGCCTCGTCGACGCCGCGCGAACCAAGGTTCACAGCCAGCATCATCTCGGTACCGACAGTGGCGCACCAGTCGGCAAATTCGTGCACGCCAACGGCATTGCTCTCGGACGTATGCCAGGCGAGATCGAGACGAACCGGGCGCTCTTCACGCGGTCCGACGCCATCTTCCCAGTTATAGGCGGAAACAAAGTTACCCCCGGGATAGCGCACCACGGGTACATTGAGGTCCTTTACGAGCTTGGCGACGTCGCCACGCATGCCATCCTTGTCGGCCGTCGGGTGGTCGGGCTCATAAATGCCTTCATAAATGGCGCGGCCGAGGTGCTCGAGAAATGCCCCATAGACACGATCATCAATTTTGGAGATCGTGTAATCCTTATTCGCTACGACAGACGCCTTCACCCTCGTCCTCCCATACAATCTGTTTTTCTGATTTGTATCAGTAAATCGGTTGTACAGGACGAAACACGCCCTGTGAAGCTGCCCCGCGCACTTTTGTATGATTTTTGGCTTTGGCGCTGGGAAGCGTAAAAGCGCTTCCCGAAGACCTCATGGTGAGGTGCGGAGCGTAGCGCAGCCTCGAACCACGAGGTCGGGCACTCCTGGTCCTACCGCGCCGTCTGCAGCCGCATAATAATATCCTGGTCATAGTTCCCAAAACCACGCCCAAAAATATTGATCCCGCCTGGATGCTTGGCATCCGGCTTCACCGCAATCCGCAACCGGATCGAGTGATGATTGCTGAGATCCAGATCCACCAGCGACACCGGCGAAATCTTCACCCCATCGACATAAGTGCCTTCCCCGGTCACCCGCCAGCTCTTGAGCTTGCCATATTGGCTGCCCTTGAGCTTCCACCAGTCCGGCGTATAGACCCCGCGCTTGTCGCCAAAATCTCCCGGCGATGTCCAGGTCCCGATCTCGGTACCATTGACCGATAGCGTAATATCGCTCGGCCAGTCTGCCGATGTCCCCGGCACTTCCGAACTCAATTCCAGCGCAAATTCAAGCACTTCAATAGTGTTCTGCGCCAATTTGGCATTGTTGGGAAACTGATATTCGATAAAGCCGCGCGTGAACCAGATGAGCCCCGCCTTCATGCGGTCGGGCTCCAAATAGGTCTCCGGCACGTCCAAGAGCCCGATAATCCCCTCGGTCGAACACAGCCCACACGGCGCCGAAACCTCGCAGCTCGTATAGAGCCCCAGCGGCATCGCCACCTCGATCGAGTTCGACTTGAGCGGGGTCATGTCCTCCTTGAACATGACCAGCACTTCGTCGAACGTCGAGTGGCAAATCTTCTGATTGCCCTTCCGCGCCTTCTGCGTCTCCGTCCGGATCAGCCCCGCAGTCTCAAGAATCTGGATATTGGTCGAAACGGTCGACTGCGGCAGGTCCAGCCTGTCGGCAATATCATTGCCATTCAGCGGCCCCTCCACATGCAGCAGTTTCAGGATGCGCACCCGGATCGGCGACGCCAACCCCTTCAGAACCTCGATATCCTCTTCGGGATCGACGACCAGAAAATTGCGGCTCATAGGGAATTAGGCTTTCAGATGATGGACAACAATTGTCTATCAAAAAACCTGAACCAATCAAGCGAGATGCAACAGTTTCGTCACAAAGGCCTGAAAACAGGGGATCTCTGGCCATCAGAAACTACGAAACACAACGCTGCAATTCCCAAAAACCACGGTGTCATTCCCGCGAAAGCGGGAACCCCTGTTTAGGCGCCGAAACGGAGATTCCCGCTTTCGCGGGAATGACACGGAGGTTGCTGGTGTTCTTCACCCCAACCTCAGCCCCATCCCATTGAAATAATGCGCCTCTTTGGAATTTATCCCCAGTGTGATGGAGTCGTGTATCTTGTATTGCGATTGCCCCGGTGCCTGCACCAGCAGCGTGTCGCCCGAATTGAGCCGAACATAGAGGAACACTTCGCTCCCGAGATATTCGACCAGCGTAATCGTCCCCGAAACAGTGAGATCGCCCGCGCCAATCACTACCTGTTCCGGCCGCACCCCAATGCTGATCTGGCCATCAGCCGAAATGCCGCCGGGCAGGTCCAGCATCCCGAGCCCCGCAATCTCGGCCCTGCCACCCGCCGCCGTCCCTGCCAGCACATTCATCTTCGGCGAGCCGATGAACGTCGCGACAAACAGGTTCGCCGGCGCATTATAGAGCTCATACGGCGTCCCGACCTGCTCGATCCGCCCCTTGTTGAGCACCACGATCCGCGTCGCCATCGTCATGGCCTCGACCTGATCATGCGTCACATAAATCATCGTCGTGCCCAAGCGATTGTAAAGGCTGGCCAATTCGACCCGCATCTGCACCCGCAATTCCGCATCGAGGTTCGACAGCGGCTCGTCGAACAGGAATAGTTGCGGCTCCCGCACGATCGCTCGACCAATGGCCACACGCTGCTTCTGCCCGCCCGAAAGCTGCCGCGGCTTGCGCTCCAGCAATTCTTCAATACGAAGAATCCGCGCCGCCTCGGCCACCCGCCGATCAATCTCGTCGCGTGGCATGCGCAGGTTCACGAGCCCAAAGGCCAGGTTCTTCCGCACGCTCATATGCGGATAGAGCGCATAGGATTGAAAGACCATGGAGAGGTTGCGCTGGCTCGCCGGCAGGTCGTTGACGATCCGGTCGCCAATGGCGATTGTCCCGTCCGTGATCTCCTCGAGCCCGGCAATCATCCGCAGCAGCGTCGATTTTCCGCAGCCCGAAGGCCCGACCAGCACGAGGAATTCCCCCGAATTGACGGCCAGGTCGATCCCATGGATCACCGCCACATTGCCATAGGCCTTGCGAACTTCTGAAAGGGTAACTGCAGCCATGGCAAAACTCCTACTTTAGCCCGCTCATGGCAATGCCGCGGATGATAAGTCTCTGGAAAATAACGAAAAACAGGATGATCGGCAGGATCGAGAGGATCGACATCGCGAACATCGGGCCATATTGGCTGACCCCGTCCGAACTGATGAAACTGCGCAGCGCCAGCGGCACCGTGTAGTCCTCCATGTCGTTGAGATAGACGAGCGGCCCCAGAAAATCTTCCCATGTCCAGATGAACGAGAAGATCGCCGCCGTCGCCATGGCCGGCAGGCTCAACGGCATGATGATAGCCCAATAGATCTTGAACGGCGAACACCCATCGATCATCGCCGCCTCATCCAGCTCGCGCGGCAATTGCCGGAAAAACTGGATCATCAGGAAGATGAAAAACGCATCCCCCGCCAAAAACCGCGGCACGATTAGCGGCAGATAGGTGTCTACCCAGCCAAGGTTCAAAAACAGCAGATATTGGGGAATGAGCACGACGTGATAAGGGATCATCAGCGTCATCATCATCAGCGCAAACCAGATGGTTTTCCCCGAAAACTCCAGCCGCGCAAAGGCATAGGCGGCAAACGAACACGAGATGACATTGCCGATCACCGACAGGACGGTGACAACGGTCGAATTCCAGAAAAACGTCGTAAAACTCACGGGCAGGGCGTTCCACCCGGCCCAATAATTCTGCCACTGGAACTCCCGCGGCCACAGCCCGAGATCGCCAAAGATCTGGTTATCGGGTTTGAGCGAACTCGCGAGCATCCAGAGCAGCGGATAGATCATGATCAGCGAGGTCACGATCAAAAACACATGTTTCAGTAGCGCCGCGCGCTTCGCCCGCTTGGCCTTCGCCTCACGATAGGCGCGGGCCACTTCGGCAGTGCTGAGCATAGCAGGGGTAATGGTCGCCTCAGTCATGGCTCAGCCCCTCTCGTTCTCGTAGTGGACCCAATATTTCGAGGTCCAGAAGGCGATCGCGGTGAAGAGGGCGATGATGAGCAGCAGCACCCAGGCCAGCGCCGAGGCGTAACCCATGCGGAGGAAGCTGAAGGCCTCGTTATAGAGATAGACGGTAAAGAACAGCAGGCTATCGAGCGGCGCCCCGGTTCCGCCGGAGATAATAAAAGCCCCCGAAAAGCTCTTGAACGCCTCGATCATCTGCAACACGAGATTGAAGAAAATCACTGGCGCCAGGAGCGGCACGGTAATGGCGAAAAACTTCCGCACCGGCCCCGCCGCATCGATCTCCGCCGCCTCATATAGCTCCTGCGGAATGGCCCGAAGCCCCGCCAAAAAGATCAGCATGGGCGAACCAAATTGCCAGATCGCTAGCACGATCAGCGTCCACAGCGAATATTTTGGGTCGCTCAGCCAATAGGGCCCATCCCCGCCAAAGAGCCGCAGGATCGAATTGATCACCCCGTCATAGTTGAAGAGCTGCCGCCAA
The DNA here is from genome assembly GCF_000743575.1 of Devosia riboflavina. Taxonomy (GTDB): domain Bacteria; phylum Pseudomonadota; class Alphaproteobacteria; order Rhizobiales; family Devosiaceae; genus Devosia; species Devosia riboflavina. The sequence continues at coordinate 82,186 of NZ_JQGC01000022.1, read as the reverse complement.
AGGATCGCGACCGCAATCGACCCGCCGAGGATCGACGGCAGATAAAACAGCGCCCGATACCACCCAATCGCCCGAATACCCTTGTCCAGCGCCATGGCCACACCCAGCGCGAAGATCAGTTTCAGCGGCACCGAAATGACGACGAAACTGAACGTCACCTGCAGCGCTTTCCAAAAACGCTGATCCATCTGGAACATATAAAAATAGTTGTCCAAGCCGATCCACTGCGGCGGCCGGACCACATTGTATTTGGTGAAGCTGAGATAGAGCGAAGCCAGGATCGGCCCGATAGCGAGCAGGAAAAACCCGATCAGCCAGGGCGATAAGAAGGCATAGCCGGCGAAATTGCGTCTGAAAAACCTAAGCATTCGCTCCAAGTCTCCTCCCCCACTGTGTCATCCCCGCGAAAGCGGGGACCTCCGTTTCAAACAGGGGTTCCCGCTTTCGCGGGAATGACACCGAGGACTAAAAAACACCCGCCGCCCTCCAGGGAAAGGGCGGCGGGCAGGGTCAGGCTTTTAGGCGCGAGCCAGGATCGCCTTGGCCTGATTGAGGAAGTCAGTCGCAACCTCTGGGATCGAACGTTCCCCAAGCAGCACCGACACAGCAAGACGCTCGAACGTCTGCTCCACTTCTGCCGAACCGCTCGGCGGCGGCGCGGTCAGCGGGGCCGTCTTGCCCTGGATCCGGTCGAAGAATTCCACCGACACCTTTTCGGCCGGCGACAGGTTCGGCTCCAGCGCCGCACGCACTTCCGAGTTGGACGGAATGCCGCGCTCAAGCCCCAGCACGGCTGTCATATCGAGATCATTGACGAAGGCGCTCATATAGGCCGTCGCCGCTTCCGGATTGCCGCTGTCGCGCGTCAGGCAGACGAACTGGCTCGGCTGGATCACCGAACCCGGGATCATTGCCGGAGTATTGGGATAGACCGCCGCGCCCAGCACATCCTGCATCAACCCCTGCACACCAACCAACTGGTTGCTCCAGAGATAGGACATTGCCGATTTGCCGGTCACAACACCAAGCTGGCTCAGTTCCGCAACCCCGGCCAGCGCCGCCGATTCCGGTCCCGGAGGCGTGCCACCCGCATCGCGAATCCCAGCCCAGGTGCTCCAATATTCCTCGACGATTTCCTGCGTCGGACCATAGGAGCCGTCCTCATTGTAGAGATTGGCGCCCTTCTGCACGGTGAAGTCCGAAAAATTCTGGTAGTCCGCCGTATTGTCGTCCGTGCCGGCAACCCCGGTCGCTTCCTTGATCGCAGCCGCGAACTCTTTCAGCTCGTCATAGGTATAGGCAAAGGGATCGAACGTCTCGCCCGGCTTCACGCCCGCTTCTTCAAAGAGCCGCGTATTGAACACCGCCATATGCGAATTCGCGCCGATCGAGAGCGCATAAAATTTCCCGCCCACCGTACCGGCATCGATGGCGCTCTGGTCCATCTTCGAAATATCGAGGCTTTTCCCGACATAATCATCAAGCGGCACCACGGCGCCATTGGCGATATATTCGAACAGTACGCCATAACCCTGCTGGATCACATCCGGCATATTGCCGCCGGCAATCTGCGTCGTCAGCTTGGTGAAATAGTCGGCAAAGCCGAGCGTTTCCCCTGAAACCACCACGCCCGGCGTTTTGCCATTGTAGATGTCGATGACGGCAAAGGTGCGCTTGTCGCGCTCCGGATTGCCCCACCAGAAGTGGCGCACGGCGGTGTCCTGCGCAAAGGCCGGCCGGCCAAAGGCGGACATGACGGCGACAGAGCCGGCAAAGCCGGCCGAGGTGTGCAGGAACTGCCTGCGGTTGAATTTGCTCATGGTTTCCTCCCGATATGAGCTACGTACGTCAGAACTGGATGCGTTTAGTTGTCTTGTGCATTCCGGCCGATGTGATCTCGCGCTGCTGCTCTTGGTGCAAAACCTCCGATCAATAAGTGGGATGGGTTAGCCGCGAGGGGCTTTGTTGCACGAAGGCGCCGCGCTCCAGCGCGAGCACCTCATTGGGGCCGATAGCGAAGTCGAACCCCGCGCCATCTATCTCGAGCGTCCCTTTGATCGTCGCCACGCTCATCCCGATCAGCGCCTCGATCTTGCCGCCACGGTCGGTGACAACCCGCACACCCCTGGGCGCCGAAAACAGCGGCACCCCATCGCGAAAAACACGAAGAGTCACCCCGTCATTGACCATCTCGAACAGCCGCCCATCCACCCGCCGTGCATAGGCGGTGGCATGAGAGGCATCGCGATGTTCGATCTGATAGGGCACGAGCCCGGTAAACCACAGCGTCCCGTCCGGCCGCGGCAAAATCCCCGTCAGCCGCTCGATGAAATCGAGTAGGCACAGGATGCTGGGCGAATAGACCTCGGTAAAACCCATCGCCCCATTGAACGGATTGATCGTCTGCGCAAAGCGCTCGCCCCGGAACAGCGCCGACAAGATCGGCTGCATCATCCAGGTCAGCTCCACATGTCGCCCATGATGCTCAAAAGCATGCGCCGCCCGGATCAGCGTCAGGAAATTGGTCGGCCCGCACCAGCTATTATAGTCAAACGCCGGATCGAACCGCGGATCGTCCAAGGCGATCGACGTAAACGGATATTTCGCAAAAAACTTTCGCGTATTGAGCAGATACCGGCTCAGCGCCTCGGCGAAAAACTCCTCGTCCCCCACCTCGCAGGCCAGCACCCGCAGCAGCACATCCGATTGCACGCTGACAAACTGGCCATTGCGGTCGAGGTCGTAGAAGAACCCGTCATCGGGATCGAAACACTGCTCGAACAGCGCCGTCCGGCTTGCCTCCGCCTTGTCGCGCCAGGCTGCACCATCCTCGCCCAGCTCCTCGGCCATCAGCGCCAGATAATCCCGCTGGCAGGCGACATTCGCCGTCAGGTCGGGCGCAATGAACGGCAGCACCGGATTATCCGCCCGATAGCGCTTGGGATCATTCCCCTCCGGCGAATCCGGCACATGCCAGAACCGCGCCGAAAGATCGTGCCCGGTATCGAAGGCACAAAACGCCTCGACGGCCCCGGTCCCCCGCGTGTCGCGCCAGCGCGCCAGCCAGGCATCGTTCCGCCCCATGGCGACATAGAGTTTCCGCAGATAATCCCGGTCGCGCCCATTGAGCAAAAAATGGTTCCAGACCGACCGCGCCAGCGGCGTCACCGTCTGGATCTGCGAGAAGACCGGCCCCGTCTGCGTCAGCTTATAGGGAAACAGCCCATCCTCGCGCTGGTGCCGCGCAAATCCGGCAAATGTGTCTCCAGCCACTTTGGGAATAAACCGCGACAGCAGCTCGGCATTGATGGTGCCCGTGCTTTCCAGCCAGCAGCCATAGTAGATACCACCCTCATTGAGGATAGCCGCGTCCCCCGCCGTCGGCTTGATGCAGGAAATCAGCTCCCGCACCGCATCGCCAAAGCGCTGCTCCATCGCGGGCGAGCTCGCCACAAAGGCCACGCCGGAAGCAACAAATTCATCGAGCGCCGCCTGGCCATATGCACTGTCGACCGGCACGGAAACCCTGGCCGCGCGCAGCCGCGCAAGCAGCGCTTCCGCCACCGACACTCCTCCGCTGACGCCAAGCGCCTCGGCCATCGCCAAAATCCTCCCCGCCGCGAAAATGGCGGCAAAACCCGTCCCGGTATGCCGGGATCGAAACGGGGTCGAAGCTGGGGGAGAAAGAAAGCCCGCCAACCGCGACCGCACGGTTGAGTACCTGACGGGGTCTCCAGAAGGCCGATACGAGCATCTGTCCGTGTTTGTTTCGGTCAGACAGAAGACGTACCGCGTAGCGCGCGCTTGACCACATACCCTGGCTGGGCCCATGGGCCCATGACGCGTCTCCGGCCGATCCTGGGGGATTGATCCCGCCTAGATGCCGATACTGTGCCGACGAGGGGCGCATTCTGTCAACTCGATTTCGCTCGGCTCCCGCAGTTTGTCGATTTTGGTATTTAATATCAATGGCCTAGGTAGTTACCTCTTCCATACAAGAGGCGGCGCAGCCTTTTGACTTCGATCGGCAACGCGCTAGATTGAGCCCAACTGGATATTGCCGGGATACACAGAACCCTCCCTTCCATCACAGTGTCATTGGGGATGGATTGGCCTCAGGAGACAGACCCATGAGCTTTCGCGCCCTTGTCACGCAAAAGGCCGAGGACGGCAGCGTCGCCAATGCCGTGGAGACGCTCGACGATTCCCGCCTGCCAGAAGGCAATGTCACCGTCGACATCGATTGGGCCGATCTCAACTACAAGGATGGTCTCTGCCTGACGGGGCAGGGCGGTCTCGTCCGCACCTTTCCCCATGTCGCCGGCATCGATTTTGCCGGCACGGTTCGCGATAGCTCCGATGGCCGCTACCGCGCCGGCGATCCCGTCGTGCTCACCGGCTGGCGCGTCGGCGAAACCCATTGGGGCGGCTTTTCCGAACGCGCCCGCGTCAATGGCGATTGGCTCGTCCCCCTGCCAAAAGGCCTCACCACCCGCGATACCATGGTCGTCGGCACCGCCGGTCTCACCGCCATGCTCGCCATCATCCGCCTGGAATCTGAAGGCCTCACCCCGTCATCGGGCGAGGTCCTCGTCACCGGCGCTTCGGGCGGCGTCGGCTCCATCGCCATCGCGCTCCTCGCGCGCCTTGGCTACTCTGGTGTGGCCCTCTCTGGTCGCCCCGAAAACTCGGCCGCGCTCACCGCCCTCGGCGCCGCCCGCATCCTCGATCGCGCCGAATTTCTGGCCGATGCCGATAAACCGCTCGAGCCGGCCCGCTGGGCCGGCGTCATCGATTGCGTTGGCGGCAATGTGCTCGGCAAAGTGCTGAAACAGGTCAAATATGGCGGCTCCGTCGCCGCCCTCGGCAATACCGCCGGCATTGCCCTCAACACCAATGTGCTGCCTTTCCTGCTGCGCGGCGTAAACCTCCTCGGCATAGACAGCGTCATGCAGCCCTATGAAAAGCGCATCGCCGCCTGGCAGCGCGTCGCCGAACTTTTCGATATCAGCGCCTATGGCGCGCTGGTGGAAGAAGTCGGCCTCGAAGCCCTCCCAGAGGCGGCAAACCGCATCCTCAAGGGCGAAGTACGGGGCAGGGTGCTGGTGCGCCCGCGGGAGTAACCCGTCTCGAACCAAATCCACCCGCCATCGTCACCACCGGGCCTGTCCCGGTGGTCCATGCCGCCCCGGACGGGATTGCCGGGACGGGCCGGCAATCCCCAGCTAAATGTAGTGCTTGCGTTGAGCATGTCCTCCCACCCACCACCGTGCTGCCCTCGGGCTTGACCCGAGGGCCACGCTTCACAGGCATAACCGCCGTGGCTCCTGCACCGGCCCTCGGGCTTGACCCGAGGGCAGCATCGCGTAGATGAAATCTCCACAGATGAACCTAACGGGCGAAGCGAACAGTCCCGCCGACGACGCGGCCATGCTCACATTCGTCGTCGCGAACATCCCGTTGACCGCCAGCCTTTTGCGGCTGTAGCTTCCGCCCTCATGGTCACTCTCAAGGAAATCGCAGCGGCAGTAGGCGTTTCAAGCGCCACGGTATCGCGCGTGCTCAACTACGACACGACGCTGTCGATCTCCAACCGCAAGCGACAGGCCATCATCGAGACGGCCGAAAAGCTCAATTATGCGACGCCGCGCAATCGCAATCGCGCCAATGTTCAGGGGCTCACCAAGCTCGCTCTGGTGCATTTCCTGCGCCCCGAACAGGAGCTGGTCGATCCCTATTACGTCGCCCTGCGCCTCGGCATCGAAAGTCGCTGCGCCGCGCTCAAGATCGAAACGGTAAAAGTTTACCACACCGACGCCAAGCCCGATGCCGGCATGCTGCAAAGCGCCTCCGGGGTCATCGCCATCGGTCGTCACGACGAGGACGAGATCGAATGGCTCCAGCGCCACGCCAAACAGCTCGTCTTTGCCGATCACGCGCCCCCCGACGACCAGATCGATTCCGTCCAGGCCGACCTGCGCCTCGCCATGGAAAAGCTGCTGCAATCCCTCGCCAATCTGGGCTATCGGCGCATTGCCTATATCGGCTGGGGCGATCGCCGCGCCCAGGCTTTCGTGCAGTGGATGACCAAGGCCGGCTGGTTCGACGACCGCATGTTCCGCTCCGGCGACAATACCGAGCAGGGCGGCTATCGCCTGACCAAAGAAATTTTCAGTGAAAAGCGCCCGCCCGACGCCATCATCACCTTCAACGATTCCATGGCGATCGGCGCCTATCGCGCCATTCACGAAATGGGCCTCACCATTCCCGGCGATGTCGGCGTCGCCAGCTTCAACGACATTTCCGTCGCCCAATTCCTCAATCCACCCCTCACCACCGTGCATCTTCCGGCGGAAGAAATCGGCGAAGGGGCGGTGGAATTGCTGCTTGAACGCGTCGGCGGCCGTGAACTCGCCAAGCAGATCACCCTGGCGTCCAAACTCGTTTGGCGTGGCAGTACCCGCCAACCCCCTGAAAAATAACGCAGTAAAAATTTACTGAAATTATTGCGCGCCGCGATTTATGCGGTTAAGGTTCTGCTTACGGGTGAAGAGGAAACACCCGCTAGGGAGGAATTGCAATGACCCGTTTGTCCACGGGCTGGAAGCGCGCGGCCGCCGTCGCGCTGGCCAGCGTCAGCATGTTCAGCGTCACCGCCGCTTCGGCCGTCGAAATCACCGTCTGGTGCTGGGACCCCAACTTCAATGGCGCCACCATGAAGGAAGCAGCCGACCGCTATGCCGCGCTGCATCCGGATGTGACCGTCAATATCGTCGATTTCGCCAAGGCCGATCTTGAAACCAAGCTCCAGGCCCAGCTCGCTTCGGGCACCACCGATGGTCTGCCCGATATCGTCCTGATCGAAGACTACGGCGCCCAGAAGTACCTGCAGTCGTTCCCGGGCGCCTTCGAGCCGCTCAACAGCGCCGTCGATTACTCGGGCTTCGCGCCCTACAAGGTCGAACTCGCCACCGTCAACGGCCAGACTTATTCGCTGCCCTTCGACTCCGGCGTCACCGGCTATTTCTACCGCTCCGATCTCCTGGGCGAGGCCGGCTACACCGCCGCCGATCTCGAAAACATCACCTGGGACAAGCTGATCGAAATCGGCACCGACGTGAAGGAAAAGACCGGCGGCATCCTGCTGCCGATCGATCCCAACGATGCCGGCTGGCTCCGCATCATGATGCAGTCCGCAGGCTCCTGGTACTTCAATCCCGATGGCAGCGTGCATATCGCTGACAACCCGGTCCTCAAGGCCTCCATGGAGACCTATCAGCGCCTGATGGCTGCCGGCATTTCCAAGCCCGTCTCGGGCTGGACCGAATATACCGGTTCGTTCACCTCGGGCGACACGCTCTCGACCTTCACCGGCGTGTGGATGGTCGGCACGATCAAGGCGAACGCCGATCAGTCCGGCAAGTGGGCCATTGCCCCCATCCCGGCTCTCGATGGCGTCGAAGGCGCGACCAACGCCTCCAACCTCGGCGGCTCGAGCTGGTACGTGCTCTCCTCCTCGGCCGAAAAGGCCGAAGCCGTCGATTTCCTCGCCGAAATTTGGGGCAAGGACGTCGATTTCTACCAGAAGATTCTCGTCAACCAGGGCGCTCTCGGTTCGCTCCTCGCTGCCCGCGAAGGCGAAGCCTACAAGGCCAGCGACGATTTCTTCAGCGGCACCCCCGTCTGGCAGAACTTCTCCGATTGGCTCGGCAAGATCCCGGCTGTGAACTACGGCGTCTTCACCAACGAAGCCGACGCTGCCGTCGCCGCCCAGATCCCGAACATCACCTCGGGTGGCAATATCGACGAGATCATCGCCGCCATCGACTCCCAGGTCCGCCAGCAGGTCCAGTAAAACCGTCATGTCGGGTCCGCGCCTGAGGTGCGGACCCTATCTCGGTGTCATCCCCGCGAAAGCGGGGACCCCGTTTCACAACGGAGGTTCCCGCTTTCGCGGGAATGACGTCGGGTTTGGCAGGCAGTGGTGACAACAACGGAGAATAGCGTGGCGCAATCGGGTCTCGCGCGAAACGAGCAGGTAAGCGGTTGGCTTTTTGTCATGCCCGCCTTGGTGCTGCTCGGCGTCTTCATGATCTATCCGATCCTGTGGTCGCTCTGGATGAGTTTTCAGGTCGGCCGCGGCATGGCCTTCAGCTTCGGCGGCTTCGCCAATATCGTGCGGCTGACGCAGGATCCGGTCTTCATCCGGGCGCTCACCAATACGCTGACCTTCCTTGCCATCCAGGTCCCGATCATGCTGGTCCTGGCAATGCTCTTCGCCAATGCGCTCAACGACAGCAAGCTCTGGGGCAAGGGTCTTTTCCGCACCGCCATCTTCCTGCCCTGCGTCACCTCGCTCGTCGCCTATTCCGTCGTCTTCCGCTCGATGTTCGCCGCCGATGGCGTGATCAATCAGTTCCTGCTCTTCACGCACATCATCTCGGATCCCATCCCCTGGATGGCCGATCCCTTCTGGTCGAAGGTCGTGATCATCAGCGCCATCACCTGGCGCTGGACCGGCTACAACATGATCTTCTATCTCGCCGCCATGCAGAATATCGACCGCTCGATCTACGAAGCGGCCAAGATCGATGGCGTCCCCGCCTGGGCCCGCTTCTGGTACATCACCGTCCCCATGCTCAAGCCCGTCATTCTCTTTACGACGGTGATCTCCACCATCGGCACGCTGCAGCTCTTCGATGAGCCCAACCTGATCCCCTCGACCCCCGGCGCCCCCTCGGATTCGACGCTCACCCTGTCGCTCTACATCTACAACCTCAGCTTCAAGTTCATGCCCAGCTTCGGCTATGCGGCGACCGTCAGCTACGTCATCGTCGTCATGGTCGGCATCCTGACCCTGATCCAGTTCCTGGCCGCAAGAGAGCGCCGCACATGAGCAACCCTCTCGCCCTTCTCGGCCGCATTGCGACCTATCTGCTGCTGATCGTCGCCGCCTTCGTTTCGGTCTTTCCCTTCTTCTGGATGATGATCGGCGCGACCAATCTTTCCGCCGACATCATTCGTGGCAAGGTCACCCCCGGCGGCGCCCTGTTGCAGAACATTTCGGTGTTCTTCAATTCCGTCGATATGCCGCGCATCCTGTTCAATTCGTTCCTGATCGCCGGCCTCGGCACGGCGCTGACCCTCTTGGTCTCCTCGCTCGCCGGCTATGGCTTCGAAATGTTCCGCAGCAAGGTCCGCGAAAAGATCTTCGGCGGGCTGCTGCTGATGCTCTCCATCCCCTTCGCCGCCCTGATGATCCCGCTCTTCATCATGATGGCCAACTTCAAGATGATTAATACCTATCAGGCGATCATCCTGCCCACCGTCGCCTCGATCTTCATCATCTTCTACTTCCGCCAGGCGACGAAGGCCTTCCCCTCCGAGCTGCGCGATGCCGCCCGCATCGATGGCCTCAAGGAGTGGCAGATATTTCTCTATGTCTATATGCCGGTGATGCGCTCGACTTACGCGGCCGCCACCATCATCGTCTTCATGGCCAACTGGAACAATTACCTCTGGCCGCTCATCGTCCTCCAGACCAATGAGATGAAGACGCTCACCCTCGTTGTCGCCGGTCTCACCTCCGCCTATACGCCCGATTTCGGCGTCGTCATGGTCGGAGCGATCTTCGCCACCCTTCCCACCCTCATCATTTTCTTCCTGCTCCAGCGCCGCTTCGTCGAAGGCATGCTGGGCGCCGTCAAGTAGAACCCCTATGCGTCCTCTCATCGATTTCAATTCCGGCTGGCTCTTCGAAGGCAAGGACACCGTCCGTCTGCCGCACAATGCGGTGGATCTGCCTTTCTCCTATTTCGACGAAAAGGCCTATCAGCGCGAATTCACCTACGAAAAGCGCTTCAATGCCGAGGAAAGCTGGCAGGGCCGGGAAGTCTCCGTCGTCTTCGACGGCGCCATGGCCAATTCCCGCGTCTATCTCAACGGCGAGGAAATCGCTGCCCACAAGGACGGCTACACTCCCTTCGAAGGCCGCCTCACCGGTCGCGTGAAATCGGGCGAGAATGTCGTAAAAGTCGTCATCGACGGCAGCGAAAACCCCGCCATCCCGCCCTTCGGCGGCTGGATAGACTACCTCACCTATGCCGGCCTCTACCGCGAAGCCTGGCTGCGCGTGACCGCACCCATCTTCGTCGGCAACGGCAAGATCGAAACGCCTGATGTCTTGGCCGACAAAAAATCCGTCCGCGCCCGCATCGATCTCGCCAATCCGCAAAACCTGCCACTCTCCGGCACGCTGGTCGCAACTCTCAAGGATGCCTCCGGCAACGAGATTGCGACCACCGACGCCGCCATCACGGGCACCTCGGTAAACCTCGCCTTCGACGACCTCACCGGCATCACTCTCTGGGACCTCAAGACCCCGGCGCTCTACACGCTCGAAGTCACCATCGACACCGCCTCAGGCCAGGATACCGCCGCCTTCCGCTTCGGTTTCCGCAGCGCCGAATTCACCACCGAAGGCTTCAAGCTCAACGGCAAATTGCTGAAACTGCGGGGCCTCAACCGCCACCAGTCCTTCCCCTATTCCGGCTATGCCATGGGCAAGTCGGCCCAGGTGCAGGATGCCGAAATCCTAAAGCACCAGTTGCACCTCAATATGGTGCGCACCTCGCACTATCCGCAGAGCCACTATTTCCTCGATCGCTGCGACGAACTCGGCCTCCTGGTGTTCGAAGAAATCCCCGGTTGGCAGCATATCGGCCCCGCTGAGTGGAAGGACGAAGCGGTCGAAAACGTCCGCCGCATGATCACCCGTGATTGGAACCACCCTTCTATCGTCATCTGGGGCGTGCGCATCAACGAAAGCCAGGACGACCACGATTTCTACGTCCGCACCAATAAGCTGGCGCACGAACTCGACACCACCCGACAGACCGGCGGCGTTCGCTACCTCACCGATAGCGAACTGCTCGAAGACGTCTACACCATGAATGACTTCATCCTCGGCAACGAGGAACTGGGCGGCAATCGCCCCCGCACACCCCTGCGCCCGCAGCAGGAAGTCACCGGCCTCGACCGCGTCGTGCCCTATATGATCACCGAATATGGTGGGCACATGTACCCCACCAAGTCTAACGATCAGGAACAGCGCCAGGCCGAACACGTCCGCCGCCACCTCGACGTGATGAACGCCGCCTATGGCGATCCGCAGATCGCCGGCTGCATCGGCTGGTGCGCCTTCGACTACAATACCCACAAGGATTTTGGCTCGGGCGACCGCATCTGCCACCACGGCGTCATGGATATGATTCGCGAGCCAAAATTTGCGGCCTACGCCTATGCCAGCCAATGCGAGCCCGAGGACGAAGTCATCCTCAAGCCCGTTACCTTCTGGGCCCGCGGCGAGCGCAATATCGGTGGCGTCCTGCCGCTGATCATCCTCACCAATTGCGACGAGATCGAGCTGACCTATGGCAGCAACACGCCCAAGCGTTTCCGTCCCGATCGCACCGCCTATCCCCATCTCCCCCATGCTCCTGTCATCATCAAGCGCGAGGACCTGACCGACGAGGAATTCGGCCTCTGGGGTCTCTCCTGGGAAGATGCCGTCATCACCGGCTATGTGAAGGGCGCCGTCGCCAAGACGGTAAAATTCATCTCCGACCCGATCGCGACCGAACTTCAGGTCATCCCCGACCACACCGAACTCGGTGCCGAAGGCGATACGGTCCGCGTCATGGTCCGGGCGCTCGATCAGTCGGGCAAGAAGCTCCCCTTCTTCCCGGAACCTGTCTCCATCGAAGTATCGGGCGCCGCCGAGCGTCTTGGCCCCGGCCTTGTGCCGCTGCGCGCTGGCGCCACCGGCTTCTGGCTGCGCACCATCGGCAAGGGCCCGATCACGGTCACCGTCACCAATGAGCGGCTTGGCCGCACCGTCTCAACGCTCACCGCCATCTGAGGAACAGTCAGCATGTCCGGCTTGAAACTACGCAATGTGAAGAAATCTTTCGGCGCGGTGCATGTGATCAAGGGTGTCGATCTCGACATCGAAGACAAGCAGTTCGTGGTCTTTGTCGGTCCCTCGGGCTGCGGCAAGTCCACCCTCCTGCGCATGATCGCCGGGCTTGAGCAGATTTCCTCCGGAGATCTCTTCATCGGCGACAAGCGCATGAACGATGTCGATCCCGCCCAGCGCGGCATCGCCATGGTGTTCCAGTCCTATGCGCTCTATCCGCATATGACGGTCCGCGAAAACATGGGCTTTGCCCTTAAATTCGCCGGCCGCCCCAAGGACGAAATCGCGAGGCGTGTCGATGAGGCCGCCCGCATTCTCGAGCTTGGCAAGCTGCTCGATCGCCGCCCCGGCCAGCTCTCTGGCGGCCAGCGCCAGCGCGTTGCCATCGGCCGCGCCATCGTCCGCCACCCGGACGTGTTCCTCTTCGACGAACCGCTCTCCAACCTCGATGCCGAACTGCGCGTTCACATGCGCATCGAAATCGCCCGGCTCCACAAGGAGCTGAACACCACCATCATCTACGTCACCCATGACCAGGTCGAAGCCATGACCCTGGCCGACAAGATCGTGGTCCTGCGCGATGGCATCATCGAACAGGCCGGCTCGCCGCTCGAACTCTATGACGACCCGGACAATCTCTTCGTCGCCGGCTTCATCGGCTCGCCGAAAATGAACCTCCTCGACGGCACCGTCGAAGCCGGCGGCATCCGCCTCGCCGATTTCCCCAACGACCTCATCCCGTCCCCCATCGCCATCCCGGCCGGCACCGCCGTCACCGTCGGCATCCGCCCCGAACACTTCGACCCCACCGGCACGGCCGCGCTCGACACATCAGTCGAAATCATCGAGCACCTGGGCGGGGAAACCTACGCCTATGCCCGTGGCACCGGCTCCAACCTCTTGACCATCGCCACCGACAACAACCGCACATTGAAGACCGGCGACCGCTACCAGGCCAGGTTCAACCCCGCCTCACTGCTGATTTTTGCGAAAGACGGCCAGCGGCTGCGCTAGTCCAATCCGCCTTCGGACTAACGCTCATACTCCTCCCATCGTCATTGCCGGGCTTGTCCCGGCAATCCATCTCGCCTCCGCTGGGGACCGCCGGGACAAGCCGGTGGTGACGATCGCGGAACGGCCGAGAAGCACTTCACCCGACGCCACACTCCCCTTGATAGTGTGCCGCCCTCACCCTCATTCCCTCCCCACAAGGGTGAGGAAAGCGCTTGCCTCGGTCTTCCGTCTCCTTCGTCTCCCTCCCCCTTGTGGGGAGGGATTAAGGGTGGGGGTAGGGGGAGCCACGAAGTCTGAAGTCAAAACTCCCCTTTGGTGGGGGAGGTAAACCGCCAACCTCCGACGCCCCTTGCATCCCACCCCACACCTCTTTAATATGACCAAACAATTCATATTAAAGCGGGCGCCGCTTCGGCCAGTGCCCGGAGTTGCCATGCACCAAAATGCCGACCCCGACGCCGATCGCGACAATGCGGATATTCTCCATCAGCGCGTCCTGACCCTCTTCTGCGAAGCGCTGGAAGTGAACCAGGCGCAACCCATGGACGTCCTCGAAACGCTCGCTACCGCCCTCGGCAAGGTCTATCGCGAAGTCGCCGATTCCCACCTGCCGCCACGCAATTGCGTCTGCGGCTGGGAGCCCGCCGAATATTCCGACGTGCACTCATTGCAATTTGCCTTGGCCCGCGCCGCGCTGTCGGGCGATCGCTCCTCGCTCGCCCTCTCTCCCGTCATCGGCCACGCCTGAATATGTCCCACACACGTCCCTATCGCATCTTCAACGCGGCCCATGCTCGTTCCGAAGACGTCACCCCGCATCTGCGCCGCATCACCTTTTCCGGCCCCGACATCGCCGAAATGGCCACCTGGGCGCCCGACCAGCGCATAAAGATCTTCTTCCCCACCGATGATGGCCGCATCCCGGACATGCCGGACCGGGAAGACTGGTACTCGATCTACAAATCCGTGCCGGTCGCCGAGCGCGTCCCCATGCGCACCTACACGATCCGCAATCTCCGCGCCGACCAGGCCGAAGTCGACGTCGAATTCGTCCTCCATGGCGAAAACGGCCCCGCTTCCCGCTGGGCCACCCACGCCAAGCCGGGCGACAAGGTGCAAATCTCGGCCCCCAATCGCCGCGCCGAAAAGATCGGCGGCGGCTTTGAATGGAAGCCACCCGCCGATCCGCGCCACGTCCTTCTCATGGCCGACGAAACCGCCATCCCCGCCCTTGCCGGCATCCTCGAAGAACTCGCTGCCCGGCCAAACCCGCCACCCTGCGAAGTTTTTGCCGAAGTCGCCGACCGCGCCGACGCGCTGCCCCTTCCCAACTGGCCCGGCCTCAATATCCACTGGCTCATCCGCCACGAAGAAGGTGACCCGCGCCCCGGCGACCTCCTCGTCGCCGCTGTCGAGCGCGCAAAACTCCCTGCTGCCAATGCCGAACAGGCCGGCACCGAGCTCGAAGCCATCGACATCGACACCACAGTGCCCTGGGAACTGGCCAAGGCCACCGAAGGCGCTTTCTATGCATGGATCGCCGGCGAGTCCGAAGCCATCATGTCCATCCGCCGCACCCTCATCAAGGAGCGCGGCATCGACCGCAGCCTTCTCAACCTCATGGGCTACTGGCGCTTCGGCAAGGTCTACGAATAGGCGAAAGCCAATCTTCTGCTGGCGCTAAATTTTCTTCGCGCGAGTATCTGGATGACGCTCTATCCTGCGCCCCAGCAATGGAGAATCGCGTGACTGAAACAGCAAATGCCGAGCGGGTGATCGATATCCGCACCTTCTGGCAGGCAGTCGGGCTTCGCGCCGTCGGTACCGCCATCGTTACCGCCGAAGGCAAGGATGGCCCCCGCGGTTTCCTCGCCCTCTCCGCCACCCATCTCTGCGCCGAACCACCCATGATGATGGTCTCGGTCGACAAGAAGACCTCGGCCCTGCAGACCATGCTCGACGGCAATCACTTCGCCATCAATTATCTCTCGACCGCGCAAGCCGATCTCGCCAGTCCCTTCGGCGGCAAGGGCGACCTCAAGGGCGCCGATCGCTTCAGCCTCGGCTCCTGGACCAAGTTGGCATCCGGCGCGCCGGTTCTCGCAGGGGCGGCTGGCGTCATCGATTGCCGCATCGAGGAAGTCATCGAACGCTTCGGTACGGCCATCGTCATCGGCCGGGTTTTGGACTTCACCTCGACCCCGGACACCGCTCCACTCGTCTCGTACAAGGGCAAGACGCTTTAGAGTCACCAATTCAGCCCAAAGCGACACTCATTGCTAACAGTCTGCTAGCCGATAGGCGCCCCAAAGGCCCGATCGGGCATAGAGCCCCTTGTTAAGAAGATTGATCGACTTTATCTACCAACTGCGCGAAATTTTCGCGCAGCTTGAAGGATGGTCGGTTCGCTATGCTCACCAACAAGGGCAAATATGGTCTGAAGGCCTTGGGCCACCTCTCCGGCGTGAAACCGGGCGATCTGGCCATGGTCGGCGACATCGCCGCGACGAATAACATCCCCAAAAAATTCCTCGACGCCATCCTCTCCGAGCTGCGCAATGCGGGCTTCGTCTACTCGCGCAAAGGCAAGTACGGTGGCTACTATCTTGCTCGCCCGCCTGAAGAAATCATGATCGGCCACGTCGTTCGCGTGCTCGATGGCCCCCTCGCGCCGATCCCCTGCGCCAGCAAAACCCGCTACCAGCCCTGCGCCGATTGCGACATCGAAACCTGCCGCGTCCGCAAGCTGATGTTCAACGTCCGCAACGCCATCGCCGAGGTTCTGGACAATACCAGCCTCGCCGACATGCAGGCGGCCGGCGGCGTCGAGAGCATCAATAACGACCTCGTCGCCTGACCCGCTAAGCCCTTAATGTAGCTTGGGAAATCCGTGCCGCTCCGCGAGCAGCGCCAGGATGCGCGGCGTGTCGCTGATAAAGAAATTCCCATTCGCCTCCCGCGCATCCGCCGGCGGATTCTCGCCGAACACCAGCACCGGAAGCCCTTGATTCTCCTCGCCAATCAGCGCGATCACCGGCAGCCGGGGCCGCGGAAAAGGTAGGCGAGTCACTTCCACTTTCTCAGCTAGCGCCGGAAAACTCGCCAGCAACCCCTCGACCTGATTGCAATAGGGGCAAACGAACGGCCCGTTGTCGCGCTTGGGATCGTCAAAACCCGGAGCGATGAGAAAGATCTTGTCCTTGGTCGTCATGTACTTACTTTCGAAAACGCAGCTTAGGCGGGGTAGGGCAGGCCATAACGATCCCTGATCGTTTTGCCTTCATATTCAGTGGGATAGACCCCGCGATCCCTTAGGATCGGTACGACCTTTTCGACGAATTCCTCGATATCATCCGGCGCCCGCGGCGGCTGATAGGTATAGCCATCCACCGTCCCATCGGCCCAGAGATCGATGATCTGGTCGGCCACTTCTTCGGCCGTCCCCAGCACCAGTCGGTGGTGCCCCTCAGAGCGCCGAACCACCTGACGCGCCGTTAGCTTTTCATGCGCCAGGAGGTCGGAAAGCCCGAGCCCCATACCAACGGCCATGATGCGATTGGGGTCGGGAATAAAACGTTGGGCATCAAGCACTTCATCAGGATTGAAGGTGTCTGCATCGAGCCCGTTTTCTCTGATGAAACGTGCAAGCAGCCCATCTTCCGAGCCCGCACCACTGAAGAGTTCATGCTTGCGCAGGGCCTCCTCGCGCGTCTCCCCGACAATGGCGACGAGCCCCGGCACAATGCGGATTTCCGAGGTGTCGCGGCCAACTTCCCTGGCGCGATCGAAGACTTTCTTGCGGAAAGCCTGCCCCGCTTCACGCGAGAGAATATTGCAATAAATGATCTCGCCATGCCGCGCCGCAAGATCGATTCCGCCTTCCGAAGCGCCGGCCTGCGCGATCACCGGATGTCCCTGCGGACCACGCGGCACATTGAGCGCCCCTTTGACCGAGAAATATTCGCCTTCATGTTCAATGGCTTGCGCCTGGCTCGCATCCCAAAACCGCTCGGGCGGCACCTCGCCGGCCCGCCGCGGATCCCAACTGGCCCAGAGTTTCTTGGCCACATCGAGAAATTCCCGCGCCTTGGCGTAACGCACATCACGCGGGGGCAGCGGCTCATTGCTGAAATTGGCCGCAACCGCAGGATTGAACGAAGAGACGATATTGATGATCAGTCGGCCGGCCGAAATAATATCGGTCGACTGCGTCCGCCGCGCCAGATTATAGGGCGAATTATAGGTCGACGACATGGTGGCGACAAAGCCGATATCGGGCACCTGCGCCGCCAACGCCGTGACCAGGATCAGCGGATCGATCGTGTGGAACGGCCGGCTGTTGGGGTCCGTCATCAGCGCCGGATGATCGGAGAAAAAGACCGAGTCGAACCGCCCGCGATGAGCCAGTTGCGTCAGCCTTAAATAGTAGGCGGGATCGGTGATTTCCTCGCGCGTACCGGTGCGATATTTCCAGGCGTTGCCGAGATATCCGGTCGTGTTGATGCCGACATTGAGGTTGAGCCGGCGCTTGTACGTGGTCATGCTAAAGTCCCAAGCAATCGGCTCAATAGGCCGCCGTGAAGCGACGACGGACGTAGTGGCCCTGTTCCAGCTCATCGAGAATGGCGACGGCGAAATCGGCCTCGGAAATACGGCTATTGCCTGCGGCATCTCGTAAAAGCTGGTCTTCTCCGAGGCGGAACTTACCGGTGCGCTCGCCGGCCTTGATTTCAAGCGGCGGGGAGACATAGGTCCAGTCGAGATCATATTCGCCGCGCTTGAGCGCGCGCAAAATCTCGCGATTGCGCAGCGTATGGGCCTTGTGATCGGCAGGATAAAAATCGCTATCGACCACATCGACGCCGGGGCTGGCTTCAAGGCTGCCGACGCCGCCGACAAGGATCAGCCGCTTCACGCCACCAAGCTTTACGCCCTCGAAGAGCGATTCATGTGCGCGGCGAATGAGCTCGGCCGCCTCATCTGCCGAGTACTTTCGGAGACCGGGGCTATAGGCCGAAATCACTGCATCATGGCCGGAAACAATCCGTGCAACGGCTTCCGTATCGGCCAGATCTGCCGTGAGCGTAGTCAAGTTGGGCGCCGCGTCGAGCGGGCTCGAATTGGTGACGGCCGTCACGCGAAGACCGCGCGACAGGGCTTCCTTGCGGATATTGCCGCCGATATTGCCGGAGGCGCCGAAGACGACGATGGACATGGAATGGGGCTTTCTATGGTTCTACTCGGCGGCAACGCCCTTTAGGGCGCGGCCGGCGGCGACATTGTTCTGCATGGCAGTGAGCGAGGAGCGCACGGCCTCGTAGCCATGCTCGCGCATGGCGTTTTCGTAGTCGTTGAGCGCTGCGAGGATGGGCTTGCCGCGTTGGCGGGCGGCCACAAGTTGCGGCACGAGCAGGCCCGTGTCGTAGAGGGCGGTATTGCCGCCCAGCGCACGGAAATAGGTCATGGCGTGAATGGAATCGCCCAGAAGGGTCACAGGTCCCGTTTCCCAGACTGCACCGGGCTGCGACGAGCGCACTTTCAGGAGAGCCACGGTCGACGGATCGGTATGGCGGATCAGCTTGAGAATGCGCTCGTCCCAATGCTCGATCTTTGCCAGCAGCACTTCTAGAAGTTCAGCGCCGGAAAGGGTTTCGAGCACATCGTCCGGCGCCAACTCGCCGACCTCATAGGCCGTGTTCCACCAGACATAGCTGGTCGTGTTGTTGAAGTGGAAACCGGCAATATCCTTATGGGTCACGTCATTCCTGCCGATGACGCCGTGCTGGTCGAAGGCCGAGGGATCAACGCGATGACTGGTGATCATCAGGTTGTGGCCCTCGCTTGGGCGGATATTGGCATTGGTGTCGAGCAGGACGGATTCGATGCCATGCAGCGCAGCCGCATCGAGGGTCATCTTGCCGGCGAGCCGACGCACACCTGTGTCGATGCTCTTTAAGTCAGGTAGCAATTGCCGCCGCACAGCCGAGCCCGCGCCGTCGGCGCCGACGAGAATATTGGAACGTACCTGCGACCCATCGGCAAAGTGCGACAGCACCGTACCTTCGGGCTCTATCTCGTAGCGCAGGAACTGCTTGCCGGTCTGTACAACATCTTCGAGGCCCGACAGCAGAATCTGTCGCAAGGTGATGCGGCTTACCGACTTTTCGACATGCGTGTCCTCGACACCGCGGCCCCAGGCGCTGCTATCCACCGGGTTGAAATTTTCGTCGAGCGCCGTGTTTTCCGTTGGCGCCCGGCCCAGCGTGGCGAGGAATGCTTCGAAGAGGTGCGGCGGCAGATTGGCCTCAAGCGCATCAAGGCCGCGCTGCCTGAGGCGCAGGCGAAAGCCCTGCACATAATCGGCCCGCACGGCATCGCGCTCGAACACGGCAGCTTCGATGCCGTTCTTCTTGAGCCCTTGGGCGAGCGCCAGCCCGCCGGGGCCGCCGCCGATGATGGCGATATCGACAAAGGGAGTAGTCATGCGGCCTCGCTGCGCCGTGCGGCATCAAGTGCGCGCGGATCGACCCATGCGGCGACGTCGAAATCGGCGGGAATAAAGCCCCACTCGAGAAGGAAATCCTTGAAATGGGAGAGGGCGTCGATCTGCTCGTCTTCCAGTGTCAATTTCAGGTGGCGATGGACATTCGTGCCATTGGCGGCCCAGATCGCTTCCTCGGCAACGCCGATTTCCCGGGCGATGAAACGCACCGTGTCCTCAGGATGCGCCTCGGCCCACGCGCCGACGCGGTCGACGGTGGCCACGAGTTCAGCCACGAGGTCCGGTCGCTCATCGGCAAACTTTGCATCGACCGTCAGCGGGCGCGGCGTACCATTGTTGATGCGGATGCGGGCATCTGGGTGGAAGCCAAATTCGGAAACGATAGTCGCGCCGATCTGATTGGCGAGCACCAGGCCTTCGGCGCCCTTGACGAAGAAGGCGTCGATTTCTCCGCGGGCGAGAGCCAGCAATTCACCGCCATAGGGATAGCGGCGCTTGAGGCCGAGGAAGGTCGCATTGCCTATTTCCAGCAAAGCGGGCTCGCGCGCGTCGAGATAGACAATCTCGACATCCCCAGCCGTCAACCCCTCAAGCGAGAGCGCCGAGACGATCCCCTTGAGCGCAGTTGCGCGCTGGAAGTCGACGATGCCACCAGCCTGCCGCGGCACGCCAACCTTGCGCCCCTTGAGGTCTTTCGCGGTCTTGATGCCAGTCGTAGGCAGGGAAATAACCGCCTGGAATTCATCGGTCGTGGTGATGCCGACGATGCGGGTTTCCCGACCGCCAGAACGTGCCCAGATCGGCGGGATATTGCCGCCCTGGCGGAAAGACCAGTCAAGTGCATGGGTAAAATGGCTCTGGCGAACCGCCGGGTCTTTGCTATCGCGGATCGAGGCAACTGCAACGCTCCTGGTGCCAAATGCCTCGTCCACCCAGCCAAGCTGGGCCGCGATGGAGAGCGGTGTTGGGGCAGGGCAGCGCGTGTACCAGACGGATTTGGGTTCCTGGCTCATCTGTGTTTCCTCAGGCGCTGGCGACAAGGCGCGGACGCGTCGGCGTACGCACGGCGACGGGTTCGACAGGCTCGTCCTTGCGCGCGGCGTAGCGAGCGAAGGCGCCCTTGGCCAAAATAGTGCGGATCATGTTGTTCTGCGGCGCATGGGCCTTGCCCGAGATCGCGTCGCGATGGTGCCGCTCCAGCGGATGGTCGCGGCTGATGCCGGGATTGCCACCGAGATCGAGCGCTAGGGTTGTCGCCAGAATGGCGTTCTCGATCACCACATGCTTGGTTGCAGCCGAGTCAGAGCCAAAGGGACGACCCGCGTCAAAATCCTCGGCAATCGTGCGCAGCAGACGCCGATTGGTCGCGAGCCAGACTTCGATCTGGCCGATGCCATCCTGGATCCGTGGAACGGTGGAAAGCGGTGCGCCGAGGCTGGCCGGGGCGCGGGTGCTGGTGAAATCCACCAGCCAGTCGCGTGCGGCGCGAGCGGCGCCGTCATAGATCGAAGGGACGAGAGTAAAATACCAGGCGCCAAGGCGCTCGTCGCGCTTGAGGCCTTCGGTGGCCGGCGCGATATCAAGCACATCGTCGATATCGATGGCGACGTCATCGAGGATCAGGTCATGGCTGTTGGTGGCGCGCATGCCGGTGGCGTTCCAGGTCTTTTCGACGCGAATGCCGTCGGCATCGGTCGGCACGAGGAAGGAGCCGAGGCGCGGTTCCGGTTCGTCGGTAACAGCCAGTACTGAAACCCATTTGAGCAGCGGAATGCCGGTCGCATAGGTCTTGTGGCCGGTGATGCGCCACTGATTGCCGACCTTGCGCGCCACCGTTTCCGGCAGGCTGCCATGCGAAGGCGACCCGACGCGCGGCTCGACCTGCGCTGCATTGAGCAGGGCCACGCCTTCGCGATTGGCCTTGGTGACACGCTCGATCAGATGCTGCGGCCACTTGCCCGAGGCGCGGATGCCATAGTGCTGGCTGTAGTGCATCGCCAGCACCAGCGCCGTGGACGGCTCGCCCTGCGCCACGGCCGAAACCACGGCAAGCGCTTCGTTGAGGCCGCCGCCAAGGCCGCCATGCTCGGTTGACGTTACGAGCCCAAGCAGGCCGGCCTCGTAAAGCGCGTCAAAATTGGCGAAGGGAAATTCGCCGGTTTCGTCATAGTGCCCTGCGGTGAGGGCGAAGCGTCGGCCGAGATGTTCGGCCTTGGCGATATAGGGGGTGAAATCGGTGGTCATAAGTGTCCTCGGAATTCAGGCGACGGCGCGGACGTCGATGCCGTCCCAAGGCCGGCGGTCGACCCAGGCGTTGATGTCAAAATCGCGTTCGAGGAAGCCCCACTCGTAGAGGAAGTCCTTGTAGTGCCCGATGGCGGCGACCAGTTCCGGCTCAAGACCGAGCCCCAGATGCTTGTGCAGGTCCGGCCCATTGGCTGATGCCACGACTTCTTCGGAGGCGCCGACCTCGCGGGCGACGAAACGGCGGACATCGTCGGGATGGGCCTCTGCCCAGTCGCTGGCACGATGCAGCGTCTCGATGAGACGAGCGACGAGGTCCGGCCGGTCTTCGGCAAGGCGTTCGTCGACGGTCAGCACGCGCGGTGAGCCGGAATTGATGCGAATCCTGGGATCGGGATGGAAGCCGAACTCGACCACGGTATGGGCCGCGATCAGATTGGCGACGGCAATGCCGCCGGTTCCCTTGACGTAGATGGCATCCACCTCGCCGCGCAGCAGGGCAGCGATTTCGGCACCGTAAGCCTGACGATTGCGGAGGCCGTAGAGCTGCGGGCCTTCGCGGCCATCGAGCACGGAATCGGTCAGCGCAATGTCGACGATCTCGACTTGCTTATGCGAGAGACCTTCCAGCGAGAGGGCCGAGACGAGGCCCTTAAGCGCGGTTGCGGCCATGAAATCGACGATACCAGGCGGGCGGCGAGCGATGCCGAAGCGGCGACCGACCAGGTCCTTGGTGGTTTTGATGCCGCTACCGGGCAGGGTGATGATGGCCTGGAACTCATCGGTCCAGGTGATGCCAACGAGACGAGTCGGATTACCTTCCGAGCGCGCACGGATCGGCGGAACATTGCCGCCGTGGCGGAAGGAATAGTTGAGGTGATGGTCGAAATGGCTCGACCTGATCGCCCGATCCTTGCTGTCGATGATCGAGTTGAGCTTCACGCCCTCCTTGGCGAAAGCCTCTTCCAGAAAACCCAGTTGCACCGCCAGACCAACCGGAGTGGGCACGGGGCAGCGCGTGTACCAGATCTCGGAAATCGTGTTCTTGATCGTCATGCCTCGTCTCCTGTTGGCGGGAGCAGGTTTTTCCAAACCAGCATCCCAATGCGTTTGTCTGTTTCCGTCGTGCCCTGTGAAGAGCAATGAATTTGCGCAAATGTTCAGAATTGGCTGTTGTGTAAGAAGCTAGTTCCTGAAATGGCGCAAAGTCAGGATGAATTTGCCAAAGCAGATTTGACAAAGCCTATAAAACTAGTCAACATAAATTTCGCAGGCTGAACCCCGGAGCCGAGCGTCGCTCTTTCCGGATGCCGCAAGGACCCCATTGCTCCTATCGAGTGAAAGAGAAAGCGCTCATGTCAGCACTGCTGCGCATATTGAGGACGTTGCGACGCACGCTTCTGCAAGCGGTGCCCACCATCCTCGGCATCATCATTCTCAATTTCTTCCTGCTGCAGCTTGCCCCCGGCGACGCAGCGGACGTCATGGCGGGCGAGGCTGGTTCGGCGACCGTCGAAACCATGCAGGCGCTGCGCGAGCGCTTCGGTCTCGACAATCCCGTGCTGGTGCAGCTCGCCAATTATCTCGGCAATCTGGCCCAGTTCAGCCTCGGCTTTTCGCCGCGCTACGGCATGCCGGTGACCGAACTCATCGGGCAGCGCCTGCCCGGCACGCTCACGCTGATGGCCATGGCTCTGGCCATTGCCATTCTCATCGGCTTGACGCTGGGGTCGCTGATGGCTGCCTTTTCCGGTCGCTTGCCGGATCGCCTGCTCTCGATCCTCGCGCTGCTGTTCTATTCCGTGCCGGGCTTCTGGATTGGCCTGATGCTGATCGTGCTGTTCTCGGTGACGCTGGGTTGGCTGCCGAGCGGCGGGGCAGGGACCATCGGCTCGTCCTAT
The DNA here is from genome assembly GCF_000743575.1 of Devosia riboflavina. Taxonomy (GTDB): domain Bacteria; phylum Pseudomonadota; class Alphaproteobacteria; order Rhizobiales; family Devosiaceae; genus Devosia; species Devosia riboflavina. The sequence goes on along the minus strand of NZ_JQGC01000022.1, from coordinate 58,548 downwards.
ACCGGCTTTGCTGCCATCGTCGACAAGGCGCGCTACATGGTCCTGCCGGCGACCTCACTCGCGCTCTTCTATGTCGCGATCTATGCCCGCCTGACACGCGCCGCCATGCTTGAGGTCAAGAACCAGGATTTTGTGCGCACCGCTTACGCCAAGGGCCTCTCGCCCGTGGTGGTGACAGTCAAGCACGTGCTGCGCAATGCGCTCATTCCCATCACCACCATGGCTGGCATGCATGTCGGCGGCATGCTCGGCGGCGCCGTAGTGGTGGAGACTGTCTATAGCTGGCCCGGCCTCGGGCGCCTCGCTTTCGAGGCCGTGATGGGCCGCGACTACACCGTTCTTCTGGGCATCCTGCTGCTCTCGTCCATCCTGGTCATTCTGGCCAACACGGTGGTCGACCTCGCGCAGGCCTGGCTCGATCCCCGCATCGGAGAGCAGAAATGACGACCGAAACCGCCGTCACGCATGCCGCTACGCCAATTCAGTCGCGCGCCAGCGCTACTCAGGCCGAAAAGCCGGATACGCCTCAATGGCACAATATCAAGGCACCCGACGCCCGCACGACGCGCACGGCATCAGTCTCCGTGCCGGCGGGCCGGCGTGAACTCGCAGCCTTCCTGCGCAATCCCAATGCGCTTTTCGGGCTGGTTTTCCTCTCCCTGATGGTCTTGGTTGCACTCATTGCGCCCATCGCCTTTCCCGGCGATCCGCTGGGCATGGTCGGAAAACCCTTCCTCTGGCCGGGCCAGGATGCGGCCTTTCCGCTTGGTACGGATTCCATGGGCCGCAATGTGCTGGCCGGTCTCTTCCACGGCGCACGCATCTCGCTTTTTGTCGGGTTGACCGCAACGGCCCTGGGGCTTGGTGTCGGCATCACTGTCGGTTCGCTGGCCGGCTATTTCGGCGGCTGGGTCGATGACGTGCTCGTTCGCATCATCGAAATCTTCCAGACCCTTCCTAATTTCGTGCTGCTGGTGGTCCTCGTTGCCATCGCCCAGCCATCGGCCACCACTGTTTCGGTCGCCATCGCCATCGTGAGCTGGCCCATGGTGGCGCGTCTCACCCGCGCCGAGTTCCGCGCCATCCGCGAGAAGGACTACGTGGTCGCCGCGCGCAGCCTAGGCTTCCGCCACCCGCGCATCATCTTCAAGGAAATCCTGCCCAATGCACTGCCGCCGCTGATCGTCACCGCCTCGGTCATGGTTGCGACGGCCATCCTGATGGAATCGGCATTGAGCTTCATGGGCCTGGGCGATCCTAATGTGGTCAGCTGGGGTTCGATGATCGGCAATGGCCGCGAACTGATCCGCACTGCCTGGTACCTCACCTTCCTGCCGGGTCTCGCCATCGTCTTCACCGTGCTCGCTCTCAACCTGATCGGCGACGGTCTCAACGATGCGCTCAACCCGCGCTTTTCGGAGGAACGGTCGTGAGCCCTGCATCCAGCCGCCTTCTCGAGGTCGAAAACCTCACTGTCCGCTTCGGCTCCGCCGATCCTGTTCGCCACCTGAGCTTTTCCGTCGATCGGGGCGAAACCGTCGCCGTGGTCGGGGAGTCCGGTTCGGGAAAATCGCTCAGCGCCCTGGCCTTGATGCGCCTCCTGCCGCGCAATGCTGAGGTGCCCAATGGCCGGATCACTTTCGAAGGCACGGACCTGCTAAAGCTTTCCGACCGCGACATTCGCAAGGTGCGTGGGCGGGAGATCGCCATGATCTTCCAGGAGCCGATGACCAGCCTCAATCCGGTCGCCACTATCGGCAACCAGATCGCCGAGGTGCTGCGCCTCCACGAAAAGTTGAGCAGGAAGGAAGCGCGTGCCCGCGCCATAGAACTGCTCAACCTCGTGAAAATCCCCGATGCCGAAAAGCGCGTCGACGATTTCCCGCACCAGCTTTCCGGCGGCCAGCGCCAGCGCGTGATGATCGCCATCGCCGTGGCCTGCAAACCCAAACTTCTTATAGCCGACGAGCCAACGACGGCGCTCGACGCGACCATTCAGGCTCAAATCCTCGAACTGCTCGACGAACTGCGCCGCAAGCTGTCCATGGGCCTGCTGCTCATCACCCACGATCTTGGCGTCGTCTCGCGCTGGAGCGATCGCGTCGTCGTCATGTATCACGGCGACAAGCTCGAAGAACTGCCGACGTCCGAACTCTTCTCACCCGACCGCCATCCCTATACGCGTGGCTTGGCGCAAGCCTCGATCCGGCTCGAAGACGGCGTGCACTACACCTCGCGCACGCTTTCCGAGATCCGTGTGGTTAGGGATGCCGACGGCCAGAACGACTATCAAATCCGCCAGCCCGTTCCGCGCGATCTGCCGCCCGTCGCCAATGACGACGAGCCGATCCTGCAGGTCGATGGTCTCTCCGTCACCTACAGGACCCGCAATCGTGAAAACCGAGCGCTCGACAAGGCCACGCTAACGCTGGCCAAAGGCGAAACGCTTGGCATCGTAGGCGAGTCCGGCAGCGGCAAGTCGACCCTGTCGAAAGCCATCATGCGCCTCGTCAATGCCGAAAGCGGCAGCATCCGTTTTCAAGGCCAGGACATTACCAGCCTCGGCCCAAACCAGCTCCAGCCGGTTCGCCGCGACTTGCAGATGATTTTCCAGGACCCGTTCGGCTCGCTCAACCCGCGAAAATCGATCCGTGACATTCTCGAAGCGCCGCTGATCGTCCATGGGGTGCGCGACGCTGCGGAGCGTCGCCAGCGCATAGCCCAAACTTTCGATCACGTCCGCTTGCCGCTCTCCGCCGCCGAACGCTATCCGCATGAATTCTCCGGCGGTCAACGCCAGCGCATCGGTATTGCCCGGGCGCTGATCCTAAAACCTTCGCTCGTCATCTGCGACGAACCGGTTTCAGCGCTCGACGTGTCCATCCAGGCGCAGATTCTCAATCTCCTGGTCGATCTCAAGCGTGATCTGGGCCTAAGCTATCTCTTCATCTCGCACGATCTGGCGGTGGTCCAATACATCTCCGACCGCGTCATCGTGATGAAGGATTCCCGCATCATCGAAGAGAGCGACCACAAGACCATCTGGCGTCAGCCCAAGACCGACTACACCCGCGCGCTCATCGCCGCGGCGGCCGGCGGCGAAACCCGAAACAGGGCGCTCGCCTCCTGACCTCAATTCCACCTTCAATGCAAAAGACCATGGTGCCACTATCAGGCACCACGAACAGGGAGTTTTCCATGGTCGACTATCGCTATCTTGGCCGCAGCGCGCTGAAAGTGTCGCCGATCACCTTGGGCACCATGATGTTCGGCAATCAGACGCCTGATGATGTTGCCTTTCGCATCATCGACAAGGCGCACGAACAGGGTATCAATTTCATCGATACCGCCGACGTCTATCATGACGGCAAGTCCGAGCAGACCGTCGGCAAGGGCATCAAGAAGCATCGTGACGATTGGGTGCTCGCCACCAAGTTCGTCAATTCGCGCGATCCAAAGCCCAACAAGGGCGGCTATTCGCGCAAGTGGGTCTACGAAACCGTCGAGAACTCGCTGCGCAATCTCGATACCGACTACATCGACATCATCTATTTCCACCGTGCCGTGTTCGATGCGTCGCTCGATGAGCCCGTCCGCGCCATTGCCGATCTGATCAAGGCCGGCAAGCTGCGCTATTTCGGCGTCTCGAATTTCCGTGGCTGGCGCATTGCCGAAGTCGCGCATCTGGCCGACCAGCTCGGCATCGATCGTCCCATCGCCAGCCAGCCGCTCTACAACATCGTCAACCGCACCGCCGAAGCTGAGCAGCTTCCCGCTGCTGTCGCGAACGGCTTGGGCAATGTCTCTTATAGCCCGCTCGCCCGCGGCGTGCTTACCGGCAAGTACAATATCGGCGAGGCTCCGGGGGCCGATACGCGTGCCGGCCGCGGCGACAAGCGTATGCACGATGTAGAGTTCCGCGAGGAATCCATCGAAGTCGCCAAGAAGGTAGCAGCCCATGCTGCGGCCAAGGGCACGACGGCCGCCGACTTTGCGCTGGCCTGGGTGCTGAACAACCAGCTCATCACCTCGGCTATCGCGGGTCCGCGCACCGAAGAGCAGTGGGACGGCTATATCCGTGCGCTCGATGTGAAGATCGACGCCGACGATGAGGCACTGGTGGACAGCCTCGTCGCGACTGGCCATCCCTCGACCCCTGGCTTTACCGATCCTGGCCATCCGGTCGAAGGCCGCGTGCCGCGTTCGGCCGCCGGTTCCGCGCAGATCATTCCGCTCAGCCGTACCCAGCGCGTCGCCTGAGCGCTATCTGCCAGAATTGCAGAAGGGCCGGCGCTTGCCGGCCCTCCTTGTTTGAACGAGCACAGAAGCATTTTCTTCTGCAATTCTTTTGATTTCTTCGCCGATCACCCCGCCGATCGGCCCAGCCTCAAACTCACGCGCGAAATTTTTCTTTCTCGACGAAGAGCGGCGCTGAGGGTTTTTCCACCCATCGCCTTAGTTCGTAATCCATTATCTCGATAAAATAACTAGACATTATAAAGTCATCCTGCCCCGCGCTGATTGGGGACCAGTTTCCACGTCGCTCATAGAGCGGCACGCAACGGACAGGACCAAAAATGACGACTTCCAAATCTCGTGGCGTGCTCGCCCCAACGCGCCGCGCCTTCCTGCTTTCCACAGCCGCCCTCGCGGTGATTTCGACCCTGCCGGGCTTCGCCTTCGCCCAGAGCGCCACCCCGACGCCGGGTGGAAGCGTAGCGATCAATATCGGCACGGAACCGCCGGTGCTTGTGCTCATCGCGCACACCGCCGGCGCCGCGTACTACGTCAGCGGCAAGACCAATGAGGGCCTCCTCACCTATGACGAGAATTTTGAGCCGCAGCCGTTGCTCGCCACCTCGTGGGAAGTCGCCGAAGATGGTCTCCGCTATGCCTTCAAGCTGCGCGAGGGCGTGAAGTGGCACGACGGCACGGACTTCACGGCTGACGACGTTGCCTTCTCCATCCTTGCCCTCAAGGAACACCATCCGCGCGGGCGCGCCACCTTTGCCTCGGTTGAGGCAGTCAACGTGCTCGGCCCGCATGAGGTCGAACTGATCCTCTCCAAACCCGCGCCCTTCCTGCTGACGGCCTTCGCCAGCTTCGAAGCGCCGATCGTGCCAAAGCACCTCTACGAGGGCACGAACATCCCTGAAAACCCGCACAATTTCGCGCCGGTCGGCACAGGCCCCTTCACTTTCGTCGAATGGGTGCGCGGCAGCCACGTCATCCTCAAGAAGAACGAAAACTACTGGGGTGAAGGCAAGCCGTATCTCGACCAGCTCATCATTCGCTTCATCGTCGATCCCGCCGCGGCCGTTGCCGCCATTGAATCGGGCGAAGTGCAGGTTTCGGTCGCCAATGTACCGCTCACCGATATCGAGCGCCTCAAGGCCAATCCGAACCTCGTCGTCGATACGCGTCCGGCGCCTTATTCGCCGAGCATCGCGCGCGCCGAATTCAACCTCGAAAACCCCTACCTCGCCGATGTGAAGGTCCGCCATGCCATCGCGCATGCGATCGACAAGGATTTCATCGTCAACACCATCTATCTCGGCTACGCCACTCGTCTCGACGGCCCGGTGAGCCCGGATCTCGCGCGCTTCTACAATCCCGATGTGCCGAAATACGAGTTCGATCCTGCCAAGGCCGAAGCGCTGCTCGACGAGGCCGGCTATCCGCGCGGCGCCGATGGTTTCCGCTTCAAGCTCTTCGTCGATCCGACCCAGCCCTCAGGCCCACCGAAGCAGACCGGCGAATATTTCGTCCAGGCCCTCGCCAAGGTCGGCATCCAGGTCGAGCTGCGCACGCAGGATTTTGCGACCTTCGTGAAGCGCATTTTTACCGATCGCGACTTCGATATCGCCATCGAAGGCATGAGCAATCTCTACGACCCGACCGTTGGTATCCAGCGTCTCTATTGGTCCAAGAATTTCAAGGTCGGCCTGCCGTTCTCCAACGGCTCCAAGTACGAAAATCCGGAAGTCGATCGTCTGCTTGAAACGGCGGCTGTCGAGATTGATCCTGCCAAGCGCCTGCAACTGTTCAATGATTTCCAGCGCATCGTGGTCGAAGATCTGCCGACGCTCGACATCGTCACGCCCGCCTCGATCACCATTTCCGACAAGCGCGTGCAGAACCTCAAACTTGGTGCCGAGCACCTTTGGACGAACGGCGCAGATATCTATCTCGCTTCCTAGTCTCCTGGCCTGCCGGATAAGTGTCCGGCAGGCCTATTGTTTTTGCAGAAGGGCCTGCCGATGACCGCTGCCGTTCAGAAACTTTCGCCGACCCAAAGCGGCCCCAGCCGGGACGAATTGCTTGGGCGAATTCCCGGCCTCGTCGCCGAAATCGCCAAGGGTGCGGCGGAGCGGGACCTGAACCGCGAACTGCCGTTCGAGGCGTTTCGCCTGTTTCGGGAATCCGGGCTTGGCGCTTTGCGGGTGCCGGTGGAATTGGGTGGGCCGGGTGGTTCGGTGCCGGATTACATCGAGCTGATTGCAGCTTTGGGATCGGCAGATTCCAATGTGGCTCATGCACTTAGGTCGCATTTCAACTATGTCGAGAACCTGGTGCTCAGCGGTGCCGACCAGCGCGATGTAGGGGCTATCGAGCGGGTGCTGGAGGGGAAGCTGTTTGGTGGGGCGCATACCGAGCAGGGCACAGCGCGGCCGGGTGAGGTGACGACGAAAATCGTAAAGGTCGGAAGCACTTGGCGGCTTAATGGGCGAAAGTGGTATGCGACCGGAACGGCCTATGCCGACTATGCTTCGTTCAGTGCGGTCAATGAGGCCGGTGAGACGGTTGGCGTGCTGCTGCCGGTCGATCGGGAGGGGATAAACATCCTCGACGATTGGGACGGCATGGGGCAGAAGCTGACCGCGAGCGGCGGCGTAGTGCTTGATAATGTTGAGGTTTTTGAGCACGAATTTGCGCGCCGGAGCCTCGAAAATCAGGTCGGTCGGCACTGCTCGACATTGCGACAATTGCATCTGGCGGCGAGTGCGGCGGGGGCGGTGCGGAACGTTTTGAGCGACGGGATCGACTATGTGCGCAAGCAGGCGCGGTCGGCGGCGCATAGCCCGGCGGCGACGGCGCGGGAAGATCATTTCGTTCAACAGGTTATCGGCGAAATCGCAGCAAATTCGCTGGCGATTGATGCGCTCATCGCCGAGGGCGCGCGAGCGCTGCAACATACCGCGGATACGTTCGCATCTGGTGACGCTGACGCTATCGAAACGTCCCTTATTGCTAGCACACTGGTAACGGCGAAAGCGCAATTGGTGATTGGTCAGTTGGGACCGCGTACGGCCGAACGCATGTTTGAGCTTGGCGGCGGTTCGGCGACTTCGCGAAAGTACAATTTCGACCGCCACTGGCGAAACATCCGGACGGTGCTCAACCACAATCCGCTGCTGCACAAGTCGCGCATTGTCGGTGACTACATTCTCAATGGCACCACCACTCATCTCAAAGAGGGGAAGGTGTTCTGATGGCAGCTTCCGAACTGTTTCTGATCACCGGGGCAACCGGCAAGCTGGGACGCGTGCTGACGCCCAAGCTGATCGCTGGCGGACATCGGGTTCGTGTGCTGACACGGCGGCCGGAAACCGCGCGGGAGCTTTATGGCGACAAGGTTCAAATAGCCGAGGGCGATTTCTCCGTACCTGCTTCGCTGCCGGCGGTGCTGGAGGGGGTGAGCAGGGTGCTGCTGCTCTCGCCGATCAGCGAGCGGTTGGCTGAGGACCAGATTGCTTTGGTCGATGCGGCCAAGGCAGCAGGCGTGACGTGGATTGTGAAAATTTCTGGGTCGGACTGGACGGTCGGGACGTCGTTCTCTGGCGACGCGCATAAGAGGGTGGAAGATCATCTGGCGCAGTCGGGGCTCGACTATGTGGCGGTGCGGCCTAATGCCTGGTTGCAGGTGTCGCTCGCGGCGGTGGCGGGGCAGATCAAACGGGGCGAGGCCATAGCGGCGCGGCATGGGGCCAGGGTTGGCTATGTCGATATCAGGGATATTGCTGATGTGGCGATCAGCCAGCTTCTGGCGCCGAAGGTGGCCGCAGGTCCGCTGGTGATCACGGGGCCGGATTCGCTGTCCATTCCCGATATTGCGGGTCTTGCGACGCGGATCACGGGGAAGCCGGTAGGCGTGTCTTCGGCGGTGGCGGGGTTGCCGCCAGGTGTTGAAGGTTTTGAAGCGCAGGTGGTGAAGCAGTTTTTTGTGGTGATTGCACAGGGTGGTGCGGCTGGGCTGACCGATACGGTGGAGCGCGTGCTGGGGCGGAAGCCGCGGAGCGTGGAGGCGTATTTGGCGGAGGAGTTGGGAGTGGGCTGATAGGGGTGGTGCGCGCCGATACCCCCACCCTTAATCCCTCCCCTTTGTGGGGAGGGATTAAGGGTGGGGGTGTCTACAAGCAGATGTTGGGGCTCCCGCACTCCGCCCACGAAAAACCAGATTTTGCGCTCAAGCCGGAACCGGTGGACGAAAAACCCGGAATTCGTCCATTGTTTGGAAGTGTCTCCCTCGACTTTTTTGGTGTAAATGCCGACTAATTCCGTCGTCATTTAGCGGACTGAAATTGACCGAACACATCTCCAGCGGCGCGGCTTCTGATGAGGCCATTATCCAACTGCGCGGGGTCGAAAAGACCTTTGCGGCACGCGGTGCCAATGCGCCCGTTACTGCACTTCACGAAATCAATCTCGATGTGCCGAGGGGCGCCATTCTTGGCGTTATCGGCCGTTCGGGGGCGGGAAAATCGACACTGATCCGGCTGGTGAATGGGCTGGAACTGCCCAGTTCCGGCTCGGTTCGGGTCGATGGCGTCGAGATTTCGGCGCTGGAAGAACGCGCGCTGCGTCAGGAACGTCGCTCTATCGGCATGATTTTCCAGCATTTTAACCTTCTGGCGCGGCGCACGGCCTTTGGCAATGTGGCGCTGCCGCTGGAAATCGCAGGCGTGTCCAAGGCGGAAATCCGCAAGCGCGTCTTGCCGCTGCTCGATCTCGTCGGCTTGTCGGACAAGGTCGATCGCTATCCCGCTGAACTTTCGGGCGGGCAGAAGCAGCGCGTTGGCATTGCCCGCGCGCTGGCGACCAATCCAAAGGTGCTGCTGTCGGACGAGGCGACCTCGGCGCTCGATCCGGAAACCACCGAACAGATTCTGGCGCTGCTCAAGCAGGTCAATGCGGAGCTTGATGTGACCGTGCTGCTGATCACCCACGAAATGTCGGTGATCAAGGGCGTGGCCGATCGGGTTGCCGTCATCGATGAGGGGCGGATCGTTGAAGAGGGCGCGACCTATGACGTCTTCACCGGGCCGCAGCATGCGACGACGCGGAATTTCGTTTCCAGCATTACGGGCACACGACTGCCCGAGCATCTGGCGACGCGCCTCAGCGCTACGCCATCGGCTGGCAAGGAAGCGCTGGTGCAGCTTGTGTTCAAGGGGGAGGGCGCGGCGCAACCGTGGCTTTCCGTGCTGACGCGAAAACTCGATGTCGATCTCGGCATTGTGCAGGCCAAGGTGGACCACATCTCCGGCCGGCCCTTCGGCACGCTGGTGGTGAGCCTGCCTGACGTGGCCAAATTGCCCGCCCTTTTGGAGACCTCCAAGGAACTGGGTCTCGAAACGGAGGTGCTCGGCTATGCCTGAGGTTTTCTCGCCCCAAATCCTGAAACTGCTCGTCGATTCCTTCGTGCAGACACTCTACATGGTCGGTATTGCCGGGGTCATCGGCACGCTGATCGGCCTGCCGCTCGGCGTGTTCCTGGCGACCAGCCAGCGCGGTGAACTGTTTGCGGCGCCGGCCGTGAACGCCGTGCTTGGGCTCATCGTCAATGCGGCGCGCTCGACGCCGTTCATCATTCTCGTCGTCGCAATCATTCCGCTGACGCGGTTGATCGCAGGCACCTCTATCGGCACCAGCGCGGCCATCGTGCCGCTGACCATTGCGGCGGCGCCCTTCATTGCCCGTGTGATCGAGGCGGCCATTCGTGGCGTCGATCAGGGGCTGATCGAAGCGGCGCGATCGATGGGCGCGAGCCCCTTGCAGATCGTGCAGAAGGTGCTGCTGCCCGAGGCGCTGCCGGCGATCACGCTGGCGCTTACGCTGACCGTTGTGAGCCTCATCGGCTATTCGGCCATGGTGGGTGCCGTTGGCGGCGGCGGTCTCGGCGATCTCGGTATTCGTTTCGGTTATCAGCGCTTCATGCCCGACGTGATGTTGGCCGTGGTGCTGGTGCTGATCGTTCTCGTCCAGGGCGTGCAGAGCCTTGGCGATTCCCTTGCGCGGCGCTTCGACAAGCGCTCGCGCCATTAACTCCCCTCCCTCGAAAGGATTTTTACCCATGTCGTTCAAGACCCTTGTTGCCGGTGTGGCCCTTGGCCTCTCGCTGATCGCGGCGCCGGCCTATGCCGAAACCATCAAGATCGGCGCCACGCCCGGCCCGCACGCCCAGATTCTGGAAGCCGTGAAGCCGATCCTCGCCGCGCAGGGCATCGATCTCGAAATCCTCGAATTCTCGGACTATGTCATTCCGAACGAAGCGCTTGCTTCGGGCGAACTCAACGCCAACTCGTTCCAGCACCAGCCCTATCTCGACAATCAGGTTAAGGATCGTGGCTATGCCATCGAGTCCGTGGCGACGACCGTGAACTTCCCTATCGGTATTTACTCGGACAAGTACGAGAACATTGCCGACCTGCCCGATGGCGCCAAGATCGGTATTCCGAACGACCCGACCAATGGCGGCCGCGTGCTGCTGCTGCTCGAAGACAACGGCCTGCTTGATCTGAAGGACGGCGTTGGCACCGCGGCGAGCGTGGCTGATATCGTCGGCAATCCCAAGAATTTTGAGATTCTCGAAGTCGACGCTGCCCAGCTGCCGCGCGTGCTGCCGGATGTGGATGCTGCGGGGATCAACACCAACTATGCCGAACAGGCTGGCCTCGATCCGGTCAACGACCCCATCCTGCGCGAAAGCCCGAAGGGTCCGTATGTGAACGTGATTGCCGTTCGCACAGAAGACAAGGACCAGCCGTGGGTGAAGGCGCTGGTTGATGCGTACCACTCGGATGAAATCCGCACGTTTGTTGAAACGACGTTTAACGGCGCTGTGCTGGCGAGCTGGTAAGCATCCGTCGTCGTCATTGCCGGGCTTGTCCCGGCAATCCATCTCGCCTCCGCATGGACCACCGGGACAAGCCCGGTGGTGACGATGGAGGGGATAGCAATGGATCCCCGCGAGAGCGGGGATTTTCGTTTGGGTGGCCTGAGAAACTGCGCTTGCCGACCCCACCCTTGATCTCTCCCCACAAGGGGGAGGGAGACGAAGGAGCCGTGACGGTTGAGGCTTGCGCCTCCCTCCCCCTTGTGGGGAGGGAATGAGGGTGGGGTTTTCTGGCTCTATTCCGGCATTGGCCGGATGAAATGGTTTTTTGTGACTTCCCGCGTTTCGGGCTGCGGCAGGGCCGATTGGCGGCGGATGAACTCAATGCGGTTGAGTTCTTCGGAGAAGCGCGTGTCCGAGAAGCGGCGATCGGGGTCGGGGACCGCCGAAAGAAGAAGCCGCGTATAGGGGTGCTGGGGATTGGTCAGCACGCTTTCGGTGTCTCCCCATTCGACGATCTGGCCGGCATACATGACCATGATGTCCTCGGCGACATAGCGCGCCGTGGCGATGTCGTGGGTGATGTAGAGGAGTGCCAGGCCCAGTTGGGCCTTCATGTCATTGAGCAGATTGAGAACGCCAAGACGGACGGAAACGTCGAGCATCGAAGTGGGCTCGTCGGCGACGATGACCTGCGGATTAACCGCGAGGGCGCGGGCGATGCTGATGCGCTGGCGCTGGCCGCCTGAAAGCTCATGCGGATACTTTGGCATCAGCAATGCCGGGTCGAGTTTGACGCGGGTGAGCAGTTCCTCGATGGCGGCAGTGCGCTCTTTGCTGTTCAGCTTGGGCTGATGGAGGCGCAGGGGCCGCTCGAGGTGATAGCGGATGGTGTGGGTGGGATTGAGGGCCGCGAAGGGGTCCTGGAACACCATCTGCACCGAGGCGCGATAGGCTTTCAATGCCTTGGCGTTCGCCTTGCCGAGCGGAGTGCCGCGGAAGAGGAGCTGGCCTTCGTCGGGCGTGTATTCGCGCATGATGAGGCGGGCGGCGGTGGTCTTGCCGGAGCCGGATTCGCCGACCAGCGCCAAAGTGCGGCCGGCGTGGAGGCCGAACGAAACGGAGCGGGCGGCATAGACGGGGTTGTCGGCGCGGCCAAAGGTTTTGCTGACATTGTCGAGGGCGAGGATGGCGTCGCTCATGACTGGGCTCCCTCGCGGATCTGTTCACCGTGAAGTTTTGGCATCGAGGCCCAGAGGCGCTTTGTGTAGGCGTGCTGGGGCGTGCGGTAGATGGTCTGGGCGTCGTTGACTTCCACTAGCTCGCCTTCGAGCATGATGCCGATGCGGTCGCTGACTTGCACCATGAGGCCGAGGTCATGGGTGATGAAGAGCACGGAGAAGCCGAGTTCTTTGCGCAAGACGTCGATGCGCTGCAGGATTTCGCGCTGCACCACCACGTCGAGGGCGGTGGTGGGCTCATCCATGATGAGCAGCTTTGGATTGAGCGCGAGGCATATGGCGATAACGATGCGCTGGCGCATGCCGCCCGAGCACTGGTGCGGATAGGACGAGAGGCGGTCGGGCGAGATATCGACGAGTTTCAGGAGTTCGGCGGCACGGGTACGGGCCTCGGCGCGGCTGATGCGGGTGTGGGCCTTGAGGACATCGTAGAACTGTGTCTCGATGGTGAGCACCGGATTGAGCGAGTTCATGGCGCTCTGGAACACCATGGCGACTTCGCGCCAGCGGAAGCGGCGGAGTTCGTCGTCGGTGAGCGAGAGCACGTCGCGGCCGCCGACGAGAATCTGGCTGCCCTTACGGATCAGGGCAGGGGGACGGTGGAGACGGCTGACGGCGAAGGCGATGGTCGACTTGCCGCAACCGGACTCGCCGGCGAGGCCGAAGAATTCACCGGGGGCGATGTCGAAACTGACATCCTTGACGGCATGGAAGTCTTTTTCGGCGCCGATATAGTCGATGTTGAGATTGCGGATCGAGAGGACGGGATCGGTCATAGCTTGCCCTCTCCGATACGGACCATGCGGGTCCAGCGATTGAGCATGCCGCCGGTGCGAAGACGCGGGTTGGCGATTTCGTCGATGGCGAAGTTGATGAGTGCAAGGCCAAGGCCGAGAACGGCGAGGGCAAAGCAAGGGGCGAGGAGGTCCCACCAGGCGCCGACCGAGAGGGCCGAGGCGTTCTGAGCATTGTAGAGCATGATGCCCCAGGAGACGGTGTTGGGATCGCCGAGGCCGAGGAATTCCAAAGTGGCTTCGGTGATCACGGCGAAGATGACGCTGCCGATGAAATTGATGCCGACGATGGAAATCAGGTTCGGGAAAATCTCGAAGGCCATGATGCGCCAGCTTGGTTCTCCCAGCATTTCAGCGGACTTCACATAGTCGCGCTGGCGAATGGAGAGGGTTTCCGACCGGGTGACGCGCACGCCCCAGGCCCAGGAGGTGAGGCCGAGGATCACCGCGATCACCAAGGGGCTTGCCTGGCCGATAAAGGCGGCGAGGACGAGGAGCAGGGGCAGGTTGGGAACGACCAGAACCATATTGGTGAAGAAGTTGATGACCTCGTCGACGACGCCGCCCTTGTAGCCGGCAATGATGCCAAGGACGGTGCCGATGAGCGTGATGGCAAGGCCGGCACCGAAACCTACGGCGAGCGAGACGCGGGCGCCGTAGACGAGACGGGCGAAAACGTCGTGGCCGAGACGGGTCGTGCCCAGCCAATGTTCCCATGACGGAGCTTGGTGTGGACGGCCGACGCGCTTGACCGGGCTATATTCGGTGAGGAAGGGCGCGAAGATGGCGACGAGGATGACGATGAGAAGGATGGTGATGCCCACCATGGCCTTCTTGTTGCTGAGCAGTTGGCGGAAAAGCGTCATGGCTCAGGCCTTCTTCAAACGGGGGTCGAGCAGCACATAGCTGAGATCGACGACGAAATTGGCGATGAGCATGGCGGCGGTCATGATCAGGAGTTGGCCCTGGATGACCGGATAATCGCGGGCGATGATGGCCTGGTAGAGCGTGTTGCCGAGACCGGGATAGTTGAACACCACTTCGGTGACGAGCGAACCGCCGAGCACGGTGCCGAGCGCGATGGCAAGGCTCGAGACGGTCGGCAGCAGCGCGTTGCGGGCAGCGTACCAGAGCATGACGCGGCTGTCGGCAACGCCCTTGGCGCGGCCCATGACGATGTAGTCTTCGCCGAGGAGGTTGATCATGTTGTTGCGCATGGTGACGGCGAAGCCGCCGGTGAGCACGATGACCATGGTCAGCATGGGCAGGGTACCGTGATGCAGCACGCTCGAAATGTAGGTCCAGTTGAAACCCGGATCGAGCAGCGGATCGGCGGCATAGCCATTGGGGAACCAGCCAAGCTGATAGCCGAAGACGAAGAGCATGATCAGCGAGACGACGACGGCCGGGACGGAGCTGGAAAAGATCGCGGTGAGGGAGACGATGGAGTCGAAGATCGTGCCGCGGCGCCACGCGGCCATGACGCCGAGGAAGGTGCCGAGGCAGAAGCTCAGGAGCGTCGCGATGCCGACGAGACCGAGGGTCCAGACGAGGGCACGGCCGAGGAGCTCGGTGACGGGAAGCGGAAAATACTTGATCGAGCGGCCGAGATCGCCGGTGAAGACGCTCTGCAGGTAGCGTAGATATTGCTCGCCCAGCGGCGCGTCGATGAAGCCGAAGGTCAGTTTTAGGGCGTTGAGATTTTCGAGTGAGAGTTCCGAGCCGGCGCTGGCGAACATGATCTGGATGGGATCACCCGGCATCAGACGCGGCAGGAAGAAATTGACCGTGGCAGCGGCAAGGAAGGCCGCGAGGTAGAAGGCGAGACGCCGGAGCAGGAAGGTCATGGGTGCAAGGTTTCTCCCTGTGGCGGGTAGGTGCGCAGGGCGTCGCCCTACTCTCAATTGTCATCCCGGCGCAGGCCGGGATCCATCTTGAGATCTCAGGATGGGCCCCGGCCTTCGCCGGGGTGACATCCAGTGGTGGTGTGGCCGGCGTCATTCCCGCTTTCGCGGGAATGACGCCGTGCGGGATGGCGGGAGCGCAAGGGTACGCTCCCGCCGAAGGGCACGATTACTGAGCGACCGGATCGAGATCGAGGAGCTGCAGCAGGCGGGCCGGGTTGGCGTTGGAAACAACGGGCGAGTACTTGGGGTTCTCGGCGTCGGCCCAGCCGGTGAAGCGGCTGGTATTGTATTCGTAGAAGGACGGGCTGTTGTAGACCGGGATGATCGGCATGGCTTCGGCCACGATCAGTTGGACCTGGTCCATGAGCGACTTCTGCTCTGCCGGGTCCTTGGACTGGGTGTACTGGTCAAGGAGAGTCATCACCTCGGCATTTTCCCAATGCGGCGCGGTGAAGCGGCTCTTGCCGAAATCGCCCGGGTTGAACGAGCGGATATACGGGAAGTAGGGGTTAGCCGCCGATGCCAGCGCGTTGAGCGTCATGGAATAGGTGCCGTCGATCAGGTTCTGGGTCCAGACCGCAGCTTCCGGGGTCGACATTTTTACGTTGAGGCCGGCTTCGGTCAGGCTTTCGATGGAAATCTGGACGGCATCGATCCAGTCGGTCCAGCCATTGGGAACCATGATGTCGATGGCGATCGGGGTGCCATCGGGATTGTCACGGAAACCATCGCCATCGGCATCGACATAGCCATTCTCGTCGAGCAGGGCCACAGCCGCATCGAGGTCGAACTTGCCGTATCGGCCGAACTGGGTTTCCACTTCGGGATTGGCGAAGGCCTTGTAGAGTTCGCCAAGGCTTGCCGGGTCTTCATTGACCAGCGGATAGCCATAGCCGGCGATGTCGACAATGGTCTGGCGGTCAATGAGCATGGAGAGCGCGCGGCGGAAGTTCACATCGGTGAACGCCTTGCGATTATTCTCGTCGGGCGTGATCTGGCTGACCTGGAACGAGACCAAGCTCGATGGGGTGAACCAGTACTTGTGGTGCTCGGGGTCCTTGGCGACGAAGGTGTTGTCGATGTCCGGAATGAAGCTCGTGGCCCAATCGAGCGTGCCATCGGCGAGGGCGGCGAGAACCTGCGGATTGTCGGCGAGCTGCGGCATGCGCAGGCAATCGACCTTGAGGTTTTCAGCATCCCAATAGTTCGGGTTGCGGCACTGTTCGTAGACCTGCGGAGTGAAGCGCGTGATCTCGGTCATCGGGCCGGAGCCGACCGGGTTTTCGTTGGCGAAGGTCACCGGGTCGGCGATGTCGGCCCAGATGTGCTCGGGCACGATCGGCATGCCGACAATGGTATTGGCGATCAGCGAATTGGGCTCGTTGAGGGTAAACTTGACCGTGCGGTCATCGACCTTTTCGACCGAAGCGAGCTGGGCCGAAACCGAGATGAAGTCGAGCGCCGGGAATTTCTTGATGTAGTCATAGGTGAAGACCACGTCGTCGGCCGTGAGCGCTTCGCCATCGGACCATTTCAGGCCATCGCGCAGCACGAAGGTGATCGACTTGAGATCGTCGGCCAGCTCATAGCTTTCGGCAAGGCGGAAATTGGGTTCGTTGCCCTTGAGACGGTTGAAGACGACCAGCGGCTCGTACATGAAATCGAGCGTGGTATAGCGCGCCGAGGTCTGCCCGAACGGGTTGAAATTGCGCACGAAGGTCGTGGTCTGCTCCGAGCTCAAGGTGAGCACGTTCTGGGCGCTGGCGGGCACCGCCATGGCCAGGGTCGCAACCGAAACGGCTGCGATCAGCGTAGTTTTCAGCATTATACGTCTCTCCTTTGAATACGGCCCTGCCTCAGGCAAGTCCGTTTTCCCTGAAAATGTCTTCCACCTCGGCATGGAGCGCCCTCACGTCCACACGAGATTTGCCGAGCCGCGACTGGGCCCGGTCGATACGCGCGAGGCTTCCGGCGCTGAGCGGTCCCGCCGCCTTCGCTGCCGCTTCGCTGGCAGCAAGATCGCCCTGGCTGTGGAGGGCAATGTCATAGCCAGCATCGAGCGCAGCGCGCACGCGTTCCGGCCAGGTTCCCTTGAGTGCCTCCATGGTGAGGCAATCGGTTATAAGAACGCCGTCGTAGCCGATGTCGCGACGGATGAGATCGCAGACGGCGGCGGAGACCGAGGCGGGGTGATCCTTGTCGATCTGGGTAAAGACCAGATGTGCCACCATGGCCCAGGGTGAATCCTTGAGGGCGATGAAGGGGCGGAAATCGGTCTCTCTGAGATCGTCGACCTCTGCATCGACCACCGGGCAATCGAAATGCGGATCGACGGTGACGCGGCCATAGCCGGGAATGTGCTTCATGATCGGCATGGAGCCGACTTCGAGCATGGCATCGATGACGACGCGGCCCATTTCGATGACGAGATCGGGATCATCGCCGAAGGCGCGCTGGCCGATGACGTCGTGCGTGCCTTTGCGGGCGAGATCGACGACGGGCGTCGTGCCGCTGCCGAGGCCGAGTTCGGACATCATCGAGCCCATGGCGAGGGTCGAGAGGCGCATGGCGCGTTTGCCGGTTTCGAGATCTTTCCGGGCGAGGGCGCCGAACTGGCCGAGGCTGCGGAACAGCGGCCAATTGCCATTGTCGAGGCGCTGCACGCGGCCGCCTTCCTGGTCGATATAGACCGGGGCGTCGTCGCGGCCGACCGCTTCCTTGAACTGGTGGACGAGGCGCTTGATCTGCTCGGGATTGTCGAGATTGCGTCGGAAAAGGAAGAGGCCGAAGGGATTGGTCTCGCGGAAGAAGGCGATCTCGTCAGCCGAGAGCTCATATCCCGGCATGCCGACGAAAAGGGCGAGAGGCGTGGTGGTCATGTCTAGTTCGCTTCCGGCTTCTTGATGCGCAAAAGGCCCTGGTAGATGTCTTCCTTGTCCGACGGGATGGGCATGGCGCCGGCCGCCTTGACGTAGAAATCGACGGGGCCGGCGGAGCCGATGACGGCATAGGCATAGCCATGGGCCTTCATGGCGGCGAGGGTGTGATAGAAGAGCGCTAGGCCGATATTCTTGCCGCGCTGGTCTTCGGAAACGCCGGTGGGGCCGAAAAAGCCGCGCGCCGTCGCGTCATAGCAGGCAAAGCCGACAAGCTGGCCGTCGATGGTGGCGATGAGGCAGCCGGGCGGTTGATGCGCCATGGCGGCGCTGACTTCGCTGACCCAATACTCGGAAAAATGGGTGCGGACCCAATCCCTAATGATGTGCTGCTCGGGCGGCAGGGCGACGCGAATGGTCGCCTCGACGCCCTCGACGCGGGCGCGGAGCTCTTCGAGCTTGCGGCTATAGAGATTGACGAGCAGGTCCATGTCTTGTGTGCCGCTCCCTATCGGCAGATTGAACGATCTGGAAAGCGATTGGCTCCGGCCCTCCGCGATGGAGTGCCCCCACACACCGTTTCGTATCGTTGCGAGGGGATGCTAGGAGCGAATATTCCAAGTGTCAACGAGATGAGGAATATTCTATTCCGCAAATTTTCACGCTGTGGATGGAGCAGTGTGTCCGAGGCCAATTAGCCGTGCTGTGGCGCATATTTAGGCATTTTGGCGCGGCAAAATTCTGCCGGCCATGCTTTTCGGAGCAACCCTGAGGGTGGCACGTGATCGGACGGCCAGAGTAAAGCGCTCGGACAATTTGGTAATATTATATTCGGTCGACGATGATTATCGGAATGCAATATTCCAGATGCCTACCAGCCGTAATCGAGCACTGTGAGTGTGCGGATGCGGCCATCGTCGAGCCACTCGATGGAAGAGTTCTTGCGCATGCCGATGAGCGCTGCGCCGACCGGGCCGAGGATCGGTACATTGCCGCGTTCGCCAAACGCGCGGTTGGGATAGGTGAGGCGACCGAGGCGGACCTGGCCTTCATCATCGAGCCGGAACATGACGCGATGGCCCATGGAAACGCCGGCAGGATCCCAGGGATCGCACACCTCTGCCCGTTTCAATTCGCGCTCCAGATAGGCCGAGACATAGGGCATCGACTCGAACGAACGCTCGGCCAGCACCATGACGCGGTTGTAATCGTCTGAATTGATGAGGATTTCGGGCAGGGGAAGCGAAGGGAACACGGCGGGTTGAACCGATAAAGCGAGGTCTGAGGATATTCCGGCGCTCAAATTGCCCAGTCAATAGGCGGAGCGAATATATTCTCGCCAACAAGAGTCAGGATTGTTGACCTAAGCCTTCTGATATGGAAGTTGTATGCCGCATTTTTATGCACTGTGCACATTTCATGATCGCAAGGAGACATGATGTCCGACGACACCCTGCTAGATCGCGCCCTTATCCGTCTCGAAGAGGCCGCCAACCACCTCAAGATCGACCAGGATGTCATCGAGAAACTCAAATATCCGCGCGAAACGACGAAAACCCGGCTGCTGATCCGCATGGACGACGGTTCGCGCAAATCCTTCCTCGCCTGGCGCTGCCGCTATGATGATACGCGCGGCCCGACCAAGGGCGGCATCCGCTTCCACCCCGACTCGACCGTCGAGGAAGTCGAAACGCTGGCGTTCTGGATGACCTTCAAGTGCGCGGTGATGAACCTGCCCTATGGCGGCGGCAAGGGCGCGGTGCGGGTCGACCCGCATCAGCTTTCCAAGTCCGAACTGGAACGCCTGTCGCGCGCCTATGTGCAGGCCTTTGCCAATATCATCGGCCCCGACCGCGATATCCCGGCGCCCGACGTCTACACCAATGCCATGATCATGGGCTGGATGTCGGACGAATATAACCAGATCACCGGCGAAGTTCGTCCGGCTGTCATCACCGGCAAGCCGATTGCGCTCGGTGGTTCACTCGGCCGCAATGACGCGACGGCGCGCGGTGGCTTCTATCTCGTGCGGCATCTGGCGACCGAACTCGGCCTCGACAAGGACCACACGGTGGCCATCCAGGGCTTTGGCAATGCCGGGCAGTATTATGCGCGTCTCACGGCTGCCGATGGCAATTCGGTCGTCGCTGTGTCGGACTCGACCGGGGCGATCCATCGTCCGGGTGGGCTCGACGTTGAAAAGCTGATTGCGGGCAAGGAAGCCGGCCGTCGCGTGGCCGACATGGCCGCCGAACTCGGCGCGCATGTGATTTCGCCCGATGATCTCCTGGCGGTGGAGGCCGATCTCTTTGTGCCGGCGGCGCTGGAAGATATGATCACCAAGGACAATGCCGGTTCGATCAAGGCCAAGGTTGTGCTTGAGCTGGCCAACGGTCCGGTGACCCCGGATGCGGACAAGATCCTCAACGACAAGGGCGTGATCGTCCTCCCCGATATTCTGGCCAATGCCGGCGGCGTCACGGTGTCCTATTTCGAGTGGGTGCAGAACCGTCAGGGCTATTATTGGGACCTCGAAGAGATCCACGCGCGGCTCCTCAAGATCGTCGAGCGCGAAGGCCGGGCGATCTGGGACATTGCGCAGTCTCGCAAGGTTTCGGTGCGGTCGGCGGCCTATATCCATGCACTTGGCCGTCTCGCCAATGCCATCGAGGCACACGGCACGCAGCCGTTCTTCGCCGGCTAGTTCGGTCTGAAAGACCAAGGTTTTGGGGCGTCGCTGAGGGATCAGCGGCGCCTTTCTTTATGGCCGCTTTATGCGGCTTTATGCATTCCGTATGGAAACTTTACGCCTGAAGGTATGAATGTGCGGGCCTCTCTCATGGAGGCTCGACATGTTCGATATCTTCTTTCTGGCGCTGGGCGTGGGCTTCTTTGTGCTCACTTTCGCCCTCGCAAAACTCCTGGCCCGGGTCTAGCGCCATGCTGATCTGGCTCTGGGGGCTCGGCGCCCTCGCTATCGCCGTCTACATGGTCATCGCCCTGTTCCGGCCTGACAAACTCTAGCGGAAACTTTTCAAATGAACTGGCAAGGATGGGCGGAAATCGCCCTGACCCTTGGTCTCGCCCTCGCTTTGGGCTGGCCCTTGGGCATCTTCATGTCGCGCGTCTGGAACAAGGAAAGCACCTGGCTCGACCCGGTGCTGAAGCCCATTGAACGCGGCTTCTATGCGCTCGCCGGCATCGACCCCAACAAGTCGCAGGGCTGGCTGGGCTATGGCGCCTCGCTGATCGCCTTCAACCTTTTTGGCTTTGTGCTGCTTTACGCCATGCTGCGCCTGCAGGGCATTCTGCCCTTCAATCCGCAGGGTTTTGCCGGCGTCTCGCCGGACCTGGCGTTCAATACCGCGGTCAGCTTCGTCACCAATACCAATTGGCAAAGCTATGGTGGCGAAACCACCATGAGCCACTTTACCCAGATGGTTGGGTTGACGACGCAGAACTTTGTGTCGGCGGCAACGGGCGCGGCGATTGCTGCTGCCCTGGCACGGGCCTTTGCCGGCAATCGCGAAAGCGGGATTGGCAACTTCTGGGCCGATCTCGTGCGCACGACACTCTATGTGCTGCTGCCGCTCTCGATTGTGCTTGCCGTAGCCCTGATCGGCATGGGCGTGGTGCAGAACTTTGCGGCATCTGTGTCGGTGACGACGCTCGATGGCGCGAGCCAGACGATTTCGGTGGCGCCGACGGCGAGTCAGCTTGCCATCAAGCAGCTCGGCATCAATGGCGGCGGTATCTTCAACGTCAACTCGGCGCATCCGTTTGAAAATCCGAGCCCGCTGACCAATCTGATCACGGCTATCGCGATCAATACGCTGGGTTGGGCCGCTTTCTTCGCCTTTGGCCGCTCGGCCTTTGCGCGCAAGGAAATCCGCGCCCTCGTCACGGCCGGCATTCTGATCCTCGGCGCGGGCGCGGGGGTGATCTATGTCGCAGAAGCACAACCGGCTCCGGCTCTCGTTGCCGCGGGGATCGAAAACCCGATCAACATGGAAGGCAAAGAGACCCGGTTTGGTCTCGCCAGCACGGCTGCCTGGGCTGCCCAGACGACGGGCGCGTCTAATGGCTCGGTCAATGGCATGCACGACAGCCTCATGCCCTTGGGCGGTGGCATGTCCATGCTGCTGATGATGCTGGGTGAAATCCTGCCCGGCGGCATCGGTTCGGGCATTGCCATCATGGTGGTTATGGCCGTGCTCTCGGTCTTCGTGGCGGGCCTTATGGTTGGGCGCACGCCGGAATATCTTGGCAAGAAGATCGAAGCGCGGGAAATCCAGTTTGCCATGGTGGCATTGTTGGTCGTGCCGCTCTCGACGCTGGGCTTTTCGGCGCTGACCGTGGTCTGGCCGGATGGGCTTGCAAGCCTCTTCAATCCGGGCGCGCATGGCCTCAGTGAACTGCTCTATGCCTTCACTTCGGCCACGGCCAATAACGGTTCGGCCTTTGGCGGCATCTCGGCCAATGTGCCGTGGTGGAACACCACGCTTGGCCTCGCCATGCTCCTCGGTCGCTTCATTCCGATCGTGGCTGTGCTCGCCATCGCCGGCAGCATGGTCGCCAAGCCCAAGCTGGCCCCGAGCACTGGCACCCTGCCGACGACGGGCGCGCTGTTCATTGGCCTGCTTGTCGGCGTCATCATCATTCTGGGCGCGCTGCAATATTTCCCGGCGCTCGCCCTCGGCCCGATCGTCGAGCACTTCCAGGTGCTCGAAGCGGTCGCGGCAAACTGAGGTCTCCTCACATGTCTACAATGGAATTCAATACTGAAGGCAAGGGAGGAGCCCGGCTTGCCGGTGGCCTCAATGCCGCAACGCTGGCCCGCGCCCTGGCCGATGCATTCGTAAAACTCGACCCGAGAAAGCTGTTCGGCAATCCGGTTATTCTCGCAACAGAACTCGTCGCGGTTCTCGCGACGGTCTCGGCTGCGATTGCCATCGGCAGCGGCACCAATGGGGGCTTTGCCGTCGCCATTGCCCTCTGGCTTTGGGCCACCGTGCTCTTTGCCAATTTTGCCGAAAGCATTGCAGAGGGTCGCGGCAAGGCTGCCGCCGACTCTCTCCGGGCAACGCGCACCACGACCAAGGCCAAGCTGATCGTCGATGAAAAGCAGGAACTGATCGTGCCGACGCCGGCCCATGAACTTGGGCTTGGCCAGATCATTCTGGTCGAGGCCGGCGATGTCATTCCGGTCGATGGCGAGATCATCGAGGGCGTGGCTTCGGTCAACGAAGCGGCAATTACGGGTGAAAGCGCCCCGGTCATTCGTGAATCGGGTGGCGACCGTTCGGCCGTCACCGGCGGCACGACCGTGGTGTCGGACTGGATCAAGGTGCGCGTCACATCGCGCCCCGGCTCGACCTTCCTTGATCGCATGATCGCCATGGTGGAAGGCGCTGATCGGCGCAAGACGCCCAACGAGATTGCGCTGGCTGTGCTGCTGGCGGGCCTGACGCTGATCTTTCTGATCGCCGTCGTCACGCTGCTGGCCTTTGCCGCCTATTCGGGTATTGCGCTCGATCCGGTTGTGCTTGGTGCACTGTTCGTTTGTCTGATCCCGACCACCATTGGCGGCCTGCTCTCGGCTGTTGGCATTGCCGGCATGGATCGTCTGCTCAAGGTGAATGTGCTGGCAACCTCGGGTCGTGCCGTGGAAGCGGCGGGCGACGTCGATACGCTGCTGCTCGACAAGACCGGCACCATCACTTTCGGCAATCGCATGGCGACCGAAGTCATTCCGGCTCCGGGGATCAGGGAAGACCTGGCTTTCCGCGCGGCGGTCATGACCTCGCTCGGCGACGAAACGCCAGAGGGCCGTTCGATCATCGAACTGGCGCGCAACAAGGGCATCAGCCTTGAGGTTCCAGCCGACAGCACGATCATTCCCTTCACGGCATCGACCCGGCTTTCCGGCATCGATACGGAGGGAAAAGCGTGGCGCAAGGGTGCGGTCGACGCGATCCTGAAGCTGACTGGCAAGACGGATGCCGATGCGCCGGCACAGTTCCGCCAAGCAGTGGATCGCATTGCCCGCAGCGGTGGCACGCCCCTGGCCATTGCCGAGGGGAAGACGCTGATCGGCGTCATCCATCTCAAGGACGTGGTGAAACCCGGCGTTGCCCCGCGTTTTGCCGACCTTCGGAAGATGGGTCTCCGCACCGTGATGATCACGGGCGATAATCCGGTGACGGCGGCGGCAATCGCTGCCGAGGCGGGCGTCGATGACTTCCTCGCCGAAGCGACGCCCGAGGACAAGCTGCGCCTGATCCGCGAGGAGCAGGGCAAGGGGCGTCTGGTCGCCATGTGTGGCGACGGCGCCAATGACGCGCCGGCTCTGGCTCAGGCCGATGTTGGCGTGGCCATGCAGACGGGCGCCCAGGCGGCACGCGAAGCGGGCAATATGGTCGATCTCGACAGTGACCCGACCAAGGTCATCGAGATCGTCGAAGTGGGCAAGCAGATGCTCATCACCCGCGGTGCGCTGACAACCTTCTCCATTGCCAACGACGTCGCAAAGTATTTCGCGATCATCCCGGCCTTGTTCGTGGTCGTGCTGCCGCAGTTGCAGGCGCTCAACGTCATGGGGCTGACGAGTCCCGAAAGCGCAATTCTCTCGGCGGTGATCTTCAACGCCCTGATCATTGTCGCGCTCATTCCCCTCGCTCTGCGCGGCGTTAAATATCGCGCAGTTGGAGCCGGTGCGCTGCTGTCGCGCAACCTCCTGATCTACGGTCTTGGTGGCCTCATCGCCCCCTTTATCGGCATCAAGATCATCGACGTTGCCATCACCGCACTCGGTCTCGCATAAGGAGCAAAGAAAATGCTGAACCAGGCAAGACCAGCCATTGTTTCCATGCTGTTGTTCTCCGTCCTTCTCGGCGGTGCCTATCCGGCCGTGGTGACAGCGGCCGGCGGGGTGCTGTTCCCGGCGCAGGCCGAGGGTTCGTTCGTGAAGGATGCGGCGGGCGAGGTTGTGGGCTCCCGGCTTATCGGCCAGGTGACGACTGGGCCCGGCTATCTCTGGCCGCGCCCCTCCGCTGCGGGCGATGGCTACAATGCGGCCGGTTCGTCGGGCTCAAATCTCGGACCGCTCAATCCGGTGCTGTTCGAGCGCGTGGCGGCGGATGCCGCGGCCGTTCGGACCTATGCACCGGAGGGGGCAATTCCGCCCGATGCCGTCACCACTTCCGGCTCGGGGCTAGATCCCGAGATATCGCCGGAGTTCGCGGCGCTGCAGGTGGATCGCATTGCTGCGGCGCGGGGTATAGAACCCTCCCTGGTAGGGGCTGTTGTTGCCGCCAATACCGAGGCGCCGCTGCTGGGTTTTATCGGCCAGGAGCGCGTCAATGTGCTGATGACCAATCTGGCGCTCGACAGCGCCTATCCGATCAAAACCGAGTAGCCCGACGTGCAAGACATCCGGCGTCCAGATCCCGAAGCACTCCTCGCCGAAACGCAGAAGGCGCATCGGGGCAAGCTCAAGGTTTTTCTGGGCATGGCGCCGGGTGTCGGCAAGACCTACGAAATGCTGCGTCAGGCAAGGCGGCGCAAGATGGACGGGCTCGATGTGGTTATCGGGCTCGTCGAGACGCATGGGCGCAAGGAGACCGAGAGCCTGCTGAGGGGCATGGACGTGCTGCCGCGGCGGCCGATTGAGCATCGGGGTCGGACGCTGCTGGAGTTCGACATCGACGCGGCACTGGCGCGGAAGCCGGAACTACTGATCGTCGATGAATATGCCCACACCAATGCTTCGGGCTCGCGGCATCCGAAACGCTGGCAGGACGTGGAAGAATTGCTGGCGGCGGGGATTGATGTCTGGACGACGCTGAACGTCCAGCATCTCGAAAGCCTCGTCGATGTCGTGCTGAAGATCACGGGCGTGCGGCAGCGCGAAACGGTGCCGGACGGGGCGCTGTCGCGGGCGGATGATATTGAAGTCATCGATATTACCCCTGCCGAATTGCGCGAGCGCATGGCGGCGGGAAAGGTCTATGTGCCGGAGACGGCGCGGCTGGCGGCCGACAATTTCTTCAAGCCCGAAAACCTGACGGCGTTGCGCGAGCTGGCGCTGCGGCGCGCGGCGCAGACGGTTGACGACCAGCTTAACGCAGCGATGCGCGTGAAGGGGCTTGAGGGGCCATGGGCGGCGGGGGACCGCATACTGGTTCTCGTGGCCGATGACGGGATGTCGAGTGCGTTAGTCCGGCAGGGCAGGCGGCTGTCGGACACGATGAAGGATGCGCCCTGGATCGTGGCGCATATTACGCGTGGGCGCTCTGAAGACGGAGAAGCCGGCACGACGTCCAAACTGGCAGATGCGCTGAAACTGGCCGAGCAATTGGGGGCGACGACGGTTGTGCTCAATGGCGAGGATCTGGTGGCGACCGCGCTCGCCTATGCAGGTCAGAACAATGTGACGCAGATCGTCATCGGCAAGGGGCCGGACAATCGGTTGCGGGAAATGTTCGGCCTGTCGCTGGCGGCTGAACTGCTGCGCGCGGCACGGGGGGTGTCCATTCACGTCGTGACCGAGCCGGGCGAGAACCAGGTGCGGATGCGGCGGCCCTGGCTGCAAATCCTGCGGCGCGGCTGGGCGCCTTATGCCATTGGGCTGGGTTATGTCGCGGTGGCGACGGCGCTGGCCTATGCGCTCGACCTGCAGTTCGAGCGGGCCGATCTGGGCATGATTTTTCTCGCGGCCATTCTGGCGGCGGCTGTGGTGCATGGGCTGGCGCCGGGCATGGTGGCGGCCGTGTGCGCCTTTGCCATCTACAATTTTCTCTTCCTCAACCCGCGCTACAGTTTTTCCATCGGCTCGCCGACTGATCTGCTGACGCTGATGGTCTTTCTAGCGGTGGCGCTGGCGACGGGCATTTTGGCGGGGCGTTCACGCGACCGGGCGCGAGAGGCACAGCGGCGGGCGAGTGATGTGACCTCGCTGCTGGTGGCGACGCGGGCTTTTTCGCGGGCACCGACCAAGGCCGACGCTGCCCGCGCACTGGCCGAGCAGACGACAGCGGCGACGGGGGCGAAGTCGATCGTGCTGCTGCCCGAGAATGGGGAACTGGTGACGGTGGCCGGGGCGCCGGAGGCGCAGGAGCTGGGGCCGGGGGCGATGGCGGCGGCGCGGTGGACCTGGGAGCGGGGCGAACCGGCGGGGCACAATACGGGCACGCTGCCGCAGAGCAATTGGTCGTTCCGACCGCTGCGCGGGGTGCAGAACCGGGCCGGCGTGGTCGGCATCGAGCGGGTGGCGACGGTGCCGGGGTCGGATCAGGAAAAATTGCTTACGGCGCTGGCGGATGGCGGTGGCATTGCCATCGAGCGCGCCGAATTTGCGCTGCATGCGGTGGAGGCCGAGACCTTGCGGCGCTCGGACCGGTTCCGTACGGCGTTGCTCAATTCGGTGAGCCATGATCTGCGGACGCCGCTGTCGACGGTGCTGGGGTCGTCGTCGACGCTGTTGGAACTGGGCGACAAACTGGCGCCAGAGGTGAAGCAGGACCTGCTTGAATCCATCCGCGAAGAGGGCGAGCGGCTCAATCACTATATCCGTAACCTCCTGGATATGACCCGGCTTGAGGGCGGCGGGGTGACGCTGCGGCTCGAGGATAGCGATATCGAGGCCGTGCTGCGCACGGCAACGGCGCGGTTGAGCCGGCGGCTGGGCGAGCATTCGATCACCTATGATTTCCCGGCGGAACTGCCCAGGGTGACGATTGATCCCGGCCTCCTGGAGCAGGCGGTCGTCAATATCCTCGAAAACGCGATTGCCTATTCGCCGGACAATACCGAAATCAGCATTGCGGCCTATGAGGACCGCAGGAAGGTCATCATCAGCATCGAGGATGAGGGCAAGGGCATTCCCACCGACGAGCTGGAGCGGGTGTTCGACAAGTTCCGGCGGCTCGAAGAACCGACCGATCGCAGCAAGGGCGTGGGGCTGGGGCTTTCCATCACCAAGGGATTCATCGAAGCCATGGGGGGCACTATCGTTGCCGCCAGCCCCATTCATGGCGACAAGGGCACGCGCATGCTAATTGCCCTCAACAAATCGGACGCCGACGTCTGGAAAGACAAGTGAACCAACCGCTCGCACGTATTCTGGTTATCGACGATGAGCCGCAGATCCATCGCTTCCTCGGGCCGGCGCTGGAAGCGGCGGGCTACCACCATCGGCGTGCCGACAATGGCACACAGGGGCTGCGCGAGATCGCGCAGTGGAGCCCCGATGTGGTGATCCTCGACCTTGGCCTGCCTGACATGGACGGCAAGGATGTGCTGGCGCGGGCGCGGGCTTTCTACGAGGGGCCGATCCTGATCCTTTCGGCGCGCGACAAGGAAGGCGAGAAGATCGAGGCTTTTGAAAGCGGCGCCAACGACTATGTCGAAAAGCCCTTTGGCATCGGCGAGCTGTTAGCGCGTATCAAGGTGGCGTTGCGCCCGCGGACAGTGGCGCAGCCGGCCGTGACAAAAGTGCGGTTTGGCGATGTCGAGGTTGATCTCGACATGCGCTATGTCAGCCGCAACGGCGAGCCGGTGCATCTGCCGCCCAAGGAATATGCGCTGCTGACGCGGCTGATTTCGGGCCATGGCAAGGTGCTGACGCATAAGGAGCTGCTGGTGGCCGTTTGGGGCGTGGCGCATACCGAGGACACGCAATATCTGCGCGTCGCCATCGGCCAATTGCGTCAGAAGCTGGAGATGGACCCGGCCTCGCCGAGCCATATCGTCACCGAGCCGGGTATCGGCTATCGGCTGAAGCGCGAGGGCTAGGTCCGCTCGGCTTCGAGTGAGGCTTTCACCATGCGCTTGAGGCTGGAGACGTGTCCGGAGAGCGGCTCGGTGGTTTCCGGATGGAACGACGCTACCTGCGCGAGGACATATTCGCCGGTGCCGATGACGTCGCGCCAGCGGGGGCGGTCGGGCAGGGTTTCGACGAGCAGATATTTGTCGAGCGTGCGCGATTGCAGCGAGGAGCGGTCGAGGCTGACGCGCCAGATGCCGCTTTCCTCGGCGAGGTCGAATTTCGATTTGCCGGTGGCCTTGCGCCAGAGGTTGAGGCTCTCGGTCATCACCGCCACGATCATTTCTCGGTAAAGTTCCCGGTCCGACGAGGTCTCTTCGATAGCCGCAAGGTCGGGGCCGACAGTATCGAGGACATCGCGAATGGAGCGGTTGACGAGTTCCGCGCGGTGGCGGAGCGGGGCGGTGTCGTGGTCGATGATGAGGGCGAGCCCGCCGCCTTGCTGAGGCTCGATCTCAAAGCCTTGGACGATCATCTTCTGGTCCGTGGCGCCGAAGGTCGTGCTGGTGAGGCTGGCCTGGCCGTCGGTTCCGATCTCGGTGCGCATGGTGTCGAGGAAGTTGGGGGCGAGAAGGTCGCCGAGGAGGGTCTGGCCGGTTTCGATGCGGCCGCCGGAAAGCTGCATGGCTTGCTGGTTGGCATAGATGATGCGCCCAGCCTCGTTGGCGCAGACGAGGCCGACAGAGACTGTATCGAGAAGGCGTGACATGCGTTGCTGGGAGAGCCTGAGGGCGTCTTCAACGCGCACGCGGCGGTCGATTTCCTGCTTGAGTTCGACATTTTCGCGCGCCTGCACCTGGGCGTGGGTGGCCGAGAGCAGGGTGGCGATGCGCGCTAAAAGCTCGTCCTTGACGAAGGGTTTGCACACATAGTCGTTGGCGCCGCTTTCGAAGCCGGCGAGGAGATCGCGGGTACGGCTGCGGGCGGTGAGCATGATGATGGGCAATTCGTGCAGCGAGAAACGCTCGCGCAGTTTTCGGGCGACATCGAGGCCGCTGAGGCCGGGCATCATCACGTCGAGAATGACGAGGTCGGGCTTTTGCCGCGCGACGGCGTCGAGCGCTTCACTGCCATTGCGGGCGGCTTCGAAGCGATAGCCGAGCGGTTGCAGGACGTTGCGCAGCACCTGGATATTGACCGGTTCGTCATCGACGACGAGGAGATGCGGCCCATCCTTGGCGGCGAAAGGCGCGTCGGGCATGACGGGCAGGTCGATATAGCCGCTGCCGGGTTCGGCGAGGAGTTCGATGGCGCTGAGCTCCGAGCCGGGAGGGGCGACGGGGAGGGCGAGGCGGAAGATCGAGCCTTCGCCGAGCGTGCTGGTTGCAGAGAGCTTGCCATGCATGGCGTGGGCGAGTTGCCGGGCAATGGTGAGGCCGAGGCCGGAGCCTTCGATCTCGTTGCCGCTGGCGCGTTCGAGCGGCTGGAAGACGCGTTCGAGACTGTCGGCGGCGATGCCGATGCCGGTATCGCTGATCGATATTTCGATCTCGCTGCCGACATGGCGGGCGCTGACCGAGACCGTGCCGCTGCCGGTATATTTGATGGCATTGCCGACGAGATTGTAAAGGATCTGTTCGAGCCGCACCGGGTCGGCATCGAGATAGGGCAGGTCGTCTTCGAGCTCGACCTTGATGCTGACGGGCTCGCCCCAGACCATGGTTTGCGCCACAGAGAGAACATTGCGGATCGAGGTGGGCAGGTGCACGGCGTGGATGTCGAGATTCATCCGGCCCTGGCGAATGCGGTAGAGGTCGAGGAGGTCATCGACGAGGCGAGAGAGGCGCCGCGCCGAGAAGGTGATGAGTTCGAGCTGGCTGCGCTGCAGGGCGGTGAGGTCGCCGGCAGCACCGGTCGCCAGCGTGCCTGATATGCCGATGATGCCATTGAGTGGGGTGCGCAATTCGTGGCTGGTATTGGCGACGAAGGCATCCTTCTGGCGGTCGGCTTCTTCCAGTTCCGCGTTCTTTTCGGCGATGACGCGAACCTGCTGTTCGAGTTCCTGATTTTTCTGGCCGATCAGGGTGAGCTGATCGCGCACCGCCATGCGCATGCGGCTGAAACTGGTGGTGAGGCGCGCCAGCTCATCGGGGCCGGAGATTTTCGGCACGTCGAGATCGAGTTGCCCTGCGGCGATGGCTTCGGCCGCATCGGCCAATTTGCCGAGCGAGGCCGAGATGGTGCGCGAGAGCATGAGGGCGATGAGGAAGATCAGCGGTAGGCTGATGGCGGCGATTAGGGCCACGAACTGGGTGAGGGATTCCGTCTTGGCGAAGGCGAGACGGGTGGGTGTCTCAGCCGAAAGATGCCAGGGCGTGGCGCCGAATGGCAGGACGGTCCAGGCGGCAAGGGCGGGCTCTCCACCGGCACCGCTATCGAGAATGTCGGCACCGCGTTCCGAGCCGCGGGAAATGCTGGCAAGGCGCTTGTCGCCGGGATGGAGGGCGCCGTCGGGCGGGCCGGAAATCAGCGCGCCGCTGCTGCTGGTGAGGAACAACTGGCCTGTCGCCTGATTGCCGAACTGGCCCTGCACGACCGCATCGACGGCCTCGGCGGGTAGGCGGAAGACGGCGAGGCCGCGGGTGCGGCTGTGGAAGTCGATACGCACCGCGACATAGGCGGAAAAGGCATTGGTGACGGGGTCGCGGCGAAAATCGAGGAGGGCGAGGCGGTCTTCGCCATCGCCTTCGAGTAGCGTTTCCGTCAATTGCCCGAGCGGCGTGTTCCTCAGCGTCATGTCGAGATCGGCGCCGAGATAGCCGTCCTTTTCGACCGAATAGATGACGCGGGCGGCGCTATTGATCAGGTAGAGGTTGTCGAATTCGGAGGTGCGCACGAAGCTGGCGAAATCTTCGTGGAAACGGTTATGCGCATTGGCATATTCGAGCGCGGTACGGAGGAGGGGGCCACCCATTTCGGCGGGCTGGCCGACGCCGCCTCCGTTGAGCGCAAACACCTCCTGCAAGACGCGCTGCGCCTTGTCGGGCGAGGCGTCGATCATGCGGAAGGCGTAGGAAAAGCCGTAAAACTCCCCGACCGAATAGCGCACCGTATTGGACTTGGTGAGCGTTTCTGCCTGGCGCAGGGAGAAGGCCAGATATTGCTCGATTTCGGCATGCTTGGCGTCGCGCACGAACTGGAGCTGCGCAAAGGTCTCGTCTCGAAGGCTCGAGGTCAGGGTGGTGATCAGCGCCCAGAAGGTCAGGGACAGCGGTACAGCCATGACGCCGAGAAAGATCAGGAACAACCGTCCCCGAAAGTTGGACGGCCAGAGCGCCGGCAGCTTCATGTCTTCTCCTCCCGGCTCCGCGGCCTCACCTCCCCGATGAGACCACTTCAAACCAGACTCCCGCCGCCGCGCTGGGTGTTTTGCCGATTTTTCCGGCGAATTTGACGATTTTGACGCGGTGACTCCATCACCACTCTAGTGCCAATTAGATACCAATCGCAACTCATGCGATGGATCCGGCCTCGACGCTGGATGCGGAGGATCATTTTGGGAGGAGTTCATATGTCTCTGAAGAAGACGACGCTCGTGCTATTGGCGGGCACTGTTGGCCTGCCTGTCGCCCATGCGCAGGAAGCCATTCTGACGGCAGTGCCGCAGCAGTTGACCGCCTGGGTTGAAAACTACAACCCGATGAATGCCACCACGGTTCTGCCGACGGTGCTGGACTTCATGTATGAGCCGCTGGTCGTGTTCAACGCCATCAAGGGCGGCGAAGCGAACTATCGCCTTGCGACGGACTATGCCTATTCCGAAGATCAGCTCTCGCTGACCTTCACCATGCGCGATGGCGCAAAGTGGTCGGACGGCGAGCCGCTGACGGCCAAGGATGTCGCCTTCACCTTCAACATGATCAAGGAATTCCCCGCTCTCGACCTGCGCGCCGTCTGGCCCAAGCTCGAAAGCGTCGAAGCCAGTGACGACAAGACCGTCACCTTCAAGTTCAAGCAGGTAGATGCGGGCCTCATCTACCAGATCGTGCAGACCTATGTGGTGCCCGAGCATGTCTGGGCCGACGTGGCCGACCCTGTCACCTTCACCAATCCCGCTCCGGTCGGTTCGGGTCCGCTGACGGAAATCCGCCGCTTCACGCCGCAGGAATATATCCAGTGCCGCAACCCCAATTATTGGGACAATGCAGAACTGGAAGTCGACTGCATGCGCATGCCGCAGGTATCGAACAATGACCAGGTGCTGACCATGGCCGCCAATGGCGAGCTCGACTGGTTCGGCTCCTTCCTGCCCGATATCGAACGCACCTATCTCGCCGGCGATCCGGATCACCGCGGCTACTGGTTCCCGGCCGGCTCGCCGGTCTATTTCTCGCTCAACATGGAAAGCGAAGACGCGGGCCTCAAGGAAGCCTTCAGCGATGTCGACTTCCGCCGCGCCTTCTCGATGGCCATGGACCGCCAGGCCATGGTTGATATTGCCGGCTATGGCTATCCGACTGCCAACGAATATGCCTCGGGCCTCGGCCAGGCTTATGACGTGTGGAACAATGTCGAGGCGGAAGCCGAATTCGGGCACTTCGCCCGCTTCGATATCGAAGCTGCCAAGACGCTGCTGGCCGATGCCGGCTATGCCGACAAGGATGGCGATGGCTTCCTGGAAACCCCTAGCGGCCTGCCGATTGCCTTTGAAATCATCGTGCCCAATGGCTGGACTGACTGGGTGAACACGGTGCAGCTCGCCATCGAAGGCCTTGCCGAAGTGGGCATCAATGCCTCGATGGCAACGCCGGAAAGTCCGGCCTGGACCGATGCGCTGATCTCGGGCAAGTACGAAGCCGCGCTCAACGCCGTTGCCACCGGCGTCAGCCCGCACTTCTTCCTCGACTCTTCGCTGCATTCGCGCAATGTCGGGCAGAACCGCTTCGCGTCTTCGCGCTATGCCAATCCCGAACTCGACGCGGCGCTCGATGCCTTCAACGCCACAACCGATGCGGCCGAGCAGAGCGAAGCCATGAAGAAGGTTCTGGCCCTGATCGCAGCCGACATGCCGCTGATCAACGTCTTCAACAACCCGCTCTGGTACGAATACAACACGACCCGCTTCACCGGCTTCTTCAATGCCGACAATCCGGTCGCTCGTCCGGTGGTCTATGCCGGCGTGCCGGAACGCCTGCTGCATCTGCTGGCACTCTCCCCAGTCAAGTAATCCCTTGAAGAAAGGCGGCGCGGCTTCGGCTGCGCCGTCTTGCTCTTTTGGAGAGTGCGATGAATTTCGTTATCCGCCGGATAGCCTTCTATCTTGTGGCCTTCCTCGTGGCCGCCACGATCAATTTCGCCCTGCCGCGGCTGATGCCCGGCAATCCCATCGACGTCATGTTCGCCCAGCAGAACAGCACTCTGACGCCGGAAGCGCGCGACGCGCTGGTCGCGACATTTGGCTTTGCCTCGGGGCCGCTGCACCTGCAGTTTCTCGACTATATGAAGTCGGTCTTTACTGGTGATCTCGGCTATTCCATTCGCTTCTATCCGCAGAAGGTGAACCAGGTCCTGGCCTATGCGCTGCCCTGGACGCTGCTGCTGGCGGGGACGGCGACGCTGCTGGCTTTCTGTGTCGGCTCGGTCATCGGCACCTTTGCCGCCTGGCGCCGCGGGGGCATGCTCGATGCGGTGGTGACGCCGGTCTCGCTGGCCCTGCAGGCGACCCCGGCCGTGGTGATTGCCCTGACCGCACTCTTCATTTTCGGCGTGGCGCTGAAATGGCTGCCTACCGGTTATGCCTTTGCGCCTGCGCTTGACCCCGCCTGGAGCTGGGAGTTTTTCGGCAGCGTGGCGCTGCATGGGCTGATGCCCATCTGCTCGCTGATGGTGGTCTTCGTCGGCGGCTATCTCGTCACCATGCGCAACAACATGATCGGCCAATTGGGCGAGGACCACGTGACCATGGGGCTCGCCAAGGGTCTGTCGGATCGGCGCGTGCAGCTCAACTATGCGGCTCGCAATGCGCTGCTGCCTTCGGTGACCTCGCTCGGCCTGACGCTGGGCGCCATTCTCGGCGGCTCGCTGGTGACGGAGGTGGTGTTCAATTATCCCGGCCTCGGCCAGACGCTCTATATCGGCATCGTCACGCGCGATTATCCCCTGATCCAGGGGCAGTTGCTGATCATGACCTTTGCGACCCTGCTCGCAAACCTGGCGGTCGATCTTCTCTACGTCTTCCTCGATCCACGCCTGCGGAAGGCCTGAGACCCATGTTCGAGACACTCAAAGTTTTCCTGCGCAACAAGAAGGCCCTGATCGGCCTCATCATTGTGCTGCTCTATGTCGCCGTGGCCGTCTTCGGGCCCATGCTGCTCAATCTCGATCCGATGCAGCGCGTTGGTCGGCCGCATCAGCCGCCCAATCCGGATGAATTGCTCGGTACCACACGCATGGGGCGCGATGTTTTTGCGCAGTTGATCTATGGCACGCGGACTTCGCTCGCCGTGGGCTTTTTCGCTGGGATCATCATCGTCTTGATAGGCACAGTGCTCGGCATTGCTGCCGGCTATTTCGGTGGCTGGATCGACGAGATCATCTCGTTCTTCACCAATGTGGTGCTGGTCATTCCGCAATTGCCGTTGCTGCTGGTTATTGCCGCCTTCATGGGGCAGACCAATCCGGCTGTCATCGCCATCATCATCGGCATGACCTCCTGGGCCTGGGGCGCGCGCGTTACGCGCTCGCAAACTCTGACCCTGCGCAATCGCGAATATATTCTTGCCTCTGAACTCATTGGGGAGCGGCCGACGCGGATGATCTTTGTCGAGCTGCTGCCCAACCTGCTCTCGATCATCGGCTTCAATTTCATCGGCTCGGTGACCTATACGATCATCACCCAAGCGACGCTCGAATTCCTGGGCCTCGGCAATCCCATGTCGGTTTCCTGGGGCACGATGCTCTACCATGCGCAAAATGCCTCGGCGATCAGCGTGGGGGCCTGGTGGGAAGTGCTGGTGCCGGCTGTGGCCGTCGCGGGGATCGGTGTCGGGCTGTCGCTGCTCAATTTCGGTGTCGACGAGATATCCAATCCGCGATTGCGGACCCTTGGCACGGTGGCCGCGGCCATCAAGGCACAGAAGAAAATCGACCAGCAGCGCCTCGCGGAGGTCAAGCCATGACCGACAAACCATTGCTTGATGTACGCGGGCTGAAGGTCGACTTCTTAACCGCCAAGGGACTCTTCACTGCCGTTAAAGGCGTCGACTTTTCCATCGGCCGCGGCGAAGTGCTGGGGCTGGCGGGAGAGTCAGGTTCGGGCAAGAGCACCATTGCTCTGGCGCTGATGCGCTTGCACCGACCGCCGGCCATCATCTCCGAAGGCTTCATCACACTCGATGGCGAGGATGTGTTGGCCATGACGCCGGAGCGCTTGAGAAAGTGGCGCTGGTCGAGCGTTTCGATGGTGTTCCAGAGCGCCATGAATTCGCTCAACCCGGTGCTGACGATCTTCGAACAGTTCCGCGACGTCATCGTGCGTCATACCGGCGTGTCGACCGCGGAGGCGCGGGCCCGAGCCAGCGAATTGCTGGCGCTGATCGGCATTCCGCAGAGTCGGCTCGACGATTATCCGCACCAGCTTTCGGGCGGCATGCGGCAGCGCGTAGTTCTGGCTATCGCATTGGCGCTGGAGCCGAAACTGATCATCATGGACGAGCCGACGACGGCGCTCGACGTGGTGGTGCAGCGCGAAATCCTGCAGGAAATCGTCGAACTGAAACGCAAGTTTGGGTTCTCGATCCTTTTCATCACCCACGATCTGGCGCTGATGGGGCAGTTCGCCGATCGCATCGCCATCATGCTTGAGGGAAAGCTGGTGGAAGTGGCGCCTTCGGCCGAACTGATCGCCAATCCGCAACATGACTATACCAGGCGGCTCTGGTCCTCCATGCCGCTGCTGACGAGGGGTTGAGGCCATGCAGCAGGTTTCAGAACTGCTTCGGATCGAAGGCGCGACCAAGATCTTCCACATGAAGCCCATGCTGGGCGCGGCCCATGAAGTGGTGGCGCTCAACAATATCTCGCTCTCGATCCGGCCGGGCAAGGCGCTGGCCGTGGTTGGGGAAAGCGGCTCGGGCAAGTCGACGCTCGGTCGGGCGGTGGCGCGGCTCTTCCAGCTCTCCTCGGGCACGATTGCCTTCAAGGGGCGGGATATTGCCGGGATGCGCTCGCACGCCGAAAAACTCGATTATCTGCGCAGCGTGCAGATGGTGTTTCAGGACCCGTTCTCGGCGCTCAATCCAGCGCACACGATCCGGCACCATCTCGAACGGCCGCTGATGTTGCACAGGAAGCTGCGGGGCGAGGCCCTCGATAGTGCCGTGCAAGAGGTGTGCTCCGATGTGGAACTGGACCCCGCGGTGACGCTGGAAAAATATCCGCACGAGCTTTCGGGCGGCCAGCGCCAGCGCGTCAATCTCGCACGGGCCTTGGCTGTTGGCGCCGAGCTGATCATTGCCGACGAGCCGACTTCGATGCTCGACGTGTCGATCCGCCGTTCCGTGCTCGACCTGATGCGGCGGATGAAGGAGACGCGCTCGATCACCTTCCTCTACATCACCCATGACATTGCGACGGCGCAGTTCATCGCCGATGACATCGCCATCATGTATGCGGGGCAGGTGGTGGAATGGGGGACGCCGAACCTGGTGATTTCCAATCCGCAGCACCCCTATACCAAGCTGCTGCTCTCGGCCGTGCCGGACCCAGCAATTAAGCTCGATGGCACGGGTGCAAAATCGTTCGCGAGCGAAGCTCAGGCGGTGCGGGCGCTGGCGCGAAAGGCTTCGCCGGAAGTCATGGAAGTGCAGCCGGGCCATTTCGTGCGCAAGTTCGACCCGATCTAGGCTGGGCCGTCATTCTTTCTCCGAGACCGGCGCATGTTTGCGCCGGTCTTGCGTTTGGCCTGTCAGGCCTTGCCGAGGGCGCGGCGAAGGAAGTCGCGGACCGTCTGCTGGAATTTCGGGGCTTCCTCGACCTGCGGGGCGTGGCCCGAGTTTTCGAAGATGACCAGTTCCGAACCCGGGATCAGGCGGTGGATGGTTTCGGAAGCGGCGACGGGGGTGATCCAGTCGTGGCGGCCGACGGTGATCAGGGTCGGGACCTTGATCCCGGGCAGATGCGGCTTGAGGTCGTAGTTTTCCTGGTTCACGGCGAAGGCAAAATTGTGCGTCGCATAGTGATAGGGCGTGTTGGCGACGCGCGCATGCACCTTGTCCATGTCGAGGTCATGGTCGTAGAGCGGCAGGATATGCGCCCAGGCAGCCTTGAGGTCCTCGTTGTCGCGGGTCGTGCCGGCCATGATGCGGTTGAAGAGGTCAAGATCGACTTCGATGCGTGGCGAGGCAAGGGCGTTGGCGCGCGAGAGTTCGCGGTGTGCATTGTCGGCGGAAGTGTCGCGCAGCACCATGGCGAGGACGCGGTCGGGATAGCGGATGGCATATTCCATCGAGATGAAACCGCCATAGGACCCGCCGGCCATGATGATCTTTTCGGCCCCGATCCATTCGCGAATGGCATCGACGTCGGCGGCCCATTGCTCGTGGGTGAAGGGCGCCTTGTCTTCCGAAGCGCCGCTGCCACGGGCGTCGAAGACCACGACGCGATACTCGTCGGAGAACGGACCGAAGGAGCCCTTGGGCTCGGCATGGCTGCCAAGGCCGGGGGCGCCGTGGTGAACGATCATCACCGGCTTGTTCTTGTCGTCGCCGCCCAGCACTTCGATGTTCAGGCGTGCGCCATTGATGGTGACGTCCATTCCAGTCTCCTCTTAGTCGTAAAATCCAGCGATCAGCCGATGATGCATTCGTCGATGGTGCGCGGATGGCTGGTCAGCCGCTCCGGGCCAGTCTCGGCGATCAGCACCGTGTCGGAAATGCGATAGCCGCCGTGGCCGGGGATATAGAGGCCCGGTTCCGACGAGACGATCATGCCCGGCTGTAGCGGGCTGTCATCGCCATCGGCGATCCACGGCGGCTCGTGCAGCCAAATGCCGATGCCATGGCCCTGGCGGTGGCGCAGATATTGCGCCATGCCGGCCTCGCGGATGACATCGAGGCAGATGCGATTGGCTTCCGAGCAGGGGCGGCCGGCGATCAGCGCATCGGTGCCGATGGCCTGGGCACGGGTGGCGACTTCGAAATAGCGGCGCTGTTCGGCTGTGGGTTCGCCCATGACGAAAGTGCGCTCGCTCTCCGCAAAGCGACCGCCGACGGCGCAGCCGAGCGAGAGAATGAAGGTTTCGCCGGGCTTGACGCGTTCGGCCGAGGGCAGGCCATGGGGCAGGGCGGCGTTCTTGCCGGTATAGACGAGACCGCCGGCCAGCATCTGGCCGACAACGACATCTTCGTGCTCGGCATACATGGTCTTGGTGCCGAAACTGGTGACATGGCGTGCAAGTTCGGCCTCCGAGGGAAGTGGCGCGCCTTCCGCCAGGGCATCGCAAATCAGGCGAAGGCCGGCATCCACCATGGCATCGGAAATGCGGGCCGCTTCGCGGTGAAGGGCGATCTCTTCCGGGAATTTGATGAGCCGCGCGTCCTCGACGATTTCAGACATGACCCAGGTGGCATTGGGTGCAAACTGCTCGAACTTTCTGACCCGGCCGACGGGCGTCGTCGGCGAATAGGCGATGCGGCCGGTCGGGTTCAGTTTTGATAGCAGGACCGAGAAGGCGTCCTCGATGCCGGGATATTCGGGATAGACGACGAACTCGGCGGCGGTGTTCTGCTTTTCGGCGTGGTCGGCTTCGAGCGCCGGCACGAGCAGGATGCAGTCCCTGGCCGTCAGCCAGATCGCGGCCGGGCGTTCATTGGGAAAATGAAAGAAGCCGCTGAGATAGGCGACGTGGTGATGGTCGTCGACGAGGAGACCATCGAACCCCTGCGCCGCCATGCGGGCGCGCAGCCCATCCTGGATGCGCGCATAGGTATCGCGCGAAAGACGTTGCTTCACGGCTCAATTCTCCCGGGTTTTTGGATTGCGGGCGTCGTTATAGGCAATCGACATCAGGGTCGAAGAGACGACCAGAAGCAGGATGGCCAGCGAGGGGAAGAGCGTGCACCACCAGGCAACGGTGAGCGCGCCGGAACGCTGGGCATTGAAGAGAATCTTGCCCCAGGACCAGCTCTCCGGATCGCCGAGGCCGAGGAAGGAGAGGCCCGCTTCCGACATTACGGCGCGCGAAGCGGTGAGCACGACCGACACCACGATGATCGGGGCCACGGCCGGCAGCAGGTGGCGGGTCATGATCCAGAAATGCGAGCCGCCAATCGTGCGCGCGGCATCGACATAGGGGAGACGCGTGACCGACAGCGCCTGCGAGCGGACGATGCGGGTCACTTCGGGCCAGGAAAAGAGCGCAATGACGACGACCAGCGTGGTCACCGAGGGGCCGACGAGGGCTGCCACGAGGATCATCAGCGGCAATACCGGCAGGGCCAGGGACACGTCGACCAGCATGGAGATCGGTGCGTCGAGCCTTTTGGCATAGGCGGCGAGAATGCCGAGTGCCACGCCGATGAGGATGGCGAGGAAGGACGAGGCAAAGCCGATGATCATGCTGATGCGGGTGCCCCAGATGACCTGGGCCAAGACGTCACGCCCGAGATCGTCGGTGCCGAAGGGATGGGCGGCGGAGGGCGGCATTAGGATTTCGATGCCATAGCCGCTGGGGAATTCGGCGAGGAGCGGGGCAATGATGGCAATGACCACCATGAGCAGAATGACGGCGGCCGAGCCCATGCCGAGCGGGTTGCGCCGGAAGGCGCGCCAAGTGCGCTGGGCGGGTTTCAGGTCGGCGGGAGCCAGGGTGGGCGCGGTCGCGGAAGTGTTGGTCGTGGTCATCAGGCGCGCACCCGCGGGTCCAAGAGCCCGTAGGCAATGTCTGTGATAAGGTTGGCGATCACCACAGTGGCAGCCAGCAGCACGAAAGCGCCCTGCAGCACGGGGAAATCGAGCTGGCCGACAGCCTCATAGATGGCGCGGCCGACGCCGGGATAGGCATAGATGGTCTCGGTGAGCACGGCGCCGCCAACGAGGAACCCGATCTGAAGGCCGATCAGGGTCGTGGTGGGGAGGAGCGCGTTGCGCAGCGCGTGCTTCCAGATCACCTTGTTTTCGCGGGTGCCCTTGGCGCGGGCGAGATCGCAATATTCTTCGCCGAGGGCTTCGATGAGCGTGGCGCGCAGGGTCAGCACATAGGAGGCGAGCTGCGCGAGAACGAGCGTGAAGCTGGGCAGGATCAGGTGGTGGAGGACGGAGAGATAGTAGGAAAAACCCGTGAGGCCCGATTTGACCGCCCCGCCTATGGGGAACCAGCCGAGCATGAGGCCGAGGGTGTAGAGGAGCAGAATGCCGAGCGAAGGCACAAAGAGCGACTGTCCGACGACGCCGGTGATCTGGACGACCTGATCGACCCAGCCGCGGGCACGGGTGGCCGCCAGGACGCCAAGCGGCACGCCAAGGATCACCGTGAGCAGGAGCGCCGACCCGGTCAGAAGGAGCGTCCACGGGAGACGCTCCATCAAGACTTGGCTCACCGGCTGGCTGCGCAGGAACGAGACGCCCAAATTGCCTTGAACGAGCTCGCGCAGATACGCGAAGTACTGCACGAGCAGAGGGCGATCGAGGCCGAACTGCTGCAACTGGGTCTGGCGGATTTCCTCGGTCATGCCCGGTGCGGCGACAGCCAGCACCGGGTCACCCGGCAAAAGCCGGACGAGGAAGAAGGTAACCGTCACGGCGAACCAGAAGGTCACCAATCCACGTATCAAACGTTGCAGAAAGTAGCCGGTGAGATGCACGTTATCAGGTCTCTACTGGATCAGTTCTTGGGCTTGACCGAAGCCAGCGACAGCGGATTGACCAGCGAGAGCAGGTCGGAAGGCTGGATCACGAAACCTTCCCACTTGTCGCTGTTATAGGCGAACTGGAAGGTCTGGTAGTAGAGCACGTTGTCGTAGACCTTTTCCGAGATCAGCTTCGCGGCTGCCTGAACCGGTACCTTCACAGCTTCGGGGGTCGTGGCGGCCTGGGCTTCGTCGATCAGCTTTTCGAGGTCGGGGTCGGAGATCGAGGCATAGTTGATGAAGCCGCCGGTGCGATAGGCGAGGCCGAGATAGGCGGCCGGCTCTTCCATCACCGCCCAGTTGCCGGCGTAAATGTCAAAGTCCTTCTCACGGCCACGGGCCAGGTACGTGTTGCGCTCGAGACCGGTCAGGTTGATCTTGATGCCGGCCTTGGCAGCGCCGTCCTTCATGATCTGGGCCCAGTTGGCGATATCGGCGGCGCTCTGTTCGTAAAGCAGGGAGAATTCGATTCCGTCGAAGAAGCCGTCGCCATTGGCGTCGGTATAGCCGGCATCGGTCAGGATCTTTTTGGAAAGCTCCGGATCGAAGGCATATTCCTTGGCTTCCGGATCGGCCCAATAGCTGAGGACCGGCGACACGGCCGAAGAATTGGTCGAGGTTGCAAGGCCCTGCATGGCGATCGTGCGGATGGCCTCGTAGTCCACGGCATGAGCCA
Source organism: Devosia riboflavina (assembly GCF_000743575.1). Lineage (GTDB taxonomy): Bacteria > Pseudomonadota > Alphaproteobacteria > Rhizobiales > Devosiaceae > Devosia > Devosia riboflavina. Next base: position 16,268 of record NZ_JQGC01000022.1, on the reverse strand, counting down.
GAGCCTGACGCACTTCGAGCTTGGAGAGCACTTCGTCGGTCATGTTGTAGAGAACATGCGACCAACCGAGCGACGGCGCCTGGGCGATGGTGATGCCCGGCTGGCCCTGCAGCGTGCGGGCGATCGGGGCCGGCAGCGAGTTGGCGATGAGATCGAGGTCACCGGCGCGCAGGGCGAGGGCCTGGGCGTTCACATCGGGGAAGACGCGGAATTCGACTTCGTCGACGGTCGCCTTGCCGGCTTCAACGAGCGGATAATTGTCGACGGCGGTCAGCAGGTAGTTCTGGCCGGCATTGACTTCGGTGAGGATGAAGGGACCAGCGCTCACCCAATCCTTGTCATTCGCGAAGGCTGCGACCTGGCCGACTTCGGGGAAGGCGTGCTTGGGAACGATCGGCATCCAGAAGCCGATATTGGTGAGGAAGGTCGAGTCCGGACGGCTGAGCGTGAATTCGACGCGGGTCGGCGAAACGGCCGTCGCGCTGACGAAGGACGGGATGAGACCTGCCGTCACGCCAATCTTTTCGGTGGTGACTGCGGTGATGGTGAAGACGATGTCATCGGCCGTGAAGGGCGTGCCGTCATTCCAGGTCATGTCGCCGCGGATGTCCATCCAGGCGGTCAGGCCGTCCTCGGAATAGCCCCATTCGGTGGCAACATAGGGATCCTTGGAGCCCTTGTCCGTCATCTGCATCAGGCGCGGATACATCAGGTTCGTGACCCAGGTATCCGAACGGCTATTGCCGACGAGCGGGTTGAAATTGACGACGTCGGCGGTGGTGCCGATGACGATGCGGCTGGCTGCGTCCTGCGCTGAAGCAGGGCTCAGGCTGGCCATCCCCATGGCCATAACGACCCCGCCCATCAGGACGGAACGACGGGTCAAAGCATTCCTAACATTGCGGATCATCATGGTCTCGCTGTTGAATTGGCACCCAAGTGTTGCGATGCGCTCAAAGCCGTGTCAAGGATTGTCGTACAATTTCTGAGCGAGGTATTGTCACTGATGACGAAACAGGCAGACGAGCGCCCAGTGCTGTCGGTGTCAGGCCTCGATGTCAGCTTCCGCACCATGCGCGGCGAGGTGAAGGCGGTCAGCGATGTATCGTTCGACCTCAAGCGCGGCGAAGTGCTGGCGCTGGTGGGGGAATCCGGCTCAGGAAAATCGGTTTCGACGCGCGCGGTGATGGGCATTGTCCGCGGCAATGCGACGATCAATGCGCGGCGCATGGAGCTGGCGGGGCATGACCTGCTCACCGCCGACGAGGAGCAGAAACGCAAGCTGCGTGGGCGTGTGATCAGCCTGGTTTTCCAGGACGCGCTCTCGGCGCTCAACCCGGTTCTCTCCATCGGCGACCAGCTTGGCGAGCTCTATCGCACCCACCTCAATGTCTCCAAAAAGGAGGCGCGGGAGCGCTCGATCGAGCTGTTGCGCTCGGTGCATCTGGCCTCGGCCGACAAGCGCATCGACGACTATCCGCACCAGTTTTCCGGCGGCATGCGGCAGCGCATTCTCATCGCTTCGGCCATCGCGCTGAAACCCGAAGTGCTGATTGCCGACGAGCCGACGACGGCGCTCGACGTGACTGTTCAGGCCCAGATTCTGGACCTTTTGGACGAGCTGCGCGACGAATTGGGCATGGCCATCCTGCTCATCACCCATGACCTCGGCGTCGTGGCGCGCATGGCTGAACGGGTGGCCGTGATGTATGCCGGGCGCCTCGTCGAAACCGGCAGTGTCGACGATATTTTCCGGGCGCCTTCCCACCCCTATACGGCGGCGCTGATGGCCTCGGCACCGCGCATCGAGACCGTGGAAAAACTCGAGCCGATCAAGGGTTCGCCGCCCAATCTGATTGCGCCGCCACCGGGCTGCGCCTTCAATCCGCGCTGCACGCATCTGGGCGATTTGTGCACCAAGGTCCGCCCGGAACTTATCGGCGATCTTCCGGGGCGTAGCCGCGCCTGTCACTATCCGCTGGTGGAGACTGCCCATGTCGGCTGAACCGATCCTTGAAGCCCGTGGCCTCTCCAAGACTTTTCGTGCCGGTGGCGCCGTGTTCGGTAAGCCTTTTCAGGCGGTGAAAGACGTGAGTCTGGCCGTTATGCCGGGCGAAACGCTGGCGGTGGTGGGTGAGTCCGGTTGCGGCAAGTCCACGCTGGCGCGCATGCTGGTGGGCCTCGAAACCCCGGATGAAGGCGAAATCCTCTTCCGTGGCGCCCCGATCAAGCGGGATCGCGCGCTGCGTCGGCAGGTGCAGATGGTGTTTCAGGATCCCTATCTGTCGCTCAATCCGCGCCGCACCGTGCTCGATATCGTGGCCGAACCGCTCGATGTGCATGGGCTTGCTAAGGGTGCTCCGCGCACGGCACGGGTTGAAGAACTTTTGACGGCGGTGGGTCTCGATCCCGCCGCGTCGAGCCGTTTTCCACATGAATTTTCAGGCGGCCAGCGCCAGCGCATCGGTATTGCGCGCGCATTGGCGGCTGAACCATCGGTTCTGGTCTGCGACGAGCCGGTTTCGGCCCTCGACGTGTCAGTTCAGGCGCAGGTGGTGAACCTGCTGATCGACCTGCAGAAGCGACTCGGTATCGCGATTATCTTCATTGCCCACGATCTCGCCGTGGTGCGCGCCATCTCGCATCGGGTGATGGTGATGTATCTCGGCCGTGCGGTCGAAGAGGGCGGTGCCGACCGGGTTCTGGTGACGCCAAACCATCCCTACACCGTCGCTTTGCGCGGCTCTGCATTGGAGCCAGACCCCGCGCGGGCGCGTCTGGCACGCGGCAAGGCGACGCGTGGCGAGCCGCCCAATCCGGTCAATCCGCCGCCGGGCTGTCGCTTCAATCCGCGCTGCCCGCGGGTGACAGATGAGTGCCGCACGAATGAGCCGCAAATGAAGCGGCATACCGATGCGGCCGGCGTTAGCGGCGTTGCCTGCTATCATCCGGTGCATGAGGCGGTCGAACTCAACGCGTAGGAAACAGAAAAGGCGGCCGGAGCGATCCGGCCGCCTTTTTCATGCGTGAAATCGTTCAGACGCGGCCGAGGCGGTCGAGAAGCGCGGCGCCGGTGCGGATACCTTTCAGGAACAGGTCGATTTCCATGTTCTCGTTGGGCGCGTGGTTGGCTTCGTCGGCATTGGCATAGGGCATGACGAAGGCGGGGACGCCGAGTACCTTGGTAAAGACATAGTCGGGCAGGCTACCGCCGGCCGATGGATAAACCAGCGGTTGCTCGTTGCGGGCTTCAACGATGGCTTCCTGGATCAGCTTGCCCCAGGGGTCATCGAGCGGCGTGCGCGAGGGCAGCATGGAGCCATAGGTGATGACTTCCACCTCCGGCGCGTGCTTCGCAACGTGAGCCTTTACGCAGGCATAGATGTGTTCCGGCGTCATGGCTTCGACGAGGCGGATGTCGCATTTGGCGACGGCCTCGCAGGGCAGAACTGATTTGGTGCCCGGCCCGCCATAGCCACCGTGAAGACCATTGATGGTCAGGGTCGGATGGAACATCAGCCGGTCCCAGAAGGGACGATCGGCGGGTTCATCGAGGCGCGTCAGGCCCATATCGGCCATATATTCCGGCAGATCGAGCGGCAGTGCCTTGGTCGCGGCGATGTCGGCTTCGGTCGGCGGAATGATCTGGTCGTGCAAGCCGTCGATGGTGATACGGCCATCGGGGGTCTTCATGGTCGAGAGCAGATGCACCAGCGTCCAGACGGCATTGGGCATGACGCCGCCATAGTTGCCCGAATGGGCATCGCGGGCGGCGGTGCGGACGCGCAGCTCGAACGAGGTCATGCCGCGCACGCCATAGGTCAGCGTCGAATTGCCGGATTCGTGCAGCGGGCCATCGGCCGTGACCACGAAGTCGGCCTTGAGTTGATCCTTGTGGTCACGCACGAAATCGGCGATCTGCGGCGAGCCGATCTCTTCTTCGCCTTCAAGCAAGAAAATGACATTGCAGGGCAGGGTGCCGTGCACCTTCAGATGCGCCTCGATGGCCATGATCTGCGCGAAATGCTGGCCCTTGTTGTCGCCAACGCCGCGGGCATAGATGCGCCCATTGCGGATGGTCGGTTCGAAGGGCGGGCTGTCCCATAGTTCCAGTGGATCGGGCGGCTGCACGTCATAGTGGCCGTAGAGCAGCACGGTAGGCTTTGCCGGATCGACATTGTAGCGGGCGAGGACGAAGGGATGGCCCTTGGTCGGGATCGCCTCGACTTCCATACCCAGCTCGCCCAGCATTTTGACGAGAAGTTCCGAGACTTCGCGGATGCCGATATTGTGCGCGCTGATCGACGGGTTGCGCACATAGTCGATGAGGCGGGCGATATATTCGTCGTGCCGGGCTTCGATATGGGCGAAGACCGGGCTGAGCGTCGGCGAGGTCATGCTGCTTCCTTGGTGAGGATGATACCGCCCGAGGCATGCACCTTGCCCTGCCAGCCGACAGCGACGAAGGTCGTGGTATCGAGCTGTGTCAGGATGACGGGACCGGCAAAGGTCGCACCGGCGCCGAGTTTTGCGCGGTCGAGAACGGGCACATCGACCTGCCTGCCGCCGATGCTGACGGCCGTGTGCTCTTCGGGCGCAGGCGTTGTGCCCGGCGCAAGTTCGACGGCGGGGGGCACGGCGGCAAGACCAGTTGCGTGAACGCGCAGGGTGACGAGCTCGATCGGGGCGCCGAGATTGAAGCCATAAAGCGCCTTGTGGGCGGTCTGGAAATTGGCCTCGACCTCTGCGCGATTGGCGGCATAGGCGACGGCGATTTCGCCGCCCTGGCCGGCATAGCGCATCAGCGCTACGCGTTCGATAACGCGCGCTTCGGCGGCAACGTCTTCCTCATCGAGCCAGGCTTTTGCCTGCTCTTCGAGTTCGGCGATGATCGGCTCGGTTGCAGTCGGGTCCATGGCGCTTGGGATGGCCATGGCGCGTGAAAATTCCGACTTGAGATCGGCGGCCAGCAGGCCATCGGCGCAGAGCACGCCGGGAGCCGGGGTGATGAGCACGCTCTTGATGCCGAGAAGATCGGCAAGGGCGCAGCCATGGAGCGGGCCGGCGCCGCCAAACGGTACGAGGGTGAAATCACGCGGATCGTGGCCGCGCTCGACCGAGACGACGCGCATGGCACCGACCATGTGATTGTCGGCAATGGCGAGGATGCCGCGGGCTGCGGTCTCCAGATCGAGACCGAGCGGTTCGGCAATGGTCATCACCGCGCGCTTGGCTGCTTCGACATCGAGCACCATGCTGCCGCCGAGGAGGCGGGCCGGCAACTGGCCGAGGGCAACGTGGGCGTCGGTCACGGTAGGTTCGGTGCCGCCTTTGCCGTAGCAGGCGGGGCCCGGCCAGGCGCCGGCGCTTTCAGGGCCGACAGTAAGAGCGCCGTCCTTGATGCGGGCAAGCGAGCCGCCGCCGGCGCCGATGGTGATCATGTCGACCATGGGCAAAGCCAGCGGCCACTCGCCGACGGCACCATGCTGGGTAAGGCCGATCTGGCCGCCCTTGATGAGGCAGATATCGGCCGAGGTGCCGCCGATGTCATTGGTGATGATGTCCTCGATGCCGCAGGCCGCGGCCGCGGCGCGGGCGCCGACGACGCCGGCTGCGGGGCCGGAAAGGGCCGTTAGGGCAGGGGCGACGCGGATCTTTGGCGCGCCGGCGACGCCGCCATTGGACTGCATCAGCATCAGCGGCGGGGTGGCGCCCTCGTCGTCGAGGCGCTTTTCGAGGTTTTTCACATAGGTGGTCACGCCCGGCATGACGGTGGCGTTGAGCACTGTGGTCAGGCTGCGCTCATATTCGCGCACCACCGGCAGTACGTCGCTGGAAACAGTGACGGCGAGATCGGGCAGTTCCTCGCGCAGAATTTCGGCCACGCGACGTTCATGCGTGGGATTGGCATAGGCGTGGATGAGGCAGACGGCGACGGCTTGCACATTCATGCCGCGGATCTTTTCGGCGGCGGCGCGAACGGTTGCTTCATCGAGCGTTTCGAGGACGGCGCCACCCGCAGCGATGCGCTCGTCGACTTCGACGATGCGGCTCGAGGGCACCGGGGGAACCGGCTTGACCCAGGTATAGAGATTGGCCTTGCGCGGAATATCCTGGCGGCCGATCGCCAGCACGTGGCGGAAGCCGCGCGTGGTGACGAGGGCGGTGCGGGCGCCCTTGCCTTCGAGGATCATATTGGTGGCAACGGTCGTGCCGTGCAGCACCTGATCGAGATCGGCAGCCGAAGCGCCGGCCTGCTGCAGGGCAAGGCGGATGCCGTTGAGGAAAGCTTCCGAAGGATCCGAAGGGATGGACGGGGTCTTGGCGCGCCAGGAGCGGCCAGCGCCATCGACCAGCGCGACGTCGGTAAAGGTGCCACCGATATCAACGGCAACGGCGAGATTGGTTGGGCTATTTTCCGTGGCCATATCAGGCGAGCTCATCGATATAGGTATTGCGGTGGAAGGGTTTGGTCGCCGGGCGGTCGGCGCGCAGTTTTTCTGTGGCTTCGACGTCGAGTTGGTCGTCAGCGATCACGACGCCATAGAAGGTCTTGGCAGCATCGGCGGTGACGAAACCGCCGCGGACGTCCTCGAGCACGCGTTCAGCCGGACGATCATAGGGGTGGCCCATGCCGCCACCACCACCGGTGCGGATGCGCAGAATATCGCCCTTCTTGAGCGCCGTGCCGTCCGAGAGTGGCGGAATCTTGCGCTCTTCGGGCGTGCCGGGATTGACGACGATGGAGCCGCCCCCGCCGGACATGCCGCCCGCATAGCCCCAGGGCGGGTTCTTGACGCCGTCGATGCGGATGGCGAGGAGCGCTTCATCGGCGAGGATTTCATATTCGCGGATGATGCCGGTGCCGCCGCGGAAACGGCCGGGGCCGCCGGAATCGGGCACGACGCCATATTGGCGCAGACGGATGGGATAGCCGCCTTCGAGGAATTCGACAGGATAGTTTTCCTGCGCCACGAAATAGACTGCGTCGATGCCATCGGCAAAGTCGCGGGCGCCGTAGCCGACGCCGATGCCGTCAGCGAGGAGGAACGGCTTTGGCGTGCCGGTTTCCTTGCCAAAAGTGCCGCGCATGATGGTAACGACATAGGCCGAGTGCGCCGCGGGGGCGCCACCCTTGCCGCGATTGACGAGGCCATTGAGCACCGCGAGCATGCGCATCATGGTCAGACCGCGCATGCCGAGTGGGGCGGGGAAGCGCGGCTGGACGATGGAGCCTTCGCGGAGGCGCACTTCATCGATGGCGAGCGGGCCGCCGGCATTGACCACCTGACTGGGGTCGCCGCCGAGGAAATAAAGCCCCAGCGCCATGCCGGGCACGCCCTTGTTCATGATGAGATTGACGGGACCCGGGGCCTGATCGTCGCTCTCGGTCGCATCGAAGATGAAGCGGTCTTCGCCGTTGGCACCCTTTTCGCGGGTGATAGCGAAGCGCAGGCTGAACGGGCCATTGCCGTGGCCGTCGCTGTCGATCTGGTCGGAGAACTTGTAGGTGCCGTAATCAAAGGTTTCGGCGAGGCGGCGACGCACGAGGGTACGCGTGCGGTCGAGGAGCTGGGCGAGCGCGTCGGACACGGTATCGGCGCCGTGGCGCGCGACGACTTCGGCAACACGGGTGACGCCGAGTTTTACGGACGCCATGAGCGCGGACATGTCGCCTTCGCTCTGGGCCGGAAAGCGCGAATTGCGGTGGAAGATGGCGAGCGCCATTTCGTTGACGACGCCCGCATCGACCAGCTTGGTCGGCGGGATGATGATGCCTTCCTGATAGATGGACGTGGCATCGGGGCTGATGGAGCCGGGATGTAGGCCGCCGATATCGGCGAAGTGGGCCCAGCTCATCACGAAGGCGCAGAGGCGATCGCCATGGAAGACCGGCGCGAGGAGCACCTGGTCGTTCGAGTGGGTGACAGCGCCCTTGGAGCCATAGCAGTCGTTGTACCAGTAGAGGTCGCCCGGCTTCATGGTTTCGCGCGGGAAGTGCTCGAAGACTGGCGAGGTCAGATCGCCGAAGATCGGCACCATCGAACCCACGGCCATGACGCCACGTTCGTCGAAGAGGGCGGTATAAAAGTCCTTCTTTTCGCGGATGAAGGCGGAAATGGCGGTGCGCTCGATCAGGGCTTCCATTTCGCGCTGGGTCGCCATGATCGCCCCGCGGATGATTTCCAGCGTCACCGGATCGCAAATGGGGGCAGTATCCGGCGCCAGGGCCGGCATGGCGGATGAGAGCGGTGTCATCAAAAGCCTTCCAGAGAGAAAAGAAGAGAAAGTATCGGGAGCGTGCGCGGCACTATTCATCCCGGTCCATATGGCGGAGCACGGCGTCGGCGGAGCGACGCACATAGATCCGGGTGGCGCGCTCGGCGGCGGCAATATCGCGGGCGGTGATGCCGGCGATGATGGCGCGCACACCTTCCATGCCGGTTTCGAGCTGGCCAGGCTCGTCCATGGCGTAGATGCGGAGCATGTTGACGCGGGAGCGGAGCTGGTCGAGCATTTCGGCAGCGATCTGGTTATCCGCGACATCGGTCATGAAGCGCAGGAATTTCGACATGGTCTCGGCCATGCCGACCTTGTCGCCGTTCGAGCCCGCTTCCAGCAGGCGACGACCGAAATCCTGCGCTGCGGCAATATCTTCGTCCGTGGCGCAGGCGAGGAAACTGCGCACGGTGATCGCTTCAAGCTCGGTGCGGATTTCGTAGATTTCGTGGACGTGTTTTCGCGTCAACCGCGCCACACGGAGCCCGCTATGGGGAATGACGCTGACGAGCTTTTCGGCCTCCAGCCGGCGCGCGACTTCGCGTACCACGGTGCGGCTGATGCCGAAGGCTTCGCAAAGTTCGCGTTCGGTCAGACGCGTATCCGGCGCGATGCGACCTTCCATGATGGCGGTGCGAACGGAGTCAAAAACCCGATCGCGGGCGAGCTGACGCGTTTGCGTGCTCTCCTCCGCCAGCTCATCGGCCATGTGCGATGCATCAACCTGAAAGATTCTACGCAAGTCGCTCATCAGTATCGGTCGCCCCAAGGGAAAATGGGTGGGTCATCCTGCATTTGGCCGTCTTGGTCAAATCGGTGCGACGGCGTGTTGGAATGACTGTAACGAGGGTGTTTCGCAAAGCCTAGCGGAAAATTGTCGTACAATCCGGATTGTCGTACAATTTATCTTGGGGCATCGTGGGCCGTCACATCGCACTAAGAGGGTTCAGCATGCTCGACACGGCCATCAAAAACGCCATCGCCCAGGTCAATGCCGACGCGGCATGGCCGCTGGTGGAGGCCTTTTCCACCATGCCACGCTGGAAGCCGGAAGACGTCGAAGCCTCTGCCCATGATATTGCCCGGCGCCTTGGAGAGCTTGGCGTGCCGGTCGAAATGCTCGAAGCCTCGCTTTATCTCTCCATTCCATATGAGGCATCGGTTGCGGCCAATGGCAAGACCTATGCCTCCAAGCCTCCCGCCTATTCGCTGAGCTGCCCCGAGGGCATGAGCGGCATGCTGCACCATGTGCCGGGCGCACTGGCCGCCAGCGTCGGCAGCTTTTACGAAAAGAACCGGGACGAGGCCGCGGCCGCCGAAGAGCGCATTCGCGGCAAGATCGTGCTCACCGATGGCTTTGCCTCGCCCAACAAGGTGCTCGAATTCCAGGAAAAGGGCGCCATCGGCGTCATCGCGGTCAACCCGGGCGTCGACCGGCATTGGGGCATCTGTTCGTCGGTCTGGGGTTCGCCCGATCTCAATGGCCTGCCGCGCAAGCCGGTGATCCCGGTTGCCGTGGTCAACAACCCCGACGGGCAGGAACTAATCGCGCTCGCCAAGGCCGGTGGCAGTGTCACCATCAAGACCCGGCTCGAAGAGGGCTGGTTCAAGTCCATTGTTCCGGTGGTCAACGTGCCCGGCGCAGTCGAGCCGGAAAAGTTCGTGCTGCTCGCTGGCCACTACGACAGTTGGGATGTCGGGGTGGGCGACAATGCGACGGGTGACGCGGCCATGCTCGAAATCGCCCGCGTCCTCTGGCACAATCGTGGCGATCTCCGCCGCTCGGTGCGTATCGCCTGGTGGCCGGGCCATTCCACCGGTCGCTATGCCGGCTCGGCCTGGTATGCCGATGCCTTCGCGCTCGATCTCGACGACAACTGCGTCGCGCAGGTCAATTGCGATAGCCCTGGCTGCCGTTGGGCCGATGTCTATGAAAATGTCGCGGTGATGAGCGAGGCCAATGGCCTTTGCACCGATGTCATCCGCGAGGTCGCCGATCTACCCTTCCACGGCGAACGTCCGCTCCGCGCCGGCGACTATTCCTTCAATAATATCGGGCTTTCGAGCTTCTTCATGCTGTCCTCCACCATGACGGTCGAGAAGCGCAAGGAGATGAACTATTACACCGTCGGCGGCTGCGGCGGGAACATCGCCTGGCACACCGAAAACGATCTGATGGACATTGCCGACCGCGATATTCTCATTCGCGATATCAAGGTCTATCTGGCCGGCATCATGGCGGTGGCCAATGCAACGATCCTGCCTTTCGACTGGCGCGCAACGGCTGTCGAGTTCAAGGCGACGCTGGAGAAATATCAGAAGGCGGCAGGTGACGACGCCGCGCTGCTCGATCCGGTTGCAGCAGAGCTGGCTGGTCTCGGTGTTGCGCTCGAGGCTTTCTATGCCGGCATTGCGGCCGGCACAGTAGACGAGACGCGGGCCAATGCGGTGATCCAGCAACTCGCCCGCATTCTCGTGCCGCTCAACTATACGCGCGGTCCGCGCTTCACCCACGATCCGGCCCTGCCGGTGCCGGGCCTTCCCGCGCTTTCCGTGGCGAGCGAGCTTGGGACGCATGGGCCGGAAACCATCGGCTTTGCCCGTACCCAGCTTATGCGTGGTGCCAATCGTACGGCTGCGGCGCTGCGCCAGGCCGCGCGCCTGCTGGCAATCTGAAGCAGGGACTTGGCTGGGTATGCGCCCGGCCAAGTCTATTTGTTGCCACGGCTGGGCAGGATGGGGCAGCCGTTGTAAATGGTTCGTCCGTTGTCGGCCCTGAGGCTCGACCTAGCACTCCTGGACGTATCATGACCTATCGCGCTGCCCCCGGTCGCTACGAGACCATGCAATATCGCCATGCCGGTCGCTCCGGCCTGAAACTGCCCGTCATCAGTCTCGGCCTCTGGCAGAATTTTGGTGGCGCGCGGGACTATCCTTCGGCCTTTGAAATGCTCGGCGCGGCCTTCGATGCCGGAATCACGCATTTCGACCTTGCCAACAACTACGGCCCGCCTCCCGGATCGGCCGAAGAATTGTTCGGGCAGGTGATGGCCCGCGATTTCAGGCCCTATCGCGATGAGCTGATCATTTCGTCCAAAGCCGGCTATCAGATGTGGGATGGCCCCTATGGCGAATGGGGGAGCCGCAAGAACCTTATCGCTTCCGCCGATCAGTCGCTGAAGCGGCTTGGCCTCGATTATGTCGACGTCTTCTATTCGCACCGCTTCGATCCCAAGACGCCGCTCGAAGAAACCATGGGCGCGCTGGCAACGCTCGTGGCTCAGGGCAAGACGCTCTATGTCGGCATTTCCAATTATCCGGAAGCCGAGACGCGCGCGGCCGATGCCATTCTTAAAAACCTCGGCGTGCCCTGCATCCTGCATCAGCCGAGCTATTCCATCCTCAATCGCTGGATCGAGGACGACAAGACGGTGGATGCCTGTGGCGAATTGGGCATCGGCATGATTGCCTTTTCACCGCTGGCGCAGGGCGTGCTGTCGGGCAAGTACAATAGCGGCGATACCGAAGGCGCTCGCGGCACGAGCAACAATCCGTTCCTCAAGGCCGATCGGATCAAGCCCGAAACCCTCGACGCGGTGGGCAAGCTTGCGGCTATCGCCAGGGCACGCGGCCAGACCCTGCCGCAAATGGCCCTGGCCTGGGTACTGCGCCGGCCCGAACTGACCTCGGCGCTGATCGGCATCCGGACGCTGGGGCAATTGCAGGACAATCTCGGTGTGCTCAACAATCTGAGCTTTGCGCCGGAAGAAATCGCCGCCATCGACGCGGCGACGGCCAACGGACTGACGCCCGGGCATCCGCGCTGGTGGTAGGCACTATGGGTGTGTCAGAGAGCCTGGGCTTTTGGACACACCGCATGATCGACATCACGGCCGCCCCACGAGAAGGCGAAGCGAGCCTTCGAAGAAGGGTTGTGAGCGCAGTTGGCCGTGTTGGCGGTCCCATCGGCCGGACTGAAGATCGTCCGAAAGGCGTTTTGCGAAGCGCTCGCCTACGGATGGATCGACAAAGCTCCAGGCCGAATTGGCGAGGCGGGCGCCGGGATCGAGGAGGCTTTCGGGCCGGCCGTAATAGGCCTCGCTAAAGCCGTCGGTGCAGGCGAGCGGGATGGGCACCGGCAGGATGTCGACGGAGCCGCCGAGGCCCGCGGCGATCCCGTCCATGGATGGATAGCGGCTGGCTTCGACGGAGATCGCTTCGGGCGCATAGTCATTGAGCCAGAAGGTGTCGAGTTTGGTCGGGTCACATGTCAGGACCAAAACGGGACCGCTGGTGACACGGCGCATTTCGGTGAGGCCGGCCTTGAGGTCTTTCCACTGGTGCACGGTGAATGTCGCCATGCTGGCGTGGAACGCACCATCGGCAAAGGGCAGGTTTTCGGCGGTGCCGTCGATTGCCTGGTTCAGATGGGCCGGACGCTGGGCGCGCATGGAGTCGGAAGGTTCGACGGCCGTTACCTCTCTGTCAGTGGGTTCATAGGAACCGGCTCCGGCGCCGACATTGAGCACTGTGCTGGCATTGCCGAGCGCCTTGAGAATGAAACCGGCGATATGCGGATCGGGCTGGCGATAGCGGCGATAATTCGTGCCGATGACGCCGTAATTGGCGTCGCCGGCGCTGCCATCCTGGTGGCGGGCTGACATGGGCTTGTTTCCTTTCGTCACAATATGCCCGAAGGAAAGCATTGGTTTTAGTGGTTGAAAAACGATAAGTCTGAACAGTCGATGTTCGGAAAATGCACAAATGCGTCGTCTGCCATCTCTCAATGCGCTCAGGGCTTTCGAAGCGGCCGGCCGGCATGGCCGCATGACGCTGGCGGCCGAGGAGCTGCATGTGACCCACAGCGCCATCAGCCGGCAGGTGCAGCATCTGGAGGATCTTTTGGGCGTGGCGCTGTTTGCCGGTCCGAAAAACAGGATGCAGCTCACCGAGGCCGGGGCGACCCTGCTGGCGGGGCTAAGCCTGGCCTTCGATCAGATGGATCTGGCGGTGCGGTCGGTGGCGGATACGGCGGAGGGGCCGCTTGATGTGTCGTGTCCCGGCACTTTTACCATGCGCTGGCTGATCCCGCGGCTCTATCGGTTCAGCGATGCCTATCCCGACATCGAAGTGCGATTGTCGGCATCGAGCCAGCCGGTCGACTTTCAGCGCGATGCCTTCGATATCGCCATTCGCGCGGCGCCGGGGCCATGGCCGGTGGATGCCGAGGTCATCGAGCTTTTTCCCGAGAGGATCGGGCCGGTGATTTCTCCAAAACTCCATGATCGGCATGGTGGAAATCTCGAAAAACTCACATTGCTGCATACCCGTAGCCGGCGGCACGCCTGGCAGGTCTGGGCGAGGCAGGCCGGGGTGGCGGTGACCGGTGATGAGGGCGTCGAATATGAGCATTTCTATTTCATGATCGAGGCCGCGCTATCGGGGCTCGGCATCTCCATCGCGCCATGGCCCATGGTGTCGGACGATCTCGCCTCCGGCCGGCTGGTGGCGCCCTATGGCTTCGTCGATAGTGGCCAGAGCTATGTCGTCGTCCGTCGCAACCGGCAGCACCGCAAGTCGCAGCTCTTTTGCGATTGGCTGGTGGAAGAGGCGCGGCAGTTCGAAAGTCTAGCCTTGCCGTCGGTGTAAGAGGGCAGGGAGGATGTGGTCGCTGGTCAGCAGGGCGAGCGTGATGTCGCCTGGGGCGGTGGGGTCTATCCAGCGCAGCTCTTCGATTTCGGCCTGGACGACCAGGGCCTCGTCGCATCGGCACCAGAACACGTCGGCAAAGACCAGGGTATCGGGCTCGTTGGCGGCAGTCGCGGAGAAGCGTCCGATGGATTCGAGCGGGCGGGTGAGGCGAATGCCGAGCTCTTCTTCCACTTCGCGCAAAACGGCATCTGCAGCGGCCTCGCCCGGTTCGAGCTTGCCGCCCGGCTGCATGAAGGCCGAGGTGCCGCGCTTGCGCACAAGCGCAATCATGCCGTCGGCGCGTTCGATGACGCAGGCGGCGATGTGGATTTCCCGTGGCGGGTTTTCGGCGGGTGGCATGGGGCTTATCTATCTCATGACCATGGAGGTATTCGCATGAAGATCAGTGCCCGGAACCAGCTCAAGGGTAAAGTCGTGGAAGTCGTCAAGGGCGCGACCACGGCCCATGTCCGCATCGACATTGGCGGCTCTATCGTGACGGCCTCGATCACCAATCAGGCGGTCGATGAGCTTGGCCTGGAAGTCGGCAAAGACGCCTACGCGGTCGTCAAGGCGTCCGACGTCATGGTTGCGGTCGACTGACCGGCGCAAGCACGAGCGGGTGAACCTGCTCGCGCCTGGTCGCCCTTGGCGGTGCGTCAGCCTTCGTTGGCCATGGTCTTCTTGAACTGGGCCAGATGCTTGGACTGGGCATCGATCATCTTTTCGCGGTACTGACCATAGATGATGTCGGTATCGTGCAGGGTCACGCCCGGAATGGTGGGCGAGGCGAAGACCGGCAATTCAATACCCTTGTCGGCCAGCTTCTGTGCCGTGCGCGACACCAGTTCGTGCATCATGATCATGGCGAGGACGGTCGAGGAGCCGGACACCGGACGGCTCCAGCCCTTGATGTCGACGATGGCGTCTTCCACCGGCGCGCCGGTGTCGATGACGATGTCGGAAGCATGCGGCAGGCGTTTTCCGGAGCTATGGGTTGCAGGCTTGCTGGCATTGGACTTGGCCGTGATGGCAATCACGGTGAGGCCGCGTTCCTTGGCATAGAGGGCGGTGTCGATGCCCGAGGCATTGCTGCCCGAATGGCCGAAAATGACGATGGTGTCGCCGGGATTGAGCGGCTGATGGTCGAGGAACTTTTCGGCATATTTTTCGGTGCGTTCGAGCCAGAGCAGTTCGCGCACGCCGCCGGCGCCCAGAATATTGTGCCACATGACGCGCGGGTCGGTCAGCGGATTGAAGCCGAGATAAGAACCGTAGCGCGGATAGGTTTCCTGCACCGGCAGCACCGAGTGACCCGAGCCGTAGAGATGCACGAGGCCGCCATTGGCGAGGGTATCGCTCATGGCCTTGGAGGCAGCTTCGAATGCGGCTTCGTTTTCGCCGGCAGTCTTTTCGGCGATGGCCGCGAGCTTGGAAATGAAGAGAGTGGACATGGGGTCTGGCCTTTCAAAACTAGACGTAGAGGGTTGAGCGGATTTCGTAGCGGTCGGCCCGCATGGTTGAGACCGCGAATTCGAAGGGGCTGCGCTGGTCGAAGGTGATGCGCTCGACCTCGAAGGCCGGAGTACCGACGGGCAGTTCGAGATCGGAGGCATCGCCCGCGGCGACGGCGCCGACGCGGTAGACTTCCTTGGCCTTGACCGGGACAATGCCGGCATTGTCCTTGAGCCAGCGATAGAGCGAGGTCACGTCCGAGGCAGCTTCGAAGAGGCCGGGCACACGGGCGGACGGCAGGTGCGTCGTCTGGATGCCGATGGGCTGGCCATTGCCGAGACGCAGGCGGCGGAGCTGTACGACGCTATCGCCCTCGGCGATTTCGAGCGCTTCGGCGATTTCGCGCGTCGCGGAAATGACCTGCGCGAGGAGGAGGCGCGTACCCGGCGAGACCGCGAGGGTCTGCATTTCATCGGTGAAACTGGTGAGGCCGCGGACGCCGGCCACCATGGTCGCCGAGCGCACAAAAGTGCCGCGGCCATGCTCGCGACGGAGCATGCCGGCTTCTTCGAGATTGCGCAGGGCGTGGCGCAGGGTAATGCGGGAAATGCCGAGCATTTCGCACAGGCGATCCTCATTGGGGATTTGCAGGCCCGGAGCCCATTCGCCTTGATCGATGAGGTCGCGCAGTGCCATTTCCGCCTGGTGCCATAGCGGTTCCGGACGGCGCCGGTCGGGGCGCACCAGGCCCGCAGGTTCGTCGCTCATTATGTCCTCCTCCAGTTGGGGCCGAGAGCCCCGGCATAGGCTGCGCCGACGAGCCCAGCCCGGGCGCCGTGCTG
>NZ_JQGC01000021.1 GCF_000743575.1 Devosia riboflavina | reverse complement strand
GGCCTTCTACAACCAACTGTTGCACTTCGAACGAGAATCCACCTCCCCGCTTTCGCGGGGATGACACGGTGGCAAAGGGGGTGCGTGGATCGCACCTGCCTAGTCGGCGAGCTGCATCGCTTGCATGACATCGGCCCAGGAGACGAACTTGAAGTTGCGATTGAAACCTTCGTTGCGGTCGTCCTGAACCACCATGAGGCCCTTGGGGAAGCGATCGGAGAGGGCTGTGGTGGTGACGTCGAGGCCGTCGGTTTCCGAAACCGGGTCGGTGGCGCCGGTGACGAGGTTGAAGGCGCCGTAGCAGGGCTGGTTGCCATCGGCATCGGGCTGGCGGGCATAGAGGACGTAGCGGTTGACGCCCTGGGCGGAAGCCAGGATGTAGCTGGAATTGTCGGCGCCCTTGACCACGGCGAGGCCTTCGAGATCGTCCTCGGGAAGGCAGGCGGAGCCGACCTTGTCGACGAGGTGGCCCGATGCGTCGGCATCGGGGGCAGCGGCAAAGCGCCAGAGGCCGCCGTCTTCTTCGCCGACATAGATGAAGCCGAGTTCGTCATCGGCGACGACGCCTTCGGGCTGGGTGGGGACGGCGAGTTCGCGGGTGAAGGCGAGGCTCAACTGGCCCGCATTGGACGTCACTTCCCACTGCATGATTTCGCCGGTCTTAAAACTGGCGATGACGAAGAGGCGGTGGGCAACGGCGTCGTGGTAGAGGCCGATGCCGTAGATGTCGTCGTCGATTTTTCGCGGGGCGCCGGGGAAGGCGAAGGGCGTTGCCTTGGTCAGCGTGCCGGTCTCGTCGACGGTGTAGAAGACGATGGTATCGTCGTTGCGGCGCGAGGCGGCGACGAGGCTCAGGGTTTCGTTGCCGACGGTAACGTCCTGGCGGATGTCGACATTGTTGAGCCGGCCATCGGAAAGGCGCTGCACGATCTTGCCGTCGAGATCGAAGACGACGAGGCCGACATCCTTGTCGGTGCCGATGACGCGGCTTTGCGCCGGGTCAGCCGTGTTGATCCAGATGGCCGGATCATCGGGGTCGATGTCGACATTCTCGGTTTCGAGCGTGGCCGAGACGCTGGCAAAGATCGGCTCGGGCTGGGCGAGGGCGGTGCCGGTCCAGCAAAGGCTCAGGGCAAGGAGGGCGAGGGCCGGGCGCAGATCAATCATCGATTTCGGCTTCCGTCACCGGCACGGTGAAGGAGAGGGCGAGGGTCTTGCCATCGCGCGTGAGCGTGGCAAAGCCGCCGATGAGGCCATTGGCGGCCGTGCCTTCATTGAGCGCGAGATCGAGGGTGCCGCTGTCGACGAGGCCTTCTTCATTGACGATGGTGCTTTTTTCGACCCATTCCCATTCGAACTGCACTTCAAGGCTCGCCTTGGCGCCTTCGGGGAATTCTTCGTCGGGCGAGAGCGCAAAGCTCAGCGGCAGGGTGTGGGCGTTGAAATCGGCATTGGCGAATTCGAGCTCCACGGTGCGCTCGATGTCGTTCATCACCGCGTTGACGGCGACTTCGAAGTCGATGAGGCGCAGGGCACCGGCATCGTCGTGGCCATATTCGCGCTTGCCCACGATTTCGGCCGCGGCGCCTTCGAGGGCCGGCAGGTTGACGTTGAAACTATAGTCGCCAAAGGCGCCGACCATGACGAAATGCGGCGTAGCGCCGAGCCAGGCGGTTGGCGCCTCGGCCGTTTCGCCCAGGGTGGCGTTGAGGTTGATCGCCTGGTCTTCGGCCGAAAGGGTTTGGGCGAAGGCGGGCGTGGCGGCGAGCAGCAGGGCGAGAGTTGCAACCTTGAGGCGCATGATCGGCTTCCAGCGTGAGGGTGCGCTGTTGTCGACCATCTGCGTGTCGGTGCGATGACGGTTTCGTGATCGGCCCTCTGCCTACCACATGGTGGCTTTGGCGCGCTCGGGCCAGGCCTTGTCATAGGGCTCGCCGCCGACATTGTTTTCGCTCATGGCGGCGAGGATCTGGCCGGGCGAGGGGAGCGTTGCCGGGTCGATGTGGCGGGCCGGGTTCCAGAGTTCGGAGCGGACGATGGCGCGGGCGCATTGGAAATAGAGCTCGTCGATTTCGAGCACGATGACCGAGCGCGGGGCCTTTTCGTCGACAGCAAAGCTCTCGAGCAGGGCGGGATCGACGGAGAGGTGGGCGCGGCCATTGACGCGCATGGTGGTGCCGGAGCCGGGGAGGAGGAACAGGAAGGCGCAGCGCGGGTCCCTCACGATGTTGCGCAGGGAATCGATGCGATTGTTGCCGCGGCGGTCGGGCATCATCAGGGTCTTGTCGTCGTGAATGCGGACGAAGCCGGCCTTGTCGCCGCGGGGCGAGCAATCAATGCCTTCGGGGCCCACGGTGGCGAGGGCAGCGAAGGGGCTCGCCTCGATGAGGCGGCGGTATTCGGGGGTCATCGCATGGGCGACTTTGACGGTCGAGGCGGCGGCGGGTGCGGGGAGGTAAAGGGCTTCGAGCTCAGCAATGGACGAGACGATATGCTGGGACATGAAGACCTCTTTGGGCGCGGGGCTGGCGGGGTGGTCAGCGCGGTTATGATGAACCTGGCGCTGGCAGATGGGTGTAACTAAACTTATATCTCCAGCGAATAACAGTGCGACAAAGGAGTTAAGCCATGGATGCCCATGCCTATCCCGTGACCCGGACCGACGCTGAATGGCGGGAGCGTTTGACGCCTGAGCAATATTACATCATGCGCCAGCATGGCACCGAACGGCCCGGTAGCTGTGCACTGCTGCATGAAACGCGCGAAGGCACTTTTGCCTGTGCAGGGTGCGATACGCCGCTGTTCGGATCGACGCTGAAATTTGAGAGCGGTACCGGCTGGCCGAGTTTCAATGACCCGCTGCCGGGGGCTGTGGAAAGCACGGTCGATCGCAGCCATGGCATGGTGCGCGAGGAAGTACACTGCGCCACCTGCGGCAGTCATCTGGGACATGTGTTCCCCGATGGTCCGCCGCCGACCGGCCTGCGCTATTGCATCAATGGCGTGGCGCTGAATTTCACGCCGGCCTGAACGAACAGAACCCGCGGTGCGAACCGCGGGTTTTTTGTTGTCTCAGGTGCCGCGCGGTTTTGCTCTACTCGTGGCCGGGGCGGCGATGGGGTCGTCGGGCCAGGGGTGGCGGGGGTAGCGGCCCTTCAAATCCTTGGCGACGTCTTTCCAGCTACCGCGCCAGAAACCGGGGAGGTCGCGGGTCGTCTGGATGGGGCGATGGGCGGGGGAGAGCAGCACCAGAAGCAGGGGAATGCGGCCATTGGCGATGGCGGGGTGGCGGTCGAGGCCGAAAAGTTCCTGTACGCGGATTTCGAGGGCGGGGCCGTTTTCGGCGGCGTAATCGATGGGCAGGTGGCTGCCTGAGGGCGCGGAATAATGGCTGGGGAGCAGGCGGTCGATTTCTTGTCTTTTTGCCCAAGGGAGAAGGGTGTCGAGGGCTTGGCCGAGGTGATCTGCCGAGATGCTTGAGAGGCGGGTTTCGCCGGTTATGTGCGGCGTGAGCCAGCTTGGGTCGGCGGCGAGGGCGGTGTCGGAGAGGTCGGGCCAATCTTCGCCAAGGGTTTGGCGGAGGAAGGTGGCGCGGGCGCGGAGGGCTTTTTGGTCCTTGCTCCAGGGCAGGGTTTCCGGGCGCTTTAGGGCGGCCTCGGCGAGAATTTGCGCCGCTTTTTCGAGATCGGTGACGGGGGCTGGTTCGTCGGCGAGGCGCAGGGCGTCGAGGCGGCGCTGGCGGCGGGCCCTGACGGAGCCGGAGGCAGCGTCGAAGGTGAGGGTGGTCTCGCTGACGATGTGATTGCCGAAGATGGTTTCGAGATCGGCGGGGTCGAGGGCGGCGGCGGAGCGGATACGGCCTTGGGTGGCGCTACCGGTGATATCGGCGACGACGAGGAAGCTGGCGCCGGCAAGCGAATGGGTTTCGTCGACCTGGGCCTGGCGGCCATTGGCGAGCCGAAAACGGCCGCGGGGGCCGGCGGGTTGGGCGACGCGGTCGGGGAAGGCGCGGGCGAGGTGGTGGCCGGGGTCGCGGGAGTTTTTGTCGTTGCCGCCGGCCAGTTTGCTCCAGCGCTTTACCATGGCACGCGCATCCTGGGCGCGGGGGGAGCGGTCCGTGCGGAAACGGTCGAGGCGGCGGGCGAGGTCGGTGTCGTCACCGCCGAGGCCGCGTTCGCCGATGAGGACGGCGAGTTCGGCTGCGGTTTCGGCATCGCCGTCTTCGGCGCCGGCAACGACCATGTGGGCGAGGCGCGGGTGAAGCGGCAGTTTGGCGAGGGCTTTGCCGGCGGGCGTGAGGTGACCGCTCTCGTCCAGGGCGTCGAGGCGGGTGAGGAGGGCCTTGGCTTCGGCCCAGGCGGGGACGGGCGGTGGATCGAGGAAGGCGAGGGTTTGAGGGTCGCTGACGCCCCAGGCGGCGAGGTCGAGGACGAGGCCCGAGAGATCGGCGGAGAGGATTTCGGGGGTCTCGAAGGCTTCGAGGGCGGCGGTCTGGCCGAGGTTCCAGAGGCGGATGGCGACGCCGGGTGAAGTACGGCCGGCGCGGCCGCGGCGCTGGTCGGCACCGGCGCGGGAGACGCGGACGGTGGCGAGGGTGGTCAGGCCCGTGGCTGGTTCATAGACGGGGATGCGGCGGAAGCCGGAATCGACGACGATGCGGACGCCTTCGATGGTCAGCGAAGTTTCGGCGATGGAGGTGGCGAGAACGATCTTGCGGCGGCCGGCAGGCGAGGGCTGGATGGCGGCGTCCTGCTCGGCGGGGGTGAGCTGGCCGTGGAGCGGGGCGAGGTCGGTATTGGGTGGCAGGCGGGTGGCGAGGCGGTCGGCGGTGCGGGTGATTTCGCCCTGGCCGGGGAGGAAGACTAGGGCGGAGCCTTCGTGTTCGCGCATGGCTTTCAGGACGGCCTTGGTTATCTGATCTTCGAGGCGCTCCAGCGGGTCGGGCTCGGCATAGATGGTGTCGACCGGGAAGGTGCGGCCGGGGCTGTCGATGACGGGGGCATCGTCGAGGAGTTTTGAGACGCGGGCGCCGTCGATGGTGGCCGACATGACGAGAAGTTTTAGGTCCGGCCGCAGGGCTCGGGCATCAAGCGCGAGGGCAAGGCCCAGATCGGCGTCGAGGCTGCGCTCGTGAAATTCGTCGAAGAGGACGGCGGCGACGCCTGAGAGTTCGGGATCGTCCTGCAGCATGCGGGTGAAGACGCCTTCAGTGACGACTTCGATGCGCGTCTTGCCCGAGACTTTGGATTCCATGCGGACGCGAAAACCGACGGTCTGGCCAACCTCTTCATTGAGGAGCTTTGCCATTTGCCGCGCAGCAGCGCGGGCGGCGAGGCGGCGGGGTTCGAGGACGATGATGCGGCCATCCTGGCGCCAGGGGGCATCGAGCAAAGCGAGGGGGACGCGGGTGGTTTTGCCGGCGCCGGGCTGGGCGACGAGCACGGCGCTGCTTCCCCTCGCGAGGGCATCGGCCAAGGCCGGCAGGGCGGCATCGATGGGCAGCGGCGGCATGGTCATTGTGAATTCGTCCTTTACCCGCTGCTTACCCGCGCCCTGCTAATCACTCAAGCGATTGCCTGTGGCCAGGTTTTTGCCGCGCCTTCACATCGCAAAAGTGATCCCATCGCTTTTGGTGAAGGCATTTCAGGTGGTTTCCTTGATTATTCAACAAGGCTAGGGTCCGCTGCCCCGCCTAAAGAGAGATTGCCTGGAGGACGCACATGCAACTCACTCGAATCAGCAATAGCGACCTGACCGTAGACGTGGCGGCTCTGGGAGCCGAAATGCAGTCGCTATCGACCCGGGATGGTCGAAACTGGCTGTGGACGGGAGATGCCACCTATTGGACCGGCCGTTCGCCGATCCTTTTCCCCATGGTGGGTCGCGCCCCCATGGATGTGGTCAGTGTCGGAGACAAACGCTACCAGATGGGCCAGCACGGCTTTGCCCGGCGCAGTGCCTTTACGCTGGTGGAAGAATGGCGCGAGCATTGCATCTATCGGCTCGAAGCCTCGGAAGCGACGCGGGCCATGTTCCCGTTCGATTTCCAGCTCGATGTGGAACATCGGCTGGAGGGGCGGGCGGTGATCGTGACCGCGACGGTGACCAATCGCGATGACAAGGTCATGCCCTATGGGGTGGGCTTTCATCCCGCCTTTGCCTGGCCGCTGCCGGGGGGCGAGGGGCAGAAGCATAGTGTCACCCTGGAGAATGGCGGGGAGCCGGCGCTGTTCCGGCTTTCGGGTGGGCTGGTCAATCCAGAGCCGCTGGCCTCGCCTTTCGTGGCGGGTAAGCTGGCGCTGGACCATGCCGATTTCGAGAAGGATGCGATGATCTTTCCGGAAGGGGCGGGGGCGGGGCTCGTCTACGGGGCCGAGAACGGGCCGAATATTCACTTCACCTGGGAAAATCTGCCGAACTTTGCGCTCTGGACCAAGCCGGGGGCGGGGTTTGTTTGCCTCGAGCCCTGGCAGGGGACGGCCGCGGAAGTTGGTGGTTCGGATGCGCTGGATCAGCGGCCCTATACGGCGCTGCTGGGGCCGGGGGCGGTGGCGAAGTATTCGTTCAGGGCGGAATTGGTGGGGTAGGGCAGAGGTCCGCAACGCTGACGTTCTCCCTTCTCCCCTTGAGAGAGAAGGTGGCGCGAAGCGCCGGATGAGGGGTATTCTTTGGGTACCCTCACTAACCCCTCTGCGGAGGATAGATACCCCTCACCCTGACCAATTTGCTGAACGCAAAGTTGGTCGGTCCCTCTCCCCCTCAAGGGGCGAGGGGGGAGTTGGTGGTTGCCGCTATCTCGTTATTCCGCCGCCCCACGCTGTTCAGCCAGCATATCGGGGCCATTGGGATCGCCCGGGGCTGTTTCGACGCCGAGGTCGGGGAAGGCGGCGATGCGCTGGTTGCGGAAATCGGTGCGGATAACGATCAGGCCGCGTTCTTCGAACCAGGTAAGGAGGCGACGGGCACGGCTCGTCGAGTGTGTGCCGTAGAGGCGGGCGATAGTGGCGTCAGAGGGGCATGGGCCGCCGGTGAGGGCGGCTTGGGCGAGGACCAGGAAGACGCCCTGCACGTCGTCGGTGAGTGTTTCCGAGAGCGTGAGGGCCTGCTGCCAGCCGTCCGACGAGGCGGTTTCTTCGTCGGGGGCGACGCGGGCGACGGCGAGGAGGCGCTTGAAAGCGGGGAGGGCCGGCGGCTCGCCGGGGACGCGGCGGATGCGGCAGCGGACCAGGAAATCCTGATAGAGCTGGGCGGTGTTGCGGAAACCCGCATCGGGGTCGCTCATCAGTTCGGCCATGACCGACTTGATGGTTTCTTCGCGCTCGGCTTCGTCGATCTCGGGGAAGAGCGAGGTGGGCTCCGGTTCGCGCTCGGCACGGGCACGGGCGACCTGGGCAAGGAGTTCGTTGGTCGAGGGCGGCGGTGGCGGCGCGGGGCGGCGCACGACCGGGCGGGCCATTTCGTCGGGATCCATGGTGAAGATCAGGTCGGCGGCATCGACCGGGGCTTCGGGGAGTGGGGTTAGTTTCGGGCTCGTGGAGCGGGCCGAGGTTTCGACGGGGCCGATGACGATGGGCAGGGGGCGGCGCGAGACGGCTGGCCCCAAGGCGACGAAATGGCCGCGGGCGAGATCGCGGAATTGCTCGGCCTGGCGGCGATCCATGCCGAGAAGATCGGCGGCGCGGGCCATGTCGATGTCGAGAAAAGTGCGGCCCATGAGGAAGTTGCTCGCCTCGGCTGCCACGTTTTTCGCGAGCTTGGCGAGGCGCTGGGTGGCGATGACGCCGGCGAGGCCGCGCTTGCGGCCGCGGCACATCAGGTTGGTCATGGCGCCGAGCGAGACTTTGCGGGCTTCGTCCGAAACTTCGCCGGCGGCAGCGGGGGCGAAGAGCTGGGCTTCGTCGACGACGACGAGCACCGGGTACCAGAAATCGCGATCGGCATCGAACATGCCGCCCAAGAAGGCCGCGGCGGCGCGCATTTGCTGCTCGGCGTCGAGGCCTTCGAGATTGACGACGACCGAGACGCGGTGCTGGCGCACGCGGGTAGCGATGCGGGTCAGCTCGGCTTCGGTGCGGGTGGCATCGACGACGAGATGGCCGAACTTATCGGCAAGCGTGACGAAATCGCCCTCGGGATCGATGACGCATTGCTGCACCCACGGCGCGGACTGTTCGAGAAGGCGCCGCAGCAGGTGGGATTTGCCGGAACCGGAATTGCCCTGGACCAGAAGACGGGTGGCCAGCAATTCCTCAAGGTCCATGTGGGCGGTGCCGGAACCCCGGCTCTCGCCCATGTCGATTGCAACCTGCATCACAACTCCAGCGCATGCGTGGAGGCTGTTTAGCACGTCGCGCCGCCGATTCGGCAAAGCGGTGGTTCAATTCACAGAGTCTTGGGGCTTTTAGGCCAGTTTGCGGGCGATCATGAAGACGGCGGCCTTCTTCGTGGGGAGCCATTCGTGTTCGACGGCAAAGCCCGCAGCCTCCATGGCGGCGCGGAGCTGGGTCTGCGTCATGACATCGAGATGGGGCAGGAAACCGAGGCGATTGCCCAAGGGGGCGACATAGCGAATGAAGGGCATCATGTCGCCAAGGCACGCCGTGCTGGTGATGAAATAGCCGCCAGGTTTGAGGGCCTCAAAAACCTTGGCGATGGCGGCTTCCTTGTTCTTGAGCAGGTGCAGGATGGACATGCCGAGCACCATATCGAGGCTTTGGGGCGCAAGGGTCACGCCCTCGATGGAGCCGACTTCGAAGCTGATATTTTTGGTGCCGGCCTTTTGCGCCTTGCTCTGGGCGATCTCGATCATGCGCTCGGAAAAATCGGCGGCGCGGATATGCCTGACATTGGCGGCGTGAATGAGCGCGGTGGAGCCGGTGCCGCAGCCGAATTCGAAGAGGTCCATATCGGGGCGCAAGAGGCGCCGGGTGGCGGCGAGCTTGGTCTGATAGGCGGTTTCGTCGGCAACCGGCTGGGCGGCATAGCGGTCGGCCATGCGATTCCAGAAGGCTTGTTGTCCGCTCATGCCGGTTCTCCCGCGTGGTTCATGGCGAAGAAGATAGAGCTTTGTGTGATCCAACAAAATTGCAGAAAGAGGCACAAATCATATACAAGAATGTATGGCTAGCGGCGAAAACCCTGACTGGAACCAGATGCGCGCCCTCCTCGCGACGGTCGAGGCGGGGTCGCTTTCGGGCGCGGCGCGAAAACTGGGGCTGACGCAGCCGACGCTCGGGCGGCAGGTGGCGGCGCTGGAAAAGAGCCTCGGCGTGACACTGTTCGAGCGGGTGGGGCGGGGGCTAGTGCTGACCCAGGCGGCGCGGGAACTGGTGGCGCCGCTGCGGGCCATGGGCGAGGCGTCGGAGACGATTGCGCTGGTAGCGTCGCGGCAATCGCAATCGGTGGAGGGATTGGTTCGTATCACCGCCAGCGACGTCTATGCGCAATATCTGCTGCCGCCGATCCTTCTCAAACTCAGGCAGGTGGCGCCGGGGATCGTGGTCGATGTGGTGGCGTCCAACGAGGTGGAAGACCTGATCCGGCGCAAGGCCGACATTGCCATTCGCCATGTGCCGCCGCAGGAGGCGGAGCTGATCGCGCGGCGGCTGCCGGATACGGTCGCCAAGATTTATGGGACGCCGGAACTGATCGATCGGATCGGCAGGCCGGCGGATGAACGGGCTCTGAGCCGGGCGGATTTTGTCGGCTATTCGGAGAGTGTCGATATCGTCCTGGCGGAATTGCAGCGCAATGGTCTGACGCTGAGCGCGGCCAATTTTCCGCTGCTGACCAATAGCGGGCTTGTGGCCTGGGACTGGGTGCGGCGGGGCATGCTGCTGGGGCTGATGATGAAGGCTGTGGCGGACCGCACGCCGGAAGTAGAGGAGGCTTGGCCCGATTTCGTCGGCGTGCCGGTGCCGACATGGCTTGCGACGCATCGCGAATTGCGCACGGCGCGGCGCATCAGGGTCGCGTTCGACCTTCTGGCCGAGGCGCTGGCGGAAGCCTCGCAGCCAGCGAATTGACAGGACACGCGAATGCCCTTCTTGTATGGAAGGGCGCTGGAAAATAGCAAAAAGCCCAGAAAACTGTGGAAGTCCGCGGGTGCATAGAGCCACGGCCGACGTTTCGGCCCATGGTCGGCAATCAAGGAATCAGTGAGCCATGGCCGCAGCGGCATTGGAACAGAGCAAGGAAACCATCGCCAGCCGCGTCGTCGACGCGCTGCGCGACGATATCATCACCATGGCGCTGAAGCCGGGTGATGTGATTTCCGAAAGCGATATTGCCGGCCGCTATGGCGTGTCGCGCCAGCCGGTGCGCGAGGCTTTTATCCGTCTGGCCCAGCAAGGCCTGCTGCTGATCCGCCCCAAGCGGGCGACGGTCGTGAAGAAGATTTCGCCGGTCGGCGTGCGGCAATCGCGTTTCATTCGCGAAAGCATCGAGGTGGAGATCATCCGCCGGGTTGCCGGACAGCCGAGCGACGATGCGGCCGACGTGCTGGCGAGACTGATCGCGGACCAGGAAGCGGCGTCGGACGCCAATGATAGCAGGCGCTTTCATACGCTGGACGAGCTTTTTCACCGCACCCTCGCACGGCTCGCCGGCGTCGAATATGCTTGGCAGTTGATCGACGATCACAAGATGCAGCTCGACCGGGTGCGCTACCTGACGCTCGGCGTTTCTTCGACGCAGCGGGCGATTGCCGAGCACAAGCTGATCGTCGAGGCGGTGGCCAAGGCCGATCCGGCGGCGGCCGAGACGGCCATGCGGGCGCATCTGGCCCGGGCCGAATTGCTGCTCAACCAGACGATCACGGATTTTCCTGATTATTTCGAATAGGCTGCGACGCGGGTTTTTGTCCCCGGCGGGTTGACCCGTCGCGCGCGCCTCGTCAGGTTACGCCTCCTTCTGGATGCCCCGGCAGCGAGCGAACGCCCATGACCCGAATGGACTGGACGACGGCTTGGCCCGCTTTGCGCGCCATTCTCCTGCATTTCTGGCACGACTCGCGGCCGATGCTGCTGGGCATCACGGCCGTGACGCTGGCCTCGTCGGTTCTCTCGATCGCGACGCCCTATGTGTTTTCGCGTCTTGTCGACGAGCTGGCGGCGGGCAATGTGGCGGCCGGCATCGCGGCCGCCTTTGTCGGTTATGCGGTGATGCGGGGTTTTGAGACGCTGTTCGGCAATGCTTCCGGTTTCATGTCCTTCATGACCTCGGAAAACCTGCGCTTCATCGCGGCGACGGAGTTTTTTGCCAAGCTTTTGAGAAAGCCCGGCACTTTCTTCATCGAGCACAATCCGGTGGCGATCCAGACGGCGCGGGCGCAGGGCGAAGGGGCGGTGCAGTCGCTGGTGCAATTGGCGCTGATCGTCTTCGTGCCGGGCGTGGCGCAGATTGCGCTGTCGATTGGCCTCCTCGGTACGGCGATCAGCGGGGAGATCGTGGTGATCGTCGTGATCTATGGCATCTGTTTCGTCACGCTGACCTATTTTGCCAATCAATGGACGCGGCCGCTGCTCGATCAGGCCATCGAAGCCAATCAGGACAATGCGCGCTTCGTCGGCAATGCCGTCAATGCCATGGAGACGATCCGCTATTTCAATGGCGATCGCTGGATCAGCGAGAAGTTTTCGGAAAAGGCGGAGCTGGCGCGAGCGTCGTGGGTCGGCTGGTCGTGGCGGCGCATTGCGCTTTCGGGGCTGTTCGGCCTGGCGCTCGCCGTGCAACTGGCGGTGACCTATCTGATCCTCCTGCCACGCTTTGCCGAGGGTCAGATGAGCCTGGGCGATCTGGTGCTGATCAACCTTGTGTTGGTGCAGCTCAATCGACCGTTCGAAATGATCGGTACGGCGATCGACGAGGTCATGCGGTCCATCTCGCGCTTCAAGCCCTTTGCCGAGATGTGGCAGGCGCCCGATGACCGGGCGAGCCATGGCGATCGCCACCTTGGCGCGGTTGTCGGCGAGATCACCTTCGACAAGGTCGGCTTTCGTTATGGCGATCGGCAGACGCTGGAGGCGGTGTCCTTCGCGGTGAGGCCGGGACGCGTCGCCTTCATCACCGGGCCGACCGGGGCCGGCAAGACGACGCTGTTCCGACTGGCGCTCAAATCGCTGGAGCCGACAGAGGGGCGTATTCTCGTCGATGGCGTCGATCTCGCCGAGATCGACCGGAGCGATTGGTACGAGGCAGTGGGTGTCGTGCCGCAGGATGTGATGCTGCTCAACGACAGCCTTGCGGCAAATATCGTGCTTGGGCGAGCTTTCGATATGGAGCGGATGCGGCAGGCGGCGAGCCACGCGTCGATCCTCGATTTTATCGAAAATCTGCCCGAAGGCTTTGAGACCACGGTGGGCGAGCGCGGGCTAAAACTCTCCGGTGGGGAAAGGCAGCGCGTTTCGATTGCGCGTGCCCTTTACGCCGGCCCCAAAGTATTGTTCCTCGACGAAGCAAGTTCGGCTCTCGACGAGGCGACCGAAGGCGAGATCATGCGCGAATTGCGGAGGCTCGATGGTGTGACCATCCTCGCCATTACGCATCGACGCAGCGTGATCGGGCCGGATGATCAGATTATCACGCTGGGCAAGGAACCGGCGGAAGGCAAGACGGAGACCCTGGAATGAAGATGCGGCGCTTGGGCAAGACGGGTTTTGAGGTCAGCGAAATCGGCCTCGGCTGCTGGCAGTTGGGCGGGGATTTCGGGCCGGTCGAGGATGAGGCGGCGAATGCCATTCTCGATGCGGCGAATTCTGCCGGGATCAATTTTTGGGATACGGCCGATGTCTATGGCGGCGGGCTTTCCGAGCGGCGGATTGGTGCCCATACCAAGGGCGCGGGCGTAAAGGTTGCGACCAAGCTTGGCCGTTCGGCGGCACTCTTTCCCAACAAATATAGCAAGGACCGGGTGCGCGAGAGCCTCATTGGTTCGGCGCAGCGACTGGGTGTTGCTTCGCTTGATCTGGCGCAACTCCATTGCGTGCCGACCGAGGTGCTGCGCGATGGCGCGATCTTTGGCTGGATGGACGAGCTCAAGGCCGAGGGCCTGGTGCGGCATTGGGGCGCCAGCGTCGAGACCATCGAGGAAGGTCTGATTTGCCTGGAGCAGCCTGGCTGCGCCACGCTGCAGATCATCTTTAATCTCTTCCGGCAGGATGCGGCGGAAAAGCTGCTGCCGCTGGCGGCGGAGCGGGATGTCGGTATCATCGTGCGCCTGCCGCTCGCGAGCGGGCTGCTCAGTGGCAAGTATGACAAGACCTCCACTTTCGATACATCGGACCATCGCAATTACAATCGCGATGGGCAGGCCTTTTCGGTGGGCGAGACTTTTTCGGGCATCAAGTTCGAGCGCGGTGTGGAACTGGTGCAGGAGCTGAAGGGGCTGGCGCCCGAGGGCGTGCCGATGAGCCAGTTTGCCCTGCGCTGGATTCTCGATCATCCGCAGGTATCGACCATCATTGCCGGCGTGTCGAAGCCGGAGCAGATCGCCGACAATGTCGCGGCGACTGAGCGCAAAAGCCTTTTCCCGGCGCTGATGACCCAGCTCGGCGAGTGGTATCAGAAAGAAGTGAAGCCCGAGATCCGCGGCGGAGTGTAGGCCCCGCCCTAGCGGAACCGGAATGCCGCACCTAGGTTAGCTTCACAAAACAACAAGACGAGCCAGTATCATGTCCATCCATCCCGCTTTCGAGCTTGTGCGCGACGAGTCCATTGCCGAGATCAATTCGCAGGCGCAGCTCTTTCGGCACAAGAAGACCGGGGCGGAGGTGCTGAGCCTCATCAATGACGACGAGAACAAGGTTTTTGGCGTTACGCTGAAGACGCCGCCGGACGACTCGACGGGGATCGCGCATATTTTGGAGCACTCGGTGCTCTGCGGATCGCGCAAATATCCGGTGAAGAAGCCGTTCGTGGAGCTTCTTAAAGGCTCCATGCACACCTTCCTCAATGCCATGACCTTTCCGGACAAGACGGCCTATCCGGTGGCCAGCGCCAATCTCAAGGATTTTTACAACCTTGTGGATGTGTATCTGGACGCCGTGTTTTTCCCGCTGCTGACGGAAGACACGTTTGCGCAGGAGGGCTGGCACTATGAGCTCGAAAGCCCGGATGCGCCGCTGGTCTACAAGGGCGTCGTCTTCAACGAAATGAAGGGCGTGTTCTCATCGCCGGACTCGGTGATGCACGACCAGACGCAGCGGGCGCTTTATCCCGATACGATCTATGGGCTCTCCTCGGGTGGCGATCCCAAGGATATTCCGGCGCTGACCTATGAGCAGTTCAAGCGCTTTCATACAAAATTCTATCACCCGTCCAATGCGCGCGTGGTGTTCTCGGGCGATGATGCGCCGGAAAAGCGGCTCGAAATTCTGGACGAAGTGTTCAGCCAGTTCGATGCGGCGCCGGTGGATGCCGATATTGCGCTGCAGCCGCGCTGGAATGCGCCGCGGCAGGTGAGCGGCACCTATGCCGGCACGGTGGACGCGGAAAAGCGCCGGGACGGCATGGTCAGCGTCAACTGGATGATCGATCCGCCGACTGGCCGCGAAGAAACGCTGAGCCATGGTCTGCTGAGCTATCTGCTGGCCGGCAATTCGGCGGCGCCGCTGCGCAAGAAGCTGACCGAGAGCGGCATTGGCGAAAGCATGTTGGGCGGTGGCATTTCCACCTGGCTGCGCCAGCCTATGGCTGGTTTTGGCTTGAAGGGGATCGACCCCGCGGATGCCGAAAAGGTCGAGAAGCTGGTGCTCGACACGCTGGCGGAATTGGCCGAGACCGGCTTTTCCGAGGAGCAGCGGGAAGCCGCTCTGAACACGTTTGAATTTCACCTTCGGGAACAAAATACCGGTGGCCAGCCGCGGGGCATGAGCTACATGTTTTCCGCGCTTTCCTCGTGGCTGCATGGTGGCGATCCGCTGGAGCCGCTGACCTTTGAAAGGGCGCTGGCGGCTCTGAAGGAGAAGGCCGCGCAGGGGCACTTTGAGCGCGAAATCCGTCGGTTGTTCCTCGACAATACGCATCGCATCACGTCCAAGATCGAGGCTGATCCGGAGCTGGGGGCGCGCGAAAAGAAGGTCGAAGAGGACAAGCTGGCAGCGGTGCGTGCCGGCATGGATGACGGTGCCATCGAGGCGACGATTGCGCAGACCGAGAAGCTGAAGGCGCTACAGGAAGCGGTCGACAAGCCGGAAGACCTCGCAAAGATCCCGACGCTGACGCTGGGTGATCTTGATCGTTCGATCCGCACTTTGCCGACCGACGAAAGCGATCTCTTTGGCGCGCGGTTGATGCATCATGATCTGCCGACGCTGGGGATTCTGTATCTTGATCTGGGCTTTGACTTAAAAGTGCTGGAGCCGGGGCTGCTGCCCTATCTGCCGCTCTTTGGCCGGGCGCTGTTGCAGACCGGGACGAGCAAGGAAGATTTTGTCAGCCTGACGCAACGGATCGGGCGCACCACGGGCGGAATTGCGCAGCACCGGAGCCTTGCGACGCGGCTCGACAATGACGAGACGGCGGCGTGGTTCTTCCTGTCGGGAAAATCGGTGCCGGCAAAGTTTGGCGACATGCTCGATATTATCGGCGACGTGCTGCTCGATGCGCGGCTCGACAACAAGGAGCGCATTCGCCAGATGGCGCTGGAGGAAAAGGCGGGCTTTGAGGCGCGCATGATCCCGGCCGGCAATTCCATCGTCGATACGCGGCTCAAGGCGGGGCTGACCGAGGCGAGTTGGGCGGCCGAGCAGTTGGGCGGCGTCAGCTATCTCAATTTCCTGCGCGATCTGGTCAAGCGCATCGATAGCGATTGGGTCGGGGTTGAGGCGACGCTCCGGCGTATTCGTGATCTGTTGTTCAATCGCAAGGGCATGGTGGTCAATCTGACCGCTGATGCAAGCCTCTTTGCCGATGCCCGTCCCGCGCTTGCAAGTTTCATCAAGGGGCTGCCGCAGCGCGAGGCTCAGACGCATGACTGGGGTTTTGCGGCGGAGCCGAAGTCCGAGGGCTTGGTTATTCCGGCGCAGGTCAATTATGTGGGCAAGGGTGCGAACCTCAAGGCTTTGGGCTATGAGGCTTCGGCCGCGTCGGCCGTGGTGCTGCGCTTCCTCAATACCACCTATCTCTGGGACAAGGTGCGCGTGCAGGGCGGTGCCTATGGCGGGTCGAGCCGGTTTGATCTCTCCTCGGGGAATTTCTCGTTCCTGAGCTATCGCGATCCGAACCTCCTCAAGACGTTGGACGTCTATGACGGGGCGGCGAAGGCGTTGCGGGCGGGGATTGGTGAGACCGATCTGACGCGGTCGATTATTGGCGTCATCGGCGATGCCGACCGGCCGGAATTCGTCGATGCCAAGGGCTATTCGGCCATGTGGCGGATTCTGACGGGCACGACGGATGCGATCCGCCAGCAGCGGCGCGATGAAATTCTTGGCGCGAGCCAGAAGGACTTTTCCGATCTCGCCGATGCGCTCGACGTGCTGGCCGAGAAGGGCCATGTCGTGGTGCTGGGTGGCGAGACGGCCATCAAGGCGGCTAATGATCAGCGGCCGGGGCTGATGGAAGTCAGCAAGGTCATGTGAGGGGCCGCCTCTCGCAGTAACCCTCATGGTGAGGTGCTTTGCAAAGCAAAGCCTCGAACCACGAGGGTGTGCCCCGATATTTGGGTGCCACGCCCTCGTCCTTCGAGGCTACGCTACGCTTCGCGCCTCAGGATGAGGGCTACTGGTTGGGCCGCTCAGTGGCCGAGGCTCTTCACGATGTCTTCGGTGACCTTCTTGGCGTCGCCGAAGAGCATCATGGTGTTGTCGCGGAAGAAGAGCTCGTTCTGGACGCCGGCATAACCGGCGGCCAAGCCGCGCTTGATGAAGAGCACGGTGCCGGCGTCTTCGACGTTGAGGACCGGCATGCCGTAGATCGGCGAGGTCTTGTCGGTCTTGGCCGCGGGGTTGGTCACGTCATTGGCGCCGATGACGAAGGCGACGTCGGACTGGGCGAATTCGGAATTGATGTCTTCCAGTTCGAACACTTCGTCATAGGGCACGTTGGCTTCGGCGAGCAGCACGTTCATGTGCCCCGGCATGCGGCCGGCAACCGGGTGGATGGCGTACTTCACCTCTACGCCTGCTGCCTTGAGCTGGTCGGCCATTTCGCGCAGCGCGTGCTGGGCCTGAGCGACGGCCATGCCATAGCCGGGCACGATGATGACCTTGCCGGCGTTCTTCATCAGGAAGGCTGCGTCTTCGGCGGCACCCTGCTTTACGGGGCGATCTTCTTCGGCGCCGCTCGCAGCGGATGATGTGTCGCCGCCAAAGCCGCCGAGGATGACCGAGATGAAGCTGCGGTTCATCGCCTTGCACATGATGTACGAGAGGATCGCACCCGAGGAGCCCACGAGGGCGCCGGTGATGATCAGGGCGGTATTGCCAAGCGTAAAACCGATGCCGGCGGCGGCCCAACCGGAATAGGAATTGAGCATGGAGACGACGACGGGCATGTCGGCGCCACCGATCGGGATGATCATCAGACCGCCGAGGACGAGGGCCAGGATGGTGATCGCCCAGAAGAGCCAGGGTTCGGCACTGACGGTAAAGGCCCAGACCAAAGCCAGGAGCACGATGCCGATGACGATATGGATCAGGTGGCGGGCCGGCAGGATGATCGGCTTGCCCGACATATTGCCGTTGAGTTTTGCGAAGGCGATGACCGAGCCGGTGAAGGTGAAGGCGCCGATGGCGACGCCGATCGACATTTCGATCAATGCCTGGGCGTGGATATCGCCGGGCACGCCGATACCGAAAGCTTCGGGGGCGTAGAGGGCTGCTGCGGCGACGAAGACGGCGGCGAGGCCCACCAGCGAGTGGAAGGCGGCGACAAGCTGGGGCATGTCGGTCATCTTCACTTCGCGGGCGATATAGGCGCCGATGCCGCCACCAAGGCCGAGGCCGCCGATGATGAGCAGCCAACTCAGCCAATCACTGGGCGCGGCGACGAGGAGGGTAGTGACGACGGCGATGGCCATGCCGACCATGCCGTAGAGATTGCCCTGGCGGGCAGACGAGGGGCTCGACAGCCCGCGCAGCGCCAGGATGAAGAGCACGCCGGCGACGAGATAGAACAGGGCGGCGATATTGGCGTCGATCATGATTGGGTTCCTCAGCGAACCGCCATGACTTCGACTTCGACCAAAAAGGCCGGCGAGATCAGGCTTTTGACGATAACTGCCGTGCTGGCCGGATTGACCGAGCCCAGCCATTTGTTGAAGGCGGCGCGATTGGCGGTGATCTGGTCGGCCTCGGTCAGGAAAGTGCGGACATGGACCACGTCTTTCATGGCAAAGCCGCCATCGGCCAGGATCGCCTCGATGTTCTGATAGATTTGCTCGAGCTGAGCGTCGATGCCTTCGGGCACCGTGCCATCCGCGCGCAGGGCGACCTGGCCTGCCGTGTTGAGGATAGCTTCGGGATGTTTCGAGAGTACGCCGTGGCTATAGGGAACCGGCGGCCGGGACAGGCCCGTGCCGGGAAGGTTTATCCGCTCCATCGGCTAGCCCTTCTTCTTGTACATGGCCAGCATGCGCTGGGTCACGAGGAAGCCGCCGAAGATGTTTACCGAGGCAAAGACCAGGGCAATGAAGCCGAAAAGCTTTGAGACCCAGCTTGCGTCACTGGCGAGGTGTACGCCGACGGCGAGCAGGGCGCCGACGACGATCACCGAGGAGATGGCGTTGGTGACGCTCATCAGCGGGGTGTGCAGCGCCGGAGTGACGCTCCAGACAACGAAATAGCCGACGAAGATCGCCAGGACGAAAATGGCGAGGCGGAAGATGAACGGGTCGATGGCCCCGCCAATGGCACCGTGGGCCACGGCAGCGGCGACATCGGCGACCGAGTTTGCAGTTGCTTCCATCTTATTGGTTCCCCTCCGGTTCGGCCGGTTTCTTCGCGGCCGGCTTTTTGGTCGTGGCCGGCTTTCTGGCCGCGGGCTTTTGCGCCGCTGCGCTGTGGCCTTCGACGTGTTCCGCCGGCTTGGTGGCCGGTTTCCTCGTGGCGCGCGGTTTGGGCGCGGCGGGCGGAGCGGCCGGGCTATGGTCGGGCTCGGCGGCGACCGGTGCGGCGGCCTTCCTGGCGATGGGCTTTTTCGCGGTCACGGGCTTGGTTGCGGCGACCTTGGCAGGAGCGTGGTCTTCCACGTGCTCGGCG
>NZ_JQGC01000020.1 GCF_000743575.1 Devosia riboflavina | reverse complement strand
TAATCCAAGACCCAAACTGCGCCAAATGATCTGACGACGGACAGAAGCCAGAATGACGAGCCAGGCCCGTTTTGCAATCGTGTTCATATAGTCTCCATCTGTTGGTTCTGCGAGTAAGCGGCGCGTGAAACTACGGTAGCCTGGTTCCTGATTTGGCTTATCATACTCTATCGAGCATGCCCGGTCTGGCACTATCCAGCTTGAACTTGTCGCGTTCCTCCTTGCTTGTGGCTTTGATCGTCCGCTCAAGGTCGACCAGATCAGACACGGCCAGGATCACATCAGGCGAACTTGGCGGTGTGGGGGTAGCAAAAGTCGCCTGAGCATAGCTCGGAGGCGGGAGCGCAGCCATAGCGGGGTGCGCCACGCTGCCTCCAACAGAAATCAGGGTCATCGCTGCGGCGACAAGGGCGCCGCCCAAAAGGCTGGTTCGTTTCATCGTTCTGTCTCGGATTGGCGTGTCGTGTCTGACACCTTTGTCTTGGGCGCGCGACAATACGCCGTCATTTCCTCAAACTTACCGATCCGTAAGGTCCGCCTATTTGGCGCGCTCCAGCGCCGCAACCTTACGGATCGGTAAGACCCCCGACAGGTGTCGGCAAACAACGCCTGACAAGTTTCTGACGAAAGCCGCACAGCCGGTTTTGCAACCGAGCGATCGTCAGGAGCCTCACATGAACACCTACGTTGTCGAAACCAGACAGTTGACCAAACGGTACGGCGATCACGCCGCGGTCAAAAACCTGTCGCTGAGCGTCGAGCGAGGCGAAGTGTTCGGCTTCCTCGGCCATAACGGCGCGGGGAAGACGACCACCATCCATATGCTCACAACGCTGCTCAAGCCCACGTCGGGTACGGCACTGGTCTGCGGCAAGTCGGTCACCGACCAAAGCCTCGAAGCGCGGCGGCACATTGGGTACGTGCCCGAGAATGTCCGCCTGTACGACACGATGACTGCCCGGGCAAATCTGCTTTTCTTCGCACGGCTCTCGGGCGTCGAGAACCCGGACCGGCGTATCGACGAGACACTCGACTTCCTGGAATGTCGCGACCTGGCTCCGCGCCTGGTAGGCTCCTTCTCCAAGGGACTGCGCCAGCGTATCGGCCTGGCCCAAGCTATTCTGCACCGGCCCGATGTCTTGTTCCTGGACGAACCCACGTCCGGGCTCGATCCGATGGGCATCAAAACACTGCGTGACCTGATCGTTCGCCTCAACCGCGAGTTCGGCACGACGATCTTCATGAACACCCACCTGATCAGCGAGATCTCGCGCACCTGCACCAGCATCGGCGTGCTCAACCAGGGCGAACTTGTGTTCCGCGATACCATCGAAAAGGTAACCGAACGCTATGGCAGCGAGAGCTCGCTTGAAGAGCTCTACTTGTCGGTCACGCCGGTCCAGGCCAAAGGAGCTGCGTGATGGGCAATACCGCTGCAAACGCTCCCATTCGCCTGCTCATCTCCCAGTCGCTGGCCACCATTGCCCGCGAACGGACAGTGGCTCTCCTGGCACTGCTCTTTCTGGTGCTCGTCGTTGTCGCCGCCTATCTGGGCTGGTCGGCGACATCCACGGTCAATGCGATCTATCTGCGCTCGGTCGACTATATGACCGCCCAGGGTCAAACCATTCCCTCAAATCCGGTCCTTGATACCTCGCCACTGGCACTGCTCCGCAACATGGCGACTTACGTCTCGCTGATCGGGGCCCTGGCGGCGATCGTCGTTGGCCACCAATTGATCGCCAGTGACCGCAAAGCGGGAACAATGCCGTTGTTGGCCACACGCCCGATGCGCGGCATCGATCTTGGTATCGCCAAGGCCGTAGCGCTTGTCATCGCGATCGCAGCCTTGGTGACTTTCGCCGCAGTCATCAACACCGCAACGTTCCTGGCCTTGCCCGAATTTCGTCTCGACGGCGCTGGGTGGAGCAAGCTTGCCGTGTTCTACGGTATGTCTGGGCTCTATCTGCTCGTCTTCGGCTTTCTGGGCATGTGGTTCGGTGCTGCGGCAAAGTCTGAGACCGTCGGGCTTCTGATACCGGTCACGGTCTGGCTGACCCTGACATTCGTGCTGCCGCAGATCACGTCCAACATCAACCCGGTCGCTGCGCTCAACCCGGTTTCGGCATTGGCCGACGCCCCCGCCTCGGCCTTCTTCCAGGTCACCGGCTGGGCACTCGGACCGTTTTCGCTGGCCGAGGCCTATCGGGTGATTTCCGCTCAACTGCTCGACTTCATGCCGCCGACTTACGTCGATCGGGTCGCAATCCCTGCTGCGGCGTCTCTGCTGATAGCGGCCGCTGGTGTCGGGGCTATTGCCACCCGCGCCGTGGCTCGCATGGACATGACCAAAGGAGACTACGATGCGTAATCTGATTCAGCCCGTCCTGACGATTGCCGGCAAGGATATCCGCGACGCGCTGAAGGACCGTTTCATCATCCTGATGACCGCCTTCCTGTTGCTCGCCTCCCTGGTCGCGCTTGCGGTCGCTGCGATCGCCCTCAAGGTCGATGTGGCAACCTATGCCGAAGCCAAGGCGGGCCTGATCGCTTTGGGCAAGGACGCCTCTACGATCCCCGACCCGGCCTTCTATCCACTCAAGTTGCTTCGCGGCTTCGTTGAACATGTAGAGATCATCGGCGCCATTATCGGCATCCTGATCGGATACCGTGCGGCGGCCAGCGAACGCGGCCGGCAGACACTCGCCCTCATCGTCACCCGCCCGATCTCGCAGTGGCAGTTCCTTGCCGGCAAGGTGCTTGCTGGAACGGCAATCATCTCTTCGGGACTTATCCTGGCTTTCGTTATTGCCGGCATCGCCGTTATCGCGATCTCTGGCATCGTGTTGAACCCAGAAGACATCGGCCGCCTGGCCATAGTGATGTCGGCTGCGGGGCTCTATGCGCTCGCCTTCTTCCTGCTCGGCTTCGTGACTGCGCTCTGGGCAAAAAAACTGCCCAATGCCCTTCTACTCGCGTTCACGGTCTGGCTCAGCTTCGTTCTGATCGCTCCCCAGATCGGGGACACCCTTGATCCCGACAATCAGGTGGCGGGCGGCGTTTTCAAGCAATTGCAGATCGCCAAGCCGCAGCAAGTCGAAATTCTCCAGTCTTTCTCAACCTACGAAACCATCCGAAACGGGATCGAGGTGGCATCGCCCACCAAGCATTTCGAGCGGCTGAGCTTCGCAGTCCTCGGCATCAAGGACACCTACGCAGGCCAACCCTTGATGCCGATCCTCGCCGAGAAGGCCAGCGATCTCGTCTGGCTTCTGGCAATCGCCCTGGCGCTCGGCCTCCTGCTGTTCGCGCGTCGCCTCGACCCCAACCGTCTCTCAAAGGAATAGAAAAATGAAACGCACCAATACGCTTGCCGTCTCCGCACTCGCTCTTGTCACCGCCCTCATGCTCTCGCACGGCGCCTATGCCGCGGGTGTCGATACCGACGGCGACGGCATCCCCGACGCGTCGGAAGTTCTCCTCGGCACCGACCCGATGAACCCTGACACCGACGGCGACGGCGTCGACGACCTCAAGGATACCGCCCCACTGTCACTGGCGGACCCAACCGCCCAGTCGGGTGCAGCTGCACCGTTCGCCATCAAGGAGGCGCTGGTGGAAAACAACTACGACTATGCCGCCAAAAAGGATGCCCCGGATCACCTTGAGCTGCTCGTGACCAACAGCACCGCCGCCGAGATCAAGGATTTCAGTCTCTATCTGACCGTCAAGGACGCAGATACGGGAGCGACCGAAACCTACTTCAAGCCTTTGCCGGGTTTCACGGTTCCTGCGTCCGGGGAAGCCCGGGTCCACCTAGATGACGGCACGATCGCCGGCCACTTCCGCGACAATCCAAACGGCATCTATCATTCGACCCAGAGCGCCAAGGTCATGACGTTCGAGTTGGCTGCGGCCGGCTTTGCGCCGGTAAGCGTTGACGTCAACAAGGACAAGGGCGGGGCCGAAGCCGCCGACTGATCAGTCAGAACGAAACATGGCACATGGGCGGTCCCGCAAGAGGTCGCCCATTGCCATTCATGGCGCAATGCCTGGGAACTCGTTCCATTTCTTACCAAACCGTATGCCTCGCGCCAGGAGCGCGTAAGACAACCGGCTCATGGTCCTGGTGTGACCAGATCGCAGATCGGCTACCCCAGGATTTCACATGAACAAGATTTTGATCGCCCTCGCCCTTTTTTCCATGCCGGTCGCCGCGGCGCCCTGGCTCATCACCCCCAGCTTTGCCGCAGCGACAGCGACGGAGCTCGGGGATCTCTCTGCACTTCGGACCATTGCTTCCGACACGCTGGATTTGGTTGCCAAGGGCGATATGACCGCGGCGAGCGCCCGGATCACGGATTTCGAAACTGCATGGGATTCAGATGCGTCCAGGTTGAGGGCGTTGAGTTCGGACAAGTGGGGCGTCATCGACGATGCCTCTGATGCCGCCATCGCCTCGGTTCGCACGAATGGACCGGTTGCGTCCGATGCAACGGCCGCCGTCGCGGCGTTGATTGCCGCATTGGACAATCCCTCTATGACGGCAATGCCAGTGGGGCCGGCAACCGCCGTAACCGACGCCAATGCCCGCCCGCTGCCATGCGAAGATCTCCTGACCGACGTGCGAGCCACCACCGCTGCGGCCGTGGTGAGCAGCGCCGACCAGCCCAAGCTCGACGAACTGACGAACAAGGGCATCGAGCGGTGCAACGCTGACGACGACAAACGTGCGGACGATTTCTTCGCTCAAGCCCTTGCCCTGATGGGCAAGTGAGCAATTCAAGTTCAGAAGGTCCATCCAAATGCTAACTCAAACAGAACAAGGGCTAGACCGCCCAAACCGCGTACCGGAGGTCACCGTCGACTTCTGGTTGATCAAGTTGATGGCCGTTACCGTGGGTGAGACGGCGGCAGATTTTCTCGCTCTCAATCTGGGGCTGGGACTCCAGGCAACCACCTATCTGATGTCGGCCATTCTCGTTGGCGTCATCGCTCTGCAGTTCGCGCAAAAGCGATATGTCCCTTGGGCCTATTGGTCGGCCGTCGTGATGGTCAGCGTTGTCGGCACGCTGCTGACGGATAATCTTATCGACACCTTCGGCGTCCCGCTGCAGACCACGACAATTGCCTGCACTGTCATCTTGGCCGCCATCTTCGTTGCCTGGTATGCCAGCGAAAAGACGCTCTCGATCCATACCGTGGTGACCACGCGCCGCGAAATATTCTATTGGCTGGCAGTGCTGGCGACCTTTGCCCTGGGTACGGCGGCGGGCGATTATGTTTCCGAGGCACTTGGCGTAGGTTACCTCATAACCGGTCTGGTTTTTGCGGGCATCATCGCCTTGATCGCAGTGGCCCACTTCGTTTTCAAGGCAAACGCCATACTCGCCTTTTGGTTGGCCTACATCTTCACACGGCCGCTTGGCGCATCGTTTGGCGATATGCTGTCGCAACCGACGGACTATGGTGGGATGGGGCTCGGGACGATTGGAACCAGCGCAATGTTCCTTACCGTGATCGCAGGCATTGTGATCTACATGACAGTGATGCGCGGCTCGCACGATAACGCCCAAGCCTGAGATGTCGACACCTACACCGCCCGCTTAAGTTGCGGGCGGTGATCATGTTCCGAAGGAAGCGATGGAATGCGTATTCTGATCATCGAAGACGACCAACGCACATCTGAGTATGTTGTTAAGGGCCTGTCTGAAGCCGGACATCTCGCGGAAGCGCTGGCCGATGGTCGAGATGCGCTGGTACACGCCACACACACTGATTACGACGTTCTGGTGGTCGATCGAATGCTGCCAGGACTCGACGGCCTCTCTCTCGTCCGGGCACTGCGGGCTTCGGGCGTCAATACGCCAGCAATTTTTCTAACCTCAATCGGCGGCGTCAATGACAGAGTCGATGGTCTTGAAGCCGGCGCCGATGATTACCTGGTCAAGCCATTCGCATTTTCAGAGTTGCTGGCTCGCGTAAACGCGCTCGGGCGGCGTCCCGCGGTTCAGGCAGAGAAGACGGTCCTCAAGGTAGCGGATCTTGAACTCGACATGGCTCGACGGACAGTCCGGCGCGGCGGGCAGAAAATCGACCTGCAACCACGCGAGTTCACCCTTCTCGAGGTGTTGATGCGAAACGAAGGCCGGGTGGTGACCCGGACCATGCTGCTCGAACGGGTTTGGGATTTTCACTTCGATCCCAAGACCAGCGTTGTCGAAACCCATATCAGCCGGCTGAGGGCCAAGATCGACAAGCCCTTCGAGGTCGCGCTTTTGTACACGGTTCGCAGCACCGGCTACAGTATCCATGCTCCGCTCTGATACCTTCAAAAGCACCGCGTTCAGGCTTGCCCTGATTTTCAGCGGCCTCTTCTTTGTAACCTTCGTTGTCGCAGGTTTTTTGGCATACCGGATCATCTCGACGGACCTTCACGATCGTCTCGACCTGACATTGAATGAAACCTTCGATGTGATCGCCAGCTCCTATGGCGATGCCGATGTGGAGGACCTCATCGGCACGGTGCAAACTTATGCGGCAGCCACCCGGGATCATGACCGCGTCTTCTATCTGGAGGACGCGTCAGGTCAGGTCCTAGCGGGAAACGTGACTACAGCTCCTGCCGATCCGGGTCTGTCCATGATATCTGGCTCGGCGTTCGGTCTCGACACCGATGCACGATACCGTGCCTTTAGCGGCGTAATCGGCGGAAATACGATGGTTGTCGGATCCAGTTACGAGGAGACCGACGAGCTGGGTGGACTTGCACTGTCCAGCTTTGCCTGGGCTGGCGTCATAGCTAGCGCGATCGCCGTGGCCGCCGGACTGATTTTGGCCAGGGCCGTCAGGACGCGGATGAACGCCATTGGCGGAACCATGGACCGGGTCGGTCAGGGCGAACTGACGGCCCGCATCGCACTACGGGGGACCGGCGACGATATCGACATACTGTCGGGACAGGTCAACGCTGCGCTGGATCGGCTCAGTGCACTGGTCGAAGGAATGCGCCAGGTCAGCGTCGATATTGCCCATGATCTCAAGACGCCGTTGAACCGCCTTTCGATTATCATCGAGGGCGCTCTCGAAAAGGCAGAGAGGGGAGAACTCAATTCCGCCGAACTGGTCCAGGCCCAGAACGAGGCCGGTCGTATCAACGCGACGTTCGAGGCCCTGCTCCGCATCGCGCAGCTCGAATCCGGCGCCCGACGCGAAAGGTTCACCGAGGTCTCCCTCAGCTCGGTTCTCTCGACGTTGGCCGAGGCCTATGAGGAGGTGGCAATCGAGAACGGTCAGACGCTGTCGCTTTCCACCGAGACGGGGGACGCTGCGATCGTGAGGGGCGACAGGGATCTCCTCACGCAGCTTTTCGCCAACCTGATCGAAAATGCTATCCGCCACGCCAAGGGCGGAACGGCGATTGGCATGTATGTCCATCGCCGGAACGGCACGGTAAGCGCCCGGGTCGTGGACGACGGGCCGGGCATTCCGAAGGATGAAAGCGAAAAGGTCTTCCGAAGGCTTTACCGCCTAGAAAAGAGCCGGAGCACCGAGGGCACGGGACTGGGCTTGAGCATGGTGAAGGCCATAGCGGATCTCCACGGTGCGTCTATTACCTTGTCGAGCGCCAACCCCGGACTAGCGGTCACGATAACCTTCCCGGCAACGAACGGACCGAAACCATGAAACTCAAGAACTACATTCCCCTCGGCGTGCTCGCGGCGCTCCTGGGGGGCTTCGGCATTGTGGCAGACGAGGTCTCCGAAGGCGAGACGCTCGGTTTCGACAACGCCGTGCTGATGGCCTTGCGCGTGCCCGGGGACCCCTCCATGCCGATCGGTCCGTCCTGGCTGCCGGAAGCCGCGCGCGACGTGACCGCCTTGGGAAGCTTTTCCGTCCTCACGATACTGGTGGTCGGCGTCGTGGCGTTCCTGGCGTTGGTCGGCAAACGCGGCACCGCCGTCTTCCTGACAGCATCCGTGCTGGGCGGTACGACCGTCAGTACCGTGTTGAAGGCCCTCTTCGACCGTCCCAGACCGGAGCTCACGGGCGTCGCCAAGGTCTTCACGGCAAGCTTCCCGAGCGGCCACGCCACCATCTCGGCGGTGGTGTACCTCACTCTCGGCGCTATATTGGCTGAGATCTCGGCATCACGGAGACTTACGACGTTCTTCTATTCGGCGGCCGCCTTCCTCACCGTCCTCGTCGGATTGAGCAGGATATATCTCGGCGTCCACTTTCCCACCGACGTCGTCGCCGGCTGGTCGATAGGGTCCGCCTGGGCGCTGCTGTGCCTCTTGATCTTCAGCGCCGTCCGCGCCAGATGGACCGATCGTGACATCGTCGGCTCTTCTGCGACCTAACGCCAAGGGGCAAGCACCGGCAGATGTGTCGGTACTTCCCCGCTACCGACGGGGCTAAAGCGGCGTCGGGACCGCTTTAGCCGTCGTCCTGTTCGGCCTGCACGCTTCCGTCCTCTACCCATCGGCCCAAGGTCAGTTTGGCTGCGGTTTCCGGTGGCAGGCCCCCGGCCGCTATGCTGATGGAAGCACCTCGCCCCTTGATGGCGACTAGTCCAGCTTCCATGAAGTATGTCGCACGGTAATGCCGCTGCTCGCGGGTTACCTGTACTTCGCCGTTAATCACTGCCGTCCATCCGCGCTTCCCCTGCAGATTCTGGCCCCGGGCGAGCGCAAGGGCAAGCCCTTATGACGCAAAGGCGACTTGCTGGTCAGAAATGTTCGGGCGCGGTCCTCTAAAAGGAGCACCGCTGAGACAGCCATGCATGGCTCTTGCGGGCTTGCGGAGTTCGGTCCAG
The DNA here is from genome assembly GCF_000743575.1 of Devosia riboflavina. Classification (GTDB taxonomy): domain Bacteria; phylum Pseudomonadota; class Alphaproteobacteria; order Rhizobiales; family Devosiaceae; genus Devosia; species Devosia riboflavina. Next base: position 101,368 of record NZ_JQGC01000020.1, on the reverse strand, counting down.
ACTCCGCGTCCGACTTGTGCGGGGGACCCGATGTCTTCAACTTTCAACGTCAATCGTGCCGAAGGCTACGAGCGCCTCATGGGGCGCTGGAGCCGCCTGCTCGCCCCCCCTTTCATCCAGTTCGCCGGAATCCAGTCGGGCGAGCGTATTGTCGATGTCGGCTGCGGGACGGGAAGCCTGACGTTCGCGCTCCCCCAAGCCGCCGACATAGCCGAGGTAGCGGCAGTCGATCTCTCGCCGGTGTTCGTCGAGGAGGCAACGCGGCGGAACTCGGACGCCCGCATCCGGATCAGCCAAGCCGACGCGTGCGCCTTGCCTTTCGAGGACGACAGCTACGATCGGGCCCTTTCGCTCCTCGTCCTGCACTTCATTCCCGAACCGGCCAAGGCGGTGGCCGAGATGAGGCGGGTGGTAAGACCCGGTGGCACGGTGTCCGCGGCGGTGTGGGACCATCTCGGAGGGCTGCCGAGCATGCGGATGATGTGGGATACGGTCGCGGCGATGGGGGTAAACGCCTGGGAGGCGAGGGCCCGCTACCTTTGGCAACCCATGACACAACCGGGCGAGATGAAACGCTGCTTCGTCGAAGAGGGGCTGCTAGACGTGGTGGAGCAACCGCTGATGATCCGGATGGAGTATGCTTGCTTCGAAGACTATTGGGGTCCGATCGCCACGGGCGAAGGACCGCTCGGGAAGTATGTCTCGTCCCTCGACGCGGATGAGCGGGTGGCAGTCGATGCGACCGTCAAGTCCGCTTACGAGGGTGGCAAGCCAGATGGTCCCCGGTCGTTCGCGGCCATCGCCTGGGCGTGTCGCGGCATCGTTCCCTGACATGACCCTGTCCTGCTTCGGCCTTGCCGACTGGTCGCATAGATCGGGTTCGCCTCAAACCGGCCCCGCCTGGGCTCCCTCTGCCTGGACGACGGACGGTGGGGTATCATAGGTGCCTCACGCGCGAACTTGCATCCGGGCCGTCCGCACTTCCGGCGCCAGCCGCTTCCCTCGGACACGATCCAGCGACGTCCCGCGCGCTGGTTCGACCTCTGACGCCCGCGGCTAGGCTGCTGTCTCGTGCTCTTTGCGTGCCGCCCGCCAGACATCGCGAGCCGCGTCGACATTCATGCCCGCGATCCCGATGCCCACGATGACATCGGGCCATATGGAATAGGTGAAGGCAGTGACCAGGCCCGCGGCGATGATGGCCACGTTGGCGGTGGCGTCGTTGCGGGCGGAGAGAAACGCGGCGCGAGTCAGGCTGCCGCTATGGGATCGGAACCGAACGAGGAGGAAGGCGCAAGAGACGTTGATGGCAAGCGCGCCGAGACCGGTCATCGACAGCGCGAACGGCTCGGGAGGTACCGACGTGGTAACCTTGCTCCATAGGGCCCAAACGGTGCCCAGCGCCGGCAGGAGCAAGATGATCGCTAGCGCCATTCCCATGCGGGCCCTTGCCCTGGGAGCCCAGGTCAAGGCCACCATGATCAGGACGTTGACCGAAGTATCCTCGAGGAAATCGATGCTGTCGGCAAAAAGCGACACAGAACCTATGGTGGTCGCCACCGCGAACTCGATCCCGAAATACCCCAGGTTCAAGATAGCGACGATCAGCACGGTTCGGCGCAACGCACCTGTCATCCGCTCCACCTCGGACACCGCGACCTCCCATTCGTTGCACACTTGAATTGTAACGACAGTTACATTACGCTTTGACTCATGGCTACAGTTGTTTGGTATACCCTCACCTACAAGGTTCCTGCAGAACCCAACCGGCGCCGCGTGGCCTTATGGCGTAGGCTGAAGGGCCTTGGCGCCGTCTATCTGCAAGGAGGCACATGCCTGCTTCCAAAGACCGACGACCACTTGCGGGCCCTAAAGGTGATCGAGAACGAGATCGCCGAGATGGGCGGCGAGGCCGTACTGCTAGAGTCCTCCGCCCTCGACATGATGCAGGGGGAGAAGGTCGTGGCGCGCTTTCGGGCAGATCGAAACGAGCAGTACGAGGAACTCGTGGACAAGTGCACCGACTTCGAGGCGGAGATCGCCAAGGAGATCGCGGCCAACCATTTCACGTATGCCGAGGTCGAGGAGAACGATGAAGACCTCAAGAAACTCAAGACCTGGTACGCCAAGATCAAGGCCCTCGATTTCTATGATGCCCCGCTGGCGCCGGAGGCTCTCTCGCGGATCGCCGAATGCGAGGCCCTTCTGGACAACTACGCCCACCAGGTCTTCGCCCGCCAGGACGAGAACCGCAGTCCCAAGGATGAGGTTTGAGGAAATGACGCTGACGTCATGTAAAGTGCGCCGGGTGCATCCATGATCGGTTGGGCCACTGCGGCACCGGCGGTATCGGCCGCGTTTCTGGGGTCCTTCGTCGAGGTTGTCGAAGCCTTCACGATCGTGCTGGCAGTAGGCACCGTCCGCGGCTGGCGTCCGGCCCTCGTGGGCACCGCGGCGGGCCTAGTGCTGTTGGCGGTCATCGTCCTGGCGCTCGGCCCCGTGCTTGATAGGATGCCGCTGCAGGCACTGCAGTTCGTCATTGGGGTGTTGCTGCTCCTTTTCGGCCTGCGCTGGCTCCGCAAGGCGATGCTGCGTTCGGCCGGCGTGATCCCCCTGCACGACGAGACTGCCGCCTACACGGTGGAAGCCGCTGCCCTATCCCCGGACCCCGGGCGTGCCGGGGAGCACCTGGACTGGATAGCCGCCCTGGTGGCGTTCAAGGCCATCGTGCTGGAAGGGCTCGAAGTCGTCTTCATCGTCATCGCAGTAGGTGCCGGACGGGGGCTCCTCGTACCCGCCGGTCTCGGGGCATTGGCTGCATGCTGCCTTGTCCTAGCGGTAGGGCTGTGCGTCCACAAGCCTCTGTCACGGGTGCCGGAAAACAACCTCAAATATGGCGTCGGCGTCATGCTTTCCGCCTTCGGGGTGTTCTGGACGGGGGAAGGGCTCGGGGTGGACTGGCCGGGCCACGACCTTGCGGTTCCCCTCTTCGCGGCAGCGTTCCTTCTCGTCGGGGTAGCGACGACGCGGTTGGTTCATCCCGCCGGGGCAAGGAGGGCGGCGCCATGAGACTCCTAGCGCTCGTTTTCGCCGAGTTCGTCGGCATGTTCATCGACGACGAGTTCCTCGCCGTCGCACTGCTCGCTGTCGTCGGGTTCGCGGCGGTCCTTGCATTTTTCGTTCATGCCCCCGCGTTCCTAGTCGGCGTCGCGCTGCTCGCGGGCTGCTTGATCGTTCTCGTGGCCAGTGCCGTCAAAGGAATACGGCGTGGATAGCACGACGACCGCACGCGCCACGGGCGCGGGAGGGAAACGGTTGCGGTCGCTCCTTCGAAGCGCGGCGATAGCCCTCATCGTTTCCGGCATCGTACTGCCTGGCGGCGCGGGTGCATGGGCCGCCTATCTGCAGGCGACCGGCAATATTCACGAGGTGGTCCCCGGCCTGTTGTTCCGATCGAACCAACTTGGCCCTGCGCAGTTGCGAGCGTTGCTGCAGGACGAGGGTATTCGCACGGTGATCAACCTGCGCGGCGGCTCCAGGCAAGATGCCTGGTATCGCGAGGAAGCCGCCGTCGTGGCTGGGGCAGGCGCCCGCCTCGTCGACATTCCCATCGCAGACGACAAGGAACCCGACATTGCCAGCATCACCCGCCTCTTGGACGCTCTTCGCGCGTCGCCGACACCTGTCCTGATACACTGCAAGGCCGGCGCAGACCGCACAGGCCTCGCCGCCGCGTTGTATCTGCTTGCGGTCGCCGGGCTTCCTCCCGAGGTCGCGGCGCGACAGCTGTCGTTCGCATACGGGCACTTCCCGTGGCTCGGGAGCCGGACCGGCGCAATGGACCGGCATTCTGGGGCTTCGTTGACCAACCTCAGCGCGCAAACGGGTCCTGAGCTACAATGGGGGCCGCGCTTGGGCGAACCACGTCCGGTCGTCTTGGGACCTTCCATCGTCCAGATACACGTTGCGTTGTCCCCTCCTGGGGGATAGGAACATGTCATGAGCCATGTCAACGATCCCGAAATACACAAGCGGCTGCGCCGCGCCGAAGGGCACCTTTCCACCGTCGTGAAGATGGTGGCCGAAGGAAAGGACGGACTGGCCATCGTCCAGCAGATGCAGGCGGTAATCGGCGCGCTCGAGAAAGCCAAGCAGCTGATCATCGTCGATCACATTGACCACCACCTTGGCGGCGACGACGAGGGCCTGACGCCGAAGATGCGTGAGAAACTCGCGGTGTTCCGCGAGATCACCAAATACCTTTGAGGATACCAATGCTTCGTTCCGTCCTATCGTGGTTCGGCTTTGGCCCGGCCCATCCCTCCTCGGCACACGGCCATTCCCACGGAGAGGGAGAACCCGGGCACACCCACGGCCTCATCGATGCCAGCATTCCGACGACGTCGCAGGGCATATCCGCAATCAAGTGGTCCTTCGTTATTCTCGCGGTGACTGCAGTCCTGCAACTCGTCGTGGTCTATTATTCCTCGAGCGTGGCACTGCTCGCCGATACCATCCACAACCTGGGCGATGCCACCACGGCGATCCCCCTCTGGATCGCCTTCGTCCTCGCCCGCCGCAAACCCTCCAAGACGTTCACCTATGGTCTGGGCCGGGTGGAGGACCTTGCCGGGATCGTCATCGTTCTCATCATCCTGGCAAGCGCCATCGTCGCGGGCTATGCGGCTATCGACAGGCTGCTCAACCCCCAGCCGGTTACGCAACTCGGTTGGCTGGTCGCCGCTGGCATCGTCGGGTTCATCGGTAATGAGGCCGTTGCCGTGCTGCGCATCCGCGTCGGTCGGCGCATCAACAGCGCGGCCCTGATCGCCGACGGTTACCACGCGCGTACCGATGGCCTCACCAGCCTCGCGGTGGTCGGAGGCGCGATCGGCGTCTGGCTCGGCTTCCCACTCGCCGATCCCGTGATCGGCCTGCTTATTACGGCCGCCATCTTCGGCATCGTCTGGCAATCGGCGCGCGCCGTTCTCACCAGGATGTTGGACGGCGTGGAACCAGCAACAACGGCCGAAGTCCATCATGCCGCTGCCCATGTAGACGGAATCGACAAAGTGACCCGCGTCAGGGGACGGTGGATCGGCCATCGCCTGCATCTGAACATCGAGCTGGCCCTGCATGACGGTCTGCTTCTCGGAGCAGCCAACAGCATCGCCGACGAACTCCGACAAGAGCTGGCTGAACACATCCCGGGGTTGGAGGAAACCATCGTGTCGTTTGTCTCGCCCAATCAGGGCCCGGACCATCCGCATCACAACGCCCCGAAGCCGTTCCGCGTGGACGGGAAGCTCGCAGGCGGTCTTCTCGAGATTGTCGATACGGCGGTCGGCGAACGTATGCGACTTCGACTATCCCGCCATGCAACGAACCTATCGGCTGAGGTAGCCATAGAGCGCGCGAATGGTGCGAAGGAGGTCTTGGCGCTGAGGCCCGCTGCACTCGACCACCACATCATGGAAAGCACCGCCGCTCCCGCCGAACCTCACGAATTCAACGCCCGGCTGCTGCTGGCGTCGGGCTCGGAAGTCGAGGAATTGTCTTTCGTCATGGTAGAACCGGCGGGGCATATACACTAGCGACGGCGACATCCGTGGCCACACCGTCATTGCCGTGACGGGCAATATTCATGAGTGGCTGCGGGTCCATACTCGACGCAGCGGCTGCTAGTCATCGTCGAAATCTTCCGGGATCAGTTCGTGCGCTTCCCAAAGGTCCCGGGGCACCTGGTCGCCGAGGCGGAACTTGAACTCCTCGACGCTCTCGAAGTCCGGCCCCGGGGTGCACTCGAAGGAGACGTAGTACCAACCGCGACTTGACCGGTAGGCTCCCAGAGGCGCGATCAGCTTTCCGTCAGCGACCTGCGTCTCCTCGAAGGCCGAGGCATCCAGGGAATCGGGAAAACCCTTGTCCCCGGAGAGCCTGATCTGCTCAAGCGCTTCGATATTGCATAACTGCACGATACGTTCTTCGGGACCCAGCAATGGTAGTGTTTGCCGGACCTGAGCGTTCGCGGGATCACGAAGCAGCTCTCCTGCATAGAGCGCCATGGCGCTGATCATACCCTGCTGTTCTGGCTCGGGAGCTACAGGAGGTGGCACCTGGGGTTTTGCAACCGCTGGCCGGGGAGCAGGCGCCACCGGTGGGACCGCGGCTCGGTCGTCCCCTCCCGGCAGGGTAGGCGGTGCGTTCGACTCCTGCGGGACACGATCGGATACGGTCTTCGGGTCCAAGGAGACGATCTCCACTTGAATGACACGGGGTGGCGGCGCTTCCGGGACTGCCTCCGGCGGCAGTGCCAAAAGCAACGCCAGGAGGACCAGATGGCCCCCCAGCGACACCGCTATTCCGGTGCCCGTCCGAGCCGGAAGTCTGCCGGACCACACCACCATTGCCGAACCTATCTGACACACTTGTGGTGGGGCAGCCACATTGCCCGAGCGGGGAACTGTTCGTCACCGCACCACTTACCGAAGTCGTGCGGATGTTGTTGCCGTTGTCTCTAGGACCTTGTCGGAAACAAGTCACGCTCGGGCTTGCTTTCCACCCTTCCGGGTCGGTAAAGCCGGGGTTGGCGCTACCGGCGTGCCGACAAGGGGAGAATGAACTTGGAAAAGCGGGTTACGGTTCGCATCGACGCCCCCCTTGCCGAGGCGTTGGGGGCGTTCATGGCCAGCGGAGTGGCGCCAATGGTCTCCAGGCAGGATGCCGTCAGGTTCATAATGCGGGATTGGCTATCCTCGCGAGGCTATGCGTCGTTGGCCGACCAGCCAAACGCGTTCAACTGCCCTGCTTCGATGGACAACACCGCTTCGGGGACCGAATGACTGCTGCCGGCCATCTTGCCCGGGCCGCCGACTCGGGGAGTGCAGGGAACGCTTTATGAGAGCTGGAAAGGGCTTGCTTCCTCTAAGCAGCAGGCCGTCGAAATGGAACCAACTCCGCGACGGTGGACAACAGTCAAGCCACGTTGCGATTGTGGTCGTTGACCTCGATCCAATAGCCATCAGGGTCCGCAAGGTAGATCTGGCGGAATCCGTCGGGACGACCCGTGACTTCTCCTGTTTTTTCCGACCAGCTCCAGAAATTCACCCCTTTGGCCTTCAACTCGGCGACGAAGCCGTCGAAGTCGTCGACGCACAGGGCGAAGTGGGTCTGCTTCTTGACCCGCGTGTCGCCGAAAACCTCCTCCGTGAGGTGGAGCGCCGAGACGTCTCCTATGCCGAACCAGCGGATATTGGGCTTCTCAGTGCCGTTATGGATCGGCACGAGGCCCAACACCTCGGTATAGAATTTCGAGCTGGCTTCGAGGCTGCGGACCAGAAGGGAGACGTGGTCGAGCGTCATGTTTGGCATGGGAGTCCTCCGCTGCCCAGAACGTGGCACGAATTTGCCAAGCGTGGAAGCAGCGGTTCTCGGGGCGGCGATGCTGCGCGGCCCTGCCAAAGCGAAACCTGAAGACGATGGCGATGGGTGCACCACCTTGATCATTGCCGACGACAGTCCGGGGTTCGATCCGACCCCGGTGAAATCGAGCATGGGCAGTCGGCTCATCGGCGCCATGGTGCAGCAACTGGGCGGCACGTTTTCCTACGCGAATTCGGGGGAACGGTTTTCAATGTTCAGCTCAATCTTGCCCCGGTCGCAGATTAGTGGGGCGGCCCGGGCGTCAATTCAGTCCCGCAGCATCGGCTTTTGCGGTGGCGGCAAGATCGTTCGATTGGCCAGGATGAACGCCGACAGTGGGCAATACCCATCCCTTTCGCTGAGCTTGAGATCATTTTGGCCCGTTCACGGGGACTGGGCCAGCATGACCGTCAACGCGCTCGCCCGATCCGGCGGCAGCTGGGCCATGATGGGCGCCATCTTCCGCGTCGAGACGAGCTTGACGAGCGCAACCAGGGTATCGTCGGGAAGGCCGGCCATAACCGCTGCAGCGTCCTTGGGTTTCATGGTCTCGAACAGCTTCGCCAGCCCGGCAATCTCCTCTGCCTTCCTAGCGGTTTCTGCGTCCACGGCCGCGGCCAGCTGGTTGGCACTGGCCTCGAGCGAGGCTGCCCGTTCCTCCAGCCTGAGCTCGGCGGCCCGCAACAGGTCCTCCTGCAACATGAGGGTCGCTTCCCGCGTGTCGAGTTCCGAGCGTCGCTCCTTCAGCCGTGTGAGCAGCAGCGCTTCGGTGGCAGACATGCCATCGGCGGGCGCCGTGATCTGAGATCCGTCTGCGTGGGTGACCAAGGCATCCACCATGGAGACGCATTCGGGCTCGGCATCCCCACCAATGCCACTCGGCGTGTCGTCGGCCGACGCTTGTTCCACGGATGCACTGGTCGTCGGAGCATCTTCTGCGCCTTCGACCTCCAGCGCTGAGGTGATGTCGATGACGCAGCCAGGAGCGGATGAAGCCACGTGCGTCGGCGCATCGACTTCTACCGCCACTTCTCCCTCGGCACTCGTCGGCGTATCGGTACCCCCATTATCGCTCGGAGAGATCTCGACGCCAAGCGTTGGTGAGTTATCGATCAATGTCGGATCTGCATCGGGCAGGGTTGGGTCGGCCGCGAGCTCGAACCCTTCGACCGCGTCGCTGGTTGCCCCGACTTCGGCTATCGCGGGGAAGACCTGAACGAGGACGAGTGCGGCTATGCCCAGACGAGCCATGTGGCGGGAAATTGTCATCCGTCGATCCTGGTCCTACAACAGCCATCTGCCATGAGGATTGGAGCATGCTCCGCGCCGCCCTAATCGGGCGACAATGTACATGCCAAACTTTGTGTGAATCTTCAGACTTACCGGTCCTTTAGGCCCGGATGAGGCCTGTTCGCGCGATCCGGAAAATATCGTTTGCCTCTTATGGCGGGCCTCGAACCGGAAGGGCGAACATGACCGTCAGTCATGTGGACATCCGCCGCATGGTGCAAAACGATGGCATCAAAGATTTCCGAGGGCAACGGGCTTGGTGCCGGAGAACTCTATTGTGTGTACCTCAACCCCCGCGCGCTCATCCATGCTTCCAGCTCAGCCTTGATCCGATGCATGGTGGCCGCTTCCTCGGCGGAGGCTGTACCGGCATGATGGTTTAACCAGCTATGGCAGCCAAACAGCATGGTCGATACTGTGGCAGACTGATCAAAGGCTCCCAGGCCACCACCAAGTTCGTCCACTTGGTCGCGCCAGCGGATAATCGCGGATGCATGATTGGGTGGCATGAGTATCTTCCGGTTGAGCGTCGAAACCACGGCGTAGGGCGAGTCTGCTCGACCGGCTAGAACGCCAAAGTCACAGTGGACCGACATAAAAGCAGGCCGTGGCCGTGAAGCTTAATCGGGCGCGTTATAGGCCATCGTCAACGGGAGATTGAACAGTCGGGCCCACGCGATTGATGCGGCTCGCTGGATCGGCAGGATGTTGGTCGAGCCGGTCCACCATGCATTACCCGTTGCCACCATGATTTCGGGTTGCATCCACACAGAGTGCAGCACCGGCCACACCAGCAATTGCTCGTAGCAAAGTAGGACTGCGAGTCGCAAACCGGCTAGCTCGACTACTGCGTTGCGGAAGAAGTCGGCGTCGGCTCCGCCGGCAGACCAGGGTTGCCACATCGAGATAGGTACGGGCATTCGCTGCCGATACAGCTCATTCGATCCTGCCGACGTCACGGTGATCATGAGATTCTCGTAGTCATTGGCCTGCAGGACGACGCCTCCTCCTATCATGGTCACTGGCATGCCGACGAGGGATTCCCGCCAAAGTGCCTCGGTTGTCGGCGTCCAAATCCCCAGAGCGCTTTCGGGCAGAACGACAAAGCTGGCACCATCAGCAGCGGCCGCTTTTACAAGCCCGATGGTCGCGACTTGCTGATGATAGTCGGCGTACTGCTCCCTCCCCGCCGAGAAACTGGTGTCGATGCCAACCCATCCAGGCCGGCCTTCCGGCTCTACCCAGAGAACCGCTGAGGCCAGAGAAAACACGCCAACGATAGCAACGGCCGGCCATCGATGTTTCGTCGTGGCAAGCATCAAAAGAGCCATTGCCATCGCCAGGCCCAGCCAGCCCCACCCTGGAAAGATAATGCCTGCAGCCGTTAGCGGATTTGCCCAACCCACGATGCCGAGGGGCGGCAGTGACATCAAAACGTTGGCGATGAGGTATCGGGTTGGCCCGTGCCATCCGCCTTGCGCCGTCCAAAAGGCGGTATGGACAGTGACAAAGGCGAGCGACGCGATTACCCAAAGCGCCAAGCCCAAAAGCAGATCACTGCCGAAGAAGATGGAAACACCTTCCGGCAAGCCTCGTGACGCTCCAAGAAAATAGATGGCAGCGATCAAGGCAGCGCTGGCACGTGAACCCGCAAGGCTCCACAGCGCCGGGAAGGCCATGGCCAGTGGCAACGCCGAGGGATTGCCACTCCAGCCGACAACGCCCAGCGTTGCGGATCCCACCGACAGGATCGCGAGGCGCCCGGCCCTATGGCGCCAGGACATAGACCGGCGCAGCGAGGCCAAGAATGCCGTCGGCCGGGAGCGGCCCGAAATATCGCGAGTCATAGGAGCCACCGAAGTCGGAATGGAGGAATACGGAACCGGGCGGAACCTGCCCGCCGACGAAAGCGGCCAGCGGCCTGCCGTCAGCGTCCGTTGAACGGAGCCCGGAATTCGGCAGTACTACCCCATCAATGACGATAGTGCCTGCGATACAGACGACCTGGCCGGCAACGGCGACTACCGTCTTGATCAATGGGGCGGTACCGCTCGGACACGGCCCGGTGGGCAGATAGCCGCGCTCGACACCCATGACAAATGCTGGCGTATTGGGCGGGCAGATGAACACCAAATCGCCAACGACTGCTGCTCGATCAAGCGGTTGGATCCGCCAAATGCCAACCGGATAGCTCGGCGTCAGATTCAGACGCAGGCCGCCCCAAATGCCGCCGGCGGCGAGAGCCAAAAGTATGCCGGTACCGACTGCCAAAGCCCCGATGGCGAACTTTTGCTGCCGCACCATCACAGGCCTTTCGTCAGGGCGCGGTGTTTCTCGATCGCCTGACGTTCCTTGATGGCCTGCTCGGTCTTCTCATGCGCAGCGAGCTTCTGAGCGGCACGCATGACCGGCCAGGCGGTCGCGAGCTTGTCGCGATCAGTAGGCTTGAGACCCGACACCATGGCATTGAAGGCGGGGCCATCGGGTCGGCTGGCGTTGATCCCGAGAAAGACCCGATCACCGAAACGTTCCGCAACGGCGGCGTTGAACCCGTCCAGCTCTGCCTTGACCATTTTGTTGGCGAGGGCAAATCCGAGCGCCGCTGGCAGATCGTTGCGATCAATGGCGTCGCGAACCTTCTCCAATACCGCGATCGCTTCCGAAGACAGCGCCGGAATATCGACGCGGACCCGTGCCCGTGACGTCTGCTCTTCGGCCTCGATCCGGGCCGTGGCAGAGGCTCGAACGCGCAAGTAGCGTTCGATCTCAAGCCGGATAATTGGACCGCTCTGCTCGGCATTTGAGCGATCCATCTTCTCCTGTCGCGAAGCCAGGAGCCCTGACTTGCCCTTGAGAATTCCGAATGCGGCCGGCCCCTGTTCCAGCCTTTCGAGAACGGCTTTTCTGTGCTCTGCGTCCTTGATGACCGCATCGAACTTCATAGCTGCAAGCGCCGCTGCCGGATCGGCATAGGTGTTGCGGAAGCGGTCTGACACTTCTTCCCACTCGCGCTTGCATGCTGGGTCGGCCAATAGCCGTTCCTCGACCACATCGGCGACGGCTTTTGCAAAACTGCCTATGCCAGGGACCATTGGCTCGCTCCTTACGGTGATCGGGGAATGGGAAGTTTTGACCACGCCGAGACGCGCACCAATGGCCGCCAGCCGGCCTGCCATCTCTTCCAGTCGCGCTTTCTGTCGGCTGATCCAGAGGCGACGGTCGGAGACCAGGGTTCGAGCAACACGGACGGCATGCAGGCCGCGCGTAGTCGCGTAACGGAGCGCGGCGGAATAGAGCCGGCCTCCATCATAATCGAGCGTCGTTTTCTTGGCATTGCGCTGCGACAGGATCTTGGTCAGACCGCCGACCTTGTTGAATGAACGATTGCCATAGTAGAGCGCGACATCTTCTCGATGCCGGGTCATCGCCACATAGGTCAGGTGCTTGTCCAGCGACAGCGTCGCCAGCACTTTCACCCGATCGACGGTCGCTCCCTGACTTTTATGGATGGTCGTGGCATAGCCATGATCGAGGTTGCGATAGAAGTGCTGCTCCACCTCGACGCGGTGGCGAGTCTCAACAGGGCCGTCACCGATCTCCGCAACAATCCGGCCCCTGCTTGCCTCCAGGACACGAGCGATCATGCCGTTTTTGACGCCAAGCGAGCCCTCATTTTTGAGAAAGACGATCTGGTCGCCTTTGGCGAAATGGCGCTCTCCGTCCTCTGTGCGGAACGCATAACCGGCCTCGACCAGCCCTCGCTCGACCAGCTTGCCACGCGCGAGAACGTTCAGTTCCCGGACATCTCGACGCAAATGGGCGAGGATCACAGTCGACTTCGCCGGATCGTAGTCGCGGTTCCAGTCTTTGATCAGGGCTGTGATGGCCTCGGTCTTCAGAGCAGAGCCGAGCACCCTCCCCTGATCGGCATAACGCGTAATGGCTTCGCCAACTTTACCCCGGGCAAGGTCGAGGGACGCATCGCGCATCCATTGTTGCTTCTGGCGATAGATGTTATCCAGTTCCGCATAGCCGATGCGATCAACCAGGGCACGGAAGGCAGCGCCGGCTTCGATTGGTTGCAGCTGTTCGGGATCGCCGACCAGGACCAGTTTCGCGCCGGCCGCCGACACGGCCGATACGAATTCGGCCATCTGCCGCGAGGACACCATGCCCGCTTCGTCCAGTACAAACACTGTGCGTTCGTCCAAGAGGTCTCGACCCTTGCTCCAGCGCAATTGCCAGGAGGACAATGTGCGACTTTCAATGCCGGCTTCTTTCTCCAGCCCCTCAGCCGCCTTTCCCGCCAGCGCCGCGCCGACAACCCGATAGCCGGCCGCCTCCCAAACCTCGCGCGCCGCAGTCATCATCGTGGTCTTGCCCGCACCGGCACGACCAACAACTGCTGCGATACATTCGCGACTGGCGACCCGTTCGATTGCGGAGCGCTGCTCGTCAGAAAGTCTGCTGTGCCGATCAAAGACTGATTGGGTGACGCGGCGATCGACTTCAAAGCCCTGTCTACCGGCAAGCCGTATGGCCTGATCGGCCATGTCCGTTTCGATCCGGATCATGGCTCGAGTCGTGTAGCGCGATCGCAGGATTTCGCCGGTGTCGAGATCGATGCGCTCGCGCTCCAGCCGCACGATTTCCGGATCCTGGAGGATGCGTGCCATGACGGCTGCGAAGGTACCTGCATCGTCGATATAGCGATGCACGACTTTGGCAAGGTCCCGCTCGTCAAAGACGCTTTTCTCCCGGCCGACGATGTCGAGCACGATCGCTGGATTGCGTTCAACCTTGCGGGCGGACTTCTGTCGCTGTGCTTCGAACAAGTGCAGGCGTTCTAACTCGGCTTCCCGGCCGTCGCGTTCGGCCTGACGCTGGATCGCCTTGGCGGCGACGCCGATATGGATGGTGGGCGCGATGTCGATGCCGCGCGCTGCGTAGGACCGGCCATCAACCCGAACGTCATGGCCATTGAGGGTGAGATGCTGGTTCTGGCTATTGTACCAGGCCTGCCGAAGAGCGAGGAAGTCGTCTTTGTCACCGGCCCAGAGCTGATAAGCGATCTGCCCGGATTTGGTGCGGACTATCGCGCCGTCTTCGCCGATAACGGTAACCTTCTTGGCGCCAAACCCCTCTGCTGTCAGCGGCCGCAGGCTCGTCATGAGATGAACATGGGGATTGCCCGGAACGTCGTGGTACACCCAGTCCGCCACCATGCCACGGGCCAAGATTTGCTCGGAAACAAAGGCGCGCATCAGCGAGATGTTCTGTTCGGTCGTCAGCTCGATCGGCAACGCCAGAATGAACTCCTTGGCCAGCTGGGCGTCGGGCCGCTTCTCAAAATTCTCAACCTTGTTCCAGAACGCCTCCGCCGCTCCTGCCACGGAGCGATCGGCGATCAATATCCTTGTCCAAGCGGGTGCGTCGGGCGGCAGCACAAATTCGTCGTGCACCATGCCAGGCTTGCGCGAATAGTCGATCACTCGGCCTTCGCCCTCATGCTCCATACGCGCACAATGCCGATAGGCAGCGGCCGCGACCGCGCTGCGGCCGGAGCCGCGACTGATGATCTGGGGTGTGAAGTGGGTGATGGCCAAGGCAGCGGAGCTTCCGGTGTTGCAGGATCGGTGTTCACCCGAACTGGTCCTTGCCTTCCGGCGGAGCCCGCAACGTTGCCTCGCAACGTATTACTGCGCCCTTGGAGCCATTCCTTCGGAACGGCGGGATAATCGCAAAAGAAGTCGGCGCTGCCGACCTATCGGATTTGATAGGGTGCGCACTGGCGTGCATGGGAGGAAGATCATGCCGTACTTCGGGGCATTTTCGGTCCAAGGGGAAACGACACGTGAAAAAGCCCGTCATCAAACTCCGCGACGAAATCGCCAGGCTGCAGGAGCAGCTCAAGCAGGCGGAAACCAAAGAGGCCGGACGCATCGGACGCATCGCGCTCAGGGCCGGGCTCGGCGACGTCGAGGTCGAAGACAGCGACCTCATCAAAGCCTTCGAAGAACTCTCAGCTCGGTTTCGGAAGGCCACCGGGGCGAAGGAGGCCGCTCCTGGCGCGCCTCAGGGCAACACTCGGACGGACTGAGCGGATGATGCAATTGGCCAGGACCGACGACCGGAAAAAAGACACCAGAGAAAAAATCCAACTGGGCGGCCTCATCGCCAAGGCGGGGCTGCGCTACGAAAAGCGGGCGTTGCTGCTTGGCCTGTTGCTCGAGGCCAAACGCAAGTTGGCCGGCAATGCGCCTGAGCGCGCGCGCCTCCTTGCCATCGGAGAAGAGGCCTTCCGCCATGACGCTCAAGAAGCTGACTTCGGTGTTGATGCCCATCCTGCTGATGACCACGACCGTCTGGATGCTGACAGGGATCGAGCAGCGGATGGCAGGTCTAGGGACGACATCTAGCGCGCAGATGCTACTCGGCAAGCTCGGCATAGCCCTGCCCTATGCGACAGCTGCCGGCTTGGGCGTTGTTATCTTGTTTGCGTCGGCCGGCTCGACGGCGATCCGCTATGTCGGCGGTGGGGTTGCCAGCGGCGCAACGGTCGCGGTCGCGGTCGCCGTGTGGCGTGAACTTGCGCGACTCTCCAGCTTCGCAGACCAGGTACCGTTTAATGCGGTTCTCGGCTTTGTCGATCCATCGACAACGATGGGCGCGATGCTCGCCCTTGGTGCCGGATTGTTTGGGCTCCGCGTCGTCTCGCGCGGCAACCGGGCCTTTTCCGCCAAGGCGCCGAAGCGGATAGAAGGACGACGCGCCATTCACGGATCCTCCAACTGGATGAGCCAAGCCGAAACCAAAAGGCTGTTCCCCAGTATGGGCGGCGTTGTCATCGGGGAACGCTGTCGCGTTGACCAGGATGTTGTCGCCGAGCGGGCGTTCCGCGCCGATGACAAGGAAAGTTGGGGCGTAGGCGGTACGTCGCCGCTCCTGTGCTTTGACTGTGCCTTCGGTTCAACCCACGGCATCGCCTTTGCGGGATCGGGCGGGTTCAAGACAACCTCGGTGACGATCCCGACCGCCCTCAAATGGGGGCATGGTCTGGTGATACTCGACCCGTCCAACGAGGTCGCGCCGATGGTCCGCGAGCACCGGCGCGCCGCACAGCGCACGGTCGTTGCCCTCGATCCATCCAGTCCCGAAATTGGCTTTAACGCCCTCGACTGGATCGGTCGCTTTAGTGGCAGCAAGGAAGAGGACATTGCCGCCGTCGCGTCCTGGATCATCACCGAGGCGCCGCGCGCAGGTTCGGCGCGCGATGATTTCTTCCGGGGTGCGGCGCTGCAACTGCTCACGGCTTTGATCGCCGATGTGTGCCTGTCAGGTCATGTCGATCCGGCAGAACAAACCCTGCGGCGGGTCCGCGCCAATATGGCTGAGCCCGAACCCAAACTACGGCAACGGCTGCAAGCCATCTACGACAGTTCCGGCTCGACCTTCGTCAAGGAGAACGTCGCGCCCTTCATCAACATGACGCCCGAGACCTTTTCGGGCGTCTACGCTTCAGCCGCCAAGGAAACCCACTGGCTGAGTTACGAGAACTACGCGGCGCTCGTTTCGGGCAACACCTTTTCCACCGACGACCTCGCCGCCGGCACGACCGACATTTTCATCAATCTCGACCTCAAGACTTTGGAGAACCATCCGGGCCTCGCCCGGGTAATCATCGGCGCCTTGATGAACGCCATCTATAATCGCAACGGCAAGATCGAGGGTCGGACACTGTTCCTACTTGATGAAGTGGCGCGGCTCGGCTTTATGCGCATTCTCGAAACTGCCCGCGATGCCGGCCGCAAGTATGGCATCACGCTGGTGCTGCTGTTTCAGTCCATCGGGCAGATGCGCGAGGCCTACGGCGGCCGTGACGCGACGAGCAAATGGTTTGAAAGCGCGTCCTGGATGTCGTTTGCGGCGATCAATGACCCAGAGACGGCAGACTACATTTCCAAACGGTGCGGCGATACCACGGTCGAGGTCAGCCAGGTCAGCACCAGCACAAAATCGTCTGGATCGTCTCGCACCCGCTCCAGGCAATTATCGAGACGTCCTCTCATCCTGCCGCATGAAGTGCTGCAGATGCGTGCCGACGAGCAGATCGTGTTCACAGCGGGCAATCCACCAATCCGCTGTGGGCGCGCCATCTGGTTCCGGCGTGCGGACATGAAATCCGTGGTAAGCAAAAACCGTTTCCATCATGAGGAGTGACCAATGACCACGACGACCGAGATCGCCGACAAGATCGCCGCTGAGCAAAGCCTCACCAAGGCCCAAGCCAAAGCCATCGTTGAAGCCGTATTCGCGGAAATTGCCGCAGCAGCGACATCGGGGGCCGAAACCAGCATTCCCGGTTTCGGTAAGTTCAAGGTCAAGGACACGCCGGCGCGCGAGGGTCGTAATCCCTCGACGGGCGCCGCGATCAAGATTGCGGCCTCCAAGAAGCTGAGCTTTACGCCGGCCAAGGCGATCAAGGATGCGCTCAACGGCTGATCGGCGGCCGCCGCATCCATCACCAAAATGAATCGATGCCGATCCAGTGATTCAAACCAATCATTGGACGGCGGATTCGGGCTGCGCGATTCTGCTCGGCATGATCGCGCAGCAATATCAGCTCTATATCGAACGCCGGGACCCGGACCGTAACATGGCGCGCTTCTACGCGCTGTCGATTGAGGAAACGCTGTTCGGTCAAGCCCGGCTCATCCGTCGCTGGGGCCGGATCGGAACCATCGGGCGCACAGTTCAGCACTCCTTCGATGACGAGGGTGAGGCTGTGGGACTCTTCCTTGAGCTATTGCGGGCCAAAAGGCTCCGCGGCTATCAGCCGAGGCGGGTCTCTCGATCGGTTCCAAACTCTGTGACAGCCGTTCCTCGATCCTGACGTGGGTGACGACGCTAAGTAGACATTGAGCCGTCACAGGCTAGGCGCAGTGGAGCTAGTGCCTTGTGGTGGCCTTCTGCGCGTTGCCGGGTTCTACGTTTCGATTTTGACGGAGTTCGACCAGTCTTGTCTCAGCGCTACGGCGTTCCGCGACGGTCAGGTGGCTGTGACAGAGTTCGGCGCGCAGCTCTTCGATTTCGTCGATGAAGGCCAAGGTGTTTCTCCCGCAGTGGATAAAAGGATCAAGGCCCCGCCAGTGGACGGGGCCTCGATGCGGATCAGTCGCGGTTGCCGTTGGGCCGGGACCAGATGAGCTGTAGGCCTTCCTGCCCTTCGACCTCGATTAGGGTGGCGTAGATCGGGTTGGGGAAGCTCGGATCGTCCAGCTTGACCGAGAGGTAGTCGCGTTCGGTTTCCTTGGCCGTCTTCTGCCAGGCTGCACCGAGTTCGACTGCGCCCGAGAAGATGCGGAACTGCGGGCCCTTGTCGGAAGGGTTTTCGACCCGCTCGATGCGCGCCTTGACGTTGAGGTTGAGGGTCTTGATCGTGCCGGTGAAACCGTTGGCGCTGGAGGTGAAGGTGCCGATGGTAGCCATTTGTCGTCTCCGTAAGTTTGTCGGGTCGCGCCCATCGCGACCTCGATGGCTGTCGACAGACCGGGGGCGATCGACCCGCACCTCGAAGAGGCCGGAACAAAGTGGAGGGCGGCCGGGAGCAGCATTCTTGCTTCGCGAGGAATGAGCGCGCAGCGATCAGGGGAAGAAAGTTGCGGACGGCGGTTGCGGGGATAAGATCGAGGCGTCGCCGTTTCGGCGACGACGTCATTCGGTCAGACATGCCAAATCGAGGACGTGATCTGGGCGTGAGCTTGAAGACCCGCCCGGAGGTGACATTGGCTGGTGTCGGTCTGGCACTTTCATCTGGGGTGACGGTGCGGCGCGATCCGTTGCCCGACCTCGTCAGCCTCGCTTCGAGCGCTGGCGCCCACGACGCGACCAGCCCCCATTCTGGTTTCTCAGCACGGACCCGGTAAAGGCTGTGCAGACGACCACGAGCCCAGCCTGCAACCTTCGGTGTGACACAGACGATAACGACCGCCCCCCGGATGCACCCTGCCAACGGTTCGTAGTCAGGGCAGGATGATGACCGTCCGCCGTTGGCGCTCCATTCAGCATCCAACACACACGAGGCCCTTCTCACACAGGAGGGGGCGATCTTGGGTCCGACTTCGCCATGGGCGGGCTATCAGCGCCCAGGCGGTGGATTACACGTCCGCCAGGAGCAAGAGGGCGCGCAGAGGGACCGGGGGCCCGTGACCGTCCCCGCCGTCGACAGGCTCATGATCATCAGGCAGCACTGCGATCTTCAGAGATCGCCGGTTGAAGGCCGTGCAGGAAGGCGACTGCACGCTGCGCATGGGCAGCGGCCGAGAAGATCGCCCGCTTGTCGTCGACGAGGACCTTGAGCCAGGAGGCCAGGTAGCTGGCATGATCGGCCCGGGGCTCGAGCTCTGGCGCGATGCCAAGATCAGCGCAGAGAAAGCAGCTCCCGAGCTCGGCGATCAGTTCCTCACGCGCCCGCTCGCTGCGGTCCTTGGCATAGCGGCTGAGATCGCGTCCGACCCGTCGAGAATCTGCAGTCCAGTGGACGGCTTCATGGCTGAGGACGGCGACATATGAGGCGGCGTCGCGGAAGGTCTCGAATGGCGGCATCTGAATTATGTCGAGCGAGGGGGCGTAATAGGCCTGTGAGCCGCCGTGCCGGATCACGGCGCCGGTACTGGCGAAGAAGCGATCGGCATACTCGATGCGCGCGACTGGATCGCGCACGGGTTCTGTCTTCGGCCCGTAATATTGGTCCGGCAAGCCGTCGATCTGCGCGACATTGAAGACCGTATACGCCTTCAGGAACGGGATCTCCCGATCGAATTCCTCACCGGCGGCGTCTGTCTCTGTCTTGGTGAAGCGGCTGGCAAAAACGACCATCGAGCCGGTTTCGCCCTTGCGGACGGCGCCGCCGAGCTCAAGCGCCTGCTTGAACGTCATCCACATCGGGTTGATGAAGCCGCGGGCGAGGGCCTCAGACCACAGCAGC
This sequence comes from Devosia riboflavina, assembly GCF_000743575.1. Lineage (GTDB taxonomy): Bacteria > Pseudomonadota > Alphaproteobacteria > Rhizobiales > Devosiaceae > Devosia > Devosia riboflavina. The sequence continues at coordinate 81,669 of NZ_JQGC01000020.1, read as the reverse complement.
AGCACGTTCATGCCGCTATAGGGCAGGCCGTTATGCCGTATGGGCCGCGTCACCCGGCCCACGGCATTCGACGCACGCCACGGCTGCATCCATGGGCGAACGCCCTTCTCCATATCCGCCACGATGCGGTCGGTGATCCGCGCATAGATGTCGATGCGCGGTCCTTTCTCTTTCATGCTCATTTTCATGAACCTCCGGTTCTGGAGGCTGCGCCGATCGCGGCCCCGTCACGGGGTCCGCCAGGGCGGAGCAGGAAGGCGGACAGCGCACCCCCATGGGCCGCAGCGCAGCGGAGGACGGCGAAGCCGTTGCGCTGATAGCCTGGCTCCGCCAGGACCACCGGCAGGACGGGGGCGGGAGCAGGCGAGAGACAAAAAGAAAGGCGGCGCCGGGCGCCGCCTCAATCGGAGGTCGGATCGGTTTCAGTGAACCGAGCAACCGCCGCTATAGGGATCGTATTCGAAGAGGACTTTGACGTCGGCGTCATCGATCTCGTCGGCGGGCAGCACGCCGAATTCATCGTCGACCTGGAAAAGAACCACTGGGGCCATAAGAGTGCGGGCGAGGTGCCAGGCGGCCTTCTGGGCGAGGGTTAGATCGTTGGACATCTGAGGGCTCCATCTTGGAGCGGGACAATTCCCGCTCGATGGCTCCGTCAGGGTGCGGCGGCGGGCGCGATCACCGCGAAGGCGTCAGCCGAGAGGCCGCAGCTTGCTAGCGGACCCCTTGCGGGTTGATCGTGGAAGATCCGCGGTCGCATTAGGAATGCCATCACAAGAGAGCGGGATGGGGCAGCGAGGCGGGCCAGCAACGGTTGGAGCAAGGTCGAGATGAGCACGGTAGCCACCAGACGCCACTTGGCAAGCTCCGCAAAGAGGCAGCCTCCACCCCTTTTCGGACATCCACATTTACCAGGCCGTTGTACATAATCTGCCTCTGATCTTGGCGAGCAGAAACCAAGCACTGTTATGCAGGCTGAACTGAACTTGAACTTTAGCCGTGGCCATGCCCATGACGGTGGTGCAGATCCGGGTAATGTGGGTGCTTGTGGCGCATTGGTTCATGCCGGTGCGAGTGCGAATGAGGCTCCGTCACCGGGCCATCGTGTGCATGCCGGTGGTGCTCGTCATGGGTATGGGCATGGTCGTGCTCGAGGCCCTCATGGTCGTGCTCATGATCGTGCCGCTCGGCCAAGTGCAGGTACAGCCCGATCGCCATCAGCATCCCCGCGCCGACTAAGTGCCAGGTGATGGCATCGCGGAAAATCAGGATGGCCAGCATTGCACCAATGAACGGCGCCAGCGAGAAGTACGCCCCGGTCCGCGCGGTACCCAGGTGCCGCAGCCCTAGCATGAACATGACGAGGCTGACGCCGACACCGAGGAAACCGACGACGGCACCCGCGCCGATCAGGCCGATGCCCGGCAGGCTGGCACCCAGCGACAGAGCCAGTACCAGGTTCGTGGATCCGGCGACCAGGCCCTTGATCATGGCTATCTGCACGGGATCGGCTGACGACAGCTTGCGTGTGAGGTTGTTGTCGATGCCCCAGCTCAGGCATGCCGCGGCGATGAACAGGCTGCCGGTGTCGAGGCTCAGGCCAGCTCCCGTCCACGACAGCAGCACGGCGCCGGCGAGGATGGCGGCGGCACCGAGGATCAGCTGCCGGTCCACGTTCTCGCGGAACACGATCCACGCGATGGCCATTGTAGCCAGGCCCTCGAGGTTGAGCAGGAGCGATCCGGACGAGGCGCTGGTCTGCGACAGGCCCAGCATCAGGAAGAGTGGTCCCAGCATGCCGCCGAACAGGATTACCGCCGCCAGCCACAGCAGGTCGCTGCGCTGAAGTGGTGCCTCCGGGGACGGAAGGCCGATCAGCGGACGGCCGAGGTGCACAATCGCCAGCCCGGTGCCGGCACCCAGGTAAAGAATGCCTGCGAGTAGCCACGGGTCAACGGACCCGATCAGCAGTTTCGAAAGCGGCGCCGCTGCGCCGAACAGCACAGCGGAACCGAGCGCCAGGGGGACGCCGGGCCAGAGGTAAGATTTGGATGTCATTTCGATCTCTACGCGTTTGGCAGGCGAAGGCGGCCCGGATCGGGTCGATCTCCACCTGGAGATCAGGGTAAAACGACTCTACCTCGTCCAGCCGGTTGATGGCAGGCGCAAGGTCCGCCATTGCCCGCTCGCTGCGTTCCGGTCCATGCCGCACCAGCAGATGGGCTTCGAACAGCAGGTGCGTGGCATCATCTGGGGTCATGGTCGTCAACATAGACCATGTATACTGACGTGAAGGTTACCGTCGAGCCTGCGGACGTAGGCATCCACGTCACGATGGTAAGTCATGGATAAGGGGCCTTGACCTTCCAATGATGGTAAGGTGCACAAGATGAAAATCACTGGTTTCAAAGAAGGGACTGTCCCATGTCCACCATAGCACTGGACGCCACGTCGGCCAGGAAGAAGGCCGTCATTTATCGCATGGTAATGCCGGACCACACCTGCCCCTATGGCCTGAAGGTCAAGGACATGCTGAAGCGATCCGGTTATGAGGTCGAGGATCATCAACTGACCACACGCGAGGAGACCGACGCGTTCAAGGAGAAGTACGGCGTAAAGACGACGCCCCAGGTCTTTGTCGACGGCCAGCGCGTCGGCGGTCATGACGACACCCGCCGGTTCCTGGGCAAGACCGTTGCAGACCCCAAGGCAACGACGTATCGGCCCGTGGCGGTGCTGTTCGCCATGACTGCGTTGACCGCCATGGCGGCCAGCTATGCCGTTACGGGCAATCCGTTCACGCTGCGGGCCGCCGAGTGGTTCATCGGCTTTTCGATGGTCGTGCTGGCGCTGCTCAAGCTGCAGAACGTCGAGAGCTTCGCCACCATGTTCCTGAACTACGACCTCCTAGCCAAGCGCTGGGTTCCGTACAGCTACGTCTATCCGTATGCCGAAGGCGCCGCCGGCATCCTGATGGTCGCCGGGGCTCTAACCTGGTTGTCGGTTCCGATAGCGCTGTTCATCGGGACGATCGGCGCGGTCTCTGTCTTTAAGGCGGTCTACGTAGACAGACGTGAGCTCAAATGCGCCTGCGTCGGCGGTTCCAGCAACGTACCGCTCGGGTTTGTCTCCCTTACCGAGAACCTGATGATGGTCGCCATGGCGATCTGGATGGGTCTTTCGGCTCTCGGGGTTATCCCCTCCGGGCACGTAATGTAATCGAACTACAAGAACGCCAAACCAAGGAGCTATGATAATGAACCTCTTCAAGACGACCCTTCTGACCGGCGCCTTCCTGATCGCCACTTCCGGCTCTGCCTTCGCCCAGGACGCCATGGCGGGCCATGACATGTCGGCGGCGGGTGCCGAGCTGCCCGAAATCTGCAAGACCGCCGAGGGCATGGTCGGCGACATGGCCATGAACATGTCCCATGAGATGGACGCGGCCCATACCGACCTGATGGCCGGCATGGACGTGACTAACAAGCAGATGATGGACGGCATGATGGTGGAAGACATCGACGTGGCCTTCGTCTGCGGGATGATCCCGCACCACCAGGGCGCCATCAACATGGCCAAGGCCGAGCTGGAGCATGGTGATAACCAGTGGGCGAGGGAAATGGCGCAGAAGGTGATCGATGCCCAGGAGGCAGAGATCGCCGAAATGGTCGAGTGGCTCGAAGGCGAAGGCGCCAGCGAGTAATCGAGATCGGGGATACGCTTCGCGCATCCCCACCATTCAGCCTAGAAATCCTTCAGTTCTAAGACTGGGGCGGGAGGGCGAGCACGCTGAATAACCTGATCCTGCGGACCGACTGCTGTGGAGCGGCGCACTGCCGTCGCCCCTCAGCCCACCGTAGTTTCTTTTTGGAAGATCTGATGCGATAAGTGGGCGAAGCCGAAGCTCCGCCCGAGGGGCCCGTCACCCAAGGGCCGCCATCTGCACCTCGGCCGCCTTGCGGTCGACGGACTGGCCGGGGTTATCGACGACCCGTTCGAAGGGTTTCCAAGCCTCGCCAACGATCTTCTCGTAAGCTGCGATAGTGCCCTCGGCAGCCATGCGCAAGGCGTGAGCCTGGAGCGCCATATCTGCGGCGAACTCCCGCTTGCGCTGCGCGGCGCTGCCAAAGCCAACCGGCCCACCAATATCCTCGTCGCGGTCATCGCAGGCTGATTTGGCTGTGGCGTCGCGCGCCTCGGAGACGGCCCGGCTGTAAAACTGACCGGCTCCATAGGCCGAACCAACGAATGCCCCAACGATGCGCTGCATGTGTATCTGCATGGCGCGTTCGCCAAGCCCCTCGTCGAGCGCCGCAGCGGCATCGATGATGAATTTTTCGTGGAGGTCGCGGATGCCGTCGCTGTCGAGGACAGAAAGGCCGAAACTCTCCGAGATGAGAGCGCATTGTCCGGGGTCGGGGCACGCAAGCCGGACCATCTGCAGGGTGGTAGCTTTGCGGAGCGGAACGACGCGGGCGTTGGGGCGGGATTTGGCTGGTTTGTCGGTCATTGCGTTTTCCTTTTTAGGTTCCCGAAGCTCGGACCGGCCCCGTGCCGGCCCTCCCTCGGGCGCAGACCAACAGAACCGGCGGAATGACGGGTGCTTCAGGGTCCGGGCGGACCGAGGCGAGCATGGAAGGTTTGCAGCCAAGCAGGGGCCCTTCAGCCCTCGCGCGGGCCGCGGGCCTGCCATGTCGAGATTGGTTCGAGCCGGCCGCCGCGCGGCGCGGTACGCGGCCTTGAAGCGAACGGTCGCCGGTTCAGGACTGCATGAAGCCCGAGGGAGGACCAGCACGGGACCTCAATTTCGACATGGGAACCGAAGGACAGACGGTCATGACCAACTGACATTCACGCGCCAGGCTCCAATGTGTCTGCGGTAGGGACAACCACCACGTGTTGGTCGCCCAGATGCCCCGCATCAGTCGAGGGGCCATCGACCCTCGGCGGCTTCCGACCCGATCGCATACGTCAAGGGACCTGTTCGCTGAGGCCGGCCTCATGACCGTGCCGCTCAATGAAGTTGGCGATCGCCTGCTCCTGTAACGCCAGTTTAAGCGAAAGGGCTTCGATCTCCGGTTGGCGTTCAGTGGTCAGGGCGGAGACCTGTGCCCGATAGCGCTCAAGAAACGCCCCAGGGTCAGCCGGCTTGCCCCGATGATAGTGAGACCGGCGGGGCAGCAGGCCGGGGATCAGCGCGGTCATGCGGCGTGTGATCTGCCGGTCCACCATGTCCAGCTGACGCTGGGTTTGCCGGTGTGCCTCCCGCATCCGGGAGAGTTGGCGGCGCAGCTCTGGTGCGGGGATCACGGCGACCCCCTCCCTCGCCAGTGGGCGAACTGAACGGACCGGCATGGTGCGTGAAATGGAGCCGAGACTGGAAGTTGCCTAGACGGCGTCGGCACCAGGCTGCCACGACTTTCCGTCAGACATGGCGGCAAGGCCCCCACGGGTGCGGTTTGGAAGATCGCGTGTGCGGACATGCCGCCCTCCATGAAGTGCTAAAGACGAAACCGCCGCCGGGTCGACCCGGCGGCGGAAGAGCGATCGAAAGAATGGAACCGCGAAGGCCTTACTCGGCGGCGTCGCGGAAGCCCTCCTCGAATTCGTCGTCGGCACCTCCGCCGATCTCATCGACGTCCGTCACATCGTCATCCTCGACTTCCGTGACGGTGTTCTTGGCGAGCCATTCCGCGAGGCTGGTCGCGTCGGGGGCAAATAGCGCGGCTGGATGGACAAAATGACCCTCCTTGTAATGTTCGGCGAGCGCATCCCGCGTATCCTTGACCCGCGCCCGCGGCACCACCGGCGTATCGCTGCACGAAGCCTCGAGCGCCGGACGCGACAGGCAGGAGAGGAAGTCCTCTGTGCCCATATTGGCCAGAAAGCCATTGGCGCCGATGGCCGAGCCAGCGGCGATCGCCACGATGCCGGACTTGCTGATGTTCTCGCGGCACGAGAGCACGTCGATCAGAACGCCGCGGGCGGCGACGCGCAGCGCATTGGTGTCAGGGGCGAGCTTGCCCTCCCCATCGAAGAGGGTTGCCGCGTGCCGGCCGAGGCGTCCGCCAAAGCGGAAGTCACCGCCCGCGCCGGAGTCGACGCGCACGTTCTGTCCCGCGAAGGCGACAATGAGCAGTGCGAGCAGGGTGTGGTCCTCGATGGGTGCCCGCGCCAGCGCTTCATGCAGTGCGTCCGTGCGCAGGTCGCCGATCATTTCGACCCCCTTGCGCGTGACGTCGGGACGGGGCTTGGAGATGACGATCGTCTCGTCCGCGCCGCCGGCGTCGTTGGAGCCCTCACTTTTCTTCTTGGCCTCGGGTAGGCGAAAGTGGACCGACTTCACCTTGCCCTCGCGGTCAAGATACATCGCGGTGTGGTACGACTTTTTGGGCGTCCCATAAACGCGTTCTGCCTTGGGCGGCAGCTTGACCTCGCCATAGGTGTTGACGTCGGTGATGACGCCCTTCTTGGGCAGGTTCTGGGTCATCCACTCCTGTTGGGCGCCAAGGAAAGCTTCCACATCGGTGGTATAGCGACTGTCCTGGTCGGCGGGAGCGAACAAGTCCTCGACCCAGGCGATGCCGTAGGCCTGGGCAAGCTCGTCGCCAAAACTGGCGTCGCGCGCGTACATGCGGGTCCTGGCGAGGCCATTGGCGACACTCCACCACGAGACCTGCGGATCGCCCTTGGACGGCTTGTGCGCCTTCCAGACTTCCTTCTGATCCTCGAGCGACGCCGCCGCGATCGTGCGAAGCTGCCGCTCATCGGGCATGTCGCCCTTGGCCATGTGGTCCAGCATCGCCGGCAGCACACTGGCCAGTAGCCTGAGCTTCTTGATCTGGCGCACCGACTGGGCGAGCGCGATGCCAATCGCCTCCTCGGTCCAGCCGAGCGAGACGAGGCGCTCGATGGCGCGCCATTGATCGACCGGATTGAGTTGCTCGTGTGCGATCGTTGTAACCAACGAACGCATGGCGCCACCGTCCTCGGCGCGCGGAACGATCAGAACGGCGATTTCCTCTAGCCCGGCGGCAATCGCCTGCTTCACGCGGCGATGACCCTCATCGATGACGAAGCCGTTGCCGCCATCAGTTTCTGCGGTGACGACAGGCGGCTGCACGATGCCTACGGCCTTGATCGTTGCCAGCAGCAGGGCGTCGGCCTGCGGGCTGGACCTGGAGCGGCGCGCCTTGTCCGGATTGTCCGTGAGCGAGCGCGGATCGACAAATTTCAGTTCCATGGAGATGCTCCTTTAGGATTGCGGACACGGCCTTTGCCGGTCCTTGTCCGTCTTCTTCCCGAAGACACCCTCCGGCCCGCGGAGCGGGCGAACCGGTGCAATTGCGCCCGAGCATTCCTGCCCGGCTGGCCCAGCGGGGCGCCTTCAGCCCTGCGCAGGGTGACGGGCCGGGATCGCAAGGGAGCGATTGAGCGTCAGCGCCGGCGGATCGCCCGATCTGCGAGCAGGCTTATCCCCTCCTCATTCCGCCCTTTTTTGCTCCTCCCGAGCGTTGCAGTTCTGGCTAGGCTGCGGCGCGGGTGCCGGCGGGGACGATATCCTCGGCAAGCGATTTTTCGATCTCACCAAGTTGCCGGCGTTTGTCGGTCAACTCGGCAGAGAAGCTGAATTCTCCGCCCTCGCGCACTCGGTAGGAGGCGAGGCGCTGCTCGGCGTCAGAGAGGCGACGCCGATATTGTGCCCGCTCCTCCTCGAGGCCGACAAGGACATGCTCGAGCCGGGCGATTGCACCGAGCGGTGTGTTGGTGACCGGGAGTTCGATTTCAGTCTCGGCTCCGGTGCGCAGCAGCGCCGTGCTGTAGCTGTAGCCGTCCTGGCCGAAGCGCTGGCCGGAATATGCGAGCTCGAATCCGCCGATTGAGGCGATGATGGTCTCGTCCTCGTGCTGAAGCTGCACGAGGGTCAGAATCTCCTTCATCAGCGCCCGGCCGGCGAGCTTGCGCTCAGTGAGGCGCTCTTCGCCGACCGTCATACCGAAGGCGTTTCCGGCAGTCGGAACCAGACGGGCGAGGTCGTTGCCGACCTCGACAATCCGACGCGTCGAATACTCGATATCCCGCTCTGCATCCCGGATCTGGCGGCGAATCGCGAACTGATCGTCCTGATGGGCGAAGCGCAGGCGCTCGAGCCGGGCTATGTCGGCTTCAAGACCAGCTTTCTGCATCAGGCGCGGATCGCCAGACGCGATGGCCTTGGCCATGGCGAACTGGTTCGCCTGGCCTTCGCCGAGGTCTTCAAGCCGGCGGATCGAGGTGTCACCTGAGAGCGCCGCCGCGATGAAACGGGCCTTGCGCTCATTGTTCTGCCACATCTGGGCATCCATCGACCCCTCGGTGGCATAGGCGAAGATGTCGACGACATCGTGCTGGTTGCCCTGCCGCAGGATGCGGCCCTCGCGCTGCTCGATCTGGGAGGGCAACCAGGGGACATCAAGATGGTGCAAGGCCTTGAGGCGCAACTGCGCATTGACGCCGGTGCCCATGGTATCGGAGGAGCCGATCAGGAAGCGGATCTTGCCGGCGCGGACGTCGCCGAAGAGTCGTTGCTTGGCGTCGGACTTCTTGAAATCCTGCATGAAGGCGATCTCGGAGGTCGGCACACCGAGACGCACCAGCTCGTCGCGAATCCAGCGATAGGCCGAGAAGCCCCGTGTCTTCTCGACGTTGATGGTGCCGAGATCGGAGAAGATCATCTGCGCGGCGCCCGGCAGCTCGAAGGGCTTGCCGTCGGGACGGACATAGTCGTTGCCGGCGGTTTCCTGCCAGATGAGGAAAGCATTGGAAACGAGGTCGTTGAGCTTGTTGTCCGCCTCATTGTCATTGTCGGCATCCACGAGGCGCAAGTCGATCGCCGCATGGCGGCCATCGGTAATGACCGACAGCAGGATGTCGTCGCCAGGCTCGGGCGGCCCCTCGCGCTGCTCGATCGCCTTGATGCGGGCATCGAGCAGGACCTGATAGCGCTTGAAGGCGGCCGACGGCTTTGAGGTCCTGATCTGGCGCGCCCCGGTGGAGAGAGTTGGGATCTTGACGTAATCGCGCAGATCCTCGGGCATGACCACGTCCGCGAATGAGCGGAACATGGCGATAAGCTCGGGAACGTTGACGAAGGTGGCGAAGCGCGTGACCGGCTTGTATTTGCCGTTGGGCTGCAACTCGAGCTCGGTGGTGACATCGCCGAAGGTCGAGGCCCAGGCATCGAACTCGTGCAGGCCACGCTCAAGCAGCGCTGCGTAGCCGAGATAGCGCTGCACCGAGAACATTTCGCCCAGCGTGTTGGTGATCGGCGTGCCGGAGGCGAGCACGAGCGCCCGGCCTGGATTCTTCGTCTCGACGAAGCGGGATTTCACATAGAGGTCCCAGGCGCGCTGCGAGCCGTTGGGGTCGATGCCCTTGAGCGTCGCCATGTTGGTGGCGAAGGAGAGTTTTCTGAACTCCTGCGCCTCGTCGACGATGATCTGGTCGATGCCGATTTCCGAGATGGTGAGCAGATCGTCCTTGCGCGTCGCAAGCAACTCCAGGCGATCCTTGAGGCCCTCCTTCAGGCGCTCGAGGCGTTTGCGCGAGACACGGTCATCGCTCTCCACCTTGGTGAGCAGGGTCTCGTAGAGCTCGAGCTCATCCTGGATCATCTGCTGCTCGAAGGCCGAGGGTACGCTGATGAAGCGGAAGGCCGAGTGCGTGATGATGATAGCATCCCACGTCGCGGTCGCCGCGCGCGACAGGAAGCGGTGGCGCTTCTCCTTGGTGAAATTGGTCTCGTCGGCGACCAAGATGCGTGCGGTCGGATAGAGCGCCAGGAACTCGCGCGCCGACTGCGCCAGGCAGTGTCCGGGCACGACCAGCATGGCCTTGGCGATGAGACCGAGACGCTTCTGTTCTATGACCGCGGCGGCCATGGTCATGGTCTTGCCCGCGCCCACGGCATGGGCGAGGTAAGTCGAGCCCGCCGAGATGATGCGCCAGATGCCGCGCTTCTGGTGCCGATAAAGAGAAAAGGCGCCTGAGGCGCCCGGAAGCTGGAGGTGGTCACCATTGAAGCTTCGGGGCGCTATATTGTTGAAGCGGTCATTGTAGACCCGCGCCAAGCGATCCGTTCGATCAGGGTCGGACCAGATCCATGTCTGGAACGCCGTTTTGATCTTGGTCAGCTTCTCCTTTGCGGCTTCGGTATCGACGACGTTGAGCACGCGCTTCTCGCTGTCGCCGTCTTTGATGGTGTCGAAGATCTGCGGCACCCGGCTGTTGAGCGCGTCGGCGATGAGCTCGCCGGCATGGCGGCGTCCGGTGCCCCATTCCGATGTGCCGGCCGCCATATAGCCAAGCTGGCGGGCCTGCACTGTCCATGATGCCAGTTCCGGCATGTGACGGATCTTGATGTCGGCGCCCATGGCCTCCTTGACGAAGGCGACGACGTCGACCGCCGGAATCCAGGGTGCGCCGAGACGCGCGGTAATGTCGGACGGACCAAGATCGGCGGGCTGAACATCGACAAGCGCGCGGACGTTGCGTTCGAAGACGGGATCGAGGGTCGCGGCGGCCTCGGCAGCTTTGAGCTTGTCGCGGACCTGACCGGAGAGGTACGCATCGGCCGTCTGCCACGCCCCGGTTTCGGGGTCGCGATAGATGGCCTCGCCCAGTTCGGCGATAACAGCATCGGCATCCATTTGCAGCAGCCCGGCGATGTGATCGACGTCGGCCTGGCCGCGTTCGTTCAGCACCACGGCCAAGGCATCAGCGGCCGACGTGATGATAGGCGCCGAGGGTGGCGCGATCACCCGCTCGGTGAAAATCGGGCCTGGCCGCGCGGTATCGGTTTCGAGGTCGTAGTCCTCGATGGAGGCGACCAGCCAGCAATCGGGGTCATCGAGGAATGGTTGCAGGTTCGGCCGGCGATGCATCTCGCGAACCTCGCCGGTCTCGGGATCTTCGCTCGTCGACACCACGGTGGTGTTGATCGGCCCGAAGGCGCGCACGAAATTGGACCAGGCGATGCGCAGCTTGACCTGTGCCGGCTTCCACGACCGGTCGAGCTCTTGGGCCTTGAGCACCTCGCGCACCGCGTCACGAATGGGGATCAGTTTGCGGATGATGCGGGCATGTTTGTCGGGCACGCCGTCGGCGCTGCGCCCCTTGCGCACAGCAATGGTCACGAGAACCCCGTCCACCATCTGCATCAGCGCCGTGTTTGAGGCCATGAAGTAGCTGCCTTCGCGGGTGGCCGGGCTCGGGTCTCCGCCGTCTTCAACGGGCGCGCCGTGATCGGCGTCGAGGTCAATCGCATCGGGCTCGCCGTCATAGATGGTCTCCGGCAGATGGGAGATCGCCACCGGAAGGGCGTCTTCGAGGTCAACACCAGGCCGCGGCAGGCAGGTGTAGGTCTCACCGAATGGGCCCGACGTGATGGCATGCGCGCCAAGTACAAGATCCGGGTGGCGCGCGAACCAACGGTTCACGCGGATCGAGCCGTCGTCGCCGTTGGCCGGGCGGACTTCATCGACATCGATCCAGGCCATATCGCTCGCGACCTCTCCGGTCCGACGCTTCCGGAAAAAGAGAATGTCGACCACGACGTCTGTGCCGGCATCCGCGCGGAAGCTGCCCTCGGGCAAACGGATGGCGGCGACGAGATCGGCGGACCTGGCGATATGCGCGCGCGCCGATGCATCCGCCTTGTCCATGGTGCCCGCGCTCGTCACGAAGGCCGCGAGGCCACCTGACTTCAGCAGATCGATCGAATGGGCGATGAAATAGTCATGCAATCGCAGTCCCATCGAGCGATAAGCGCGATCAGAGTGCACCGTTCGATCCGAGAATGGCGGGTTGCCGATGACGAGATCGAAGCTGGCAGGCAGCTCGGCGCGGGCGAAGTCGGCATTGATGATGCGCGCCTGCGGCTGCAGTAGCCGGGCAATGCGCGCGGTGACGGGATCGATCTCGATGCCGGTGACATGCACCTGGTCGCGCAATTCCAGCGGCATCAGCGCGAGGAAAATGCCCGTGCCAATGCCGGGTTCGAGCACCCTGCCCCCACGCCAACCGAGCCGCATGAGGCCGGACCACATCGCCCGGACGATGAATTCGGGCGTGAAATGGGCGTACTGGGTGCAACGCGTCAGCGAGGCATAATCCTGGCTGGACACTGCATCCTCGAGGTCGGCGCCGATCTCGTCCCAGCCGTCCCGGAATGCCGTCTCGCCCGGACGCCGGAACACGGCATTGGCAAGGTCCGAGGCCCCGAAACCGGTGAAGCGGATGAGGCGGGCCTGTTCCTCGGGCGTGGCCGGGCGGTTTTCGGTCTCGATCTTCGCGGCGAGCTGGAGGGCCTCGAGATTATCGCGCGCGCGCTGCTTCCAGCCTTTGGCCAGGCCGCGATTGCCTTCGAGAAAGAAGGTCTGGCCGCGAGGCGTGGCGTCTGGTGTCGGGCGCGATGTTGAAGGGGTCGAAGGACCATTCGGTGACGTTGGCGCCGGTGCGGCGGCACCTTCTCTGTTCGGCGCCTCCTCGGTGACGCGGTCGTCGTCGAAGAGGCTGCCGAAGGCGGTAACGCCCAGGCCGAGCCCGGACGAAAGTGAGGTGTTGCTGAACAGGTCGAGGGTGAAGGGATCGTTGGACATGGGCGGTCTCCAGAGCAAAGGCGCGCGTGGCCGCTCGGCCGAAGGATATCGGTCGAGGGTCGGCGGCATGGATTTGGAAGAGGTCAGCGGGTGAGCAGCGAGAGAGCGATTTCGCTCTCGGTAAGCTGCACATTGAGGTGGGTCGCCCGCATGTTGCGGTCAAAGAGCGGGATCAGCCGGTCAGCTTCGATGAACTCGATACCGTCATCGGCGCCGAAATGGCGGCGCTTGTAATCCCACCAGTCGATATCGCCCTTGGGGTGGCACTGCTCGGCATAGATGACGAGAGCCTTCTGCCCCTCGGCTAGCTTGCCGTTGGACATGATGTAGACCCCCTCGTCGCCGACCAGCCAGATGCCGGGTCTCTCGCCCTGGCCCGGACGCGTGCCGTAGTAGGGATTGCGGAAGCCGCCATTGGCGGCGGCATCGGCAATGCCGCGCTCGACGATCTTGCGCACGGCCAGAATGGGAAATGTGAACATCGCTCACACCTCACGCTGCAACGCGGGTGGGGAGGTGCCGCAAATGGACGGGCAGCTTGGCAGCGATCTCTTCATCGGTGAGATCGTCGAGCAGCTTGAGCTCGGTCGTGCCCAAGCCATAGGCGAGAATGGTGCGCTTGCCGCGATGCTGGGGGAGGAACCTGTCCCCGGCATAGCCACGATACTCATCATGGGTTTCGCTCCAAACATGCTCGAGACGCTCATCATGCGTCATGGCCTTCACCGGCCAGCATTCGCGTTCGACGATTCCGTCGCGCATCTCGACCGGGGAACGAGCCTGGGCGAGGTCACAATAGGCGTGGAAATAGCGGGTCTTGCCGTCGATCCGCAGCGTGTAGAAGACGCTGGTCACCGAGCCGGTGAGGAATTCGCGCATGGCGAACATTTCCCCGCGCATCCAGAGCGGCGGCAGGATGTCGAGCATATAGTCGTGTTCGGCGCGCGCGATCTCGAACCACTCGCCGGCAAACAGCGCGCTATCGTCATTCTCCCAGCGATTGGGCCGCTGCGCATGGCGGTCGAACAGGCGGAACATTTGCCGGCGATCAGCGACGCCGAAGTAGATTTTGCGGATGGAGGTGTGAAGGGTCATAGGGAGCTCCTGGCCACTTGCGGGCCGGAGCGCGGTTCATCCCTTGCGGATTACCATCATCTTCAGCCCTTCCGGACCCCTCCCCCGCGACCGCCTCTCCGACCGGGCGGGTCAAGGGCCGGCGCAGCCGGGCGTGAGCTTCACCCTTGACGCGGTCGGCGGGCATGCGGCACTCCGCCTTTCCCCTCCATTCCTCCTGCCTCCCCCATCCCTTTCAGATCCCCGTTCCAGTCGTCCGCCAGGGGACGCAACCGCTCCGCGCTGCACCCGACCTCTCCGGCGAGGGTCATAAGCCTTTGGGCATAGACGTCACCCTGCTTGTTGTTGTCTGTGGCGGCAACGAGCTGGATCCCCGGCCGGTTGACCAGCGCCCGGATTGCCGCGTTGGTGACCGGCGACCAGCCACCGCCGGTGCTGAGATAGAGCGTGTCGGAGCGGAGACCCTCGATCGCCGCGAGGCTCATGGCGTCGATCGCCGCCTCGGTGACGCAGAGGCGAAGCGCATCGCGGTGGCCAAGTCGGAACAGCACCTTGGCGCCGCCAGTGGCAAAGCCACGCCAGTCCGGACCCCGCTCCTCCCACCCGGTGACGATGCCGTCGGCATCTTTGTGCGCCGCCCACATGCTGCCACGCGGGCCTTCGCGCAACGAGCCTGCCGCGATCACGGCTCGAAGAACCGGTTCGGTAAGACGACGTGCCTCGATAAGATAACGCCAGGTGGCTGATCCGCGCCATGGATTGCGGCGGGCCTGCCAGCGTTCTGGAATCGACAGATCGGGCTCTCGCTCCCGTGACTGTCGGTCCCATTGGGGTGTAGTGGGCACGAACCCGACCAGCCCGGTGACTTCTTTCATGGCCTCGATGAAAGGCACGCCGTTGAGATGTTCGACGAGACGGAAGACATCACCCTTGCCGTCCGAGAGAGGGTCGAACCAGCCCCTCCCGTCATGGATGACGATAATAATTGCCGCATCGCGCCGAAATTTCATTGCCCGGCGCGTGCTTTCCTTGAGGTCGAGCGCAAATCCCGTGCGTTCGAGGACGGCCGCGCAGGGCACCTTGTCCTTCAGCCTTTCTAGCTCTGCTTTTTCCATTCTTGCCCGCGCCCTCGTCGCGCTCCCTTCTCTTCGATACCGCCCGGGATTTTCCTGAGCAGGAGCCGGACGCCGCGAAGAGCAAGGCGGGCAAGGGCGCGGCCGGCAACCCAGCGTTTGTACCGGTTGGCGCAAACATGAGGCCGCGGCGCAGCTTCCCTTGCCCGGTGCTGCGCGCAAGCGGTAAGGAGCAAGTCCCCATCTACGGCGATCCTCTTTCGCGTGAGGGATGAAAGCCCGAAGGGCGAAGACCCGCATAGCGAGCCTTCGGCTCGCCGACAGCCCGGCTCTTGGGAGGAGACCGCACCAAATCTTTGGTCGTAGCGCACAGCCAATGAGATCATTCCATTGCGCGATAGGCTCTTAGGCCCCCAGCAATGTATCGCGCATTTTTGTAACCCATTGCGCGCAAAGTGTCAGCGGACAGGGCACCTCGATTATTCGCATTACAGTAGCAGAGGATGGTCGCATTAAGGTCGGGCACTGCTGCTTCAATGTTCATTTCTAGCTTTCCACGGCTGACGTTAATTGACCCCGTGATATGATCAGCCTGATGCTCTTCGCTATCTCGTATGTCGAGCAGTAGGGCGCCTTCATTCACGAGGCCCTCAACCTCATGGGCCGAGACACCCGAAACACGTGATTGAGCCTCATCGGCGAGGGCTTGGAATTTTTCCGTATAGGCCATGTGGTGAACTCTCTATTTTGTTGTGTTCCAAAGAAGATGTAGCTGTCCAGATTTGATGCCTGCGACACTCACTATGCCGTTGGCAATGGCGCAAGGCGGCGGCAGTTAGTAGTCAGCCCGCATTGAGGTCCCTAGATACCCATTGGGAATTCTGCGCCGAACATCGACCCCATGCTGCGGTCGGCAGCTCAATCGTTGGCTCGTCAGAGGTTGCCTCGACGCAGTTCCGTGAGTTTCCAAAGTTGTCTCGCTCTATCCCCCGAACGGCAGTATGCCAGGACAGGCTTCCGCAACTTGAGCGAAAGCCGAACGAACTCACGCAGTTGCCCGTCGTTGGGCGGCGATGCAGACGGCAAGTGGACTATCGCAATTCCCGCCAAATCAGCAGCCCGAGCCATCTCCTCAAAGGCAGGCTGCCCAGGATCTTCATCGTCATAACGTACGTCCAGCACTGTTCGAAAACCGGCACTCTTGGCGTCCGCCAGGTCGGAAGGCAAAAGCTGACTTGAGATGGCATAGCTGGGAGAAAGTCTTATCGGCTTGATCATGGACGCAACCTCCAAACAAGCGCCAGCACCGGCGACGATTGGCCGATCCGTGCGCTCTCGGCCCGGCGCCCGTAGTCGCGTGGGGTCCGACAAATCGGAGTGACCATCTAAAGGCCTAGCGCCAGACGGATGATCAAGCCAACCGCTAGAATGGTGCCAACACCCATGGCCCATAGCGCCACGAACCAGCCGACCTGCTTCAGGGATTTTTGCACATGCATCAGTGGTAGCCCTCCTCCGGGTCGATTTTTCCACGGAAGACCCAATAGGCGTAGCCGGTATAGGCCAGGATCACCGGTACCAGCACCGATGCGCCGACCAAGAGGAACATCAAGGAGCTGTCCGGCGCTGCGGCTTCTTCTATCGTGAGCGCACCTGGCACCATGTAGGGGTAAAAGCTGATCCCGATCCCGATAAAGCTGAGCACAAATAGGCCCAGCGCGGCCAGAAAAGGCTGAAGGTGCTTGTCAGTGGTCAATCCCTGCCAGAGCGCGAAGGCACATACGGCAAGCAGCATGGGAACGAATGCAGAGAAAAACGCCGTGGGCCAGCCGAACCAGCGTTCGAAGTAGATCTGGTCGATGAACGGGCTCCAAAGCGACACGACGCCGATCAGCGCAATCGTTGCACCACCAGTCCACATAGCGATGCGGCGGGACCTTGCCTGCAAGTCGCCTGAGGTTTTGAGATTGAGCCAAGTCGCACCTAGCAAGGCGTAGCCCACGGTGACCGCGGCGCCAGTTATGAGGGAAAACGGCGTTAGCCAATCCCACCACCCGCCGGCATAGGCCCGGTCAACGATCTCGATACCCTGTACCAGCGCTCCCAGTGCAATGCCCTGCGTGAATGCGGCGACGGTCGAGCCGAGCCAGAAACCTATATCCCACCAGATCGAACCCCTGGTCGTCCGCCAGCGGAACTCGAAGGCAACGCCCCGAAAGATCAGCCCGAGCAGCATTAGAATAACCGGCATGTAGAGCGCGGGCAGGACAGTGGCATAAACGACGGGAAAGACCGCCATCAGCCCGCCGCCACCCAGAACCAGCCAGGTTTCGTTGCCATCCCAAACCGGAGCGATGGAGTTGGTCATGATGTCCCGGTCGTGCCTATCCCTGAAGAACGGGAACAGGATACCGACGCCCAGATCGAAGCCGTCGAGCACCACATAGGCAAGCACGGCAAAAGCGATGATGCCTGCCCAGACGGTGGGAAGATCAATCTCCATGATTTACGCCCTCACGAATGGTGGTTTCCTGGGCGGGTCCCGGCGTTATACCAGCTGCCCGCGTCGGACCGAGATCGAGTTCGTGATCCACTTCCATGACCGGCGGACGTCTGAACAGCCGGAACAGGTAAAAAACGCCGGCGCCAAACACAATGAAGTAAACGATGACGAAGGCGACCAATGATGCCCCAACGGCGGGTGCAGCGACCGGCGAAAGGCTTTCGGATGTCCGCATCAGCCCATAGACCGTAAAGGGCTGCCGCCCCACCTCGGTCGTGAACCAACCTGCAAGCACGGCGACAAATCCGGAAGGGCCCATGACGAGTGCGGCGCGATGCAACCAGTGGTTGGTGAAAAGCGTCTTGCGCCAGCGCGTCCATAGCGACCACATTCCGATGCCCAGCATGGCAAAGCCGATGCCCACCATGATGCGGAAAGCAAAGAAGGGAATCGTCACCGGTGGCCGGTCCTCGACAGCGAACGCATCGAGACCGTCGAGCGGCGCATTCAGGTCGTGCTTGAGAATAAGCGAAGAGGCTTTGGGGATCTCAATGGCGTAGTCGATCCGCTCTTCTTCCTCGTTGGGGATGCCGAAAAGGATTAGTGGCGCACCGTCGGGATGACTTTCATAGTGCCCCTCCATTGCAGCGATCTTGGCAGGTTGATGCTCCAATGTGTTGATGCCATGCATGTCGCCCGCCAGGATCTGCATCGGCGTCACGATCGCCGCCATCCACATTGCCATGGAGAACATGATCCGTGCCTGGCGGTTGTCCCGATCCTTTAGCAGGTGCCAAGCACCAACCGCACCAACAGCGAATGCTGTGGTCAGGAATGCGGCAAGCACCGTGTGGACGAGCCTATAGGGGAAAGACGGGCTGAAAACGATTGCCCACCAATCTTCCGGCACGAAATTGCCGCTGGCATCGATCGAAAAGCCCTGGGGCGTATGCATCCAACTGTTGACCGAAAGGATCCAGGTAGCGGAAATCAAGGTGCCAATGGCGACGGTCACCACTGCCACCATGTGAAGCGTGTCGCCGACGCGCTTGCGGCCAAAAAGGGCAATCCCCAGAAATCCGGCCTCAAGAAAGAACGCCGTCAGCACTTCATAGCCCATCAACGGACCAATGACCGCCCCGGCACGTTCCGAGAAGGCGGACCAGTTGGTCCCGAACTGGTAGCTCATGACTATGCCAGAGACGACGCCCATGCCGAAAGTGACGGCAAATATGGTCTTCCAGTACTCGAAAAGCTTGAGGTAGGCCGGGTCACGCTTCCACAGCCAAAGGCCGTTCAGCACGGCCAGATAGCTGGCCGTGCCGATGGAAAACGCCGGAAATATGAAGTGAAAAGAAATAGTGAAGGCGAACTGGATGCGCGCCAGAATTTCTGCAGTCTGTCCAAAATCCATCTGGCACTCCCCGATATACAGAAAGCTAAATCTTGGTCATGCGCAAGTAAGGACGAAGTTCGTTCCAGCCCTGCGGAAACAAAGTTTTGGCTTCATCATTCTTGATTGAGGGTGGGATAATGACATCCTGCCCAGGCTGCCAATCCGCAGGCATGGAAACACGGTTCTTGTCACTGGTCTGCAGCGCCATGATGACGCGAATGATCTCATCAAAATTGCGACCAATGCTAAGCGGATAGGTCATGGTCAACCGCACCTTCTTGGCGGGATCGATTATAAAAACCGAGCGGACCGCGGCGGTCTCGCTTTGTGAAGGGTGGATCATCTCGTAGAGCTTGGCAATCCGCAGGTCCGGATCGGCAACGATCGGAAAGCGCAACACGGTATTCTGGGTTTCGTTGACATCAGAAATCCAGCTGAGGTGTTCCTCGACCGAGTCGGTCGACAAACCGATAGGTTTGGTATTGAGCTCGGCAAAGCGTTCCGCTAGCTGCGCCGTGCGGCCCATTTCCGTCGTACAGACGGGCGTGAAATCACCTGGATGGCTGAAAAAGAAGGCCCAGGAGGAGCCGATCCACTCATGAAAATTTATAGGTCCGGTGGTGGTGTCGGCGTCGAAATCGGGGGCGGTTTCGCCGATACGGATAGTCATGACGTACTCCTTTAATATTTACTCATTCATATATTCTGTAATTCTTATATATAAAAGAGTAGATTGAACGGTGCGCGCTTTGACCGCACCCGCTAAGGACGACCGTCACGGCAAAATGCTAATGGCGCATAACATTTCCCAGCGCAGAAATTGCCGCACGCGGACGTGCCGAGAGACCGAGCCGCCACGTGTTGAGCAGCACACTGAGCGAACTGAACAGCATGGCCAATGCCGCGGTCAGCGGTGTCATCATCCCCGTAGCGGCGAGAGGCACCAAGACAACATTATAAACGGTGGCCAGAACGATGTTCTCGTTCACCGTCGCCACCGTTCTGCGGGAGAGCCTGACCAAAGGCGCGATAGCTCGGATTCCCTCGTCGACGATCGCGACGTGGGCCGTGCTCGACGCCGATGCATGTGCGGATCGAACCGATAGCCCACATGCTGATGCTGCCAAGGCAGGACCGTCATTAATACCGTCACCGACGAAGAGTACAGGTCTTCCTGCCGCTCTTACAAGGTCTGCTTTTTCGGCTGGAGTGCATCCTGCATGGACCAGACCCGATGCGATGCCAACAGCCTCTGCCACGCGATGCGCCGGATTTGCGTTGTCTCCCGTTGCAATGGAACACAGGATACCAAGTGAAGAAAGCGCCCCAATTGCTGCAGATGCGCTTGGGTCGATAGGGTCATCCACAAGGATATGACCGACAAGTTCATTGTCCCGAAGCACCTGCAGTACGGTGCCGGAAGCATCCGACGTGTTTTGCGCGCCTGCCACGGAAATTACGGCACCGTCCGGTGTAATTGCGGACGCTCCGCGATCCCAGCGCGTACCGCCCTCCCCCATCTCCGAGCCATGCGCTCTGATGATGGATCGGGCCAACGGATGGTCGATCCCGGTTTCTGCATGAGCGGCCATAGCCAGGACTTCTTGCTCGCTCCAACCGTCGCTTGCCGTGATCGAAATCACACCCGGCATCCCGATCGTCAGCGTCCCGGTCTTATCAAAGATTGCGTCTTTCACTTCAGCTAACCGCATGAACCCTACAGGGTCCTGGATTCGAACGCCAAACCTCGCGGCTGCTAGGGTTGCTCTCACCTGCGCCAGTGGCGCCGCCAAAGCCAGGGCGCATGGGCAAGCACCCACGAGCAGCGTCAGAGCTCGGCTGGCTGCCACTTCGAAGCCAACGCCGGTTAGGAACGTCGCGACGCCGACGACGATGGCAAGCGCCGGGATCACGATTGAAAGACGACGGGCCCAAAGGTCAGTACGAGTAGAGTCGTGTCCACGACGGGCGATCTCGACAGCTATCCTCCCGCCCATACGGTCAATATCCCTGTCGCCCGGATCGCGATCGACCCTTAGTTGAAGTCGTCGTGTGAGGTTGATGGTTCCTGCCTCTACCCGCTCTCCCGGCCCGACGTCGGCAACCCTGCTTTCCCCTGTAAGTGCAGCGCGGTTGACCGAAGAGGAGCCCGTCAGGACGACACCATCCACGCTGGACGTCGACCCTGCTTCGACAACCACGGTGTCGCCTACAACAAGAGAAGCCGCCGGAACAGTTTCGACGCTGCCGTTTTCAGTCACCCGATTGGCCAGATCTGGGCTGGCTGCGTCCATGGCAGTTATGGCCGCTACCGCACCTTTCCGAACCCATAGGTCGATAAGCCGCCCGACAAGCAGCAAGGTGATGAGCATTGCGGCCGTATCGAAATAAACCGACGTCGATCCGCTCAACAGGTGGCTGATGGAAAGCAGAACGGAGCCCAGCACGCCCAAAGTCACCAGAAGATCGATACCGAGGTCACCCAATCTGAGCGACTTCCAGGCCATTGCAACGATATCGGCCCCAGCATATGCGACGACCGGCATTGCCAGCAGACCCGACCCAAGGGCAAGTGCTCGCGAGACCGTCGCATCCCCCTGGGGCATTGCATAAAGAGCGATGGCGGCGGCCATTGACCACATGCCGAAGAATACGGCCACCGCAAGCCGGCGGGCCACCAAATCGAAATCCCGTTGCAGGCGGGCGGCGGTTAGCTCAGGACGGCTTTCGGGGACAAGTTGATATCCGGACTGTCGAACCCGTTCCGCGATCGCGGTCATATCGGTGACTTCATCAGTCCATCTCACCAGCATCGATGCCGTGAGATAGTGGACGGATGCCTGGTCCACACCGGTCATTTGTCTTATCCGGTGTTCCAGACCTCTGGCACAGGCGCCGCAGGACATACCGTCGATTCCAAACAGCCGGGTTGTCATCGACGCAGTAGCCATCACACCCTCACTGAACGGGCGCTGGTGCCGGTGTGCCACCTATGGGTGCCGAGGGGCGAGGCGTTCCTGTCCCAAGCAATACGCCGTTCAAAATCTTGCCATAGTAAGTCTCCTCACCGGCGTGGTCCTTGGCCGCTGCCTCCTCTACCGTGCCGGTTTGACGAGGGTCCTTGGGTCGTTCGTGGCTGTTAAGATACGCCGCGACATCCCATGCTTGCTGATCAGTCAGCCGACCCGGTTGACCGAGCGGCATATTGGCTTTGATGAAGCCTGCGGCGGTGTTGACCCGCGCCATGCCTGCCCCCCAATTATATGATTGTGGTCCCCATAGCGGCGGGAAGGTATAGCGTCCGTTCGCGTCTTGCTGTCCCTGGCCATCGGCGCCATGGCAAGCTGCACAATTGGCCTGAAACACATCTTCGCCCCGTGCCGGGTCGTATCCCTGCTCCGGCAACTCCAACGCCGGGTACCCGGCCCCCGCAGGCTTGACGTTGGTTGCAGCGCCGGTAGCCAGCCAGTGCATATAAGTCTGCAGATTGCGGTATATGTCGTCACCCGCGGGTGGCGGACCGCCGCTGATCGAATCCTGGGCATTCATCGAATAGGTGAAGCACCCCTTTATCCGATCTTCCATTGTATTCATCGAGTTGTTCTTGGATCGGAACAACGGATAGGTGACCCACGCCGCCCACATAGGCGCCGAGTCAGCACGTCGTCCCCCATCAAGATGACAATTTGCGCAGGACAGCGAATTGCCGACATGATCGGACGCGTTGGTCCCGGTGTTCTTGAAGATTTCCATTCCCAATCTGATGGCGTCACCCGCCGGACCATCCGGGATATCCGCTTCAGACGGTGGTTCAAACATGGCAGTGGCTGTTTCGGGAGCGTCGGCCGGCTCACCCCAGCTCCTGATCAAATCGAAGTCGAACACGAGAAGTCCCGCAGCGAAGAGCCCCAGGCCACCACCGACTGCAAAAATCCATCGCAGGGCGCGTCTTCCCGATCTGGGACGGTCACGGCCCTCGTGGCCCTCCACCTCTCGGCGTTCTTGGTCCATGTCATTCATCTTCATCATCTCCCGCTGGCCCTCCGGTGGCCGGAACCGGAGGCAGTGTCGCAAGGTAGTCCGCTACCGCGCGACGATCGTCGTCGTCGAGGGCAATCGCGATATGATTCATCAGAGCCACCGGAGCATTGTCGCGCTGCCCTCCGGCCCACGCGGCAAGCTGTGCCGCGGTATAGGCTGGATGCTGGGCCGCCAGTGACGGGAACCCCGGAGCGACGCCGAAACCGGAAGGTCCATGGCATGAGAAGCATCCGGGAACGTCGAGGGACCAGTCCCCTTCAAGTGCCAACTGTTCCCCACGTTCCAGGTCTCCCCCCAACGAGGGGGCAGCGTTGGATGGAGAGCGCAGCCTGGAATAATAGTTGCCCAACCCTGTCATCTCATCCTCAGTCAAGGTCGAGGCCACAAGCGTCATGGTTTCGTTGTGGCGATCGCCGGCCACATAATCCTTTAGCTGCTTGGCAATATAGCCCGACGGCAAGCCCGCCAGGCGAGGAACCGTCTCGCCCCCTTGTCCTTCCGATCCATGGCAAGACGAACAGGCCCAAGCCGGCCCTCGACCGTCATTTATCAGTTTCAGGACGGCCGGATTGGCGCTCTCGATAGATCCGGATCGCGCAGGTGGTTGAGATGGCAAAGTGGTATCAAGCACGGCTGCGATTTCTTCTCCACCGAACCAGCTGCCGCGGTTGGGGTATTTCGAGCGTTGCTCGGCCACGAAATCACTGTCGATCGCCAGTTGTGAAGAGTGAGGCGCACCGAACCTGTTTCGGGCATAGTTCACAATGGCTGCGATCTCCTGATCCGGAAGCACGCTCGAAAAACTGGGCATGTGGCCGTTGAACTGTCTTCCCGCGACGCTGATCGGTCCGTCGATCCCGTGGAGCAGGATCTGCGTCATGACCTGAGGTGCAGCGGCGACGAATTCGGAGCCCATTAGAGGTGGTACAGCGTTTCGCACGCCAACCCCGTTGGGCTGGTGACATGTGGCACATCGAGCCTCGAACAGGACCGCACCGGAATCTGTGCCCAGTGCCGGTTGGGCAGCCAGATCATCAGCACGCTCCTGTTGCCCAACACCAACCGCTTGACCGTTCTGGTAGAGCGTCAATCCTCCCCAAAGTGCCAAGGCAACGGCGATGGAGAGGACAGGTATGGGGATCGTCCGGGGCTCTTCATAAGGCTCGAACGATTCATCGGGTGGCGTCGGGTCGGGTCGACGGTTGCGTTTCATGGCTTGCGTCCCTCATCATCGGGTTCCGCATAGCCGTCGTCCCTTACCGCGTCTGGCAAGGCGGGATAAGTGCGGTCAAGGCCCTGAAGATAGGTCACTAGGTCAAGCGCTTGCTGGCTGGCGACGAAGACCCCGTTCTGCGCAGCGTAACCTGGCGGCAGCGCCACCACCACATCTCCTGGCTCCGCTGCGGGTTTCTGCTCGAACAGGAACGGGTATGCCGGCATGATACTCCAATCAAAGATCGCACGCGGCTGTAGAAGGTGAGTCAGGTGCCAGGCCTGACTGGGAAGCCTCGCGCCAACATTGAGCAAATCCGGGCCGGTGCGCATCGTACCGAGCTGATGGGGTTGATCGTAAACGTAATCGGACGCAACCGAAGCACGGCCCCATCCACGTTGATCATCAGGCGCCTGATCGGACGCCCTAGGCTGCTGGCTGTGGCAATAGAGGCAGCCAAGGGAGACATACTGCTCCCGACCACGCAGTTCAGCTTGGGTGTAAGGGAGCAATCCTGGTGACGGGGACTGGGATCGGATCTGCATGCCTGGAACGACGACGAGCATCAACGTCGCAAAGGCGAGGATACCAAGAGCAACGATCGAAAGCGGGAGTAGACGGTTCATGATTCTGTGGCCGGAGCGGTGGATGCCGGAGCAGGCGGGCGCTGGGCGTCGGCGGGCTTCATCACCAGCATCGCGACTATGTTGAACGCGAAAACCAGATGGCCAACCGTCATCAGACTACCACCGATGGAGCGTGCCTCGAGATATGGCATCAGCAGGGTGACGCTGTAGGCAAACGGACGAGTAATGTCGAGCATCGCCAGGCCCTGGAAAACGCCACCTACCGTAAGCGCAACGAAATAAATCGCGAAGCCGACCACCACGAACCAGAAATGGACATTTAACAGGCCAGGCCATGGCCATTGTCGGCCGGTCAATCGCGGCATCATGTGGTAGATAGCGCCAAACATGATAAAGCTGACGAAGCCATAAGCGCCAAGATGGGCATGACCCACCGTATATTGGGTGAAGTGGGTTACCGTATTGACGGTACGAAGCGCTTCGATTGATCCCTGGAATGATGCGGCCGTGTAGAGCACTGCCCCCAAGGATATGAACCTCAGGGGCACCGATTGCCGAACTGCCCACCAATTGCGTGCGACAGTGACGTGCTGGTTTACTGCCACGGCGATCACGGGGACGAACATCATCACGCTGTGGACGATGGAAAGCGTAGCGACCCATGTGGGAACGGGGCCGCCTATCAGGTGGTGGATGCCAACCTGGCTATAAAAGAGTGCCAACCCCCAAAACCCCAGCAAAGAAAGGCTGTAGGAGTAGATCGGCTTCCCGATGATCTTGGGGATGAAATAGTAGGCGGCGCCGACTCCCAAAGGCGTGAGCCATAGCCCAAGCACGTTGTGCGCGAACCACCAGTTCACCGTCGCCTCTTCGACGCCGGAATGAATGAACGGAAAATTTGCGATGACGAAAAGAACGGGAAACCAGCACAAGGCCGCGAGAAAATACCAGCCGCTGACATAGATGTGGTGCACGTTCCTGGCGACAGCCGTCGCAACGATTGGCACCACGAAAAACGAACCGGCCACGGCTAGCACGATATCTATCTGCCAAGGGATTTCCAGCCACTCTTCGCCGTCCGTCCAACCCGATGCTATAGCGAGCGCTCCCGCCAGAACGCCAAGGTTCCATAGCCCGGCACCGATGATCGGCAGCTTGGGATATTTTAACGCAGTATGAAATATGCGCGGGACGATCCACATCACCACGCCGATGCCGGCAAGGGACAGCCATCCATAAATTACCAGGTTCAGGTGCAGAGTGCGGACCCGACCGAAGGTCAGCGCTGCTTCCCCACTTAGCCAATCGGGCCAATGCAGCTTGAGCGAAGCCGTCAGGCCAAACACCGATCCCAAAATCAGCCAGAAGACAGCACCAGTCAACAATACCAAAACCGGCAATCTCGAAATCTTGTCGATGCCGGCTCGCTCTACATCGAAGTGGTGCTCGCCGTGTGCTGTGTCTGGCTCGCCCTCAAAAGCCGCATCGTCGGGGGCACCTGCCTCACCAGGCGTGAAAATGGTGTAGGCGTTGTCTTGAGTGGCGGACAACTGGTGGTTGGCTATCGCCCAAATCAGGAATGCCAGGGCCGCAATGGACACCACGAAACTGAGAGAGAGAAGTAGACCGATCGTGACGGACATTGGTCAGCTCCTCCGCTGTGTCTCTTTTCGACGATGCCACGCCGCTGGATTGAACGCGCGACTTGGTTACTGGATGCATGCGCCTCGCGAACCTTAAGTGAGTCTTAAGGAACTGCGGACGTCTACATGTTTGTCCTTGCAAGGAACGAACGGGAGCTGCCTGGATCGCTTCCGGCTGGAAAATACAGCTTCAATTGTGTGTCGCGTGTCTTTTTCTGACTAATCGCATGGCCAGCCAAACGGCCATCACCGCCGCCGGCGCCGCTATCGAAAGAATAAGCACCTTATCCAGGTGAAGAATGCCCAAGGGACCTGCCAGCATGTATCCAAGGATGCCGATAAGGTAATAACTTATCGCGATCGTCGACAGGCCTTCGACGGTACGCTGCAGACGGAACTGGCTTTCGGCCGTTGACGCAATGGTATCCAGAACAGCCTTGTTCTGTACCTGCATGTCGAGACCGATGCGCGCATTCAAGAGCTCGATAGAGTTGGCGATCTTGCCGGAAAGGACATGAAGGCGCTTTTCCATGGCCGCGCAGGTAGCCAATGCGGGCTCGACACGATCGCCTATATAGCCGGCAAGCGTCGAACCTTGATCCCGCGGTATCTCATTAAGCTCTGACAGTCGATTGCGCAGCACTGCCCCGTAGGCGCTCGATGCCGCAAATCTGTACCCCATACGCTCGCCCAACTGACCCGTCTGAACCGACAGCGCATGTAGTCGATCAAGCGAGCTTTGAACCGAGTCGGTGGCGTGTCCCAGAGATTCCGTTACCGCCGTCAGTTCCTCTTCGGCAGCGCGCAAAGCAGGCGACAGTTGCCGCGCAAGCGGTAATCCCATGAGAGCCATGACCCTATAGGTCTCGACTTCCAATAGTCGCCGGACCATGACGGATCGCTTGAAGCTAGTCAGATTTCCGCATGCTGCTTCCAGCCTTGTGAACCCGTCCTGGTTGACGACGAAGTCGGTGGCCACTTCTCCCGCATCGTCAGCCACCCCTGCCAAGCACAGACTGGTGAGCTGAAATCCAGGCAAAAGTGCCGGATCGACGCGCATACCCCCCGTGACGTCGATGCGACTCGCCGCCACAAATTGACCATTCTGAAGCGCCTCCAGGCACAAGCACGGTGGCCAGTTCTCCTGGTCCGTCAGTTCGGATAGCCAACTGACGGTTATGAACTCGGTATGGAACTCCCAAGTGATGGCAAGATCGTCGCAACGATAGCTGAATTGCCGGCCATCGTGCTCAGGGAGCTCAACACCGCGAGCCGCGACTGCCTCCCGAAAGCGGGCGATCGCCTGCCGCATGACGTCTGGCGTCGGTGGCATTGCGAACACCAACCTGCGTGCACGAAGGGTTGCGCCGACCAACTCCACGGGTCGGGCGTGCAACTCAGCCTCAATAGCTGCGCGGTGCTGATGGTCGGCAATGAAATCAGGCTTCATCCCGAGTCCACTTGAGGATATCTGAACTGCTCATCGCGCCTGAAACACGCGCGACCTCCTTACCGCCCTTGAACATGATCATGGTCGGTATGCCGCGAATTCCCAGACGGGACGCTATTTCTTGGTTTTCATCGGAGTTCAGCTTGACGAAGCGCAACGCGGGCTCTGCCTGTCTTGCCGCTGCCTCGAATTGGGGGGCCATGACGCGGCAAGGCCCGCACCAGGGCGCCCAGATATCGACCACGACCGGGATGTCGGATTTTGCGATCTGCTTTTCGAGAATGGCGGCCGGAACATCAGCCGGCACACCGGAAAAAAGAGCCACGCCGCACTTCCCACATTTGGCGCTGCGGGCGCTCCCTGAGCTGGGAACGCGATTGGTAGCACCGCAAAACGAACAGACGACGTGAGGAAGATCGCTCATTCCATTTCCTCCTAAGTTCCGGTTTGTTCGGGCCGTAGTTCCGTGGTCCGTAGCCTTACGTCGGCGATTGCCAGCATCGCCTGGTGGTGGCTGAGATGAACTTGGCCACTGAGATGATCCAAGAACTCTGTGCCTGCGAGCCGGTCCATTACCGGACCCTTGACCTCGGAGAGATGAAGTCGAACACCGAGATCGGCGAGCCGGTGGTGAATGGCCTCGAGGCTTTCGAGCGCCGACATGTCGATGGCATTGACGGCTGAGCACATGAGCACAACATCCGTCAGCCCAGGATTGGCGGCGACCTGATTGATCACCAGATCCTCGAGGTAGCGCGCATTGGCAAAGTAGAGGCTTTCGTCAACGCGAATAGAGAGGACGCCAGGCATAGTATCGACCTGGTGCCGCTTCACGTTCCGGTAGTGCTCCGTGCCGGGCACTTGGCCCACGATCGCGGCGTGTGGCTGGGAGGAACGATAGAGAAAAACCAGGATCGAAGCGCCCACACCCAACGATATACCCACTTCAACGCCCAACAACAGAGTGCCCAACAGCGTGATGGCGACGGCAGCGAAGTCGGCCTTGGAGTAATCCCATGCACGCTTGAGGATGGAAAAATCCACCAGCGTCAGCACGGCGAGCACAATGGTGGCAGCCAGCGTCGCCTTGGGCAGGATGGCGAGAAACGGGGTCAACAGCAGCGTGGCACCGGCGATACCGATTGCGGTAAATGCCCCAGCTGCAGGCGTTGCAGCACCGGCGTCGAAGTTGACCACCGACCGAGCAAAACCGCCAGTCACAGGATATCCGCCACCGATGGCTGCTGCGATATTGGACGCACCCAGACCAATCAGTTCCTGGTTGGGCGAAATACGTTCGCGGCGTTTGGCGGCAAGAGTTTGCGCCACGGAAATGGACTCGACGAACCCGACGATCGAAATAATAAGTGCAGGCATGGCCAACTGCTGGATGACAGCGATATCGAACGCGGGCAGCGACAGCATAGGCAGGCCTTGAGGGACATCACCCACCAGTGCAACGCCCCTTGCGCCAAGATCAAGAAACACGGAAAGCGCCATGGTCAGGAAGACGACGAGCACCGGACCGGCGCGCACGACGATGGTCGCGACGCCTTTAGGGACTCCGAAGCGTGCAAGCCAATTCTTGAGATCAAGCCGGATCCAAAGCAGGAGAGCCAGTGCTAGAGCACCGATGGCGAGAGTGTACCAGTTCACCTGACCAATATTGGCGATGATCGACATGATTAGGTCGGGCATGGCGTGCCCTTCCGTCTTGATACCGAGCAGGCCGCCGATCTGGCTCGTGGCAATGATGATGCCAGAAGCCGTTATGAACCCTGAAATAACTGGATGGGACAAAAAGTTGGCGACAAACCCGAGACGTAGTAGGCCCATGAGCGCCAGCATGATGCCCGACAGAAAGGCGAGCATTATGGCTGCGCTCGCGTAGTCAACCGTTCCTTCCGCCGCGATACGGCCCACCGCTGCGGCCGTCATGAGCGAAGCCACCGCGACGGGACCAACCGCCAATGCAGACGAAGTGCCAAATATTGCGTAGGCAACCAGAGGGAGCACCGATGCATAAAGGCCCACTTCCGGCGGCAGGCCGGCCAATAGCGCATAAGCCAGCGACTGCGGGATCAGCATGATGGTCACGATGATCGCGGCGACAAGATCGCTGGTGAGCGTCTGGCGGTTATAGCGCCGACCCCAATCAAGAATGGGAAAATAGGACTTCAGGTGCATCAATGTACTCAGTCTGAGAGGGGTTCAGCCCGGTTGGGAGAGCCCGGGGAGATCACTTGCCAAGCGTGGCGTAGAGGCTGCCAGCACGAGCGCCAGAGCGACAGTAGCCGAGCATGGGCTTGGGCAGCTTCTCCCAGGCATCGTGGAAGCGAATGATCTGGCCTTCGCCCAGAGGGCCAGAGACGGGTATGTGCACGATGCTGATGCCGGCGGCCGCAGCCGCCTTAGCCACTTCATCAAAGCTGGGCTGGCCGCCTTCCTCATTGTCGGGGCGGGCGCAGACGATAGACTTGAAGCCTGCGTCGGCGACAGCCTGCATCTGCTCAGGCAAGATCTGGCCGGTGGCGGAGAAATCTGGAGCGATTTGACGGATGTTCATGGGTCGGTCCTTTCTTGGTTTGCTGCTGAAGGGCCACATGGTCAGAGGCCGTTCACGGGGACTTTGAGGTAGGTCTTGCCGTCTGGGCCCTTGGGCGGCAGCTGGCCGGCGCGCATATTGACCTGCAACGCCGGAATAATCAGCTTGGGCATGGCAAGCGTTGCGTCGCGCGCCTCGCGCATAGCCACAAAGCTGTCCTCGTCGGTGCCTTGGCCGATATGGATATTGTGATCGATCTCGTCGCCGACGGTGGTCTCCCACTGGATCTCGCGGCCGTTCGGGCCGTAGTCGTGGCACATGAACAGTCGCATCTCACGCGGGAGCGACAGCACGCGCTGGATCGAACGGTAAAGCGTGCGGGCGTCGCCGCCCGGGAAGTCGGCACGTGCCGAACCGCCGTCCGGCATAAAAAGGGTGTCGCCGACAAAGGCGGCGTCGCCCGCCACATGCGTCATGCAGGCCGGGGTGTGGCCCGGCGTGTGCATCACATGCACGGTCAGCCCGCCGATCTGGTAGCTGTCGCCATCGGTGAACAGCCGGTCGAACTGGCTGCCGTCGCGCTGGAATTCGGTGCCTTCGTTGAACACCTTGCCAAAGGTCTCTTGCACGATCTTGATGTTCTCACCGATCCCCAGCTTGCCGCCAAGCTTGCCCTGGATATAGGGCGCCCCGGACAGGTGATCGGCATGGACATGGGTCTCGATCAGCCATTCGAGCTTGAGCTGGTGCTGCTCAATATAGGCGATTATCGCGTCGGCGCCGTCATAGGTAATGCGGCCTGCCGCATAGTCGATATCCATCACGGAATCGATGACTGCACAGGCCATGGAATTGGGATCTTTGACGACATAGCTGATGGTATTTGTCGGGGCATCGAAGAAGGCGGTGACCTCCGGCTTGATCGTCAGGTCTGTGGTGAATGGTATTGTGGTCATGGTCATTGCTCCACGTAGAGGTCAGGCGGACTGGGTGGCACGTTGCTCAAGCGCAAGGCGCACGGTACGGGCGGCGAAGATGCCGACGAGCATCGCGCCGACAAAGGCCCAGGCAGAAGCCTCGCCAAGACCCAGAGCCGGGATCGCTCCACCCGGGCAAAAACCTGCAATTCCCCAGCCGAGGCCGAAAACAGCAGAGCCGGCGATGAGCGGCACATCCAGCTTGCGATTGGCTGGCAGGTTGAATTTCGCCTCCAATACGGGTTTGTCGCGCTTGAGCACGAAGCGGTAACCGATTGCAGTCACGAGCAGCGCACCGCCCATCACAAAGGCCAATGACGGGTCCCAGGTACCGGCCAGGTCAAAGAAGTTCAGGACCTTGGCAGGGTTGGCCATGCCGGACAATGCAATACCAGTGCCGAAGACGAGGCCGATAATGCCGGCAAGAATGGTACGCTGCATCAGAAGCCTCCAAGCGGATGACGAACACGGTGATCATGGCCGTGACAAGGAAGGTAGCGGTGGCCGCAATCGAGCGCGGCGAAAGGCGCGCCATGCCGCAGACGCCGTGCCCGGAGGTGCACCCGGACCCGAAATAAACTCCAACGCCGACGATCAACCCACCGGCGATGACCCATGGTGTCGGGACGGGGCTGGAATAGGGAATGGTGTATCCCGATAGGCCCAGGATGAGCATCGGAGCGACAATGGCGCCACCGAGGAAAGCAGCACGCCATGGCCAATCCGTGGCAACCGGCGGCAGCAGGCCGGTCAGGATGCCAGTCATACCCGCAATACGCCCATGGAATGCCATGAGCAGAACGGCTGAAAGGCCGATCAGTGCGCCGCCGAGCAGCGACATCACTGGAGTGAATTCAGTCATCGGTTTGATACCTTGCAGCTGGAGAGGCCAAAAATGGTGTAGAGGGGGCAGAAGCGCACGAGGGCGGTAACCACGAGCACGAGCCCGACGACGACAGATCCCCACTGCACGACCGGATTGGCGAAGAACGCCAGACCGGATACGAACGGCAGGATCAGCAGCGCCAGACCGACGATGATCCGCAAAATTCTATCGGCAGAACCCACATTGATGCGCATCTACATCCTCCTTGAAAATCGCCTTTAAACGAGCGATAGTGAATTAACGTAAGTTCGTATATATGAGATATCTAATATGATCAAGATGGAATTGGACAGGATGGAGGAGAACGCAGACAAGGCTTCCCAGCTCCTGACGGCCATGGCCAATCCAAAGCGCCTGCTCATCTTGTGCAATCTGCTCGATGACGAACTTAATGTGGGTCAGCTGTCAGAACGCGTGGCGCTCGGGCAGTCCCCGTTGTCACAGCATCTCTCCAAGCTGCGTGCCTGGGGGCTGGTCAGAACCCGCCGCGAAGGTCAGCAGATCAATTATTCTCTCGCGTCAGATGAGGTGCGTCAGGTTTTGACGACCCTCTACAAGATTTACTGTGCCTGTTGATGGACGCAAGGCATGACCATCCGAAGCTTGTCCTCCCTCCGCCGACTTATCCGGCCGTCCTTTTTGTCATGGCGTGGGTCCTCGACCAGCATCTGATACCTCCGTTCATAGACAGCGTGTCCTCCGCCCCATTGCTGGGTGCTATCCTGGTTATACTCGGCCTCGGAGCTGCGGGTTGGGCAGTGCTCCGTTTCATGCGCGCCGGCACGCATGTCGAACCACATAAGCCCACGCTGGCGATGGTAATGGACGGTCCTTTCCGGTTTTCACGAAACCCAATCTATGCGAGCTTTTTCGCCCTGTTCGCGGGTGTGGGCATGATCATGAAGCTGGAGTGGACAATTGTCTTCCTGCCAATTCTATGGCTTTGCCTTAGGTTGTGGGTGATTGCCCCTGAGGAGGCGTTCTTGTCTAGCCGCTTCGGCAGCGAATACGAGCACTACCGTCAAAAAGTGCGCCGCTGGTTGTGACCCTGAACTGACCACCAGGCGGCCCGTAAGCCTGTCCTAAGGTTACTCTTGAATTCGTCTCCAACCTCAATGTTGGAGCATTCATGTCCGAAACACCTTTCAATCCCTCTCGCCGCGCTTTTGTGATGTTGGGCGGCACAAGTCTTGCATTGCTGGCCGCTGGCTGCACGACGACCACCCCGCAACGTCTCGCGGTCGCAGCCGAACCCATTCGCCCCATCGTACCGCCCGATGTGGCCTATATGTATCGAGCAATGCCGGAGGAAAAATTCCCGATCCCCGCAGCCGATATCGCCGCGGTGGATCCTAAATATTGGCGACAGCGGGTACCCGATCCCACCGGGGAAAAACCAGGCTCCGTCGTGGTCCATACCGCCGACCGCCTGCTCTATCATGTGCATGATGACGGAATGGCGACCCGCTATGGCGCAGGTATTGGCCGCGCCGGTTTCGAGTGGGCCGGCCGGGCGCATATCGCTTACAAGCGTGAATGGCCGGTCTGGACTCCGCCAGAGTCCATGATCATGCGTCAACCTGAATTGGAGATCTATCGGGAGGGCCAGCCGCCCGGGATAGAGAACGCCCTCGGCGCACGTGCCCTCTACATCCACCAGGGTAACAAAGACACCCTGTACCGTGTGCACAGCTCGGGCGACGAAGCATCAATCGGTCAGGCCGTTTCTTCGGGGTGCGTCAGGCTCCTGCATCAGGACGTCATCCATCTCGCGAACGCTGTCCGCGATGGCTCGCCGATCCTTGTGGTGTGACCCTGCAGCCCCGCCCGAGGGCGGGGCTGCTCTCAGTCCGGCACTATCAGGTCCAAATGTGCAGCGAGGCTTTCAGGGGAAACCTCGCCGACCACAGTGTCAACGACACGGCCCTGCGCGTCGATGAAGAGCGTAGTTGGGAGGCCTTTCGCTCCGTAATGCGTCGATGTCTGCCAGGTCTCGTCGACCACGGAAACGTCCAACACGATATCCTGCTGCCTCAAGAATTCGGCGATCGTTTGTACAGGGTCGCCCTGATTGACGAACGCGAAGGTGACCTCGGGTGTTTGTGCGGCCACTTCGCTCAATAAGGGCAGCTCGCGTACGCAAGGCGGGCACCAGCTGGCCCATAGGTTGATCACCATGGGTTTGCCCGCGAAACTCGACAACGCAATTGCTTCGCCCGTGACTTGATGCATAAGCGGCTGTTCGGGAAGGGGCACGCCGACACTGTAGCGGGTCAGAAGCAGGACCATCCCCCAAATGCCAAAACCGACAGCCGTAGACCCAGTCAGTGTCGCTGCGCCGCTCCAGCGTTTTACGCGCAATGCGCCGTAAAGTATGAGCCCGGCAAGACCTGCAAACAGCTCAAAACCGCCTTGCCAGACAAAAAACACCCGAAGCGGTTCGATGATGAATGTCTGCCAGTTGAGGAGTACGTGTCCCAGCCGGGCTGCCAGGAGACCAGCAACTACCGCACCAAACCCGTATCGAGCAGCATCGCTTTTAAACAGTCGCGCCAGGATAGGCAGCGCCAGAAAGAAAGCGCCGATGCCAAGGATGGCGGCGAAGCGCTCGGTGGCGAACAGCAACGGCCCGATTGATACGGCACTCATGGCAGGAAGCCGGCACGTTGCGCCTGGGTACGAAACGCATCGATATCAAATTCCCCGACGAGTCGAGTTGCTTCCACCTCAGCCCCGCTGCCATCTACAAAAAGAAGAGTAGGTGGTCCAAACGCCTTAAGCTGACTCAGCATTGCCCGGTCTTCAGCGGTGTTCTTCGTCACATCTAGTTTGATCAGTCTCGTTTCATTCAGTCCCGCCAACGCTGTGGGGTTGGTCCAAATCTCACGATCGAGTACCGCGCAAGAGATGCACCAATCTGCGGTCAGATAGACCAGACGCCCCTGACCATCACTGGCCTCGAGCGCGACAGTTAGGGCATCGATTCCCGAAACTGTTTCCGAAACCATTTCCTTGCCAGACAGAGAAGACTGTCGTCCCGTCAACATGTCAGCGGGATTTTGGCCACCAATAGCAGCCATTGCCGTAAACCCTGCAAGGCCCAGGCCGGCAACACCCAATGCGGTCGGTACCAGGCGTCGAACACCGTTGCTGCCCAAGGCGACTACAATGAAGTAGATCGCAACGGTTGCCGCCAAAAGCGACCATGCCCCGGTGGTCAATTGTGCTGGCAGCAGCCGTTCTGACATCCAGATGGCACCGCCCAGAAAGACAAAACCGAAAGCGTGCTTGACCCGTACCATCCAGGACCCAGCGCGTGGCATGACACGGCCACCCACAGTGCCGAAAACAATCAGCGGAATGCCCTTGCCGATACCAAGGGCGAATAGGGCCGCCGCCCCCAGTGTCGCGTCGCCGGTCTGCGCAATGTAGAGCAACGCCGCTGCCAAAGGGGCCGTGACACAGGGCCCCACTATGAGAGCAGAGAGAAAACCCATCATCGCGGCTCCGGCGGCACCATTGCGTCCGCCCACTCGGCTGATTGTTGTCATCCATGCACTGGGAAGCTGAAGCTCGAACGCGCCGAACATCGAGATCGCCAACGTGATGAACAACACAACTACGCCACCGATCGCCCATGGCGATTGCAAAACCATCTGCAGATTTTGACCTGACCAGGCGGCGACCAGGCCCAACATCCCAAACGCTGTGGCCATGCCGAGGACATAGACCAGTGAGATACCGAATGCCTTGGGCATCGATAGGCGTTGCCCTGCCTGGGTCAATGTACCCGCCAGGATTGGATACATAGGAAAAACGCATGGGGTAAAGGCCAACGCAACGCCGAAAGCAAGGAATGCACCGATGACCATCAGGGCCCCGCCGCGGCCCATCAGATCGGTCAGGAGCGAGCCACCGGTCTCTGTTGCAACGCGGATGGGCGTCGCAGCGCCGAGTGCTTCGGAGGATTCTGTGAGGAAGGACGGTCCCTCAACCGACCCAACTGCAACGGCATCAGCATCAAGCGACCGGCGAACGGGTGGATAGCAGATGCTGCCGTCCTTGCAGCCTTGGTAGGCCAGTATGAATTTTCCCGCGGTGGCTTCCGGCAAGGGGAAACTCAGACGGTCATGGAAAATTTCGGTGCGCCCAAAAGTAGGGTCATCCTTTGTGACGCCGGAAGGAAGTTGCAGCGCAACAGCCTGGCCTTCTGCATCGGCCAACGAAATTTGGTCACGATAAAGATAATATCCGGGGGCAACATTGAGCACCACCTCTACACCGGATCCTGATGCCATAAGCGAAACCTTGAAAGCCTCTTCCACCGGGAGTGGCTGGGCTTGCTGGGCGCCGACAGGACCCGCCAGAACAAAGAGGGCCATCAGGGCGATGGCAGCAAGTTTTTGAAATACCGACATAGGGGTCTCCGGCGGAAGGAACTATCCGTCGTTTGTTGCCCCCAACTTAAGGGAGACTTATGCCCGCGGCAGAACGAGCGTCACCACAAGGCCATGTGGGAGCCTGTTGGCGAGCGTGAGGCTGCCGCCAGCCTGGAGGGCCGCGGATTCCACGATGGAAAGGCCAAGGCCGCTGCCGATTTCCGTGTGGTTCTTTCCACGAAAGAACCGCTCGGTGGCATGCTTGAGTTCATCCTCATCCATGCCTGGACCATCGTCTGACACCTTAATCTCCAGACCGTGGCCGACCACCTGGACAACTATCCGGACGACGCCATTTGCAGGAGAATGCGCAATGGCGTTTTCCAGGAGATTGCGCATCATCAAGTCGAAGGCAGCGGGAGAGACCGCAATGGGAGCAGCTGCCAGTGTGTGTATGCCTTCGATCTCCACCCCCGATGGCAGCACAAGGCTTGCAACGAGCGAACGGATGGCCGCTTCGGCGTCCAGTGGCTCCGGTCGCGCATCCTTGTTCGTGGCATCGACTGTCGACATGGAAAGGAGTTGGCGAACCATACGCGCGGTCCGATCGACACCCGCGACGATCTTGTCCAACGCTTTGCGTTGAATCACCGGGTCGTCCGTTCGTGATGCGATCTGGGCTTGCGTTCGCAAGCCTGTGAGGGGGGTACGCAATTCATGGGCAGCGAACGCCGTGAAATTGCGCTCACGTTCACGTGCCGAGCGCACACGTTCCAGCAAGTCGTTCAGCGCCGACAACATCGGCCTGATCTCTTGAGGGGCTTCACCCGATATAGGTTCAAGTGCGTTAGCGCCCCTGGCGGTCAGCTCAGCTGCAACTGCGTCCACGGGCCGGAGACCGCGGTTGACACTCACCAGGATCATGGCCGCCATAAGTGGCAGGATCAGTGCGGCGGGGATCAGCAACCCCTTGATGACATCTCCCACCAGCCGGTCACGCAATGCCAGACTGTCGCCCACCAATACCCGCACGCCGACCTCGGCATTCTCAATGGCAAAAACCCGCCAACGCTCGCCGTCGATGATCGTTTCGGCGAAGCCATCGTTGTGTTCGGACAGGGCGGACGTCGGAGCCCCGTCTGATCGACCAACCAAATCCCCGTCAAAGGACCAAAGTTGGCAGGACAGCTGCCGGTCATAGGGGACGTGAGACGGTGCCGGAGAAAGCGAGGCGATGCTGTCGGCCGCGTCGGCAACGGTGATTTCTCTGCTTGATACCAGGGAGGAGACCATTCGTGCCGCCTCGCTGAGCCGAGCGTCGAGCACGCGCTCCACTTCCCTCGTCGTGCTGAAATAGATCCAGGCGACGGCGGATAGCCACACGACGCTGGTCGCGACCATCAGGATGGCAAAGAGGCGCGCTCGTATCGACAGGGTCATCAGGCTTTCCTCATGCGATAACCCAAGCCGCGAACAGTTTCGATCGCGTCACGTCCCACTTTTTGACGCAGGTGATGGATATGCACCTCGATGGCATTGCTTTCGATCTCTTCCTGCCAACCGTAGAGCTTCTCCTCGAGGGCCCTCTTGGATTGGATAACCGTTGGCGATTCCATGAGGGATTGCAGCACCGCGAATTCCCGGCGTGACACAGACACGGGCGTCCCCGACACCGATAACTCCATGGTCGCAGGCACGATCTGGATGTGGTCCCAGACCAAATAGGCCTGTGCTCGGCCGTTAACCCGACGAACAAGCGCCCGTAGGCGAGCCGCTAGCTCGTCGAGATCGAAGGGTTTGACGAGGTAGTCGTCTGCCCCGTGATCAAGTCCGGCGATACGATCCTCGACCTTGTCCCTGGCCGTGAGAAGCAAGACTGGATCGTCCGATCCGGAGCGCCTGATTTCATCGAGCAGGTCCAGGCCCGACCCGTCCGGCAGCATCAGATCGAGCACGATTACGTCAAAGCGGCCAGCGGCGAGTCCCGCACGTGCATCAGCAAGCGACGCGACCGTTTCCGCCGAGAACCCTGCAATGCGCAGTCCGACCTCGAGGCCGTCTCGCAGGATGTCATCGTCTTCAACCACGAGAATACGCATCACCGGCTCCAGGATTTGACGTTTCTTAACACGACCATGCGACCGCACTTAAGGCTGGCTTAAGGCGTCGAGAATGCTTTGGAGGCCGACGAAAAGGAAAATGCCCATGCAAAAGCAACTCTCGCGCCGTGCCGTGACCAAACTTGCCATGATGGCCCCACTGGCACTCTGGCTTGGAAAACCAAGTGTTGCATCTGCGCAGGACGGACCTCTCGACCTTGAAGCAATTTTTGCAACGCCTGGGACGCCGGTTTTCGGCCCGGCGGATGCCAACCTAACCATGGTTGGATTTCTTGATTACAATTGCCCTTTCTGCAAGCAGAGTGCTCCATATCTCAAGGAGTTGATGGCGACCGACGACAAACTTCGTGTGGTATTTAAGGATTGGCCCATCCTGACCGAGGCATCGGTCTATGGTGGTCAGGCTGCACTCGCAGCACACGAAAACGGGCAGTACCTCGCAGCCCATGATGCGCTTATGGCCATTCCCGGTCGAGGCATTACCGAACAAGGGATGCGTGAGGCTCTTGAAGCGTCTGATGTTGATATGGTCAAGGTCGATGCTACCATTGCAGCTAAAGGGCCTGCGTTGCTTGACCAGTTGCGTGCCAACACCAAGATAGCTGACGAAATCGGTTTGACGGGAACACCTTCCTATCTCGTCGGCCCGTTCTTCGTCGGCTCAGCGCTCGACTTGGCAGGTTTTCGCGAAGTCGTGGCTGCAGCCCGCCAGGAGCTCGGCGTCTGATTGGGCAAACGGATAGGAGCGGGATACGCGCGAATGACACGCACTGACTGGGATGAGCGCTACGACCGGGCTGAATATTTGTTCGGAGAAGAACCGAGCGATTTCCTGCGCCGCCACGCTGAAATCGTGAAAGAACGTAGCTCGGCTCTCGCCGTCGCCGATGGTGAGGGCCGCAACGGCGTTTGGCTGGCGGAGCAGGGGCTGGCTGTCCACTCCATCGATGCGTCGGCGATTGGCTTGGGCAAGGCGCAGGCACTCGCCAAAAGCCGCGGCGTTTCGATCACCACCGAAGTGGTGGATCTGGCAGAATACGACTGGCCCGATGAGCACTTCGATATCGTGGTCGGCATATTCATCCAGTTTGCGGGTCCTGCTCTGCGCGACGCAATTTTCGCCGGCATG
The DNA here is from genome assembly GCF_000743575.1 of Devosia riboflavina. Lineage (GTDB taxonomy): Bacteria > Pseudomonadota > Alphaproteobacteria > Rhizobiales > Devosiaceae > Devosia > Devosia riboflavina. The sequence continues at coordinate 42,015 of NZ_JQGC01000020.1, read as the reverse complement.
ATCAAGGCCTTGCGTCCGGGCGGAACCTTGCTGCTGCACGGCTATCGGCCCGAGCAACTGGCATTTGGCACCGGCGGGCCCAGGACCGAGGAGAACCTTTACACCGAAGCGTTGCTGGAAAAGGCCTTCCAAACGCTCACCATCACCAGCCTCCTAAGCTACGATGCCGAGATTGCGGAAGGCACGGGACACCACGGCATGTCTGCATTGATCGATCTGGTGGCGACCAAGCCGCTTGAGTTGGCGCGGGCGTAACCCGCGCCATCGCAGTCGATCATTCCGCTGAAGCGATCTTTTCATGCTTGGGCTTGGCCATCGGTTCACGCCCTTTGAGCATGGCCTGCCAATAGATCGGCGGCAGCAGCCTCTCCTTGAGAAACCAGGCCAGGCGCGATGGCTTCAGATCGTTGATGAGCCATTTCGGGAAGCTGGGAATACGCTTTCCACCATAGCCGAATTCGGCCAGAATGATCTTACCCCGCTCCACCGTCAGCGGGCAGGATCCGTAGCCGTCATAAATGGCACGGTCCTGGCTCGACGAGCGGCCCATATCGGCGAGCAGGTTCTCTGCTACCACCGGCGCTTGTTTGCGGGCAGCCGCTGCCGTCTTGGCATTGGGGGCGTTCATTACGTCACCCAATGAGTAGACGTTGTCGAACTTGGTGTGCCGGAGGGTCGCCTGATCGACGCTCACCCATCCGGTCTCGCCCGCCAGCGGGCTGACCCTGATGAAATCCGGTGGTGCCTGAGGCGGCACCACATGGATCATATCGAACTTGCGCTCGACGATCTCGACGGTTCCGTCCTTGTCGGTCTTTTTGAACCAAGCAATCTTTTTCGGGCCGTCGATCTTGAACAGGTTGTGCCCGAACGACAGGTTGATCCCATATTCCTTCACATACTCCATGAGCGGAGGAACATAGTCCGCCACGCCGAAGAGACCGGGACCCGCGTTCAGGAACTCGACCTTCGTTTTGCCCAGGGTGCCCCTTTCCTTCCAAATGTCGCAGGACAGGTACATCGCCTTCTGCGGCGCGCCGGCACATTTGATCGGCATAGTTGGCTGGGTGAAAAGGGCCGTGCCTCCATTGAGCGACTTGACGAGATCGTAGGTGTAGGATGCCAAGTCATAGCGGTAGTTGGAGGTCACGCCGTTTTTGCCCAGTGTTTCGGGCAAGCCTTCAATTGCCCCCCAGTCGACCTTGAGCCCGGGCGCCACGATCAGGCGCTCGTAGTGGACAACGCGGCAACCCTCGAGAATGACCGCGTTGTTGGCTGGATCAAACGCAACGACCGCGGCCTTGATCAGTTTGGCACCATGCGGAACATGGTCGGCGAGCCGCTTGCGGGTCTGCTCCGGCGTAAAAACGCCCGCTCCCACAAGTGTCCAGCCGGGCTGATAGTAATGCATGTCGGCAGGATCGATAACGACGATGTCCAGATCGCTGGCCCTTGCCAATAGGCTCGCGGCAGCGGCCAGGCCGGCGGCACCACCACCAACCACGACGATCTGGTGCTTTTCGGTTGGGGCATCGGTCTTGACCTGTCCCCCATTGGCAATGCGCAAAGCGACGCCGGAGAGGTCGTACCCTGCAGCCTTCGCTGTTCCCAGAATTTCAGTTAGCGGCCTGCTTCCGGCCTGGGAGAGCGCCCACAGAGTTGTCGTTCGGGTTCCGGTTCGGCAGAAGCCGAAGATCGGCTTGGGCAGTTCCTCAACCGCGGCCGCGAAGGCCTCGACATCGGCATCGGCGACCTTCCCGGGGACGACGGGCACATAACGGGCCTCCAACCCGTAGCCGCGCGCATCCGCTTCGACCTCGGCAAATGTAGGTTGGTCGTCTCCCTCGCCATCGGGTCGATTGACGAGAATGGATTTAAAACCCGCCTTCGCCACTTCGGCCAGGTCCGTCAGATACAGCTGTGGTCCGACGCTCAGTGCGTCTGATATTTTCTTGGTTTCCATGAGACTCCTCCTGTGACCGTTCAGTCCGAAAGGACCCGGCCAAATTGTGCGGCATGGACGGGCCGCGTTTCCGATTTCGGTTTATGCGATCGTTGCGCGTCAGCGCTGTTCAAGGCGCTCAAAACGCGCTGCACCTGCTCGATGTGATCTGGCGCCATGGAATAATGGACCGACTGTGCTTCGCGGCGATCGATCACCAGCCCGGCTTTGCGCAATTCACCCAGTTGCTGGGACAGCGTCGGTTGCCGGATTGCAAGTTCTGCCTCCAGCGTCTTGACCGAGCATTCGCCGGCCACAAGCCGCTCGACAATGCGGAGCCGGTTCGTGCTTCCCAACAGCCGCAGCAGATCCTCGGCTAGCACGATCAATCTCCCCACGAGGCGCCGGCCAGCGCGTCGAGCGGGAATTTGAGGTAGCGTTTGCCGTTTGCCTCGGGTGGTGGCAATTGCCCACCGTTGATGTTGATCTGCAGCGCATGCAGGATCAATTTTGGCATTGGCAGGCTACGATCGCGCGCTTCGCGCACCGCGACGAACTCTGCCTCGTTGCGGCAGGTCGACATGTGGGTATTGGTGGCCTTCTGCTCGGCAACCGTGGACTCCCACAGCGGTTCCCTGCCATCAGGCTGATAGTCGTGGCCCGTAAACACCCGTGTCTCACCAGGAAGTGCCAGGATCGCCATTATGGAGCGATACAGACGCGACGCGCTGCCGCCGGGAAAGTCCGCTCTGGCTGTTCCGCTATCCGGCATGAACAGTGTATCGTGCACAAATGCGGCGTCGCCGATCACGTAGGTTATCGAGGCCATTGTGTGGCCTGGCGAGAACATGATGCTGGCGTCAATATTGCCGAGTTTGAAGGACTCCCCGTCCTTGAACAGGCGGTCCCACTGGCTCCCGTCTTCGGCAAGGTCAGGCCAGTTATAGATACCTTTCCAAAGCTTCTGAACGTCCACCACACGTTCGCCGATCGCAGTTGGCGCCGCCGTCTTGGACTTTAGATACCGTGCGGCGGAGAAATGGTCGGCATGCGGATGGGTGTCCAATATCCACTGCACCGAAAGGCCGGCCTCACCAATATAGGCCAGGATGGCATCGGCATGCCGGGTCGCGGTCGCACCGGACTTCTCGTCAAAATCGAGCACCGGGTCGATGATGGCACACTGCTTGGTCTGCGGGCAGTGAACCACATACTGGATCGAAGAGGTCCGTGAGTCGAAGAACCCTTTGACGACAGGTTTACTGCTCATGACTTGTCTCCGAGTGCGCTCGTGCGGAAAAACCAATCCGGTGATCCGGCGCCCGTCCCTAGCATCAGATCCGCATCAATCACCCGGTCTCCAATGGACCAACCCTCGGGCGTATAGACGTTGTGTGCATCGGTGACCTGCAGGGCCTGGACCGTCCGCAGCACCTCATGCACGCTGCGGCCGGTCGTCATAGGATAGGTCGAGGTCATCCGGACTATCCCGTCAGGATCGATGACCAGGGTCATGCGCACAGTGGCGCTGTCGGCTGCATCTGGGTCCAGCATGCCATAAGCCCTGGCGATGGCCATGGAGGGATCTTCCAACAAAGGAAATGGTATCGTGACGCCGAATGTACCTTCCATGGCGCCGATCCATCCCATGTGGGCGAACAAGCTATCCACTGAGAGTCCAAGAAGTTCACAGTTCAGTGCCAGAAACTCGCCGTGGAGCCGGGCAAAAGCCAGGATTTCCGAGGTGCAGACAGGCGTGAAATCGGCTGGATGGGAAAACAGCACAAGCCATCGCCCTCGATAATCTGACAGCCTCCGTACGCCCATCGTGGAGCGAGCTTCGAACTTTGGAGCTGTGCTTCCGATCCGTATGGAAGCCGACCTCAATTCCTGATTCATGGATCACCCTTTTTCTTATTCCATAAATTAGCATAATCTAATATAATATGATGTCAAGCCGAGGAAACCTTGAAGGAGGTGCCGACGTTTAAGCCTGCCTTAAGGTGGGCCCTGCCGATGCGGTCAAACTCTTCAACTCTGCGGTCACAAAAAATGAATCTTCTTCGCATTCGAGACTTTGCTCTTGTCGCTGCGACTGCTTCGCTACTGGCCGCCTGTGCAACGACCGCGCCAATCCAGCAAACTGCGGCACCGTTGATCAACTCCGCCGATGCCATGCGGTATGCCGCACCGCTCAACGAGAAATTTCCAGTGGCTCCGATCGACGTCGCGAAGGTGGATCCTCAATATCTGCGGCAGATAGTAGATTTTCCGACGAGCGAGCCGCCCGGTACCGTAGTGGTCGATACAACTAGCCGTTTCCTCTACTTGGTACAGGAAGACGGCAAGGCCCTTCGATACGGCGTGGGTGTAGGCAAGGAGGGCCTTGAGTTCAAGGGCACCGCCAACATTGCCCTGAAGCGGGAATGGCCGCGCTGGACACCCACGCAGGACATGATCAAGCGAGAACCAGAGCGTTACGCCCAGTGGTCAGGCGGCATGGAAGGCGGCGCGGAGAACCCATTGGGCCCGCGCGCCCTCTATTTGTTCAAGGATGGCAAAGATACTCTTTTCCGCATTCACGGCACCACGCAGCCCGAGACGATCGGTACTGCCGTCTCGTCGGGTTGCATCCGCCTGATGAATCAAGATGTGATCGACCTCTACGGCCGTGTGCCGCAGGGCGCCAACGTCGTAGTGCTTTAAAGGGCGAGAAGGGAGACAAAAGACATGGGCAAGCGTCTCCTGACTATTGTCCAGATGAATGATCTGCACGGCTATCTTGAACCACATGCCGAGATCATCTGGTCGCCCGGTGGCCCACAGTTTCCGACAATGGGTGGACTTGCCCGGATTGCAAGCGTCGTGGCCGGTTTACGGGGGGAGACTGCGGGCGCCCTCGTCTTCCTCGACAACGGCGATACGTTTCACGGCACATTTCCTGCAGTGCATTCAAGGGGTGAGGCGCTGATCCCAATGCTCAATGCGTTGGGAATCGACGCCATGACAGCACATTGGGATTTCGCGTGGGGCCCCGGGCATCTGAAGTCCCTTACGTCACAGCTAAACTACCCTATGCTCGCCGCGAATTGCATTGACCCCTCCACGGGCGAACGACCTTTCTCAGCTCAGATGATTTTTGAGCGCGGAGGGATACGCGTGGCTGTAATCGGCCTCGCTGCCACCATAATCGATAAGTCCATGCCACCACGCTTTGCCGGCGGCCTGCAGTTTACGTCTGGATTAAGTGAGCTGCATTCTGCGATCGAGCAGGCCAAGACAGATGAAGCCGACATCATCGTTGTCCTGTCGCATCAAGGTTTCCCCCAGGATTGCTTGCTGGCGGAGTCGGTCGCTGGGATCGACATCATCGTCAGCGGCCATACGCACAACCGGCTGTCCCATCCCGCCCGGATTGGTCAGACTCTGATCATGCAATCGGGCTGCCACGGATCTTTCATCGGTAAGATGACCGTGAGCCTTGATGATGGGCGCATCGACTTGGTCAAGCACCAGCTCATCCCGATTGACGACACGATACCGGAGCAGGCCGACATTGCGGAGCTCGTGGAGCGCGCGATGGCGCCGCATCGGGCAATGCTGAGCGAGATCGTCGGCTCAACCGCCAAGCCCTTGCACCGGGCGACTAGCATGGACGCACCGATGGATGACTTTCTCTTGGCTGCGATCTGTGACGTGGCCGGAACCGCAATCGGCTTCTCTAACGGCTGGCGCTACGGCGCGCCCATTCCGCCCGGCCCAATATCCCAAAACGACTTGTGGAACATTATTCCCACCAATCCTGCAGTTTCGACCGTGGAACTGACCGGCGTGGAAATATGGGAGATGGTCGAAGACAATCTCGAGCGCACGTTTTCCGCTGATCCCTTCGGCCAGATGGGCGGCTATGTGAAACGCTTCCGGGGCCTCACGGTATTTGGGCGCATCGAAAACCCGCCAGGACATCGCGTGGTAGATATCCATGCCGGTCAGGAGGTGCTCGATGCAAAAAAGCGATACCGGGTCGCCTACGTCACCGAGCAGGGAGTGCCAGCCAAATTTGGCGTTGACCGTGCCAATCTGGAGATATCGGCAATCGATGCCATGGCCTCCTATCTTCGCAAAGGCGTGCTAAACGACATTGCTGGAACCGGCCGCTTCGTCGCCGTTTGACGCTCCCAATGGAACGATATTGCTATGTTCGGCTTCTTCCGGCTACCCAAACTCGCGGGGCGTTTCGGCCACCTGCGGAGCACGCTTTTGTTCGTGCTGGGTTCGGTTGTCGGCGCACTCGGCGGGCTGGTCGTTACAGGCGTCAGTAATCTAACCCAAGTTCTACATCACGCCCTGTTCGGACTTGGAGCTGGGGCACGGCTGAGCGAACAGGCCGCGTTGGGGCACCCGCTGTTGGCTACGGTTCCCGCTGTAGGCGGGATACTAATGGGAGCCACCATTGTGCTCAATCGCAAGTACAGGAAGCGCCAACCGGTCGATCCCATCGAGGCCAACGCTCTGCACGGTGGCCGAATGTCTATGCGGGAGAGTGCAGTCATCACGTCGCAGACAGTGATTTCGAGCAGTTTCGGCGCGTCCGTGGGACTCGAGGCCGGATATACCCAGTTGGCAAGCGCTGCTGGTTCCTGGCTCGCTACAAGATTTCGTCTGCGTCGGAACGAGGTGCGTATGCTGGTCGGCTGCGGTGCCGCTGGTGCCATCGCCGCCGCATTCGGCGCACCGCTAACAGGCGCCTTTTATGCATTCGAACTCATCGTTGGGATATACTCCATTGGTCTTCTCGCCCCGGTGGTCGGAGCCGCCTTGGCCGGAAACCTGCTGGCAGTGCAGCTCGGTGCCGTCCAGACCCATATTGAACTGGGGGCCATCGCAGCCGTCGGCCCATACGATATCGTAGCGTTCGTTGCCTTAGGTCTCATCGGCGGAAGCTTTGCCGTGATGCTGATGCGTTTCGTGGGTCTGGTGGAACGCGCCCTTGTGGCAAGCAGATTGCCGATCTGGCTAAGGCCGGCAATAGGGGGACTTGCTGTTGGCGGATTGGGCCTGATTACGCCACAAGTGCTCTCCTCTGGTCACGGTGCTCTACATCTTCAATTCAGTCAGTCCTTTGGGCTCTTCGCGCTCGTCGGTCTCCTGGTCTTGAAGTCGATGGCATCAGCCATATCTCTGGGCGCCGGCTTTCGCGGCGGCCTGTTTTTCGCGTCGCTATTTTTGGGCGCGTTGATCGGGAAGATCAGCGCAATGGGCGCATCCCTTATTGGTATGCAGGTGGATGTGGGATTGGCGGCCGTAGTCGGAATGGCGGCAGTGGCCACCGGGGTGGTTGGCGGCCCCCTCACCCTGACTTTCCTGATCCTGGAAACGACCAACGATCTTGCAATCTCTGGTGCCGTAATGGTGGCGTCTGCGATTTCTGGCGTCTTGGTCCGGGAAATGTTTGGCTTCTCATTCTCGACCTGGCGCTTACATCTACGTGGCGAGAGCATTCGTGCGCCCTATGATATAGGTCGAATTCGCAGCCTCACGGTCGGCGCAATTATGCGCCGGGACATAACGACCATAGAGAAGGAAACGTCATTGTCGGAGTTTCGCCAGCGTTTTCCGCTGGGATCGACGGAACGCGTGGTGGCGATGGACAGCAGTGGCGCTTATGAGGGTATCGTTCTTGTCGCAGAAGCGTATCAGCCTTGGGAAGGCGAGGAGCCGCTGGAAACGATCGAACCCCTATTGCGGCATAAGGACCGCTTCCTGCTAGCGGGCATCAACGCCAGTGATGCGGCTGCCATGTTTGAGCGGGAAGGCAGTGAAGAGCTTGCTGTCGTGGAAAACATTACCAGCAGAAAGGTCATAGGCCTTTTGACCGAGGCCTACTTGCTCAGGCGCTACTCTGCGGCTCTCGACCAGGGCTGGAAAGATTTAACGAGTTAGCACCCCTTGGTTCCCGCGTCGTTGAGGGCTTCTCGTTGGGCGAAGCTCTCGACGTTTAACGGTACGACCGGCCCGCATGATCTCGGCACTATTCGGCAGGCCGGATCATCCGCCGCATCACGTTGTTCTTCAGGACTACGCGGTGGAACGGCACCGCCAGCACATGCAGCCCGACGAGCGCCAGGAGGGCAATTTTGAGAGTGTTGTGAGCCTGCGCGGCCTGAGTCACATAGCCGAACCAGGCGAGCGACCCAGTGACGGTCATTGCGGCTAAGACCGCGTAGAAGGCCCAATGCGCCACATGGCTGAGGGTCTTGAGCGCGCCGGGTTCGTTTTCGGGCGGTGCGGGGACGCCGCGCTTGAGGCGCAAGACCAGTCGCCAGACGACCAGTGCAAGGATCAGGCCACCGCCACCCACATGGGCGAGGATCAGTGGATCGAAGGCGAAGGTCTTTCCCGCGCCGATCGCGTCCCACGCGTTTGAGATGGCGTCCTTAAAGAGGAATTGCGCGGCGATCAGTACCGCGACGGCCCAGTGCAGAGCGATCTGGGTAGCGGAGTATCCTTGCGGAACGTTTTGTTGGACGGACATGGATCAGGTCCTCTCGCACTTGGTTGGCTGGCGCAGACGGGGCGCCAGCCGCTAGCGCTTGTCACTGTTGTTCGGTACCAGCGTCCGGCGCGGATCCGTGCCGCGCCGGCATGCGGGCCATCATCTGTGCCGGAAATGCCATTTCGTCGGCGCTGATTTGACCGTCACCGTCGGCGTCGAGCATTGCGAAGGGGCGCCCAGCCATGCTGCCGGTGACGTCCGCAAAGAGGGCCGAAAACTCATCAGAAGATAGCGCGCCGTTGTCGTCAGCGTCGTGCTCGGCATGAAGCGCGGCAAGGCCGGCTTCCAACTCTGCTGTTGTCACCGTGCCGTTACCGTCGGAATCGAAGGACGTGTAGACAGGGTTATCGGCTAGGTCGCCCATGCCCATTGGACCGTGCTCATCCTGCATCATCATCGGCCCTGCGCCGCGGTTGCCTTGCATGAAGCCCCCTTCGGAGCCGTGCATTCGTTGCATCATCTGCGCGGGCCCCCAGCTCTCAGCAATTGCGGGGGCGGCGATCGTGCCAATGATCGCGATGGTGGCGGCAGCACTCAGGGTCAGCATTGTCTTGCGTTTCATCTTGTCACCTCTTGGGATGTTGTTTCGGTGAGGAGAAGATGGGCGCGGCCTGTCGCGGGCCTGTGCCAGGAGGCGGGCAAATTGTAACGGTCTGTCGCAAAACCCGCGCCTGCGACAGATCACGACCCAAATGATGGCTAGGGAAAGAAGAAATCACGCTATGAAGATCGCATGAACGATCAGACCCGAAACCCGCATATTCTTGTCGTCGACGATCATCGCGAGATCCGCGATGCCGTGACGCGCTATCTTGAGAAGAACGGAATGCGGGCTACCGCCGCCAAGGACACCAAGGAGATGGACGCGCATCTCAAGTCAGGCCGCTTCGACTTGATCGTGCTGGACGTGATGATGCCCGGTGAGGACGGACTTTCGGCGGCACGGCGCCTCGCCTCCTCGGGTGGGCCGCCGGTTCTGATGCTGAGCGCCCTCAGCGATGATACGGACCGGATTGTCGGGCTTGAGGTCGGCGCTGACGACTACCTCGTGAAGCCGTTTAATCCACGCGAGCTTCTGGCGCGCGTGAAAGCGATCCTGCGTCGTTCGGAGCGCCCCGAACCGCTCGCGGGCCGGCTCGGCGGGCGGAAGCTGGCCTTCGCAGGCTGGATCCTCGACACCGACACCCGGGTGCTTAGTTGCGGGGATGGCCGGGCGGAGGTCTCGCTGACCACGGCGGAGTTCAAGCTTCTCACGGCTTTTCTCGAACGGCCGCGCTTCGTGCTGTCGCGCGACCAGTTGCTCGACGTCACCAGCGGACGTGCCGCCGATGTGTTCGACCGAACCATCGACAATCAAGTCAGCCGCCTGCGCCGGAAGATCGAAACGGACCCGTCGCACCCGCAGATCATCGCGACGGTCCGCGCGGGTGGGTACAGCCTTGCCGCCGATGTGCGCGAGGTGACGTGATGCGCCTCCTTCCCCGCAGTTTGTTGGGGCAATTGGCGCTTCTGATCATGGGCGCGTTCCTGGCGGCGCAGGTGATCAGCGCGTGGCTCTTCGCGGACGAGCGTGGCGCCGCGATAAGAGCCGCCCAGCGCCTCGAGACCGTGGAACGCGCCGTCGCAGTTGCCAGCGTGCTCGAGGGAGCGCCAGAGGGCAGCCGCGAGAGCATCCTTGCCGCCGCGAATTCCCGCTTGGTGCGGTTCAGCCTGGACCGGGCGCCGTTGGTCGAGGTTGGTGAGCCTTGGCATCTGACGACAGCCGCGCTCGACCTGCGCGCGGAGGAGGTCTTGGTATCTCCCCATGATGGAGCGCTGATCGAGCCTCCGGCGGTGCTCGACTGGCTTCATGAACGGATGCTTGTTTCCGGGGGCGCTCCTGTCGAGTTCCGGATATCGGCCCCGCTCGGCGACAACGACTGGCTCAACGTCACCGCTAGGTTCCAGCCGCCCAACCTCCAGGCGCCGCCTGCAATCGTCGGCGCCACTCTCTTGTCGCTGGCGCTCATTATGGCGGCACTCTGGCTGGGCTTGCGACGGATCACGACTCCGCTGAGCCAACTAGCCGCCGCAGCGGACCAGGTGGAATTGGATGGCGAGATGCCGAGCATGCCTGCGGGAGGCCCACAGGAGGTGCGCGTGCTCTCCGATGCGTTGGCGCGGATGAATGCCCGGCTCACCCGAATGATCACCGATCGGACCCGGATGCTGACAGCGCTCGGCCACGACCTTCGCTCGCCGATCACGGCCCTCAAGGTGCGCGCCGAAATGGTGGATGACGACGAGACCCGCGAGCGGATGATCGCCTCCCTCGACGAGATGCAGGACATGGTCGAGACGACGCTGGCCTTCGCGCGCGGCATCTCAACGGATCAGCCGATGGAGGAGATGGACCTCGCCGAACTTGTGCGCGCCCTCGCGCGAGAGTTGTCCGAGACAGGCCCCAGGATCATGGTGGATGCGGAGCAGTCGGTGATCGCCTTTGTTCGACTGACGCCAATGCGTCGTGCCCTCCGAAATCTCCTCGAGAATGCACAACGCTATGGCGAGGGCGCTCGGGTGACGGTTGAGGATAAAGGCCGTGACGCGGAAATTCTTATCGACGACTATGGCCCCGGCATTCCGCCCAAGGATCTCGACCGCGTCTTCGATCCCTTCACACGGCTGGAAGGCTCGCGGTCGCGGGACACCGGAGGGATTGGCCTTGGACTGCCGATCGCCCGTGCGATTCTCCGTGCTCATGGCGGCGATGTTAGCCTAGCTCCTAACCCGGAGGGCGGCCTGCGCGCCAGGGTAAGGTTACCTAGGCATCCAGAGGTAGCAGTCTGACACGGGCTGCCTTGCAACCCAGTCTAGTGAAGAGAACTAATGAAAATTCCCGGACCCTTGACATTATTGACTACCGACGGTTCCTGGTGAACTTTGCCCGTGGAGTTGACCTGGGGGCAGGCGCAGCTCAGTAGCTGTAAAATTTTGGTCCCATACCGCATATTATGCGAATCCGCGCGGAGATCGTCGTCCAGCGCGGTACTCGCAATACCCGGTAACTGCCTAGGGTTGGGCGATTTCGCGACGGGCTGCCCGAGTGGCGAGCGGCGGGCCGGCCGGTCGAGGCAACCTGACCCAAGTCGGCTGTGGCTGTGCTGGTGGTGGGGTCCCGATAGTGCTCCGACTGTGTCGGAACGGCCCGTGGCGGTGCCAGTGGGAGTGCGGCTGGGTCACCGGGCCGTCGTGGGCGTGCTGGTGGTAATCGTCGTGCAACCCTCGAAGGTCCAAGACAGCAGGATCGCGCCGGCCAAAATGGATCCTGCGCCAAGGATCAGCTTCCGGTTGGCGTTCTCCCAGAAAACCAGCCAGGCGATCACCATGGTGGCGAGACCCTCGAGGTTGAGCAGTAGTGACCCCGAGGATGCCGTTGTCAGGGAAAGCCAGCCAGGGCCAATCGGCCCGTTGCAGCGAAGCTTCGGAGCTGGGTAGACCCACTAGCGACCGCCGGCGATGGACAATTGCGAGGCCAAGTCCGGCATCAGATAGAGGATTCCGGCTAGCAGCCACTGGTCAGCGGGTCGGTCGGCCAAATCACGTGCAGGGGCACAACAATGGACTATGAGCACCACCTTAGGTGGACCTTGGTCGATACCCTGGCTTGGTGCCGTGGGTTAGATTGGTTTGCCGAGTTGAATCCACGGGGGCAACTCGAGGTCAGGGGGAGAGGCAAGTGGATTATCGAGCAATTTTCCAAGACGCCGTCGACACATTGCGGCAAGAAAGGCGATACCGGGTCTTTGCCGATCTGGAACGCATTGCCGGACGCTTCCCGCGCGCCATCTATCGGGATGCCGCTGACAATGCTCGGGAGATCACCATCTGGTGCTCCAACGACTATCTGGGGATGGGCCAGAACGAAAAGGTTATCTCGTCCATGCAGGAAGCGGCTGGGCGGCTGGGCGTCGGCGCCGGTGGCACTCGCAATATCTCGGGGACCAATCGTCCGCTGGTCGAGCTTGAGCGTTCGCTTGCCGACTTGCACCGCAAGGAAGCCGCGCTGGTATTCACCTCAGGCTTTGTCTCCAATGAAGCAGCCATTTCGACCATTGCGCGCCTTCTGCCCGACTGCATCATTTTCTCCGATCAGCTCAATCATGCCTCAATGATACAGGGCGTGCGCCAATCGGGCGCACAGAAGCAGATTTTTCGGCATAACAACCTTGGGCATCTGCGAGAGCTTCTGCAGCGGACAGATCGCACTCGCCCCAAGCTCATCTGTTTCGAGTCTGTCTACTCGATGGATGGCGACGTGGCGCCGATTGCGGCCATTTGCGATCTGGCCGAAGAGTTCGGCGCCCTCACCTACATCGACGAAGTCCACGCGGTCGGAATGTACGGTCCTCGCGGCGCTGGCATCGCCGAGCGCGATGGGCAGATGGAACGCATTGATATCGTGGAGGGTACCCTTGCCAAGGGCTTCGGCGTCATGGGTGGCTACATTACAGGCAATGGCGCCCTCATTGATGCGGTGCGCTCGTATGCGCCCGAATTCATCTTCACCACCGCCCTGCCACCCGCGCTTTGCGCTGCGGCACGGACCTCGATCGAGCATCTGAAAGCTTCAGCGGTAGAGCGCACCCAACACCAGCGACAAGTGCAACTGACTAAAATTGCTCTTATCCATGCCGGGCTCCCAGTGATGCCCACCAGCACCCATATTGTGCCTCTGATGGTCGGCGACGCTCGGCTCTGCAAGGCAGCGAGCGATATGCTGCTCGAAAAGCACGGTATCTACATTCAACCGATCAATTACCCGACGGTCCCTAAGGGCGCCGAACGGCTTCGTATAACGCCCTCGCCACTTCATGATGATGCTATGGTAGCCGCCCTCTGCCATGCCTTGATCCAAGTGTGGGACGCTTTGGAATTGCGTCGCCAGATTCTGCCGGACCGCATTGCAACGCGCGAGGTAGGGGCCGTCCCGCTTGCGATCGCCGGCGGCTAAGGGGGTCTCGATGGTCCGTGACAGGTTTCTCGTCTCGCCGTTGGCGTGTGGCTGGCAGGTGATCCATCAGACCCAAACGCACGGTCCTTACACGACGCATTGCGAAGCGACGCTGGCAGCCATGCTTCTGGCCCAGATTGCAAGCGAGGTGGGTATGAACGCTGAGGTAGTGTTTGAAGCAGAGGCTAAACACTCGGCGAGATCGGCTAATCCCTCAGCGGGAACGTCGGTTCGATATCTGGCCGACTTCGTGCCAAAGCCGGGATAGTGCCTGCCGATCCAACAAAAAATGGAACGCAGCCGTCGGCGCGGCGGAGATTTCGGGCATGGGGTGAAGCTCCGATTTGGCGGCGGTACCTGCCCTGACAATGGCATGAATCAGAGCCACAATCTGCCTGGCTTGGACCGCGATAACCCCAAATCTGGATCAGGCATAATTTCTTTTGCATGCGGAGCTTGATCCGCAGCGTTTTCCCTGCCTACCCTCAACTTTCGGTCGCACCGACACGAGACCCAAACCACGAATACTAAGCACTTGTGATTATAGGTCGCCCCTTCGCTGTGTTAAAGCCAGCCAGCCGTAGCGTCCTGGGGCACACTCTACTCTGAATGGATCGCTTGGTGCGAATGTTTCATTTTTCCGAATCGCGCTTCTTGGCGCTCGCGTTCGTGCTCGCAACAGTAATGGCCGGCTGTTCAGGCGGTGACGGCCCCCCCAGTCAGACGCCGATCGGTATGCCGGCCCCGACGCCGCCAGCACCACCTCCCGCGACCTGGGCTTCTCGTGGCGTAACTTTTGATCCAGTGCGGGCAGCACAGATTCTGGCATCCGCGGAATTCCGCAACGCGGACGCCAACTGCATCTATGTCGGTTGCGCCGCCTCTGGCCCGTTGGCGACAAACCAGTCCCGGGCCTTTGAGCTACACAATTTGCATACGGCGCTGTCCTCGGGGCTCACGGGCGTCAACAAATTGGTGGCTGTGGTAGACACGGGGTTCCGGGTGACCCATCAAGAGTTTGCAGGGAAGACCATCCACCAGACGGGGACCTTGCCGGTAGCTGACCACGGCACGCATGTGGCATCCCTGATTGCCGGCGTGAGGGAAGGCATGGGCATGCATGGCGTGGCCCCCGGCGCCAACCTCCACCTCACCGCGCTCAATTCTAGCGGAGCCAGCACACTTGACATCACCAACGTTACCCTCGGCACCCTCAATGCCGCCACGCTCGGCGCCGTTGCACAGAACAATTCGTGGGGGTTCAACGTCGCCGCCTCTACACTCCAGGCCCATCTTGCAGCCAATCCTAACCAGAGCGTGGCCCAGGGGCTGAATACCGTTATTGCCAACTACGGCACTAGCAGGTGGCAGGCCTATCTCGATGCCCTCAACACCTTCGAGAATGGCGGCGTGGTTGTCTGGGCACTGTCGAACGATGAGACCATGGCCTCAGGCGATGTGATGGCCACCTTGCCCTACTTTGACACTCGTCTGCAGGGCGCCTGGATCGCTGCCGCCAACGGGTATTTCGAAGTCAACCCGACCGGCGACATCAGCAGGGCCATCAGGCTATCGGCTCCTTGCGGTCTGGCTGCCCGCTTCTGCATTGCCGGAGACGGTACCACCACTGCGGCCAATGCGACGTCGGATACCAGTTACTCGGCAGGTACGGGCACGTCCTATGTTGCGCCCCAGATTGCTGGCGCCGTGGCTCTCCTGGCCGAGGCCTTTCCAGACCTCACCGCGGACGAATGGGCCAAGCGCCTGCTTGCGAGCGCCGATAACAGTTGGTTCTCGACCTTGGGGGTGCCGGTCGCGGGCAGTGTCGATTTTGGCAATGGCGTGACGCATGCCTATTCGGGCGAATGGGGGCACGGCGTTCTCGACATCGCCGCTGCCCTGAGCCCGATCGGCACGGTTGCAGTCCTCACTGGCGACAATGTGGTCACGAGCGATCGGACCAGCCTTGCCGAAAGCGTGCTCCTGACGCCCGCAGCATTTGGCGATGGCCTGACCTCGGCCCTGAGCACCACCGATATTGCCGTCTTCGACAGCCTCAACCGGGGGTTTGCGGTTCAAGGGTCGGCACTCGTGACCGCGCCCCGCCCGTCGATGCTCCCCGATCTGCTGTCGTCCGTACAGGGACCGGCGTGGGGCGTGCTGCCGTCCTACCGAGAGGTCCGAAGTGTCCTTCCTTCTGCCTCGGACAGCACGGGAACGATATCGCTCGTAAACAGCGCAGCAGGGTTGTTCGACACGGCCGGGCCGACCGCCTTTAATGCTCGCGCTTCGGTGCTGTCGACCGCGCATGACGCCATTGTCGTAGCGTCAACACAGCAGGCGGGCCCGCTGTCAATTACCGCGATGGGTTTTGCCGGACAGGGCGCGGCGGGCCACAACAATGGAGTTGCCGGTACAGGCATCAATGTTGCTTGGGGCGGTGAGGCCAGCCGGGTCAGTCTTGGCGTCAGCTATCTTGGTGAGCAGGGTAGCCTGTTGGGCCTAGGGCAAAACGCGACGTTCGGATTGGGGAGCGGTAGTGCGTCCGGTACGGCACATCTGGGAATTGACCAGATGGTTGCGCCAGGTTTTGAGGTGTTTGGCCGACTCGAGTATGGCGTCGCCAAGCAGACCGGCGCCACATCTGGTCTCGTGAGATCGCTGTCTGACGTCCAATTTTCTGGCTTTGAGATTGGAGCGAGAATGAACAATGTTCTTGGCGACAATGACCAGCTCGGCTTTTCCATCGCTCAGCCCTTGCGGATTGAGAACGGGACGATGGGGCTTCAGCTGCCCGTCGCTCGTAATGCCAACGGAACGATTGAGCATCGGCAGTCCAGTGCCGACCTTGCTCCTAACACCAGGGAGCTGGACCTTGGCATCGATTACGAGGTTCCCCTGCAAGCGGGTCATCTGAAGGTCGGCCTGCAATACCGGCTTGATGCCGGCCATATACAGGGCGCGTCCGCCGCCGGTGCGGCCGTTGGCTTTCGTCAGTTGTTCTAGGCCAGTGCTTGAGCCAGCTTTCAGCTCAAGCATTGCTGGACCATCTCGCCAACTTGTCGCTCGGCGAGAAGGTCCGGCCTCGGGTCTCTTAGCCCCGCCCGCGATAGGTTGGAACGCCTTGCTCGGGCACCCATACATTGGGCGGTAGGGTTCC
Source organism: Devosia riboflavina (assembly GCF_000743575.1). GTDB lineage: Bacteria > Pseudomonadota > Alphaproteobacteria > Rhizobiales > Devosiaceae > Devosia > Devosia riboflavina. Next base: position 25,364 of record NZ_JQGC01000020.1, on the reverse strand, counting down.
ATACTGCCAGAAAACATCAATTGGCATTCCGCCGCGTGGGTACCAGTACCCGCCGATCCGCAACCAGTGCGGTTCAATCAGCTCCGCGACCCGACGCCCAATCGCCACGGTGCAATCCTCGTGAAACGCTCCATGGTTGCGGAACGATGTGAGATAGAGCTTGAGCGACTTGGATTCGACCAGCCATTGATTGGGAACGAAGTCGATAACGATGTGGGCAAAGTCCGGCTGTCCCGTAACCGGGCAGAGGGACGTAAACTCGGGCGCGGTGAAGCGCGTCAAATACTGGGTATCCGCTTGGGGGTTTGGTACGCGATCGAGGCGCGCAGCCTCGGGCGTGGCAGGTATGGTGCTGGAAGTGCCGAGCTGAAGATCGTCTGGCAGGTTGATCACTTCGTGCCCTCTGATTGCTGGTTAACGGCGGCAAGGGTCTGAATTGCCTCGAGGCAGGCAAGAGTGGCCTCGCGGCCCTTGTTATGGGCATCGTCACGGCTGCGCACGATTGCCTGTTCGTCGGTATAAGTCGTCAGGATACCGAAGGTCAGCGGCACACCCGTCGCCAACGAGGCGGCCATCAAACCGGTACTGGCCGCCTGGCTGATATATTCGAAATGGGCGGTATCCCCCTTGATGACGCAACCCAGGCAGATCACGCCGTCATATTTGCCGGTCCTGGCGAGGGTCTGCGCAATCAGGGGAATTTCGAAGGCGCCGGGCGCGGAATAGATGTCACGATCCGACAGGTTGATGCCGCTATCGACAAGGCTGGCACGGGCGCCAGAGACTAGCCCATTCGTGACATCCTCATTGAAGCGGCTTACCACGATGGCGATCCGAAGTTCAGGAGAAGCATTGGTATCGGTCATATCCAGCTTTCAGTTTTGATGGGTGAGGGTGTGGCCCAACTTCTCGCGCTTGGTTTGCAGGTAGCGGAGGTTGAACGGATTGGGGGCGATGATCAGAGATTGCTGCTCGCGCACGTCAATGCCGTTTGCCCGAAGCGTCTCGGCCTTTTGCGGATTGTTGGTCAACAGGGTGATGGTGACGACACCGAGTGCCCGAAGGATCTGGGCGGCGATCGCGTAATCGCGGGCATCGGCCGCAAAACCGAGATCGGTATTGGCCTCGACGGTATCGCGGCCTTTGTCCTGCAGGGCGTAAGCGCGAATCTTGTTGGCAAGTCCAATGCCGCGGCCTTCCTGGCCTCGCAAATAGATCAGGACGCCGCCGGACTCGCCGATCATGCGCAACGACTCCTGCAGTTGCGCGCCGCAATCACAGCGCAGCGAGCCCAGAGCATCCCCCGTCAGGCATTCCGAGTGAACCCGCACCAGCGGCGTTCCCGTCATGGGCCCCTTGACCATTGCCAGGTGCTCGGTGCCGTCCAGCAGACTACGAAATGCATGAACCCGCATCGCGTCGCCGGAAAAAGCCGATGGCAAATCGGCCGAAGCCACTTGCTCGACCAGCACCTCGGTCTTGCAGCGATATGCAACGAGATCGCTGATGGACAGGATGGGCAAGTCGTGTTGAGCCGCGAAAAGCTCCAGATCGGGGCGCCTGGCCATCTCACCGTCATCGCGCATGACTTCACAGATAGCGGCTGCGGGCTGAAGTCCGGCGAGGCGCATTAAGTCGATAGCCCCTTCGGTATGACCGTTCCTGACAAGAACGCCGCCATCGGCCGCCCGAAGCGGAAAGACGTGCCCTGGCGACACCACGTCCGCAGCTTCAGCCCCGGGGTTCGTGGCGGCCATTATCGTCCGGGATCGATCATAAGCAGAAATGCCGGTGGTAATGCCATCTCGCGCCTCGATCGAAACCGTGAACGCAGTCGATCGACGAGCTCTGTTGGAAGTGGTCATGGCAGGCAATTGCAGCCGGTCCACCTGTTGCCCGGTCAAAGCCAGACAGATGAGACCGCGCCCATGGGTCGCCATGAAATTAACGGCCTCGGGCGTGGCAAATTCGGCAGCGACGACCAGGTCACCTTCGTTTTCGCGGTCCTCGTCATCGACGAGGATTACCATGCCGCCGAAACGCAGTCGGTCTAAGGCTTGGGATAGGGCTGGCATAGGCGCTCCACATATTTCGCAATCACGTCGACCTCGACATTGATCTCGTCGCCCGGGCGGGCGGCGTGCAGGTTGGTATGTTCCCAGGTGTGGGGAATGATGGTGATGCCGATGATGGTCGAACCATCGGTGGCAGGACTGACGCTGTTGATGGTCAGGCTGATGCCGTCGAGCGCAATCGAGCCCTTCTCCACGCAGTAGCGGGCCAGCGCGGCAGGCAGCGCCAATTCCAGCCGAAAGGTTCCTTCTTCAGGTGTCACTGTGACCAGCCGGGCCGTCCCGTCGACATGGCCCTGGACAAGGTGGCCCGATAGCCGGGTCTCGAGGCGCACGGAGCGTTCGAGATTGACCCGGTCGCCTTCTGCGACCCGACCCAGGCTGGAGCGGGATGTGGTTTCGGGACTGACGAAGAATGTGGCTGCACCCGCTTCGAGATGGGTGACCGTCAGGCAAACCCCGTTGATCGCGACACTCTCGCCAAGAGAAAGGTCATCCCAACCCGATTGCAGAACCAGGACGCGGGTTCGTCCCTCTTGGCTGACGCCGGTCACGGGCGCCAATCGTTCAATAATGCCGGAAAACATGTATACCTCTCAATGCGGTTCGGACTTGGCCCGGTAGCGGACGGTGATGTCGTCGTCCGCTGCGAGACGCTGGCGTATCGTTACGTGCTCGTCCCAGAGCGGACTTTCCAGTATGGACTGGGTGAGTTCGGCACCGGCTTCGACCAAAACCTCGAGGCATCCAGCCTGACCGAGATGGGTCAGAGCGTTGCCAAGGTCGGTTTCTATCCACACCAGGAAGCCGCGTGCCTGCGCCGCCTCGAGATAGGACGCCGGCACGCGATCACGCCGGTCGAGGATGACCAGATGGCGTTGTTTGCCGGGGAAATCTGGCAGCCTTCGGACGGTAAAATGGGGCGCGTCGGCCAGGATCGTTCCGGACCCGGTGATGATCGCGTCGGCCCGCTTGCGCAATCGATGCGCCAGATCAAGTGAGGCGTCAGCCGTGAAGGTTTTTTGCCCCGCGGGTGGGATCATGCTGCCGAGGCGATCAAGCGCCTGCTTGACCGTCACCCACGGTTTGCCCGTGGTAGCGTGCTTGGCGAAGGGCGCAATCAGGCGGGTCACCGCCTCGGCGAGCAGGGGGGCGGTCGGATCGTCCAGGTCAATCAGGGCATGTACTGACTGGCCTGCATGGGCAAGATAGTTGCCACCCCCACCGGCAACGAGCGGATTGGGATCTCTGGCCCCGATCCATACGTGGCGCGCCGGCGTTTCGAGGATCACGCCCGTACAGGCCGGCGTTCGTCCCGCATGATTGCAGGGCTCGAGGGTCACCACCACCGTGTGGATGCGATCGAGAGTATCATTGGCGCGGCAGAGTGAGATGGCGAGCGCTTCGGCGTGCGGTCCACCGGCCCGTTCATGGGCCGCCGCGGCCAGCGTTTTGCCTGACGCATCAAGCAATACGCAGCCGACCGGAGGATTGGGCGCGGTGGCGCCTTGCCATTGGCCTGCCAGCTCAACCGCATATCCGAAGGCGGCAGCGATCACGCTGCTCGATAATTGCCCGCCGTGGGAGCTCTCTGGGCTATCCATGCCTGTCCGTCGTCTTGCCAAACCAAGACGCAGCTCAGGGCCCAATGACCACGTGCACCCGTTCCCGGAATGCGGAAACAGGGTCACCCGATCATCTGTTCTCTTCCATCCGGACTATACCGTCGGCCCCGGAGTTTAACCGAGTCTGCTGACCTTGCCTCGTTTGAGGCAAGCGCTCGCGGGCTGATGCGCCGAAACGCAAACACCGCCGGTGGGGAATTGCACCCCGCCCTGAGAACGTCTGTCGACCCCAAGGGCCGACCGGGTGCATATAGGCCGCGGCTCGGCCCGACGCAAGCCTCGGGCCGCCGACCTAGTGCGAAGGTCTCACTCCTGTGGTGTTCCAGCCCGGGTCATTGCGGCTTCCGACCCCCAGTGATCCTCAAACACGAGGTCGGCAATCGGCGTGCGTGCCCTCCACCCCCTTTGTTCCAGTTCGGGCGTCGCAAAGAAGCTTTCGACCTTGCCGACGCACAAATAGGCAACTAGCCGGACCGGATCGGGGATTCCCAGAACCGCCTTGACCTCGGCCTCCTTCAGGATGCTGACCCAACCGACGCCCAGGCCCTCGGCTCTGGCCGCGAGCCAGAGGTTCTGGACGGCGCAAACCGTACTGAACAGATCCATGTCGGGCATGTGGGTGGCGCCCAGCACGACCGGACCACCGCGTGTGCGATCGCAGGTCACGCAGACATTGACCGGCGCGCTGGTGATGCCCTCGAGCTTGAGCGCCCGATAAGCGTCCTGACGATCCTTGGGGAACATTGACGCCGCCTCGACATTGGCTCGCGCAAAGATTCCGGCAACCTGCCGTTTCTTTTCGGCGTCGCGTACCACCAGGAAATTCCATGGCTGCATGAAGCCGACCGAGGGCGCGTGGTGCGCCGCGTCCAGAATTCGCAACAGTACATCATCGGCGACAGCATCGGGTCGGAACTGGCCGCGCACATCGCGCCGGCTATAGATGGCGCGATAAACGGCCTCGCGCTCGGCGTCGGAGAACGATTCACCCGTCGTAAGGCGTGGTTGAAATTCAGGCTGGTCAATTGCATCCGGCATGGCGTTGCCCCTGTTGAACAAATTACAGGAGCTGGGGTCCAACCAGCTTCAACGATCACCTGGCCGGTCTTCTGACTTGGGATCAATCCCGGCGGGCGCCTTCCCGGCCGCGGCCAGTGGCATATGCTCGCAAGGTCCCCCGCACAGCGCTGGGCGCGTCGCGGATTACAACCGCGTTCCCGATTCTCCCGCCGCAGCAGGCACCAGATCCAGGTCGTGTAGCCCTCGGGGGGCCATGTGGCAAGGCTGCCGGTGACGGCTTGACATTGGCAGGTCGATGGCGTTTTCTCGCCGCGTCCGAGGGGAGTCCAGGTCCGCATGGGTCTGGTCTGAGATGGCTGAGAAGCCGAACCCTTTGAACCTGATCCGGGTAATGCCGGCGAAGGGACGGGATCGTTATCCGCCACCAGAGCTGCGTCCCGGGTTTCCGTTTTCACGAGAAAACATGGAGACCCTTCGTGAATAAGCCATTCGACACCAAGGCGCCTAGCGCCACGGATCTGTCCACCACACCGCTTTCCGGCTCTCGCAAAGTCTATGCAAGCAGCGCACTCGCCGCCGATGTGCGGGTGCCGTTTCGCGAGATCGCCATCAACGATCCGACGGGCCCGGCGTTTCGGGTCTACGACACCTCCGGCCCCTATACCGATCCTGCCATTGCCATTGACCTCGAGCGCGGCCTGCCACGTCTGCGCGAAAGCTGGATCGCCGAGCGTGGCGACGCCGCACCCTATCAGGGTCGCGCTATCAAGCCTGAAGACGACGGCCATGTCTCGCCCGAACGGGCCGTCGCGCACTTCCCCCTGGTCAACCAGCCGCTGCGCGGCAAGGCGGGGCGGCCGATCACCCAACTCGACTATGCGCGCGCCGGCATTATCACCAAGGAGATGATCTTCGTTGCCGAGCGGGAGAACCTCGGTCGCCAGCAAATGCTGGAAGGCGCCGAGGCGCGCCTGGCCGATGGGAACAGTTTCGGCGCGGCCATTCCGCCCTTCATTACCCCCCAATTCGTGCGCGACGAGATCGCCCGCGGCCGGGCGATCATCCCGGCCAATATCAACCACCCCGAAATCGAGCCGATGGCGATTGGGCGCAATTTTCTGGTCAAGATCAATGCCAATATCGGCAATTCGGCCGTGTCTTCCTCGGTCGAGGAAGAGGTTGAAAAACTGGTCTGGGCGATCCGCTGGGGCGCCGATACGGTCATGGACCTGTCGACCGGCCGCAATATCCACGCCACCCGCGAATGGATCATCCGCAATTCGCCCGTCCCCATCGGCACGGTGCCGATCTACCAGGCGCTCGAAAAGGTCAATGGCGATCCCTCCAAGCTCGACTGGGACGTGTTCTCCGACACTCTGATCGAACAGTGCGAGCAGGGCGTGGATTATTTCACCATCCATGCCGGAGTGCGCCTCGCCTATGTCCCGCTGACCGCCAAGCGCGTCACCGGCATTGTCTCGCGCGGCGGCTCGATAATGGCCGGTTGGTGCCTTGCCCACCACAGGGAAAGCTTCCTTTACGAGCGCTTCGGCGACATCTGCGACATCATGGCCAAGTACGATGTGTCGTTCTCCCTGGGCGATGGACTGCGCCCGGGCTCGATTGCCGATGCCAATGACGCGGCTCAGTTTGCCGAGTTGGAAACGCTGGGCGAATTGACCAAAATCGCCTGGGACAAGGGCTGCCAGGTGATGATCGAAGGCCCCGGGCACGTCCCGATGCACAAGATCAAGGAGAACATGGACAAGCAGTTGCGCGAATGCGGAGAGGCCCCGTTCTATACGCTGGGGCCGCTGACCACCGACATCGCGCCGGGCTATGACCACATTACCTCCGCCATCGGTGCGGGCATGATCGGCTGGTTCGGCACGGCAATGCTCTGCTACGTCACCCCTAAGGAGCATCTTGGCCTGCCCAATCGCGACGACGTCAAGACCGGCGTCATCACCTACAAAATCGCGGCGCATGCCGCCGACCTGGCGAAGGGGCATCCAGCGGCGCAGTTGCGCGACGACGCGCTCTCCAAGGCCCGGTTCGAGTTCCGCTGGGAGGACCAGTTCAACCTCTCGCTCGATCCGGATACGGCGCGCAGCTTCCACGACGAGACCCTGCCCAAGGATGCGCACAAAACCGCCCATTTCTGTTCGATGTGCGGGCCAAAATTTTGCTCCATGAAAATCACGCAGGATATTCGCGACATGGCGGCCCGCCAGGAGGGCATGGCGGAGAAGTCGCGCGAGTTCATCGACCAGGGCGCCACGGTCTATGTCCCGCTCGAGCAGTAGCGCTGTGCTGCGGGTAACAGTGATCGGGGCCGGCGTGGCGGGTTTGACCACCGCCCTTGTGCTAGCCGAACGCGGCATTGCGGTGGAAGTAGTCGAACGCAATGCCGGGCTCGGTCCCGGCAGTTGCTCCTGGCATGCTGGCGGGATGCTTGCGCCCTGGTGCGAAATGGCCTCGACCGAAGCCATTGTCGGCCGGCTTGGCGTCCAGTCCATCGCCTGGTGGCGCGAGCGCTTCCCCGGCACGGTGTCGGAAGGCACGCTGGTGGTCGCCCCCGCACGCGACCTTGTCGAACTCGACCGCTTCGCCCGGCGCACCGAACGCTATAACTGGTTGGACGAGGCGGGCATCGCCGCACTCGAACCCGATCTGGCCGATCGCTTCCGCAAGGGGCTTTATTTCCCCGACGAGGCCCATCTCGATCCGCGCCTCGCCTTGGCGGCGCTGGCGGAGCGACTGGCATCTCTAGGCGTGGCGATCCGTTTTGAAACCGACATCCTGCCCGAGGCGGCTACTGCCGATCTGGTCTTTGATTGCCGCGGCCTCAGCGGCCGAACCGACATGCCGGCCTTGCGCGGCGTATGTGGGGAAATGGCGATGATCCGCTCACGGAGTTTCGCGCTGTCCCGGCCGGTGCGTTTGCTCCATCCACGCTTGCCGCTCTATGTGGTCCCGCGCGGCGAAGGCGTCTTCATGCTGGGCGCGACCATGCTCGAAAGCGAAGCGCGCGGGCCGGTCAGCGTGCGCTCAATGCTCGAACTACTGGGGGCGGCCTTTGCGCTCCATCCCGCGCTTGGCGAGGCCGAAATCCTCGAATTGGGCGCAGATCTGCGCCCCGCGCTTCCTGACAATCTCCCCCGGGTGGAGCGGGCCGGCCGCGTGATCCGCGTCAACGGCCTCTTCCGCCACGGTTTTCTGCTCGCTCCGGTTCTAGCCCAAATCGCCGCCGGCGCGGCCCTTGATCCCCATTTCAATACGGAGCTTGCTCATGCGAATTTTGCTTAACGGAACCGAGCACAGGCTGGAGGCGAACCGCCTTGACCAAGCGCTCGAAGCGCTGGGCTACAAGGGCGCCATCGTGGCCACCGCCGTCAACGGGCGGTTCGTGCCCACGGCGCAACGGGCGACCACGCCCCTTGCCGATGGCGACCATCTAGAAGTGCTCGCCCCTATGCAGGGAGGCTGAGGAATGGACTTTTATGGCGTCGAGCTTTCCTCCCGGCTGCTGCTGGGCACAGCCCGCTATCCCTCGCCCAAAATCCTCGAGGCGGCGATCCGCGCTTCTCGCGCCGAAATCGTCACCGTCTCGCTGCGGCGCGAAGGGGGCGAACAGCGCGCCGGTCAGGCGTTCTGGTCGTTCATTCGCGAGTTGGGCGTCCGCATCCTGCCCAATACTGCCGGCTGCCACTCGGTCAAGGAGGCGGTGAGCACCGCCCATATGGCACGCGAACTGTTCGGCACGACCTGGATCAAGCTCGAAGTGATCGGAGAGGCCGATACGCTGCAGCCCGACGTGTTCGGGCTGGTGGAGGCCGCTCGGATCCTGGCCGAGGACGGGTTCGACATTTTTCCCTACACCACCGAAGATCTGGTGGTGGCCGAACGGCTGCTCGAGGCCGGCTGCCGGGTACTGATGCCCTGGGGCGCCCCGATTGGATCGGCGCGCGGGCTCAACAACCTCTTTGGACTTCGCGCCATGCGGGCCCATTTCCCCGATGTACCCCTGGTGATCGATGCCGGCCTCGGCTTGCCCTCGCATGCGGCGGCGGCAATGGAATTGGGCTATGACGCGGTGCTGCTCAACACCGCCGTCGCTGAGGCGGGCGACCCGGTGCGCATGGCGGAAGCGTTCGCCCTGGCCGTCGAAGCGGGGCGCATGGCCCATGCCGCTTCGCCCATGGAGCCGCGCGACATGGCGGCGCCCTCGACCCCGGTTGTGGGCAAGGCGCAGCTGACATGACGCTCGATCGCTTCTATCCGATAGTGCCCGATGCAGACTGGGTCGAGCGGCTGCTGGCCTGGGGGGCAAGGCTGATCCAATTGCGGATCAAGGATTGTCCCGAGCCCGCGCTGCGGACCGAGATCGAGCAGGCCAGGGATGCCTGCGCGGCGGCGGGTGCGCAATTGGTGGTCAATGATCATTGGCAACTGGCGCTCGATGCGGGGTGCGATTTCGTTCATTTGGGCCAGGAGGATTTCGTCGGGGCCGATATAGCCGCGCTAAGGCGGGCCGGGATGCGCATCGGCATCAGCACCCATGACCATGCCGAACTCGACCGAGCCTTGGCCAAAGCCCCCGACTATGTGGCCCTGGGCCCCATCTATCCCACCCAGCTCAAGCAGATGCCCTGGGCGCCGCAGGGGTTGGCGCGGATCGCAGAATGGAAGCGCCTGGTGGGTGCACGCCCTCTGGTGGCCATTGGCGGGCTGACCGTGGCGCGAGCCGAACTCTGTCTTGTCGCCGGGGCCGATTGCGTCGCGGTGGTGGGCGACATCGTGCGCCATCCCGACCCTTCCCGCCAAGCCGACGCCTGGCTGGCAGCAACGAGGCTTTGAGATGACTGATCGCTATATCCGCCAGACGACGCTGACCGAGGTCGGGGCAACGGGACAGGCCAGACTGGCCGCCGCCACGGTGCTGGTGGTGGGTGCCGGGGGCCTGGGCTCGTCGGTCCTGCAGATACTGGCGGGCGCCGGCGTCGGCGCGATTGTCATCGTTGACCACGACCATGTCGACATCAGCAATCTGCATCGTCAGCCGCTCTACGACATGGGCGACATTGATGCCCCCAAAGCGGAAGCGGCGCGTGACGCCGTGCTCCGCGCCAATCCCGATATAGTCGCGACGGCCAAATGGGAGCGTCTGACGCCGGCCAATGCCACCGCGCTGATCGAGAAGGCAAGCATCGTCATCGACGCCGCCGACAATTTTGCGGTGACCTATATGCTGTCCGACCAATGCCTGGCCGCTGGCAAACCGTTGATCAGTGCTTCGGTAGTCGATTTGTCCGGCTATGTCGGGGTGTATTGCGGTGGTGCGCCCAGCTACCGCGCGGTTTTCCCCGATGTCCCGGAAGTCGCAGGCAGTTGCGCCAGTATTGGCGTGCTGGGATCGGCCGTGGCGGTGCTGGGTAGTCTGCAAGCGCACTTGGCGCTTCATGTGCTGCTCGACCTCAAGCCCAGCGTGCTCGGTCGCATGGTCAGCTTCGATGGCCATACAATGCAGTTTGGCGGTTTCAGTTTTGCGGATTGTCCGGAGCCTGAGCATACCGCTCCGTTCATCGGGCTGGCGGACCTGGCGCCGGAAGACATTGTCATCGACCTGCGCGGCGTGGCTGAAGCCCCGGTGCTACCGCGGCCCGGGGCGCTTCGTATGGCACCGGAGGAAGTCGGTTCGTTGGCGGCGGCTCATCCGGGCGGGCGCATCGTGCTTTGCTGCCGCAGCGGGCAGCGGGCGCTCCGGGCTGCGGGGCGATTGCAGGCCATGGGCAGGCACAATCTGGCGCTGGTCGCGCTGGAAGGAGATCCGTCCTGACTCCCGTCGCGTTGACCATTGCCGGGTCGGATTCTGGCGGTGGCGCCGGGATTCAGGCCGACCTCAAGACGTTTTCGGCCTTCGGCGTCTTTGGGACCAGCGCCATCACGGCAGTGACAGCGCAGAACAGCATGCGCGTGGGCGCCGTCCACTTGATACCCGCTGAAATGGTCGCGGCCCAGATCGAGGCGGTATTCGCCGATCTGCCCGTAGCGTCAGTCAAGATCGGCATGCTCGGAAATGCCAATATCATCGCAGCGGTTGCCAAAAGTCTGGCTCGGCATGGCGCTAGCGGGATTGTCCTTGATCCTGTGTTGGTCGCGACTAGCGGCGCGCGCTTGTTGCCAAAGGAGGCGCTGGACGCGTTGGTCACACTGCTGTTGCCGAGGGCGCACCTGCTCACGCCCAACCTGCCCGAGGCCGCCGCTTTGACCGGCTCCCCAATTGCCATGGACGAGGCTGCAATGATCACCCAGGCCAGGGCGTTGCTGGCGATGGGGACCCAGGCCGTGCTGATCAAAGGGGGACACGGCGCGGGGAGGCAGAGTACCGACTTGCTCGTCGATGCCGGTGGCGTCACACGTTTTGCCTCTGAGCGCCTGGACGTCGGCGAATTTCATGGCGGGGGGTGCATCTTTTCCGCCGCGATCGCGGCTGGCCTAGCCACGGGTTGGTCACTTGTCGACTCGATCACCCAAGCCAAGCACTTCATCGCCCGGACCATCGCAGCAGCGCCGAGCCACGCCCTAGGCTCCGGTGCCCGACTGCTGAACCCCGATCGCCGGACTGAGTAGGCCTTTTAGCCACGATGCCGCAGCCGCGGCCCGGCCCATTCACAAACCGCCCCATTTGGCGTAGTGGGAAGGCAGAGCAATCTCCGGTCGCAGCCTTACCCGGTCAAAACAAGGATTCACATCATGAAGACTCTCGTCATCTGCTCCGGCGGATTGGACTCGGTTTCGCTCGCGCACAAGGTAGCCTCCGAGCAGACCCTCACCGGCCTGGTTTCGTTCGACTACGGGCAGCGGCACAACAAGGAGCTCGGTTTTGCCGCGGCCTGCGCGCAACGGCTTGGCGTCCCCCACCAGATCATCGACATCCGCGACGTTGGCCGGCAACTCAGCGGCTCCGCGCTCACCGACGATGTCGCCGTTCCCGATGGCCACTATGCCGAAGTGTCGATGCGGATCACGGTGGTACCCAATCGGAACGCCATCATGCTGGCGATAGCCTTCGGAGTCGCGGCGGCGCGGCAGGCCGAGGCTGTCGGTGTTGCCGTCCATGGCGGCGATCACTTCATCTATCCCGATTGTCGGCCTGATTTCATAGACGCCTTTCAGGCGATGCAGAACCGCGCGCTCGACGGCTATGCCAACGTTCGCCTTTACGCGCCATTTGTGCATGTGTCCAAGGCGGACATCGTGACCGAGGGCGCCCGGCACGCAACGCCCTTCGATCAGACCTGGTCCTGCTACAAGGGGGGCGAAGTGCACTGCGGGCGATGCGGCACCTGTGTTGAACGCCGGGAAGCCTTCGACCTCGCCCGGCTGCAGGATCCAACACACTATGCCGATGCCGACTTCTGGCACGCCGCCGTGCAGGGGAGAAGCGCATGACGTTTCGCATCACCAAGGAATTTCATTTCTCGGCATCCCATCAGCTCGCGTCGCTCCCGTCCGACCACCAATGTGCGCGCCTGCATGGGCACAACTACATCGTGGAAGTGGAATTGTCGGCGGACCAGCTGAACGAGTACGGCTTTGTGCGCGACTATCAGGACTTGTCGTTGCTCAAGCAGTATATCGATGAGGCATTTGACCATCGCCACCTCAACGACGTTCTCGCGCATGACCGGGTAACGGCCGAGTGCCTGGCTAAACACTTCTTTGACTGGTGCAAGGCGCGCCTTCCGGAGGCCTCGGCGGTACGTGTCAGCGAAACGGCCAAGACATGGGCGGAGTACCGGCCATGAACCAGATGGAGCCGCCCAGTATCCGCGTCAGCGAGATCTTCGGACCGACTATCCAGGGCGAAGGCGTGTTGATCGGCCTGCCGACCGTGTTCGTGCGGACCGGCGGGTGCGACTATCGTTGCTCCTGGTGCGACAGCCTGCATGCCGTCGATAATCGCTTTCGCAGCGACTGGCAGGCAATGACCGTGGAGCAGATTTGGGATCAGGTCCGGGCCCTGTCCGGCGGTGAGCCCCTGACGGTGTCGCTGTCAGGCGGCAATCCGGCGATCCAGCCGCTGGGCGAACTGATCGAATTTGGTCACCGAGAGGGCTATCGCTTCGCCCTGGAGACGCAAGGTTCGGTGGCGCGGGATTGGTTCTCGACGCTGGATACTCTTGTCCTAAGTCCCAAGCCGCCATCGAGCCAGATGAGCACCGACTGGGCACGTTTCGAGGCGTGTCTGGCCGCCGCGCAAGGCAGGCCACTGACTGTGCTCAAGCTGGCGGTCTTCGACGATGAAGACTATGCCTATGCCAAAGATGCGGCGGCGCGTTATCCGCACCTGCCGATCTATCTTCAGCCGGGCAACCACACGCCGCCATCGCCCGATACTGACGATGTCATCATCGACATAACGGGGGTGATGCGACGCATGGACTGGCTGGTCAACAAAGTGACTCACGACCGATGGTTCGAGGCACGGGTTTTGCCGCAGCTTCATGTGCTGCTCTGGGGCAATACCCGCGGCGTCTAGCCCCGTGTCGCAACACCGGTGGTGGTGAACGTCGTCTAGCGATACGAAGAGCCATCCATAGGTGACCTACCGCCGCGACTGCGCTATCGGTCCGGCATAGACCACTGCGTGGAGATCGGAATAGCCAGCCTGCCAGGAGCATCCATGTCCTTTCGTCCCGAAACCAGGCGCCTGACCATACGCGACATTCACGCGCTCAGAGAACGTGGCGAGAATATCGCTATGCTCACCGCCTATGACCATGTCACCGCGGGCCTGCTGGATCAGTCGGGGATCGACATATTGCTGGTCGGCGACAGCTTGGGCAATGTCGTTCTGGGACACGAAACCACGCTGCCGGTGACGCTGGCAGACATGATCCGGCATGCCGGAGCGGTGCAACGCGGCAGCAGCCGCGCCTTGGTCGTATGCGACCTGCCGTTCGGTACCGCGACCGATCCGGAAACGGCGTTGCACAGCGCGATTGCGGTGCTGCAGGAGACCGGCTGCCAGGCCGTCAAGATCGAAGGCGGCGCTTGGGCGGCGCCGATTACCGCGCGGCTGGTGCAGCAGGGCATTGCGGTGATGGCCCATATCGGGTTGACGCCACAGGCGGTGCATCAGCTCGGCGGCTATTACCGCCACGGCAAGAGCGATGCCGAGGCACGCCAGCTCATCGAGGCGGCGCAGGCTCACCAAGAGGCAGGCGCCTTCGCCATCGTACTGGAATTCATCGTGCCGGAACTGGCCGCAGAAATCAGTAGGTTGCTGGATATCCCCACGATCGGCATCGGTTCGGGACCCGACTGCACTGGGCAGGTGTTGGTGATCAACGACCTGATCGGCCTCGGAATCTGTCCGCCGCCAAGCTTTGCCAAACCCAAGGCCGATGTCGCCAGCATTGTCCGCGAGGCCGTTGCCGCCTATATCGCTGAAGTCAAAGGTCCGGCGGAGGAGCCACCCCTTGTCTGAACACTGGCTGCTGCTCGATATCGGCAATACCCATACCGTGGCCGGCGTGTTTCAGGCGGATGGGGCACACGTCGCTGAGAGGCGCTTCCGCACCGATCCCCATTGCACTGCGGATGAATATCGGGTGCTGCTGCGGCAATTGTTCCAGGATCCCCTTAGCAGCAATGTTTGGGCATTGGCCGACCGCGTCATTCTTTCTACCGTCGTGCCGGCATTGGAACGGGTGGTAGCCCAGGCGTGCGGCGACCTGCCCTGCCTCTCCATCAGCGCCGCATTAGCGCGCGATTTCGAACTCGATCTTCCCCATCCTGAACAATTGGGCGCCGACCGTCTCTGCAATGTGGCGGGTGCCCTGCAGCTTGCGCCGGCGCCCCTGCTGCTTGTCGATGCCGGCACGGCGACAACCTTTTGCCTGATCGATCCCGGGCGCGGCTATATCGGAGGCGCTATCGTTCCGGGCCTTGAAACCAGTTGGCGGGCCTTGCAGGGACGCGCGGCCAAGCTCTTTTCAGTCCAGTTGGTGCGGCCCGACAACGCCGTGGGCAATACGACCGAGACCCAGCTTCAGAGCGGCGTCCTGCTTGGCTACGAGGCGTTGATCGAAGGCTTGAGCGACCGGCTGTTGCGCGACGCGGGCTTTGCCGTCGCTACCCTCATCGCCACCGGCGGCTGCTCCCGGCTAATCCGTTTGTCCGAGCGTTTCCGCCTCGAGCCCGATCTCACCCTTCTGGGCCTTTTCCGCTACGGGCAGCTCAATGACAAGTAACGTCCTCATTGCCGTAACCGGCAGCATCTCAGCCTACAAGATCGCCGATGTGGTCTCGGCGCTGACCAAGCAGGGCCATCAGGTGCAGTGCATCCTGACGGCCAGCGCACAGCAGTTCATCACCCCCTTGGTGCTGGAAACGCTGAGCGGTCGGCCGGTCAAATCCGACCTGTTCGGCGCCGACGTTTCGGGCACCGAACATATCGATCTGGCGCGCTGGGCCGATGTGTTCGTGGTTGCCCCAGCAACCGCCAATGTCCTCGCCAAACTGGCCCTTGGCTTGGCCGACGATCTATTGGGCACGGTTGCGCTGGCAACGAGGGCACCCATGCTGATAGCGCCGGCTATGAACACCGTCATGTGGGAGCATCCCGCCACGCAGGGGAACCTGCGGACCCTTCTGCAGCGCGGCGCGACCGTGATCGAGCCGGCGGCCGGAACGCTGGCTTGCGGTGAGGTCGGCATCGGCAAGCTGGCCACCGCGCCGGACATTGTCTCGGCAATCGAAGCGGCTCTAGTTCCGCCGGCGAGCGATCTTGCCGATCTCACCGTGCTCATCACCGCAGGTCCCACCACCAGCCCCATCGATGCGGTGCGCTATGTCACCAACCATTCCACGGGCCGCATGGGCGCCGCCATGGCGGAGGAAGCGCTGCGTCGCGGTGCCCATGTGCGTTATGTACTGGGCGTGGACAAGGGCGTGGTCCGCCCGGTGCCGTCTCGGGACAGCGCCGACCGCCTGACACTGATGGAAGTGCACACGGCCGAGGAAATGGCAGAAGCCGCATTGCGCTTTCTGCCGTCAGTGGATGGCGTGATCGCTACGGCGGCCGTCCTCGACTACCGCGTGGCAACTCCCTCTGCTGGCAAGCTCAAGCGCGCTTCTGCAGCCACGAGCCTGGACATGGTGCCCTCGATCGATGTGCTGGGGGCATTGAAGGCGGCGGCGACCGGCCAGTGGTTTCTCGGTTTCGCGGCAGAGACCGACAATGTCGAAGCCAATGGTCGCAACAAGCTCGACAGCAAGAAGCTCGATTTTCTGTTCGCCAATCCCGTCGCCTGCACCGGCGAAAGCACTACCACTGGCTTCGCGGTGACGACCAATGGCGGCATCCTCTTTCGCGCTAAAGGCGAGCCGCTACCGCTACCCGTGATGAGCAAGACGGAGCTCGCCCGCCGCCTCTGGGACAGTATCCTATGACCACGATCCTGCGGACCATCGCCGAAGTGCGCGCCTGGCGGGGCCAGTTGCCTGCCGCCCATCGGGTGGCATTCGTGCCGACCATGGGAGCGCTGCATGTCGGCCATATGAGCCTTGTGCATCTAGCCCGCGACCGGGCGGACGTGACCATTGCCAGCATTTTCGTCAATCCGCTCCAGTTCGGGCCTACCGAGGATCTAGGCAAATATCCGCGCCCCATCGAAAACGACCTCGCTTTGCTCGATGCGGCGGCTGTGGGCGCGGTCTTCCTGCCGTCGGTGCACGAACTCTGTCCCGATGGAGCCTCCACATTCGTGGTCGAGGAAAGCGTATCGCGCCATCTTTGCGGCGCCGTGCGTCCCGGCCACTTCCGCGGCGTCGCCACGATCGTACTGAAGCTGTTCAACATCGTATCGCCCCATCTTGCCGTGTTCGGCCAGAAGGACGCCCAGCAGTGTGCCGTGATCGAACGCATGGTGCGCGATCTCAACCTGCGCATCGAAATCGTTCGTGGCCCCATCGTACGCGAGTCGGATGGGCTGGCACTGAGTTCGCGCAATGTCTATCTCGATGCTGCCGCCCGCGCGGCGGCATCGACCATTTTTGCCAGCCTGGAGGCGGCGCGCCAAGCCTTCGCGGGCGGCGAACGCAATGCTGTTGCGCTGGCAGCTATCGGTCGGTCAGTCCTCGCCGCCAAGCCCCTGATCGAACTACAATATTGGGAAGTCCGGCACCCTGAGAGTCTTGAGGAGATCGAGACCGTGGGGCCTAGCGGCGCCCTGTTAGCCGTAGCCGCCTACCTCGGCTCGACCCGTCTTATCGATAATCTGACGATCAATCCTGCTGGACTGCCATAAGCGATATTATGCGAATCCGCTGACGACCGCTTCGCGGCTCTGGTCCTGGCAACGTCGAGTACGGGGTGGATTGTGGTTTGTCTGCTGTTCGACAAATTCACTGAGACGCAGACACTTCAATCGGTTGTCTTCCACGATCTCTGCGGTTCTTGACGCCAGTCGATATCTGCGCCAACTCTAGCGCAAGGGGTTTGCGATTACCCCGTGAGGCGCCAGCCGAAGTATCGCGTCCATTGTCAATCCAGGACGCACGCCATGGCACCCTTTGCCTCAATTTCGATCGACAAGCTGGCCCGGCTCGTCGGCACGCCCCAGTCTCCGGTCATCATCGATGTTCGCGACGACGAGATGCGCGCTGCTGAACCGCATGTTCTCCCAGGGTCGCTGGGCCGGCCCTGGCAAGAGGCCGGGCAGTGGCTGCCCGAAATCAAAGGATCTGCCTTCGTCGTCACCTGCGCTGCGGGCGGAGCCAAAAGCGAAGGGGTTGCCGCCCTGTTGCGGGCAGCGGGACACCAAGCCGAAATCCTCGAGGGTGGTATCACTGCCTGGCGTGAGGCGCCGCTGCCTACCATTCCCCTCGCGAAGCTGCCACCCGCCTCGCCCAGTCTGTGGGTCACCCGCGTGCGGCCCAAGATCGACCGCATCGCCTGTCCGTGGCTGATCCGGCGCTTTGTCGATCCCCTCGCACGATTCCTCTTCGTTTCGGCGTCCGAAGTCTCGGCAGTGGCTGAACGGTTCGATGCCATTGCTTTCGATATCGAAGGCGTCCACTGGTCGCATCGCGGCGAGCTCTGCACCTTCGACGTGATGATCGGTGAGTTCGGGCTGACCTTTCCGGCACTGCAGAAACTGGCGACCATCGTGCGCGGCGCCGATACCGCCCGCCTTGACCTGGCACCCGAAGTTGCCGGCCTGCTCGCCGTCTCCCTGGGACTTTCCCGCATGTATGCCGACGACCTTGAACAGCTCGACGCTGGCATGCTGGTCTATGATGCGCTTTATCGCTGGTGCCGGGATGCCGGCGACGAGACCCATAACTGGCCGGGCACGGGAGCGCGGAAATGACCGTCGAAACCGCTGGCGGCACCACGCCCTTGACCGCGCCCGACCACCCGAGTTTTGCCGAGGTGACCGCCGTGTTCGCCCGCATCGGGCTCTTGAGCTTTGGCGGACCCGCCGGCCAGATCGCGCTGATGCACAAGGTGCTGGTCGAGGAAAAGCGCTGGATTTCGGAAACCCGGTTCCTTCACGCCCTCAACTACTGCACCCTGTTGCCCGGCCCTGAGGCGCAGCAATTGGCGACCTATATCGGCTGGCTGCTGCACGGCACCAAGGGTGGCGTCGTCGCCGGCACGCTGTTCATCATCCCCGGCTTCTTCGTCATCTTAGCGCTCTCGGCGTCCTATGCGCTGTTCCAGCAGGCCGACATCCTCACCAGCCTGTTCTACGGTATCAAGGCCGCCGTGCTGGCCATTGTTATCGAGGCGGTGCTTCGCGTCAGCCGCAGGGCCTTGCGTAACGGGGTGATGGTCGCCCTGGCGGCAGTTGCGTTCATCGCGCTATTTTTCTTCGCTGTGCCGTTCCCGCTGGTCTTGTTGGCAGCCGGCATCGTCGGCTATGTCGGCGCCCGGCAAAGGCCAGACCTGTTCGCCGCCGGCAGTCATGGCGGCAAGGCGAAGTCCGATATCGGACCGGCGGTCATCGATCAAAACGTGCCTGGTGTGGACCCGAGCTGGCGCCGTGCAGTGGGCGTGGTGGCGGTCTGGGGCAGTCTGTGGGTGCTGCCTTGGATCGGGGTGGGCCTCGTCTTCGGCTGGGGCTCCAGCTTCGCCAGCATCTACGTATTCTTCTCGCAGATGGCAGTGGTGACGTTCGGCGGCGCCTACGCCGTACTTGCCTATGTAGCGCAGGAGGCGGTCGTCACCTTTGGCTGGCTGCAGCCGGGGGAGATGATCGATGGGCTGGCCCTCGCCGAAACTACGCCGGGCCCGCTGGTGCTTGTGCTGACCTTTGTCGGTTTCCTTGCCGCCTATCGCGACAGCCTTTGGCTTGATCCTTTATTGGCCGGCGTGCTGGGCGCTGCACTCACCACCTGGGCGACCTTCGTGCCGTGCTTCCTCTGGATATTCCTGGGAGCGCCCCATATCGAACGGCTGCGGAACAACAAGGCCGTGTCGGGCGCGCTGGCGGCCATCACCGCCGCTGTTGTCGGGGTCATCCTCAACCTCGCCATATGGTTCGGCATGCATGTGGTGTTCAACGAAGTGGAACGGGTCACCTGGGGCCAGCTCAACATGGCGTTGCCAGTACTGCCCACAATCGACTGGATTGCGCTGGCGCTGTGCGTACTCGCCGGCATCCTGGTGTTCCGCACTAGGCTGGATATGCTGTGGACGCTGGCCCTGTTCGGTATCCTCGGGCTGGCGGTTGGCCTGCTGCCATAGAAAGGCCGTCGTCACCTCCCACTGGCCGTGCGATGAGGTGCCCCACCCGGCCTTCAGCAAGCTTTAACCAGACCGGGGCAGACTGAACGCCATGCATCAACGTCGGTTCACATGGCTTACGGCTGTCATCACTGTGGTTTTTGCGTCGCTGCTCGCCACCCCGGTGCTTGCAGCCAACGCGCATTCGCACGCCATCGGCGCCGTCATGGAAGCGGTCGATGCGCATGGCCATGTCCATGACGACGTTGGCGGCGATGCCCATGATGCCATCGACCATGCCCATGATGTGCCACACCTTCAACTGGCGCTGATCCTCGCCATCGACAGCTGGCTGCCTGACTGGCCCGCCAGCGTCGAGGTGCGGATCGAAAGCTGGGCCCGATCCAGCCCAGAACGACCGCCCAGATCCACAGCGTGACCTGACCTGGGGCCAGTCCCCTCTCGTTCACATGCACGGATTTCTATCATGATCCCCGACCTCTCGCGGGCGAGCTGGCTATTGAGGCCACTTGCAACCGCTTTTTTGGCGCTGACGGCCCTTTTGGCCTTTGGCGTCGCCGCCTATGCCCATGGCGTCGATACTTCGGACGCTGGCTACATCGCCGAAATCACCGGCATCAACCTGCTGCCCTATGTCTATCTGGGTGCCAAGCATATGATCACCGGTTACGACCACATCCTGTTCCTGCTGGGCGTCATCTTCTTCCTCTACAAGATGGAGCACATCGGCATCTATGTGTCGCTGTTCGCCATCGGGCACTCTACCACCATGGTGCTGGGCGTCTATTTCAACTGGGCGATCAGCTCCTATTTCATCGACGCCATCATCGGGCTCTCGGTGGTCTATAAGGCGCTCGACAATATCGGCGCCTTCCAGCGTTGGCTCGGCTTCCAACCCAATACCAAGGCGGCGACCCTGATCTTCGGCCTGTTCCATGGCCTAGGGCTGGCCACCAAGGTGCTCGAATACAACATGTCCGAGGATGGCCTTCTGCCCAACCTCATTGCCTTCAATGTTGGGGTCGAAATCGGGCAGCTGCTGGCGCTCGCCACCATTCTAATCGTCATGGGCTTCTGGCGCCGCACGCGCTCGTTCTGGAAGTTCGCCTATTCTGCAAACGTCGCCATGCTGTGTGCCGGTTTCGTGCTGTTCGGATATCAGCTCGTCGGCCTCGTGGTCGTGCCCTAAGGATCGACAGACATGTACAACACCGACTTTCCCGCTAATGCCGACCTGCCCAGCGCTGGGCGCCTGGTTCGCTCGACGGTCATCGCCGGCGCCAGTGCGCTGGCCATTCTCGTCACCGTGGTCCTGCCGTCAGAATACGGCATCGATCCGACCGGTTTCGGTCGGCTGACGGGCCTTACGACCATGGGTCAGATCAAGATGCAGCTCGCCGAAGAGGCGGCAGCCGATGAAGCCCTAAGCGCAGCCGTCGCTGCCGGAACGGCCATACCGAGCCCGGCTCCTTTGGCAGCCTCGCCTGACACCCAGCAACTGGCGGCTCGCGTCGATGCTCTGGAAAGCTTGGTCCTGGAGCTGCAGCCGGCCCAACTGCCCCCCGTGGTAGCAGCAAGCGAAACGGCGCCAGTACCCACAGCCCCGGTTCCAGTGGCACCGGTGCCGATGCAGCAGGCCGCAGCACCGGCAACCCTCCCAACTCCGGCGCCAGTTGCCGCACCGCAGTGGCGCGACGAAGTGACCTTCACGCTGACGCCCATGGAGGGAACGGAATACAAGCTGGTCATGCAGGCCGGCGCCGTCGCCACCTATGAGTTCGTGGTCGATGGTGGCGTAATCAACTTCGACGCGCATGGCGAAGGCGAGGGACAGTCGCTGACCTATGAGGAAGGTCGCGGGGTGGCGAGCGACGCCGGAGAAATGGTCCCGCCCGTCTCCGGCACCCATGGCTGGTTCTTCCGCAATCGCGGCACCGAGGACGTGGTGGTGACCCTCCGCACCGGGGGCGACTACCAGGAGCTACGGAAGCTCATCTGATCTGCTCCCACCGCTGCAACAAACACACTCCCGGTCTGCAACGGGCCGGGAGTATCGAACGCACGGAACGACTTGCGCCGCATCCCCCCTGGGGGATATGAGAAAGCATGACCACCAGTGACGCGCACCCGCACCTCCACGCTACCCACCTCCAGATTGTCAAACGTCTCAAGCGTGCCGATGGGCACCTCAAATCGGTGATCGAGATGATTGAGACAGGGCGGCCCTGCCTCCACATCGCCCAGCAGTTGCACGCAGTGGAAAAGGCGATCGCCCAAGCCAAGAAGACGCTGATCCACGATCACCTCGACCATTGCCTCGCCGACGCCGTGGGGCCGCTCGCCGACGCGGACAGGGCAAGGATCGATGAATTCCGCGACATCGCGAAATACCTCTAAGGAGGCCCTGATGCTGGCCGTTCTCCGCAATCGCACCTATCGTCACCTCTTCCTGGCGCAGGTCATCGCCCTCATCGGGACCGGGCTGGCTACCGTCGCGCTCGGACTGCTCGCCTTCAACCTGGCCGGCGCCAATGCCGGTGCGGTGCTGGGCACAGCCCTGGCCATCAAGATGATCGCCTATGTGGGTGTGGCGCCGATTGCTTCGGCCTTTGCCGAGCGACTGCCGCGACGCGCCATGCTGGTCACGCTCGACCTGGTGCGGGCTGGCGTGGCGGTGATGCTGCCGTTCGTGACCGAAATCTGGCAGGTCTATATCCTGATCTTCCTGCTTCAGTCGGCATCAGCGGCGTTCACGCCAACCTTCCAGGCTACCATTCCCGACGTCCTGCCGAATGAGCGGGATTACACCCGCGCCCTTTCGCTGTCACGGCTGGCTTATGACCTCGAAAGCGTGGTGAGCCCGCTACTGGCCGCTGCGCTTCTGACGGTGATTTCCTTCAACAGCCTGTTCGCCGGAACTGTCATCGGCTTTGCCGCATCAGCCCTGCTGGTGGTCTCGGTCGTGCTGCCCAGCCCCAAGCCCGCTGCCCCCCGTGGCATCTATGACCGCACCACCCGCGGGCTGCGTATCTATCTCAAGACCCCTCGTCTTCGCGGCCTGCTGGCGCTGACTTTTGCCGTATCGGCAGCGGGCGCCATGGTCATCGTCAACACAGTCGTACTGGTGCAAGCCGGGTTTGGCCTGGACCAGCAGTGGACAGCTATCGCCCTTGCCGCCTTCGGCGCGGGATCGATGGGGGCGGCATTCGCATTGCCGGCGCTTCTCGACCGATTTCCGGACCGAGCGGTGATGCTGGTCGGTGCCGCCATACTCGTCGCGGCCATGCTGCTGGGCAGCCTGCTTGCCGGCTATGCGAGCCTGCTCATCCTGTGGGCTGTCGTCGGCATTGGCTACTCTGTGACGCAGACCCCCGCGGGTCGCCTGATCCGCAGGTCGTCCAATCCCGAGGATCGCCCGGCACTGTTCGCGGCTCAATTCGCCCTGTCGCATGCAACCTGGCTGGTGACCTATCCCCTCGCCGGCTGGCTCGGCGTTGCCGCTGGATTGCCGCTTACTTTCCTCGTCATGGCCGCCATTGCCGCATCGGGGCTTCTTGCTGCCCTGTATCTGTGGCCGGCCCATGATCCAGTCATCGTCGAGCACACCCATGCCGACCTGCCGGCAGGTCATGCTCACATCGCCCAGGCCCGGCCTGCCGGCACCGGTTATGTCCACGCCCATGATTTCATCATCGACAACGAACACGCCTCCTGGCCGGCGCGGTGACCAATATCTTTGGCTGGCTGGTTGCGCTGCAGGCGACAATCCACGGGGCCATTGCCGAGCATATCCAGGCTTTTGCAGGCTCGGGCGACTGGCTGACCCTACTTGCGGTATTGCCCATGGGCATGCTGTTTGGGGCAGCGCACGGGCTTACACCCGGCCACAACAAGATGGTGCTGGCCAGCTATGTGGCTGGCGACAGAGTGCCGGCCTTGCGGGCCAGCCTAATCGCGATTGTCCTAACCGCCGTTCACGTTGGCTCCGCCGTCGTTATCGCCATGGGTGCCAGCTTCCTGGTCTCGCGCACCATCACCAACGCAGGTCAGGCGCCGCTACTCGAAATGGCAAGTCGAATTCTGCTCGTCATGATTGGGCTGTGGTTGGTGCTGCGCTCCGTTCTTGGACGACCTCATGCCCATGGAGAGGGGCTGGGCTTCGCGGTTATCGCTGGTCTCATCCCCTGCCCATTGACGCTTTTCGTCATGGTGCTGGCAATGTCCCAGGGCGTCCCCGAAGCCGGCCTGGTGTTCGCCATCGCCATGCTGGCCGGCGTCGGGTTGGTCCTCACCACGGTCGCTCTGGTGGCCTCGTTCGGTGGCCAGGCGCTTGCTCGATCCCTCGGTCGCCATGGTACCAGTGCCGCCCATGCTGCCCGAGGCCTGGAGGTGATGGCCGGTGTGGCACTTATTGCGATGGCCGGCCACCAACTAATCCGCTGACGTTCGCTTCCGGGTTTGGCGGGCTCGGGGTTAAAGGTCTGAAAGGGGGTCGGAAGCTGCCGATCCACATTGTGCAAACACCAACGTTCCAGACCACATATTACGAGAATCCACCGATGATCGGGTTGCGCCGTAATCTGGCCGTTCGTGTGATCCGCGAATTCGGCATACGGCAAGTCCGCTTTCGGAGTGGCGCGTTACTAGACGCTCCTTGTTTGGACTGTTTGTATCGTATCGCACTTGATCTTGGGCCCCACCATGGACCAATGCTAGTCACATGGGGGCGCAATGCACATCAAGCACATAGAGTTGTCGAATTTCCGCAAACTTCTGGCCGTTCGGATCGACCTGGCTGACGAAACTACTCTCTTCGTTGGTGCGAACAACAGCGGAAAGACTTCCGCCATGCTGGCGATGCGGCGTTTTTTGACTGCTCGCGGCCGCAAGTTCGAGACACATGACATAACACTCTGCCACTGGAGCGGGATCAACGCACTTGGCAACGCCTGGGTCGCCGGTCGAGACGAAGACGCACCACCTGACCTTGCGGTCGCTTCATGGGCGCCTTTCATGCCGGCTCTCGATCTCTGGCTGACTGTGTCCCCCCGGGAGCTCCACCATGTGAGCAAGCTTGTGCCCACCCTTGATTGGGCAGGGGGTCTGCTTGGCATTCGGCTACGTCTCGAGCCGGTTGACGCTCAGTTGCTATACAAGGAATTCCTGGACGCGATCGCTGCGACAGAGACTATGAAGAAGGCCGTCGCAGGAGCAAAAAATCCTGCAGGCGGTGAAACCAAGCTGACGCTTTGGCCTGCTAACCTAATGGACTATCTGGCGCGACGCCTGGATCAGCATTTTCGGCTCCGGGCCTATCCACTAGATCCCGACCGACTGGTTGAACCGGCGAGTTCCAGGGCTCGACCACAGGCACTTCCCGACGACTCGTTCCCCTTGGACGGCGACCCGTTGTCAGGGTTGATACGCGTCGATGAGATCAACGCCCAACGCGGTTTTGGTGAAGCCAATGCCGCGGATCCCGACGATATCCGTACAACACGCTCGGCCGGCCATAGACTTTCCGATCAGCTGCGGGCTTATTATAATAAGCATCTTGACCCGACCGACAGTCCGGATGCCGAAGACCTGGGCGCGCTACAAGCTATCGAACAGGCGCAGGACGCCTTCGACGCGCGTCTGACTGAAAGTTTCAAGGCAGCCTTCACTGAAGTGCAGGGCATAGGCTATCCCGGTGTAACCGATCCCCGGCCATATGTGTCAACCAGACTGCGCGCAGTAGATGGGCTCGACCACCAAGCCGCCGTGTCCTTCCAGGTGGACATGGTCGGCGCCAAAGGGGAGGTGGTACCGGTCATACGCCTACCGGAAGACAACAACGTGTCCGTCGTCAGATCATTTGGCGCAGTTTGGGTCTTGGATTAG